>NZ_BDBR01000023.1 GCF_001613085.1 Nocardia salmonicida NBRC 13393
CCCAGCTCGACGGCACCGGCAACGTCAAGGGCACCGGCAACTTCACCGACTGGGACATCCAGGCCGTGTACCGCGCCGTCGGCTATCGCTCCGAAGACATCGCCGACATCCCGTTCGACGACCGCACCGGCACCGTTCCCCACGAAGCCGGGCGGGTGCTGATCGACCCGAACGCGCGCGACGAGGCGCGATACCTCGACGGGGTGTATGTCACCGGATGGATCAAACGTGGCCCCGTCGGCCTCATCGGCCACACCAAGGGTGACGCGAGCGAAACAATCGCCTGCCTGCTCGCCGATCGCGCCCGCCTGACACCCGCGCCCCGACCGCGCCCCGACGCGGTGACCGAATTTCTCACCGCCGCGGGCATTCCCTTCACCACGTGGGAGGGCTGGTACCGACTGGACGCCCACGAACGCGCGCTGGGCGAAACCGAAGGCCGGGAGCGGATCAAGGTCGTCGAACGCGCGGACATGCTGCACGCCAGCCTGGCCCGGTGAGGAAGAGCTCGTGACATCACCGACCGAACCGCAGATCAGGACGGCGCTCGCCGGAGTCGACGATCCCGAGATCGGCCGTCCCATCACCGAATTGAATATGGTCGAGGCCATCGACATCGACGCACAGGGGCGCGTGGCCGTGCGCATCCTGCTGACCGTCGCGGGCTGCCCCCTCCGGACGACCATCGATAACGACATCCGCGCGGTGGTGACCGCTGTGCCCGGCGTCGCCGATATTGCCGTCGACTTCGGGGTGATGACCGAGCAACAGCGCCGTGACCTGCGCATCCAACTCCGCGGGCCGGACTCCGAGAGCATTTCCGCGCTGGCGCAACCGGATTCACCGACCCGCGTATATTGCGTGGTCTCGGGTAAAGGTGGTGTCGGAAAGTCGAGTGTCACCGTCAACCTGGCGGTCGCGCTGGCCCGACGCGGGTTGCGTGTCGGCATCATGGACGCCGACGTCCACGGCCACTCGGTACCCGCGATGCTCGGCATCACCACCGCGCCCACCCTGGTCGAGGGAATGATGATGCCGCCCACAGCTTTCGGAGTGCGCGTCATCTCTATCGGCATGTTCGTCGAGGACAATGCCCCCGTCGTCTGGCGCGGGCCGATGCTGCACCGCGCATTGCAGCAGTTCGTCAACGACGTGTATTGGGGCGAACTCGATATCCTGCTGATCGACATGCCGCCCGGCACCGGCGACGTCGCCATCTCCCTGGCGCAGCTGCTGCCCACCGCACAACTGCTCGTCGTCACCACCCCGCAACGCACCGCGGCCCGCATCGCCGAACGCGCGGGCGCCGTCGCCGCGCAGACCGGTCAGCGAGTCGCGGGCATCATCGAGAACATGTCCTGGTACGACAGCCCCGACGGCACCCGGCATACGCTCTTCGGCGCGGGCGGCGCCACCGCCGTGAGCCGCGCGCTGAGCGGCCTGCTCGACACGTACTGCCCGGTCATCGGCCGGATCCCGTTCGATCCGGTGGTCTGTGCGGCGGGCGATCATGGCACCGCGTTCGTCGACAGCGACCCCCATTCCGCGCCTGCCAGGGCCATCGCGGAGATCGCGGCGACCATCGCGCCGATCGTGCGTCGCCCGCTGCCGGTGACGCCGATCAGTCCGGTCACAGCCTGAGTTCGACGCGAAATAGTGCGTGAGCGGAGCTGACGGCTCTAGTCTGTTATGGCTACGCACTGTGGAGGTTGGATCAAATGACGGTCGAGATCGTGACCGAGCCGGCGCCGGAAAGCCTGTGGTCCGGATCGGGCCGGGCGACCGGAACACCGCCGACATCGATGATCGAGCGGATGACGCTCATTCTGGACGCGTTCGACTCCGCCACCCCCACCCTGACGCTGCTCGGGCTCGCCGAACGCACCGGGCTGCCGCGCTCGACCGTGCATCGCATCCTCGACCAGATGATCCGGCTGCGCTGGCTCGCGCACACCCCCGGCGGCTACCGGCTGGGTCTGCGGGTGCTCGAACTCGGCGGGCTCGCGGCCGAGCAGAACGAACTGCGCGAGGTGGTGGGGCCGCTGCTCTACGAACTCAGTCAGCGCACCGGGCTGGTCGGCCACCTCGCGGTGCTGGACGGGCGCGAGGTCTTGTTCCTCGATCGTTCGGGTGGCCGGGGCGGGGTGGTCATCCCGACCCGCGTCGGGGGCAGGTTGCCCGCGCACTCCACGGCGGTCGGCAAGGCGTTGCTGGCCACGTTGGAGCCCGGCATCGCGGAAGCCTCACTGCGCGGCAACGCCGTGGCGCGGACCGCGCGCACGATCGTCGACCGGGCCGAACTGCACCGCGAACTCGCCCGCATCCGCAACCGTCAGGGCGTGGCCGTCGACACCGAGGAATCGCTCCCGGGCGTCGGCTGCGTGGCGGTGCCGATTCGCGGCCGTAGCGTCGCGGTGGCGGCGATCTCGCTGTCGGGGACGATCAAGGGCGAGCGCACGGCACTCGACACCGCACGGCTGGCTCGCGCGCTCGCCGAGGTGGCCAAGGAAGCCGCACGCACCCTGGCCCCCCGGCACCCGCACTAGGACTCGCGCCGCGCGATCGCCCGACCGGCCGCGCGACCGGAGAAGATGCACCCGCCGAGGAACGTGCCCTCCAGCGCGTTGTAACCGTGCACGCCGCCGCCGCCGAATCCGGCGACCTCACCGGCGGAGTACAGGCCGGGGAACACCGAGCCGTCCGGGCGAAGCACCTGCGAATCCAGGTCGGTCTGCAGTCCGCCCAGGGTCTTGCGGGTCAGCACATTGAGGCGTACCGCGATCAGTGGGCCGTGGGCGGGATCGAGAATGCGGTGCGGTTTGACGACGCGGACCTTGTCGCCGAGGAACTTGCGGGCGTTGTTGATCGCGATCACCTGCGCGTCCTTGGAGAACGAGTTCGCGACTTCGCGATCCCGGCCCACGATCTGGTGTTCGAGGGTGGCGACGTCGAGCTTGGGCCCGCGCGCGATCTCGTTCATGCCGTCGACGAGCTCGGCCAGCGAATCGGCGACCACGAAGTCGACACCGTGCTGCTTGAAGGCTTCCACCGGGCCCGGCGCTCCCTTGGCGAGCCTGCTGCGCACGGTGAACTTCAAGTCCTTGCCGGTGATGTCGGGATTCTGTTCCGAACCCGACAGCGCGAACTCCTTCTCGATGATCGACTGGTTCAAGACGAACCACGAGTAGTCGTAGCCGGTCGACAGGATCTGGCGCATGGTCTCGTTGGTGTCGAAACCGGGGAAACACGGTGCGGGCATCCGGTTTCCGTTCGCGTCGAACCACAGCGACGACGGGCCGGGAATGATGCGAATGGCGTGGTCGGGCCAGATCGGATCCCAGTTGTTGATGCCTTCGGTGTAGTGCCACATCCGGTCGCGGTTGACCAGCGCCGCGCCCGCCTGCTCGGAGATGGCGAGCATCCGGCCGTCCACGTAGGCGGGGACACCGGAGATCATGGTCTCCGGGCACGGACCGAGACGTTCGGTGGGCCAGTTGCGGCGGATGAGGTCGTGGGCATGACCGATGCCGCCCGAACTCACCAGAACCGCCGGCGCCGTGAAGCTGAACTCGCCCACCACATCCCGGTTCGACGCCTGGCCTCGGTCGGTGTCGGAGGGCGCGAGAACACTGCCGCTGACTCCGGTCACGGCGCCGTCTTCGACGATCAGCTCGTCGACGCGGTGCCGGAAGGCGAAGCGCACCAACCCTTTCGCCTCACCGGCCAGGACCGGATCCCGGAAGACGCGAAGCACCTCGGGCCCGGTGCCCCAGGTGAGATGGAATCGTGGCACCGAGTTGCCGTGTCCGCCGGCGAGGCCGCCGCCCCGCTCGGCCCAGCCGACCAGCGGGGTGAATCGCAAACCCAAGGCGTGCAGGTAATCTCGCTTCTCGTCGGTGGCGAAGCGCACGTAGGCCTTCGCCCACTCGCGGCCCATCCGATCCTCGTCCTCGCGGTCGAAACCAGCCGAACCCAGCCAATCCTGCAGTGCCAGTTCGTAAGAGTCCTTGATGCCCATCCTGCGCTGTTCCGGGCTGTCGACGACGAACAACCCACCCAGCGACCAGAACGCCTGCCCGCCGAGATTGGCGCGGTTCTCCTGATCGAGGACCAGTACCTTGCGTCCGGCGAGCACCAATTCGTGGGTGGCGACCAGGCCTGCCAGTCCGGCGCCGACGACAATCGCGTCGGGGGTGAAATCTTCGGTGGGCTCAGACGCTGTGCTCGGCATGTCTGGAACGTAGCATTGGTTCGTCGGCGGGCGGGGAAAAGTCCTGGAAAACACCCTGACCAGCGATATTCCATTCGATGAAAGGCTCGACAAGTTCATGAACGTCCGAACCCGTACCGGCGCTGCCGTCCTCACCCTCGCCGTCGTGGCCGGCCTCGGCGCCACGTCCTGCTCGAAGACGCGCTGGTGTGAGCGCGATCAGGGCGACGTTCTCGTCGCGGACTCCTATTGCGAACGTGGTGTCGCGGGCTACGAGTGGGAGCCCGACCACGACAAGCCGAAGTACAAGAAGAAGCCCAAGAAGCACTGAGAATCGGCAGCGGTGTTGTGCCGCAGGCGATCCGAGATATAACCGTGGCGCAGCCGATGCCGATTTCGCGCCATGAAGATGCAGGTCAGCGGGTATTCCACCACTGAGCACGCCGAATGCTGTTGGGGCAGGAGGCGAATCGCTCTTTCTCTATTTCTCACAACGGCGTGAGTGGGTGGGCACGATGACCAATCGGAAGGCAATTCGTATCGTCGCGAGGCAGACAGCGCGAGCGCTGTCGGTGTTGCTACTGGCTGCGGGAATCGGGACGGCGATGTCCCCGGGATTGACAGCGTGGGCGCAGAATTGCGCCACGCTCGATATCGTTGTCGCCCGCGGCACACAGGAACCCGGCTATCTGGGAGCCGTGATCGGCGACCCGCTCTACGCGGCCCTGAGCGCGCAACTACCGGTGGATACGACCGCCCATCGCGTCGAGTACCCAGCCGACCTGCTGGTCCCGACCTCGATGATCGACGGCACCCGGGCGATGACCAGCCATGTGATCGACCAGGCCGCTGCCTGTCCCGATCAGCGCTTCGTCCTCGTCGGCTACTCCCAGGGCGCGGTGGTCGCCCACGGCGCTCTCGGCTCCGTGTGGCTGCCCGGTGCGTGGGTACTGCCCCCCGAACTGTCCTCGCGCGTCGTCGCGGTTCTGCTGTTCGGCGACCCACTGCGACTCGTCGGTGTGCCGGTCGCACCGTTGTACGCCGACCGCACCGCGAACTATTGCGCCGCAGGCGATCCGGTGTGCGCGGGCGGGATCTTCCCGGCCGCACACGGCAGTTACGAGTGGGCGTTCGCGGCCGCGGCCGGACAGGTGAACGCGCGGTTGTGAGCCGCCTCAGGCGGCGGGCATGACCCCGGACAGGACAGCGCCGATCTGCGCCACCGCGCGATCGGTGCTTCCTGTCGGCTGGAACAGGTGACTCAGGGTGAGTCGGACCATGATCTCCACGATCGAGATCAGTTCGTCGTCGGTCATGGCGGCGAATTCGTACTGCTCGCGCACCGTGGCGGTGAGTGCGGCCACCGCCCGGCCGAGTACCGGTTCGGGGTCGCTCACCAGGGCGGGCAGCAGGGCGGTGTCGCCGTCCTGGCGAGCCGAGAGCACGGCCTTGATCAGGGTGTTGTCGCCTGCGGTGCGCAGCGTGTACTCGGCGGCCGCTGTCATGCCCGCGAGCGGATCGGCCGGATGTTCGGCCAGCGTCTCGGCGATCCCGGTCAGGTAGATGCCGGTCTCGCGCTCGATGAGGGCATCCGCGAGTGCCTGCTTGGTACCGATCTCCTTGTAGAGGACCGGCCTGCTGATGCCGACCTCCTTGGCTACCCGCGACATGTTGACCGCGCCCCAGCCCTCGGTGACGACCATCGTGCGCGCCGCGTCGATCATCCGGTCGCGCAGCAGTTGGCGCATTTCTGCCTGAAAGTTCGGTGGTTCGGCCACGTGATCATCTTACATGTGTTAGCCGATGTGCTCGATCGTTGACAATCTGGCTCATTGTGTATCCAATGAGAACACTACGAGCTAATGTGTAAACGAAGGCGACTTCGAGCGAGTAGGTGTCCGGAGTCTCGGTGATCAGGAGAATGACAATGACGACATCTCGAATCGGCGACCACGAGGCATCCGCCGCACCGCCGCACTGGCGAGATCCCAAGCGCTACCTGTGGCTGTTCGGCCTCATCGCGCCCAGCGCGACGGTGCTGGCCTGCGGTTTCGTGTGGGTCTTCAATCAGCTGGGCTGGCAGGTCGTCGCGCCCGTGTGGTGGTGGCTCGGGCCGATCCTGTTGTACGTCCTGCTACCGATCCTGGACCGGTTCTTCGGGCCCGACGGCGAGAATCCGCCCGAGGAGGTGATGGAGCAGCTGGAGAACGACAAGTACTACCGCTACTGCACCTACGCCTACATCCCGCTGCAGCTGTTCAGCCTGGTGCTCGCCTGTTATCTGTGGACCGCGGACAGCCTGTCCTGGCTCGGCATCGACGGCGGACTCGGCCTGGTCTCCAAGATCGGCCTGGCCTTCACCATCGGCGCGATGGGCGGCATCGGCATCAACACCGCGCACGAGCTCGGCCACAAGAAGGACGAACTCGAGCGGTGGCTGTCGAAGATCACCCTGGCCCAGACCCTGTACGGACACTTCTACATCGAGCACAACCGCGGCCATCACGTGCGTGTCGCGACGCCGGAGGATCCGGCCAGTGCCCGGTTCGGCGAGTCGTTCTGGACCTTCCTGCCACGCAGCGTGTGGGGCAGCCTGAAGTCCTCGTGGGAGCTGGAAAGCGCACGTCTGCGGCGGCTCGACAAGAGCCCGTTCTCGCTGCGCAACGACGTGCTCAACGCCTGGCTCATGTCGGTCGTGCTGTGGGTGGCGCTGGTCGCGGTGTTCGGTCCGTCGATTCTGCCGTTCCTGCTGATCCAGGCGATCTACGGGTTCTCCCTGCTGGAGACGGTGAACTACCTCGAGCACTACGGTCTGCTGCGGCAGAAGACCGCCTCGGGCCGCTACGAGCGCTGCACCCCCGAGCACAGCTGGAACTCCGACCACATCGTCACCAATATTTTTCTCTACCACCTGCAGCGGCACAGCGACCACCACGCCAACCCCACTCGCCGCTACCAGATCCTGCGAAGCATGGACGGCGCGCCCGAGCTGCCGAGCGGCTACGCGAGCCTGATCGGCCTGGCGTACGTGACTCCGTTGTGGCGCAAGGTGATGGACCATCGCGTCCTCGCCCACTACAGCGGCGACATCACTCGGGTGAACATCCAGCCCGGCAAGCGGGCGAAGGTCCTGGCGAAGTACGGAGTGAGCTGACGGCCTAGGTGGCTAGCGCCCGTCCTTCTTGGCTTGGCGCCGTGCCCCCGCGGCGATGCTCGAGGCCTCGTACTTCTTTCGGCCGGCGGACTCGCGGGTGGCATCGGTGCGCGTTTTCCCCGCGGAGCGCACTTTCCCGTCGCTGGTGTCGATGTCGTTGAACGATGGCGCATCCTTGCGGGCGCGGGCGAGTCTGTCGGCCTTCAGCTTGCGGGCGGTTCGCTTCGAGGACTTGGCCAACTGGCGGCTCACCCTGCCGAGTGCGCTTTCGAAGACTTCCGCCTTGTCCGCATTGCGGGTGTTCGCCGCTTTTCCGGAGCCGCGCGCGCCTTTGGCTTCTACCTTTGCCGCGCCGGATTGGCGATACAACTTGACGAATTTGTTGCGCGCACGTCGCACACGAGTGTGCAACCGGATCAGCGCCTCTTCGTCGAGGTCGACCATTTGCGCTTTCTTTGTAGTGCGAATCAGGACGTACTCATCTTCGGACAAGGAGTTCAGCAACTTCGACATGTCGACTCCGATCTACCCGAGGGCCACCGTAGGAAATGAGTGTAGTCCTGTTGATCAGTGGGCTATCGCGGTCAGGAATTGGCCGCGTTGGGTTCTAGCGTGGGCTCTATGGGACTTCGACAGGGTGAGATGCGGATTGTCGTCACTACGCCGATGGGGCATGTAGGTGCTCGGGTGGTGCAGTTGTTGGTGCAAGCGGGGGTTCGGCCGACGCTGCTGATGCGCGATCCCGGGCGGCTCGATCCCGCGATGCGGGGATCGGTCGATGTCGCGCAGGTCGATCAGGGGGACGCGGATGCGGTGGTGCGCGCGACCGAAGGTGCTGATCGGTTGTTCTGGGTCGACCCGCCTGCCCTCGTGGACGGTGATCCGGTGGCGGGATACGCGCGGATGGGGGCTTCGGCGGCGCGCGCTGTCGTGGAGAACGGGATCGAGGCGACGGTGTTCCTCAGCAGCGGGGGCGCGGAGAAGCGGGGTGGGGCCGGCGAGATCGACGGGTTGGCGCGAACCGAGGAATTGCTCGACGCGACCGGCGCGAATGTGACCCACCTGCGATGCGGCTATTTCTTCACCAACCTGCTGACCCAGCTCGACGAGATCCGGGCAGGCACGCTGTCCACACCGTGGCCGCTGGACCATGCGATGGCCTGGGTGGCCCCGCGCGACATCGGTGAGGTCGCTGCCGCCCGGCTCCTGTCCGACGCGTGGTCGGGGCGTGTCGTCCAAGGGGTGCACGGACCACGGGATCTGACTTTCACCGAGGTCGCCGAGATCCTCGGTCGGCAGCTGGGGCATGCGGTCACCCCGATCCACCTCGCCGACGACGAGTTCCGCGACGCACTGCGATCGGCCGGGCTCGGGCAGGGCCAGATCGACGGCATCGCGGGGATGTCTGCGGGACTGAGTTCGGGTTTCGTCCCGGAGAACCCGCGCACAGTGCTCACCACCACGCCGACAACTCTCGCGGCCTGGGCGAGCACCGCCCTGCGATGAACAGAACCGGTCGGTCACGACAAGCGTCGTGACCGACCGGGCGTTCAGTGTTGTGTCACCAGTGCACGCCGGGAAGCACCCGGCTCATACGGGCCGCGGACTGCGGCATCACCATCAGTGGCGCCAGGACCGGGCCGAGCACGGTGAGGGCGTTGCGTGTCGGTTCGGCGGGCTCGGTGACCACCTGCGGAGTCGACTTTCCCTGTGCCGCGGTGGATTCACCGAAGAAGCGGAAGCCGGTGTGCAGGATCGTGCGCTTGAGCGACGGGAGGAACATCTCGACCGCCTGGGCGAAGGTGCCCACGGGGGTGTCGATGCGATCGGGGCGTTCCAGCAGCGCACGGACCACGATCTCGGCTGCCCGGTCCGGGTCCGGCAGCGGCAGGGATCGGTAGATCTCGGTCGGAGCGATCATCGGGGTACGGACCAGTGGCATCCGGATAGAGGTGAAAGTGACTCCGTCGCCCTGGTTTTCGACCGCGGCGATATCGCTGAAGTTGTCCAGCGCGGACTTGCTCGCCGCGTAGGCGGCGAAGCGGGGGACCTTGGTCTGCACGGCGATGGAGGAGATGTTGACGATATGGCCGAAGTGGCGTTCGCGCATCGACGGGAGCAACCCCAGGATGAGGCGCACGGCGCCGAAGTAGTTGACCGCCATGGTGCGTTCGAAGTCGTGCATGCGGTCCACCGAGTTGGCCACCGAGCGGCGGATGGAGCGGCCCGCGTTGTTGATCAGGTAGTCGACGTGGTGGTGTTCGGTCAGCACGGTCTTCACGAGCAGGTCGACAGACTCCGCGTCGGTGATGTCGCAGGGGTAGGCGAAGGCGGTGCCGCCCTCGGCCTGCACGGATTCCGCTGCGGCCGTGAGGTCTTCGACGCCACGGGCGATCATCAGCACGATCGCGCCACGGCGGGCGACGGCATGGGCGGTGGCCAGGCCGATCCCCGAGGACGCCCCGGTGATCAGCACCGTGCGCCCCGAGAGCGGATGCGCGTCGGCGGCGGGACGACCACGGTGCGGGTCCAGGTTGGTGCGCCAGAAGTCCCAGAGGCGCTCGGCGTAGGTATCGAACGCGGGCACGGTGAGCCCGGGCAGCTGGGCCCGGGTGGAGTCGGCGACGAACTCGGCGGTGAAACCGACATGCGGCGCGACCGCGGCCGGGATGCCCGCCTGCTCGAACAGGAAGTCGCGCACCGCGTTGGCGCCGGGGACGTGGCCGAGCCCGTTCAACGCACGGGCGCTGCCGGGCACGGTGCCGATCCCGACGGGACCGCCCGCTGCGGTGGCCAGGGCGCGGTAGATCTCCCCGAACGGCTGCGGACGCGGGTTGACCAGGTGGAACGTGCGCCCGTCCAGACCCTCGCGCCGTACCAGCCGCACCATCGCCTCGGAGACGTAATCGACCGGCACCACGTTGGTCGCGCCCAGATCGGGCAGCGGCAACGGCAGTTCGGACGGCAGGGTGGACAGCGTCGAGATAGCGGAGAAGAAGTAGTAGGGGCCGTCGATCTTGTCCATCTCGCCGGTCCGTGAATCACCGACCACGATCGCCGGGCGATACACCCGCCAGCGCAGGTCGGTGGCCTCGCGAACGAGCTTCTCGGCCGCGAACTTGGTGCGGTGATACGGCGAGGTCAGGTTCTGGCCGAGGTCGAAATCCTCCTCGAAGAACTTGCCGCGGTGATCGCCCGCCACCGCCACCGACGACACGTGGTGCAGGGTGGCGTCGAGGCTGCGAGCCAACTCGATCACCGAGCGAGTGCCCGCGACATTGGCCGCGTGCGCGGTCTCCTCGTCGGCGGTCATGTCGTAGACCGCGCCCAGATGCAGCACGTGATCGGCACGCGGCGCACCGTCGCCGAGACCGAGGCCCTCGGCGGTCAGGTCTCCGACCAGCGCGAACACGCGATCGCTGTCGGGATTTTCCGCATTGTGCACGGTGAACTTGGTCAGGGACTCGGCGCGCACCAGTACGTGCACGATCGCGGTGGGGTCGGCTGCGAGCAGCCCCCGCACCACACGCCGACCCAGAAATCCGGTACCGCCTGTCACGATGTAGGAAACCATCGCTCCTCCTGAAAATCTCGAAACACGGTGTCGCGCAACAGTGATCGGCATGCGGCGGTGAATGCGAAATCAACGGTTGAGGTCCAGCAGCAAAAGTGGCTGGAGAGAAACCGGGCACATCGTCGTCCCGGCTACGCCTACCGTACTTGCCAGTAACCTAGACGAGCAAGCGAAGGACGTGATATCACCGTGTGGGAATTGTCACCTGTCGCCGCAGGTCAAAGGGTATGTGTGACAGATATTTTCAGTAACTGACAGTTTCAGACAACTTGTCGCTACCCCTACGGCCGGTCCGCCAGGACGTCATGGACGGTATCCGCGATCCTGGCACGGAACACCTCGGGCGCGAAGGTGGTGGCGTGCTCGCGGATCTTGGCGGGATCGTAGGCCGTCGAACGGAATTCGCGCATGACCTCGGCCAGCGCCGCGACGACATCCTCATCGGAGCCCGCCGGGACGTATTCGCCGGTGACGCCGGGACGCACCGTGTCGAGGGCGCCGCCCGCGCCGACCGCGAGCACGGGCGTGCCGCAGGCCATCGCCTCCACCGGGACGATGCCGAAGTCCTCGATGCCCGGCATCAGCACGGCCTGGCAGCGCCGGTACATGTCCTGTAGCAGCTCGCCGGAGGTGGCCCCGAGGAATGTCGTCTCCGATCCGGCGATCTCGTCGAGCTGGGCGCGGAAGCGGCCCTCGCCGAGGACCACCAGGCGAACCCCGGCCCGTTGCGCGGCGCGAATGGCGAGGTCGGCGCGCTTGTACGGCACCAGCCTGCCCGCGCACAGGAAGAAGTCCTCGCGCTCCACCGAGGGATCGGGGGTGAAGTGGGCGACCTGCACGGGCGGATTGACCACCGAAGCGGGCAGGCCCCACCAGTCGGTGACCCGCTCGGCGACCGCGTGCGAGTTGGCGATGACGTGTGTCAGTCGCGGCGCGGCCCGCAGTTCGCCGCGTCGAGCCAGGGTGCCCAGCGCACCGAGGGCGAGTTGGCCGATCCGGCCCCCTGTCTCCTGCGCGCGGAACTCGCGATCCCAGGCCCATCGGGCGGGGGAGTGCACGTAGGCGATGACGGGCGCGTCGGTGGCCAGGGCGGCCTGGGTGGCGAACGCGTGATGGCTGATCACGACGACATCGAAGTCGCGCAACGGCAGGCGACGCAGCGCGCGGGGGACCAGCGGCAGCAGGGGAGCGTGCCTGCCGCCGGTGTAGGTGTGCGCTTTGCTCAGCCAGGTGTCGTGGACGGTGCGCACCGGCTCGCGCAGGCCGCCCGGCGCGACGATCGGCGCGAAAACCTCGGCATCGGGCCAGGTTGCGACGAACTCGCCGACGACGGCCTCGGAGCCGCCGAACTCGGTGAAACGTTCGTGGACGATGGCGACACGGGTCATCGGAGGGTGCTCGCTTCGATTTGTCGGGGCGCCGCGGTGCGACGCAGTGCGGGGGCGACGGGACGGCCGCGCAGCAGCCCGTCGACGGTGCCGCGCGCGATCGCCTGGCGATAGACCTCGGCCGCCTCGGCGCAGGCGGCGACGGTCGTTGTGATCGCCTGCGAGTCGTGGGCGGCGGAGGTGACGAACGACTGGCCGAGTACGCCGCGGACCAGTAGTTCCTGGAGGAACAGGGTCCGAAATGCTTGCGACGGAGCACCTTCGGTGTCCAGGGTGCGGTAGATGAGGCACGACGGCCTGCCTCGCACCTGGAGGAAATCGGCGATGCCGAGGTCGGCGGCAATCGAGTTGACGCGGTCGGCGAGGACACGGCCCGCCTGTTCCATCCGGCCGACGGGATCCTCGGTGCGGTAGGCGTGCACCACGGCGCGGAACGCGGCCAGCGAGGACGTTTCCGGACCGTGCGTCGTCGAGAGCAGGAAGACGCGATCTTCCTCGGTGCGCAGCCCACCCCGCTCCATGTACTCGCGCTTGCCCGCGAGCGCGGAGATCGGGAAGCCGTTACCCATAGCCTTGCCCCAGCACGACAGGTCGGGTGTGACGCCGTAGACGGCTTGGGCGCCGCCGGGCGACCAGCGGAATCCGGTGATCATCTCGTCGAACACGAGCAGCGTGCCGTACCGATCACACAGTGCGCGAACACCTTCCAGGTAGCCCGGAAGTGGTTCGGCGATCGCGGTCGCGGCCTCGAGGAACACCGCGGCCACGCGGCCTTCCGCCAGTGTCGCCGCGAGGTCGTCGAGATCGTTGTACGCGAACTTCACGACGTCGACGGCGGGGATGCCGCCTGCCATCTCGGTGGTGCCGATGAACCAGTCGTCGACGGAGAAGAACGGCTGATCGCAGACGGCGATGGTGGTGCGGCCGGTCACCGCTCTGGCCAGGCGGACTGCGGCGGTGGTGGCGTCGGAGCCGTTCTTGGCGAACTTCACCATGTCGGCCCCTGGCACGAGCGACAGGAAGTCCTGTGCGGCGAGCAGTTCCAGTTCGGTTGGCCTGCTGAAGCTCACGCCGTCGGCGATGACCTGCGACACCGCGGCGAGCACCGGCGCGTAGCCGTGGCCCAGCGTCACCGCGCGCAGGCCCATCCCGTACTCGACATAACGATTGCCATCGGCATCCCAGACGTGAGCGCCGTCGCCGCGCACCAGGATCGGCGCCATGAACTCGGGATATTGGTCGGCGCCGCGTGCGTAGGTGTGCGCGCCGCCGGGAACCAGGTCGTGCAGGCGCGCTTGCAGCTCGTTACTGCGATCGAAACCGTGGTGGGCTGTCATGACCGGTCCTCTCCGGCGCCGCCGACGCACGCCGCGGTGGTACGCGCGATGCTGAAAGCCCACAGCTCGTGATCGGTGAGTTCGCCGTCGGCACCGGGGTAGCGGTGCATGGTGCCCTCATGGCGCAGACCGGCGTCGAGAGCGACCGCCGCGCTCGCTCGGTCGGCCGACGGTACGGCCAGCGCCACCCGCCAGATACCGAGCCGCTCGGTGGCGTGCCCGATCAGCAGACGTAACGCGCCGACCGCGACCTCCGGGGCTGCCTGCGGGGAAACCCACACGCCGGCACGGACATTGCGATCGAACATATCCTGATCGAAGAGGCGACACTCGCCGACGTATCGGCCGGCTTCCTCGACGACCAGGACGACGCCGTGCTTGCCGCGAAGCCCCCTCCGAGAGGCTGCCCTGGCTCGCCACCACTCCCGTCGGGTGTGTAGCCGGGTCCAGTCCTCGGGCGGTGTCGCCGGGGCGAGCAGCGGCCGAGCGGCGATCCGCGCGGCGCGGCGCAGCCTGAAATCGCCACTGCGCCAAGGCCGTATCGTCACCGAACCGTGCTCCGCGCGCGCCGTTGCGGCGGTGGCGGTGCACAACGGGTCGGCCAGGTGCCGCATCTGGCCGAGGCAATACCGTATGCGGGCCCGCAGAATCGTGTACCGCGATACCGCGGCACCGGTCGACGAGCCTGTGGTGTCGGCAGGATCCGCGACAGCGGAGTGCGTCGCGAGATAGCCCTCGAGCCAGTCGGCGGCGAACCCGCCCGCGGGTATCCGATCGCTGGTCACCGACCACAGTTCGTGATCGACGCGGCCGCTGCCGACATCGAAATATCCGGTCATGACCGCTTCCATCGTCCAGCGCTGCCGGACCGCGCGCCGCGCACCGGCATTGGTGACCGCGATCGGCGCGGTGATCCGCTCCAGGCCCGCGGTGTCGAACCCGAAGTCGAGCAGCAGCGACCCGGCGAGCCCGCTGGCACCGCGTCGGGCGACCTCGGCGTCGACCCACACGCTGAGCTCGGCGGCGCCGGAGTCGATACCGACCAGCTCGAGCTGCCCGGCGAACCTGCCGTCGATCTCGAGCACCGTACTCACCCGTCGCCCGGCTTCGGCTTCGGCTCGGGCTGTGAGACATTCACGCACCCAGCGGGTCGCGGTGTGCCGCTGCTCCCAGGTCGACGACGAACGAAACCAGAACGGTTCGAGGCAGGCGCGATCACGCAGGCGAATCCGTCGCCACTCGGCGAAATCGCCGAAAGCCGGTGGTCGCAGCCGGACCGTGACACCGCGCAGGCGCACCGGTCCCAGGACCACCGATGCATAGGACGAACTCATTGCCGTGGCCGTTGTTTGCCCATTGCCACGGTGCGCAGCGCCCCGTCGGTACCGACGGCCAGCCGCCAGTAACCACCCCCGGGGTCCTTGAGGACGAGTCCGGCGTCGGAGTGATCGGATAACCAAGCGCCGCTGGACAATACGGCCGAGCGGACCGATCCGTCGTTGCCCTGTGCCTGGAAGAGATCGGCGTCGCCGTGCCCGGCCCTGGTGATCACTGTGCCGGTGAAGCGCGAGGTACGCATCCCGCTGCGCCCGATCACCTGCCATCCGTCGGGGAAAACTCCGGTGCGCAGGTCGTCGGCGGAACCGGAGATGAGATTGATCGCGGTGCCCTCCGCGCAGTCGGTGGGGTCGATGCGCAATTCGACGGCGGGACGGTCGGATTCCTGATCGAAGACCACATTCGCCAGATACGGCTGCCTGCAGTAGGCGAGATCGACCCCGACCGAACGGGCCGCCACCTTGCAATTGACCATGCCGAACTGGGCGGGTCCGCCCTTGCCCCGTGTCCCGACCGAGACCGCGATATCGGCGCCCTCGAACCAGACATTGGTGAGCCACCAATCGTTGGCCGCGCCGTCGACCATGAGATGGCGATCGGTGGTGCGCGGATCGCGATCGGAAACGAATTCCACATTGGTCAAAGCCAATCCGGCATTGTGGTCGTTGCCGGTGCCGAGCACGCCGACGTAATTGCTCGTGAATTTCGATGAGGTGACGTAGTTCTGGATGCATTGGGTCTCCAGACCGACCCCGAAATTATTGATGTCGCAGTTGATGAACGCGGTGCCGCCGGTATTGCGATCCAACACGACACCGCGCTGGGCGAGGAAGCGAGGATGGTTGTCGCTGAGATGGTTTCCCCGGATCACGACACTGTCGAACGAGCAGCGGAAGCATTCCGAGAGCACGAAAGCGGTGGCGCGCGGCCCGGTGAGATAGAAGCCGATGCGGGCGAACCGAACCCGGTTGCGCTGCTCCAACCGGATCAGCGTCACATCCTCCTCACAGAACACGACGCTGGCGTCCCCGCCGTCGCCGAGCACCGTGGCGTAGTCGGGCATCGCGGGCCACGACCGGACGCGGTAGGTGCCCGCGGGCAGATACAACACCATCGGTCGATCCGTGGCCGCCACCGCCGCGGCGATAGCGGCGGTGTCGTCGGCCTTACCGTCGCCGACCGCCCCGAAATCACGGACGTTGCGCGCCGCGGGTGTATCGCTGACGTGCGGTGAGCGGAACTCGGCGCTCGGTTCCGGGTCGGCGGCACATGCCGCGGCCAGCGGCAGCACTGCCGCCGCGCCGAAGGTGGCGGCGAGCAGACGCCGCCGCCCAACTGATTCCTCGTTCACAGGGGCAACCGTTCCAGGAACCGGGCCAGAGGAGCCGAGGGTCTGCTGTACACCACCGCTCCGGTGAGTTTCGCGGCGCCGAGAGTCGCGAGCGCGCCGCGCAATCCGGGCGCGGACAGCGCACCGAGCTCGACGACGCCGAGGGTGGCATCGCACAGCGGCGCCACGCCGATCGCGTCCGCGGCGACGGTGACCGGGGCGGTCTCCACGATGACATGGTCGAAACGCGATGTCAGATCGGTGAGCAGGTCGGCGAAGCGTGCCGACACGAGCAGATCAGGGGTCAGCTGATCGGCCGCGCCGAGCGGCAGGAACGCGATCCCGGTCTCCGACCACGGCGTCAGCGCCTTGGCGGCGGGCAAGGTGCCGCGCAGCACCGCGGCCAGCCCCGGGCTGTCACTGGTGATGAACTCGGTGCTGCCGCCGCCACTGGTGTCGGCGTCGACCAGCGCCACGTGCTGTCCACTGTCGGACAACGAACGGGCGAGAGCCATCGCCACATCCGGCTCCGACCGCGTCGACAGGCTCGTCAACTGCACGGACTTCGCGGGGTCGTGCTGCAACAACCGGCTGCGCAACCGCCGCGTCTCGCCTGCGGCAGCGGGCAAGCCCGCTTCGATCACGCCCAGCACCGGAACGGGCAGCGCTGCCGCCACGGCATCCGGAGTCCGCAGCGAACGGTCGGTGCGCTCGCGCACCAGCGCCGCGCCGCCACCGAGGGCGAGACCGGCGATCAGGCCCAGCAGCACGATCCGGCCCGGCGGCGGTCCCAGCGGTGCGCTCGGCGCCTGCGCCCGGTCGACCACGGCGACCCGCGCGGCCGGTGCCGCGTCGCGCTGGATCGACTCGAGTTCGTCGACGAGCTTGCGGAACTGTGCCACCGCCGCATCCGTGAGATCGCGGGCGCCGGTCGGTGTCGAATCCTGTACCGAGATCACGATGACCGAGGTCGCGGGCGGTGAACTGGCGGTGATCCGCGCGCGCATCTCCTCCGGGGTGACCTTCAATCCCTTCTCGTCGACCACCCGCGCCGCCACCGTCGTCGAGGCCGCCAGATCGAGATAGGACCGCACGCGCTGCTGCGCGGCCAGACCACCCTGATACGAGTCGTTCACCGAGGTGCCCGTCGCCATCGACACATACATCGAACTCGACGCCGCATAGGTGCTCGGTAGCGTCTGCGCGTAAGTCCACGCGGCCGCCGTGCACACCAGCACGACACCCACGATCAACAGCCACCGCTGTCGTACGATGCGCCAGATATCGATCAAACCCATCGCTGGGACTCCATTTCCCCTGATACCACACATGATTCGGTACGCCGGAACTCCTCGACGACCAGGTACACCAGCCACGCCAGCACGGCGGTCTGTACGAATTTGCCGAGATTCTCCATGCTGCCGAGAATCCCGCGCTCGAACAGTGTCGAGGCGCCGGTGATCGCCAAGCCGAGCACGACCACCGGAAACCACCGCGAATACAGCGAATACGACCAGGCCACCAGCAGCGCGAAGGTGAACACCGCGCTCACGACGACCCCGGTGTAGCCGCCGAGCACGTAGCCCTCGTTGAAATTTCCCTCGGCGAGTGAGACCGTCACGGTGCTCATATCCACCGAGGCGCCGCGCACCTCGTTCGCCCACGCCGTCCCGGACTGGAACTTCTCGAGCCCCAGCAGTGGTGCGGGAATGAGGCTCATGCTCGCGTGTTGTGCGACTTCGGCCGGTGTCAGCCAGCCGCCGGGACCGTAGAACAGCGCGTCGGTCGCGGCTTCGAGCAGATCGAACCGGCGCAGGATGCTCAGGAACGGTTGCACGTTCTCCGGATAGATCGAATCGACCGACGCCGCATCACGTGCCGCGGTGCCGGTGGACTTGAACGACTGCAGCCAGCCGAAGCCGATGACCCCGATCACACCGATACCCGCGACACCGAGGGCGGTGCGCCGGTTCCAGCCGATCATCGAGAACCGGATGGCCAGTGCCAGGGCAGCGCCCAGGATCGGGGTCTTGGACTGCACCACCGACGACCACCACAGCTCACCGGCCAACAGCGCGCCGAGGATGACGACGCTGCGGCGCGGGTCGGGTGGTCGCAGGAAGATGATCAGGCCGATCGCGGCGATCGAGGCCGGGACCGCGAGAAACGCCAGCATCGGGTTGGCGCTGTCGACCTCGCCCGCGGTGCCCGCCGACCCGGACGCGGTGCCTGCCGCCCGCCCGAGCATGCCGAGCGCGTACAGCGCGACCAGCGCGGGCACGAAATCCGGATCGTCGAGGGCGGCGGCGCGGCGCAGCGGCCTGCGATGTGACCAGATCGCGTAGGCGACGACCAGCGCCGCGTACACCCACAGTCCGAACACGACATGTTCCAAGGCCAGCGCGATTCCCCGGTCGTAGCCGAGATCGGCCAGGCGCGGATCGGGCACATTGTCACCGAAGTGCGGTTCGGGCCGCACCGCGAGCAGCACCAACGGTCGAGCCACATACGACAGCGACCAGAACACGGCCTGCGCGATGAGGAACACTCGGGCGACGCCGGGCACCCAGAGGGCAGCGACCGCGATGACCAGCAGCGCGGCGGCGACGGCGGCGACGGTGGCGGAGCCGGTCAGGACCTGACCTCCTGCGCCAGCGCGACGATCTCGCGCGCCCGATCCACATAGCGGTGCCCGTCGGCCACCACGCGGCGGTGTCCGGCGTCGGCCACCGCGGCGACCCTGTACGGTTCCGTCGCGCAGCGGTCGAGGATGTCGTGGAGTTCGTCGGTGTCGGAGAACAGGAAGCACTCGGTGGCGTCGTCGAGCAACTCGGCGTGCTCATCGGTGCGTTCGCCGACGAAAAGGCCACCGGCGGCAGGCACTTCGAACGTGCGGCAGGTGTGGGTGTCGCGGTTGCCGGAGTTCAGCAGCACCAGGTTCGCGCCGACCTGGGCCACCGCGGCCGAATACTGGGCGCCGTAGACCGCGCCGCCCACGTGCGCGCCGGTGGCGCGCAGTTCGGGGACCCGGCGCCAACCTGGCCCACGGACCAGCATGCGATCGCTGTAGCGTCCGGCCAGTTCGACCATCGCAGCGCGGCGGTCGGGACGGCACACACCGATGAAGCCGACCAGGTAGTCACGCCCGTCGCGGCGGGCGGTCCGGTGGTGCCAGGCCGGATCGTAGGCACTGCGAACGAAACCGACGGCGCGGGCGCCGCGGGCCCGCAACTCGGGCACATTGTGGCGCTTGGTGGTGATTACGAGATCCCACTCGGATTCGTGCGCGAGGTAGGAGGGGGTGAGATTTTCCGGGTTCGCCACATCGTCGGCGCTGTAATGCACATGCAGCGCGGCAGGCAGATCGAGCAATCTGCGCTGGTCGAGATGGATTCCCTTGAACACGAACACCATATCGGGATCGAAGGCCTCAGCGCTACGTTCGATTCGCTCGTGTAATGCGCGCACCTGCCACGGCGCCCGTTCCTTGCGCGCTTTGGCATAGATCCAGGGCGGCGACAAACGGGTCGGCAGCGTGATCGCGGTCGAGTCGACGACGAGCACATCGTGGCCGGCCTGGCGGAAACCGTCGGCCAGCGAACGGGCGTTGCTGCCGATCCAGTCGTCGCCGATGAAGAGGATTTTCATGCGTGGTGGTCCTTGCTGCGCCGGTCGCGCAGGACCAGTATCCTGACCCGCGCGAGATACCAGGCAGCGACGGTGTATTCGACCAGCACGCTGCCGTAGACGAGGGTGTGTACCGAGTGGGTGCGGAAGGTCAGCCCGAGCGCGCAGGCCGCGATCACCGTGCCGATCACCGCGCCGGTGAGCACACCGAAGGTGTCCTGACGGACCGGCAGGATCGCGGTGGTGACGAACGAGGTGACGGTGGTGGCGGGCAGGATCAGGATCTCGATCCGCAACAGTGAGGTCGCGCCGAGGAATTCGGTGCCGAAGATCACTTCGATCAGGAAGGGCGCCGCGACCCACACCAGCGCGCTCACCAGCGCGGCCAGCGCGACGCAGGCCGCGAGCACCCGCACGCTGTCACGCCAGAAGTTGCCGTCGGAACTGCGTCGCGCCAGGCGCGGCAGCAGGGCGAAACCGATCGGGTCGAGCAGCGATTGCAGGGCCCGCACGAGGCGATCGCCCGCCGAGTACAGGCCAAGGGCGGCGGCGTCGAGCACCACCGAATAGATCGCGGCGGCGCCCTGGCCGTAGGTGGTGATCAGCAAGCGCGAGGCGAAAACCGGCGCGCCCGTGCGGAGCAGTTCACCGACATCACGTGGTCGCGACGGTCGGCCGTACCGCCGGGAGGTGTCGATCCAGGTGGCGACGACCGTGGGCACCGACGACACCAGCAGGCACAACACCGCGATTTGAGCACTCGGCAGCCGCGGCAGTACGCCGACCAGCAGGGCGAGATAGCCGAGCCGCCCGATGCCCTGATAGATCGTCGACGCGCCGAAACGGCCCTGCCCGATCAGCAGCCAGTCCTCCGACATCGACCAGAACCCGCCCGCGAACAAACCGAGCAGGATCATCTGCACCGGTTCGGGGACACCGAACACCAGACCGGCGACGAGCGCCAGCCCGAGGATCAGCAGCAGGCTCAGCCGGACCGCGAGGTAATCGCCGCGCAACTGGTTGACGGCCGCGAACCGTGTCCCGGCAGCGTGGTTGTCCTCGGCATCGGGCACCCGTGCGGCCATGAACGAGGTGATGCCGAGGTCGACGATCAGCGAGCCGATGAAATAGGCCGACATCGCCATCGCGAGCAGCCCGAGACCGTGCGCGCCGAGCACCCGGGCGATCAGCGGCACCGTGATGAAGGTGACCAGATACTGCCCGTACTTGCCGAAGCTGACGAACCCGATGTCGCGCAGCACAGCCAGCGGACCGGACTTGCTGTGCTTGCCCTCGCCGTCGGACCCCTGGTCGTCCTCGGGTCGGCGATGCGCGCCGTTCTCGCGGGGGACCGGCTGCACGTGTGGGAAGACGTCGGTGGTGACGCCGGCCAGATAGCGATCGTGCTCAGTCACCGCGGGTCACCATGGTGTCGAGGAAGTCGGCGACGGTGCGGGCGCTGGTGTGGATGTCGAAATCACGCGCGCGGTCGCGGCCTGCCAGAGCCAGGCGGGCACGGTCGGCGGGGTCGTGGAGCAGGGTGTCCAGCGCGGCGGTGAGGGCGCCGACATCGCCACCGGGGACGAGCAAGCCGTCGACCCCGGTGTCGATGATCTCCGCGGGACCGCCCGGTGTCGCCGCGACCACCGCGCAGCCCGCGGCCATGCCTTCGACGACGACCTGCCCGAAGGGCTCCGGCAGCACCGAGCAGTGCACGAGGATGTCGGCGGTGGTGAGGTATTCGGTGGGATCGTCGACATGGCCGGTGAATTCGGCGGCCACACCCAACTCGGCCGCGAGCTTCTCCAGCTGTGCGCGATACGTTTCCTCGCCGAAGAACGTGCCGCCCACCAGAACCACCCGGGCAGGCCGCACCCGCAGCGCGGCGATCGCGCGCAGGAAGACGTCCTGGCCTTTCCACGGACTGAGTCTGCCGACGACGACCACTACCGCCTCTGCGGCCGAGCGGGTACGCGGATCCGCTGGTGTCGCAGGCAGTTCGACACCGGGATAGGCGATCGCGGTAAACAGTCCAGCGGGCAAGGTGGCTGCGGTCGCGCGGCTGTTGGCCAGCTGTCCGCGGCACACGAGCCGGGCCAGCACGCGGATCGCCAGGGCCGGAATCGCACCGAAGTAATCGGGGGAGACACGGTCGTGGACTTGCCACACCAGCGGAACACGCGCGCGGCGGGCGGCGACAGCGCCCAGGACCAGTGCCTTGGTGCTCTCGGCGACGACGACATCGGCGCGGGTCTCGGCGACCACCGCGCCGACGGCCCAGCCCAACCGCAACAGGGCGACGAAGCCGGTGAGCAGTCCGAGCACTCCGGTGCCGATGCGCATGGCGCGTGAGTCGAATCGTCCCGTGACGACTCGGGTCTCGATGTCACGTGCCCGCATCCGGGCCACCATCGGTCCGTCCTCGGTGTAGATCATGGTGACCTGATAGCGGCCCGTCGCGCGCAAGGCGTCGAGCAATCGCAGGGTGGCCAGTTCGGCGCCGGACGGTGCCGCGGTGTGTGCGAGGAAGACAGCTCGGGTCACAGCAGGTCCCGATAGAGGGCAGCATGGCGGTCGGCGGCGATGTCCCAGGTGAAGGTCTGCGCGTGCGCGCGGCAGGCGGCCGGTTCGGGAACCGTTCCGTCCAGCGCGGTGACGAGCCGGGCGGCGAGCGCGTCGGGCTCGCCCGCGGGGACGACGAGGGTGGGGTCGAGGCCGCGCACGGCGTCGGGCAATCCGCCACAGTCGGTGACGATCGGTGCCCGCCCGGCGGCCAGGGATTCCAGGGCGATCAGCCCGAAGCCCTCCAGCGCGACGGTCGGGACAACGGAGACGGTGGCCTCGGCGTAGAGGTCGGTGAGTTCGTCGTCGCCGACCCGGCCGGTGAACTCGACGGCGCCCCCGAGCTCGGCCGCCGCGGCCCGCAGCTCCGCTTCGGCGGTACCGGTGCCGACTACGACGAGTCGGGCATCGGGATGGGCGGCCGATACCTGCGGCCATGCTCGCAACAACACGTCGATGCCCATGCGCCGCTCGAGCCTGCGCACGCACAACACGGTCCGGGTGGTGGCGGTGGTGTCGAGCGGCGCGGCGCGGAATCGGTGGAGGTCGACGCCGGGCGGAATGACCGAGATCCGGTCGGCGGGCACGTGGTAGTCGCGTTCGAGCACATCACGGAAGTGGCCCGACAGCACGATGAATCGGTCGGCGCCGCGGTAACGCAGTCGTTCGAACAGGTACTTGGCCCGCACGGCACGGGCCGATTCGCCCGCCATCGCGCTCTCCTGCGCCCACGGTCCGTGGAAGTGGACCACGAGCGGAAGCTTCGACGTCGCGGTCCGGGCGAGGGGGCCGTAGAGGCAGAAGTGCCGGTCCAGGACGGTGCCGGGGGTGAGGTCGGAGCGGGCGAGCAGCGCGATCCGGGTGCGGTGCAGTGTCGAACCGCCCGTCGGTCCCCACGATCCGGCGCCCGCGTGATCGGCGGTGCCGAACGCGGCCGCGGTCACCGCCATCTCCGGCTGCTGTGCGAGGGCTCGATACAGATCGGTGAAATACCGGTTGAGGCCGCCCGGAGTGGCACCGAACCATTCCGATCCGGTCATGTGCACACCAACCGTTGCGGTCGCAGTCGTCAACCTCCGCACCCTTCATCATGTGTCCCGCGAAGTGCATCCCGACCGGCGAATTCGCTATCGGCCCACAGTGTAGGGGAGTAACCACGTTCGGGCCCACCGGACGGCAGCCAGTCAGGGGGTGGGGTAGATTCCTCACCGGGGAAGGCGGGAGTGCAACAGGGCATCACCCGGTGACAGGGAGTGCGACGATGGTTTCCGCGTTGACGGTGTGTGTGCCTGCCTACGACGCCGAGCGGACGCTCGCGGTAACCCTGGAATCGGTGCTCGCCGAGGACGCCGACTTCGAACTGCTTGTTCTCGACAACGCCAGCGCCGACCGCACCGGCGAGATCGCCCGTTCCACCGGCGATCCCCGAGTGCGGGTGCTGCGCAACGAGTCGGTGTTGCCGATCGGGGCCAATTGGGACCGGGTGATCCGGGCCGCCTCCGGTGAACTGGTGAAAGTGGTCTGCGCCGACGACATCCTGCGCCCCGGCGCGCTGACCGAACAATGGGCGCTGATGGCCGACTCGTCGGTCGCGATCTGCGCGGGACGCTTCGATGTGATCGATGAGCAGGGCGACTTGCTCGAGACCGACCTCGGTCTGCCGGGCCTGCTCGGTCGCCGCACCCCACGGGAACTGGCCAAGGTCATCGTGCGTCGCGGTCCGGCCGAGTTCGGTCCGACGGCCGCGGCGATGTTCCGGCTGGCCGACTATCGGCGCGTGGGCGGTCTGCGCCCCGACCTGGTGTTCCCGATGGATGTCGACCTCTTCGCCCGCGTCGCCACCGGTGGTCACTTCGTCGGTATGGAACGGATCGTCGCCGCGTGGCGCAACTCCTCGTTCAACCTGTGCAGCCGTACCACCACCAAGTCCAAGCTCACCGACATGTACCGCTTCCACCATCGCCTCGTCGTCGATCACCCCGAATTGGTGACGCGAGCCGACGTACTCACCGGAGACCTGCGTCTGGTCGGGCAGATCATGGAGCGCGTCCGGGTGCGGACGCTCGGTGCGGTCGTCGCTGCACGCCCGGGGAGCTAGTCCGCAGGATCTGTTCGACATCATCGAGGAACGCGCGCACCACCGAATCCGCCGCCGGGGTCGCGGGGAAGCGGGCACGTAGTGCCAAGCCGTCGTCGCTGCGTGAGAACCACAGCTGGAGGTCGTCGGCGGAGCCGGTGTTGGAGATGTGGTTCGCATTGACGGCACGGAGGGAATCAGCGCCGGGGAGTCGCCGATAGTCCACGTACGACACCATGAAGATGTCGGACCGCACAGGCCGCAATCCGCCGAGCTCGCGCAGGGTTTCGGCGAGGGGGGCAGTGCCGAGTTCGATTGCCGCGCGAACCGAGGCCTGTGCGCCGCGAACGGTGTCGGCGAAGTCGTTCATCACGTCGACGGCGACCGGGGCATTGGTGGTGAACCATCCGACCGCGTTGTGCCATCGTGGTTCGTGACGCGTGTGCAGCGGAAACAACATCCGCAGCCGCCGGCCGCCCCCGGCCTTGTGGACGCTGTGAGCCAGCGCCGCCAGCGCCCCGGCGAACAGTCCGGCATCGTGTGTGCGACAGAAACTTTCGAAACCGGCAGTGGCATCGGCAGAGAGCAATCGACGTAACTCGACGGCTTGCGGTGCGCGCTGTCCTGGTTCGAGGCCGAGGTCGAGCGGGAACGACGGCGGAATCACGCCCCGGTTACCGAAGAAGGCCCGCCAACCCTCCAGCCTCGGGTCATCGGGGCGCAATTCGACCGGAATCGCACAGTAGTCGACGAAATTTCCGGCAGGAGGCAGCGTTTCGGGTTCTGCGCCGTGGTAGAACTGCCGCAGATCCTCGATGATGATGGCGATCGAGTACGCGTCGACATGGGCGTGATCGAAGGCGCACACGATGGTGGATGTCTGTGGCCGGTCGATCGCCGCGAGGAGATAGGCCCGCCCGGCGAACGGTGCGCACCCGATGTCGCAGTAGCGTCGCAGGGTCTCGCGCAGTGCTGTCGCGCAGCGGTGTGCGATATCGGGCTGAGGCTCCAGCCTGGTCGGCGCCGGGCGCAATATTCTGCGCGGGCCTGCCGGGGTCGTGACGAACGAGCTACCCAGCGTGCCGTGGCGGGCGATCAAATGGCGATAGGCCGTCGCGAGCCTCGCCCGATCCACGTGGCCGTTGACATCGAAAGTCGCTGCCAGCCAGATGCTTCCGGATTCCGCACCGGACAGATGCACGAGCTGATTGAACGAGGGCGGGATCGGTGACTCCGCCGCTTCTGGCTCGTCGGCGGGCGCGCGCCAGTGCAGGAAGGTGCCCGGCTCAGGCGTGTAGCGATCAACCGTGGTGACGTGCAACCGCCACCTCCCGGTCGGTAACGGCAGAAATCGGATAGTCGCCCTCGGCCGCGACAGTGGTGAAGACGGCTCGAAGGTGGGCGTGGTAGCGCGCGATCTGCCCTTGGGCGAACGGTGTCGAGGGACTTTGGCAGCCCAGGTAGAGGTGATGGGTGTCGCGGTTGAACCACATCGACGCGTTGGCCGTCTCACCCTCGCCGGTGAACAGCATTCCTCGCTCGTAGGGGGCGGTACCCGCGCCGGGGAAGCGACGAAAATCTATGTAGGACAGCATATTCGGGACCGTCGATACCGCTCGGGGATCGGCGCCGGAAGCGAGGAGAGCGGTCAGCACCGACGACAGTGGTGCGCCCGCCAGTCGGGTCGCGCGATCGTAGGCGTCGTTGGCACGGGCTACCAGCTCGGTGAACGATGAACAGCCGTCGACCACGAAGCTCAGCGGTGCGAAGTTGCATAGCCACCCCTGGGCCTGGAGGTAGTCACCGAGACCTCTGGTACTCACCACCGTCATGCCGTAATACTCACGGCAGCCCGCCATTTCGAGATCGGTGACGGCCACCGCCGCGAGCACGCCGGCCAGATACCGTCCGCCCACGGATCGGCAGACCTCGGCGAAAGCGGCCGAGCCCACGCCGTCGAGTAGATCCAACTCGATGCCGTGCATCGGCGCGGTGGTTCCCGGCGCCAGGCCGAGATCCAGGGGGAAGCGAGGCATCGAATTATCGTGGTGGCGAAACGTTTCCACCCACTCGATGATCTCGGGGCTGGACAGATCGAACGTGCGCGCGAGGTCGTGCTCGGCCCGAGCGTAGTCCGAGAACCCGCCGGTCGGCGCGTTCGTATAGGGCCCGAGTGCGCGCCCGGATGCCTCGTTGTCGTAGAAGTCGAGAATTTCGGTGAGCGCCATCGCCTGCGACGCGCCGTCGCTGAGCGCGTGGTCGCAGGCGTAGTAGAGGGTGAAGGATCCGGTCCTGTCGATGGCGCCGAGGGCGAACCCCGGCCATGAGGTCGCCAGTGCCTCGGCCGACATCCGGGCGAGCGCGTAGTCCCGGAATTCCTTGTCACCCGAGGTCTCGCCGACGGTTCGTGCCTGGAACGAGACCTCGTCGGGGGCAATGCTGCTGCGGGTCACCGTGGCGCCGTCGGTGGTGAACCAGGTCCGCAGGCCACCGTGACGGCGGACGAACCGTTGCAGAGCGCGACTCATCGCCTCGGTGTCGAGTACGCCATCTACTTCGGTGCTGACCGCGAGATAGGCGGTATGTGGTGCACCGGAACGATTCTTGGCCCAGATCCCGCGAATGTGGTTGTCCTGGAGGAACGTGCCGGGGTCGTGATCTGGGCCCGCGGCAGCGGCGGCACCCAGGGCGGCCTCGGTCGGGTGCCACTCGACCAGATCACCGGCGTCGGGCCGCCAATTGCGCAGTGCGGTAATGATCATCGGTGCCTCACCCCGCCGCCGGTGCTACATCGGTGCGGCGATCGACCAATGTTCCCTGCGTGGTCACCGTCGACAGCATGGCGGTGAACGTATTGATGAAGCGGTGTACATTCGCGGCGGCGACCTCGTTGCTGGGGAATCTCGCCGATACGGCGATCCCGCCGGGCGAGCGTGCGATCCAGAGGTAGACCTCGTCGTCGGACTGCTCACCGCTGCGCAACGGCCGCACACCCCACTGCTGCCAGAGCGCGGCATCGGGTACGAAGCGGACATCGACGTAGGACACGACGAACCGCGGCACCTCGGTGCTGTCGAGCAGAGCCGCGATGCGCGGAAACGGGTAACGAGCCAGCGATTTGGTCGAATCGATGGCGGCCGTGGTGCGTGCGAGCAAAGTGTCGAAGGTGTCGGCGCCGGTGTGGTCGATCTCGAGTGGTAGGAGCCCGACATACCAACCCATCGCGTGCGCGTGCTCGGGCGCGTGGCGGGTGTGCACCGGCATCGCGCACCGCAATGGCTGCGATCCGATCAGTACACGATGTGCCGCGGCGAGTGCGGCGAAGACCGCCGACTGCGTGGAGTGGCCCGCCGCTCGGCTGCGCGCCTGCAACTGGTCGGCCTGCTGGGCGGTGAGCACCCAGGACGAGAGTCCGCTCTGGTGCAAGGTACTTCGATGGAGTGGGCGTCGATGTCTGGTCGCCCGGCGAGAGCTGCTGGGGCGCTGGGTGGCTCGCGGTGCGATCGGCAGCGGGAAAGCCGGAAACCGGCCGCCCTCACGGCGCAGATATCGTTGCCAGTGATGGACGGCGGGATGGTCAGCTGTCATCGTCGAACCCACCGCGCGGTCGTCCGCGCCGAAGTCGATGTAGCTGCCGACCTCGGGCAATTCGACTGGTTCCGCAGTGAGGGCAGCGCGATAGATGCGCTGAATCTCGCTGATGGCCAACATCATCGAGTACGCGTCCATCACGGAATGATCGGCACCGAACACGAGCAGGAAGCCGGCTTCGTCGGTCGTACCGGTGTCGCTGACCGTGGCCACCAGGCAGTGCGGCCACTCGGTGGGCGACAGTCGGGTGCCGAAGAACTCGGCAAGGTGCTGGTAGACCCGGGTGCCGCTGCGCAGGTGCCCGACGTGGCGGGCCGCGACCTGGACTTCGTCGGCGCGGCAGGTGTAGCGGACGAACCGGTTCTGTCTCGCGTCGTCGGTAGCGGCTGTCGTCCGGAAAGCGTCGTGTCGCGCCATCCACCGCCGCAGTGTCGTCCGCACAGCGCCTTGGTCGAAGGGCAGTGGAATCTTGAAGATCGTGCCGAGCCACGAACTCTCGCCGCCGACGGATCCGCCCGAGCGCACACAGTGTTCCTCGTGCAGATGACTCAGTGCCCGATCGTCGGTTACCCATACGTTCGTGGCCGTGGTCATCGGTGTCCATTCGATGACAGTGCCCGCGGGAAGCGGGTAATCGGCTAGCTCTGTGAATTCCATATGAATGCGCCCCAACCATGTAGCTGACCGAAAGCTGAAAAACACTGTGAATCCGCATGCTCGCTCGATGGCGACGCAACTTCGTCGTTGCTCGCACCAACGGCGTGGGCCCGTAACGGGCATGGATCGAGCGTATGTGCAGCGAGAAGATAGTTCCTGCCGGACTGTCATGGCCTTCGTCACAATGATTCCATTTGGGTATTTCGCGAGGCTACGGCGGTATTTATTAAATATTAGGGTATTTCGGCATTTCCGGTAGGTGATCTACCGGTGACCACAATGTTTCGGCGCTGTCCGAGAGCGCGGTCGCGTCGTGTCGCACGGGCGTGCCGCGGCAGTGTCGGGTTGCCGCATTCTTCGCGGAGAACATAGGCTGCCAACAGTTCGCAGTGGTGCGACCGCACTCCCACACACCGATGAGGAGATGACGATGGCCGCATTCGAACCGGCGATCGAAACCAGGGAATTGACTAAATCTTTCGGCACGTTCCGCGCGGTCGACGGCATCGACCTGACGGTGCGGGCGGGCACGGTATGCGCGGTCCTCGGCCCCAACGGGGCGGGGAAGACGACCACGGTGCGGATGATCGCCACCCTGCTTCGCCCTGATTCGGGCAGCGCACTGGTATTCGGTCACGACGTGGTCCGCGAGGCGAGCGCGGTCCGCTCGCTGATCGGCGTCACCGGCCAGTACGCCTCGGTCGACGAAGACCTCACCGCGCGTGAGAACTTGACCATCTTCGCGCGCCTACTCGGCCTGTCCGGAGCGGGCGCCGGACACCGTGCCGACGAACTGCTCGACGAGTTCGGCCTGCAGGACTCGGCTCGACGACCACTGCGGTACTTCTCGGGCGGGATGCGGCGCAGGCTCGATCTCGCGGCGAGCTTGATCGCTCGTCCACCGTTGCTGTTCCTCGATGAGCCGACCACCGGACTCGACCCGCGTACGCGTGCGCAGATGTGGCAGACGATCCGCGACCTCGTCTCCACCGGCACCACCGTCCTGCTGACCACCCAGTACCTCGACGAAGCCGACGCGCTCGCCGATCACGTGGTGGTGATCGACCACGGCCGCGTCGTCGCCGACGGCACCGCCGACGAGCTCAAGACCGCCGTCGGCGCGGCGGCGCTGACTGTGCGCGTGGACCGAGCCCACCTGGCCACCGCCGCTGCGATCGTGCGCCGATTCAGTGGCGGCGAAGGGATCGTCACCGTCGAGGAGGGACGTATTCGGGTGAGTGCTACCGACACCATCACACTGCCGGAACTGCTGATCGCGCTGCGCGAGGCGGGGATCGGGGTGCGCGAACTCAGTGTCGCGCCACCGAGTCTGGACGAGGTGTTCTTCGCGATCACCGGGACGACCGGGACCCACCGCGTGCCGGAGCCGGCATGACGCCGACGATCGAGCGGATCGGCTCGCGAACCGGCCGGATCTCGCTGTCGGAGTCGATATCCCAGGCGGCGACGATGGCGCGGCGCGGGCTGCTCAAGATCCGGCACAACCCGCAGGAACTGTTCGACGTCGTCGCCCTGCCCGTGGTGTTCACGGTGATGTTCTCCAGCATTTTCGGGGGTGCGATCGCGGGCACGGTCACCGGCTACCTGCCGATCCTGATCCCGGGCGTGCTCGTCCAAGTCGCGGTGGCCGCTTCCGTCAACACCGGGGTGAAGTTACGCGAGGACATGAACAAGGGGGTTTTCGACCGTTTCCGAGCGCTGCCGATCGCGCGGGTCGCACCGCTGGCAGGGTCGTTGCTCGCGGATATGGTGCGCTACGCCGTCGCGACGACGATGACGGTGCTGGTGGGACTGGCGATGGGCTACCGACCCGCCAGCGCCGTCGGGTTGGCCGTGGCCTGTCTACTGGTGATGGTGGTGGCCTTCGCGCTGAGCTGGATCTTCGCCCTCATGGGTGTGTTGATGGACAAACCGTCGACGGTGCAGGGTGTGTCGATGCTGGTGTTGATGCCGTTGACGTTCGTGTCCAACGCCCTGGTGCCGGTGTCGACGATGCCGGGCTGGATGCAGGCATTCGCAGGGGTGAATCCGGTCTCTCATCTGGTGACGGCCGTGCGGGAGCTGGCCGAGGGTCGGTTCGGCGCGCAGATCGGGATCTCGCTGCTCGGGGCGGCGGTGGTGATCGCAGTGCTGGCGCCGTTGACCGTGCGGGTCTATATGCGACGAGCGTGACCGCGCGGAAAAGCTTACGGCGCAACACGATCGACGTTCTTGCGGAACAGATTGGCCGGATCGAATCGCCGCGTGTTCATGTCGTAGGTGCGTAACAGCACCAGCCGCGCGGCGTGCACGACGATGATCGGCGGCAGATACAGCACCACCGCGCCGAGGGCGAGACCGTAGCGTCGATGCAGGACCAGTGTGCGCGGCAGGCACGACATGTACCGCACGAACGACGACATCCCGGTCGCCATGCGCCGCGGCGCCACCCCGACCGTGATGGAAGGCAGAAACGCGATACGCCCGCCGATCTCGGTGACGCACAGGCCGGTATCGACATCCTCGAAGATGTCACGGCGCATGGCTACCCTGTCCCGGATGGCCGACCAGATATCGCGGCGCAGAATCATGTTCGAGCCGTAGAGCACCGGAACCTGCTTGATCTGGTTCTTCTTCCTGGTCCGCCAGCGTTGGCGCAGGGAGCCGACTGTGTCGCCGTAGGGCAGGTCGTAGGCCTGACCGCGACCGCAGGCCGCGGCCCAGTAACCCGCGTGGTCGGCGGTGAAGAACTCGACGATGTATCGGGCCCAGTCCGGCGGAACCAACGTGTCTGCGTCGATACGGGCGATCAGCTCACCACCCGCGGCATCGAGACCGCGGTTGCGGGCGTGGACGAGTCCCTGTTCGGTCTCGTCGATCAGGCTGATCACGGGCCAGTCCAGTGCATGCGCCGCGACGATCGCACGCGTGTCGTCGGTCGAATTGTTGTCGACGACCAGGATTTCGGTGATGCACTCGCGCTGTTCGGTCAGGCGCCGCAGGCATTCGCCGATGATCTGCTCCTCGTTGTATGCGGGGATCACCACGGACAACGACAGCGAGTTCATAGGATTCCTCCACGGGATGTGCCGGTACCGACGGGGGTGCGGACCGAGTCTTCGATGAGGGTGGCCGCCGCGTGCACGGCGGCAGCGGGGGTGACCATCGCCGAGCCGAGGGCCTGTGCCGCGGTGGCGTATTCGGGAGTGAGCAGCGGGTGCAGCGCGCGCGTGAGGGAGTCCCGGTCCACCCGTGCGGCGGCGAGTGCGGTGCCGACACCGAGCGCGTGCAGCCTGCGGCCCCACATCGGCTGGTCGGCACCGAGCCAGCATGCCAGCGCGGGGATGCCCGCGCGCAGTGCTGCCGCGGTGGAGCCGGCGCCGCCGTGATGGACAGCCGCGACACAGCGGGGGAGCACGGCGGCATGGTCGACGGTACGTACCGCCCGGACAGTGTCGCCGGTCGTGCTCGCCATGAACTCGCTCCACCCCGTGGCGACGAGCAGGCGCAGACCCAGTTCGGCGGCGACTTCGATGAACGTTCGAGCCAGTCGCTCCGGTTCGGCGATCGACATGCTGCCGAATCCGACATAGAGCGGTGGCGAGCCGGTGGTGAGCCAATCGTCGAGCGTCGCGCTGTCGTCGGCGTCGCCGACCGCGGTGCGCGTGTGAGGGGCGAGATCGAGGAAGCCGACCAGAGGCTTTCGGTGCCGCCACTCCCGTGCCAGGCCGGGGAATATCACGGGGTCGTAGGCCTGGATCTCGGGCATTCCGTGCCCGACGATCCGGCCTGCGGGGGGACCCGACGGTGGCGCCAAACCGAGATCGGCGGCGAGTTCGCGCTCAGCCGAGCGGGTCGCGAGCCAGGTCAGCTGCTCGAGCACCGCCCAGCTGAGTCGATGTGCGTGGCCGGGTACGCGTTCCCACGGCAGCAGTGACACGACACCGTTGCGGCGCAGCGGACAGTAGTGCACCGGTATATAGGGGATTCCGCGTGCCGTGGCCACGTTCAGCAGCCGTTCCTGCCCGACGTTGCCACCGATCACCGCATCGGCACCTGCCGTCAGATCCATGAGGTCGGACTGGACGGTGCGGCCGTCACGCAGGGTGATTTCGGCGATCGCCCGCAACCGAGTCAGTGGATTCGCCGATTTCAACCGGTTCGACACCAGTGCGGAATCGAGCAATTCTTTGGTATCGGTACCGAATTCCCGTGTCGGCATCGCGGCACGGCGACAGAATTCGGTCAGATTCGGCGGGACCGCCATTGTGACGTCGTGACCACGGGCCCGCAATTCCACACCGAGCGACAGGCCCGGTTGAACGTCACCGCGGCTGCCGGTGAACGCGAGAACAAATTTCATCGAGCTCCTCGCAGTACGGCTACCGGGGGTCGAGGAGGCAACCGTAACCAGAAAATCTCTTGGTTCGCGCGGTGAAATCGGATTCGCGTGCTTCATCTCACAAGCGGAACCCGGATGCTGGTCCATTGCTGTGGATCTCGCCTACCGTGCTGCTATGTCGAGGTTTCTACTTGCGTTCAACGGAACACGGGGAGATATCCAGCCCGCCGTCGTCATCGGAGCCGAACTCGGTCGCCGAGGCCACGATGTGGTCGTCGGCGCCCCGCCGAACCTGTGCGGGTTCGTGGCCGCGGCGGGGTTGTCGGCCGAACCGTTCGGCTACGACACCCAGGCGCACATGAACTCCGACGTGGTGCGCACCCGAATGCGCACCGGTGGGCCGCGGCAACGGTGGCAGGCCTTCACCGAGATCCGGGATCTCGGCTGGTCGCAAGCGATCTCTGACATGTCGGTACTCGGTGCTGGCGCCGATGCCATCCTCACCGGATTCGTCACCGAGCAGATCGCGGCGCCGTTCGCCGAATCTGTGGGCGCGGCATGTATCTCGGTGCACCACGCGCCGATTCGGCCCAACAGTGCGGTCTCTCCGGTGCCTGCGGCCGTGTCGGGACTGCCGCCCGCGCTCAACCGCGCGAGCTGGTGGCTCACCGATACCGCGATGTGGCTGCTGACCCGAGATCGCCAGAACGCGCTGCGCCGCGAACTCGGCGTCGACGGTACGGTCGCTCGTTCGCCGCGGGATCGACTCGAGATCCAGGCCTACGATCCGCTGCTGTGTCCGGAACTGGTCGCGGAGTGGTCCGATGACCGCCCGTTCGTCGGGTTCCTCGGACTCTCCGGCGAACAACGCCGTCGCATCGCTGCCGACACCGCCGATGCCGAGCTGCTCGATTGGGTCCGGACCGGCACGGAGCCGGTCTATTTCGGGTTCGGCAGCATGCCGGTCCCTGACCCTGCGGCGGTGGTCGGTGCCATCGTGACGGCCTGTGACCGGCTGGGCGTGCGTGCGCTGATCAGCACCGGCTGGGCCGATCTGGCGCCATCGGACGCCGAGAACGTGCGAGTCGTCGGCGCACTCGATCATGAACAGATCCTGCCGCTGTGCCGTGTCGCCGTGCATCACGGTGGGGCGGGAACCACGGCCGCGGCGATGCGAGCCGGGATCCCGAGCCTGGTGTGTTGGGTGGGATCCGATCAGCCGTTTTGGGGCGCGCGATGCGTGCGCCACGGCGTCGGGGCGTCAACGCGGTTGAAGGGCTTGACTGCCGAGACGCTGGTCGCCGAGCTGACCACTGTGCTCGCGCCGGATTGTGCACGACGAGCCGAAGAAATTGCAGGAGAGTTGATCACGCCCGAACAGGCAGTCTTGCGATGCGCGGATCTGATCGAGGAGCGCACCGACGCGAACCTCCGCTCACGGGCCCGACGCTGATGGCGACCACGCTGCGATTGCAGCCCGAGGACAGTACGTATTGGTTTGTGCGTGAAGCTTTCGGATGGTCGGTCGTGCTGCAGATCCTGTGGCGATTCTCCGCGCAGCCGGAGTGCGTCGACCTGGTGGCGTTGAACGCGAAGCTGTGTGACAGCGTGCTCAATCGGCGGTTGGCCAGGGCTGCGGTGCCCCTTGCCAGACACCGATGGGAGCATGCGGACTTCGCGCCCGAGTTGTTGATCGACGCGGCGCCGATTCCCGCCGATGATATCGAGACATGGTCGGGAGCAGAACTTTACGGTGCACCGCTGGACCCGGAGTGCGGCCCCGCCTGGCGGTTGCGCGGTGTCGCGGTCGACGACGGTGGCTTCGTTCTGTCGCTCACCGCTTTGCACCTCGTCGCCGACGGCCGAACCATGGTCACCGCCGCGATGGAGTCCCTGGCCGGTAACGCCACCGACCCCCTCTCCCGCACGGTGGGTTCGCCCGCGAGTGACGCCACCGACCACGACCTGACGTCGGCCCGTTCGTTCGGCATCTGCCTGCGGGACGTGTTCGATGGTGTGGGACAAGTGGCTGCGGCGGGGCTCGGCATCGCCGCAGCCGCCGCCACCCTCGCTCGCGATCGCGCGCGACTCCCCGCTCGCACTCGCCCCCGTGGGCAATCTGCGACCACCCCGGATGGGCAATCGCTGCCTACAGCCGTGGAAGGGCGAGCGCCGAGCGTGAGGGCCGAGGGGCGTCCGATGAAGGCCCCGGCGCACCTGCGGTCCCCCCGTGCGCAGTGTTCGTGGACGACTGTCAGTGTTGATGCGGCGCACTGGGATTCGATCGCGAGCCGGCACGGCGGTACCGCCAACACCCTGTTCATCGCCGTGCTGGCCGGTGCTCTGCGTGCGTCGGGATACGCCGATGGCGCACCGCTGAAACTGGGCATCCCGGTCAGCAGGCGCACCGAGGACGACGATCGTGGCAACGCGACCGCGGGAGTCTCGGTGCTGCTCACCGACGAGCTGGCCACCGGCGGCGACCTCGGTGCGTTGCGCCGTCTGTGTAAGGAGGCGTTCGCGCGGTTGTCGGCGGGGCAGCGCGCGGCGCATATCCATCTGCTGCCATTGGTGTCGTTGTTACCGACGGCGCTGGTGGTCCGCGCCGCGACCGCGGGCTCGGGGATGCCGGACGCGGTGGCGTCCAATTTGGGGCAGTTCGCCGACGAACTGCGCGATATCGGCGGTGTCTCGGCCACCGCTGTCGCCTTCCGCGGTATCGCGCAGGGTGTCGACCCCGACCTGGCGTACCGGTTCGGCGACGGACTGCAGTCCTGGGCGATCCAGTCGGGTGACACGATGACCTTCTCGGTCGCCGCCTTCGACGAGAGACGCTTCCCCGACGCCGCTGAGCTGCGCAGGCTACTGTCCGGCGAACTCGACGGGTGGGCCCTCGACTACCAGGTGTGGTGAATATCGCTCTCCGGCTTCGCCGGGATGCGCGACCGTGGCGACGTGGTTAGCCTGACGAAATGAACCGTGTTGCAGGGGCGGACGAGTCATATCTGCTGGCGCAAGACCTATTCGGTTGGTCGGCACCCATCCAATACGCCTGGGTGTTCGGCAGTGAGCCCGAGCCCGGGGAGCTCGAACGATTCGGCGACCAGCTAGCCGCCGGATCGTTGAGCCGCATGGTGATTCGCGCCGTGGTGCCCTTCGCGCGGCACCGGTGGGCACGTTCACCGCATCCGCCCGTGCTGCGCATCCAACCGGACCCCATCACCGACGACCAGATCGGCGAGTGGGCCGATCGCACCCTGCGCGCCGCTGACGTCGACCCTGTCGCAGGTCGGGGATGGCAGCTGATCGGGGTGCGCACCACCTCGGGCAGGTTCGTGCTCTCGCTGCTGATCTCGCACATGGTCGCCGACGGCCAGGGCCTCTACAGAGCACTCGCGGCGGCGCACGCGGGCAGCTCTGCGAGCGCCCTGCCCACCGAGTCCGAGGTGCTGGCCACGCGGCGGTGGCGGGGCGACACGAAGGATGCCCTCGCCCAACTCGGCGCGGCAGCATCGGCCGCTCGGGTGATCGGCACCGAACTCCTGCGCACCCGCAACGGCCGGCCCCCGGCGGCCAGTCGCGCACCGCGCACGATCGACGCGGCGATCGATGGCCCCGACACCACCCTGGCGATCATCGATATCGACCGTGCTGCCTGGGCCGAACAGGCGCGCCGATTCGACGGCACCGGCAATACGCTTTTCACCGCGGTACTCGGCGGCCTCGTGCAACGATCCGGCTATCCGGTCGGGCCCGACGGACTGCGCGTCTGCATCGCCGTGAGCAACCGGGAAGCGGGCGACGAGCGAGCCAACGCGTCCGGTGGCGTGTGGATCCGGGTGCCCGATCCGATCGCGCCGGAAACGGGTTTGCAGGGGATCAGGGCGCTGAGCAAGGAGGCGTTCACCCGCTACGCCGCCTCGGGTCAGGACAAGCTGACCGACAACCTCCAACCGGTCGTGCGGCTGCTGCCCGATGGCGTGATCAGAAGGCTGATGCGTTCGATCGCGGGTCCCGACACCACCGTGTCCAACCTCGGTGCCGCACCCGACAGCGCCATCGAGATCGGTGGTCGTCGCGCCGAATCCTTCGCCATCCGCGCGATCATGCAAGGACGCGACGCCGTCGAGCGCCGTCGCCAAGGTCCCGCCGTCGCCGCGTGGGCTGTCGAATACGACGACAAGCTCACGATCACGTTCTTCGGCATCCACCCCGAGTACTTCGGTGACGAGGCGAAACTCCACGCTCATATCGCGGCCGAACTCGAGGCGTGGGGCCTGGCAGGTACCCCGTGGTGACGGCCAGGACCCACGCGAATCAGATCGAGAAGGTCCTGCCGTAGGTGACGACGGTGTCGCCGGTGGAGCCGACGATCTTCACGAACGGGCGGACGTTGGTCTGGCCGAGCACACCGGTGACGGTGCCGTGGAAGCCCGAAAGGCGCAGCACGCCTTCGGCTCCGGAGATTTCGCCACCGGCGACCTCGACCTCCGACCTCGAGGCCCAGGCTCGGGGTCGACCACTCGAACTCGAGCCTGCCGTCGAGGGGTGGCGGGGTAGCCGACCTGGTAGCCCACGATGAGGTGGCCGGACCAGGCCTCGGCCTCGGGGCCGGTGACCAGGTAGGACGCCGCGCCACTGTGGAACCACTCGCGGGTGAGCGGATTGCCGTCCAATGGTGCGACGAAGTCGATCCGGGTGTCGGACTGGACCGCTTCGACGGTGCGGTTCTTGCCGTCGAGAACAATGCTGCTGCTGTCGATTCCGGCAGCGGCAGAGCCTGCCCCCATGGCGAGACCGACCGCGATGGCCGATGCCATCGCGACCATCCGGAGCGCGCATGGTGCAAGGTGACCTGAACTCGATCATGGTGCGGCGCTGGGCGATCCGAGTATCCCACGCCATCCGATCATGTGCCGGTCGGCAAAGGGTCACCTAGGACACAGCACCGTGGGCGACTATCGCCGACGTGGGCCTGCGGGGTCGTCGATCATCCATCGGCCGTCGAGTGCGGGCAGCCCCGCGCTCACCTCGGCGAACAGGTCCGGCAGCGTCAGCAGCACGAGGTCGGGTTCGGCGGCGACAAGGTCTTCAGGGGAGATGATGGGCACATCGGTGCCGGGCATCCGGCGGCCCTGTTTACCGGGCGAGGCATCGGCGACACCGGAGAGCAGGCCGCGGTGCGCGCCCGCCATGCTCAACAGGGCTACCGCCCGGGACGCCGCACCGTAGGCGAAGGCCCGATGATTTTGTGCGGCACAGTCTTCCAACCACGCGCGCAGAGCGCTGACGTGGCGGTCGACCGTGTGTTGCAGCTCGGCAGTGGAGCTCAGCGCATCGGCTTCGGTGGCGAGCAGTTCGTCGACCGTGGCATCCGCAGTGTGCTCGCCGTGGCGCACCGCGAGCAGCACGGTACCCCCGTAGAGGTCGAACGCCCACGCGGTGACCACGCTCATCCCCGCAGCCCGCAGCAGCGTGCGCAGGGTGGCCAGTGAGTAGTACGCGAAGTGCCCGTGCCGCAACGCATTCCACTGCCCTTGCGCGACGATGGCGGCCAGGGAGTGGTACTGCACCAGCAGCACGCCGTCGGGAGCCGTCGCCGCGGCACGTGCCGCGAAGGCGGCCCGCTGATCGGGTTCGTGCATGATGCCGAAGCAGTCGAGCACCACATCGGCCGGTCCGCTGGTCTTCTCGGTGAAGCCGTGGGCGGCGAGCAGGGGCAGCCAGGTGCCGCCGTGCGGGCTGCCGAATTCGGCGACCGTCGAACCGCGCAACAGTCCGGCGGTGTGCACCAGGCGCACTGCGTCCGCGGCCTGGTCGCGCAGTGCCTGCGGTTCGACGCCGCGGGGTTCGGCCGTGACGGTGTCGTCGTCGGCGAGTTGGGCCAGTCCGCAGGCCGCGCACTGGTCCATTCGTAGCGGATGGCCGGATTCGGTGTCGGCGATCGGAGCGTCACGTGGCGGAAAGTGGTCCGCAGCAGGGACCGACCCCAGGTCGAGTACGGGAGTGAGCGCGGTCTTCGCGCAGCCGCGGCATCGGCGGGTCATGGCAGGATGTCCTGGTGCGTATCGAGCGGACCGAACTGGCCGACGTGGTGGTACTCGTTCCCGAACCGTTCCGGGACGAGCGTGGACTGTTCACCCGCACGTTCGACGCGGGCGAGTTCGACGCCCATCTCGGGGTGCCGGGCGCGGCGGCGACCTTCGTGCAGGATTCGCAGTCGCGGTCGGTGCGCGGGGTGATCCGTGGCATGCATGGTCGCGGCGGGCGCGGTGAGGCCAAGCTGGTGCGATGCGCGCACGGCGCCGTCCACGACGTGCTCGTCGACATTCGTCCTGGTTCGCCGACTTTCGGTGCGCGTCAAGCGTTTCGGCTCGACGACGAGCAGTTCCACCACCTGTACGTGCCGCCGGGTTTCCTGCACGGATTCCAGGCACTCACCGAGCTCGCCGACGTCTGCTATCGCATCGACCGACCGCACGATCCCGCCGAGGACCTCGGGGTCGCCTACGACGACCCCGAACTGGCCATCGACTGGCCGCTGCCCGTCGGCCCGGTCTCCGCGCGCGACGCGCGGGCCGGGAGCTGGCCTGCGCTGCTGGCTACGCTGACGCCGACGCACTGATCCGGCGCAGCTGTGCGTCGAGCACCCCGGAGTCGCACAGGCCCTGCAGATGCGGCAGCCGGGTGAATCGCCGGAAGAACGCGTCCGAGGTGAGCCCGCGCGTGGTGTACTCGGTGAACAGCTCGGCCGCACCCGCGGGCACCGTCCACTGTGCCTCGAAGCCGAGAACCTCACGCGCGTAGGAGAAATCGACCCGGTAGGACCGCGGGTCCGCGCCGCTCTCGCCGGTGATCAGCAGACGTGAGCCCGGTACCGCGTCGACCACCGAGGCGGCGATCTCGGCGACGGTCAGATTGTTGACCTCGGTGCCGATATTGAACGCCCGGCACGAGACATCGGCGGCGGGGGCGGTGAGGCAGGTGGCGAACGCGGCGGCGATGTCCGCGGCGTGGACCAGGGGTCGCCACGGGGTGCCGTCGGAGAGGACCTTCACCTCGCCGGTGAGCACCGCGTAACCGACCAGATTGTTGAGCACGATATCGGCCCGCAGTCGCGGTGAGAAGCCGAAAGCCGTGGCGTTGCGCAGGAACACCGGGACGAAATCGTCGTCGGCGAGGGCGGCCACATCGTCTTCGACGCGGACCTTGCTCTCGGCGTACGGGGTGATGGGCCGCAGCGGGGCGTCCTCGGTGACGAGTTCGGCACCGGCGGCGCCGTAGACCGAGCAGGTCGAGGCGTAGAGGAACCGCGAGACCCCGGCTTCCTTGGCGAGGCGGGCCAGACGCACCGACGCGTGATGGTTGATGTCGTAGGTGATCTCCGGCGCGAGCGCGCCGAGGGGATCGTTCGACAACGCGGCGAGGTGGATCACCGCGTCGAAACCGCGCAGCTGTTCGACGGTCACCTTGCGTAGGTCCACCGCTAAACCCTCGGGGTCACCGGCGAATTCGCCGAGCACGCAGTCGGCGAAGTAGCCGATGTCCAGGCCGGTGACCTGGTGGCCCGCCGTCCGCAGCACCGGCACCATCACGGTGCCGAGATAGCCCTGGTGCCCGGTGACCAGTACCCGCATGTTCACGTCTGTTCCCATCTGATGATCGCTTTGTCGAGCACGAACGCCTCGGCATACGGTGCGTGGCACTGCACGCCACGCATCCGGGCCAGCCCGAGGAAGGCCTGTTCGTCGAACCAGTCGCGGCCCGTCTGCGACGGATAGTGCTCGTGCAGCAGTCGTGACTTCTGTTGTGCCAGTTCATGACTCAACGGGTGGTAGAGCGTGGGAGCCGGGGTATCGGTCTCCCATTTGAGGATTTCGTAGCCCAGGATCAGGTGATCACGGAATTCGGTCGGCACCAGTTCGGCGAGCAGGCGATGGTCTTGATGGGCGTCGCCACGATGCGGCGCGAACACCACCTCGGGTTCGCCGCCCCGGCGAAAGTCCGCGAGTGCGTTCTTGATCCGGTCCCAGTGTGCCGGTGCGCGGCCGTCGGGCACATCGAGAACGTGCAGCTGCGGCTCGGTGCCCGAGCAGAACGCGGTCAGCGCCGCGCGCTCCTCGACCTCGCGGCCGGTGCCGCCGCCGGAGAGCACCAGGGCCCGCACCTCGACCTCGGGATCGGCGCCGGTGAGCGCGAGCAGTGTCGCCCCCATCCCGATCGCGATGTCGTCGCAATGCGCGCCGAGCACCGCGATCCGGCGTGGTGGGCGGGTGAACAACCCGATCACGGCCGGTCCCACACCATCCACGGCCGGGTGCCGTTGCGGTAGGCGTCGTCGAGCTCGGCGCGTTCCTTGAAGGTGTCGGCAGGCTTCCAGAAGCCCATGTGCTGATACCCGAAGAGCCTGCCCTGCCCGGCGAGTGCGCCACACGCGTCGGCCACCAGATCGCCGCCCGGCGGCAGGAGATCGAAGATCTCCTGGCTGAGTACGAAGTAGCCGCCGTTCTCCCACAGGGGCATCTGCGCCACCGGCACGATGTCCTTCACCTCGCCCGTGGGGGAGATGTCCACGCAGTGGAACGAGGATTGCGGTGGCACCACCATCATCGACGCGGCCGCACCCGAGGCGTGGAAGCGTTCGATCATGGTGTCGAGCGGGGCGTCGGTGAGGACGTCGGCGTAGTTGGCCAGGAAGTACTCGTCACCGTCGAGGTGCTCGCGCACGCGGCGCAGTCGTTCCCCGATCGCGGATTCGACGCCGGTGTCGACGAAGGTGATCGACCAGTCGCTGATATCGCTGCCCAGCAGCTCCACCTCACCGTTGCGGATCACGAAGTCGTTGGACGCCGACTCCTGGTAGCTGAGGAAGAAGTTCTTGATGTGTTCGGCGCCGTAGCCGAGGCACAGCACGAATTCCTTGTGGCCGTAGTGCGCGTAGTAGCGCATCACGTGCCACAGCAGTGGGCGCGGGCCGACCAGCTGCATCGGCTTGGGGACGACGTCGTCGGATCCGCCGCGCATGCGCATGCCGTATCCGCCGCAGAACAGGACGACCTTCATCGGTTCGTTCACTTTCCTTCGGAGTGTGCGCCAGCCGTGACCGGTTCGCTGATCATGGTGCCGCGATGCAGCACCGGCAGCGGATAGATCAGTTCGCCACCCCACTGGCCGACGTGGCTGAGCTGGGCGGTGATCTCGGTTTCCAGATTCCACGGCAGCACGAGCACCACATCGGGTTCGTCGGCGTCGATGCGCTCGGGCGGATGGATCGGGATGCGGGTGCCGGGGGTGTAGCGGCCGTGCTTGTAGGGGTTGCGGTCCACGGTGTACTCGAGCAGGTCGGGCCGGATGCCGCAGTAGTTGAGCAGGGTGTTGCCCTTGCCCGGTGCGCCGTAGCCGACGACCCGCTTGCCCGCCGCGCGGCAGTCGAGCAGGAAACGCAGCAGCTCGTGGCGGACCGATTCCGCACGGGCGCCGAGCACGGCGTAACCGGCGGGTTCGTGCAGGCCCGCCGCCCGCTCGAGGTCGAGGACCTCGCCGACCCGGGCAGTCGGCTCGGCGACGGCGTCGGGGCGTGCCCACAGCCGGATCGAGCCGCCGTGGGTGTCGAGCAGTTCCACATCGACGACGGTCAGTCCGGCGATCGCCAGCGCGCGCTGCGCGGAGTGGACGGTGTAGTACTGGAAATGTTCGTGATAGATGGTGTCGAACTGGCCGAGCTGGACCAGGTTCAGCGCGTGGTGCACTTCGATGCTGCACCAGCCGTCGTCGCTGAGCAGGGTGCGCAGCGCATGGGTGAACCCGCGCAGGTCGGGCACATGGGCGTAGACATTGTTGGCGACCACCAGATCGGCCGGACCGTGCTCGGCACGGACCCGCGCGGCTGAATCCTGTTCCAGGAAAGCCGTTTCCGTCGGCACGCCTGCCTCGCGGGCGGCGAGACCGACATTGACCGACGGCTCGATGCCGAGGCAGCGGATGCCGCGGGCGACCGCGTGGCGCAACAGGTAGCCGTCGTTGCTGGCCACCTCGACGACGAACGAATCGGGGCCCAGGCCGAGTCGCTCGGCGGTGGTGGTGACGAACCGCTCGGCGTGGCGGACCCAACTGTCGGAGAACGAGGAGAAGTACGCGTACTCGGTGAAGGTGTCCTCGGGGGTGATCAGCGCCGGGATCTGCAACAACAGGCAGTCTTCGCACAGCCGCAGGTGCAGCGGATATGTCGCCTCCGGCAGGTCGAGCTCCTCGACGGCAAGAAAGCTCTCGCACGGCGGGGTGGCGCCCAGGTCGAGCACGCTCGTGAGCCGTTCGGAATCACAGAGTCGACATTGCACGTGGAGCCCACACCTTCTTGCACGTTCACCCAAGCTGTCACGGCTCATGCCGGTCATGCCGGAAGTCGGATAGTCGGGCACAGACGTTACAGCGAGCCCGTCGGGGCGCCCCGAAACATCCGGGACAGAAATAGATTCGTGGTAATTTTCGGTGTTGGACCAGGTCGCTCCGGCACCGGCAAATTGCTGGCGAGGGCGACCATTCCTCACTTCTCTGTGATGCCGATCACTTGTGAAAGTGGTTTTCCTGCATTCATATCGAAAGGCGATAGCAATTCGGTGATAGCTGTCCGATTGCGCCGTGGCGTGGCTAACTTTTGGAACCTGTTGTGGCCCTGAGACTTCGACAAGAATGCCTGGTGGGGCTCTGTAACAATCAGCTGGCGGGTATCGAATCGACGGGAAGTAGGACGGCCTCAACGGCCGCTTTCCGGTCGACGGGGATCGGGAAACGATTCGTCTCCCGAAGGGGAGGTGTGGGTTCATGAGCTACGAGCTCACTGGTAGTGGCGACGTCGATGTTGTCAACGGTGTCCAGGTGCTGCGCCGTACGCAGCGTGAGAGTTGGCAGACCGCGTTGGTCCAGCGGTTGGCCGTGACCGATGTGTTGGCGGTATTCGGCGCGGTCGGGGCCGCGCAGGTGATCCGCTTCGGTGGGCCCGCCGCGCCGCCACTGGCCTGGCCCCTGTCCTACGAAGTCGGTTACTCCGTGGTGTCGCTGGCCTTGGCCGTCGGGTGGCTGGCGCTGCTGCACGGGTACGGCACTCGTACGCCGCAGGTGGTCGGTACCGGCAGTGAGGAATTCCGCAGGCTCGTGTCGGCGACGCTGCGCCTGTTCGGTGTGCTGGCCATCCTGGCGCTGCTGTTCCGGGTGGAGGTCGCGCGCGGCTATCTCGCGATCGCGTTGCCCGCCGGGCTGCTCGCGCTCGTGGTGGGGCGCTTGGCATGGCGGTGGCGGTTGCGTCGGTGGCGCGCGCAGGGCCGGTGCCACACCGCCGTGTTGGTGGTCGGTTCGCCGGAGGCCGCGCACGCGATGGCGTCGGCGTTCACCGGCGATCCCGGTTCCGGCTACCGCGTGGTCGGCGTGTGTGTGCCCGCGGGAGCCCTCGGCGCACAGTTCGATACGACCGGCAGCCCGTTGGTGCTCGGGGACGATCGCTCGGTGCTCGAGGCAGTGCGCCGCAGTGGCGCCGATTCGGTGGCGGTGGCCGCGACCGATCATCTCGGACCCGCCGAATTGCGGCGGATGGCCTGGGCCTTGGATCCGCTCGGCGTCGATCTGATCGTGGCGCCCGGTGTCGTCGATATCGCGGGGGTGCGGCTGACCAATCGGATCGTCGCGGGAATGCCGATGCTGCACATCGACCCGCCGCGGTACGGGCGAGCGAAATCGAGTCGCAAAGCGCTGTTCGACCTGTGTTTCGCGGCGATCGTATTGGTATTCATCGCACCGACCTTGGCCGCTATCGCGATCGCGGTGAAGGTGACCAGTGCGGGACCGGTGTTCTACCTGTCGGAGCGGATCGGGCGCGACGGTATTCCGTTCCGGATGATCAAGTTCCGCAGCATGCTCGTCGATGCCGACAGCGCGGTGGAGGCGCTCATCGACCGCCACGGTGGAAATCCGTTGTTCTTCAAGGTCAAAGATGATCCGCGGGTGACCTCGGTGGGCCGGTTCCTCCGCAAGTACAGCCTCGACGAGTTGCCGCAGTTCTTCAATGTGCTGCGCGGTGACATGAGCGTCGTCGGGCCGCGGCCGCAGGTGCAACGCGAGGTCGACAGCTACGACGGGGAGATGCGACGGCGGCTGCTGGTGAAACCGGGCGTCACCGGGTTGTGGCAGGTCAGCGGCCGGTCGGATCTGTCGCCCGAGGATTCGGTGCGGCTGGATCTGTCCTATGTCGAGAACTGGTCGATGGTGCTGGATCTGGCGTTGATCGCGCGCACCATCGGGGTGGTCACCCGCGGCGACGGCGCGTACTGAAAGCGGGGTGATGAGTCGACTCACCACCCCGCCTCGGTATCGGCCTCACCCCACCGTCAGCGTAGGTCCCGGCGGCGGAAGGCCATGAGCCCCAACAGGATTCCCGCTCCCGCGAGGGCGATCAGGTAGGCGATCGGCACGATGTCGAACGCCGCGCCCGGCAGCTTGGGCGGGTGGATGAAGGGGACCAGATCGAGAATCCACTGCGGGAAGCTGCCGAGTGAGCCCAGCAGGAAGATCACGATCATCGCGCTCAGTACGCCCCAGGCGAGTGCCGCGTACTTGGGGAGGGCGCCGAACAACAGCATCGCGACGGCGGTGATCACCCAGACCGCGGGAAGCTGCACCGCGACCGCGCCCATGGATTCGCCGACTTTGCCGGGCAGATCGCCGTCGGTGGCGCCCCAGACGATTCCGATGGCGAGGCCCGCCGCCAGCAGGGCCACGGCGGGTCCGCCGATCGCGAATAACAGGTGGCTGGACGCGTAACGCACGCGCCCCACCGCGGCGGCCAGGACCGTTTCGGCGCGGCCCGAGTTCTCCTCCTCGTGCAACCGCAACACAGCTGACACCGAGTAGGCGGCAGCCGCGGCGGCCAGCATGGTGACGGCGTAGGCGATGAACGACTTCTCCAGATCCGCCGACCCACCCAGTGAGGTGACCACGTCCTGCAGGGTGCCGCTGTCGCCGAGCATGCCGCCGATACTGTTCACCGCACCACCGATGAGCAGGCCGTACAGGGCGAAACCGGTCGTCCAGGCGATCAGCGAACCGCGCTGCAATCGCCAGGCCAGACCCACCGGACCCGACAGTGCGGTGCCCGCGACGGCCGGTCCGGGGCGCTCGGCCAGAAGGCCCGCGCCGATATCGCGGGTCCGCAGCAACCGGTAGGCGAGCAGGGTGGCGCCGGCGGCGAGAGCGGCCAACAGCACCAGTACCCACCAGCGTTCGTCGGCGAACGGGCGGATCTGCAGGCACCAACCCAGCGGCGAGAACCACGACAGCACACCGTTTCCCGCGTCGCCGACCGCGCGCACCGCGAACGCCGCGCCCAGGGTGCCGAGCGCGATGCCACGGGCGAGTCGGGCGCCGGTGCTGACCTGCGCGGCGACAGCGGCCACCGCGCCCCAGACCACACCGGACGCGGCAAGCGCGGCGCCGAAGGCCACCGAGCCCGCGACCGGCAGATCGGTAGCCATCAGTGAAGCGGCGCAAGCGATTCCGGCGATGGCCGACGCACCATAGGTGAGCAGGAGTGCTCCGGTGAGGCCGGCGAACCGGCCGATGCTGGTGGCGCCGACCAGTTCCGCGCGCCCGGTCTCCTCTTCGACTCTGGTGTGGCGGACGACCGTGAGGACCGCGGCGATCGCGATCATCGCGTACATCGCTCCGGCCTTCCAGGTGCCGATGGAACCCAGTGCCGAGCTGAAAACCGGTCCGTACATGGCGATCAGTGCCGGACTCGCCGCCGTGGTCGCCGCGAAGTTGTCGAGCTGTTCACCCGTGGTGTAGATGTCCTTGATCGAGACGATCTGTAGTGCGGGCATCAACCCGATCAGCAGAGACCACAGCGGGGCGACCACCCGGTCGCGGCGCAGATACAGGCGCAGCATCTGACCGGTGCCGGCGAATTCGCCTGCGGTGCGCGAGGTTGCGGTGAAACGGGGGACCGCGACGGTGGTGGTCATGCCCGCACCTTCTCCGCGGTCTCGGTGTTGTCGACGTGGTAGTGGCGCAGGAACAGATCCTCGAGCGTCGGCGGCGCACTGGTCAGACTGCGCACGCCCGCGTCACCGAGTACCCGGATCAGGGCGCCGAGGTGGTCGGCGTCGACCTGGCAGCGCAGCGTCGAACCGTCTTGTTCGACATCGCCGACACCGGGCATCGCGCTCAGATCGCCGGGATCGCCGATCAGGTCCGCGGTGATGGCGGTGCGGCTCAGGTGGCGAAGCTCGTTCAGCGAACCGGATTCGACGGTTCGGCCGGTCCGGATGATCGTGACCCGGTCACACAGGTGCTCGACCTCGGACAGGATGTGGCTCGACAGCAGTACCGTCGCACCGCGGGCCGCGGCCTCGCGCACACAGTCCTGAAAGACCTGTTCCATGAGCGGGTCGAGACCCGAGGTCGGTTCGTCGAGGATCAACAGGTCCGCATTCGCCGAAAAGGCCGACACCAGTGCGACCTTCTGCCGGTTGCCCTTGGAGTAGGTACGCGCCTTCTTGGTCGGATCCAGCTCGAAGCGTTCGATCAGCTCGCCTCGACGTGTCTGGTCCAGGCCGCCGCGCATGCGGGCGAGTAGATCGATCGTCTCGCCGCCCGACAGCGACGGCCACAGGGTGACATCGCCTGGGACGTAAGCGATTCGGCGATGCAGTGCGACCGCATCGGTCCACGGGTCACTGCCGAAGACCGCGGCTCGGCCGCCGGTCGCGCGCAGAACGCCGAGCAGAATTCGGATGGTGGTGGACTTGCCTGAGCCGTTGGGGCCGAGGAAACCATGGATTTCGCCGGTGTCGACATGGAGGTCGAGTCCGTCGAGCGCGGTGAAGCGGCCGAACGTCTTTCGCAGGTCCGCGACATCGATGACCCGGTCGTCGGTGGGGGAGGGCATCGTCTACTCCTCGAAAAGGGTGTCGAGCATGGTGGAATCGGTGAGCAATCCTTGGGTGTAGAGCTCGAGCGCCGGAAAGGTGATCTCGTCGGACAGCTCACGAATCGCCTTGCGGTAATCGAGTTTTCCTTCGCGCTGCATGCGCATCTGGAGATAGAGGTTCATCGCGCCGACATGGCAGAGCACGATGTAGCGAGCGCGGGCCGCGTGGTCGCGACTCGGCTTGGCCTTGCCCTCGTCGACGGCGGTCTGCATGTACTGCTCCGCGTCGGTGATCATGTGCTCGAGCAATGACTCCGACAGCGGGCCGCCTGCCTGGAAGCTGCGCAGGATGTAGGCCACCAGGGGTGCGTACATCTCGATCTCGGCCATCGCGTCCAAGATCCCCGCGGGACCGGGCGCCTGGATGGCGCGCAGCTTCTCGTCGCGGATGATCTCGAGCACACGATCGTCGCAGACCGCGCGCAGCCCGTCCTTGGACCCGAAGTGATGGTTCACCAGCCCGGGCGAGACCCCGGCTGCGGCGGCGATGGCCCGAACGCCGACGCCGAACCCCTGCTCACCGAACAATTCGATCGCGGCATCGCGAATCCTGGCGGCGGTGGTGAGATCGGCTGAACGCATGTTCAATATGTTAAACGCGTGTTCAATCCGTTGGCAAGACATTCGCCCGAACCGAGTTTCGGGTCTGGGTGACACTTCGCGCGCGGGCTAATGTCGAAGTCATGGCTACCGGCACATCGACGACGGCAGAACATCTCCGCGCAGCGCTGGACGGACCGTGGCGCGCGGTCAGGGAACAGGCACGCACACAGCTCGCCGGCGAGGAATTCACCGACGACCCCGAACTCGACATCCACGCGGCCAGAGCGCGCGTGCTCGACCAGATGCGCGTCATCGCGACCATGGGCTACCCCGAGCGCGGCTTCCGGCCCGAGAACGGCGGCACCGGCGATCCCGGCGGCGCGGTCACCGGGCTGGAGATGCTGGCCTACACCGACCTGTCGCTGTGGGTGAAGTCCGGCGTGCAGTGGGGACTGTTCGGCGGCGCGGTGGAGAACCTGGGCACCGAACGGCATCGTGACTTCATCAAGCGTCTGATCTCGCTCGATCTGCTCGGCTGTTTCGCGATGACCGAGTCCGGGCACGGCAGCGACGTCGCCAACGTGGAGACCACGGCCACCTACGATCCGGCCACCCAGGAGTTCGTCGTCAACACCCCGACGCCGTCGGCGCGCAAGGACTACATCGGCGGCGCCGCGGTCCACGCGCGGATGGCCGCGGTGTTCGCCCAACTGATCGTCGGCGGTGAGAGCAAGGGCGTGCACTGCCTGCTGGTGCCGATCCGCGACGAGCTCGGCGCGGACCTGCCCGGCGTGACGACCTACGACGACGGCCTCAAGGGTGGTCTGCCCGGCGTCGACAACGGCCGGATCGTCTTCGACCAGGTGCGTATCCCACGCGAGAACCTGCTCAACCGCTACGCCGACGTCTCCCCGGACGGCACCTACGACTCCGAGATCGAGAACCCGAGCCGACGCTTCTTCACGACCCTCGGCACGCTGGTACGTGGCCGGGTCAGCGTCGGCGGCGCGGCCGCCGCTGGCACGCGGGTGGCACTGAGTATCGCCGTACGGTACGCGCTGGCGCGCCGCCAGTTCGCCGACCCCGACACCGGCGACGAGACCCTGCTGATGGACTACCGCAGCCATCAGCGCAGGCTGCTGCCCCTGGTCGCGAAGTCGTTCGCGCTGGCCTTCGCCCAGAACGACCTCGTTCGGCGGATGGATGAGATCCAGCGCGGGGAGAACACCGAACCGAGCTCACAGCGGGCGCTGGAGAAGCGTGCCGCCGGTTTCAAGGTCGCGCAGACCCGCCACGCCACCCGGGCCATTCAGGAATGTCGCGAAGCCTGCGGCGGTGCGGGATATCTCACCGAGAACCGGCTGGTCACGCTGAAGGCCGACACCGATGTGTTCACCACCTTCGAAGGCGACAATGTCGTCTTGACCCAGCTCGTGGCGAAGGAACTGCTCACGGCCTACTCCGACGAGGTCCGCGACCTCGACGCGCTCGGCTGGGTGCGCTTCGCCGCCACCATGGCCGGTGACGTGGTGCGTAAACGCTCCGGTGTGCGTCAGCTGATCCAGACCCTGCGCGACCGCAACGACGAGACCGTCGACGAGGGCGACCTGTCCAAACGCGACGTCCAGCTGCAGCTGTTCGCCGACCGCGAGGACTACCTGCTGCGGACCGCCGCGCACCGGCTGCGCGCCCGTGCCACCGACACCGGACCGTTCGAGGCGTTCAACAACGCCCAGGATCACATCCTGGCCGCCGGCGCCGCGCACATCGATCGCCTCGTGCTGGAGGAGTTCGTCGACGGCATCGCCGAGATCGAGGACCCGGACGCGAAAGCTCTCGCCGAAACAGTGTGCGACCTCTATGTGTACGCCTCGCTGGAGGAGAACCTGGCCTGGTACATCATGCACCGGTTCATGTCGGTGGAGCGGGCGAAGGCGGTGCGGCGCGGGGTGAACGAACTCGTCGACCGCCTGCGCCCCGACGCGCTGACCCTGGTGGAGGCGATGGGCGTGCCCGAGACGATGCTGCGCGCCGACATGCTGCACGACGCCAGCGTTTTCGATCGCCGTTAGGCGCTGCTCCGGTCCCGTAAGGCCTCGGAGAGCCAGCACAGCCCGATCGCCATCGCTGTCGCTGCCGCCGCCCCACCGAGTACATCGGTGGGGTGGTGGTAGCCCAATTCGGCCATGGCGGGGGTGATCGCGATCAGCGCGAGCACGGTCAGCGCCGCGACCAGGACGCGGATCCGGCGGTCGGTCACCAGGCACGCGAAAGTTGTTGCGACAGCGACCATATGGACGGTGTGCCCGCTGGGGTAGGCGAGATGGTCGTCGAGCCGGCGATCCCACAGCGGTTTCAGCAACCAGGTGTTGACCGCCAACGCGATCTCGGGAACCGCCAGCATGGTCACCGCCTGCCACCACTGCCGACGCAGCGCGAACCAGGCGAACGCGGCCAGCAGCAGCGCCACGACCACCGGTGCGTTGCTCGGGGTGACGAGCGCCTGTGCGAGACCGGGGGAGACGGTGTCCTCGGACACCACGGCATCCAGCTCGCTCGCCCCACCGTTCGCGGGGAACGTCAACGGAATCGCGACGGTCAGTGCGGCACCGGCGCCGATCGCGGTGGCCCGGACAACGGTGGTGCTGCGAACACGGTCGATCACGTCACGCGACGACAGCCCCCGCCCGGCCCCGCTCAGGCGGGACCGTAGGTGAGCACTGCCGTGACCACGAACCACAGCACCCACACAATGGCCACGATCATGCCGAGAGCGAGGGTGATCCGCAGGAACGCCCGGCCGAAATCGAGATCGCCGCCGACCCGCGGATACAGCTTCCACGGGCTGTACCACGGCGCCACGATGCCCCGGGACTGCGCTTGGTGTTCGAGCTCGGCCTGCTCGTCGGCGTAGGCCTCCGCGGCCGCCTGGGTGGGCCCGCCGTGCCACAGCGTCACGTCGATCGGACCGAGGAAGCCTTCGTTGAGCAGATCCTGCGGCGCGGGCAGGAACGGCAGGATGCCCAGGCCGCGGAACGCGATGGCGACGTCGTTGGCGGTCCAGAGGTTGTGTTCCTTCTCGGCCAGCAACTCGAAGTACATCTCGAGTCGGTGCGGGTCGTCGGTGACGATCACGTCGAAGCTCGGGTCGCTCCAGCCCTGGTGCACGTCGATCTGGGCGCCGGGCATCGGCACGATCAGGCCGAGACCGTGCACCGCGCGCTGACCGAGCCCGCGCGCGGCGAGATAGTCCTGCAGCGCGAAGGTGTGATCACGCGAACGCTCCAGCGGCGTGGACTTCTCCGCCCCCGCGAACTGGGCGAGCTCACCGGAGACCATCCACGGACCGTTGAGCGGGATCTCCAGCACGCCGTCCTGCGGGGCGGTGAACGTCTCCGCCTCGATCACCACGCAACTGGTCGGAGTCCAGACCACCGCGTCGAACTGGTGCAGCCGATCCTGATGGAACAGGCTGCAGTTGATCGTGGCGACACCGTGCGGGCTCGACGGGTCCTTCCACGTGCGCAACCAGTCGATCAGCGCCGCCTCGGCATCGCTGCCTGCCGCATTCTGCACGCGCACGAGCATGGAGACCGCCCTTCGTTGGTCGTTGGCGCGGTGCTCGGCACAGCTGTACTGCACCGAGAACCGTTGGCGTACATCGTAGCTGGGTCAATCCTGTTCGGCGGCGATCGTGCCCGCGTCCACCGCGGCGACGAGTTCGGCGTGATCGGCCTCGGTGCGGTCGGCATAGCGCACCGCGTAGGCGGCTACCGATTCCTCGAACCGGTCGTCCTCGTCGTCGTCGGTTTCCAAGTAGCCTGCCAGCGCGCGCGGGTCCAGCGAGCGCGCATGCGCGCGGGCCAGCAACGCACCGGCGAGTCTTCCGTAGTCGTCGAGATCGTCGGCGGACAGGGCCGCCGGGTCGATACTGCCCTTGAGATTGCGGAACTGGCGCACGATGAACGGCAGCGATTCGTCGAGTTCGATGGTTGTCCAGCCGAGCAGGATATCGGTCTCCGACTGCACGGACCGCGCGCCGACCACGATCCGCTCGCCCTCGTGGCGGTGTGCGGTCGGGGGCAGGAACGGGGCGAGTGCGGACGCACGCGCCTGCTTGACCTGCAGCACCACCGCCTCGCCGTCGTTGCCGTGCAACAGCGCCACATAGCTGTGCAGACCGACGCTGCCGGTCCCGACGATGCGGAAGGCGACATCGGAGACCGCGAATCGGGCCAGCAGATTGCGCCGGGACTCCCGGATGGTGCCCGCGTAGCTCTCCAGGCCATCGATCACCGCCTCCGACACCTGGGCATCGACCGCGGTCAGCACCGGCGGATCGCTGACGAAACGGTGCTTGCGGATGTCGGTCTCGTGATCGTCGAGGTGCTCGGTCCACTTCGCCACCACTTTGGCGCTGGTGTTCTTGCGAGCCTTCTTGGCGGCCTTCTTGAAGTCGTCGAGCAGGTCCTCGGCCTTGGCGCTGGTCAGGATCGACTCGTCGGCCAACACCGTCCACGACTGCATGAACGGCATGTCGGCCAGTTCGGCGACGGTGTGGCGGTAGGAGCGGGCTGCATCGCGCGCCGCGCGCAGACAATCGTCGTCGTCGACACCGCTTTCTCGCCCGGCCAGCACGAGGCTCGCCGCCAGGCGCTCCAGATCCCACTCCCACGGGCCGATGACCGTCTCGTCGAAGTCGTTGATATCCATCACGATCTCGCCACGTTGGGTCCCGTAGAGGCCGAAGTTCGCGGCGTGGGCGTCACCACAGATCTGAGCGGCCAGCCCGCTGTCCGGTCCGGCGGCGAGGTCGGCGGCCATCAGTCCGGCGGCACCGCGGAAGAAGGTGAACGGTGAGGCGATCATCCGGCCGATCCGCAGCGGAATCAGGCGCTCGATCCGCCCACGATTGCTGACATCGATGAACTCGCGCACCGTCGGCCGCTCGGGGCTCTCCGCGGCGCGGTCACGCTCGGTGACGGGGACCCGTTTCCTGGCAGCTCGACCACGCTCGCGGGCGTCCTCGGCGGAGACGTAGGAGCGCAGATCAATACCACTGTCGGACACGATTGCCCAGGCTAGCCGGTTGCGGCACGGTGAGCAGCGCCACGCTCGATACGCAGCGGAGTTGACGGCGTTTCGGCGTGGCCGGATGGCGCGAGCGGGGGTCGCTGCGGTAAGCATGGGCGTGGCAACCGAATCAGGAACGCCGGGCACGCACGACACCGAATCCGGTGGCGTGTTCAGCGACCGCATCCTGACCGTGCCGAATGCGTTGAGCGTCCTGCGGCTGATCGGCATCCCCGTCTTCCTGTGGCTGATGCTGGTCCGCCACGCCGACGGCTGGGCGTTCGCGTTGTTGATCGCCAGCGGCTTCACCGATTTCCTCGACGGCAAACTCGCCAGGCTGCTCGATCAGTCCTCGCGTCTGGGCGCGTTGCTCGACCCGCTCGTGGACCGGCTGTACCTGGTGACGACTCTGGTCGCGTTCGTCGCGCGAGGGCTGCTCCCGTGGTGGCTCGCGGTGATCTTGATCGCACGCGATCTGGTGCTCACCGCGACCCTTTCGGTGTACAAACGGCGCGAACTGCCCGCGCCGGAGGTGATCTACCTGGGGAAAGCGGCCACTTTCGCGCTGATGTCGGCGCTGCCGTGGATGCTGACCGGGGAGATGGACTGGGCGGGGGCGAGTTTCGGGTGGGCTTTCGGGTGGGCACTACTGATCTGGGGTACGGCACTCTATGTCTGGACCGGGGTGCTGTACGCAGGGCTCGCGGTCGCGGTCGCGCGATCGATACCGCCTGTGCCGCACCGTGGCAGCTAGTCGATACTGTTGCGTGCAACATCGACGATGAAAGGACGTCCTGTGACCCGGACCCCTGAGGAACTGCGCTACACCGAAGAGCACGAATGGGTGCGGCGGACCAGCCCCACGGCGGTCCGTGTCGGCATCACCGATTACGCCCAGTCACAGCTGGGTGACGTCGTCTTCGTCCAACTGCCCGACGTCGACAAAGATGTGACCGTCGGTGACAGCATCGCCGAGGTCGAGTCGACCAAGAGCGTGTCCGACATCTACGCTCCGCTCAGCGGCAAAGTCGTTGCGGTGAACGAGGATCTGGTGCAATCACCGGAGACGCTCAACACCGATCCCTACGACGCGGGCTGGTTGTTCGAGCTCGCGTTCGACGACGAGGCAACCCTGGATTCCGCCCTCGGTGAACTGCTGGATGCAGCGGGTTACCAAGGAGTTATCGGGGGCTGACGCAGCCTTCACAGTTCTCCCTGCACGGGCACGCCCCGGCAGGGTACGGTCAAAGCCAAGCGGATACGTCGGGGAATCGACGCCGGGATCTTTTCCTGGCGATGTGATCGCGCCGGTCGTGTCGCCGAATACAGCACCTGCTTGCATGGATAATCAGGTTCGAGGAGGAGAGAAACGGTGAGCGAGAACAGGGACCCGGGTTACGGGGAAACCGCGGCCGAGACGACATCGGTCTTCCGCGCGGACTTCCTCAACGAGGTCGACGCGTCGCGCTCCGCAGAGCCGACCGGCGAACAGCCGGTTCAGGGCGTCGAGGGCCTGCCTGCCGGCGCGGCCCTCCTGGTGGTCAAGCGTGGCCCGAACGCGGGCTCGCGTTTTCTGCTGGATCAGCCGACCACGTCGGCCGGCCGCCATCCTGACAGTGACATCTTTCTCGATGACGTCACTGTCAGCCGCCGGCATGCCGAGTTCCGTCAGGACGACGACTCGTTTCAGGTCGTCGATGTGGGCAGCCTCAACGGCACCTACGTCAACCGGGAACCGGTGGACTCCTCGGAGCTGCAGAACGGCGACGAGGTCCAGATCGGCAAGTTCCGGCTGGTCTTCCTGACCGGTCCGCGCGCGCAGGCGAACGAGTCGGCGTCGGGCGCGGGGTCGCGATGACCCCAACGGTACTGGTGCCCGCGAAGGGCACAGTGCTGTGACAGGGGCGGCGCAGTGGGCGCGCGGAGGAATGTCGATCGGCTCCGTACTCGACCTGCTGCGACCAGATTTTCCTGACATCACCATCTCCAAGATCCGGTTCCTCGAATCCGAGGGCCTGATCCGGCCGGAACGGACACCGTCGGGATACCGGCGGTTCTCGGTTTCCGACTACGAACGGCTGCGCTTCGTACTGACCGCGCAACGCGATCAGTACTTGCCGTTGAAGGTGATCAAGGAGCAGTTGGAAGCGATCGACAGTGGTGCGGCGACGTTGGGTGTGCGTGAAGCGCGCGCCCGCGCGCACTCCCACCACGGTTCCGCGGACGCCGGGCACAGTGTGTCCGGCTCCGCGCGCACCGACGACGCGATGAGCACGGCGCCACCGCGCCGCCTCGGTATCGTCTCCGGTGAAATCTCGCCCGAGGAACTGCGCGTCGACGTCGCCGTGCGGCTCACCAGGGCCGATCTCCTCGCCAAAGCCGATATCGACGACCGTTTCCTCGATGATCTGCTGCGCGCGGGACTCATCGTCCCTGGCGCCGGTGGATTCTTCGAATCCGATGCGGTGACCCTGGCACACGCGGCCAAAGCCATGGCCGAATTCGGTCTGGAGGCCCGCCACCTGCGCGCCTTCAAGCTGGCCGCCGACCGCGAGGCCGCGCTGATCGCGCAGATCGCCGCGCCCATCGCCAAGAGTCGCGATGCCGACGCGCGCGCACGCGCGGAAGAGACCGTCCGCGAACTCGCGGCACTGTCGCTGAACTTGCACGCCGCACTGGTGAAAGCCGCGGTGCGCACAGCCCTCGGCGGCTGACACACCCGGCCGGGCGATCGGGTATCGCCCGGGCTATACACCGATTTCGGCTCGAACGTCTTCCTTGCGCGCCCCAGAATTCGCCTAGACTCGTTGATACGGCGAGCTGTGCAGCTGTCGTGCCGGCCGGCGGCCGAGTATGGGAGGCAGGACTTACTCATGAGCGAGATGCGTGTCATCGGCATCCGTGTCGAGCAGCCACAGAACCAGCCCGTGCTGCTGCTGCGGGAGGCATCAGGGGAGCGGTATCTGCCGATCTGGATCGGGCAGGCCGAGGCCACCGCGATCGTGCTCGAGCAGGAGGGGGTCACTCCGATCCGTCCGCTCACTCACGATCTGATCAAGATTTTGATCACCGATCTGGGACACACACTCAAGGAAGTGCGGATCGTCGATCTGCAGGAGGGCACCTTCTACGCCGACCTGGTCTTCGACGGCGACCTGCGGGTCTCGGCGCGGCCCTCGGACTCGGTGGCGATCGCCTTGCGCGTGGGGTGCCCGATCTACGCCGAGGAACCGGTCCTCGCCGAGGCGGGACTGGTGATGCCCGACGAACGCGAGGACGAGGTGGAGAAGTTCAAGGAGTTCCTGGAGTCGGTCTCACCCGACGACTTCAAGGCGACCGACAGTTGATCACGATCTTCTAAACCTGAAGTAGAGGTCCAGGGAATCGCGGCGTTTGGTGCTTGGTGTGACAACACCGCAGGTCCGACAATGGCAGGAGTAACCTCGAAAGTCGGGCAACATCCGTCGTGACTCCGACCCGAGAACGTCGGCAGAAGGAGCGATCAGTGGAAGAACAAACGCAGGATGTCGTACAGCCTGGCTTGTTCCCGGACGACTCGGTTCCGGATGATCTGGTCGGCTACCGGGTGCCGAGCGCCTGTCAGGTCGCCGGTATCACCTACCGTCAGCTCGACTACTGGGCACGCACCGGGTTGGTCGTGCCGTCGATCCGTGGTGCGGCGGGTTCGGGCAGCCAGCGGCTGTACTCGTTCAAGGACATCCTTGTCCTCAAGATCGTGAAGCGACTGCTGGACGCGGGCATCTCTTTACAGAACATCCGGATCGCCGTCGATCACCTGCGTAGCCGCGGCGTCGGCGATCTCGCCGGAATCACCCTGTTCTCCGACGGAACCTCGGTGTACGAGTGCACCTCGCCCGAGGAGGTAGTCGATTTACTGCAGGGCGGGCAGGGCGTCTTCGGTATCGCCGTCGGTGGCGCCATGCGTGAGCTGACCGGCGCGATCGCGGACTTCCCGGCAGAACGAGCCACCGCCATCACCGACCGCCCCGAAGACGAACTGTCTTTTCGACGCAAGGTGAGGGAGAACCGCAAGACAGGTTAGTGACCAGTACTACACCCCCGGCGTGCCCCTGGTGGCGCGACCGGGGGTTTGCTGCATCTAGAATCAGTGGTGCGTCGCCGCCGTGCGGGAGAGTCCTCGGTTCGCGAGAATCGGGGCGCCGAAGGAGCAGCACCTCCCCGTCAATCTCTCAGGCAACAGGGACCGCACGGTGATTCGACGCCTCTGGAAAGCGGTGGCATCCGGCTGCCCGCCCACGGGGAAAGGGGCACGGTCACCGATCTTCGGGGCCGGGTTACCGAATCTCTCAGGCGCACAGACAGAGGGGGAGGGCTGGTACCCGTCGACCACGAGGTCGACCCGCCCGACCTGGAGCTGCCCGTGACCCGTTCGTTCGCCGACCGCCACATCGGACCCGATTCCGACGAACTCGCCCGGATCCTCGCGACCATCGGCGTCGAGTCCGTCGACGCACTCGCGACCACGGCGCTGCCCGCCACGATCCTCGACGAATCCGGCCTCGGCGCGCTGCCCGCGCCCGCCTCCGAGCACGAGGTGCTCGACGAACTGGCCGCGCTGGCGGCGGCGAACACGGTCGCCACCTCGATGATCGGTCTCGGCTACTACGACACCCTCACCCCGCCGGTGCTGGTGCGCAATCTGCTCGAGAACCCCGCCTGGTACACCGCCTACACCCCGTACCAGCCCGAGATCAGCCAGGGCAGGCTCGAGGCGCTGCTCAACTTCCAGACCATGGTGTCGGATCTGACCGGCATGGACGTCGCGAACGCCTCCATGCTCGACGAGGCCACCGCCGCGGCCGAGGCGATGACGCTGCTGCGCCGCGCGGGCAAGTCGAAGTCGAACCGGCTGCTCGTCGACGCCGACCTGTTCCCGCAGACCAAGACCATCATCGGTACCAGGGCCGAGCCGCTCGGCATCGAGATCGTCGAGGCCGACCTGTCGACCGGGCAGCTGCCCGAGGGCGAGTTCTTCGGCGTGATCGTGCAGACGCCGGGTGCGTCGGGCCGCATCGTCGACTGGAGCTCGCTGTTCGCCGCCGCCCACGAGCGCGGCGCACTGGTGGCAGCGGGCGCCGATCTGCTCGCCATGACGCTGACCACCCCGCCCGGTGAACAGGGCGCCGATGTCTGCTTCGGCACCACCCAGCGTTTCGGTGTGCCGATGGGCTTCGGTGGCCCGCACGCCGGTTATCTGGCCGTGCGCACCGCTTTCGCCCGTCAGTTGCCCGGCCGTCTGGTCGGGGTGTCCGTCGATGCCGACGGCGCGCTCGCTTACCGGCTGGCGCTGCAGACCCGTGAGCAGCACATCCGTCGGGAGAAGGCCACCTCCAACATCTGTACCGCCCAGGTACTGCTGGCCATCGTCGCCGCGATGTACGCGAGCTACCACGGTGCCAACGGCCTGCGCGCCATCGCGCGCCGGGTACACGAGCACGCCGCCGCCGTCGCGACCGGTCTCGGTGGGGCGCTGGTGCACGGCGCCTTCTTCGATACCGTGCTCGCCCAGGTGCCCGGCGGTGCGGAAGCCGTTGTCGCCAAGGCGAAGTCGAAGGGCATCAATCTGCGCCTGGTCGATGCCGACCATGTCGCCATCGCCTGCGACGAGGCCACCACCGACGCGCACGTCGCCGCCGTCGTCGAATCCTTCGGCACCGCACTGACTCCCGACGCGGGCATCGGCACCGAGCTCACCGCGATCGAGACGCGCACCTCGGACTACCTGACCCACCCGGCGTTCACCCGCCACCACACCGAGACCGCCATGCTGCGCTACCTGCGCGCGCTCTCGGACAAGGACATCGCCTTGGACCGCAGCATGATTCCGCTCGGTTCGTGCACCATGAAGCTCAACGCGACCGCGGAGATGGAGCCCATCACCTGGCCCGGCTTCGCTCGTCTGCACCCGTTCGCGCCGCTCGAGGATTCCCTGGGCATCCGCAAGCTGGTCGCCGACCTCGAGCAGTGGCTGGCCGAGATCACCGGCTACGACGCGGTGAGCCTGCAGCCCAACGCCGGTAGCCAGGGCGAGTACGCGGGCCTGCTCGCGATTCGCCGCTACCACCTCGATCGCGGCGACGACCACCGCGACACCTGCCTCATCCCGTCGAGCGCGCACGGCACCAACGCGGCCTCGGCGGCCATGGTCGGCATGCGAGTCGAGGTGGTGAAGTGCCGCGCGAACGGTGACGTCGACCTCGACGATCTGCGCGCCAAGATCGCCGACCACGCCGACCGGCTGGCCTGCATCATGATCACCTACCCGTCCACCCACGGCGTCTACGAGCACGAGGTCGCCGAGCTGTGCGCGCTCGTGCACGACGCGGGCGGCCAGGTGTACGTCGACGGCGCGAACCTCAATGCCCTTGTCGGCCTTGCCCGCCCGGGCCGGTTCGGCGGCGACGTGAGCCACCTGAACCTGCACAAGACCTTCTGCATCCCGCACGGCGGCGGCGGTCCCGGCGTCGGCCCGGTCGCGGTGGGTGCGCACCTGGCGCAGTACCTGCCCGGTGACCCGCTCGAAGCCGGTTCGCACGCGGTGTCGGCGGCGAACTACGGCTCCGCCTCGATCCTGCCGATCACCTGGGCCTACATCCGGATGATGGGCGCCGAGGGCCTGCGCGCGGCGACCCTGACCGCGATCGCGTCGGCCAACTACATCGCCCGCCGACTCGACGCCTACTTCCCGGTGCTCTACACCGGCGAGAACGGCATGGTCGCTCACGAGTGCATCCTCGATCTGCGCGAGATCACCAAGCAGACCGGCGTCACCGTCGACGACGTGGCGAAGCGGCTCGCCGACTACGGTTTCCACGCGCCGACGATGAGTTTCCCGGTCGCGGGCACCTTGATGGTGGAACCCACCGAGAGCGAGAACCTCGAGGAGATCGACGAGTTCATCGCCGCCATGATCGCCATCCGTGGCGAGATCGACCAGGTGGGCGCCGGCGTGTGGCCGGTGACCGACAACCCGCTGCGCGGTGCGCCCCACACCGCCGCCAGCCTGGTCGCCGAGTGGGACCATCCCTACAGCCGTGAGACCGCGGTGTATCCGCGTGGAATCGGCCATGCCCGCCCGAAGGTGTGGCCGTCGGTGCGGCGCATCGACGGTGCGTTCGGTGACCGCAATCTGGTGTGTTCGTGCCCGCCGCTGGACGCGTACGAAGACTGACCTGTCCCTGACAACGGGCCCCGCCGATCAAGTCGGCGGGGCCCGTTGTCGTTGGTGTGGGTCTTTGCGGGCCATGCGAGATTGCAGTCGCGGCAGAGTTGCCGAAAGTGAATTCTCATCGGCCGAACTCTCGGCGTGTTACATACTGGGTGCCTTGTTTCCGGCTCTTCCGGGAATGTCCAGTATGTCTCGGGGCACAAAATAGACTCGTCAATAAGTCAAGCCTCGAATAATGGTGGGAATTGAATCGATATATCTCCACACGGCACGCGCGACATCTGTATATTCGCCTTCGAATCGGGCCGCTGGAGCGCTCCCGGGGATTGCATGACGTGTCTAATGCCGGTACGGCAGCCATCGCAGATATCCGGTCGGTTGATCAGTTCGAGCGAAATATTTGCGGAAATTGCCTATTACGCTGGGAGAGTGCACCATGGTGAACAGGGATGCCATCAGCATCCACTGTGGTAGTTCGCTACCGTACGTGCTGGAGCGACACCCTATAAGATGTCTACCTGGGATGTTGTCGGAAGATTAGTTTCGTGTGGAATGTCCGGATCGACTGTCGGCCTGGATTGAATTGTTACTAGGGTGTTCCCTGAAAATCATATGCCAGATGTTTGCTGTCAGGCTAATGTCGGTACCAGGTTTCGGATCGGAATCGTCTGGGTAGCGCACGCGCGGGACGTTGGATCGGTGGCCATCGGGATCCCTCTCGGTCCTGAGAACGGCGAGGGAAAACGGATGGTTGCTCGGCAGTAATGGACCCGCATTCAGCGGTTGTGGTACACGTGAATATGCGGGGTAGGAAAGCGCACGGATTTCCGTACTTGGAGTTTCGTGTTGGGTCTATAGCCATGCGAGGGGTCGGGTAATTATGGAGTCTGTCGAAAGCTGTGCCGGTAATCGGGATCTGATTCCGCTTTCCTCCGCGCAAACTGGCATGTGGTTCGCGGACGGCGCGCATAGTGGACCGGCGACCAATATCGCCCAGTACGTGGAGATCGAGGGGCCCCTCGAAGTGGCCCTGTTCAACAGGGCAGTGCACGAGGCGTGCGAAGAGACCGAGTCGCTCATGGTGCGGGTGGTCGAGGTGGAAGGGCGTCCCTACCAGGTCGTCGACCGCGGCATCACGTTCAACGAACTCGTGCTCGATCTCGGCACGCACGGCGATCCGATGTCAGCGGCGCTGGAATGGATGCGCAACGATTACACGCGACCGGTCGACCTCACCCAGCACCAACTCGCGATCACTCGACTGATCAGAATCAGTGACGACCTGCACCTGTGGTACGCGCGTGCGCACCATCTCGTCATCGACGGGTACGGCGCGTTCAACGTGTTGAGCAGGGTCGCCGAGCACTACAACGCGATGTTGGAAGGCAGGCCGCCGGCGCGGCTGATGGCGGTTCCCCTGCGTGACATCGCCGCGGAGGAGCAGGCCTATCGGGCGGGTTCACGGTTCGAGGCCGATCGCCGGTACTGGCTGGACAAGGTCGTCGATCTGCCCGCGCCGACCGGGTTGTCCGGTCGTTCGGCGCGCGCGGGAACCGTGGACGAGGTTGCCGCACGCGAACTTCCGGCTGAGCTGTGGACGCTGCTCGATCGCCGCTCGGCCGAGCTCGACGCGTCGGCCGCACAGGTCGTCGTCGCGGCGTTCGCGGCCTTCTTCACGCGGATGACCGGTGCCGACGAAGTGGTGCTCTCTGTCCCGATGAGCGCCAGGGTCACCGTGAAGCTGCGCAATGCCGCGGCGATGCTGGCCAATATGGTGCCGATCCGCTTCGCGATCGACGACGCGACCACCGTGGCGCAGTTGGTCAAGGCCTCGATCGCCGAGCTGATCTCCGCGTTGCGTCATCAGCGTTACCGCTTCGAGGACCTGCGCCGCGAGTCGCCCGCGATCGACAACTCCGCCAACACTTTCGGGCCCGTCCTCAACATCTTGTTCTTCGACTCCGAGATCCGCCTCGGCGACGCCGTCGGTCGCTACCACGCGCTCACTTCGGGCGCGCTCGAAGACCTTCAGATCAACCTCTACCGGACCGGGCCGAACGCACCGCTGCTCATCGAGCTGCACGGCAACGGCAATCTCTACAGCAAGCGCGATATCGACGCCCACGCCGATCGCTTCATCGAATTCCTGCGCCGCTTCATCGGGGCCGACTCCGACGAGCGTGTGGTGGAACTACCGTTGGTGTCGTCCGCGCAGGAGGACGCGATCGTCGACGAGTCGGCCGGTGTCGAGGGCATCGCCCCTGCTGAGACCTTGGTGGATTCGCTGGCGCGACAGGCTGATTCGACCCCGCTCGCGGAGGCGGTCACCGCCGACGGCGAGACGATCACCTATCGCGACCTCGATGAGCGTTCCACTCGGCTCGCCCGGCGTTTGATCGCCCGCGGCGCCGGTCCGGGTGCGCTGGTCGCCCTCGCCCTGCCGCGCGGTACCCGGCTGATCGTCGCGATGCTCGCGGTCCTGAAATCCGGTGCCGCGTATCTGCCCTTGGACCTCGGTCATCCATCCGAACGACTGGAATACATTGTCGGTCAGGCGGATCCGACGGTTGTCATCGTCGAGGACTCCGCGCTGGCTGTGGGCGGCGATCGGCTGGTTCTCGAGCCCGGCGACGACCTCGACGGTGCCGCTGACCCGATCACCGATGAGGACCGCACCGCGCCACTGCGACCCGACGATGCCGCGTACGTCATCTTCACCTCCGGGTCTACGGGTCGGCCCAAGGGCGTGGTGATCAGCCACCGTTCGGCTGTCACCTACCTGGCGAATGCGTGTGCCGCTCTGGATATTCGGGCCGACGACGTGTGGACTTGGCTGCATTCGGTGGCCTTCGACTACTCGATCTGGGAGGTCTTCGGACCGCTGGTCACCGGCGGTCGCGTGGTGGTCGTCGATACGCTGACAGCGCGCGCTCCTGATGAACTGGTGCGGCTGACCGCCCGTGAAGGCGTTACCGTGTTCAGCCAAACTCCCTCGGCGTTCTATCAATTCGCCGCGGCTCGCCGACGGCACCTCGCGGCCGAGACCCCCGATGGGGAGCTGGCACTGCGGGTGGTCGTGCTGTCCGGTGAGGGTCTGGACCCGGCGGCGTTGGCGCCCTGGTACCAGGACAACCCGGCCGGACCGGTCCTGGTCAACAGCTACGGCATCACCGAGACCACCGTGTTCGTCACCCGCACCGAGATGAGTGCCGACCTGGCCGTACCCGGCGCACCCAGTGTGATCGGCACGGCCCTGCCCGGCCTGCGCACCTACGTGCTCGATCGGCGCCTGCGGCCGACGCCGGTGGGCGCATGGGGTGAGATCTACGTAGCGGGAACGCAATTGGCCCGCGGCTACCTCGGTCAGCCCGCACTGAGCGCGGGCCGGTTCGTCGCCGACCCGTGGGGTGCGCCGGGGGAGCGGATGTACCGAAGCGGAGATGTGGCCCGCCGCAATCACGACGGCGAGCTCGAATACCGTGGCCGCGCGGATCAGCAGGTGCAGCTGCGCGGGTTCCGCATCGAACTCGACGAGGTCCGTGCCGCGCTGCTGGCCCATCCGGCGGTGGCTTCGGCCGCAGTGGTGGTGCATCGCGCCGATACCGACGCGGCACGTCTGGTGGGCTACGTCGTGGTGACCGGTACCGACTGTGATGTCGATGCCGTTGTCGCCCAGGCGGGTTCGTTGCTGCCGGACTACATGATCCCGAATGTCGTCATGGTCGTGGACGAACTGCCGTTGACGGTCAACGGCAAGCTCGACCTGCGCGCCCTGCCCGAACCGGCAGCGGCGGCCACAGCGAGCTATGTCGCGCCGCGGACCGAGGCCGAAGAGACTGTCGCGCAGGTCTTCGCCGAGGTGCTCGGTGTGGAACGGATCGGCGCGTTCGACAGCTTCTTCGAGGTGGGCGGCAACTCGCTCACCGCGGCGGGCGCCGTCGTGCGGGTCGCCGATGCCACCGAATGCGAACTGTCGGTGCGTGATCTGTTCGCCAACCCGACCGTGGCCGGATTCGCCGAGTACGTCGGCCGGGCGCGGCGCCGGGTGCGGCCCGCCCTGGCACCGATCGCGCGGGACGGACTGCTGCCGTTGGCTCCCGCACAGCACCGGATGTGGTTGATCAACCGCGTCGACCCGGAGTCTGCCGCCTACAACATTCCCCTGGTCCTGCGGCTGTCCGGCCGGCTCGACTCCGCTGCCTTGCGCGCGGCGCTGGGCGACGTTCTCGATCGCCACGAGTCGCTGCGGACCCGCTACCCCGCCCACGACGGCCACGGCACACAGGAGATCCTGTCGACCGAGGCGACCCTGACCGAATTTTCCTGCGTCCCGGAACACGTCGAGGAACAGCGGCTCGCCGACCGGCTTCGCGAGCTGACCGCCGACGGCTTCGACGTCTGCGCCCGACCACCGCTGCGCGCGGTCCTGCTCACGACCGGCCACGACAGTCACGTGCTGGTCCTGGTCCTGCATCACATCTGCTGTGACGGTGCGTCGCTGGCACCGCTGGCCGTCGACTTCGCCACCGCCTACGCTGCGCGGTCGCAACAGATCGCTCCGGACCAGCTGCCTCCGAGGGTGCAGTACGCCGACTACGCGGACTGGCACCGTCGCCTGCTCGGCGACGAAACCGATCCGGACTCGCTCGCCGCGGACCAATTGCAGTACTGGACAACTCAATTGGCAGATGCGCCCGCAGTGCTCGAGCTGCCGTCGGACCGGCCGCGGCCTGATCGCCGTTCGATGCGCGGCGGGGTCGTCGCCACCACGCTTCCCGCACGGACCTATGCCGACATCGAGCGACTCGCCCGCGCCGCGGACCTCACCCCGTTCATGGTCGTCCACGCCGCACTCGCCGTCCTGCTGGCTCGGCTGTCGGGCACCGGCGACATCGTCATCGGCGCCCCGCTGGCCGGTCGCGGCGAGCCGGACCTCGCGCCGCTGGTGGGAATGTTCGTCAACACCGTGGCGCTGCGCACGCCGGTTCGCGGCGACGAATCGTTCGCCGGCTTCCTCGAACGCGTCAAGGACATCGACATCGACGCTTTCGCGCACGGCGACCTGCCGTACGACCGGGTCGTGGAAGAGCTCGATCCGCGCCGCTCGGGGGCCTATGCGCCCGTGTGTCAGGTGTATCTGTCCTTCGACAACACCGAACTGCCCCGCCTGACCCTGCCCGGCCTCACGGTGGACGTCCTCGATCCGGGCGCCGAACCCGCGAAGGTCGACCTCGTCGTCACCATCGACGCGAACGCCGCGCACACCGGCGACGTCGCGCTGCGCATCAACTACGCGACCGACCTGTTCGACCCCGCCACCGTCGAGCAGATGGCCGCACGGCTGCGCCGCATCCTCGACGCGGTGGTCGCGAACCCCTCCGTGCCGGTCGGCGATGTGGAGTTGCTGTCCACCGCCGAACGTGGCGCGCTGCAACCTGTTCAGGGTGCGGACGCGGTACCCGGCGTACCGCTGGCGGATCTGCTGGCTCGTGGCGCCGCGATCTCGCCGGACGGTCCGGCGGTCGTCTCCGGCACCGAACAGCTGGACTTCACGGAGCTGGACGCGCTGTCGAACCGGTTCGCCCGCCGGCTGCTCGACGAAGGCGCCAGACCCGGCGAGGTGGTGGCGATGGTCCTGCCGCGCTCGCTCGATTTCGTGGTGGCGGTGTGGTCCGTCGCCAAAACGGGCGCGGCCCTGGTGCTGATCGACCCGCGCAATCCGCAGGACCGGATCCGCTCGATGCTCGCCGACAGCGCACCCAGGGTGGTCTTGACCAGCGCCGAGGTCGAGGGCGCTGCGCCCGAGGGGCCGTGGGCGTTGCTGGTGGTAGTTGATCCCGTCTCGCGCGCCGTCACCGCCGGGTACTCCTCGGCGCCGGTAACCGATATCGATCGAGGCAGGCCGGTGCACCCCGGCGACGTGGCGTACGTGATCTACACCTCCGGCACGACCGGTGTTCCGAAGGGCGTCGAGGTCACCAACCAGGGGCTGGCGAACTTCGCCGCCGAACAGCAGGACCGCTATGACGTCGAGCCCACCGTGCGGGTCCTGCAGGCCGCGGGTCCGGGGTTCGACGCGGTGATGCTGGAGATTCTGCTCGCCCACCCCGGTGGCGCCGCACTGATCGTGTCCCCGCCCGAGATCTACGCGGGCGCGGAACTGGCGGAACTCATTCGTGCACAAGGGGTTACCCATGCCTTCCTGACGCCGACCGTCCTCGGCTCGATGTCACCGGAGAACCTGGAGTGCCTGCGGGTGCTGGTCTCCGGTGGCGAAGCCTTGACGGCCGACCTCGGCGCGACCTGGGCGCCGGGGCGTCGGCTGTTCAACGGCTACGGCCCCACCGAAACGACGATCATGGTCGCGATCAGCGACCCGATCTCCCCGCAGGGTCCGATCACCATCGGCGGACCTATTCGCGGCATCTCCGCGCAGGTCCTCGACGCCCGGATGCAGCCGGTGCCGGTCGGTACGGCGGGCGAACTCTACGTCGGTGGCGTGCAATTGGCGCGCGGCTACCTCGGTCGGCCCACGGTGACAGCGGCCAGTTTCGTCGCCGACCCCCGCGGTGCGGGCACCCGGATGTATCGCACAGGCGATCTGGTCCGGTGGACCTCGGAGCAGACCCTGCAATACCTGGGCCGCGCCGACCATCAGGTGAAGATCCGCGGGCAGCGCACCGAACTGGGGGAGATCGAAGCGGTACTCGCACAGGACCCCTCGGTGACCCACGCCGTCGTGGTGATCCACGACAGCACAGGCGCCGACCGCCTCGTCGGCTATCTGGTCGGCGCGGGCATCGACGCGGAGCGGGTACGCGCGACCGCGCGCGACCGGCTTCCCGCGCACATGGTGCCCGATGTGTGCATGGTGCTCGACCGGTTCCCGCTGACCGCCAGCGGCAAGCTCGATCGTGTGATGCTGCCGGAGCCGGTGTTCCCGCACACGGCTGCCGACATCGCGCCGCGCACACCCGCCGAACAACTCGTCGCCGATGTCTACCGCGAGGTGCTCGGCGCGACGCGGGTGAGCGCGCTCGACAACTTCTTCGACCTGGGCGGAAACTCGCTCACCGCGACCAAGGTCGCGGCTCGCCTGTCCGACGCGTTCGGCACCGACGTCGCGGTGCGAGCGCTGTTCGAGACGCCCACCGTCGACGCGCTCGCCCGCGAGCTGGCTTCGATCGGCCCGCAGGCCGGTCCGGGTACGGGCCACCGCCGTCTGGTACCCCAGCAGCGGCCGGATCGGATTCCGCTCTCGCCCGCGCAGGCCCGGATGTGGTTCCTCAACCAGTTCGACACCTCGGCGGCGGTCTACAACGTGCCGGTTGTCGTGCGGATCTCCGGACCACTCGATGTCGACGCGCTGCGGTCAGCGCTCGCCGATGTGATCGACAGGCACGAGACGCTGCGCACCCGGTACCCCGACAGCGACAGCGGACCGTGGCAGGAAATCCTGGCACCGCACTCGGAACCGCGGCTCACGTGCGCCGAGGTCACCGAGGCCGAGATCGCGGACCGGATCGCGCACGAGACCGCCCTCGGATTCGACGTGAGCACGGAGGTGCCGTTCCGGGTCGCGTTGCTGCGCACCGCGGCCGAGGAGTGGACGGTGGTGCTCACCGTGCACCACATCGCCATCGACGGATCCTCGCTCGCGCCGCTGGCCGCCGACCTGGCCGTGGCCTACCGGGCCCGGATGGCAGGCGAGACACCGGCTTTGACGCCGCTGCCGGTCCAATACGCCGATTACACGCTGTGGCAACGGCGAAACCTCGGCACTCAGGACGACCCGGCGAGCGTGACCGCCGACCAGATCCGGTACTGGGTCGCGGCGCTGGCCGACCTGCCGCAGATGCTCGATCTGCCGACCGACCGCCCCCGACCCGCGCGACAGTCCTACCGTGGCGCGACCATGTCGGCCACGATTCCCGCCGACCTGCATCGCGACATCATCGCCCTCGCACGTCGCCACGACTCGACGCTGTTCATGGTGACCCATGCGGCGTTCGCGGTCCTGCTGGCACGGCTGTCTGGTACCGAGGACATCGCGGTCGGCACCCCGGTCGCCGGGCGCGGCGAACCCGCCCTCGACCCGCTGATCGGCATGTTCGTCAACACGCTGGTGTTGCGCGTGCGGGTAGATCCCGCGGCGCCGTTCACCCAGGTGCTCGACCGCGCCCGCGAATGCGATCTCGGCGCGTTCGACAACGCGGGCATCCCGTTCGAACAACTGGTGGAGGTCCTCAATCCACCGCGAAGCACCGCGCACGAGCCGTTGACCCAGGTCGGCTTCTCGTTCCAGAACATCGACATCCCGACGCTGCAACTCGGCGGCCTCACGGTGGCCGCTGATCTCGTCGAACCGGGTGTCGCCAAGTACGACCTGCACCTGACCCTGGTCGACACGATGGACTCGAACGGCGCCCCCGGCGACATGCAGGTCGAATTCGGTTATGCGACCGATCTTTTCGACGAATCCACGATCGCGCCGATCTTCGAGCGGTTCCTCGCGATCCTGCGTGGTGTCGTCGCCGATCCCGGCTTGCCCGTGGGCGACCTGCCGCTGCTCAGCCCGCGTGAACTCGACGAACTGTCGCTGCGGGAATCCGGTCCGGACGCTCCCACGGACGGCTCGACGATCGCGGACCTGTTCGCGAAGCAGGTCACGGCGACACCGGAACGCACGGCGGTCATCGACGGCGACAGCGATGACGTGCTCACCTACGCGGCGTTCGCCGCCGAGGTGAACGCGCTGGCGCGAGTGCTGATCGGCCACGGTATCGGGCCGGGAAGTCTGGTGGCCGTGGCAATGCGCCGTTCGGTCGATCTGCTCACCGCGCTCTACGCCATCCACGCGACCGGCGCCGCCTACCTCCCGCTGGATCCGGACCACCCCGTCGACCGGCTGCGCACCGTGCTCACCGCCGCACGACCTGACGGTGTGCTGATCCGTGACGACATCGACCTGCCGACGCGGGCGCCGGTCTGGCGGTTGTCGGACCTCAGCCCGGCCGCGACCGATACCTCGCCGGTCACCGATGCCGATCGGATCAGGCCACTGCGCCCGAACGATCTGGCCTACGTCATCTTCACCTCCGGGTCGACCGGGGTTCCGAAGGGTGTCGCGCTCACCCACGAGGCGGTTGTCAACCAACTCCGTTGGCTCACAGCGCATTACCGTATCGGCGTCGGCGACGTGCTGCTCCTGCGCACCCCCGCCACTTTCGACCTGTCGGTGTGGGAGTTGTTCACCGCCCCCACCTCCGGGGCCGCGTTGGTCGTCGCCGGGCGCGAGGATCACATCGATCCCGCTGCCGTAGCCGGACTGATCGCCCGTCACGACGTGACCGTGGTCGATTTCGTGCCCTCGCTGCTGTCGGCGTTCCTCGACCTCGCGAGCCCCGACGACCTCGCCACGATCCGCCAAGTGCTGTGCATCGGTGAGGCTTTGGACTCCGAGACCGTTGCCCGGTTCCGCGAGGTCAGCCAGGCGCGCATCGACAACCTGTACGGCCCGACGGAAGCGGCCGTCAGCGTCACCGCCTATGAAATCGGCGAGCTCGACGGACCCGTCGTGGCGATCGGCACGCCCGAAGCGAATGTCGTCGCGCACGTCCTCGACGCCCGACTGCGCCCCGTGCCCTCCGGCGTCACCGGTGAGCTCTATCTCGGTGGCATCCAACTCGCCCGCGGCTACCACGACCGCGCGGACCTCACAGCCGCTGCCTTCGTGGCCGACCCGTTCGGCTCGGTGCCGGGCGCTCGCCTCTATCGCACCGGCGACCTGGTCCGCTGGGACACGACTGGCCGGCTGCGCTACGTCGGCCGCCGCGATTCCCAGGTGAAGATCCGCGGCCTGCGCGTCGAACTCGGCGATATCGAAGCCGCGTTCCGCGCACACGACCAGATCGGCGCCGCGATCGTTCGAGTCCATCAGGTCGCCGACGGGCAGGTGCTGGTGGCCTACACGGTGAGCGACGAGGCGATCGCCCCCGACTCGCTGCGGACGTATCTGCTGGGACGCCTGCCCGCGTATATGGTGCCCGCCCAAATGATTCGGATCGACGCGGTGCCGCTCACGCCCAACGGCAAGATCGACTACCGCGCCCTCCCCGCTCCGGACACCCGCGTCGGCTCGACCCGGTACCGGGCTCCCAGCGGGATCGTCGAGGAAACGATCGCCGGTGTGATCGGTGAACTGGTGCAGACACCGTGGATCGGCGCCGACGAGAATTTCTTCACCCTCGGCGGCAATTCGCTGTTGGCGACCCGAGTGCTCAGCCGCATCGGCGAAGTCCTCGGCGTGACGATTCCCGTGCGCGCCATCTTCGAAGCCCCGACCGTGGCCGAGCTGGCTCGGTGGGTCGAACGTCAGCGCGCGGTCGGTGATGTCGCTGGCCCGGTGGCGGCGGTGCGGCCCGAGCGCATCCCGCTCTCGCCCGCGCAGAGCCGGATGTGGCTGCTCAACCAGTTGGACCCCGAGTCCGCGAGTTACGTGGTGCCACTGTCGATCAGCCTCGACGGTGACCTCGATACCGAGGCCATGCGGGCCGCGCTGCACGATGTGATCGAACGACACGAGATCCTGCGCACCACCTATCCGGCCCACGACGGCACCCCCGCGCAGGTCGTGCTGAGTGCCGAGGAAGTCGTCGCGTCCTGCGATCTCGCCGTGCGCCCGGTGTCGACGGATGTCCTGATCGAGGAGCTGACGCGGTTCTTCGGCGTCGGATTCGATGTCGCGGTGGGCGCCCCGCTGCGGGTGGCGCTGTTCCGAATCACCGAAACCGCGCACGCACTGGCACTCTCGGTGCACCACATCAATTGCGACGGCTATTCGGTAGCGCCGCTGGCCGCCGATATCATCGAGGCCTACCGCGCACGCAGAGTCGGCGCGGCACCCGAATGGGCTCCGCTGCCAGTGCAATTCGCTGATTACGCCCTGTGGCAGCGCGAACTGCTCGCCACACCCGACTCCGCGCCGGGCCGCGACCTACTGTATTGGCGCACCCAGCTCGCGGGGCTCCCGGATGTGCTCGCGCTGCCCACCGATCGCCCGCGCCCGCTCGAACAGTCCCATCGCGGGGCGACGGTCCACGCAGAGGTACCCGCTCACGTCGCCGAAGCCGTGGCGGCGTCGGCGCGGCGCGACGGGGTGACCCCGTTCATGGTGGCGCACACCGCCTTGGCCGTCCTGCTGGCGCAGTTGTCGAGTAGCGACGACATCGCCATCGGGATCCCGTACGCGGGTCGCGGCGACCGCTCGCTGGACCACCTCGTCGGCATGTTCGTCAACACGCTCGTCCTGCGTACCCGGGTCCGCCCGGAGCAGCGGTTCGCCGACCTGATCGAACTGACCAGGCGCACCGATATCGAGGCCTTCGATCACGCCGCTGTTCCGTTCGAACAGCTGGTGGAAGTGCTGAATCCGGCTCGCTCGACCGCACATTCACCGTTGTTCCAGGTGATGCTCGCCTACCAGAACATGGCGCCCGCCCAGCTCGACGTGCCGGGGCTCGAGATCGCGGGCATCGATGTCGGCGCCGACGCGGCGATCTGCGATCTGCTGCTGATGATCACCGAGGACCGAGGCCCGCACAACGAGATCACGGGCATGAATCTGCGCCTGACCTACGCCACCGATCTGTTCGACGACACCACCGCACGCCGGTTCACCGAACAGCTCGTCCGCGTGCTGGACGCTGTCACCGCCGACGCCCAGACCGTCGTCGGCGAGATCGACCTCGCCGACGAAACGACCCGCACCCGTCTGCTGCGCCCGCACGACGCACCACTGGTGAGCCCGCACCGCACGCTCGTCGACGCCTTCGACGAGCAGGTAGCACGCACCCCGGACGCCCCCGCCATCCGAGTGCCCGGCGGTCGCGTCCTCACCTACCGTGAGTTCGACGCGGACGTGAACCGTCTCGCTCGTCACCTCATCGATCTCGGCGCGGGCCCCGAAACCACCGTGGCGGTGGCGATTCACCGTTCGATCGACATGGTCACCGCCGTCTATGCCGTTGTGAAGTCCGGTGCCGCCTTCGTTCCGCTCGATCCCGACTACCCGACCGCACGGCTGGCCCACGTCGTGGCGGTCGCCCAACCGCTGCTGGTCGTCACCGTCACCGGCGACGAGAGCTCCCTTCCCGACGAGCTGTCTCGAGTCCGGCTCGACGAGCTCGACCTGAGCACACAACCCGCCGGACCCGTCGGCAACGACGAACGCCGCGCACCACTGCGCGCAGACAACACCGCCTATGTGCTGTTCACCTCCGGCTCGACCGGTGCGCCGAAGGGCGTGGCGCTCTCCCATGCCGCCACCACCCACCAGTTGGCTTGGGCCCAAGCCGAATTCCCGCACGACGCCTCGGATGTGGTGCTGCACAAGACCCCGATCACCTTCGACATCGCGGTGTGGGAGTTGTTCTGGCCGTTGCAGACCGGCGCGCAGATCGTCGTCGCCGAACCCGGCGGCCACCGTGATCCCGGCTACCTGGCCCAGGTCATCGCGGACGAGCGGGTGAGCACCGTGCACTTCGTCCCGTCGATGCTCGATGTGCTGCTCGAGCACCCGGGCACGACCCAGCTGTCCTCGGTTCGCTACCTCTTCCCGGCGGGCGAGGCGTTGGCCCAGCGCACCGCTGAACGCGCCGGGCAGGTTTTCGATCGGGCCGAGGTGGTCAACTGGTACGGACCCGCAGAAGCCGAGGTCGTGACGGCCTACCGATGCACGACAGATCCCGCTGCGCCGCAGAGCGTTCCGATCGGGTATCCGGTCACGGGGATGTCCGCCTATGTCCTGAACGCACGACTGCGGCCGGTCCCCGCCGGTGTCGTCGGCGACCTGTACGTCTCGGGCGCCCAGCTGGCCCGCGGCTACCAGGACCGCCCCGATCTCACCTGTGGGGTATTCCTCGCCGACCCGTTCGGCGCGCCGGGGGAGCGCCTCTACCGCACCGGCGACCTGGTCCGCTGGACGCCCACCGGCGCCCTGGAGTTCTTCGGCCGTAGCGACTTCCAGGTGAAGTACCACGGCCAGCGCGTCGAGCCCGGCGACATCGAAGCTGCCATGCACTCGATCGATGCGGTCGCCCGCGCGGTCGCGATCGTCACCGAGGACCGGATCACCGCCTATGTCACGCCGATGCCGGGTGCGGCACTCGACGGGCTGGAGGTGCGCCGTGCGCTCACCCGGCTACTGCCGTCCTACTTGGTTCCTGGCGCGGTGCTGGTGCTCGACACCTTGCCGCTCAATGCGAACGGCAAGCTGGACCGCGCCGCGCTGCCCCATCCGGACATCGACGACGCGGACGAATTCCTCGCCCCGCGCACCGACCGGGAAGCCGTGCTGGCCAAGATCGTCGCCGAGATCGTCGGCGCCGACCGGGTCAGCGTCGGCGCCGACCTGTTCGACATCGGCGTGAACTCGCTGTCGGCGGCCCAGATCGCGGCCAGGGCCGAAGCCGCCCTGCGGGTTCGGGTCGGTGTTCGCGACATCTTCGAGGCCCTCACCATCGCGGCGCTGGCCGAACGGATCGCGGTGCGCGACCGCTACGCCGGCGTGCCGCTGGTGCACCGCAACGAGCTCGCCGAGATTCCGTTGGCGGCGGCGCAGCGGCGCATCTGGATCCTCAACCAGCTCGACCCCGCCTCCGGTGCGTACAACATCGGATTCGCGGCCCGGCTGACCGGACCGCTCGACGTAGTGGCGCTGCGTGCGGCGATGACGGATGTGATCACCCGCCACGAGACCCTGCGCACGATCTATCCCGCGGTGGGCGGGCAACCGCACCAGCTCGTCCAGGACGGCACGGTCGGCGCCACGGATATCGAACTCGCCTCCCTCGACGATCCGGCGCTGCTGGCAGATCGCCTGCGCGATGCGGTGCAGTCGGGCTTCGACATCGCCACCGACACGCCGGTCCGCGTGCGGCTCTATCGCACGGATGCCGATGAACACGTCCTGATCCTGGTGGTGCACCACATCGCCGCAGATGGTGCGTCGATGGCGCCGCTGGCCCGAGATGTGTTCGCCGCCTACCGGTCTCGTCGCACCGACACGCCACCGCTGTGGCCGGCGTTGTCCGTCGACTACGCCGACTACGCGGTCTGGCAGCGTGAGCTGCTCGGTGCCGAGGACGACCCCACATCCCTGGCGGGGCGCCAAATCACCTACTGGCAGCGAATTCTCGCCGACGCCCCTGAACTGCTCGCCCTGCCGACCGACCGTCCACGGCCCGCGGTGCTGACGATGGACGGCGGCAGTGTCGGGTTCACCGTCGAGCCGGCGTTGCACGAGGCTGTCGTCGACCTCGCTCGCCGTGAGGGCGCCACGGTGTTCATGGTTCTGCACGCCGCGCTGGCGATCCTGCTCTCGCGCACCGCCCACACCGACGACGTCACGATCGGCACCCCGGTGAGCGGTCGCGGACGCCCCGAACTCGACGATCTGGTCGGGATGTTCGTCAACACGGTGGTCCTGCGCACTCGCGTCGCCGAGCGACTGTCGTTCCGGGAATTCCTGACGGAGGTGCGCGGCACGGATCTGGAGGGGCTCGCGCACGCGGACGTGCCGTTCGAGCGTCTGGTCGAGGTGCTCGACCGGGCCGGGTCGACCGCGTACTCACCGCTGTTTCAGGTGATGCTCGGCTTCCGCAATGCCGATCCCACGCGTTTCGAACTCGACGATATCGACGTCGAGGTGCTCGATCCCGATGTGGCGCAGGCCAAAACCGACCTCACGGTGTTGCTGAACGAGCGCGCCGACGGAGCGGGCATCGACGGCGAGATCGTCTACGCCGCCGACCTGTTCACCGAGGCCACCGCGACTCGATTCGCCGAGCGCCTCCTGCGCGTTCTCGCCACGATCACCACAGAGCCGGACGTGACCCTCGAGGCCATCGACCTGCTGAGCCCCGAGGAGACCGCACAGCTGCTGCCCGCCGGGCGCGAGACAGCGGTGGCGCCGAAGACGCTGCCCGCGCTGCTCGCCGCCGCTGCCGCCGACCCGATGGCGACCGCGCTGATCGGTGACGACGAAACCCTGACCTACGGCGAACTCGACCTGCGATCCGACCGGCTCGCCGTGCTGCTCGCCCGGGCGGGTGCGATGCCGGGAACCTATGTCGCCCTGGCTGTCCCGCGGTCGGTGGCCTTCCACGTGGTGCTGTGGGCAATCGCGAAAACCGGTGCGGCGTTCGTGCCGATGGATCTGCGTTATCCCGCGGATCGGTTCGCGCACATGGCCCAGGACTCCGGGGTCACGCTCGGGGTGACACTGAGCGCGGCGCGTTCGTCGCTGCCCGACACCGTCGACTGGGTGTGCCTCGACGACGAGCAGGTGATCTCCGAACTGTCCACCGCGTCACCGGATCACCACTTCGCGGCGGCGCGCCTGGATGATGCCGCCTACCTGGTGTACACCTCCGGCTCGACGGGCAAGCCGAAGGGTGTGGTCGTCACGCACGGGGGTCTGTCGGCCTTCGCGGCGGCGAAGCACCAGCACTATCAGGTGGATAGAGCGTCGAGGGTCCTGCAGGTCTCCGCGCCCGCGTTCGACGCGGTGATGATGGAAACGCTGATGGCCTATGACGCGGGTGCCGCCCTGGTCATCTCGCCCGCCGAGGTGTTCGCCGGTGCGGAACTGACCGAACTGATTCGTACGCACCGGGTTTCGCACACGTTCATGACACCCAGCGTGCTGGCGACCTTGCGGCCCGAGGGCCTCGACGCGCTGGAGATGCTGACGATCGGCGGCGAAGCGCTCTCCGCCGAACTCGTCGCCGCGTGGGCGCCGGGCCGTCGCTTCCACAATGTGTACGGACCGACCGAGACCACGATCGCGGTCTGTGTCAGCTCCGAGTTGGCACCGGGTGATCCGATCACCATCGGCACCCCGATCCCCGGGGTGCGCGCCGTCGTGCTCGACGCTCGGTTGCGACCGGTACCGGTGGGCGTGGTCGGTGAGTTGTATCTGTCGGGTAAGGCGCTGGCGCGTGGATACCTGAATCGGCCGGGGGCGAGCGCTGCCGCGTTCGTGGCCGACCCGTACGGTGCGCAGGGCACCCGGATGTATCGCACCGGTGACCTGGTGCGCTGGAGCGCTGAGCACACCATCGAATACGTGGGTCGCGCCGACTTCCAGGTCAAGATCCGCGGTCAGCGCGTGGAACTCGGTGAGATCGACGCGGCGCTGGTGGCCTGCCCGAACGTCGCCACCGCGGTCACCGTGAGCAGGCGCGGCAACGCGGGACAACCGCTGTTGGCCGCCTATCTGGTGGCTGACGAGGGTCGAACGATCGATACGGCCGCGATCCGCGAGCAGATCTCGGGCGCGCTGCCCGAACACATGGTGCCCGCCGTGTTCACGGTTCTCGATGAGATGCCGGTGTCGTCGACAGGCAAGGTGAACCGGCGCGCACTGCCCGAACCCGATGTCGAGGTGCCGGATTCGGTGGTCACGGCCGCGGCGACCGAACTGGAAGCGACCATCGCGGGGATCTTCGCCGAGGTGCTCGGTGTGGCCTCGGTGGGGGCCGACGAGTCGTTCTTCGCACGCGGCGGTGACTCGATCATGTCGATCCAGCTGGCATCGCGATTGAAGACGGCCGGCGTGGTCGTGACGGCACGAGACATCTTCGAGCACCGGACTGTTCGCGGACTGGCCGTCGTGGCCGAGGACGCGGGACGGGTGACCCTGGAAGAACTGCCCGGTGGTGGCATCGGGGAGGTAGCGCGGACCCCGATCGTTTCCTGGTATCTGGATCGTCCGGCCGGTGACCGGTTCGCGCAATCGTTGCTGGTCGAGTTGCCCGGCGACGCACGGGAGACCGACGTGGTCGCCACGGTCGGCGCCGTGCTCGACCGACACGACATGCTGCGCGCACGACTGAGTGGCACGGAGGTCGACGCGCACCTCGAGGTCTTGCCGCGCGGCGCGATCGATGCCCAGCGGGTGGTGTCGGTGCGTACCTTCGGGACCGAGAACATGCCTGGCAGCATGGGGTTCACGGCGCTCGTCGAGGACGCGCTCGAGGAAGCGTCGGCCCGACTGAGTCCCGTCGATGCAGCGATGATGCAGGTCGTCTGTCTGGTGCCGGACCCCGGCGTGGCGTCGCCGGGGCGCGCGCTGATCGTGATCCACCACCTGGTGGTCGACGGTGTGTCCTGGCGCATCCTGATCCCCGACTTCGTCTCCGCGTGGCAGCAGCTCGGCGAGGGCCGAGCGGTCGAGCTGCCCGAAGTCGGCACATCGATGCGCCGCTGGGCGCAGGCCGTGACGTCGGCAGCCGACAGCCGTGTCGACGAGCTCGCACTATGGCAGCGAATGGGGTCCCGTCCCGAACCGCTGCTCGGGCGGGCCGCACTCGACCCGACTGTCGACGTGCACGCCACGGTCGAGCGGATGACGCTGATCCTTCCTGTCGCCCTGACTACCGCCCTGATGGGTGCGGTGCCACGTGCCGCGCATGCCACCACCGACGACGCCCTGCTGGCGGGTCTCCTGCTGGCACTGGGTCGTTGGCGCGCCGAACGCGGCGTCGAGCACCGTGGTGCGCGGATCCTGCTCGAAAGCCACGGGCGCGCGGAACAGCTCGCCCCTGGCGCCGACCTCTCGCGCACCGTCGGCTGGTTCACCAGCGCCTACCCGGTGGACCTCGACATCGACGGCACCGATCCGCGCGCCGCCGTGAAGGCGGTCAAGGAACAGTTGCGGGCCGTGCCCGACAAGGGCATCGGCTACGGCATGCTGCGGTACCTCCACGCGGCGACGGCCCCGCAACTGGCGGCGTCGGCCGAACCGCAGATCAGTTTCAACAACCTGGGCCGTGCGGGCGTCGATCTCGCGGCGCTGTCCGGTGTCGCGTGGATTCCCGCCGGGGAGGACTTCGACCACCAGGCGGCCTTCGACCCCGACATGCCCGCCGCGGCGACACTGTCCATCGATACCAGCATCGTCGACACCCCCGACGGTCCGGTTCTGTCCGCGCAGATCGGTTACGCCACAAGGCTTCTCGATGACAGCGAGGTCCGCGAACTGCTCGACGAGTGGGCCGCCGCACTGCGTGAGATCGCGGAAATATCGGCACGAGAACATGATTGGGGTCTGTCCCCGTCCGATACACCGTTGGTCGCGCTGACCCAACAGGACCTGGACATCTTCACCGAACGCTACGGGCCGATCGAGGCAGTCTGGTCGTTGGCGCCCTTGCAGGCGGGACTGCTGTTCCATGCCGAGCTGGCCGTGGGCGAACTCGATGTGTACACGGCGCAGTCGGAGATGACCCTCACCGGGCCGGTCGACGAGGCCCGGCTTCGGCAGGCCGCGACGGACCTGCTGCGGCGGCATCCGAACCTGCGAGCCGCGTTCACCCGAACGATCGATGGTGCTGTCGCGCAAGTTGTTCCGGTGGATGCCACCGTGCACTGGCGCACCGTCGCGGCTGCTGAGGCGACGCTGCCGGAGATCCTCGCGTCCGAACGCGAGCGGACTTTCGACCCCGCCGATCCGCCACTGGTGCGATTCGTGCTCGTCCGGGTCGCGCCCGCCGAGTTCCGGCTGATTCTGACCGCGCATCACCTGCTGCTCGACGGTTGGTCACTGCCGTTGCTGCTGCGCGATCTGGTCGGGCTCTACGCGGCCGGTGCCGACGCGAGCCTGCTGCCTCCGGCGCCGTCCTACGGCGACTACCTGGGCTGGCTGGACCGGCGCGACACCACCGCCGGGTTCGAGATCTGGCGCGAGACGATGGCGGGCTTCACCGAACCCAGCCTGATCGCCGAAACGGTCGGCGAGGCCACCGTCGAGGTACCGACCGACCTGACCATCGATCTCGACGACGACATCACCACCGCCCTGACCGAACTCGCTCGCGCATGCGGCGCCACGATGTCGACGATCGTGCAGTTCGCCTGGGCGACGGTGCTGGCCAACCAACTCGGTCGCGAGCGGATCGTGTTCGGCGAGACGGTCTCCGGCAGGCCGGCCGAGGTGCCGGGCATCGAGTCGATGATCGGGCTGTTCATCAACACGCTCCCGGTCCCGGTCCATGTACAGGGTGACCGGACCATCACGGCCGCGCTGGAACAGTTGCAGGCGAACAAGACCCGGCTGCTCGATCACCATCACATCGAACTGTCCGGCATCATGGCCGCGGTCGGCGGCGGACAACTGTTCGACACCCTGGTGGCGTTTGAGTCCTACCCGGTCGACAGCAGCGGACTCGGCGACGCCGACATCGACGGGGTCCGGGTCACCGACGTGGTCGGCACCGATGCCGCGCACTACCCGATCACCGTGCAGGCCCACCACACCGACACCTTGCACATCCGGGTGCGGTACCAGGCGGCTCGGGTCGACGGCGCGACCGCGGCCGGGCTGGCCGACCGTATCGAGCGCGTGCTGCGCGCCGTCGCCGCCGACCCGAGCGGGCGCGTCGGCGACATCGACCTGCTGTCGGCGGCCGAGCGCGCGGCGCTGGTTCCGGCCAGAGGCTCGGAGGGGGTGGCGCCCGAGGCGTTGACGGAGCTCTTGCGGCACGGCGCGACCCGGCACCCGGACGGTGTGGCGGTGATGAGCGGGTTCGAGACGGTGAGCTTCGCCGAGCTGGATATTCGCGCGCATCGGTTGGCGCACTGGCTGATTCAGCGCGGCGTCGACACGGGCGACACCGTCGGCGTGGTCATGCCGCGTTCGACCTCGTTGATCACGACGATCTGGGCGCTGGCCGAGGTCGGGGCCGCGAGTGCGCTGCTCGATCCGCGCAACCCGGATGAGCGGCTCGCGGTCATGCTGTCCGACTGCGGCGCCCGCGTCGTGTTGACCGTCGACGAGGTGAGCGACGGAGTGCCGGAAGGGGAGTGGGCACGGTTGGTCGTCGACGATCCGGCCGCGTTGCGCCAGATCGCGGACCAACCGGCGCGCGCTGTCGCGCGCACGGTCCGCGACACCGACTTGGCCTATGTCATCTACACCTCCGGAACCACCGGCAGGCCCAAGGGGGTAGCGGTCACCCAGGCTGGCATGGCGAATTTCGCCACCGAGCAGCGGGATCGGTACCAGGTGACCCCGGAATCGCGGGTGCTGCAGTGTGCCGCACCAGGATTCGACGCGGTCATGCTCGAAGTCCTGATGGCCCACCCACACGGCGCTACGCTGGTCATCTCACCGCCCGACACCTACGCGGGCACCGAGTTGGCCGGCATCATCCGGGACAACGCGGTCACCCACGCCTTCCTCACACCGACCGTGCTCGCGACCATGTCACCGAACGGGCTCGACAGCCTCGCGGTACTGGTCGCCGGTGGTGAGGCGGTACCGGCCGAACTCGCCGCCCTCTGGGCGCCGGGACGCCGACTGTTCAACGGCTACGGACCCACCGAGACCACCATCATGGTCGCGATCAGCGAGCCCCTTTCGCCTCCCGCGCCCATCACCCTGGGCGGCCCGATTCGCGGGACCTCCACCGTGGTGCTGGATTCGCACCTGCGGCCCGTGCCGATCGGGGTGACCGGCGAGCTCTACGTCAGCGGTATCCAGCTGGCGCGCGGATACCTCGGCCGGCCGGCCGCCACCGCCACGACATTTCTCGCCAACCCCTACGCCCCGGGCACCCGGATGTACCGGACGGGCGACCGCGTTCGCTGGACGGCCGACCACACGCTCGACTACGTCGGCCGTGTCGACCATCAGGTCAAGATCCGTGGCCAGCGGATCGAACTCGGCGAGATCGAGGCCGTCCTCGCCGAACATCCCGCCGTCGCCCACGCGGTAGTGCTGCTGCGTACCGACGACCACGGCACGGACCGGCTCGTGGGCTACCTCATCGGTGACGCCGTCGACCCCGAGCAGGTGCGCGCCTCGGCCCGCCGCCGACTGCCCGCCCACATGGTTCCCGACATCTGCGTGGTGCTGGGGCAGCTGCCACTGACCACCACCGGAAAGCTCGACCGTGGCGCTCTACCGATGCCGGCCTTCGCCGCCGTCGGCTACCTGGCGCCGAGCGATCCGACCGAGCGCCTCGTCGCCGAGGTCTGCGCCGAAGTGCTCGACCTACCCCGAGTCGGCATGCGGGACAACTTCTTCGACCTCGGCGGCAACTCGCTGACCGCGACGAGGCTGACCGCGCGACTGAGCTCGGCACTGGGCATCCGGGTGTCGGTGCGCGACCTGTTCGAGTACCCGAGAATGGTCGACCTCGCCGCCCGGCTCACCGGCCACGACCACGTCGAACGTCCCGCACTGACCCGGCGGCCCGACAGCGGCCCGGTGCCGCTCTCACCCGCCCAGCAGCGGATGTGGTTCCTCAACCAGCTCGACGCCTCCGTGGGTGCCTACAACGTGCCCTTGGTGATTCGGCTGAGCGGAGGGCTCGACATCTCGGCGCTGCGCACTGCCTGCGCGATGGTGATCGGGCGACACGAATCTTTGCGCACGAAATTCCCTGTGGTAGAAGGTATTCCGCAACAGGTGATCGTCGACGCTGACGAGGTCGTGCCCGACCTGATCCCGGTCGCCATCGAGGAATCGGTGCTGCCGAAGGCCGCCACGGCAGTGCTGTCGGCCAGCTTCCAGGTCACCGCGGCTCCGCCGGTGCGGGCCGAACTGTTCGACCTCGGGTCAGACGAGTACGTGCTGGTGATCGCCATACACCACATCTGCGCGGACGGCCTTTCGATGATTCCCCTGGCTCGCGACGTCGCGGCCGCTTATCACGCCGTGACCACCGCGAGCTCGCCCGCATGGCCACCGCTCACCGTGCAGTACCCCGATTACGCACTGTGGCAGCATGCTCTGCTCGGCGACGAGCACGATCCGGAGTCGCTGCTGTCGCGGCAGCTGGACTTCTGGCGAGACACGCTCGCAGGGCTGCCGGAACTGCTCGAGCTGCCCACCGATATGCCCCGCCCGTCGGTCGCGTCCATGCGGGGCCGGATCGTCGACTTCGCCATCGAGGCACGGCTGCAGGAGCGCATCGGCGCGGTCGCGCGGGCGGCCGGCGCGACGCCGTTCATGGTGGCGCACGCCGCGTTGACCGTGCTGCTCGCGCGGCTGGCGGGCACCGGCGATATCGCGGTCGGCACACCGGTGTCCGGGCGCGGGGAACGCGAACTCGACGATCTGATCGGCATGTTCGTCAACACTGTCGTCCTGCGTACAGCGGTGTCGGCCGATCAGCCCTTCGACGCGCTCCTGGCCGACGTCATGGCCGCCGACCTGGCAGCGCTCGCGCACGCGGAGGTCTCCTTCGAACAGGTCGTGGAGGCGCTGAACCCGACGCGTTCGACCGCGCACCTGCCGCTCTATCAGGTGACGATCGATTACCAGAACCTCGATCAGGTGGTCCTCGAACTGCCGGGGATCACGGTGGAACCGGTCGAGGACTACATCGAACAAGCACAGTCCGATCTCAACGTGAAGCTGGTCGAACGCTTCGACGCCGACGGCAACCCGCTGGGCACACTCGGCCGATTGACCTACGCCACCGACCTTTTCGTCGAAGAATCGATGGAGCGGTTCGCGCAGTGGTATGTGCGGATCCTGGAGGCGGTGACCGCGGACCCGCAGGCCGTGATCGGCGACATCGAGTTCATGGAACCGGCGCAGCGCCACGAGGTTCTCGATGCGGCAGGTGTGGCGGGCGCGCAGGTTCCTGAGGAAACGATCGGTGGTCTGTTCGCACGACGGGTGGCTGTCGCCCCGGATTCGGTCGCGGTGACCGATGGGACGACTGTTCTGACCTACGCGGAACTGAATCGGCGCGCCGAGGCCGTCGCCGCCCGGCTGATCGCGGCGGGCGCCGGTCCCGAAACGCTGGTGGCCGTGGCGTTGCCGCGCACCGCTGATCTGGCGGTCGGACTGTTGGCCGTGGTCATGTCGGGTGCGGGCTATCTGCCCCTGGATGTGGCGTATCCGGCCGAGCGGCTGCGCTTCGTGCTCGACGACGCGCGACCGGTGGCGATGCTGACCACCGCGACGATGTCTTCGCAGGTGCCCGAATTCAGCGGGCCGATACTGCTTCTGGACGACGACGCGGTCGCCGAGAGCGGGCACGACGGTGCCGCGCGCCCGGACAATGTCGCCTACATGATCTATACCTCCGGCTCCACCGGTCGGCCGAAGGGTGTCGCGGTCACCCACCGCGACGTGGTCACCCTGCTCACGAACGCCGCGGAGAATTTCGACGTCGGGGCCGACGATGTGTGGACGCTGTTCCATTCCTACGCTTTCGATTTCGCAGTCTGGGAGATGTGGGGCGCACTGCTCTCAGGTGGGCGTCTGGTGGTCGTCGATTACGACACCACCCGCACACCCGACGCCTTCGTCGAGCTCGTGGCGCGCGAACAGGTCACCGTGCTGAGCCAGACGCCGTCGGCGTTCTACGGATTCGTCGACGCGGAGCGCCGCTACCGTGGCGCGGACGGCGACGAGCTGGCGTTGCGCTACATCGTGTTCGGCGGCGAAGCGCTCGACCAGGCCCGGCTGACCGGCTGGTTGCTCGCCCACCCGGCGGGCTCGCCGCGACTGGTGAACATGTACGGCATCACCGAGACGACGGTCCACGTCAGCTATGCCGAAGTCGATCAGGCCGGTACCAGCGGGATCGGCCGTGCTTTGCCCGGTATGGCGGTGTACGTGCTCGACGAGCGGTTGCGGCCGGTGCCTGCCGGTGTCGCCGGTGACCTCTATGTCGGCGGCGGACAGCTCTCGCGCGGCTACCACGGCCAGGGCGCGCTCACCGCGGGCCGATTCGTCGCCGATCCGTTCGGCACGCCGGGTAGCCGCCTGTACCGGACCGGTGACGTCGGCCGGTGGCGTCGCGGCGAACACCGACTGGAACTGGACTACCTCGGACGCGCCGACGCGCAGATCCAATTGCGCGGTTTCCGCATCGAATTGGGTGAGGTGGAATCGGCGCTGCTCGGCCATCCCGGCGTTGCCCAGGCGGCTGCCGCGGTGCACCGACACGCCAAGGACGTCGACCAGCTGATCGGGTATGTCGTGCCCGTCGACGGGCAGGAACTGGACCCGGCGCAGGTTCGTGACACCGCCGCGAGGCTGCTCACCGGTTACATGGTGCCCTCGGCCATCGTGGTGCTGCCGGCGCTGCCGGTGACGGTCAACGGCAAGCTCGACCGAAACGCCCTGCCCGCGCCCGACTTCGAACCGTCCGAACGCGAATACGACGAGCCGCGAACACAGTCCGAGATCGCGATCGCCGAGGTGTTCGCGCACACCCTGAACGTGGCCAGGGTCGGGGCCGCGGACGGATTCTTCGACCTCGGCGGCAACTCGCTGCTGGCGACCATGGCCGTGGCAGAACTCCACGGCCGTGGAGTCCGGATCGAGCTGCCGTGGATGTTCGACGACGCGACACCGCGGGCACTGGCCCGCAGAGTCGACGAAGCCGAGGGCGGATCGGGCATGCAGGTGCTGCTGCCGCTGCGGCCCGCGGGTGATGCCGCACCACTGTTCGCGATCCACCCGGCGGGCGGGCTCGCCTGGTTCTACGGCGGACTCGTGGGGCATCTGCGCGGCGACCGGCCGGTATTCGGCTTGCAGGACCCGCACGTCGTCACCGACGAACCCGGCGCCACCTCGATCGATGAGCTCGCACACCGCTACGTCGACGAGATCCGCCGAACCCAGTCCAGCGGGCCCTACCACCTGCTCGGCTGGTCGCTGGGCGGCGAGATCGCCCATGCGGTGGCGACTCGACTACAGGAGCAGGGCGAACAGGTCGCGCTGTTGGCGATGATGGACAGCGCGGTCGGCGCCCCGCCGATCACGCCCGACACCGGTTCCGCACCGGGCGAGTTGATGGCTGATCTGCTGGGTGGCTGGCGGGAACTGTTCGACCTCGGCGACACCGTCACCGCGAGCACCACCGAGCAGGCCTGGCAGGTGGTCCGCGATCAGATCACCGGCACCGGTTTGTTCACCGCCGACCAGATCGACCGGGTGATGGAAAGCTTCTCCACCGCAGGCGAACTCGCCGACGCCTACCGGCCCCGGACCTTCGACGGTGACCTGATCTTCTTCACCGCGGGCAAGGATCGTGACGACACCGAAGCCGTCGCCCAGACGTGGCGACCCCATGTCACGGGCCGCATTCACAACACCGTTCTCGACGCACGCCATCTCGAGCTGACCCACCCCTCCGCGCTGGCCGTGATCGGCCCGATCCTCGAAGGATTCATGCACTGATGACGACCACACCGCAGCAATTGCGCCTCGACGACGGCCGCACCGTCACCTGCACCAGCCCCGCCGAAGCACGCATGCTCTGGAACGAGATGATCGCCGATGGGTACTACCGCCGAGCCGCCGCCACCCTGCGACCCGGTGACCTCGTCGTCGACGTCGGCGCCAATATCGGACTCAGCGCGATGGTGTTCGCCGAAACGCACCCCGGCGTGCGGGTGATCGCGGCCGAACCCGCCCCCGCCACGTACGAGTGTCTGCACCGGAATATGTCGGCGCACGTGCCCGACGGTGTCGCCCTCGAGGTCGCGGTGGGTGCCGCACCCGGTGTGCTGCCGTTCACCTGGTACCCCCGAGCCACCGCGAACTCGAGCCTGTACGCCGATCGGGAGGCCGACGACGACGCGACGAAAACCTTCCTGCGCAACAGCGGTCTGCCCGACGACGCGATCACCCTCATCACCCGCGGCCTGCACGACGGCGAGCAGATCGATGTCGAGGTCACCACGGTGTCGGCGATCCTGGCGCAGGAGGACCCCGCCGCCGAGATCGGTGTACTCAAGATCGACGTCGAACGAGCCGAATTCGATGTCCTGCTCGGCATCACCGAATCCGACTGGTCCCGGATCCGCTCCGTCGTCGCCGAGGTACACGACCACGAGGGCCGCCTCGCCGAATTCTGCGAGGTCCTCGAACTCCACGGCCTCACCCCACGAAGTCGCCAGGATTCGTCGTTGGCAGGCACCGAACTACACGAGGTGTACGCCGTTCGGGTATGACCACAGGCTGATTCAAGCGTCTGTTCTCGCGACAGTGGCCGCGATATCCGCGGCTCGGCGTGCCTGCTCGACAGTGACCGGTTCGTGGGTGATGAACAGCCGGTGGAACAGCGGTGCGATGGCCAGCCGGATGATCTCGGTCGCGTCGATGTCGGGCGCGACCTCGCCACGGACGATCGCCCGCCGCACGATCTGCGCCGCCTCGTCGTGACGCGCGGCATAGAAGCCGCGCAGCGCGGCGGCGGCATCGGGGTGCTGCATGCCCGCCGCGACGAAAGCTGCTGCCACCGTGCCGGATTCGGGATCGGCGAAGCTCGCGCGCACCAGTTCGGTGAGTGCGCGCAGATCACCGACGAGGGAGCCGGTGTCCGGGATCGGCAACGACTGTTCCGCGGCGCGTTCCAGCGCGTCGGCGACCAAGCCCTCCGGGCCGCGCCAGCGCCGGTAGACGGTGGTCTTGTGGACCCCCGCTCGCTGAGCGACCGCGTCCACGGTGAGGCCCTGATAGCCCTGCTCGGCGAGTTCGGCCGTCGTCGCGTCGAGAACAGCCTCCCTGACCCGGGCACTCCGTCCGCCGGGGCGTCGTTGCGGTTCCAAAAACTACTCCCGTTGCGTTAGTCGGCTCGGTTTTGTAGGTTAAAGCTACATGAGTTGCGATTGGAGCATTGTTCGACCACTCGACGACTACCGCAGTGCGGTGTTCGTGGTGTCGCACGATCGGGCGTTGCGCCGTCGTTTCCGGGGAATACAGAAGGGAATTGAGGATCTTGGCTGAGATCGTGCAAGTGATCGCGGTGCCCGGCGCGCCTTACGGAATCACAGTCGGGCCCGATGGGGCGCTGTGGTTCACGCTGGTCGCGCAGGGCGTGATCGGACGATTCGCCGACGGGCTCGTTCGGACCTATCCGCTCGAGCAGTCCGACGGACAACCCACGGTGATCGTGGCCGGGGCCGGTAATACCTTGTGGTTCACCGAGTTCCACGGTGGTCGACTCGGCCGCATCACCGTCGACGGTGCGGTGACGAGCCAGTCCATGGAAGGCCCCTACGGTGCGTGCGTCGGGTCGGACGGGGCACTGTGGTTCACCGAGTTGCAGGCGGGTCGGGTCGGGCGACTCGGCGCGGACGGCGCCATCACCCGGGTCGAGGTCGACGGCATGCCCTCGATGATCACACCGGGGCCCGATGGGGCCGTGTGGCTCACGGTGAACCAGGGCAACGCCATCGCCCGGATCGACAACGACCTCGCGCTCCGGGTCCACCCGCTGCCCACGCCCGCGGCCGCACCGGTCGGCATCACCGCAGGTCCCGACAAGGCACTGTGGTTCACCGAGATCGGCGCAGGTGCCATCGGCCGGATCGACCTCGACGGCACCGTCAGCGAGTTCACCCTCCCGGACACCGAGGCTCGCCCGCACGCGATCGTGGCAGGCCGCGACGGTGCCCTGTGGTTCACCGAGTGGGCGAGCTGCCGTCTCGGCCGGATCACCACCGACGGCGAGATCACCCACCTCGACCTACCCGGCGCCGAACCGCACGGACTCACGGTCGACGCGGCCGGAGACCTCTGGGTAGCGATGGAATCCGGTGCGCTGGTGCAGGTTTCGCCGTGACGGCGGCGTCGAAACCTAGGGCGTGGTGAGCGCCTTGACCACCGCGGTGCCGAAGCCGAGGTCGTTGCTCGTCGGCATGCGGGTGTAGGTGCCGCCCGTCTGATCGGCGAGGGTCTGCAGGGTCTGGGTGCCCTGGCCGCCGATCACCACGACGTCGATGCGGATGGGTTTGCTCGAGGTGGTCGCCGCAGTGATCTGCTCGACCAGCGCGGTGCCGGTCAGCGTCGAGTCGTCGTCGGGGCCGTCGGTGATCAGCAGGATCGAGTTCGTGCGACCGGGGGAGTAACCGGCCACCGCGGCGCGGTAGGCGGCGAGCAGGCTCGGATAGGCCTGATCGGCGGTGAGCTGGCTCGGTTTCACCGCGGTGACCGCCGAGCCGACCGCGTTGCGTTGGGCGTCGGTGAGCAGATCGGTGGCCACCTGCGCCTTGTACGGGGTGGTGCCGTCGATGTTCTTGCCGAACGTCCACAGGCCGAGCCCGAAGTCGGGCGGCATCACCTGCAGTGTCGAGGCGACGGCGGCTATCGCGTTCGACAGGCGGGTGGTCGACCCCTCCGCGGTGCCCATCGACGACGACACATCGAGCAGGACCGTGGCGTTCACGCCGAGGACCGGATTCGTCAGCGTCGACTGCACCTTCGCCAACGCCGCGCGCGCCGGATTCGCCGGTGCCGAGCCGATGGCGGGCCCGAAGCCCTCGGTGGCAAGCGCGCCCGCCTGCTCCGGTGCGCGCAGGAAGTCGATGAACCGCGACGCGATCAGATTCTGGGTCTTGTCGACCCACGGACCCGACACCAGCGCCGCGGGGTAGTCGGCCAGCGGCGCGATGCCGATCGGCCGGAACGCGGTGAGCCCGCCGGTGCCGAGCTGCTGCTGGGTCGCGGCGACCGCGTGCACCTCGTCGTCGGTGGGATTCGCGCTGATCGCCGACATGGCGGTCGTCAGATCGGCCGGTGCCTGCGCGTCGGCGGCGAGCCCGGAGATCGCGGCAACGACCTGACCGGACCCGGCGGCCTGCTCGGTCAACGGCTCGGTCCCCGAGACCGAGGAACCGATCGCCGCCGCGGCGGCGGTCGTCGCGTCACCGGCGGGCAGCGCCATCCGCAGCCCGCCCCACCCGGTCAAACCGACTTCGTCGAGCGAGCCCTGCTGCAATCGCGGCAGGTCGGCCCAGGCGATCTGGTGCTGTTCGAGCGCCTGGCGCAGGGCATCGGGCACGGCGAGGACAATCGGGCTGGTAGCGATGGAGGCGGGCGTGCCCTCGATGAGACCGGGCACCCGGACGAGTTCGACCGACCGGCTCGAGTCGGCGATCCACAGCCCCGGCTTCGGCCCGAGCGCCGGATCCCACGCCGCGACATCGGCCAGACCGGCGCCTACGGCGGTCGATGGGCGCGCCGACACTTCCACCCGCGCGCAGTGGTCACGCACCCGCGGCTTGCTCGCGTTGTACCGTTCGGCCGCGGCGCGAACCGGACCTGCGATGGCCGGATCGACCGTGACGTCGAGCGACGCGGCCCCTTCGACGCACTCGGCAGCGGCGGCGACGTCTGTCGAATCGGCGCGATCGCTGAGTTGGAACCAGGCGAACACGGCCACGATCACCAGGACGAGAGCCGATGCCGCGATAACCGGACCCTTGCTGATACTTCGAGAACTGGTCCCGTTGCGATGCGTACCCACGCGGCAAGTTTAAGGACACCACGCGACAACACGGCACAGCGCATACCCGTCTGCATCACCCCAGGTCACGGCCTCGGTAAGAGCCCGACATGCCGAACGGACACGGGGCCGGGTGTCAGGCGACACCCGGCCCCGGCCGGTCATGGACGAATCACGCGACCACGGTCGTATTCACGACCGCCCCACACCCCCGACTGGCCGGTCTGGGCCGCGTACTCGGCGCACCCCGCGAGCAACGGGCAACCGGCGCAGATCCGGCGGGCGTAGTCGAAGTCCTGCGACGGGTACGGAAACCACGCCTCATGGTTGGGGTCGCCGCGGCAGGCAGCGCGGTGCCACTGCCCCGAATCGGACAGGGTCAGCAGTTCGGTCAGTGCGAGGTCGGTGGTGGTCACGGCGCGTACTCCTTCCAGATCCGGCGCTGCTTGCGGGCGAGCGGGTCGGGAGCCTTGGGCTCCCACAGCAGCCGCATTCCCGCCTCTTCCGGGGTGCGGTCGGCCTTGCCCGCATTGCACCGTGCGCAGCAGGCGACGAGATTGCTCCAGGTATTCGGTCCGCCCCGGCTGCGTGGGCGGATGTGGTCGACGGTGTGGGCCCAGTCGGCGCAGTAACCGCACCGGTGCTTGTCGCGACGCAGCACCCCGGCCAGCGTGGCGCGGCTGTCGTCACCGATCGGCGCCACGTGCGCCAGGTAGACGTAGCGCACCAACCGGATCGTCTCCGGCAACGCGATGACCAGATGCTGCGACCGGATCGGAAACCGCGGCGCCCGCTCGATCACGGTCTCGGCGGCGCCGCTGATCAGCAATGTCACGGCGCGGTCGGCGGTGATTTCGTCGAGGGCCTCGTAGCTGGCGTTCAGCACGAGCACCCTCGTGTGTATCCAGGTGTCGGAAGCGGGGGCCGTCGGGTCGACGGCATGACGAATCATCATGGGAATCACCATGTTTCGAGGAGAACGAACGTCAGGAGCAGAAAGAGGAACGGGCCGGTCAGGCCGCGAACAGGAGACGGCCGGAGCCATCGATACCCAGGCGCATGGCGCTGTGGGCCGAATTCGCGCGGCGATAGGTATGTTCCGAATCTTGCTGTGGCGCTTGCTGTTTCACGGCCGTCTCCTCCTCTCGATGCTGCTCGTCGGTTCCTCGCCCGATGCGAATCACCTGCGTGAAATCATGGTGGCATACCGCGTCCGAAATGTCGGCTGATTTATTTTTGGTCGGCGGCGACGAGTTCGGCGCAGCGCTCGCCGACGAGCATCACGGTGATGTTGGGGTTGACCGTGGTGTGCGCGGGGAACACCGAGGCGTCGGCTACGCGCAGACCGTCGACGCCCTTGACCCGCAGCTCGGGGTCGAGGGGACTCATCGGGTCGTCGACCGGACCCATGCGGACCGTGCCCACCGGGTGATAGACGGTGTTGTGGGTCAGGCGGACGTAGTCGGCCAGTTCGGCATCGGTCCGCACGTCCGGCCCCGGATACAGCTCACGCCGCACCCAGTCCGACAGTGGCGCTGTCGCGGCGATCTCGCGCGCCTTGCGCAGACCGGCGATCATCACCCGCATGTCGTGGCCGTCGGGATCGGTGAAGTAGCGCGGGTCCACCTTCGGCTTGTCCCGGAAGTCGCGCGAGCGCAACCGCACGGTGCCGCGTGAGCGGGCATGGGTGACGTTCGGGGTCAGGCAGAAGGTGTTCTCGGCGGTCGGGTAGCCCTGTCGCAGCGTGTGCATGTCGAAGGGGACGCTGCCGTAGTGCATCATCAGGTCGGGCCGGTCGAGGCCGTCTTCGGTCGTGGTGAAGATGCCCGCCTCCCACCATTGGGTGGAGCTGTCCACCATCGGTCGCGTCGTCTCGAAACCGATCACGCCCTCCGGGTGGTCCTGCAGGTTCGCGCCGACACCGGGAGAGTCGACGATCACCTCGATGCCGTTCTCGCGCAGGTGAACCGTGGGTCCGATGCCCGAGAGCATCAGCAGCTTCGGTGAGTCGATGGCGCCGGCGGAGACGATCACCTCATGGTTGGCGGTGATCCGGGTGGTGCGGCCGAACGCGTTGTCGGTGATGTCGACCCCGACGGCCCGCCCGTTCTCGATCACGATCTTCTTGGCCCAGGCGCCGGTCCGGACGGTGAGGTTCGGCCGGTCCAGATTCGGGTGCAGGTAGCTGACCGACGACGACGATCGCGTGCCATCGGAACGGCGGTTGATCTGAAAGAAGTTGGCGCCGTTGACAACTGTGTGCCCGGAGTTGAACTCGGCGCGCGGGATACCGGCCGCCTCGCACGCGTCGAGCAAGGCCACACCGCACGGATCGTTGGGCGGCACCGTCATGATGTTCACCGGGCCGCCGCGGCCGTGGTGCTCGCCGGGAGCGTCGTTGGTCTCGATCCGCGGATACAGCCGGTACACCGAATCGGCGCCCCAGCCGGTGGCGCCGTGCTCGCGTTCCCAGGAGTCGAGATCCTCGCGCGGAGCCCAGAACGCGATGCAGCTGTTGTGCGAGGAGCAGCCGCCGAGCACCTTGGCGCGGGCATGGCGCATGAACGAATTGCCGTTCTCCTGTGGCTCGATCGGGTAGTCCCAGTCGTAGCCCGATTCCAGCAGTTCCATCCAGCGATCGAGTCGCAGGATGGCCGGGTCGTCGACATCGGAGGGTCCCGCCTCGAGCAGACAGACGGTCACCGACGGGTCTTCCGACAGCCGCGACGCGACGGCCGCCCCCGCGGAACCGCCGCCGACAATCACGTAATCGTATGTGGTCACCGCTGTTCCTCCCGATCGGCGAACCAGCCGGTGACGCCCGGCCGGAGATTCTCGTAGACGTGCTTGGCCTCGCGATACTCGTGCAGCCCGGAAGGACCGAGCTCGCGGCCGACCCCCGAGCGGCCGAAACCACCCCACTCGGCCTGCGGCAGATACGGCCCGAAGTCGTTGACCCACACGGTGCCGTGCCGCAACCGGGCCGCGACGCGACGTGCGCGTGCGGCGTCACCGGACCACACCGCGCCCGCGAGACCGTACTCGGTGTCGTTGGCGATGGTGACGGCCTCGTCCTCGGTGGTGAAGGTTTCCACGGTCACGGTGGGCCCGAACGCCTCGTCGTGCACACACGCCATCGCGCGGGTGGCGCCGTCGATGACGGTCGGCAGGTAGAAATACCCGTTGTCGAGGTTGCCGGAGCCCGCGTCGCCGGTGGCGAAGGCGCCACCGGTGCGGATGACGGCACCCTCGGCGCGGGCCTGGTCTACATAGGCGTTCACCTTGTCGCGGTGGGCCGCCGAGATCAGCGGCCCGGTCTCGGTGCCCTCGGCGAACGGCAACCCGAGCCGGATCTGCTCGGCGCGGCGCACCAACTCGTCGACGAAGCGGTCGTGCGCCGATTCCTCGATCACCAGGCGAGCGCCCGCCGAACACACTTGGCCGGAGTGCAGGAACGCGGCGTTGAGTGCATTGTCGACGCTAGCGGCGAGCCGCTCATCGGTGTCGCAGGCGTCGGCGAAGACGACATTCGGATTCTTGCCGCCCAGCTCGAGCGCTACTTTTTTGACCGTGGCGGCCGCCTCGCGCGCGATGATCTTGCCGGTGGCCAGCCCGCCGGTGAACGAGACCAGGTCGACATCGGGATGCTCCGACAGCGGCGCACCCGCGCCGGCGCCCGCACCGAGCACCAGATTCGCTACCCCGGCGGGCACGTCGAGATCGTCGAGCACCTGCATCAACAGAATCGCGGTGTGGGGAGTCAGCTCGGCTGGTTTGAGTACGAACGTATTGCCGGCCGCCAATGCCGGGGCGACCTTCCAGGCCGCCTGCAACAGGGGGTAGTTCCAGGGTGTGATCAATCCGCAGACACCGACCGGCTCGTAGACCACGCGGGAGTCGATGTCGGGCGTGCCCGCGTCGACGACGCGGCCCGCGTCGTCGGCGGCGAGCTTGCCGAAATACCGGAAGCAGTTGGCGATATCGGACATGTCGATATCGGACTCGTAGGGTCGCTTGCCGGTGTCGAGGGTTTCGGCGCGCGCGAACTCGGCCCGCCTGTCGTCGATGGCGTCGGCGACGCGCAGCAGTAGGTCGCCTCGTTCGGCGGCGGTGGTCTTGCGCCACGGCCCGTCGTCGAAGGCCCGGCGGGCCGCGGCGATCGCGGCGACGGTGTCGCCTCGGTCTGCCTCTGCGACGATGCCGACGAGGGAATCGTCTGCTGGACAACGGATCTCGCGTGTCTGCCCGGACGCCGACGGTCGCCAGGAGCCGTCGATATAGAGGGTTTCGCTCATGATGGATCCCTTCACAGATCGCTGTCGGTGCTGTCGCCGGCTTCGGGCTCGTGGTGATCTGTCGCCGAGCGGCGCAGGTGCAGGTAACCCAGGTGGCGCTCGTATTGGTCGAGAATGTCGCCGATGATCTGCTCGCGGCTGTAGCCGTTGAGGGAGTAGCCCTGCGATCCCTCGGCGAGGTAGACCTCACAGCGGAAGTAGCGATCGTCGGACCGCTGGGCGAGCACGGCGTAGGTCGGGGCCGGTGCCGAAACCGGCCAGATGCCGTACTCGAAGCGGGGCTCACTGGCCTGATCGACCAGCAGACGCGGCGACGGCAGACCCTCATTCGATTGGGAATCGTCGATGGTCGCCGTCATGCCCATGTGCTCGAATTCCGCTGCGACATCGTGCATCGCCGGATCGACGGTGCCGGTGATGAATTTGCGCGTCGCGGCGGCTCCCGGGTAGTTGATGGTCGAGAGCAACCGGCGACGCCAACTGCTGAGTTCGGCCGGGCCACGGCCCGCGGCGAATGCCTTGGGCAGCGAGGTGCGGTAGCTGTCGAGCTTGAAGGACTCGTTGTGGACAGCGCGCAACAACGCGATGCCGATCAGCGCCAAGACGAACGAGAACGGCAACCCCATGATGATGGTGGCGTTCTGCAGGGTCGTGATGGACCCGCCCGCACCGGCGAACAGCATCGACAAGGTGAGCACACCGATCGCGGCCGACCAGAAGATCCGGGTGCCGGTGGCGCAGTCGGCCATCGGATCGGGCAGTTTCGAGGTGAAATTGCCCATGACCAGTGACCCCGAATCGGCAGTTGTCACATAGAAGAGCAGCCCGGTGATGGTCGCGATGCCGAACAACAGCGTCGCGCCGGGATATTTCTCGAGCAGGGAGTAGAAGCCGAGCTCGGCTTGGGCCGCGGTCTTCTCGGCGAAGGCGGTGTCGTCCCTGGCGGCCTCGAGTGCGCTGTTGCCGAAGATCGAGATCCACATCAGGGTGAAGCTGAACGGCACCACGAGCACCCCGAAGATGAACTGGCGCAGCGTGCGCCCGCGCGAGATGCGCGCCAGGAACAGGCCGACGAACGGGGCCCAGGCCACCCACCAAGCCCAGAAGAACAACGTCCAGCTGTCCAGCCAGGTCGTCGGCGTGTTCGCCGTCTCCGGATTGCGTTCCCAGGCGAAGGTGTCGAGGGTGCGGTCGGGGAAGGTCGACAGGTAGTCGCCCGCGTTCTGGGCCAAGCCGTTGAGCAGGAAAGAGGTATTGCCCGCCACCAGGATATAGATCAGCAGCGCGATCGCCATGATGACATTGAGCTCCGACAATCGCCGGATGCCCTTGTCGACTCCGGTGGTAGCCGAGATCGTGGTGATGGCGACCGACAGCGCGATGAGCCCGATCTGGGCGGCCTTGCCCTGGGAAATCCCGAACAGCTGGTTCAGGCCGTAGTTGAGCTGCACGATGCCGATACCGAGCGAGGTGGCGATGCCGAAGATGGTACCGAGCACCGCGGCCACGTCGATCGCGTCGCCCCACCGGCCGTGTACCCGCTTGCCGAAGATCGGATAGAGCGCGGCACGGATCGTCAACGGCAGGTTGTGCCGAAACGCGAAGTAGGCGAGCGCGCCGCCCATCAGCGCGTACATCGCCCAGCCGGTGATGCCGTAGTGGAAGATCGTCCAGGCCACCGCGTTGCGGGCGGTCGCGTTGGTGGCGGGCTCGCCGAGCGGGGGATGCAGGTAGTTGTAGACCGGCTCGGCGACCGAGAAGAACATCAGGTCGATGCCGATACCGGCCGCGAACAGCATCGACGTCCAGGAGAACAGGCTGTACTCCGGCCGCGATTCCTCCGGCCCCAGCCGATACCGGCCGTACCGGCTGGCGCCGAGGAAAACGACGAGGCCGAGGATGGCCGTGGCGAGCACGAAGTACCACCAGCCGAACCAGGTGGAGATGAAGGTCTTGACCGTGCCGACAACAGTCTCGGCGCTCTCCGGTGCGGCCAACGCCCAGATCCCGAAGGCGAGCACGGTGCCGGCCGCGAGCCCGAAGACCGGTTTGTTGACCGAGCGCTGCCCGGCTACGGGATGTACCGGGACCACGTCCTGCGCGGTCCCGGTAGGTGGAAGTTCAGTGCCGTTGCCTCCGGGTTTGCTGACACCGCCCATGCGAGGCAGGCTAGTTCGTTCTCGCCCGTAGATCGGGGACCTTCACCGGTTGCCGACCTCGTGTTCCAGCCCTCGCGAAAGCCCACACGACGAGACCGGCCACGGCGTAGACCGCGCCGGTCACGCAGGAGGCCCACCACCCCCACGAGGTGTACGACCACGCGGTCGTGATCGCGCCGAGGGCCGAACCGAGGGAGTAGCAGGCCATGTAGGCGCCGATGACGCTGCCCGCGCGGTCGGGGTGCGCGGTGGTCAGCAGATGCTGGCTGCTCACGTGCACCGCTTGGACGGCGAAGTCGAGCACGATGATGCCGATGACCAGCGATGCCAGGCTCGGACCGGTCCGAGCGATCAGCAGCCAGGATACGGCGAGCGAGAGCAGCGACCACCCGGTAACCGACGGGGCGCGACCGGCATCTGCCCATCTACCGGCTCGTCCCGCGCCGAGAGCTCCCGCGAGTCCCACCACTCCGAACAACCCGATCTCGGTGGTGCCGAAAGTCCAGGGTTCGGCGCCGAGCGGGAGCGCCAGGCCACTCCAGAGGGTGCCGAAGGAAGCGAACAGGAAAAAGGTGATCAGGCCCCGGCTCAGGAACAGTCGATCCGTCGCCACGAGGTGTCCCATCGACCGCAGAATCTGGGTGTATCGCTGGCCGGATGTTCTGACGTCGGGGTCCAGGCCACCTCGGGTGGCGAGTGCGAGCGTCGCGCAGAGCACGGCGAGCAGCACATAGACGGATCGCCAGCCGAGCGTGTCACCCAAAACTCCCGCGACGACCCGGGCGCCGAGGATGCCGATCACCACACCTGATGTGACGGCGCCGATATTGCGGCCGCGTTCACCCGGCGCCGACGCGGCGGCGACATAGGCCACCGTCACCTGCACGACAACCGCGAAGAATCCGGCGATGGCGAGCCCTGCCACCGCGCAAATGCCGTTCGGCGCGGCTGCGGTGATCGTGGCCCCTACCGCAGTGAGCGCCAGCATTCCGCCGATGAGCCGACGCCGATTCACCACATCGCCCAGCGGTACCAGCAGAATCAGCCCCGCGAAGTACCCGATCTGCCCAGCGGCGACCAACAGCCCCGATGACCCCGGTGACAGCCCGAGTTCGGCGCCCGCCGGCTCGAGGACCGGCTGGATCGCGTAGATCGTCGACACCGCCACGGCGCAGACCGACGCCAGCACCAACCGCTGTGTTCGCGTGACTCCCGATGCCATCCGTCCTCCGCTTGGTAGCAATATGAAACCAATTCACGGTAAGGCAGAATGGTTTCGAATTGCAACCCACAAGGAGGTGGCCATGGCACCGGCATCGGGCGCCGAACGTGAATGGACCGACCCCACCTGCCCGGTCGCCAGAACCGTCGACCTGGTGGGCGACCGGTGGAGCCTGCTCATCGTGCGTGACGCCATGAACGGACCGGCTTCGTTCACCGAGTTCCGGCAGCGGCTCGGCATCGCGCGCAACATCCTCGCCGACCGACTCCGCCGACTCGTCGAGGACGACATCCTCCGCACCAGCGCCACCCCGAGCGGCAAGCGTCACGTCTACGAGCTGACTCGCGCCGGGCAGGACCTGTTCACCACCATCGTCGCGCTACGGCAGTGGGGCGAACGCCATGCCTTCGCCGAGGACGAACCCCGCTCGACGCTGGTGGACCGTGACGGGAGACAGCTCGCCGAGCTGTCTCCCCGCGATCGGTCCGGTGCGGTGGTCACCGCCGACACCACCGGTGTGCGCCGAGTGGACTGAGTCCACGCCTCGACCCTCGCCGGTGACCGTCCGAACTTCTCAGTGGCCCACGATCAGAGGTTGCCGACCTCACGTTCGAGGCGGCGGGCGACGAGGTCGCGAGCTTCTTCGATGAGCTTGGGTCGGAAGCCGCTGGGGTACACCGGATCCGCCGGTGTGTAATTCTTGAGCACTTCCTTGGCGAGGGTGATCTTGTGGACCTCGGTCGGGCCGTCGGCGATGGCCATGACCTCGGCGTAGGTGGTCATGTCGAGGAAGGGCAGGTCGGTGCTCACGCCCATCGCGCCGTGCAGATGCAGTGCGCGGCGGGCGATGTCGTTCATGACGGTCGGCATGGCGATTTTGATGGCGGCGATGTCCTTGCGAACGGCGCGGTAGTCCTGGGCCTGGTCGATGCGCCAGGCGGTGCGCAGGACCAGCAGCCGGAACTGCTCCATCTGGATCCAGCTGTCGGCGATGCGCTCCTGGGTCATCTGGAAGCCACCGAGCACGCCCTTGCGGGCCGGGCGTGAGACCGCGCGCTCGCACATCATGTCGAAGGCCTTGCGTACCAACGCGACCGTGCGCATCGCGTGGTGCACCCGGCCGCCGCCCAGGCGGGTCTGCGCGACGACGAACCCCGCGCCTTCGGCGCCGAGCAGATGATCGGCGGGCACCCGGACATCGGTGAATCGCAGGTGTGCTTCGTGTTCGCTGAACCCGGGCACGGTGAAGTTGCGCACCAGTTCCAGGCCGGGTGCGTCGGCGGGGACGATGAACATCGACAACCGCTGGTGCGGTTCGGCCTCGGGATCGGTCACCACCATCACGATGTGGAAGGTGGCGAACTCGGCGGCGGAGTTGAACCACTTCTCGCCGTTGATCACCCACTCGTCACCGTCACGCACCGCGGTGGTCCGGAACGCGGTCGGGTCCGAGCCGCCGGTGGGCTCGGTCATCGCGTAGCAGGAGCCGATCTCGCCGTCGAGCAAGGGCTGCAGATATTTCGCCTTCTGCTCCTCGGTGCCGAAATGGGCCAGGATCTCGGCGTTACCGGAATCCGGTGCCTGACAACCGAAGACGAGTGGTGCCCACATCGAGGTGCCGAGTACTTCGTTGAGCAGCGCCAGCTTGAGCTGACCGAATCCGGGCCCGCCGAGCTCGGGACCGAGATGGCAGGCCCACAGGCCAGCGTCCTTGACCTGCTGTTGCAGTGGCCGCATCAGCGCCCGGATCTCGGGGTCGTTCCGGTCGTAGGGGTTGGGGTAGAGCAGATCCAGGGGCTCGACCTCGGTGCGGACGAACTCCGCCACCCAGTCGAGCTTGCGCTGGTACTCCGGATCGGTCTCGAAATCCCAAGCCATGGTCAGCCTTTCGTGTTGTCGCCTGTGGCATGTAGCCCGGACAGGACGGTGTCGGTGAGGATGTCGGCGATCTCGGCAGGGGAGTGGGTGCCGCGCTCGCGGTACCAGTAGCCGAGGGAATTGAGCATGCCGAGCATGCCGTTGGTGACGATGTGGTCGGCGGTGCGCAGTTGCCCGGCCGTGTGGCCCGCGTCGATGACGTCTTGCCAATGGCGTTGTAATCGGTCGCGCAGTTGCTGGAGAACGACCGCGTGTTCGTGGGTCAGCGCGTCGGCGTCGCGCAGGTGCACGGCCACCGCGCGCCGATGGGTGACGATCAGCTCGACGTGACTGCGAATCAGCCGGCGCAGGGTTTCGACAGGGTCGGCCCCGACTTCGACGATGCGTTCGGCGTCGGCGAGCAGCAGCCGGGTGTAGTCGCGCAGGATCGCCCACAGCAGGTCTTCCTTCGAGCCGATGTGGTAGTACAGCGCACCCCGCTGGACGTCGGCTTTCGCACCGATCTCGGCGACCCCGGTGGCATGGAAACCGCGTTCGGCGAACAGCTCGAGTGCCGCGTCGTGGATCCGCTCCCGGGTGTCCGCGCGCTCGGTGGCCCGGGGACGTCCGCGACGACGCATGGGGGATACCGGTTCGGTTGTCACGGCGCCTCCGTTCGGTCCGGCTCCCGACTTAATGTTCCGATCAGTACATTAATTGTCCCCGCACCTACAATCAAGGGGTGATCCGCCGCGCCCATGCCCCCGACCTCGGCGGCTCGGCGTGGCGGAATGGACGAAGCCCGCAGGGCGTTCGAACCCACACGAGGTGTCACCTCTACCCACGGGTAACATGACATCGACTTATCCCACCCGGTTTTCACCAAAGTGAGGCAGTAGATGACAGAGCGGATTCAGGTCGGCGGGCTCCAGGTGGCGAGCGTTCTTCACGATTTCATCGAGAACGAGGCGCTCCCCGGTACCGGCGTAGATTCCGCCGCGTTCTGGGCCGGTGCCGAGCAGATCATCAACGACCTCGCCCCGCGTAACCGCGCTCTGCTCGCTGAGCGCGACGAGTTCCAGGGCAAGCTCGATGCTTGGCACGGCGAGAACCCGGGCACCGGCTACGACAAGGCCGCCTACAAGCAGTTCCTGACCGAGATCGGTTACCTGCGGCCCGAGCCCGCGCCGTTCCAGATCGGCACCAGCAACGTCGACACCGAGATCGCCACCACCGCGGGCCCGCAGCTCGTGGTGCCGGTGATGAACGCGCGCTTCGCGATCAACGCCGCCAACGCGCGCTGGGGCTCGCTCTACGACGCGCTCTACGGCACCGACGCCATCCCCGAGGCCAACGGCGCGGAGAAGGGCAGCGGCTACAACCGCGTGCGCGGCGACAAGGTGATCGAGTGGGGCCGTAACTTCCTCGACGACGCCGTCACCCTGATCACCGGTTCGCACATCGGTTCGTCGTACTACAAGATCGTCGACGGCGAGCTCGAGATCGGCCTGGAAGACGGCACCGACATCGGCCTGGCCGACCCGTCGCAGCTCGTCGGCTACCTGGGCGATCCTGAGGCCCCGACCTCGATCCTGCTCAAGCACAACGGGCTGCACATCGAGATCCAGGTCGACGCCGACTCGCCGATCGGCTCCACCGACACCGCCGGTGTCAAGGACATCGTCCTGGAGTCCGCGCTCACCACGATCATGGACTTCGAGGACTCGGTCGCCGCGGTCGACGCCGACGACAAGGTCGTCTGTTACCGCAACTGGCTCGGCCTGATGAAGGGCGACCTGGCCGAGGAAGTCTCCAAGGGCGGCAAGACCTTCACCCGCACCATGAACCCCGACCGCGTGTTCACCGCGCTCGACGGCTCCGAGCTGGTCCTGCACGGTCGTTCGCTGCTGTTCGTGCGCAACGTGGGCCACCTGATGACCTCCGACGCGATCATCGACGCCGAGGGCAACGAGGTCCCCGAGGGCATCCTGGACGGCCTGATCACCTCGCTGATCGCCGTGCACTCGCTCAACGGTGACAACACTCGCCTCAACTCGCGCACCGGCTCGGTTTACGTCGTGAAGCCGAAGATGCACGGCCCCGACGAGGCCGCGTTCACCAACGAGCTGTTCGGCCGGATCGAGGACGTCCTCGGCCTGACCCGCAACACCCTCAAGGTCGGCATCATGGACGAGGAGCGCCGCACCACGGTCAACCTCGCCGGCTCCATCGAGGCCGCCAAGGACCGCGTGGTGTTCATCAACACAGGCTTCCTCGACCGCACCGGCGACGAGATCCACACCTCCATGGAGGCCGGGCCGATGGTCCGCAAGGCCGAGATGAAGGCACAGACCTGGATCACCTCCTACGAGGACTGGAACGTCGACACCGGCCTGGCCAAGGGGCTGCCCGGCAAGGCGCAGATCGGCAAGGGCATGTGGGCCATGCCCGACCTGATGGCAGGCATGCTCGAGCAGAAGATCGGCCACCCCAAGGCCGGCGCCAACACCGCGTGGGTGCCCTCGCCGACCGCCGCCACCCTGCACGCCACCCACTACCACCTGGTGGACGTGTTCAAGCAGCAGTCGCAGATCGCCAAGGGTGGCCCCCGCGCCACCGTCGACCAGATCCTCGAGATCCCCCTCGCCCAGTCCACCGACTGGACCGACGAGGAGAAGCGTCAGGAACTGGACAACAACTCCCAGGGCATCCTGGGCTACGTGGTCCGCTGGATCGATCACGGTGTCGGCTGCTCCAAGGTGCCCGACATCAACGACATCGGCCTGATGGAAGACCGTGCCACCCTGCGCATCTCGAGCCAGCTGGTCGCCAACTGGCTGCGCCACGGCATCGTCACCGAGGCCGACGTGATCGCCAGCCTCGAGCGGATGGCCCCGGTCGTCGACCGCCAGAACGCGAACGACAAGACCTACCGCCCGCTGGCCCCGAACTTCGATGACAACATCGCGTTCCAGGCCGCCAAGGAACTGGTCCTGGAAGGCACCACGCAGCCCAACGGCTACACCGAGCCGATCCTGCACCGGCGTCGTCGTGAGTTCAAGGCCGCGCAGAAGTAGTGGTGTCGAGTCCTTGAAAAGTAGCTCGTAGCAGCTCTTTTCGTTTGAGGCCCCGCGTCGGAGACATCCGAGGCGGGGCCTCTGCCGTCACCGGAGATCACCTCAGCTACCGGCTCGTCACGCTCAAAACGGTCACAAAGACGGTCACAGACCGTTGGATCTCGGCGCCTTGCTCAGAGTGCTTTTCGCGGGACTCTGCAGGATACTGAGGTATGTCTACGGTCGGCGGGTTGCCCGCGCACGTCCTGTTCGTCCATTTCATCGTGGTCTTGGCTCCGTTGACCGCTGGCCTGCTCGCCGTATGCAGCGTGTGGCCCGCGGCCCGGCGTCGTCTCGTGTGGCCTGTACTCGTCCTCGCCAGTGCGATCGCGGTACTGACTCCGGTGACCACCGAAGCTGGAGAATGGCTCGAAGACCACGTGGATCGCTCGGCTGCGGTGCACACCCATACTGAACTCGGCGACACGATGATCTACTTTTCCGCCGCCCTTCTCTTGGCGGCAGTGGGCGTGACGATATTGCATCTGAGGGAACGGACGAGACCGTCGTCTCGTGTGCTCACGTTTATCGTGGCCGGCCTGGTAATCGTCGTAGCCGTAGCAACGAGCGTGCAGGTCTACCGCATCGGCGAATCGGGTTCGCGGGCTGTGTGGGGCGACTCCGTGTCGGCAGCCTTTGCGTCGCAGTCAGTGTTTTGAGGTCCGAAATGGTCGAAAGACACTGTGAAAAATCCGTCGCGGAGGCAGATACTGGATGTAGTACAGCGGATCACCTCGATGATGCCGCTGACCAGGAATGAGGAGGCCGTCGCGTTCTGGAGACTGCTGATCGTGGGCATAATCCCGGACAACCTCGTGAGGTGGACTGGGGCAGCGCGACGATAATCCGACAGCAGGCCCATCGAGGAACGAGTTGACCGATGTGAGCAACACGAATCAGAGATATATGAGCCAGACCGATTTCATGTCGTGGCGGATGGAGGAAGATCCGATTCTCCGCTCGACCATCGTCGCGGTCGCGTTGCTCGACCGCAGTCCCGATCAGGCCCGATTCGTCGACATGATGCACCGGGCGGTCGACCTGGTTCCTCTCTTCAGGCGAAAGGTGGAGGACTCGAAAGGCCTTGCCCCGCCGAGGTGGGTGGACGATCAGGATTTCGATCTCAGTTGGCACCTTCGCCGCTACACCCTGACCGAACCCGGTACGTGGGATATGGTTCTCGACTTCGTCCGTACAGCCGAGATGGCCGCGTTCGACAAGGATCGCCCGCTCTGGGAGTTCACGATTCTCGATGGACTGCACGAAGGGAGGTCCGCCCTGGTGATGAAAGTGCATCACTCGCTCACCGACGGTGTCGGGGGTATGCAGATTGCCCGGGAGATCGTGGATCTGACCCGGGAGGGGGTCCGGAGCGCGGGCGATGGGTTCCCTGAGTCGCCGCTGGCACACCGTGATTCGTTGCCTTCGCCGCCTCGCCTCTCCTGGTATCGGTCGACAGTGGAAGATGTGACCCGGAGGGCGGCGAACGCATTGGGCCGCAACAGTGTTCGGGTGATACGCGAGCCGGGTTCCGCGTGTCGTGCGGCCTCGGCGGTTGCCGGCTCAACGGTGCGCCTTGCGCGTCCTGTCGTCTCGACGCTGTCGCCTGTGATGACAGAACGCAGCACGCGGCGCCATTGCGCGGTACTCGACGTGCCGGTGGGGGCGGTGGCTCAGGCGGCCGCAGCCGCCGCCGGCTCGATCAACGACGCGTTTCTGGCTGCCGTCCTGCTGGGAATGGCGAAGTATCACCGACATCACAGCACCGAGATCAGCGAACTGCGGGTGACGCTGCCGATCAGCCTACGTGCCGAGACGGACCCGCTGGGTGGCAACCGCATCAGCTTGGCACGATTTGCGCTCCCTGCCGACATCGCTGACCCCGGTGAGCTGGTACGCAGAGTGCATTCCACCACCGAGACGTGGCGCAACGAGCCTGCGATCGCGTTTTCACCGATAATCGCCGGTGCATTGAATCTTCTTCCGGCTTCGATACTCGGGAGCATGCTCAAACACGTCGACTTCGTCGGCTCGAACGTCATCGGATCCCCAGTGCCACTGTTCGTCGCAGGGGCGGAGATTCTGCGTTACTACGCCTTCAGTCCGACACTCGGGTCGGCATTCAACATCACCCTGCTGTCCTACGCAACGCGATGCTGCGTCGGGATCAATGCCGATGTCGAAGCGGTCCCGGATCTTGCTGCCATGACCGGCTCGATAGCGGAAGGATTTCGCGCAATCCTCGGCCTGTGCCCGAATGTAACCGATACGAATGTGGTTGTGACTCTGTGATCGCCCCCAGCTTCACGCTTTCGCCGCAACGCTGTCTCGCAGAGACGTCCCTTCGACGGCTGCCCAGCCGAGCGGCATGGGCCGGAGTGGCAGCATGAGCGAGCGCGAATTACTTTATGACACAACGCATTCCGATCCGTCGAATTCGGACTCGAGCGGATGGCCCCGAACTTCGATGACAACATCGCGTTCCAGGCCGCCAAGGAACTGGTCCTGGAAGGCACCACGCAGCCCAACGGCTACACCGAGCCGATCCTGCACCGGCGTCGTCGTGAGTTCAAGGCCGCGCAGAAGTAGTGATGTCGAGTTGAGGCCCCGCGTCGGAGACATCCGAGGCGGGGCCTTTGCCGTCACCCGAGATCACCTTGGATACCGGCTGCCAATCAGATAGGACATCCTCGGACGAGCAGTATCTTCATCGGCAAACAGGAGTCATTGGGAGTCGTCTTGCGGGCGCACATTAGCTTGCATCAAGCCTGTGCGCGGCCGATTACCCAATCGCGAACGCCCCGAACTCGCCTCTGGCGAGCGCGAGACGTTCGGTGGTGGCTGTTGGTGAGGCCGGATCGCAGAGGATCGAATGTTCACGGAGGGGCGCCAGTCGGTGGCCTGACGTCCATAAGTACGTCCTACTGGTGGTCAGCGTCGGGTGCTCCCTCTTGACTGTGGGGCCAAAGCGTATATGTATACACCTTTGACACCTGGGGGGATGCGGCGTTGACTGGATGCGTCAACGTGGCCCTTGGAGGCCGTCATGATCATCATCTTGGGACGTGATCGTCCTGCTCGCCGCCGTGATCGTCGGACTTGCTGGCGTGCTGAGCAACAGCGGGGACACGCACGAACTGACAAGTGGTTTTGCGGTGTTCGAATATCACGTCACCGGTTCCACCGGAACGCTGTTTCTCTACGGCATCGTCGTCGGCGCGGTCGGCATCGTCGGGCTCATCCTGCTGCTGGCTGGCGCCCGGCGTACCGCCCGGCACGGCCGCCGCGCCCGCCGCGACCTGAAAGAATCCCGTCGAGAAACTGGCGGCACCCGTTCGGCCACTGGCCGCGCGGGCCCGCCAGGGTGATTGCCTGACCGGCGTCCCGGCGCTGAATTGTCCGCACGCCCGGCGCGTCCGCGTCGGCGAAAACACCAGAGGAAGAAGCCCCGTCATGAGTCTGGGTAACCGCAGCCTCGAGGCCAAAGGCCGAGTCGGTCAAGCCAAGGGCAACCTCGAGCAGTCCGGCGCCAAGGCCAAGGACGCTTTCAAACCCTAGATCCCGCACGTCGATGTGCTGTGCGCAACCCGCATGGCACACCGGACATACCCGCAGTACCACCCAGAAATGAGCTCGTTCCGGCTGGGTCCGCGCTGAACTGCAATCTCGGTGCTCTCGTTGATGCCGGTCAGGGGCTGGGTTGTGGCACATGGCAGTCGGTCACCTTGGGATTGACCCCGACATAGTTCAGTGGTCCCGCGATCACGGTCACCGCAATCGTCCCGACACTGGCGCAGTTCTGTTCTGCGTCGGTGAAATATCCGCGTTGCCCGGCCGCGATCGCGCCGATGATCAGCCAGACGAGCACGAGCAAGGTGATCAAACGCATCACACACCTCCTCCGTATTCGAGGGACGGACCGGAGACCGAGCCCCTCGCGGGTTTCCTCACGTTCGTTCTGATCGCTCGAGTGTGCTTCGATCCGTTGCCGATCTGATCGTAGATCCGGACCGGCGGTCAACCCACCGACGGCGCGGCCCGTCGCCCCCAATGCTACTAGCACCAGACCAATGATGAGGACCACGATCCCGATGGCCCAGAGGATCTGGTCGAGGTTGTTCATTCCGCCGGAAGGCTCCCACCTGTGTGCGAGGGGGGCGATCGATATGGCATGGATGCCGCTACCGTCATCATGCCCCGATGCTGTGCGTATGAGCTGGTAGGCCCCTGATCGCGTCGGCTAGACGGGCTTCGACGAATCAGACGAACGACAGACAGGTCAGTCGGGTGGTGCTTGTGGGTCTTCTGGCTCGCTCAACTCTGGGGCTACTTCCCGTGTTGCCATCCCTCCCTGGCGACCCTGATCGGTAGATCCGGGCCTTCGGCCTTTCGGCTCGTCGGCTTCGTCATCGGTGTCGCTGGTTCTCGGCATGAGAATCCTCTTTCGTCGTCGTTTCGCCATACCCGTTCGTTCGGTCTGCCTCGATCACGCCGTTTCGGCGGGCCCGGATCCCGTTGACGAGGGCTAGCACGACGCCGAAGGCGACGAGCACGAGTCCGCGCATCCACACCTCACCGTCGATCCGGGTGAACAAGAATAGGCAAGAAGCCAAGCCCAGCCACGGAAAGATGGTCGGAATTCGGAAGTGGTCGGGTTCGCCGTTGTCTCGGCGCAAGACCAGCACTGCCGCGTTGACACTTGTGAAGACGAACAGCAGCAACAGCACCAATGTGGCGGCCAACGAGTCGACTTCGCCGGTCAACGCCAGGATCAGCGACACGGTCGACGTCGCGAGAATCGCCACCCATGGTGTGCGCCAACTCGCCAGGATCCGGCCCAGAACCGGCGGTAGCAGCCCGTCGTTGGCCATCCCGTAGGCCAACCGTAACGACATGATGCCGGTGAGCAGCGCGCCGTTGGCGACGGCGACCAGTGCGATCACGCTGAAGAGCCAGTCGGGGACGCCACCGGCGGCGCGAACGACCTCGAGCAGCGGCCCGCTGGACTGCGCCAGTTGACCGGTGGGTACGCAAGCGCTGGCGACCACACCGACCAGCACGTACACCACTCCCGCGGTAAGTAATGCCCCGAAAAGCGCTGTGGGATAGGACCGCCGCGGATCCTTGACCTCCTCAGCCAGATTCACGGAGGTCTCGAACCCGACGAACGAGTAGAACGCCAGCACCGAGCCCACCAGCACCGCGCCGATGGCGCCGTGATCGGCGGTGCCCACCTGGGTGAGCCGGCCCAGATCCGCGTCACCGCGCAGTATCAGCCAGACGCCCAAGGCGATGATCAGCAGCAGACCGCCGACTTCCACCAGCGTGGCCACCGCATTCGCACCGAGGGACTGCTTGATCCCGCGGATATTGAGTGCGGCGAGCAGTGCCAGGAAGACGACGACGACCATAAGAGTCGGTAACGCGATCAACGATTGCAAGTAGTCTCCGGCGAACGCCCTGGCCAGCGCGCCCACCGAGACGATGCCCGCAGCGAGCATGCAGAAACCGACGAACGAACCAGCTGCGGGACCGAACGCGGTGGTGACGTAGTGGGCCGATCCGCCTGCTCGCGGGTACTTGGTGGCCAGCGCCTTGGACCAGCAGATGTCACGCGCCCGGGTCGCCCTGGAATACCTCGCGGCCCATGTCGACCAGTCGTCGATCGGCCCACAGGTGTTGGTAGCGGTGGATCGTGATCGTTATGACGTCGTGCGCGCCGATCCTCGAGCAGCAACCGGTTCAGGGATTCGGTAGGGCCGCTTGGTTTTCAGCATCGCGTAGCGGACGTCGACCGAAACGATCGCGGTGTCATATCTCGCCATCGCTTGAACGCCCGAATAAAGTTCGCCGAATCCGTGTACCCGAGACGATTCGCTATCTGGGCTGTAGTCAGCGGTGAGTTCCGCAGCAATTCCTCGGCCAACGCCTGGCGCAGCTCATCGACCAGTGTGCGAAACGACGCACCTTCGTCGGTGAGACGCCGCGCCAGCGTGCGTGGACTCACGTTCAGTACATCGGCCACCTCGGCGAGTGGTGGGATCCGGCCGGGTTCGCGCGTGAGGACATCGCGCACCGCACCGGCGAAACCGGTTCGGGCACGGCGCTTGCCGAGCAGGTCGCGACACGCGGCTTCGTAGCCACGCCGGACCAGTTCATTGGCCTGCGGAAGGGGAGTGTCGAGCCAGGACGAGTCGCCGACCATCTCGTTGCGATCGGCATCGAAAGACGGTTCTGTTCCGAACGCGTCGACGTAGCGGCTGGTGTTCGATGGCGCGGAGTGCCGGAAGCGCACCGAGGATGCCGGCACGCCGGTATTGGTCAGGTCGCGCAGGATCGAAGTGATCGCCGCCGAAATCCGTTCCACCAGAATCGAAGCCACATCCGGTGGTAGATCGCTGCTGTCGATGGTGATACCGACCTCGTCGGTGTCCACATATTCGGTGACTGTGATCGTGGTGAACACCCAGGCGAGTTCGACGAACTCCGTGGTCAACTCGATGGCATCTCGCAGCGACCGGCTGGTGAGCAGTGCCATTCCCCACGAGCCGTGCATCCCCGCGTGATAGTTCGTCCCCACCTCGACCCAGAATCCGGGCTCGCCGCACCGCAACTCGTCGAGATTGCGCATCACGTCGAATTCTTGACGGGCGGTGATCTCAGCGAACGGATCATCGAGCGCACCAGGGTCGATGCCCGAACCGGCGAGGCACTCGTCCGCGGACCATCCACGACGCGCGGCGAGTTGGACCATGAGCTGGACACTGGCCGCACTGATCGGCAGGTGCTGATCGAACTCGAAACGCGCCACGCGACGAACCTACCCACGGATGGCAGAAAATGACAGTCATGTGGCGCCGATAGCCCTATGGTCGGCGACACCGCCTTCGTAACGTGGTGAGCTCGCGCATATCACGGCAGGAGCCTTCCAGCACATGAGTTCCGACTACGACGTCGTTGTCATCGGCAGTGGTTTCGGTGGCAGTGTCTCGGCGCTGAGGTTGACCGAGAAGGGATACCGGGTCGCGGTACTCGAGGCAGGTCGCCGATTCGCCGACGAGGATTTCCCTCGGACATCGTGGGATATTCGCAAATTTCTGTGGGCGCCCAAGCTCGGGTGTAAAGGGATCCAACGTGTCCATGTGCTGCCCGATGTCGTAGTATTGGCGGGGTCCGGTGTCGGCGGTGGTTCGCTCGTCTACGCGAACACCCTCTACGAGCCCAAGTCGAGCAACTTCTACGATGACCGCCAGTGGGCGCACATCACCGACTGGCGCGCGGAGCTCGCCCCCTATTACGACCAGGCCAAGCGCATGCTGGGCGTCCGGCCGAATCCCACGCTCACACCCGCCGACGAGCTGATGCGAGAGGTCGCCGACGACATGGGGGTCGGCGATACCTTTTCCATGGCACCGCTCGGCGTGTTCTTCGGTCGCGGTGACGCGAAAGAACCATCGGTGACGGTCGCGGATCCGTATTTCGGCGGCGCCGGACCCGCTCGAACCGGCTGTATCGAATGCGGAGGCTGCCTCACCGGGTGCCGCTACGGCGCCAAGAACACCCTCGTCAAGAATTATCTCTACCTCGCCGAACAAGCTGGGACCGCGGTGTATCCGGAACGGACCGTGACCCGTGTGAAGCCCTTGCCCCAGGGCGGCTATGAAGTGACCGCCGTGGAAACCGGTGCGTGGTTGTCCGAGCGCACTGCCATCACGTTCACCGCGGATCAGGTGATCTTCGCCGCGGGCACCTGGGGCACACAACAATTGCTGCACCGTCTCAAGAACGATGGAACGCTGCCGGGCATCTCGGATCGGCTGGGGACGCTGACCCGTACCAATTCCGAAGCGCTCGTCGGTGTGACGACCAAAATGCGTAACCGCAAGAAATACGACTTCACCCGAGGCGTCACGATCACCTCGTCCATCCACCCGGACGAGCACACCCACATCGAACCCAATCGCTACGCCAAAGGCTCCAACGCCGTGGCATTGATGGCGACAGTGATGACCGACGGAGGGGGCCGATTCCCCCGCTGGGTGACCTGGGTCGGACAGGTACTGCGTCACCCCGGCCACCTCGCCTCGCTCTATCTCGGGATCCGCCACATGTCGGAACGCTCGATCATCGCGCTGGTCATGCAGACCCACGACAACTCTCTGACGCTCTACACCAAGAAGCGTTTCGGCCGGACCCGGGTCACGTCGCGACAGGGCCACGGCGAACCGAACCCGACTTGGATTCCGGTCGCCAACGATGTGATGCGACGCGCGGCCGAAAAGATCGACGGGTTTCCGATGGGCACGGTCGGCGAGATCTTCGACATTCCAGTCACGGCCCATTTTCTCGGCGGTTGCATCATCGGCGAGTCTCCCGAAGACGGCGTTATCGACCCCTACCACCGCGTCTACGGCCATCCCGGTCTGCATGTGGTGGACGGTGCGGCGGTATCGGCGAACATCGGCGTCAATCCGTCGTTGACCATCACCGCACAGGCCGAACGCGCAATGTCGTTGTGGCCCAACAAAGGCGAGACCGACAGCCGCCCGCGCCTCGGCTCGCCCTACCAGCGGCTCGTCGCGGTGACCCCCACCGCCGCGACCGTGCCGACCCGTTCGCCCGCCGCGCTGCGACTACCCATCACCGCGGTCGGCGTCGAATCCCCTTGTCACCAGGAGCAGAACTGATGTCCACGTCCCCCGATGTGAACGCCCGCGGCAAACTGCACACTGTGTATGCCGCGTTCCGCGCCGCCCCCGAACCAAGGCTGTCCGACCTTGTCGGCGATCACAAAGGACAATTCGCCGGACCCCTCTGGTTGCGCGGTTGCGGACCGTTGACCGTAGCGGTGACAGGAATGCGAGGGTGGTGCGGTAAGTCCTTCACCGAACCGGATGATTCCGACGCCTATCTGCGCGGCGTGAACCTGGTACGCCGTCGCGGCACTGTCGAGCCATCTATCCCGATCACCGCGCAGATCGGCTCCTCACGCGTCGACGGCGAGCCGGCGTTGATCGTCAGCTACCCCGCGACCGCACGGTTTCCCTGGAACCGCGTCACCGACGAACTCCGTCCTTTCGGCTCCCGAGGGCTACTGGGGCTGACATTCGGCATTCCGGGAGGCCCGTCCACCGGCGCGCCGTTCGTCCTCCACCGACGGATCCGCTGATTCATGACAGTTTCCGTGCAGTGGTGCCAGGTGTTCTCGTGATGCTCGTCGAACCTGCAGGGAATCGGCGTCGAGCATCCACTCGGCATGCCCGGCGTCACCTCGATGGGTATCGCGGATCCCGGAAGCCTCGCGGTTCGACTGGAGCGAAAGACATGTTGGACAGGGTTACCGTTCACTTCGAGACCGCGCCGCGATGAGCCGACCCCTGACAGACGACGAAGTCGACGCCTGGAATTCCTTGGCCAGCGTAGTGGCATTGATGGCACCTGAGCTCGAAACACGGCTGCGACGAAAGTGCGGGCTCAACCACATCCAATACCGTGTTCTGGAACTGCTGTACGCCCAACCTGGACGACGCCAGCGCATGATCCTGTTAGCAGAAGCAACCGATGCGTCGATCTCGCGAATGTCGCACGTCGTCGCCAAACTCGAACGGGCTGGACTGCTGACCCGCGGCAACGATACCGGCAGGTACGTCGGGCTTACCGACGCCGGTCTCGACGCATTTACCGACGCGGTACCGCATTACATCATCGCTGTGCGTCAACTGCTGCTCGACGCCTGGTCAACACCTGAACTCACGCGCCAGTTCGCGGCCATGACGGCTGACCTCGCACGCCACCTCAAATCACGCAACCCGAGTTGAGAACACCGAGCGGGCGCGCATCGGACACCTTTCGTGCTCCGAGGGCTCCGAATTCCAGTGATGTCCAAGCCGTGACGTCGAGTTGACGGCATCGAAGTCCTGCCACTGACTGAGACCGGCCACCTGGTCAGACCTGGATATCCATGAAGCGAGTCGTCCTACATGTCTTGCGACTATCTTCGGCCGGTACCACGGCTGCGGTCACGATGTCTTGTGGTGGCTCGCCCGCACCATCAGTTCGATGTGGTCTCCCAGCTGGCTGGGCCGGCGTTTGGAGTAACTGCTGGCGACGACCGAACTCATCGACGGTCGCCGGGCGTCTACCGCGGACCGAGATCGTCAGTCGCGCACAGCGTGGAGGATGTGCAGGCCGGAAGGTGTTGTGTCGCAATGGCGCACGGCGAGGCCCGCCCTGTGGCACTGGTCGATCAGCCACTGCTGCGGCAGGCGAAGTTTTGGGTAGCACCCGGTGGTCAGCTGCCAGGCGCCCGCACGGCGGGTATGTAGGAGGTCGTGAACCATCACCGTGCTCTCATCGATGTAGTCGAGAAAACAAGTGAGTATCCGGTCGTCGGTCTCGCGGACCGGAACGAAGCGGTCCAGGCCGCGCCGTTCCCCGCTCAGGTCGCGGTAGGTGACCACGAAACTCCCGCCCGGGTGCAGGGCCCCAGCGACGTCGGTGATCAGCTGCCGCACGTCGGCCCGGTTCGGCAGGTGAGGCAGGGTGTCACCCATACAGACCACGGCGGTGACTGTGCCGGGATCGACGAGGCGGGGCAGGGCATCGCGGAGATCGGCATGGACGGTGCGGATGGAGTGGCCCACGCCATGGCGGCCGGCGTGGTCTCGCAGCTCGTTCAGGAGATCGATGGACCCTGCCGCTGGTGCGCGAGCTGTTGCTCGGGTCGCATCGGTTCAACGACATTCATCGCGGGCTGCCCGGCATCAGCCGCACCCTGCTGTCTGCCCGGCTGCGTCGGTTGCAGGGCATCGGGCTGGTAACCCGGATGGCCGACGCCGACGGGCGACCCGAGTATCGGCTCACTCAGGCCGGAGCCGCGCTCGAACCCTTGATATGGCAGCTCGGTGATTGGGCGCGACGATGGCATTTCGGGGACCCTCGGCCCGAGCAACTCGACACCGGCTGGGTACTGTGGCGACTGCGGCAGTTCGTTCGCACCGAATACCTTCCCGCCCAGCGTGTTTCGATCGAGTTCATCCTCGACGATCCCAGCGGGGCCGAGGAACACGGCTGGCTGGTACTCGCTCGGCATGATGTCAGCGCCTGCTTGCGCCACCCCGGGTACGACACCGATCTGTGGGTTACCACCGAACTCGGTGAGTTGCACCGCTTGGTGGCCGGGACCTCCAGCCTCGATGACGCTTTCCGCACGGGCCGTTTCCGCATACACGGCGAGCCCGGTCTCGTTGCCGGATTCTCCAGCTGGTTCGATTGGCGCACAACGATATCCGATGCGTAGGAAGCTGGCAGGACAGTCCGACGATAGCTGCGCGAGAGCGGTCAGTCCTGCGATTCGCATGGTCCGGTGGTCCTTGCATCGGTGTGGTCAGTCCCGGCACTCGACCGGGAACCGCGTGAAGCGGTAGCGTTCCACAGTTTCCGCGGGGCCGGTACCCCGAAAACCCAGGGCTTGACCCTGGGTTCCCGCAGCGGCGTACTCCGCGTAGGCGGGTGGCAATGATCGCCGGACCCTACTCCGGCCGCGTCGGGTCCGGGGTACTCCTTCCTCTTCCTTGCCGAGCACGCCGCACCCCACCACGTCCGCACCATGCCCCCGGTTCAGCCACAGGATGCAACAACGGCTGATCGCACGACGATTCGAACGAAAGCTCCTGGGAGCCTTCGGGTTCCCGGGAGATTTCGTTGTCGGTGGGTTTGGTTGATCGGCGCAGTAGGCTCCGTGCATGCTCGACGAAACCGACTCCCCGAGAACCGAGTTGGAGCATCGATTGCGGCTCGCGCTGACCAGTCACCCGACCTTCGAGGTCCGGTCGGTCGGGCAGCGTGAACTTTGTATCGCCCGGCCGTACACCAGGAACGAACTCCCTATTCCTTCACCGTGATCCTCGAGGAGAAGCGCCGCTTCGCCCGAACCTTCGAACACTGGTGGCCAACCGAAGGTGGTACGCCGTTTCGACGCGATCAGGATCGAGAACAGCCGGTGCGGGACCTCATCGCGGCTGAATTGGCAGAGTTGGGCTGGAAGCCGGGGCGTAGCGCTGTGGGATGGATGATCGCGGTGCTGTCGCAAGCCGCTTGGGCCGTCTTGTTTCTGGTTGTGTCCACGGTGGCGCTGATCTACTTCACTCACTGACCTCCTGAAGTGGCGGCGCCAAGAGGGCACATTCGACAAACGCGGGGTTTGTCGGTCCAGCGTTCGCGTGGTCTGGGCGCTGATCAATGGTGTACCAAGGGCGCGGCGCTGTGACCTGCGGCGTGTCGAGTATCCGGCTGATCGCCAGGTACCGTTGGGCGGTGAACCCAGCTGATGTGCGACTCCTGAAAGACGGCGATCTCGAGACCCGCGAGGACAATCTGCGGCTCCTGCTCGTGCGGGCTGAGGACGGCGACACATCCGCCAAGGAGACATTGCGCGCGCTCGTGCGTGACTATCCCGATTACCACCGGTCGCTCTACAGCAGGGCATTGAACCGGGCGGAGGTCTTCGGTGACGACACCCTGCGCGAGCCTCTGCTCGCGTCCCTCGCCGACACCCGCTACAACTGCCAGGCGTGGGCCGCGATGGGCTGCGCGGCCCTCGGCATCCAGGAGGCGGTTCCCGGCTTGGTCGCGATGCTGGATCACCCACAGGACATTGCCCGAGACCAGGCGGTGATCGCCCTCGGCGTACTCGGCGACGAATCGGTGGTCCCGGTGCTCGCGCCCCTGCTGCAGGACTCGATCAGCGGAATGCGCGAGCGCGCCGCCGAAGCGCTCGGCATGATCGGCGGCGACGCGGCGCTGGCCGCACTCTGGGACGAATTCGAGAATCGCCGCTACTACCGCATCGGCTACATCGCCAGCGCGTTGTCGGAATTCGCCCCGGACATCATCCCGAGGCTGATCGAGGCGGCCGCGGGCGACGATCCCGACAAGCGCTACTGGGCGGCCGTCGCCCTCGGTTCGACCGGCGACGATCGCGCCGTGCCGACACTGGAACGACTGATGGCCAACGATCGTGGCTCCACCGTCTTCGACGGCATGGTCAGCGTCGCCGCGAAGAAGGGCCTGCGCACGCTACGCCGCATCCAAGCCGCGATCGCGGCCCGCGAATCCTGAGCGCGCAGCCCGGGAGAGTTGTCGGTGCCTGACGATAGTCTCGTCCGGTGTCAGTGAATATCGATGTCGCCCTGACTGTTCGGGGGCTCGCGAACGAACGCGAGTGGGTGGGGATGACCGACTTGCTCGTCGAGGTCTTCAAGGACGAGCGACTCGAGGACGAGGTCTTCGTCTGGATGGAGGAGACCGCGGACGGTCTGTTCGTCCGCGCGAAATCGGACTACCCGGTGATCTTCAGCGGATTCTTCCGCTGGAGTGGGGCTTTCGAAGATCGCCTCACCCGCCGGGTGGCAGCACTCGTCCCGCAGGCCCGCGTGGCTTTCGACTGGGGGTATCCGGATGAAGAGTGACGAAACCGGCCGCGAGTGGACCGACGTACTACCGGACACAGCGCCGACGATCCACCGAAACCTGGACGTGACGGTCGGTGAGCGCACCCTGACCACACTCACCCGCACCCAACTCGGCTATTGGATCAGCAAACTGAAATACAGTCGCGGCGGCTCGTTCATGACGGTATCCCGTCCCGACCACCCCGAATTCATCCAGACCTACCGTCACAGCGACACCGACTACTACCTCGAGATCCGCTCACCCGATTCCCTCGACGAGTTGGCATCAACGACCGTGCGAGACGGTGAAACGGTCGCTGACTTCATCTGGGAGTGGTTGGAGCGCAAGGGAAATCGCCTGGACGCGCTGCAATGGGAGCGGCGCACGATCTAGGAAATCGCGCGGTATGTCCGCGAGAACGGCACTCGGCGTCCGTCCTGAACAGGTGACTCGCGGTGCTGGTGGCCGAAACCGCGACGTGCTCTCGTACGGTGGTGGCATGGGCGGACGGATGGTGGTTGTCGGTGCGGATGCGACAGGGATGGCGGCGGCGTCGCAGGCGCGGAGGTTGCGCGATGTCGGTGAGCTCGAGATCGTGGTGTTCGAGAAGGGCAACCACTCCTCGTACTCGGCGTGCGGGATTCCGTACTGGGTGGCCGGGGATGTTCCCGGTGCCGATGATCTGATCGCGCGGTCGGTGGCCGAACACCGCGCTCGTGATATCGATCTGCGGATGCGGACCGAGGTGACCGAGATCGACCCGGTGGGGCGACGGGTGCTTTCTCGCGATCTCGACACCGGTGCGCAGGGGTGGACGGGTTACGACCAGCTCGTGCTGGCCACCGGTGCGACGCCGGTTCGCCCGCCACTACCCGGTATCGACGCCGAGGGCGTGTACGGCGTGCAGACCCTCGATGACGGGCAGGCGCTCATCGACGGGCTGGAGTCGGCGACCGGACGGGAAGCCGTCGTGGTGGGTGCGGGGTATATCGGTGTCGAGATGGCTGAGGCGTTGGTGCGTCGGGGATTCGAGGTCACCATGATCACCCGAGCCGCTGAACCCATGTCCACGCTGGACTCGGACATGGGCGCGCTCGTGCGAAAAGCCATGGAGGGGATGGGAATACGGATCATCCGTGACGTCGAGGTGACCGGCATGCGGACGGCCGCGGATGGCAAGGTCTGTGCGGTCACCACCGCCGATACCGAGTACCCGGCCGCTGTGGTCGTGCTGGGGATCGGCGTACGTCCGGCGACTGATCTCGCCCGTCAGGCAGGGCTTCCGCTGGGCGAGAGCGATGGTCTGCTCACCGATCTCGCCCAGCGCGTGCGTGGGTACGACGACATCTGGGCCGGTGGTGATTGTGTGGAGGTACTGGACCTGGTGTCGGGCACGCTCCGTCACATCCCGCTCGGGACCCACGCCAACAAGCACGGGCAGGTGATCGGATCGGGCGTCGGTGGCGGTTATGCCACCTTCCCAGGTGTGGTCGGCACGGCGGTGAGCAAAGTGTGTGACCTGGAGGTGGCTCGAACCGGTTTGGGGGAGAAGGACGCTCGGCGTGCCGGGTTGCAGTTCCACTGCGTCACCATCGAATCCACCGGCCGCGCGGGGTATTTCCCCGGCGCGGAGCCCATGACGGTGAAGATGCTCGCCGAACGTCGCACCGGTCGCCTGCTCGGTGTGCAGATCGTCGGTCGCGATGGCGCCGCCAAGCGCATCGACATCGCGGCGGTGGCACTCACCGCGAGAATGACGGTGGAACAGGTCACCGCCCTCGATCTCGGCTACGCACCACCGTTTTCCCCGGTGTGGGACCCCGTCCTCGTCGCCGCCAGAGCAGCGGTCCGTGCGGTGGCAGAGGGGCGATGACCACCTCGAAAGTCACCAGAAGCTGGGTGTGAGGCTCCACGACTCGAACTCTGCCGACAACAGCTCGCGCAGGGCAGCCCGGGTGGGGAAGCGGTCGGGGTCAGCGCCGGTGACCGCCAAGGTGACCATGTGGCCGTCGGTGGAGAAGGACAGGTTCACGCCTACCTCGACTCGGCGGAACATGGTGGTGTCGTTGGTGCAGACGACCGGGCGCATGAGTACGGCGGAGGCGTGCTGGCCCGCGAAATCCGCTACGCCGCTGGCAGTTTCACCGAGGTTGGTGCACAGGCATTCCGGGGCTTTGGCGGTGCGGGCGAAATGGCGCAGGACGAAGCGGGGGAGGATCATCTGCAACGGTTGTAGGTGTTGCGGGGCGGGTGTGGTGGCAGGGTCTCGGTAGGCGGTGGCGGCGCGCTTCACGGCGGAGCGGACAGCGGCGAGGTCGATGCGTTCGCCGGTGCGGTAGGTGACCGAGATCGGCAGACCGGTGGTGGCGTTGGCGCGGGGGTCGTCGGGCGTGCGCATCGAATGGGGGATGTCCACGCGGATGTCGGCGGTGTCGCCGACGCGCCCGCTGCGACCGAGAATGCCGGCGCCCAGCGCGATCAGGAGCCCGTTCGTGGTGCCGGAATGCCGTGTGGCGGTGGCGTTCCACTCGGCGAGGTCGAGCTGAACCACCAGGTCGGCCGGTGACCAGTGGGTCGGAAGGGGGAGCGCTGGGAGTGCGGGACGGACGGTGCGGTCCGGCTCGGTGACGCCACGGGTGGCGATCGCCGCGCGAATTCCCTTCGCGACCGCACGCAGCTGTTTGCCGGCATCGATCACGTTCGCGCTCAACGAGTTCTGCGGTGGTTTGCCCACCAGCTGGCCCGAACCGGTTGTGAAGTCAGGGCTCTCATCGAGTCGGGCCAGGGCGTCGCCCACGGCGAACAGCACCGCGCCGCCGTCGGATGCCACATGCGAGGTCACCAGCGACACCAGCGTCCCACCCGCCGTGGTCGGCGCCGCGGACAGCCGCCACACCTGTCCTGTCTCGGGATCGAAGTCGACTCGGCTCTGCGCGAAATACCAGTCGAGGATCTCCTCGTCGGCGACGGGCACCGGATCCCAGCCCAGCGGCAGCGATTCCGTCGCTGGGAGCCAGTAGGGACGGGCGAACGGAACCCGGGTCGGTTGCACACGGCGGGCCAGGAAACCCCGGGCCAAGTGGGCGTGGAAGCGGGCGAGCAGCTCGGGGGCCAGTGGCTCGTCGAACCGCCAGGCGAGCTGATTGACCAGTGCGTTGCCGTAGAGGCTGTGCAGCTTGAGGAACAGGTCGTCGTCGGCGGTGAGCCGGTTGACCGCGACGGGCGCGGTGACGATGGCCGGGGCGGTGAGCGTCATCAGAACTCCTCAGCGAGCACGCAGGGTGCGGACGGTCAGTGGCGCGAAGACGGCGGCGATCACGAGCGAGGCCACCACCGACCAGAGCGCGTCGGTGCCGACGACACCGTCCTCGGCGAGCCCGCGCACCGCGGACACGAGGTAGGACACCGGGTTGTAGTCGGAGACGTAGCCAAGCCAGGTCGGCATCGCCGACTCGGGCACCAGCGCGTTGGAAGCGAAACTCAAGAAGGTGAGCACCAGCATCGACATGCCCTGCACCGCGGCGGGTCTCGACACGATGACTCCGATGAACGCGAACAACCAGCTGATCGCGATGGTGGCGAGGACCACGAGCACCGCACCGGCGACGAATCCGACCGGATGATCCGGGCGATAACCCATCGCGAACCCGACGATCACCACCGTGGTCGCGGCGATGACATACCGGGTGGCCCCGGCCAGCAGCGCCCCGGCGACCGGCGCCGACCGGGCGATCGGCATGGCGACGAACCGATCGAAGACCCCGCACCGAATGTCTTCGGACAGTTGCACTCCGGTGGCGACCGACGAGGTGAGCACGATCTGCACCAGCACGCCGGGAATCAGAATCGGCAGGTACGCCTGCGTACTACCCGCGATGGCCGTGCCGAAAATGCTGCCGAACAGCAGCGGCCCCACGATCGGCAGCAGCAGCGCGTCGTAGAGCAACTGCGGGCTGTGCCGGAAGGTGAGCAGACCTCGCCACGCCATCATCAGCGACTGGAACAGCGAGGCGCGCATGCTGACATGGGTGATGCGGGGACGGCGGTCGATCATCGGAGGCGCGGTGTGTTCCACGGCGATCTCGGTGATGGTGGCAGTCATGGTGGCCTCGGTCTTTCGGATCAGGCGGCGACGCGGTCGGTGCCGGTCAGAGCGAGGAATACTTCGTTGAGATCGGGACGGTCGACAGCGAAACCGCGCAGCGCGATGCCCGCGGCGCGGCAGGCGGCGACGATATCGGCGGCGGTGCCGGCATCGGTGAGCGCGACGGTGAGCATGCCCGCCGAAGACCCTTCGGGTACCTCACCGGTGAGCTCGACGACGATGGCCTCCGCATGGGCGGACTGGGCGGCATCGGCGAGTTCCAGGCGCAGCACCTGGTCGCCGATCGAGGACTTCAGCTGCGCCGCCGTGCCCTCGGCGACGATCGTCCCGCGATCGATGACGGCGATCCGGTCGGCCAATGCGTCGGCTTCTTCGAGGTATTGCGTGTTGAGCAGGACGGTCGCGCCACGGGCGACGAGCCGGCGGATCACGCCCCACATCTTCTCGCGGGTATGCGGGTCGAGGCCGGTGGTCGGCTCGTCGAGGAAGATCAGCGGCGGGTCGGTGATCAGGGTGGCCGCCAGATCGAGCCGCCGCCGCATGCCGCCGGAGAACTGATTCACCGGCCGGTCGGTGACCTTCGACAGTTCGAACTCCTCCAGAAGTTCGACACTGCGGCGCGCGGCATCACGGCGGGAGAGCCCGAGCAGACGGCCGAACAGTCGCAAATTCTCACCGGCGGTGAGAGTTTCGTCGACCGATGCGTACTGGCCGGTGAGCCCGATCATCGATCGCACGGCGGTGGCGTCGCGCGCGATGTCGTAGCCGAAGATCTCGGCGGTGCCGCGATCGGGACGGACCAGGGTCGCGAGCATGCGGACGGTGGTGGTCTTGCCCGCGCCGTTGGGGCCGAGCAGGGCGAAGACGGTGCCCGCCGCGATGGCGAGATCGACGCTGCCGACGGCGGTGAAATCACCGTAGGACTTGCCGAGACCGGTGGTGCGGATGGCGATATCGGTATTCACAGTTGCCTCCCGGCGGAGTGGAGCAGGTCAGCGGGGACCGGCGAACCCACCAGCGCCTCGACGACATCGGCGCCTCGCTCGACACCGTCGGTGGCGAAATCGGCGGAATAGGATGCCGCGCGTAGGACCACGTCGGGACGCGAGACCAGATCGAGTAGTGCGTCGAGGCGTTCGCCGGTGAGCTTCTTCGCGGGAATCGTGGCCGCGAGGCCGAGTCGCCGCAACGCCTGGCCCCAGTAGGGCTGGTCTGCCTGGACCGAGCAGATCACTTGCGGCACACCCGCTCTCAGCGCGGCCGCGGTCGTCCCGGCGCCGCCGTGGTGCACGGCCGCGACACAACGAGGCAGCACCCGGGCGTGATCGACCTGACCGACGATCGCGACGGCGTCTTCGAACCCCGGACCGATCGTCGCCCAGCCCGACGCGAGCAGCAGCCGACGACCTCGCCGGGCACACACCTCGCGCAGGGTCGCGACGAACGCGGCCGGATCGCCGACATCCATGGAGCCGAATCCGACGTAGATCGGCGCGGATCCTTCATCCAGCCACGAATCCAGACTCGGTGACGACATCGGGGGCTCGGAAACCTCTGCACTGCTGAGGAATCCGTTCGAATCGACCGGAAACCCGACGAACGGCCCTGGCAACTGTTCGTCTACACCAGGGAACAACCGCGGGTCATAGGCCTGAATTCGCACGCTCGCTACAGTCGGCGCGGCAGTGACCGGCAGGACCGGGGCGAGGGCTGCGGCTCGTGCGCGGGCCAACACCGACCAACCCCATCGGTGCGCGAACCCGGGGAGGTGGGCAGCCCAGCGCACCGGCGCGACAGGGACCGCGCTGTTGGGCTGGATCGGGAAGAAGTGCACGGCCGCGAACGGCAGTCCGACCGCCCGCGCCACCGACTCGGCGGCTTCCTCACCCGCCATTCCCGCGACCACCACATCGTGTCCGGGTGCCAGCGCGCGCAGGTCCTCGATCTGTTCGGGCACTCCACGTCGCTGCAGGTCGAACAGTGCCCGCAGCCGGGCGCGTGGATCGCGGCTGGTGAAGCGTCGGTCGGTGCGCTGCGCGTGCAGGAGATCGGCGGTATCGCGGCCGAACGGAACCGCGGGAACGCCGTGGTCATGGGCGAAGGTGACGAGGTTCGGCGCGAGCGCCAACGTCACGTCGTGACCGCGCTCGCGCAGCGCACGGGCCAGCAGGATGCCGGGCTGGGCGTCTCCGCGGCTGCCGGTGAAAGCCAACAGTGACCGCATCCGCTCATCCCGCCTGCACGGCGACACGGAGCGCGTCGGCAGCGGGACCCGCATGCACCGCGGCGGTGATCGATGACAATGCCTGCCCGAACGCGGTCAGGAATTCGTCCATCACCTCGGCGGGGAACCCCGCCGGGTACCGGGTCGACACGTACAGCCCGTCGGCCGCGCGCACCACCCACAGGAACACCTCGTCGGGTGAGTACGACTCCGCGCGCAAGGTCCGCCCACGCAGGTCGGCGACCAACTCGTAGCCCGGCAGGACCCGGATGTCGAGGAACGAGATGCCGAACCGCGGTGTCTCGGTGACATCGAGTAGGCCGAGCACTCGCGACCAGGAGGCGTCGTTGGCGGTGCGCGAACGACGTAACGCGGCACGTGCGAGGTCCATGGCCTCGGCGATGCCCGAACCGGTGGGCAGGGCGATATCGACCGGCACCACATTGACGAACCAGCCCATCGATTCCACCCAGCGCAGGTCGGGGCGGGTCGCGATCGGCATCACGGTGCGCATCCGGTTCGCGCCGAATCGCTGCTGGTTGGCCACGGCCAACGCGGCGAACACCGCTACCGACATCCGGTGTCGCACCTGGTCGAGGATCGCTTCGATCTGCTCGAGTTCGCCGAGATCGAGCAGCCGTCGCGACACGCTGGGCTGGGGTAGATCCGCGGGAGCGGGCCGCTGGGCATGCGGGGCGAAGCGCGGCATCGCACCGTCGGCGAGGAACTCGCGCCAGGTGGCGACCGCGGGGCAGGCCGGATCCAGTTCGGCCGCGCTCGCCCGTTCCAGGACGGCGAAGTCGGCCGCGCTGCCGAAAGTGACGGACTCGCGCGCCTGGTCGCCCACCGCGACCTCGCGGTAGAGCGTGCGTAGCTCGAGGATCAGAATGGCTTGGGAATAGGCGTCCATCACGGAGTGATCGGCGGCGACGAGCACCGTGAAATCTCCGGTGTCGGTGTGCTCGATCGTGGCCGCGAGGCAGTGTGGCCACACCAGTGGCGACAGACGCTCTTCGAGCGTGCCACGAAGGAATTCGTTGATCCGGGTGCCGTCGGTGAGTTCGGCTACCGGCTGCTCGGCGATGCCGACGGTGGCGGGTGCGGCGACGAGTCTGCGCGGTTCGCCCGAGGCCGCGGTGCTCACTGTGGTGCGCAGGCCCTCGTGCCTGGCGTGCCAGCGCCGCAGCGTCTCGCGCCAGGTGGGGGCGTCGAGCGGGGCGTCCATCTCGAAGACGGTGCCGATCCAGCGGCCGCGCCCGGGCAGTGGATCGGCGGGATCGACGCTCGCGCAGTAATCGGCGTGCACGCTGGTCAGCGGACGATCGTCGAGCCGCCATGCGTCGGCGGCGAGTTCGGGCGTCCACATCGACAAAACGCCTGAACGGATTTCGAATTCGGACAGGTGGGTGTATTCCATGACCGGTTCACCTCGTGACGAATGCATGCCGAAGCGGCGGAAGGGTGGGATTCGGGAGAACACCGCACTGTGTCACCTGATGCGTCGAACTTCGGCGGTAATACATTTCCGTGAAGCCTCGGCGTGAGTGATCGTATATGTGATTCTGCTGAGAGGAAGACGGTGACGGGCACCACGGTTTCACTGAACAAAAGTCTGTCGCCTGCTGTTTTATGTCATCGCGTGACGGGTTCTCTTGTCGTGCTTCAGTGTTGGAAGTAGGCGCATTCGGGTACGTGATTGTCTCCAGATATTTTGTTCATTCCGGATGAGATGATCCTTGTATGCACGATCACACTCGCGGGGGCGGTCGTCCGAGTTTGTTTCCCTTGCGTTCACCTGCCGCGATTCATATATGTCGTTCGTTATATGACGATCGGTGCACCCGCGGATTGTCGGCCGGATATATCCGTGGCGCGGAGGTCGGTGACCGGTATGGGGTCGTTGTCGGAAACCAGTGCGGGCGTCGTCATCTGTCTGTTATCACAACGTTGCTCACTCGAGGCCGGTTGCTATGGTGAAGGCGCGAAGTGTTCGTCCGAATGTGAAGGAAGACAATGGGAAGCACTGTCCTCGACATCATGGCGTTGGTCCTCAACCGCGTCACCGAGTTCTGGAACTGGATGGCGACCGGATCGTCGGGATTCCCGCCACTGTGATCGGCTGAGATCACGCTGTTTCTGTGAAACCCCTGGAGGCCGTTGGCTTTCGGGGGTTTCGCCGTTCCTCGGCGGGCGAGCCGATCGTAGAGTGGGCTGATGACGACGGTGGGGACGCGCACGACAGATCAGGCGCCACGGCGATGGTCGGTGGCAATGTGGGTCACCACCGGGTTCGCGACGGTGGCGATCGCGGTGACGCTCGTGGTCGATGCCACCCACATCGACCTTCTCGGCTGGGTTGTCGCGGTAGTGATGCTGCTGGCCTGCGGGGTGTCCTGGATGATCCTGGCGCCGATCGGGTGTGCTCGGTATCGGGAGTATCGGGCCGTCGTCGTCGCCCCGGTGGTGGTGATCGTCGGGCTGGGCCTGGTGTGGTTCGGGGTACCGGACAAAGTGGGATGGTGGCTGTCATCGGCGGCGATGACCGATGCCGCGCGGAATTGCCGGGAATCGGAGGGTCAGTGGTTCGGTGTCATTCGGGCCACTGGCGTCAGGCCCGACGACGGGGGATGCCAGTTCACTATCGATGACATGGCGATTGTCGGCGGTTTGGCCTACTTTCCGCCGGGAACTCCGCCGCCGGATCACGGCGGTGCGGGATATCAGCCCGTCTATACGCCCTATGACGGAAATTGGTACCGATTCGCGGTGACGCTGCACGAGCACCCCTGACCGCCGTGCCGCGTGCCCGATTCGTGTCGTACCCCGGCGTTACCGTTGTCGCACAACCCGAGTCGAGGGAGGGTGGCGATGGCCGAGAATGTGCGAGAACGTGCGCAGCGCCCGGAAGATCTGAGCCGGCTGGTGGTCGAGCGATTGAACGCCGGTGATGTGGACGGACTCGTCGAGCTGTACGAGTCCGACGCGGTGCTCGCACTGCCGGATGGGGTCGTCGCGACCGGGGTGGACGAGATCAGGGCAGCCTATACGCGACTGGTCGCCGATCGACCCGTGTTCCAACCCGGTCACCAGGCGCCCGCCTTACTCGCGGGTGATCTGGCGCTGACATCGTCGCGTCTGCCCGGTGGCCCCGGCGCGACCGTGGAGGTGGCACGCAGGCAGCCCGACGGCAGCTGGCGCTGGATCCTCGATCAACCGAACGCGCCCTGGGTGGTCAGTGCACCGGCAGTTCGGTCGAACGTGCCCGGCTGATCAGTTCGGGTTCAGGCCGGTGGCGAAGACGACGACGACCTTGTCGTCGGTCACCTCGCTGACGCGAACATCGGTGCCGTTGCTGGCCTGGGACTGGCCGACCGGAACCGTGATCTGCTGGCCGCCGACGCTCAGGGTGACCATGTCACCGTTCACGGCGACGAGTTCGGCGTCGATACCGAGGATCGAGGCCTTGGCGCTCACGCCCCGGTCGAAGGTGACGGTGCAGCCGCTCACGGTGCATTCGGAGGTGGTGCCGGGTCCGGTCATGGTGCACGCGGAAACGGCGAGAGGAAGCAGGAGGGCGAACGCGGAAAGCGTGATCAGCCGACGAACGGGCATGGCAGTCAGTGTAGTGCGTCGAAGGCGCAACGGAACGGTCTCGCCAGGTTGCTCGCCGATCACACCGGGAATACCGTCGCTGTGAGGTAGCCGGCATCGCATCGATGCCGATCGTGCCGGGCGAGATCGGGAGGTTGCGCACCATGATCGCGAGCGAGATGACCGTTGCCAGCCGCTGGTGGTGGCGTCCGGGGTGGACACCGGGTCGTTCGTTCTACAACTGGCAGATCACGCCGAGCCAGCCGGTCGCCGACAAACTGCTCGAGATCTTCGCGCCCACTCTCTCGCGCTTGCCCGGCCTCGAACAGGTCGACGCCGCGCGGCTGCGGATCGGTGTGCAGGGCATCGGGTTCGCCGACGGGGTCAAAGGGGTGCACCTGGCGGCCCTGGTGGCAGGCGCACGCGATCTCCTCGCCCAGCTCGCGCCGTTCCAACTCGCGTTCGGACCGCCGGAGGTCACCGCCGAATCGATCCGATTGCCCATCACCGTCTCGGACGACCTGCTCCGGGTGCGGGCGGACCTGACCGACGCGCTGACCGAGGTGTGGATCCGGGAACGGATCCCCGACTACGGTGAGCCGCTGCGCCCCTACCTGGCGCTGGCCCACGCGACCCACCCGACACCGATGCGCGAGATCCGCACCGCGCTCGCCGAGGACGGGTTGGACGACTTCGCCCTCGACGACACGGTCTCCGCGGTCTCGATGGTCGAATTGCAGTGCGAGGACGGACGATACGACTGGTCCGATGTCAGCACCGCCGGCCTACTGCGTGAACCGGACCCGGTCGTCGAACAGAGCGTGTTCGACGACCCGCTGTTCGGCCCGCTGCGACACCCGATGCCGCCTACGCTCAGGGATTGAGCCGCGGCGGCGGCGCCCCGTGCGGGAGTCGCGGCCCCACCGCGACCTGGGCGCCCGCGGTGCGCCCGTGCCCCCAACCGAGCTTCTCGCGATATCGGCCGATGTGCTCGGTGGGAACCGCCGCGTCCGGCGGCAGCGGCGTGACCTCGGGCGCGACGTAGAGGGCATCGGTCGGGCAGTACGCCTCGCACATGAAGCAGGTCTGGCAGTCCGATTGCCGTGCGATAACCGGGATCCCGCCGTCGACGCGATCGAAGACATTGGTGGGGCAGGCCGTCACGCATTTGTCGCAGCCGATGCAGTCCTGCGCACGCAGCAGTTCGATCACGACGCCACCGCCAGACCCGAGTTGCGGGTGCTCGCCGAACCGACCCACGGCTCGTCGAGCCCACCCGAATGCAGGTGGTGATGCTGGGCCGGATCGAGGTCGGGATGATCGGCGCGTTTGCTCATCCCACGAGTCTCGGTGCGCGCCCGCTCAGCTAAGTGATTCTGTCCGCCGACGGCGGGCGCGTCGATCGAATTGCAGCGATGCGATCGGTGGTGCACTGCCCAGCCGGGCGCGCGGACCCGACAACGGGAGTTCGCAGGTCAGGCGTCGGATTCGTCGTCGGTCGGGTGCGGGGTGGTAGTGCCGGACAGGCGGATGACGCCCGCCTCGAGGTCCAAGTCGAGGTGGGGTTGGCCGTTGGAGTCGCCGCTGCCTTCGTTCTGCAGCTTCTTACCTGGGAAGAGTTCGCCGATGATGCCCACGAGGTTCAGGATAGTCGCGGTAGCGACCTGGCCGCTCGGCCGTGCGGCTGGGTCACGGCCGCTGGTCTGCCGGGCTCGGTGCGCGAAGTTCGGCTTCGAGCATGGCGACGATGCGGTCGAGTAGGGCTTCGAGGCGGGACTCGATGCCCGCGCCGTTGCGTGCTGACACGGTCAGGTGGGTGTGGCCGTCGAATTCGGTCAGCCCGAACAGCAGGGGCATGGCGATGCTGTGCTGAGGCAGGACGAACAGTCCGGTCGGGCGGAAGCCGGGCACGGCGAGTTCCGCCGCGGTGAAGCGACCCATGTGGGACACGGTGGCCGAGGCCAGGTTTCGGCCGAGGCGGGCACCGAGCCAGTTCGTGGTGCGCAGCACGGCGCGGTTGATCGGGTCGGGTACGAGCGTGATGCGGGTGTTGGCGAGTTGATTCAGCTCACGCCGTTCGCGGAGTCCTGTCTTGATCTGGTCCTTGATCGCGGTCCAGTCGCGGCCGGGTTCGATATCGAGGAACAGCGGGAGCGCGAGGTTGGCGGTGGAACGTAGCGCGGGGTCGTGGCGACGGAGGTCGACGGGCATCATGATGCGCGAGATGCCCGGGGTCTCGGCGGCCAGCAGGGCGCAGACGCGGGCGAGCGCGCCGGGCCCGGCGGCATCGATGCGCCGATGACGCAGCAGATGGGGTGCGAGATCGCGATGCTGCCTGCCTCGCCCGACGGCCGCGCGGTAGCGCGGGACCATCGGCGTCGGCCTGCCCGGTGCGCCGACCCGCGCCACGAGTTCCTGGTCGGCGACCGGGTCTAGGTGGGGAACGAGGTCCTCGCCGCGCAGTGCGCGCAGCACATTGGTCGCCCACGCGACCATGCCGACGCCGTCCATCACGCCGTGGAAGACCCGGAAGATCAGCGTCGTCGAGGCGCCGGTGAGCAACAGGACCTCGACGGTGGTGTCGGGGGTCGGCCCGATCTCACCGGTGAGGACCGGGTCGGTCTCGAGCTCGGGGTAGCTCAGCCGGTGGTCGGATATCACCCGCACCGCCGGGGCGATCTCGCTGTCGATCCACTCGGCGCCGCGGCGCCGCAGTCGCGCGCCGGGAGTGACCGATGCGGCCGCCGATACCGCTGTGCGCAATGACTCCGGTTCTATGTTGCCCTCACCGGGAACGACCAGCTGCATGAGGAAGGGCGGCGCCAGCTCGCGCATCGGGAAATACATGCGCTCGGTAGTCGATACCGGGCGACGAAAAACGTTGCTGCCGTTCATGATTACCTTCTGCGAGTCGGTCGTTGCGGGTGCGTTACTGCAGATCTTCGGCGAGCGCTTCGATGCCGCCTTGCTGGTCGAGCCACGTGAGGAAATCGGTGAGACCGGTGTCGCGATCCACGACGGGCGTGTAGCCGAGATCGCGGCGAGCCGCCCCGGTGTCGTAGGTGGCGGTGCGTGTCATCAAGGCGACCGCATAGCGCGACAGGGGAGGCGACCAGCGATTCGCGACCGCTGGTATGCGCCAGACGGTTTCGATGGCCGCGACCACGGCCGCCAGTACGCGAGGGTTCGGTCGGCGGGAAGGCGGCTGATACCCCAGCCGGGTAGCGACTTCGCCGAGGAATCCCCAGACGTCGGTCTTCTCGGCATCGGCGACGAAGTAGGCCTTGCCGCCCACCGCGTCCGAGGTCAGCGCCAGTAGGCAGGCGTGCACGATATTGTCCACGTGGCACAGCGAGGCCTCGATGGTGCGACCGTAGGACAGGTCGGGCAGGGAGCCCGCGGCCGTCCGGTCGAGCAGCCGAACGATCGGTCCCGATCGGTCCCCGGCGCCCCAGATCGCTCTCGGGCGTAGCGCCACCGTCGTGAATTCCGGTGTGTCAGCGGCAAGTACGGCACGCTCGGCCACGGCCTTGGTTTCGGAGTAGTGGTTGAGGTAGCGGCTCGGATACGGCAGCGATTCGTCGACGTCGACCTGATCGCCGCCGTCTCGCTCCATCAGGGCACTCGGACTCGACATGAAGACGAACCGGCCGGCGCCACCACGTCGTGCCGCGTCGAGCAGCAGTTCGGTGGCACGGACGTTCTCGGTCCAGAAGCGGTCTCTGGTGCCGCGTTCGTCGACCCGCGCGGCGCTGTGGATCACCACGTCCATCCCGCTGGTGGCTCTGCTCAGCGAGGCCGCGTCGGCGAGATCGCCGTAGACGACCGTGACGCGCGCCGCGGCGGGGCCGAGATCGTCGAGAATGCTGGTGCGCCGGACCAGGATCGAGACATCGTGGGTGCCCTCGGCGATCAGCGCGCGCACGATGGCGCCGCCGAGGAATCCGGACGCGCCGGTGACCAGGATCTTCATCGTCGCGAATCCAGTTTCTTCGTGGCCCAGCGGGCGAGTTGTTCGCGGCCGATCTTGGCGTTGTGCCGGATATCGACCGGGAAGCGCGGGTGCACGAGGAATTCGACGATCGGGACGAGCGTGTCGAATTCGGCGGCGCGGGTGCGCAATCGGGTGAGTGCGGCCGCCGCGTCGGCGCCGGGTTCGAGCTCGACACACAGCACCGGTCGCTGGGTGCCGGGGGCGCCGACGCCGACCAGTGCCGTGCGCGCGACTCCCGTCACCGCGTTGAAGACCTGTTCGACCTGCACGGTGAACATCGGGCCGCGCGCGGTGCTGATCCGCTGGCTCTTGCGTCCGCAGAACCAGATTCGCCCTTGCTCGTCGAGCCATCCCAGATCGCCGGTGCGATGCCAGATCTGCTCGCCGTCGGTGATCTTGCCCGCGGTGTTGGCATGCGCGGGCCAGTAGTAGCGCGTGCTCACATTCGGGCCGGCGACCACGATCTCGCCGACCTCCCGCGGGCCGAGTTGTTCGGTGTCGTCCCAGGTCGCGACCGGATCGTCGGTGATGGCGAGCAGCCGGACCCGTACTCGATCGGTGGGTCGACCGATGCAGGTGCCCTCGCCGCTCTTGGCTCGCTCGACCAGACCGGCGAGCAACTCCCGCGATTCGATGGTCGACATGGGCAAGGCCTCGGTCGAGCCGTATCCGGCGTAGATCTCGACATCGGGACGCAAGACTTCCCGCAAGCCCGCGACACACCAGTGCGGAACGGGAGCACCACCGGAGAAGACGCTGGCCAGCGACTGCACGTCGACCGGATGTGCGCGTAACCGTTCCAGCAAGGGAATGAGCACCGCGGGCGAGGCGAACATGGTGCGCACGCCGAAGCGCTGGATCGCATCGACCACGTGCGCTGGATCGGTCGAGCCGACCTTGCTCGGAATCAGCGGTGGCAACACGCATCGTGACCCGAGGAGCAGGTCGAGGACGCCGACCAGCGGCAGTGTCACCAGGGAGGTGTCCGGTGGCGTGCGCCCGCGGGCGGCGTGCACCTGTTCCACCATGGCGGCGAGATTGCCGTGGGTCAGCTCGACGGCTTTGGCAGGACCGGTACTGCCCGTGGTGAAGCCGATGATCAGCAACTCGTCCGGATCGGCGGCCACACGTTCGGGCAGAGCGCCGGTCGGGGTGCGGCGGTACGAGGCCAGCGTGGGTCCACCCCAGAACCAGCGGCGCCCCACGGTGAGGGTGGTGCGCACCCGCCGGAAGCTGCGCGGAAACAGCACCCGCAGAGCGTGCGCCTGCGGGATGCCGATGAACGCCTCCGCTTCGACCGCACGCAGGCAGTGCACCATGCGACGCACGCCCATGCCCGGATCGATCACCACCGGTACGGCGCCGATCTTCAACAGCGCGAACAGGATCGCGTACAGCTCCGGGCTCGGCAGCACGAGCACGATCGTGCGGGTGCCGCTGCCGACCCCGGAGTCGGTGAGATGTTCGGCGATGGCGTCTGACCAGCGATCGAGCTCGCGATAAGTGATGCTGCGGTACTCGGGTAGCCCGTCGGCGGTCGAACCGTCGGGATGGATGACCGCCTCGCGGTCGGGCTCCTCGCGGGCGAGTTCCCGGAATCGGTCGATGGTCTGCCAGTAGGTGGCCGTCCTCACGCGGTGGTGTCCGCGGGAAGGCGGTACAGCGTCGCGGCCGCGGACGGGCCCGCGCCCGCCGCGACGAACAGCACATGGGTGTAGCCGACGAGCGTGCCCTCGGCGCTCGCGCGCGCATAGGCCAGCGGTAGCGCGGCGGTGTGCGGGTCGCCGTCGGACAGGTCGGGCACCCGCACCGCGTCCTGGTCGATGCCGAGCGCGTCGGCGAGCCGCTTGGGGAAATGCGGGCTCGGGGTGGATGCGATCAACGCGACGAAGGCGCCCTCGAAGTCGGCGAGCGCGGACCGCGCGACGTCGGTGGCGACCGTGAGGATTCGGTCCTCGTAGTCGGGTTCGCGTTCGACGGTCATCAGTGCGCGGCCGACGGTGCCCATGGCGGTGGTGTCGACATAGGCCTGTCCCGCTGGAGTGCCGGGCGCGGTGGCGGTGTGGACCGGACCGAAGCCCTCGGGGCCGTCCACCTGCTCGAGCAGCAGCGCGGCACCCGCGGTGGCGTAGGGGAATTCGGCGTCGGCGCTCGACCTCGTCATCGAGGGATGGGTGTCGCCCGCGACGATCAGGACGTGCTCGGTACTGCCGGTCGCCAGCACCGAGCCCGCCACCTGCACGGCATTGACGACGCCGACCGCGCCGTTCATCAGGTCGAAGGAGAATGTCCGCGGATCGGACCTGGTGTAGTCGAGCCCGACGCCCGCTGCCTTCTGGATCAGCGCGGCCACCGCCGGTTCGACGGTGTTCGAGTCGCGGAAGATGCCGGTATTGATCAGCACGCCGACCTGGTCGGGGCGGACACCGGCCTGTTCGAGGCACTGCCGGGCGGCGCGGCCGCTGTGTTCGACGACGCTGTGGGTGTCGGTGGATCTGCTGGTTCCGGTGGAACGGATACGGATGCCCATGGCGAAAACCTCAGACCTTCAGGGAGGAGATGGTGGTGGACAGGAACCCCGCTACTACGCCGGACGCGGCCGGAACCATGAGCAGTTTCGACCCCGCCGCGATGTTCTCGTCGGCCAGCTGATCGTGCAGAACGATGAAATGCGAGGTGGTCGAGGTATTTCCGTACTTCTCGATCACATTCAGATCCGGCGGCATCTCGGCGCCGAACTCGCGGGCGGCCACCGCGTTGATGTACGGCACGGCGGAAGCGCCGAATTGGTGATGGATGATGTAGTCGAACTGCTCACCGGCGAAGTCGCGGCCCTGCTGCTCGAGGAAAGTGCCCTGGGCGTCGGGCCAGAGCAGAAACCGTGCTTCGTTGTGCATCTTGCGGTTGTCGGTGTAGAGCGCGACGCCCGAGGACTTGTCGCTCGGCATGCCGAGGCACAGGTGCGAATGCTCCGCGGCGGTGAACAATTCGACGTAGTGGATCTTGTCGGCGTCGTCGACCGCCCGGTCGAGCACGACCGCGCACCCGGAATCGCCCACCGACAGCGAGGCGAACTGCAGGTCGTACTTCTCCGAGATCTCGTTCACCGCGGTCTCGGCGATGGGGGTGATCGCCTCGCCGCTGACCACCATGCCGTTGCGCACCACGCCCGAGCGGATCATCCGATCGAGAATGTAGGTGCCGGTGAGCATTCCGGCGCAGGCGTTGGAGACGTCGAAGGTGATGGCCCGCTCGGCGCCGAGGGACTTGGCGATCGTCGAGGCGAACGAGGGCTCCATGTACATGCGGGTGCCGTCGTTGCTGCGGGTGATCGAACAGGAGATGATCACCTCCAGCTCGCCCGGGGCGTAGCGCGAGCGGGCCAGGCAGTCCTGCGCGGCGTTGACGGCGAGGGTGAACGAATCCTCGACCGATTCCGGTCGGGTGTCGCGCACGCGGCGTTCTTTCACGCCGGTGATGCGCTCCAGATCGAATGCCGGTGGCGTTTTCAGTCGGGAGATCAATTCGGTGGTGGACAATATGTTCGACGGAAGATATGCCCCGATGGATTCGAAACGCGAATGCGACACGTGAGCTCCCGGATGCGGTCGAAGAATGGTGTCCCGGACGATTTTCGATCGCCGGTGAAATCGAACCCTACCGGTCTCGAACACGCGCGGCGAGCAGTGATCCACCACACTGCACGGCACGATTGATTGTGTGCGACAACATGTTACGGGAACCGCGGCAATCCAGGAATTGTGTGCATACTGCCAGGACAGGCGACCTTCGTGCGCGTATCGGCAATGGCTGGGCTATCGATCACGCGGGTCGTCGACGCGGCCGTGCTGTGCTGCAGAACGGTGCTCGCGCAGTGAGTGACCTCACGATTGTTTACACCGTCGAATAAATTGCGCGCGGAGCGGTCTTGTCTTCGGAGCACAAGTGTCCGCGCGAAGTTTGTCTGCCGGACTAACCTCCCGAGCCGACGACGCGAGCCAGCCGACGGTGCGAATCCAGCCGCGCCGCACGATCGAAAGTGCTGGTGTGGACGAGGATTTCGTCGGCGTCGGTGCGGCCAACCAGGTTCTCCAACGCTTCTGCCACGTCATCCTCGGTGCCGTGGATCTGATTGCCGAGCGCCTGCTCGAAGTGATGGCGCTGCCGGTCGGTCATCGTCGCCGGGTCGATCTCCTCGGGTGGGATCAGCGCCGGGAACTCGCCGTGCGTGCGCGAGTAGGCACTCGACCACGCCTCGGGGAGCAGGAGTCGGTGTGCCTGTTCGGTCGAGTCGGCGATCACCACCGCCGCGGAGACGACGACATACGGTCGTGGCACCCGGGCGGTGGGCTGGAACAGAGTGCGGTACCGCGCGATCGCCTCCACCATGGACCGCGTGCCCGCGATCGGGGCGATCACCAGCGGCAGTCCGAACCGCGCGGCGCGCTCGGCCCCGGCACCGGTGGCGAGGAGGAACGTCGGCACGTCGGCGCCTTCCGCGGAGACGGCGTGCACGCCCTGCCTGCCCGCCTCGAAGTAGTCGAGGACCTCGATCAGGCGAGCGTCGAAATCGTCGGCATCGTCGAGATCGTGGCCGAGCGCGCGGCGTACACCGTCGGTGAATCCGACCGAACGACCCAGGCCCATGTCGATACGTCCGGGAAACAGTGATGCGAGCACGCCGAACTGCTCGGCGACGACGAGTGGTTGATGATTGGGCAGCATCACCCCGCCGGTGCCGACGCGGATTCGTGAGGTGGCCGCCGCGACCGCGGCGGCGAGCACGGTCGGTGCGGTTCCGGCGACGCCGGGAACGCTGTGATGCTCGGCGACCCAGAACCGGTGATAGCCCCACTGCTCGGCCAGCGCCGCGAAGGCGACTGTCTCGCGCAGTGCGCCGGCGTGGTCCTGCCCGCGCCGCACGCGCGAGCGGTCCAGGATAGAGAAGCGAACCGATTCGAGTGCCATATCAGTAGTCAACGTCGACGACGCGCGGCGATTCCGTGGCGGTGACACGCGCGGGTGATCTTCGCAGGTTTAGATCGGTACCAACCCTGGACCAACCTTTCGCAACCATAGTGTGCCCCGAGCGCGATCACCGGCGAGAAAACTGCGAGGAGTGCACCATGGTTCGACATCCCAACGGCCGCAAGGTAGATCATCGCCACCGCGCGGTCGAGGCCAGCGAGGACGCGCTGCGCGTGCTGCGGCTGCTGCTCGAGATGCACGGCCCGGTGGTGCTGTACCTCGCGCCCGATACCGATGGGTACACGCCGATCTGTGTGCGGCGCAGCGAGTTCCGTCCCGGCGCGGGTGACGTCCTGGCCGGCCAGACGGCTTGGCACACGCAGTTGTGGATGGCGGAGCGATTCCATGTCGGCTTCGACGACATCGATGTGCGGATCGAGGTGCGCAACCGTCCGCAGCGAGGTTCTGCTTCCCTGGAGGCGACGTGCGGGTTCCGGTTCGCCCTGCGCGTCGACAACATCGATGCCGCTGCCGAATTCGCCGAGGAGGCCTCCTAGTCGCTCACCAGAAGCGCGGAGTCAGCCCCCAGTCGGCGAACTCCGCGGCCAGCAGCTCGCGCAGCGCCGCACGGGTCGGGAAACGGTCGGGGTCGCCGCCGGTGACCACGAGCGTCACGGTGTCGTCATCGCAGGAGAAGGCGAGATTGACGCCGACCTCTACCTGACGGAACAACTCGACCGGGCCGGGATTGACCACCGGACGCATGATGACGTCGCGCGCACGGTGCGAGCCCAGGACCGCGATGTTCTGGGCTGTGCGACCCATGTTGGTGCACAGGCACTCCGGGGCCTTGGCGGTGCGGGCGAACTTGTGCAGCACCACCTTCGGCAGCATCATCTGCACCGGTTGCAGGTGCTGGATCGGGGGGATGGTCGCGGGATCGCGGTAGGCGCGGCCCGCCGCCTTGAGCGCGGCGCGGACAGCGGGTAGATCGGCGCGTTCGCCGACGCGGTAGCCGACGCTGATCGGTAGTCCGGTGGTGGCGTTGGCCCGGCGGTCGTCGGCCTCGCGCATCGAATGCGGAATGTCGACGCGGACCTCGGCGCCGTCGGCGATCCGGCCACTGCGGCCGAGCAGGCCGACTGCGACGCCGATCAGCAGACCGTTGGTGGTGCCGCCGTGTGCGGCGGCGACGGCGTCCCATTCGGCGAGATCGAGCTGGACGATCGACTCGGCGGCCTGCCAGGTGTCGGCATGCGGTAGACGCGGGGCGGTCGGCCGGGGATTGCGGGCCGGTTCGCTGACGCCACGGGACCGGCGAGCCGCGCGCACTCCGCGAGCCACGGCACGCAACTGACCGCGGGCATCGGTGAGGTCGGCGGCGAAACGGCCCCTGCTCGCGACCGGGCCGACGAGTCTGCCCGCACTGGCCGCGCGGTCGGGTGACTCGCCACGGTTGAGCCGGTCCAACGAGTCGACGATCGCGTGCATCATGCCGCCGCCGTCACACGCGACATGGGAGGCGACCAGGGTGACCACGGTGCCACCGGATTCGGTCGGCGCGCCGGCCAGCTGCCACACCAGTCCGCGTTCCGGGTCGAATTCGACGGCGGCCTGCTCCAGGAACCAGTCGAGTACCCCGTCGTCGGAAATCGGCGTGTCCGACCAGCGCAGCGGCAGGGATTCGGTGGCGGGCTCCCAGTGCGCGCGGGCGATCGGGAACCGGGTGGTGCGGACCCGGCGGGCGATGAAACCGGTCGCCAGGTGTGCGTGCCACCGTTCGAGCAGGTCGCGCCCCAGCGGGGCGTCGAAACGGTAGGCCAGCTGATTGACCAGGGCGTTGGGGTAGAGGCTGTGCAGTTTGAAGAACAGGTCGTCGTCGGCGGTGATCCGGTTGAGGCCGGTGGGACCCGCGGCTACCGCTGCGGCGGAAGTGACGGAAGGGGAAGTGACGGTCATCGGGTACTCCTCATCGGGAACGGAGGGTGCGCACGGTCAACGGCGCGAAAACGGCGACCACTACTACCGAGGCGACCAGTGACCACAGGGCGTCGGCGCCGACGGTGCCCTCGGCAGCCAGCGTGCGCACCGCGGAGACCAAGTAGGACACCGGATTCAGGTCGGACACGTGGCGCATCCAGGTCGGCATGGCTTCCTCGGGCACCAGCGCGTTGGAGGCGAAGCCGAGGAAGGTCAGCACCAGCATCGACATGCCCTGCACGGCGGCCGGGCGGGCGATCGTGGCGCCGATGAAGGCGAACAACCAACTGATAGCGGTTGTGGCGACTACGACCAAAACGGCACCGGCCAGAAATCCGGCGGTGTGCTCGGGTCGATAGCCCATACAGAATCCGACGATCACGACTGTGGTGGCGGCGATGAGATAACGCACCGCGCCCGCCAGCAATGTTCCAGCTACCGGTGCTGAGCGGGCGATCGGCATGGCGACGAAGCGATCGAAAACACCCGAGTGGATGTCCTCGGAGAGTTGCACGCCGGTCGCGACCGAGGAGGTGAGCACGATCTGGACCAGCACGCCCGGAATCATGATCGGCAGATAGGCCGCCGTGCTGCCCGCGATGGCGGTGCCGAAGATGCTGCCGAAGAGCACCGGCCCGACGATCGGCAGCAAGATGGCGTCGTAGAGCAGCTGTGGGCTGTGCCGGAACGTCAGCAGTCCGCGCCACGCCATCATCAGCGAATGCTGGAGCGCGGCAAAGGGGCTGACGCGGGTCACGCGCGGCGCGCGCACGACCTGAGTGGGGGTCGGGGCGGTCTCGACGGCGAGAGTCATTGCGGGCCTCGATTTCTCGCGTAGGGCGCTCACGCCACGTCGGCTCGGTCGGCGGTGTGGGTGTGTCCGGTCAGCGCCAGGAACACCTCGTTGAGATCGGGTCGGTCCACTGCGAAGCCGCGCAGGCCGATGCCCACGTCGCGGCAGGCCGCGACGATGTCGGCGGCGAGAGCGACCTCGGACAGGGCGACGGTCAAGGTGCCGGTCGACGACCCGTCGGGGACCTCACCGGTGATGTCCTGGATCAGCGACTCGGCGCGTCGCAGGTCCGCGGTGTCGGGGATGTCCAGGCGCAGAACCTGGTCACCGATCGAGGATTTCAGCTCGGACGGCGTGCCCTCGGCGACGAGGTTGCCCCGGTCGATGACCGCGATCCGGTCGGCGAGGGCGTCGGCCTCGTCGAGGTACTGAGTGGTCAGCAGTACCGTGGCCCCCCGCTCGACCAGGCCACGCACGATGCCCCACATGCGTTCTCGGGTGTGCGGGTCCAGGCCCGTGGTCGGCTCGTCGAGGAAGATCAGCGGTGGCACGGTGATCAGGGTCGCCGCCAGGTCGAGTCGTCGCCGCATGCCGCCGGAGAAGGCGCTGACACTACGGCGTGTCACCGACGAGAGCTCGAACTGCTCGAGCAGTTCGTCGCAGCGCCCGGCAGCGTCCTTGCGTGACAGCCCGAGCAGGCGACCGAACAGGCGTAGATTCTCACCGGCGGTGAGGGTTTCGTCGACCGAGGCGTATTGACCGGTGAGCCCGATCATCGACCGCACGGCCGTGGCCTCGGAGACGACGTCGTAGCCGAACACCTCGGCGGTGCCACGATCCGGTCGCAGCAGTGTGGCCAACATTCGCACCGTGGTGGTCTTGCCCGCCCCGTTGGGGCCGAGCATCGCGAACACCGAGCCGGCCGCGATCTCGAGATCGACGCTGCCGACCGCGGTGAAGTCACCGTAGGACTTGCCGAGTCCGCTGGTGCGGACGGCGATTTCGGTGCTCATCCGAGCCTCCCGGCGTGGTCGAGGGTGGCTATCGGAAATGGTTGGCGGACAAGGGATTCCACCTCATCGGCAGCCCTGGACACGCCGTCGCCGGAGAACCGGCTCGCGTAGTCGGCCACCCGTGACGCCACATGCGGTGCGGCCACCAGGTCCAGCAGCGCGGTGAGCCGCCGCTCGCTGAGCTCGGCGGCGCGCATGGTGCCCGCCAGGCCGAGCCGAGCCAGCGCACGACCCCAGTACGGCTGATCGGCCTGGATCGCGCAGATCACTTGCGGCACACCGGCTCGCAGCGCGGCGGCTGTCGTTCCGGCGCCGCCGTGATGGACCGCGGCGACGCAACGTGGGAACACCGTGGCATGGTCGAGCTGTTCGACGATCGCCACCTCAGGTGTCAGGATGGGTTCGATGCCGGCCCACCCGGCGGCGAGCAGCAGACGCTGCCCACGCCGCGCGCACACCGCGCGCAGCACGGCCATCAGCGCCGCCGGATCGCCGACCGCCATCGAGCCGAAGCCGACATACACCGGTGCGGGCCCGGCGTCGAGCCACGCGTCGAGCTCGGCGTCGACCGGACCGCCGAGGTATCCGTCGACGTCGACGGCGAACCCGACGATCGGGTGCCGATCCGGCAGTTCGGCCGCCAACCCGGGAAACAGGTCGACGTCGTAGGCCTGGATCGAGACCCGTTCCGGCAGTGGATGTTCCACGACCCCGAACTCGGCGAACGGCAAGGCGAGCGCGGTGTCACGCGCCCACCTCAGCGTCGACCAGATGCGACGGTTGAGCGCACCGGGAATCCTGGCCCCCCACGCGGTGGGTATCACCGGGACCGAGCGATTGGGGTGGATCGGGAAGAAGTGCACCGCGGCCAACGGCAAGCCGACTCTTCGCGCAACCTTCTCCGCCGTCTCCTCGCCCGCCATCCCGGTGACCAGCACATCGTGACCGGGCGCGAGGACGTGGAGTTCCCGCAGCGCGCGGGCCACCCCGCGCCGCTGCAGGGCCAGCACCGCGCGCACTCGTTGGCGCGGGTCCGAACTGCGGAACCGCTGATCACTGTGCTGGGTGTACAGCAATTCGGCACTGTCGCGGCCGAAACCGACCGCGGGAATGCCGTGGGTGGTCGCGAATTCGACGAGATTGGGCGAGAGCGCGAGTGTCACCGAGTGCCCGCGAGCCAGCAGCTCGCGGGCCAGCAGGATGCCGGGTTGAGCATCGCCGCGGCTTCCGGTGAAGGCCAGCAGTGCGCGCATTGTCAGCCCGCGCTCAGCGCCGCCGCTGCCGCGGTATCGATGGCAGCCGCGGCCGCGACCGGCGCCGCGATCGTGGTCACCGCGTAGATGGCCCTGGCGAACTCGGCGAGAAAGGTGTCCATCACCTCGGCGGGCAGGCCCGCGGGGTAGCGGGTGGAGACATAGAGGCCATCGGGACCGCGCACGATCCAGAAGTACACCTCGTCGGTGGAGTACGACACCGCGCGCAGCGTGCGTCCGCGCAGGTCAGCGACCAGTTCGTAGTCCGGCAGGATGCGGATGTCGAGGAACGAGGCACCGTAGGTCGGGCCTTCCGTCGCGCCGACCATCGCCAGCGAGCGTCCCCAGGAGGCGTCGTTGCAGTGGCGGGAGCGCTTGAGCGCGGTGCGGGTCTCGTCCAGTGCCACGGCCATGTCGGCACCGGCGGGCAGGGTGACATCGACCGGCACGACGTTGACGAACCAGCCCATCGACTCGAGCCAGGTCAGGTCGGGTCGGGTCACGATCGGCATCACGGTGCGGAATCGGTTCTCGCCGAAGGTCTCACGAGTGGCGATGGCCAGTGCGGCGAACACGGTCACCGAGAGCCGGTGTTTGACTCGTTCCAACGCTTCCTCGACCTCTTCGAGCTGCGCGAGGGTAAGGAGCGTGCGCGACACACTGGGCTGGGCGTGTTCACCGTCCAACACGGCGACCCGGTCGGCGGCGAAGCGGGGCATGGGAGAGCCTGGGGTGCCCAGGAATTCGCGCCACAGTGCGACCGCGGGCGAGTCGGGGGTCAGTTCCTCGGCGGCGGCGCGCTCGATCACGGCATAGTCGGCGGGACTGCCGAAGGTGGCCGAGTCGCGGATCTCACCGCCGGTGGTGACCGCGGCGTAGATGGTGCGCAGCTCGAGGATGAGCACCGCCTGGGAGTAGGCGTCGAGGACCGAGTGATCGGCGCCGACCAACACGGTGAAGTCGTCGGTCTCGTGGGCGACGGTGGCGACCAGCAGATGCGGCCAGACCAGCGGCGATAGGCGCAGTTCCAGTAGCTCGCAAAGGTATTCGTTGATCTCGTCACCGTCGGTCGGATCGGCGACCGGAACGCCGGTGACTCGGACGGTGCCCGGGGCGGTGGTCACCCGGTGGTAGCCGCCGTCGCCGGTGGGGGCGACAGTGGTCCGGAAGCCCTCGTGGCGATCGTGCCACAGTCGCAATGTGGTCGCCCACGCCTGCTCGTCGAGTGGGGCATCCATTTCGAAGATGGTGCCGATCCAGCGACCGCGGCCGGGACGGGGGTCTTCGGGGTCGATGAAGCCGAGATACTGCTCGTGCACGCTGGCCAGCGGACGCTGGTCGTCGGTCCAGGTATCGGCAGTGATGGTGGCGGGAGTCCAGATCGACAGATCGCCGGAGCGAATCCGGAATTCGGACAGATGTGTGTATTCCATACCGGGTCACCTCAAGGGGGGAAAGCAGGCCGAGAACGGCACGAACGAACGGGGAACGGGTGACCGCAGCAGCGTCACCGATGTTGCTCTGGATACCGCACCGGATGCTTCCGGCGAACCCTGGGTTATCCCGAGTCTACAGCTTATAACTGTATGGATTTGTGAAATATTACTTAGTCACTAATAGGTGATGTGAACAATATCACTTTCATTTCGTGTCGATTTTCCGACATGGACCAGGTTCCTTCAGGTAATGGACGTTTGGTCGACACTGTCCCAATCAGTCGGTGGGCGGCCCGAATTCGGGGAGCACCGTGCCGTGCCGCACGACCCCGGACAGGCCGGGCAGCTCGGTCGGCGTCGACCAGGTGCGGAACCCGTCGTAGCTGTCGCTGAAGTAGTACCGACCGTCGGTGTAGGCGTCGAGGTAGATGCGATAGCCGCCGTCGGGGAGGGGGACCACCGACTGTCCTTCGCGTGGACCGCCCCAGCCCGCCCAGTCGCCCGTGGCCATGAAAGTGAAGGGGCCGAGCGGGCGATCGGCGACGGCCAATTCGATCAGCTTGGAGTCCTCGTTCTTCACGAACGCGAAAAGTCGCCCGTCCAGTCGTTGCAGTGTGGTGTCGATGTATCCCAGCGAGCCGGGCCCGCTCGGACCGAGGCCCAACAGGGGCAACGGCGGCGCCCATGTCGTGAGTCCGGCATCGAGGGGGATGAGCAGATGCGGAGTGAAACCGCGACCCCAGGTGAGCGAGACGATGATGCCGACTCGGCCTGCGGCGTCGGCATACCACTCCGGCGCCCACGCACCCTCGAGCCGTCCCGGCACGAGCATCGGGACGTTGGCGAGGAACGTCCATGTGATCCGGTCTCGACTGCGTGCCAGGCCGATCGCGGTCGCGTCACCGGCGATCGTATAGGTGAGGTAATAGGCGCCGTCGGTGTGCAACAGCACGCTGGGATCGCGGACCAGGCCGGTGGGTGGGGTGAACGCGTGCTCGCTGACCGGAGAGAAATCGGTACCGTCGCTCGATTCGTACACCGCGAGCGTGGTGTCGCTGTCGGCGCGAAAAGCCGTCATCGTGTAGCGGATCGGGGTGCGTGGCGGGTCGATGCCGACGCCGGGGCCGAGCGAGGATTGTGCCCTGGCCGTTCCCGCGGCGAGCAGTGGCAGCCCGGCGAGCAGCGCGAGTGCAGATCGTCGGCCCACTGTCATCGCCATGACCAGCGATTATCCGGTCGAATCGCTACACGGCCCGGGAGGCGCGCCGGTCAACGGGTAACAGCGACCGGTTCGGCGTCCGTGTCGATCGGGGAGGGGTGTACCGGCAACCGGGCGTCGACGATCAGCCCGATCAGGCCGAGCGACAGGCAGATCGCCGAGACGGTGATCGCGATCGGGTGGGTGCCGCCGACCAGCGAACCGGCGAGCACCACCGTCGCGATCGTGCCCGGCGCCGAACCGACCAGTGTCGCAACGAGATAGGGCCGGACCCGCACCGAGGACAGGCCGCAGCAGTAGTTGACGATCGAGAACGGCGCCATCGGGATCATCCGCAGCGCGGCCACCGCGAGCCAGCCGCGCCGAGCCAGCCGCTCGTCGATCGTGCGCACCGCCGGATGCGTCAGGTGTCGGGCGACCCGGTCGCGGCCCACCGCGCGGACGCCGAGCAGAGCCGAGGTCGCGCTCACCGCCGTCGCGCCGAGAGCGATCACCGAACCGAGGATCGGACCGAACAACACGCCACTGGTCACGGTGAGCACGGTGCGCGGAACGGGGGCTACGGCGACCGCCGCGTAGAAGAGGAAGAACAGCAACGGCAACAGCGGCCCGGCGCCGCCGGCCCAGTCTCGGATCTGCTGCGGGCCCGGCAACGGAACCAGCATCGCCACCACGAACAGCGCGGCGAGCCCGGCCATGGCGATGAGCAGGCGCGGGGAGCGGATGAGTCGAGACACCCGGGTAAGCGTACCGGCCGGTAGGGGATGGCCCGAGTGGGTGGACACGCTGTCACAGATAGCATCATCGGGGAACCGGATACATCCTGGTTCGCTGTGGGCCCGTTTGTGGGATTTCACGGACCGGCAGCACACCGGGGTGCGGTCGTCGAATGGAAGAGAGAACAGCAGCTATGCCGATTGGTTCAGAGTCCGGGGCGGGGCTCGCACCGGATCCGGTGCCCGAGTACGCCGCATGGCGCAAGGGTGTGGCGGGTGTGCTGGCGAAAACGCGACGGGTCGAGGCTTCCGAGCTCCCCGCCGAACCGGAACATCTGCTCGATGAGACCACCTATGACGGGCTGACGATCGCCCCGCTCTACACCCGCCGCGACGAGCTGCCCGAGCAGCCGCTGCCCGGCGCCTTCCCGTATGTGCGCGGTGGCGACGCCACGCGTGATCCGCAGCGCGGCTGGTTCGTCGGCGCGTTCGCCGGTGCGGACGACGCCGAGGCCACCAACCGGGCGATCCTGACCGGTCTGGAGAACGGCGTGAGCGCGATCGCGCTCGGAGCGGGCACCTACGGTGTCCCTGTCGACGACATCCCGGTCGCACTGCGTGGCGTGCTGTTCGAGTTGGCTCCGCTGACGCTGGTGGCCGGTGCGGCTGTCGGCGCCGCCGCCGAGCAGGTGTACGAACTGCTCGACGGGTACTCGATCGCCGATCGCGCGCAGATCCGCGTCGGCCTCGGCGCGGCCCCGCTGACGAGTGTCTTCACCGGTGCCGAAGACCTCGATCAAACAGGGACTGTCGCACTCGCCGTGCAGGCGATCGCCCGGCCAGAGACGGTCCGCGCGATCACGGTGGACGGCATCGCCTTCCACAACGCCGGTGCCGCCGACGCACAGGAAGTGGGCGCCGCCGTCGCGGCCGGTCTGGCCTACCTGCGTCTGCTGACCGCCGCCGGGGTGGACATCGCCGACGCGTTCGGTCAGCTCGAGTTCCGCTTCGCGGCCACCGACGATCAATTCGCCACCATCGTGAAGTTCCGGGCGGCACGACGGCTCTGGGCCCGAGTCGCCCAGGTCTCCGGTGCTCCCGCCTTCGGCGCCGCACCGCAGCACGCGATCACCTCGGCCGCCATGATGACCCAGCGCGACCCCTGGGTGAACCTGTTGCGCACCACGCTCGCCGCGTTCGGCGCCGGTGTCGGTGGCGCGGACTCGGTGACCGTGCTGCCCTTCGACGCGGCGCTGCCCGCGGGCGAACTCGGCGTATCGACGACGTTCTCCCAGCGCCTGGCTCGCAACACCCAGCTGCTGCTGCTCGAGGAATCCCGTCTCGGGCACGTGCAGGACCCGGCCGCCGGTTCCTGGTATGTCGACAAGTTGACCGACGAACTCGCCGCCAAGGCCTGGGAATTCATGCAGGAGCTCGAATCCGCCGGCGGCTACCTCGCCGCGCTGGACGCCGGCGTGCTCGCGGCCCGGATCGCCGAGACCGCCGCCACGCGCGCCGCCGACGTGGCCCATCGCCGGACCGCGGTCACCGGGGTCAACGAGTTCCCCAACCTCGCCGAGACCCCGCTGTCGGAGCAGGCCCGCGAGCCGGGCCCGAATGCGCGCTACGGCGCTGCCTTCGAAGCGCTGCGCAACCGCTCCGATGCCTACCTGGCTGCCAACGGCGCTCGTCCGAAGGCGCTGATCGTGCCGCTCGGCTTGGTCGCCGAACACAACGCGCGCACCATCTTCACCGCGAACGTGCTCGCCTCGGGCGGCATCGAGTCGGTGAACCCCGGTCCGCTCACGGTCGACGCGATCGCCGCCGCCGCCACCGAATCCGGTGCGCGCATCGCGGTGCTGTGTGGTGCGGACAAGCGCTACGGCGAGCAGGCGGGAGCCGCCACCGGCGCCCTGCGTGCCGCCGGAATCGAGACCGTGCTGCTGGCCGGACCCGAGAAGGCGGTCGAGCAATTCAGCGGGACGCAGCGTCCCGACGGATACCTGGCCCTGCGTATCGACGCGGTCGCGGTCCTGTCGCAGCTGCTGGAGAAGGTGGGAGCCTGATGACCACATCCGATATCGAGCACGTCATCGGCAGCTTCGCCGAGGTGCCGCTGACCGACCACGCGCCCGCGCCCGCCGATGTCGACGCCGAGCAGGTGCGCACCTTCGTGGCCGATGCCGCGACGGCCAACCACACCACTGCCGAGCAGTTGGTCTGGTCGACCCCCGAGGGCATCGACGTTCCGCCGGTGTTCACCAAGGCCGACCGGGATGCCGTTGTCGCACAGGGCTATCCCCTCGACACCGTGCCCGGCGTCGCGCCGTTCCTTCGCGGCCCGTACCCGACCATGTACGTGAACCAGCCGTGGACGATCCGCCAGTACGCCGGCTTCTCCACCGCCGCGGACTCCAACGCCTTCTACCGCCGCAACTTGCAGGCGGGCCAGAAGGGGCTCTCGGTCGCCTTCGACCTCGCCACCCACCGTGGCTACGACTCCGACCACCCCCGCGTCCAAGGCGACGTCGGTATGGCCGGTGTTGCGATCGACTCGATCCTGGACATGCGTCAGCTCTTCGACCAGATCCCCCTGGATCAGGTGTCGGTGTCGATGACCATGAACGGCGCGGTGCTGCCGATCCTGGCGCTCTACGTCGTCGCCGCCGAAGAGCAGGGCGTGACGCCCGAGCAGCTGGCCGGAACCATTCAGAACGACATTCTGAAAGAGTTCATGGTCCGCAACACCTACATCTATCCGCCCAAGCCCTCGATGCGGATCATCTCCGACATCTTCGCCTTCACCAGCGCGAAAATGCCGAAGTTCAACTCCATCTCCATCTCGGGTTACCACATCCAAGAGGCCGGTGCGACCGCCGATCTGGAGCTGGCCTACACCCTCGCCGACGGTGTGGAGTACATCCGCGCCGGCATCGCCGCGGGCATGGATGTCGACAAGTTCGCACCGCGCCTGTCGTTCTTCTGGGCCATCGGCATGAACTTCTTCATGGAGGTCGCCAAGCTGCGCGCGGGGCGTCTGCTGTGGAGCGAGCTGGTGTCGAAGTTCGAACCCAAGAGCGCGAAATCGCTGTCGCTGCGGACACATTCGCAGACCTCGGGCTGGTCGCTGACCGCGCAGGACGCCTACAACAACGTGGCGCGCACCTGCATCGAGGCGATGGCCGCGACGCAGGGGCACACCCAGTCGCTGCACACCAACGCGCTCGACGAGGCACTGGCCCTGCCGACGGACTTCTCCGCCCGCATCGCCCGCAACACCCAGCTGCTCATCCAGCAGGAATCCAACACCACCCGCCCGATCGACCCGTGGGGCGGCTCGTACTACGTCGAGTGGCTCACCCACCAGCTCGCCGAGCGGGCTCGCGCCCACATCGCCGAGGTCGAGGCGCACGGCGGTATGGCGCAGGCGATTTCGGAAGGTATTCCGAAGCTGCGCATCGAAGAGGCCGCCGCGCGGACCCAGGCGCGCATCGACACCGGCCAGCAGCCGGTGATCGGCGTGAACAAGTACCAGGTCGAAGAGGACCACGCGGTCGAGGTCCTCAAGGTCGAGAACTCGCGGGTGCGTGCCGAGCAGATCGAGAAGCTGGAACGGCTTCGCGCCGAACGTGATTCGGTTGCTGTGGAGCGGGCACTGGCCGAATTGACCCGTGCGGCTTCGGCGACCGAAGGCGGCATGGAGAACAACCTGCTCGCGCTCGCCATCGACGCGGCGCGCGCCAAGGCCACCGTCGGTGAGATCTCCGACGCGCTGGAGAAGGTCTACGGCCGCCATCAGGCCGAAATCCGTACCCTGTCCGGTGTGTACCGTGACGAAGCAGGCAAGGCCACCAACATCGGCGCCGCCATCGCGCTGGTCGAGGAATTCGGCGAGGCCGAGGGGCGTCGTCCCCGTATCCTGGTCGCCAAGATGGGCCAGGACGGCCACGACCGCGGCCAGAAGGTGATCGCGACGGCGTTCGCCGACCTCGGCATGGACGTCGACGTGGGCCCGCTGTTCCAGACGCCCGAAGAGGTGGCGCGCCAAGCGGCCGACAACGACGTGCACATCGTCGGTGTGTCCTCGCTGGCCGCTGGTCACCTCACGCTGGTGCCCGCCCTGCGGCAGGCACTGGCCGATGTCGGTCGTCCCGACATCATGGTCATCGTCGGCGGCGTGATTCCGCCCGGTGACTTCGACGAGCTCTACGAGGCCGGTGCTGCGGCGATCTTCCCGCCCGGCACCGTCATCGCCGACGCGGCCATCGACCTGCTGAAGAAGCTGGGCGCGGCACTCGGGCACGAGATCGGTGGCGGCACAGCCGAATGAGCGACGCCGCACAGGTAGCCGGGGGTGCCGACGCGCACCCTCGGCTCGGGACCACTGCGGGCGTCGGCTCGCCACGGAACGAGGGGCGCACCGCCGTGGGCGTTCGCCGGATGATCGATGTGGACGCGCTCGCCGAGGAGGTCAAGGCGGGGCAGCGCTCGGCGCTGGCCCGCGCGATCACACTGGTCGAATCCACCCGCTCCGATCATCGGGAACTCGCGCAGCAGCTGCTGCTGCGGGTGGCGGCAGAACCGGGGAGCGTCGTCTCGAACCGGGTCGGCATCACCGGTGTTCCCGGCGTCGGCAAGTCCACGTTCATCGACGCGCTCGGTATGTACTTGCTGGCCAAGGGGCATCGAGTCGCGGTCCTCGCGGTCGACCCGTCCTCGACCCGCACCGGCGGGTCGATCCTCGGTGACAAGACCCGCATGGCCCGGCTGTCGCTGGAAGCCGACGCGTTCATCCGGCCGTCTCCGACGGCGGGCACCCTCGGCGGTGTAGCCAAGGCGACCCGCGAAACGATCGTGCTGCTCGAGGCCGCCGGATACGACGTGATCCTCGTGGAGACCGTCGGCGTCGGCCAGTCCGAGGTGACCGTCGCCAATATGGTCGACGTGTTCTGCTTCCTCACCCTGGCTCGCACCGGAGATCAGTTGCAGGGCATCAAGAAGGGCGTGCTGGAACTGGCCGAACTCGTCGCGGTCAACAAGGCCGACGGCAAACACGAGATCGAGGCCAAAGGCGCGGCCCGCGAACTGGCAGGGGCGCTGCGCCTGATCCATCCGCACGACGCCCTGTGGAAGCCGCCGGTGCTCACCATGAGCGGCCTGGAAGGCATTGGCCTGGACAAGTTCTGGGGCACGGTCCTCGATCACCGGCGGGTGCTCACCGACGCGGGCGAATTCGCGGAGAAGCGCCGCCGCCAGCAGGTCGACTGGACCTGGACCATGGTCCACGATCAGATCCTGCGCCGCCTGGCCGACAATCCGAACGTGAAAGAGGTTCGTGCGCAGGTGGAATCGGCTGTCCGCGCTGGAACGCTCACCCCCGCCCTCGCCGCCGAACAGATCCTCACGGCCTTCGACCGGAGTTGAGGCACCTGCAACGGTGCCCACCGGTAGCTGTTGGAGGAATCATCGAGTCGCCCCTAGGGTGATCGCCCGGAATTTTGGCTTTCACGTGGGATTTTGTGGATCATAGTCTGATTCCGAATGCTTTGCTAGCTGTTGTCTGAGCCGATTTTCAAGGATCCTCGGAAGTGGACGTCGAGAGCTGACGGCCGAGGAGGCAGTGATGACGATCTTCCGTACGAATCGGATGATGAGCAGCGACAGGACGCCCGAGCGGGCGATTCTCGGGGGTGACGGTCGCTGGCGGCTCACCTGGCTGCCGGAACTCGGCCTGACATGCGATCAGGCGATATCAGGACTGAGGCTGGACGAGATCCTCAGTGACCCAGCCCTGGTCTATGACCGGATGGCACTGGCGGAGGCCACCACCTGCGCCGACCGCATCGGCATCATCCTCGAGCTCGCGATGGTGCGACTCTGGAAGCGGATGATCACCACCATCGCGTTCTGCGGGTTCGTGGCGACCCGATGGGGTCGACTCGCATGACCGGGTCGGACTCTCACAACCAGCGGATACGTCGGAAGACGACGATCAGGGCGGTGCAGATGGCGAGCATGACGATCACCGTGGCGGGGTAGCCCCAGGTCTGTCTGAGCTCGGGCATGTGATCGAAGTTCATGCCGTAGATGCCGGCGATCATGGTGGGGACGGCCAGGATGGCGATGTAGGCCGAGATCTTGCGCATATCGGTGTTCTGCTGGACCGCGATCTTGGCCACGGCGGCGCCGACGAGGGTCGTGAGGGTTTCGTCGAGGTCGTTGATGCGTTCGGCGACACCGCTGTGGTGGTCGGCGACATCGCGCAGGTAGCGCCGCACTTCCTTGGGCAGGGGCGTGCGCGGCGAGGTGAGGGTTTGCAGCGGGGCCGCGAGGGGGCGCACGGCGCGACGCAGCTCGACGATTTCCCGTTTGAGCTGGTAGATCGCCTCGATGGGGAGTTTGCTGCGCGGGCTGAACAGCTCCTCTTCCATGGACTCGACATCGAACTCGACCGCCTGGGTGACATCGATGTAGGTGTCGACGACGTGGTCGGCGATCGCGTGCAGCACCAGGCCGGGGCCGAGTGCGAGGCGATCGGGTTCGGTCTCGAGCCGGTGCCGGACCGAGGTGAGTTCGTTGTGTTCGCCGTGGCGGACCGCGACGACGAAATCGGCGCCGAGGAAGACCATGATCTCGCCGGTCTGCACGATCTCGCTGACGATGTGCATATCGTGCTCGACATAGGCGACGGTGCGCATCACGGTGACCATGGTGTCGTCGTAGCGTTCGAACTTCGGGCGCTGCCTGCCGGTGACGGCGTCCTCGACGGCGAGTTCGTGCAGGCCGAATGTCTCGGCGACCTCGCCCATCTGCCGCAGGTCCGGCTCGAACAGGCCGATCCACACGAAACCCGTACCGCGCGCACGGATTTCGGCCAGGGCGGTCTCGGGGGTGAATCGGCCGGGCAGACGGTTGCCGTCGACGTAGGCGGCGCAGTCGATGATGGCGCGCGCGGTCGGGACCGAGGGTTTGGAGACGGCTGGCACCCGGCGTCTACCGCGCGACAGCAGCGGAGAACCTGATACCACGGCCCCGATACTGCGCCGGGGCGCGAGGCGAGCCGATGAGATGTGAGTGTCGTCGACCATCGTTTCACCTCGCTCTCTTCGATCGCTGCGCAGCATCCCACGGTGGCCGATGCGGACGCAACCGAACCAAAGGGTTGCGCGGACCGCCACACCTGTGAATACTTAGGTATATGCCTAAGTATTCGAGCGACGAACCGGACGGAGGGCTCGACAGTGTCTTTCGGGCCCTGGCCGATCCGACTCGCCGCGCGATCGTCGAACGGTTGGCGCGTGGGCCCGCATCGGTGTCGGATCTCGCCACACCGTTCGACGTCGCGCTCCCGACGATCGTGCAACACCTGAAAGCGCTGGAAGCGGGTCGGCTCGTCAGTTCGGCGAAGATCGGGCGCGTGCGCACCTACCAACTGGTGCCGGACGCGTTCGGGACCGCGATGGACTGGCTGCACCGCCAACGCCCACCGGCGCAGCGTCAGGTGGACCGGCTCACGGCACTGCTCATGGAATCGACCACAACCTCAGAAGGAGAAGAACAATGACCGACACGGTGACCCGCTCCATCAACCACGCCCAGTTCACCATCGAACGTGAGGTGCCCGTCGCGCCCGCCGTCGTCTTCCAGGCCTTCGCCGACCCCGCCGTCAAGGCGACGTGGTTCGGCGGCGAGGAAGGCTGGGAGCAGGGCGAGGTCTCCGTCGACTTCGCGGTAGGCGGCCGCGAGATCAACGAAGGCACCTTCCACGAGGTGACCTCCCGCTTCGTCGCTACCTACACCGACATCGTCGACAACGAACGCCTCGTCTACACCTACGACATGTGGCTGAACGGTTCCCATATCTCCACCTCGGTGGCCACCTGGGAATTCGAACCCACCACCACCGGCACCAAGCTCACTCTCGTCGAATTCGGCGCCCACCTGGATGGATTCGACACCGGTGCCCAGCGTGAGGAAGGCACCCTCGGTCTCGTCGACGCTCTGGTGAACTACCTCACCGCACCATGACAACGCGCGAATGCCTGCCGGTCGCGCCGTCGGGGAACGGGGTGGCTCTGGCGTCGGTCTGGACCTCGCCGGTGGCATCGACCGCGCGTACGCGAAGAGAGTGGGTGCCCGGCGAGGCATCCCAGGTCCAGCTCCATTGGCGCCAGGTATCGAGGGAGTAGGCCGTGGCGAGTGTGGTGGGCTGCCACGGGCCGTCGTCGACCTGGATCTCCACGGCGCTGATCCCGCGGCCCTGGGCCCAGGCGACGCCCGCGACGGTCACGGCTCCGGCGTCGAGGTGGGCGAAGGCCGCCGGGACATCGATCCGGGACGCGGTCTTGACCGGTGCCCGCGGCGCCCAGTCGCGTTGGGTCCAGTACGCCTCGGCGCGGTCGAATCGGGTGAGTTCCAGGTCGACAACCCATTTGGTGGCCGAGACGTAGCCGTAGAGGCCGGGCACGATCATGCGGGCCGGGTAGCCATGGGCGACGGGCAGCGGTTCGCCGTTCATCGCGACGGCGAGCAGGGCGTCGGGGTTGCCGCGCACGGCGGCCAGTGGTGTTCCCGCGGTGAATCCGTCGATACTGCGCGACAGGATCATGTCGGCGTCGGCGGAAGGGCCCGCCTCAGCCAGCAGATCGGACAGGCGATATCCGGTCCACAGCGCGGTGCCTGCGAGATCACCACCGACCTCGTTGGAGACGCAGGTGAGCGTGATGAGCGACTCGACGGCGCGCCTGGCGCTCAATTCGTCGAAGTCGAAACGTATTTCGCGGTCCACCATCCCGTGGATGCGTAGCCGCCATTGCGCGCGGGTCAACGACGGGAGCTGGAGCGCGGTGTCGACCCGGTAGAAATTCGTTGCGGGGGTGATGAATCGGGTGAGTCCGGGAATCGCTCGGTCCATCTCGGCGGTGACCGGCGGGGCCGGATCCGCGACCCGCGGCAGGACGAAAGCCGCCCGGTCGGCAGTGATGTCGCGCAGTCGGGTACCGATGACCCGCCCCGCCGCACCCGCCGCCGCGGCTCCTGCGGCCACCGCCGTCAGCGCGAGCAGGAAGCCGCGCCGCGTCGGCCCCGCCTGCTGGGCGCCCTCCGACGGAACGAGGAACAGCGCGCACAGCGCCGCGATCCCGGCCAGCGCCCCGACTATCGACGGGACAACGAAAAGCGGTGTGCCAGTAGGGCGGAGCAGGGCCAGGCCAGCTACAACCACACCGAGCGCGCCCAGCAGTCCCGCCGCCGAGGCCAGGCTGCGGCGGGCCACCAGACCGATCATCGCGGCAGCCACCGCCATCACCAGGCCCATCGTGACGGCCAGCGCCAACTTGTCGTTGGCCCCGAACCAGCGGATGGCGTTGTCTTTCAACCACTTCGGTGTGTGATCGACCACGGTGGCACCGAGGACGAAGAAGGGGGAAGAGGCCGGATCGACGAACACGGCGACGAGGTGTCCGACCCCGAGGACGAGTGCCGCCGCGGCCGCCGCGGCGGCCGCGGCAGCGAGACGGCCCGGATGACGATGGGTGAAACCTAGTCGGCGAACCATGCTGTCACTCCTGGTGTTTCGAGTGTCGGCACGGCCCGCCGAAGCGGGTCAGCCGACGATCATGCTGACGATCGGGGAGGTGGTCGGCCCGGGCGAACCACCGGCGGGCTCGACGGTGACCGCGAGGGTGTCGGCGAGGTCGACAGCGGTGACGACCGAGGTCGGACCGTCCATCACTGCCACCGATTTCGGCGGGTCGCCCTCGGGTGTCAGCAACCACAGCTGGTAGCTGCGATCGGCGGGCAGCGCGGGCATATCGTCGAACGACACCGCGGCGGCGCCGAGGGACTTCGACTGGTACACCGTCATCGCGCCGCCGCCGGTGACGGCGACCGACGACTCCAAGCTGTCGGGCTGGTCGAGCACCTGCTGTGCAGTGACAGCTCCCGTGCTGTCGTTCGCGCGCTCCATCACCACCGCGATGCCGACGCCGGCGCCGACCGCCACGATCGCCGCGGCGGCGACGGTCAACCATCGCAGCTGCCACCGCTTGCCGAGCGCGCGATGCCGCGCGAGCGGATGTATCTGGGGGTCGTGGCGGTCCAGTGCCCGCATCAGCGCGGATTCGAGTCGCGCCGGTGGCGGGACCGAGTCGAACACGGTCAGCTCCGCCATGGTCTCCTGGATGCGCCGCACGAGGGTGTGGAATTCGGCCGCCCGGTCGGGTCCGGCGGCCTCCAGCCACTCGTCGAGCGCCTGTCGTTGCGCGGGATCGAGTGCATCGATGGCATACGGGTAGGCCTCGTCGATCCACGACCAGGGCGTTCGCCGATCGGTCTCGCTCATCGGGAACCACCTCCGGTCAAACAATTCTCGAGCCTCTTCAAGCCGTCTTTGATCCGGCTCTTCACTGTCGGCAACGGCACCGCCAGGGTCTCGGAGACCTCGACGTAGGTGCGGCCGCCGTAGTACGCCAGCGCCACAGCTTCGCGTTGGAGCGCGGTCATGGTCTCGAGACAGTCCAGCACCGACTGCTCGTCGAGTCGCTGGGTGACCTCCTCGGCCACGATGTCGTGGTCGCAGCCGAGGTGAGCGTGACCGAACACGATGTCGCGACGGGTGGCCGACTGCTCGGCCCGCACCCGGTCGACCGCGCGCCGGTGGGTCAGCATCATCAGCCAGCCGATCGGGCTGGCCTTGGCCGCGTCGTACTGCCCGGCCAGCGACCAGACCTGGAGGAACACCTCCTGGGCGATGTCCTCGGCGGCGCCGTGGTTGCGCACCACGCGGAGCGCGAGCCCGAACACCCGCGGGCTGGTGGCCCGGTAGAACTCGGCGAAGGCCGACCGGTCACCTGCCGCGACATCGTCGAGCAAGGTGACCAGCCGCGCTTGCACGGCATAGTCGCGCTGGGCGCCCGCCGGGCAGGCCGGAGCCGGCTCGGTCACCGATCGCAGGCGGATCGGTGAGGAGCCGGGCCGGGCCTTCATCGTGTGGTCCCTGCTTGAATCAGCATGAGAGGGATTTCGGCCTGCCTTCGGGTTCGGATGGGCGTCGCCGAGATATTTCTGCAGTGACGCTGGACTGAGCGCCGGCGCGACCATCGTCGACATCATGCCGCTGGCGGCATGAGCACGCTGTCGATCATGTACACGGTGGCGTTGGCGGTGCGGACGCCACCGCAGATGACGTTCGCGTCGGCGACTTTGATCGTGTTACCCGAGCCGCTGACCGTGACGTCGGCGCCCTGGACCGTCTTGTGTGTGCCCGCAATGTTCTGCGGCGCGATCTGGCCCGGCACCACGTGATAGGTGAGGATCGAGGTGAGCGTGGCCGAATCGGTCTTCAACGACTCGATCGTGGCCGGATCGATCTTCGCGAACGCCGAGTCGACGGGCGCGAAAACGGTGAACTGACCGCCGTTGAGCGTATCCACCAGGTTGACCTCGGGATTGAGCTTGCCCGAGACCGCTGAAACCAGGGTGGTGAGCATCGGGTTGTTGGACGCGGCGACGGCGACCGGTTCCTGGGCCATCCCGCTGACCGAGCCGGGTCCACTGGGAACCTGGGCGGCGTATGCCGCGCACCCGGGCCCGACCAGGTCCGCGGCGGCTGCGGACGCGCCGGTGGTCGCGGCCGGTGCCGACGTCATCGGCGCGGCGGAGGACGAGGCGGCGGTGGTGGTCGAGTTGTCGTCGGAACAGGCAGCGAGGCCGAGCGCCGAGCCGAGGAGCATCGCCGCAACGAGAGTTCTTGGCAGAGATCGCATGGTGTTTCCGTCACTTCCGTCGAGGCGGCGAAGTGCCGCACAGGTTCTGGACGCAACGGAGTTCGGCAGGCTCGGTGGCTCGGACTGGTCGCGAGCAGAAGCGATTTCCTCGACATCGCGCTAGCTGCCGACACAGTCGATGATCGGCGCGGGATAGTCTGCCGCATCGACGTTCTCGCGCCACGGACGGTGAATGCTCGCGCCGGGCAGATGCGCCAACTCGGGCAGCCAGCGCCGCACGTAGACGCCGTCTGGGTCGTAGCGGTCGGCCTGGCGCAGGGGGTTGAGTACGCGGTTGGGCCGGGTGTCGGTGCCGGTGCCCGCGACCCACTGCCAGTTGAGCTGGTTGTTCGCGAGGTCGGCGTCGACGAGCCAGCGCAGGAAATGTGCCGCGCCGACCCGCCAGTCCTGGTGGAGCGACTTGGCGAGGAAGCTGGCCGCGATCAAGCGCGCTCGCCCCGGCATCCAGCCCTCGGCGCGCAGTTGCCGCATGCCCGCGTCGACGATCGGGTAGCCGGTGCGCCCGTCTCGCCAAGCGGTGACGGCCTTTTCGTCGTCGGGGCCTGCGTTCACGCGTGTGCGGTAGTCCGACCAGGCGGCATCGGGGCGGGCGGCGAGCACCTGGTGGTGGAAGTCGCGCCAGGCCAGCTGTCGGGCGAAGGCGAGTCCGCCTTCGGTCGACGTATCGACCCGGCTCACCACCTCGGTGGGCGAGACGCATCCGAAGTGGATATACGGCGACAACCGGGAGGTGGCATCGGCGGCGAGAAAGTCGTTGTCGCGGGCATAGTCGACGATCGGGCCGTCGAGCCAGTCCTGCAGCAGGGCACGCCCGGTGGACTCCCCACCGACCTGCAACCGGGGTGACGGCTCTCCAGAGCTCAGATTCTGCGCTTCTGGCAGCGCCTCACTCCGGATCGTCGGCACCGCCAGTGATCGCGGCGCCGCCAGTGGGGTCCGGTGATGTGCCGCGCTCCAGCGCCGGAAGTACGGGGTGAAAACCGCGAAATGATCGCGTCCCGTCGACGGGACCAACTCGGCGGAAGTGGCTGTGACGGAACCGGAATGGCACACCACGGTGATGTCGGGGATCTGGCGCAACGCCTTCTCGCGCGTGCTGCTGTAGCGGCTGACATCCTCGGCCAGGTGCACACTCGCGGCGCCGGTCTCCTTCACCACTCGCTCGACTTCGTCGATCACCGCGCCGCGGCGCACGACGAGTGTGCCGCCGAGTGCGCGCAGTTCCTTGTCGAGTTCGGCCAGTGCGGCGGCGAGGAAGTGCGCGCGATTGGGCGGGCAGCGATCGGGCACCAGCGCCTCGTCGACGACGAACAGCGGCACCACCTGGTCGGCAGCGCGCGCGGCCGCGGTGAGCACCGGGTTGTCGTGCACGCGCAGGTCGCGAGTGAACAGGGCGATGGCGACGCTCATCGTGCGCAGAGGGGCGCCACGCCCTCACGTCCACCGGTCGTGGGTGAGGTGAGATAGATGCACGGGTCCTGACCGGCGATCCTGATCGCCTCGTCGATCTGCTGCCAGGTGGCATCGTCGAGTGCCGGAGTGCGGGAGAGGACGAAACCGGACAGCCTGCTCGGCGAGGTGACCAGCGCCCACGAATAGTCCGGGCCGAGTGCGGTCACGATGTAGTTGGTGTCTCCCTGGCGCCCGTCCTGGCCGGGAACACCCGGAAAGCTCACGTGCAGTTGCGCGTTGGTGACCGGGTCGTTCACCGTCGCGGTGCCACGGATCTCGTCGACGCCGCCGGTCCAGGTGTGGCAACGGTTGAAGACTCCGACGTCGCCGGCCGGGTCGAGGGTGTAGGTCGCGGTGGTATCCCGCGCGCAATTGAGGTTGAACGGCTGCGGCACCGCCGCGAGCTGATGCCATTCGCCGAGATAGCGGTCGAGCTCGAGACGAGGTACGGGGGCGGGCGGTTCAGCGGCCGCGGTGGCGGCGCCCGTGACGGAGAGGCCGACGGCGATCAGCAGGGTGGTGGTCCACGGGCCGAGACGGGTGCGCACAGTAACTCCTCGTGGGTAGGTGGTGTTCTCACCATGCTAGCAGCAAACGATGCACTAATGATGCATGAAATGATCGATTCGGTGGGAGGTCGATTCGGCGGGCAGCGTACGCCGCCGACGCGCGGAGGACGGGTCGTGACGCGCCGGTCATGCCATTGCGGGCAGAATGAAACGATGTCCGCCGGTTTTGCTCCCGAATCCGCCGCGGCCGGATTCACGGTGCGCGCGGTGGCCGATCGTCTCGGCATCCCGACCGCGACCCTGCGGAGCTGGAACCGCCGCTATGGCATCGGTCCCGCCCAGGATCGGCCCGGCCGCCATCGCCTCTACTCCGACACCGATATCGCCGTGCTCGAGCACATGCTCGAGCTCATCGGCGGCGGCGCGAGTCCGGCCGGGGCCGCGGCGGCGGCTCGCGGGCCCGCGCCGGTGCTCGGTGACCGCGCCGGCCTGCTCGACGCGGCGTTCGCACTGGATACCACCACCGTGTGCGCGCATCTGGACGCGCACGTGCGGGCGCACGGCGTTGTCCAGACCTGGGAGACCCTGTGCCGCCCCGCCTTCGCCGATATCGTCGCGCGGCAGGGCGGCGGCGAGGGCTGCATCGACGTCGAGCACCTACTGTCGTGGTCGATCGCGGCAGTCATGCAGCAGGTGAAACCCGCGCAGAGCAGTGCGCCCGTGCTGCTCGCGTGCACCAGCGGTGAAACGCATTCGCTCCCGCTCGATGTGTTGCGTGCCGCCCTGGCTCAGGCCGGTGTCGGTGCGCGCATGCTGGGTGCCGACGTGCCGACGGTCGCGCTGTCCGACGCGCTCGCCAGGCATCCGAGCGGGGCCTCGGTGCTGCTGTGGTCGCAACGGGAGTCGACCGCGTTGACCTCGGCGGTGCTGGCGTGTGCGGGGGCAGGCGCGCGGGTGCTCGTCGGTGGGCCGGGGTGGGAGGTCGTGATGCTGCCCGAGACGGTCGAGCGGATCGGCGGACTCGCACTCGCGGTCGATGCCCTGCACTGAATTTTCCCGGATCTGCCACGTTCCGGCCCGGTGCCGACGGGCTAACGATGCACGGTCGAGGCGGCACGGCTGGCCGGTGGTCGTCGGACCCCTCCGACCGCTGTCGCTCGATGCTGACGACTGGCGCCGGGCTCTGTCAGCTCGCGGTTCGCCCGAGTAGATGCCGCAGCGTCTCCTCCAAGCCTTCGGTACGGAAGGTGTGCCCGGCCTCCGTCAGCCGGGTCGGCGTCACCCTCTGATCGGCCTCGGCGAGTTCCCGAGATCCCTGTCTGCCGAGAAGGATGGCCGGACCGAAACTCGGCACCGGCAGCAGCGCGGGGCGATGGAGCACTCGCGCCAACACGCGGGTGTAGTCGCTGTTGCGAACTGCCTGCGGCGCAACAGCATTGACCGGTCCGCGCAGGGTGTCGTCCCACAGCGCGCGATGGTAGACGTCGACGAGATCGTCGATACCGATCCACGACAACCACTGTCGGCCGTCCCCGATTCGCCCACCGAGCCCGGCGCTGAACAACGGTCGCAGCAACCGCAGGGTGCCGCCGCGCGGAGACTGCACGATGCCGGTGCGCACCCGCACGACGCGGACTCCGCCCACCGCGGCGGGCTCACAGGCGTCCTCCCACTGTTCGACCACATCGGCCAGAAAGCCGTCACCGCGCTCGGACTGCTCGGTCAGCGTCTGCTCGCCGCGGTCGTATCCGTAGTAGCCGATGGCCGAAGCGCTGACGAAGGTGTCGACCCCCGAGGCGGCGGCGAGTTCGGCGAGCCGCCGGGTCGGCTCGATGCGGCTGTCGGCCACCGCGCGCCGGTGCGCGGCGGTGAACCGTCCCGCGATGGATGCCCCGGCCAGGTGAACCACGGCGTCGACGTCGGCGAGCAGGTCGGCGGCGGGCGCGGCGGGGTCCCACTGTCGTTCGTCGGGATGACGCGCGTCATGGCGGACCAACCGCACCACGCGATGCCCGCCGGTGCTGAGGAAGGCGCTCAACGCGGAGCCGACGAGCCCCGACGCGCCGGTGATCGCGATCGTCGACGGTTGCCAGCCGGACTGGCTCGCGCGTAGGTGGGCGGCCAGATCGTTGGTCAGCTGGCGGTAGCGGTAGTCGAACATCGGCCGCAAGAGCGACTCCGGAATCGGGGTCTGCACCCGATCGATGACCCGGGTGTGCGCGTCGTCGATCTCGGCGAACTCGTGGACGTGCCGCCACGGCAGCAGGCGCGAGACCGGCAACGAGGCAGGCCCGTCCGCCGCGACGGCATCGGCGAACCGCTCCGGCGGCCGATACTGCTCGGGGTCGTGCGCGGCGACCCAGCGCAGTCCGCCGGGAAGACCGAGCACCGCACGCCCGGTGGCCAGCGAATCGGCCTCGTCGAGCAGGGTGACCGGTTGCCACGGCGGAGCCAATCGCGCGAACGCACCGCGACGAGCGAACCAGGCGAAGACGTCGGCCCGGGGTGTTGCGACGATGCCAGAACACTCGATGCCCATGACTCGACTGTAGCCACGATCAGCGATCGGTGAAGCGATGACGCATCGAAACGCGGCCTCAGCCGTGGCCCATCGCGCCCATGTCCATCTGCATGGGAGCGGCTTGCTGACCAGGGGCGAGGACCAGGAACTGGCCCATCATGCCCTGGTCTTCGTGGTGGAGGAGGTGGCAGTGGTACATGTACGGATAGGTGGGATCGGTGTGGTCGGCGAAGTGCATGGCGAGGGTGTAGGTGGTGTCGGGGGCGGTGTAGACGGTGTCCTTCCAGCCGGAAAGGGCTGGGGGAGGCGGTGTTCCGTCGACGGCGAGGATTTGGAATTGGACGTCGTGGACGTGGAAGTTGTGCGGCCAGTTGTCCTTGTTGCGGACCGTCCAGACTTCGGTGGTGTCGACGGGAATGCTCATGTCGATGTGGTTCATGTCCATGCGGCGGTTGTTGATCATGAACCATTGCAGGTCGAACGAGCGGGTCGGTGCGGTGGTCGCGGCGGCGAGGGCACGCATCGGGATCAGCGTCGTGGGCAGCGCGGCGGAAGGTCGCAGGGATTCGGCGGCACGCAGTGTCAGGATGTCGAAGGTGTCGTCGAAGCCGAACTCGGTGGCGCGGTCGATGCCCGCGCGCTCGCTGATCGGCAGGGACCGTAACGTGACGTTCTCGCCCGCACCAACGGTGACCACCATTTCGACACGTTCACCGGGACTCAGCTGAATCCGGTTCGCGGAAACTGGTTTCGGGAGCAGGCCGCCGTCGGTGGCGATGAGCTGGAATGCTCTGCCGTCGCCGAAGGCGAGGTTGTAGAGGCGGCCCGACGAGCCGTTGAGGATGCGCAACCGGACCCTGTCGGTGGTGACCGACAGGTGGGCGTCGGCGATGCCGTTGGTGACGATCGTGTCGCCGAGCAGGCCGACATCGGTGGCGTCGGATTCGTCGAGCGCACCGTCGGCGGTGAACCGGCGATCCTGGATCACCAACGGAATGTCGTCGACGCCATAGTCTTTCGGCAGTTCCAGCCCGTCCGCCGCGTCGTCGTCGATCAGGAAGAAGCCGGAAAGCCCACGGTGGACATGCTTTTCGGTCGCGCCGTGTGGATGTGGGTGGTACCAGAGCGTCGCGGCCTGCTGCTGCACCGTCCACGTCGGCGCCCACACCGCGCCCGGCCCGATCATCTGGTGCGGGCCACCGTCGAACTTCGCGGGCAGGTGCATGCCGTGCCAGTGCACCGAGGTGGGCTCGGGTAGATCATTGGTGATGGTGAAGGCGACCTTCTCGCCGCGTCGAGCGCGCACCGTCGGCCCGAGAACCGACCCGCTGTAGCCCCACGTGGGGGTCTGCTTGCCCTGGATCATCTCGGTGGTGCCCGCCTGCGCCCGCAGCGTGAACCGGCGGACACCGTCCGCTCCGACGGCAGCGGCGGCCAGCGGCGGGATGGGCAGCGGGCGGGTCGAGCCAGCGCCCGGACCAGGTATCGACGGGCGAATCGAACACCCGGCCGCGAACACCATCGGTGTGAGGGCCAGCCCGGTGAGAAATCCTCGTCGCGAGACCACATGTACTCCTTCTGTGCGGGAACCTCCAGCTTGGTGCGATGACGGCGGCAGCGACTCCGCCGAACAGCCGGATTGGGCCCGCCGAATTCCGCCCGCACGGCCCTTGCGGACATGCCGGTCGCGTGGTAGCCCGAGCAGGTCGGTCCTCTCCCGCGCGGACGCGCCGACCGCCTGCCGGTGCGGTCCGAACCGCTCGGTCGCCTACCGTGGGGGCGTGATCGACATCCGTGCCCGCCGCGACCTGCGCGGGCTGCTGCGGTGGCTGCCGCTGGCGCTGATCCCGGTGCTGCTGCTGGCCAGCACCTACCCGGACCAGTACCGCGTGCCCGCGCACTACTGGCTGCTGGCGATGACGGCGGCCGTGGTGTTCGCGGCCGGATCGCGATGGCCGCTCGCAGTCTCGCTGGTGCTGTCGGCGCTGGCCGTACCGATGCTGCGCACGGAGGCCTGGGGCGTATCCGGCCTGGTGCCCTACCTCGGCGGCGTGGCCCTGGTCGATGTGGTGGCGCGCACGCACCGGTGGTCGATCGTGGCGGTGGCGACCGCGGGATGGGCAGCCGCCGTGACGCTCGGGCGGGTCGGTCTGCACGACACCTCGATCGGGCGGGCGTCCACCCTCGTCGAGGCCGCGGCGTATGTGGGACTGCCGTTGCTGCTCGGGCTGTACCTGCGCGGACAGCGTGACCTCGCGCGGAATCTGCGACTGCGCGCTGTCGAGGCGCAAGCGCGCACCCGTCTCGACGAGCGCGCCGCACTGGCCAGAGAACTCCACGACGTGGTCGCCCACCACATGGCCTCGATCATCCTGCGGATCTCGGTAGCCGGACATGTTGCGCGAGAAGCCGATCCGCGCATCGTCGCCGTCCTCGACGACGTCCGTGGCACCGCGGCCGACGCGCTCGCCGACATCCGCAGGCTGCTCGCCGCCCTGCGTGATCCGGCCCTGGGCACCGTCGCCCTGGTCGATACCGAGGCGGTGGCGACCGAAATCGACGCCGCGCTCACCCGGGCTCGTGCCGCCGGATTCGCCGTGGAGGCCGAAGTCGATGCCGACCTCGGCGGGCTCGACGCGATCAGCAGGCTCACCCTGCTGCGGCTGGTACAGGAATCACTGACCAACGTGATGAAGCACGCCGATCACGGTGTGCCGGTGCGATTCCGGATCGGCAGACACGACGACGGGATCGCCATCGAGGTCGTCAGCGGCGCTCGCGAAGCGACTGCCGTCGCGGGACACGGCATCGTCGGGATGCACGAGCGCGCCGAACTCGCGGGTGGCACCCTCACGGTCGGCACGGGCGCCGACGACGAGAGTTGGACAGTGCGCGCCTGGCTGCCGGACAGTACAAGGGGAGTGGAGGCGTCGTGATCACGGTCTTGCTGGTGGACGATCAGCGTCTCGTCCGCGCGGGCCTGCGGATGCTCATCGAGGACACCACCGATCTCGTCGTCGTCGGGGAGGCGGCCGACGGCGTCGAAGCGGTGCGACTGTACGCCGAGCTGACCCCCGACCTGGTCGTCATGGATCTGCGCATGCCCGGACAGGACGGTGTCGCGGCGACCCGGCAGATCCTCGCCTCGTCACCGCGTGCGAAAGTGCTCGTGCTCACCACCTTCGACGACGACGAACACCTGTTCCCCGCGCTATCGGCCGGGGCCGCGGGCTATTTCGTCAAAGACACCGAGCCCGCTGTGCTGCTCGACGCGATCCGGCGCACGGTCGACGGTGATCTGCTGTTCTCGCCGGCGCTGCTGCGTCGGCTGGTCGGACGGGCTCTCGCAGCGCGACCGGCCCCTGAAACACCATCCCCGCCTGCCGATCTGACGCCTCGTGAACTCGATGTTCTGCGCCTGGTCGGCGCCGGGCACGGCAATCAGGCGATCGCCGACCAGCTCCATCTCGGCGTGAGCACCGTGAAGAGCCACGTCGCCAACCTGCTCGACAAAACGGGCACCGACAACCGCATTCGGCTCGCTGTCTACGCGTCCAAGATCACCGGCTGATCGCCCGGGCCGCATTGTGACGGTGACCAATCACAGCGGGTTGTTGGTGACGAAATGGTATGAGGACGGTAACAGCGATGTGATCTGGCCCGATACAGTGATCGACCGCACTGAGCGGTCTGTTTCGGTGTGGAGGTTGGATCGATGAAGTGCCGCAGTGCGGTCTCGGCGGTGCTCGTCGCGGTGTGCTCGACGATGATGAGCGCGGGCGAGGTGCACGCACAGGGTCCGGAAGCCGCTGTGGCGGTGGTGAATCCGGTCGTGACGAGCGAAGGGTCGCGGGCCGAGGTCACCGCTGTCGACGGTCGGCAGGTGACGGTGCGGATCCACTCCGCGGCCATGGGTCGCGAAGTCTCCGTCAAGGTGCAACGGCCCGCCGACACGTCGGTGCCGCGGCCGTCGCTGTATCTGGTGAACGGCGCGGGCGGCGGTGAGGACACCGCCACCTGGGAGCAGAACACCGACGTGGTGGACTTCCTGGCAGGCAAGGACGTCAACGTGGTGATGCCCGTAGGCGGTGCGTGGAGCTACTACACCGATTGGCGCGAGCCCGATCCCATGCTGGGCGTGAACAAGTGGCGCACCTTCTTCCTCGACGAACTGCCCACCATCGTCGACACGATGTTCGCGACGACCGGCAAGAACGCGATCGCGGCGAACTCGATGACGGCCACCTCCGTCCTGCAACTCGCGATCGCCAAGCCGGGACTGTTCCGCTCGGTCGCCGCCTACAGCGGCTGCGCCCAGATCAGTGACCCGGTGGGCAGGCAGTTCGTCAATGTCGTCGTCGGGACCGGCGGCGGTGACGCGTCGAACATGTACGGACCTCCCGGCGATCCGGCCTGGGCCGCCAACGATCCCGTCGTGAACGCCGAAGGTTTGCGCGGGACGAAGCTCTACGTGTCCAACGGCAACGGCCTGCCCGGCGAATTCGACAAGCCCGGCGACTCGCACCTGGTCACCTGGGGGCCGGTCGGATTGGCCAACCAGATCGTCATCGGCGGCGTCATCGAGGCCACCACCCAGTGGTGCACCAAGAACCTGCAGCGGCGGCTGGACGAACTCGACATCCCCGCGACCTTCGACGTGTCGACCCAGGGCACCCACTCCTGGGGCTACTGGCAGAAGGCCTTCAAGAACTCGTGGCCGCTGCTGGCCGACGGGATGGGTATCCCCGCCTGATCAGTCGAGTTCGAACAACCGCACGGCGTTGTCGTGGCAGACCTTGCGCAGCCAGTCCGGACCGAGGTCGAGGCGCTCCAGCGCGGCCACGGCCTCGGCGTAGGGATACGGGATGTTGGGGAAGTCGCTGCCGAACAGGATGCGATCGGCGAAGCGGCGCAGGCGTTCTCGTTCGGCGGGCGGGAAGGGCGCACCGCCTTCGCTGAAGTCGGTCCACACCATGGTGGTGTCGAGATGGAGCAGCGGGTACTGCTCGGCCAGATCGAGGAACTCGCTGTATTCGGGGGTTCCCATGTGCGCGATGATCAAGCGCAGGGTCGGGAAGCGCCGCAGGAGTTCGGCGATGGGGGCGGGTCCGGTGAATTCGCCGGGGGCGGGACCGGATCCGCAGTGGATGAGAACGGGCGTGCCGGATTCGGCGAGGATCGCCCACACCGGGTCGAGCAGGGGGTCCAAGGGCGAGAACGCGCCGACCTGGATGTGCACCTTGAACACTCGCGCGCCGTTGTCGATCGCCTCGCGGACATAGCGTGGCGCGTCCGGCTCGGGGTAGAAGGTGGCCGTGTGCAGGCACTCGGGGGTGCGGGCGGCGAACTCTGCGGTCCAGTCGTTGAGCCAGGCGCCCATCTCCGGCTTGTGCGGGTACACCAGTGAGGTGAACGCGCGGACGCCGAAGTCGCGCAAGGTTTTCAGGCGCACCTGTTCGTCGTCGCGATAGGTGATCGGCCACGGTCGACCGGTCAGCGGCCCGGCGGCGTCGAAATAGGCCCAGACCTTACGCATCACCTGATCGGGCATGAAGTGGGTGTGGACATCGACGATCGCGGGCAGGTGGTAGCGAGCGCGGAAGTCGGCGAGATAGGCAACAGTGTCTACGGTCATGACTGCTCCGGGTAGAGGCGGCGGGCAAGGGCGCCGACGCAAGTGACGAGGCGTTCGAAGAAGACGTCGGGGTCGGTGCGGATCACGATGTCGGCGTTGGGTTCTCGGCCCCACATGCCCGCCCAGTCGGCGACGGTGGTGGCGCGGGTGATGGTGCCCGCCAGTTCCACGTCGACGGTGGCCGGGCGAGTGGTCGCCAGGGTCGGGTCGAGGGCCACCGCGGCGGCGAACGGGTCGTGCATGTGCGCCAGGTAGCCCAGGTCGTACTGGTGGTGGAAGTCGAAATAGAACCGCACCGCGTCGGTGAGATAGCGGATGATCGGATTGCTCGCCGCCGAACGGAATTCGGGGGGATCGCCCGCGCCGACGTGCTCGATCGGTGCGCTGTGCGCGGCCCGCGCCAGCAGTTCGAGGTGTTCGGGGACCATCTCGATGGACTCGGTGATGTCGAGTGCGCAGACCAGCGGTCTACGGTCCGGCGGTGCCGCCGAGAAGGCGTCGAACACCTCTTTGGCCGCTTCGGGGTCGACGTGGATGTTCCACTCGTTGGTCGGGGTCGTATTGCCCGGATGGTTGAACGCGCCGCCCATGATGACCAGACGGCGCAGCAGGCGCGGCAGTTCGGGTTCGATGCGCAGGGCCAGTGCCAGATTGGTCAACGGCCCGGTGCACAGGCCGGTCACCTCGCCGGGATCGGCCCGAACCAGGTCGACCCAGAGTTGGGCCGCCGACCGCGACGACAGCGAGCGCGACGAGACGGGCAGTTCGGCGTACCCGAGGCCCTGCGGACCGTGGGTGTCCTCGGTGGTGCGCAAGGGGATGGCCAGCGGTTCGGCCGCGCCGAGCGCCACCTCGATCTCGGGTGCCCGGCCCAGGTCGAGCATCGCCAGGGTGTTCGCCGCGACCTGTGCCCCGTCCACGTTGCCCGCGGTGGCGGCGATGCCGATGATCTCGGCGTCGTCGCAGGCCAGCAGGTAGAGAATGGCGAGGGAGTCGTCGATCCCGGTATCGACGTCGAGGATGATCTTCTGCGGCACGTCATCGAGAGTAGCCGCGGACCTCACCGGGTCCGCGGCCAGTCTGTGGGTGGGCTCAGTAGGTCGGCAGGGCGAATTCTTCGGTGTGGCCGAAGAAGATCTTCTTGGTCAGCGGACGCATCGGGCGAGACATCATGAGTCGCACGTTCGCCTTGGCGAGCCGGGTCAACAACGGGGACTTGGGGATCATCATCGCCATACCGCCGCCGGGGATCTCCTTGGCCTTGTCCAGGAACGGCGTGATCTTGTCCTGGTAGCGCTGCTGCGCGCCTGCCAGATCATCTGGCGTGGCGGCGATTTCGGCGGCCAGCACATACGCGCCGACGATGGCCATCGCGGTGCCCATGCCGCTCAGCGGGGAGCCGCAGTAGCCCGCGTCGCCGATCAGCGTCACCCGGCCGATGGACAGCTCGGGCACGTCGACGCGGGCGATCTCGTCGAAGTAGAAGTCGGGCGTGGATTCCATCGCGGCGAGGACCGCCGGGGCGTGCCAGCCCGCGTCGCCGATCGTCTCGGCGATGAGCGCGCGCTGGGCGTTGATATCACGGCGCAGCGCCGGGTCCACCTCGGTGCGCATGGTGATGATCGCCTTGGCGGTGGCCGGGTCGCCGTCGGGGCGGATGCCGAGCATGGCGCCGGGCACCAGGCGCATGCTGAACCAACCGGGCTCCACATCGGCCGGCTTCGGCATGGTGAAGAAGGCCCCGTACCCGCCGAGGTTGGTGCTGAACTTCTCCTCGGGTCCGAAGACGAGTCGGCGGGTCGCCGAGTGGATACCGTCGGCGCCGATGACCAGGTCGAATCGCTCGGTGGCCCCGGACGCGAAGGTGACGTCCACGCCGGCGTCGTCCTGGACGATCTTGTCGATCCATTCGCCGTAGCGGTAGTCGAGCCGGCCGTTGTCGGCGGTGGCCAGCGCGTCGAGGAGTACCTGATTGAGATCGCCACGGGTGATCTCGATTTCGGCCACAGCGCCCTGGCCGTCGAAGTCCTCCATCGCCATCCGGGCGTAGATCTTGCCGTCGCCGTCGATGTAGGACATCCCGCGCTCGTCGAGCTGGTACTCGGCGATGCCCGCCATCAGGCCCATCCGCTGTGCGGCCTCCTTGCTCGGGCCACGCAGATCGACGGCTTGGCCGCCGGGACGGGGGGCCGCGGCGCGCTCGACGACGGTGGCGCGAATGCCGTTGCGCAGCAACTGGAGTGCGACCGCGTTGCCCGCGATACCGCCGCCGGAGACGAGAACGTGCAGGGGGCTGGTGATGCTCATGATGATGATTCCCGTCTGATGTACGAATGTCTTAGACATATGTCTAACAGAGATTTGCACGCCTGTCTAGAACAAACGTCTAAGACGATCGAGTAGGCTGCTGAGCATGGGCAACAGGGAAGACCTACTGGCTGGGGCGCGCAAAGTGATTCTGGAGCGCGGCGTCGCGAAAGCGACCGCGCGCGATATCGCCGCCGCGGCGGGGGTGAGCCTGGCCGCGATCGGCTACCACTTCGGGTCGAAGGACCGCCTGGTCACCGAGGCGTTGAGCGAGGCGCTCGGCAACTCCATCGGTGACGCGATGGAAGGGCTGATCGCCGCCGGCGCGGGGAAAACGCCACTGGAAGGGCTCGCGCAGCTCTGGAACGGAATGCCCGCGGTCTTCGCCGACAACCACGAGGCGATGCTGGCCAGTCTGGAGAACATCGTGCGGATCGTGCGCTCCGATGATGCGCGGGGCCAACTCGGCGACCAGCTATCCGGCGCGTTCGACGACCTCGCCGCGAACGTCCAGGCGGCACACCCCGAACTCGACGCCGCCCAGGCCGCGGCCATCGGGCGGATGTACTTCGCGCTCGTCCAGGGACTCGGAGTGCTGTGGTTGCTGAATCCGGGCGAAGTGGTCGCCAACGGTGATCAGCTGACGGCCGCGGTCTCGGCGCTGGCCGGAAAATGACCGGGGCGAGCCGTCACGCGGGGTGGTAGTGGTCGGTCGCTTCGACCCAGAACGGCTGCGCCGAACCGTACGGTGGTGCGGGCCAGCGGAAGTCGTCGTACTCGGCGAAAACCGGTGCGGCCGTGACCAGTTCGCCATGGGTGACGGTCGCTGCCTCCTCGGGCGGTGTGGCGACGGCGTGGTCGGGGGAGCGGTCGTCAGCGCCCAGGAGCCAGGACGCGGTGCGGGCCAAGGAAACCCGAACGGTCCGGGCGAGCCCGTCGTCGGCGCGAGCCAGCAGGGCGTCCATGACACCGGCGGCCAGCAGATAGCCCGAACCATGGTCGAGCGCCTGGGCGGGTAGCGCGCCGGGACGACCCGGTGTGCCCTCCAGAAGCGAGATGCCCGATGCCGCTTGAACGATGCTGTCGAACCCCCGGCGCGCACCCCACGGTCCGTTCGTACCCCAGGCGCACACGGATGCTTCGATCAAGCCTGGATGTCGGGCCGCGCTGACCCCGGCCGCGGCGAGCGCGCCCGGGCGGTAACCGGTGACCAGCACGTCCGCCGCGGCGAGGAGATCGTCGAAGGTCGCGAGGTCGGTGCCCAGGTCGAGCAGCGTGGAGCGTTTGCCCTGGCCGGTATCGGAGAACTGCCAATCGATCTCGGGCAGCTGCGGTGGGTCGATGCGGAGCACGTCGGCGCCGAGCAGGGCCAGCGTTCGGGTGGCGACCGGGCCTGCGAGGACACGGGTGAGGTCCAATACGCGAACGCCGGTCAGTGGTCGTTCGACGGTCGGCGAAGCGGAGGCGGTGCCGAGTCGAGCGACCGCGTGTCGATCGAGTGGGGCCGGGGTAGCTGCGGCTCTCGGCCACGGTGCGGTGGACGTGAGAGCGTCACGTGTCTCCACGGCGACCAAGGGACCTGTCGCAGCGGCGCGGCCCATCGGACTGTCCGCCCATTCGCTCTCGGTGAGGACTCGCGCGGCGATGGCACCGGCGGCCGCGGCGGCGTCTTCGACCTCGGCGCCTTTCATCGCGCCCACCCTGGCGGTGAGCTGGGCGGCGTCACCGTCTGCCGCGAGTTCGAGCGCTCGCAGCAGTCGTTCACGGTGATGTGGATAGTTCGCGTGGGTGCGGACCCAGCCGTCGGCGGTGCGGAAGAAGCCCGACAGCTCCGCGAAGAACTCGGGTGCGCTGCCCCCGCGACGGAACAGTCGTTCGCTGCTGAACGCCCCGGTCACTCGGTCGGCGTCGAGGCGAACCGGACCGACGGGCAGACTGTGCGCCGCCCGCACACGGTTGGCGGCCGCGCTCGCCGCCGCGACCGAACCCGC
>NZ_BDBR01000024.1 GCF_001613085.1 Nocardia salmonicida NBRC 13393
CCGGCGGGCGGCATCGGCCGACGCGGCGGAGGACCGCCGGGGCGATCACCCGACTGCGGGGGGAGACCCGATTGCGCACCCCGAGCCGGACGACCGCCGCGCGGATCATCGCCGTGGGGGGAGGACTCGTAGGGCGAACTCACTGACCAGATCTCCATAACTTGTAAGGTTCGGACACACAACATCCGCGCCGGAGTACCGGCGCGGAGAGGGTGCACCCCGAACAGTGGCGCATCACGCGGTGGCCACCATTACTTGTGCGGGCAGCCCGTTACTCGGCAGCCCCGTCGCTCGACAAGCCATCATTCGGCAGCAGAGCGCCGGGCTCGCGAACTCGTCCGTCGCCTGGCAGGCGCGGGAGCCGTGCCGAGCACGTACGACTGCACCAGATGATTCCAGCTGCACGAGCGGCATACCTCGACGACATGCACCGAGAATTCTTCGTTCGACTCGGCCATCCGAATCAGTTCCTCGGGCGTCCGCGCCGACCCGGCCGCTTGGCCGAGCCCATCGCCGAACACCCACGAAACCAACGTCAGCTGCTCTTTTCGACAGATCGGACAGGTCGCCTCGCTGCCTCGGCCATGGAACTTCGCGGCCCTGAGCAGATAGGGATTCGCGTCGCACACCTCGGCGACGCCGACCCGCCCCGCGTAGACATCGGCCAGCAGGGACCTGCGCCGAAGCGCATAGTCCACCACCTGCCGCTGAATTCGCACGATCACCAGAGTAGCGGGGTTCGGATTCACGTGCCCACGGCATCGTTTGATCCGACTTTGCCGATTAAACTCCCGATACCGGGGTTCATCCGGATGTTTTCGCAGGTGAGGTGACCCACGGCCATGGCTGATTCCGGGCAGCGACGGGCCGCCGTCGATTCGGTGCTGCGCGCACGTGACATCGATCGCGCACAGGTGTCGACCGTGCTTGACGCGGCCTACGCCGAGGGCCAACTCGGCGCGCAGGAGCACCACGACCGCGTCGCGTCGGCGAGCAGCGCGCGCACCGTCGGCGAGCTCGCCCGCCTGACCGCAGACCTGCAATCACCTGCGGTTTTCGGCGAAGACGCCCCCGTCGAACGCCCCCGCCGCCGTACCCCCGACCAGTACCCGGCCCGCACCAGAGCGAGGTCGACCGATCGCGCGACGACCGTCGCCGCCCTCGACACCGCCCACGCCGACGGCCAACTGGATTCCGACGAACACGCCGCAATGGTCGAATTAGCCGCAGAAGCACGAACATTGGGCGATTTGTCCACCTTGGTGGCCGAACTCCACCAGCGCCCGGCCGCGCCGGCCAAACCGCGCGCCCGCCGAGACCGCACCCGCACGGTCGTCATCGCGCTCGCGGTGGTCACCGCGACAGCCGGATTCGCCGTCACTGTTCGCGATCGTGCCGAGGCCCGTCCGGTGACCGTCTTCGACACCGCCGCCCCCCTGGTCATCCCGACCCCCGCCCCGACGACCATCGCGGGATTCCTCCATATCCGTGCTCTGCTCGAAGCGAAGTTCGGCAACGCTGTGGTCGATCAGATCTCTTTCCATCCAGACAGCGCCGACCTGCGTCGCGAAGTCACCGGCCAAGGCGCGTTCTCGGCCGACTACCAGTACCGCGGCGGCATAGAGCCCAAGTCGGCGGTGATCACCGCTCGCAAGCGCGACACCGTCGCGATCGACCTCGGCCAGGTGAACACCGACGCCCTCGGCTCGGCGCTGGCGAAGGCGGTGACCGAATTGCGCGTCCCCGACGGCAAGATCCAGCACTTCTCGATCGACGCCGACACCTCGACCAAGCAACCGACCATCAGCATCTATGTGGGCAACGAGCGCTCCCAGTCCGGGTGGTCGACGATGACGCTGTCGGGCGAACTGATCCGCGCCCACCCCTACGAAGAGAAGTAGCCGCGGCGATGTCGAAGAAACCAGCTCCATTGCGCGCCCGTGACAGCGACCGCGCCGACGTCTGCGCCGTGATCGACGCGGCACTCGCCGACGGCCAACTCACCGCGAGCGAACACCTCGCGCGCTCCGACAAAGCCATGCGCGCCGAAACGTTCGCAGTCCTCGACCGCCTGATCGATGATCTGCAAACTACCGACGACTTCGCCGCCACGCCCATCGCCCGCGGCGTCGACGGCGCGGCACGTCGCAGGTGGATTCCGGTGGCCGCGATCCTCGCCGCGGGAGTCGTCGGCCTAGCCACCGGCTTGCTCGGCCGCACGATCCTCGACGCGTCCGAACCGCTGCCCGACCTCACCACCGCCGACGGCCTCGCCTACTTCGTCGCCGAATACCACGCCGAGTTCGGCACCACTGTCATCGACGAAGCCACCGTGCACCCCGGCCACGTCTCGGTCTCGCGCGCCGGCGCTCCCGGAAGCAGGGACAGCTACACCTTCCGCGGCGATTTCGACGCTGGAAACTCCCCTCGTGCACGCCCCGTCGATGCCCCCACTCTCGACCTCGCGACGCTCGACCTGGCTCGCTATGCCCGGATCATCGCAGGTGCCCCGCAGACGATCCGCCTCCCCGACGGCCGGATCTCCCACGTTCTCATCGACTTCCGCGCGGGAACGACAAAGGATGCGGTGCCTGAGGTCACCATCTACGTCAGTAACGACCGCAACCAGTCCGGGCACCTCAAAATCGCCCTCGACGGCGAACCTCTCTCGGTCTACCCCTACAGGCCCTAGCTCGGACATATCCCTGACCTGCGTCGATGACGCATGCGTCACATTCGACTGTGCGTAGATGTATCGCTCCGATATAGTTGGAACTCGCATCCACGGTTAGGTCCGTTCGGCCTGTCAGGTCGACATAGTCAGGGAGTGAGGTCGGCAGTGCTCGAATTGGCGATTCTCGGCCTGCTCCTCGACGCGCCCATGCACGGTTACGAGCTGCGCAAGCGGTTGACGGGCCTGCTCGGAGCGTTCCGGGCCTTCTCCTACGGTTCGCTCTACCCGACGCTGCGCAGGATGCAGGCCGACGGGTTGATCGCCGAGGAGCTTCCGGACGGCGCGCTCGCGCGTCGTGCGCGCCGCGTCTACCGGCTCACACCGGTAGGCCGGGAACGGTTCTCCGAACTCCTTGCCGACACCGGTCCGCAGAACTACACCGATGACGGCTTCGGCGTTCACCTCGCCTTCTTCAGCCGCACTCCCGCCGAGGCGAGAATGCGGATCCTGGAGGGCAGGCGTCGTCAGGTCGAGGAGCGCCGAGAGGGTCTGCGGGAAGCGATCAAGAAGGCCAGCGGGTCACTGGATCGCTATACCAAGCAGCTCCACCAGCTCGGATTGGAATCAAGCGAGCGCGAAGTGCGCTGGCTCAACGAGTTGATTGCGGCGGAGCAATCGACGAAGGCGGCACCACAGAAAGAGGGAAAGAGCGGCCATGAGTGATGTCAACAAGGTTGGATCCGGCGAAGTTCGCGTCGCGATCGTCGGTGTGGGCAACTGCGCATCGTCGCTGGTGCAGGGCGTGCAGTACTACAAGGATGCCGACGAGAACCAGGTCGTTCCCGGCCTCATGCACGTCAAGTTCGGTACCTATCACGTACGCGACGTGAAGTTCGTGGCCGCGTTCGATGTCGACGCCAAGAAGGTCGGCTTCGACCTGGCCGAGGCCATCTTCGCCAGCGAGAACAACACCATCAAGATCTCCGACGTGCCGCCGACCGATGTGACGGTCCTGCGTGGCCCGACCCTCGACGGCATCGGCAAGTACTACGCCGAGACCATCGAGCAGTCCGAGGCGCCCGCGGTCGACGTGGTCAAGGCGCTCGAGGATGCTCAGGTCGACGTGCTGGTCTCGTACCTGCCCGTCGGTTCCGAAGAGGCCGACAAGTTCTACGCGCAGTGCGCGATCGACGCGAACGTCGCCTTCGTCAACGCGCTGCCGGTCTTCATCGCCTCAGACCCGGTCTGGGCGCAGAAGTTCGTCGACGCCGGTGTGCCGATCGTCGGCGACGACATCAAGTCGCAGGTCGGCGCGACCATCACCCACCGGGTGATGGCCAAGCTGTTCGAAGACCGCGGCGTGGTGCTCGACCGCACCTACCAGCTCAATGTCGGCGGCAACATGGACTTCAAGAACATGCTCGAGCGTGAGCGTCTCGAGTCGAAGAAGGTCTCCAAGACCCAGGCCGTCACGTCGAACCTCACCGGTGCGCTCGCGGGCAAGGTCCACGACCGCAACGTCCACATCGGTCCCTCGGACTACGTGGAGTGGCTCGACGACCGCAAGTGGGCCTACGTGCGTCTCGAGGGTCGTGCGTTCGGCGATGCTCCGCTGAACCTGGAGTACAAGCTCGAGGTGTGGGACTCGCCGAACTCGGCGGGCATCATCATCGACGCTGTCCGCGCGGCGAAGATCGCCAAGGACCGCGGCATCGGCGGACCCGTCATCCCGGCCTCGGCCTACCTGATGAAGTCCCCGCCGGTGCAGATCGCCGACGATGTCGCGCGCACTCAGCTCGAGGCGTTCATCATCGGTGCCGAGTAGTCACTGAACGAAAAGAGCCGGTGCGCACGAACTTCGTGCACACCGGCTCTTCTTGTCTCAGTCCAGGGAGACGTAGACCTCGACCGAGGTCGGACCGGTGTAGCGCTCCAACTCCGCCGTGTGCGAGCGGGTGATGGTGCCCGCGTTCTCGGCTTTGATCACCTGTGCCCACGCGGTGCGCAGCAGATCGTAGGGCTTGTCCGAGACCACGAACTTGGCGTAGCGGCCCGCGGGAATGCGGGTGAGCACGTCACCTTCGTCGATGTCCTCCAGCCCGGCCACCTCGTAGCCGAGCACGGCCACCGCGTGATCGTTCTGGCCGATATAGGCAGCCGCGCGGGGAACCGTCTTCTCCCGCGACAGATACCGATCCCAGGTGAAATTCACCAGATCAAGATCACGAGCGGTCACCTCACGGCCGGCCAACGGCACGGTGAGACCCGCGACCAAGCCGTCGTCGAGGGTGACGATTTCGAAATCCACGGCCATCAGCTGTCCTTCTCCTCGGTCAGCGAAACGAAGATCTCGACCGTGCGCTCGTCGGGATACTGCTCGCAATCGCCGGTATAGGCGCGCACGAATTCGCCCGCGGCCTCCGCGTCCCACACCTGGCGCCACAGCCCGACGATGGTGTCGCCGAGGTTGTCGCCGCTGGCCACGAATCGCGCGTAGCGCCCCGCCGGAATCCGGCCGAGCACGTCGCCTGGCTGCAGGTCGGCGAGGGTTTTGCACTCGTATCCGACGATGTGAGTCAGGTAGGAGTTGATCTCCGGCGCGAAATCGACATAGCCCGTCGCGACCGGCCCCGGTAACGTCCTCGCCCGCAGGTGCGCCCACGCCTCGACCACTTTGGCGCGGCGCGGCCCCTCGACGGCGAGCGCCGGGCTGCGAAGCACCGTGCCCGCGATCAGCGTCTCGGGACGGTCAACGACATTGAAATCCACCTGCGTAGCCCCTATGTCTAGTGTCGTCGCATGTCGGTACCGACCGCACATCCTCCCGTATCGGTCCGACAGGTTCCGCGCCGGGATCATTCGACCCCTGGTCGGGCGGTTCGCGCTCTGGGCAACGATGTTGCCATGTCGCCAGGGTAGTCGGGTCCGGGTGCGCCAACTCGTGATCTAGCGCGGCCCTTGGCCACCGAGCCCGGGGAACAATTCACCCGATGTCGACGGGTTCGGCGCGGGCGGAATGACGATCAACGGCGGCGGCGCGGGGCGCGGTGAGCTCGTCGGCGGACCGAAGATGTCGAAGCCGCCGCCCGGCGTCGGCGCCACACCGGTACCCGGGGTCGGTATCAGCGGCGGATTGGACAGCGGTGGCACCTCGAATTGTTCGACCGGCGTTCCGGCCAGCGCCGTGTCCATCGTCTGCTTCCAGATGTCGGCGGGCAGCCCCGAACCCCAGACGGCCCCACCGCGTCCCGTGCGCAACGGCTGCGGGTGCTCGGTGCCCACCCACACCGCGGTGGACAGGGAGGGCGTGTACCCGACCATCCACGCGTCCTTGTTGTCCTTGCTCTCGCCGAGCTGAGTGGTTCCCGTCTTGCTCGCCGACTGCCTGCCGCCTGCGAGCCCGTGGCCGTTGGAGTAGTTGGCGATCGGCACCATCGCCGACGTGGTGGCATCGGCGATCTCGGCGGAGATCCGCTGCTCGGGCTCTGAATGTCTCTTGCCCGTCGCGGTTTCCCAGCTGCGGTCGAGCAACACCCGCCCGTCCCCGGTGCTCACCTTCTGCACGAAGTACGGCTGGTGGTAAACCCCGGACGCGGCCAGCGTCGCGTACGCCGACGCCATGTCGAGGGGGCGCACCAGATACTGGCCGAGCACGATGCCGTTGAGCGGATAACCGTCCGGCTCCGCGAGGCTCACGCCGTCGACGCCGGGAATGTACTCGGGGATGCCGGCCAGGTGCGCGGCCTCGGCGATCGAGCGCGGACCGTCGGCCATCGTCATGGTGAGCCGGTAGAAGCTGGTGTTCAGCGAGCGTTTGAGCGCCTCGGCGAGCGAGCATCGCCCGCACGAGTCGCCCTCGACATTGGTGATCTCGGTTCCGCGGTCGGTGATGGGTGCGCTGTCGATCGCCCGCGAGATGGGAATGCCTTGCAGTTGGGCGGCGACGAGGGCGAAAACCTTGAACGCGGAGCCTGTCTGGAGCGGCGCCTGCGCGAAATCGAACCCGGTCCCGTCCTCACCGCCGTAATAGGCGCGCACCGCCCCGCTGCGCGGATCGATCGACACCACCGCCGAGCGCAGTTCCGGCGGCTGCCACGACAACCGCTCACGCACCGAATCCACCGCGCCCGCCTGCGCCGCGGCATCGATGGTGGTGGTGATCTGCAGTGCGCCCGTATTGATGTCGGCGTCGTCGAGACCGGCGGCGCGCAATTCGCGCAGTACCTGGGTGCGGATATGCCCTTCCGGTCCGAGCGCGACGGCTTCGGCGGGCACATCGTCGAGCGGGATGATCGCCGGGAACTCCGTCGCGTCGCGGTCGCCCGGCGCGAGCGCGGTCATCTCGACCATCCCGTTGAGCACGTACTGCCAGCGCGCCCGCAACTGATCGAGATGGTTCTCCGGATCCAGCACCGAGGGTGAGCGGATCACCGCCGCGAGCACCGCGCCCTCGGCGAGGGTCAACTCCGGCACCGGCTTGTCGAAATAGGCCTTCGACGCGGCGGCGATCCCGTATGCCCCACGCCCGAAGTAGATGGTGTTGAGATAGGCGGACAGGATCTCGTCCTTGCTCCACTGCCGTGCCATCTTGGCCGCGATGATCAGCTCCCGCATCTTGCGGGTGACGGTGCGTTCAGAACTGAGGAAGGCGTTCTTCACGTACTGCTGGGTGATCGTCGAGCCGCCGCCCGCGTTGTCCTGTCCGCTCACATTGTCGCGAGCGGCCCGCAGGAAGCCGCTGGTCGAGTACCCGGCGTTGGTATAGAAGGTGCGGTCTTCGGCCGCCAGCACGGCGTCGCGCACCGGATACGGCACATCGGTGAGCGGAATGGGAATCCGATTGCCCTGTGGCGGAATGAATTTCGTCAGCACCGTGGTGCCGTCGGCGGCCAGCACGGTGGCGGGCTGCTCGACCGCGACCTCGGCCGGTTCGGGGATCTCCGAACTCCAGTACACCGCGACGAACAGCAGCGCGGGCACACACACGAAGATCACGAACAACGCGAGCAGCAGCCGCCGGATGCGTTGACCCCTGGTGCGCGGCTTACGTTCCGAGGGCTGTTCGTCGGTGCCGAGCCGGGCGGCCTGTTCCCGTCGTGCGCGACCCTTGTCGCTGGGCCCGTCGGTCTCGGCCAATCGTGCTGCCTGTGCCCGTCGCGCCGCACCCTTGCTCGGCTTCTGGTCCTTCGCCAGTGGATCGCGGAACCCGGCTATCGAGGTATACGGCACGTCATCATCGGAACGCCCGCGCCCGCGCTGGGAGGCCACACCATCTCCTTTCGGAGCGAGGACAAGAACTCACCTGCACCGATGTCGATATCGGTGCAGGCGACTCTACCCGGCGGTGGCGGCAGAACCCGGCAGGTCAGCTCTTGACGCCGCCCGCGGTGAGACCGGAGATGATGCGACGCTGGAAAATCAGCACCATGATCACCAGCGGCACGGTGACGATCACGCCCGCCGCCATGATGGCCGCGTACGGCTGCACCAGCGGGTCGTTGCCCGAGAAGCTCGCGATCGCGACCGTCACCGGTTTGGTGTCGTCGCCCGACAGCAACCTGGCCAGCAGGTACTCGTTGATCGAGGCGATGAAGGCCAGGATCGCGGTGGTGAACACCGCGGGCGCGGCCAGCGGCAGCATGATCAACCGGAAGGCCTGGAACTTGCTCGCGCCGTCGATGCGCGCGGCCTCTTCGAGCTCCCACGGCAGTTCGGCGAAGAACGAGGCCAGGATGTAGACCGTCATCGGCAGCACGAACGAGATGTTCGGGATGATCATCGCCTGGTACTGGCCGATCCAGCCGATATCGGTGAACAGCTGGAACAGCGGCGTCACCAGCACGACGGCCGGGAACATCGACGCCGACAGGATCAGCCCCGAGACCAGGTACTTGCCCGCGAAGGCCATCCGCGCCAGCGCGTAGGCCGCGAGGACACCGAGGATCAGCGCCACGGCGGTGGTCGCCGATCCGATGATCACGCTGTTGAGCAGTGCCTTGCCGAAGTTGTTGCCGCGGCTGGTGTCGAAGGCGTTGCGGAAGTTCTCCAGCGTCACGTGGGTCGGCCACGGGGTGCTGTCGAAGGTGTGGGCCGGGTCGCGGAACGCCACCACGGCCATCCAGTAGAACGGGCCGAGGCCCCACACCAGCACGATGGCGACACCGAGGTAGAGCCGCACCGTGCCGATCCGCTTGCGCCACGACACCGGCTGCACCGGCAGTGTCTTCGACTCGACGGCAGGTTCTTTCATCGTCGAAATGCTCATCAGTTCGCCTTCCGCTGATCTTCTTGCGTGCGAACAGCGTTGGCGCCCAGCACCTTCACCAGGATGAACGCGATCGCGAAGACGAGCAGGAAGGTGATCACCGACAGTGCCGCGGCGCTGTTGGGACCTTGGCGCACCTGCTCGACCACCAGGATCGACAGCGTGTTCGTCGACGGGTTGCCCAGCGTCATGATCGCGGGCAGGTCGTAGATGCGCAGCGTGTCCATGGTGCGGAACAGGACCGCGACCAGCAGTGCGGGCTTGAGCAGCGGCAACGTGATGTGGAGGAACCGCTGCCAGGCGGTCGCGCCGTCGACTTTGGCTGCCTCGTACACGTCGGCCGGAATCACTTGCAGCCCAGCCAGAATCAACAAGGCCATGAACGGCGTCGTCTTCCACACATCGGCCGCGATCACCGCGAACCGCGAGGCCCACATGTCCGAGGTCCACAGGATGTGCGTGCCGAGCACCCGGTTCACCACGCCGTCGTACTGGAACATGAACTCCCACAACCGCGCTGTGACCGCGGTGGGAATCGCCCACGGGATCAGCACGGCGGCGCGCAACAGCGCCCGACCGCGGAAGGTCTTGCCCATCACCATGGCCATGCCGAGCCCGAGCAGGGCCTCGATCGACACCATCACCACGGTGAAGAACAGGGTGATCCCGACCGCCGACCAGAACTGCGAGCCGAGGGTGCCGGTGGGGCACGACACCGTGCCGCTCAGCGACCCACACTGCTGCAGCAGCCAGTGCGTGTAGTTGCTGAATCCGGCGCTGCCGCCCTCGACGAACATCCCGGTGGCCGGGTCGATGCCGGAGTCCTTCGAGAAGGACATCCAGATCGCCTCGACCACCGGATATCCGATGACCACGGCCAGTGCGACGAGCACGGGCGCGACGAACAGCCACGCCTTGCCGGATTGTCGCAGTTCCAGCGCTAGCCCGCGCTGCTTGGCTCCCGAAGGATCCGACACCGTTACTACTCTCCTACGGTCTGGTCGGGTCCGCTGCGCGTACCGCTACGAACCGGCGGTCTCGATGCCCTTTTGCATGCCGGCGACTGCGTCGTCGACGGACTTCGTGCCGTTGAGGGCAGCATAGGCGTTGTCCTGGATAGCCTTCGACACCGCGGGATAGAACGGGGTCACCGGACGCGGCACGGCGCTGGCGATGGATTCCTTCAGCGTGGGCAGGTACGGCATCTTCGCGATCAGGGCCGGGTCGTCGTAGAGCGAGGAGCGCACCGAGGGCAGCGAGCCCGAGGCGATGATCTGCTGCGCCTCTTCGCTGATCAGGTAGCGAACGAAATCGGCGGCAGTGGCCTTGTTCTTGGAGAACGCGCTGATCGCGGCGTTGTAGCCACCGAGGGTGGAGGCGCCGACGCCTTTGTCGCCCGGCAGCGGGGCGACGCCGAACTTGTCCTTCACCGCGGAGCCCTCGGCGGATGCCTGGGCGAACAGGTAGGGCCAGTTGCGCAGGAACAGCAGCTTGCCCGACTCGAACGCGCTGGCGCTCTCGCCTTCCTTGAAGGTGATGGCTTCCTTGGGGATGTCACCGTTCTTGTAGGCGTCGACGAGGACCTTCAGGCCCGCCTTGGACTCCGGGCTGTTCACGGTGGGGGTCTTGCCGTCGGCACCGACGAAGCTGCCGCCGAAGGCGTTGATGACCTCGGAGGTGTTCACGGTCAGGCCCTCGTAGGGGGCGAGCTGACCGGCGTAGCAACCGATGTTGTTGTCCCGAGCCACCTGGCACTGACCGAGCATCTCGCCCCAAGTCTTCGGCGGGTTGGGCACCAGGTCCTTGCGGTAGTACAGCAGGCCGCCGTTGGTGTTCTTCGGTGCCGCGTACAGCTTGCCGTTGTAGGTGGCGCTGGCCACGGTCGGCGCGAGCAGCGGCGCGGTGTCGATCGCGAAGCTGTCCTCGAGCGGCTGGATCCAGCCCTTGGCCGCGAACTCGGCGGTGTTCGGCACGTCGAGGGCGACCACGTCGTAGCCGTCCTGCTTGGCGCGGAAGTGCTCGGCGAGGTCGTCGTGCTGCTGGGTGCCGTCGGCGGACTGCTCCTTGAACGTCACCTGCTCGTTCGGGTGCGCGGCGTTCCAGCGGTCGATGAGCTGTTTGACCACACCGGTCTCGGTGGTGTCCTTGCCTTCGACGTAGGTGATCGGGCCGCGGCCCGTCAGGTTCTGGTCGAGTGCGTTGCCACCGCTGTCACTGGAGCAACCACTGGCGAACGTTGCGGTGAGCAATGCGATCGAGGCAGCAGCCATCGTCGCTCTGGGGACAAACTTCAAGGCCATCGCAGACACTCCAGGGTCAAGACGTGAGCAGCAGCACACCGTGCGGTGCAACAGGCAACATACATGGTGAGAGGTCCCCGCGTCCGATCGTCCTGGTCTTGGGCTTACTTCCCGGTCAGTTCGCTTACGATTCGCTGTCGGTGCCGTGCCCTACCCTCGACACTGTGACCAGTCCACCGCCGTCGACGCCCGATCGGATGCTCACCCGCATCGGTGGTTTGCTGCGTAAAGCCGAGTCCACCGACAATGCTCACGAGGCCGAAGCCTTCCTCGCCGCGGCACAACGGCTGGCGACGAAATCTTCGATCGATCTGGCCGTGGCGCGCTCGCATGTGGCCTCGCGTGAGCGCAGGTCGGTCCCTGTTCAGCGGATTGTTCCGATCGGCGAACCGGGCCGAAAGGGCCTGCGCACCTACGTTCAGCTGTTCGTCGCGATCGCGGGCGCCAACGACGTTCGCTGCGATGTCGCCCGTACCTCCGCCCAGGTCTACGCCTACGGCTTCGCCGCCGACATCGATACCTGCGAAGCGCTCTACGCGAGCCTGCTCATCCAGATGGTCCGGGCGTCGGACCACTACATCAAATCCGGCTCCTACCGCGAGGCGACGGTCAGCAAGATCGTCACCGAGAAGCGCCTCGGTCGTACCGTGCGCCGCAAGGTGGAGGTCCCGGTGGCAGGCGTCACCGCCCGCCTGAACTTCCAGATGGCCTTCGCCGCCCGGATCGGCGCCCGCCTGGCCGAGGTGAAAGCCGAGGTCGTCGCCGAGGAATCGGTCGTCGAATCGACGGGAACCGCCCTGGCCTTGCGCGACAAAGAGGTCGCGCTCACCGATTTCTACACAGCCACCTCCGAGGCTCGCGGAACCTGGCGAGGCCCGCAAACCTCCACCGGTCACTCCGCGGCGGCGCGGCGGGCAGGCGACCGAGCGGGCCGTACCGCCCGCCTCGGCACCGCACCGGAACTCCCTGCCGCACGCGGGAAGCTGTCGGGTCGATGAGCTGTGTCGCCGGGTAGTTCTGAACGGCCGCGGCGTGACAGTCAGCGCGCCAAGGTCTACGACGGTGAGCAGTTGGTGCGTGGGGTGTTCGATCGTGCCGACGAGTTCGGGCATCGGACGGTCGATGTCTACGGCTCGCAACTGACCTTGCCGGTGGAGCGGCGCTTCGCCTCTGTGGAGTCGGTGCAGAGTTATGCCGACAAGGTGCTGGCGCTGAATTGGGTTCGCGCGAAATGGGAGCGGGCCGCGGTATCGATCAGGGTCCGCGCCCGTGGTGGTGCCGCGGCCGCGCACTACGAGCCGGAGACCGCCGTCCTCGCCGTCCCGCTGCACACCGGTTCCACCGCATGGGCGCTTCGCGAATTGGTGGTCCTGCACGAACTCGCCCACCACCTGTCGCCCGATTCGGCGGCAGCACCGCACGGGCCCGAATTCTGTAGCCGCTATGTCGAATTGGTCGACGGTGTGATCGGCCCGGAGGCCGCCTTGCTGATTCGAACTACGTTGACCGGGTGCGGTGTTCGTTTCGGCTAGCCGCGCTCGAGCAGTGCGCTGACTCGCTCGTAGCGCCGCAACCACCAGTCGACCCGCTCGGGATCGGGGTGTCGGTACTTGTCCAGCAATGCGAGGTCGGGCTCCGGCGGCGAAGTCGGGACCGGCAACCAGCCGTCGACCGGCAGCAACGACTCCGCGACGAGATCACCTTCGAACAGTGCGAGCGTGCCAAGACCACAGGCGAATTCGAGCTCGGGCAGCGCGCCCGCCAGCGCCAGCTGCGCCGCCAAGCCGACGCTGGTCTCGAGCGCCGACGAGACCACAGTCGGCAGCCCGGCCGCCCCGGCGACCGCCAACGCTCGTCGTACCCCGCCCAACGGCGTGCACTTGAGCACCGCCACATCAGCGGCCCCCGCCACCGCCACCCGCATCGGATCCTCGGCCCGCCGAATCGACTCGTCTGCCGCGATCGGCACCGAAACGCGGCGGCGTACCTCGGCCAATTCCGCGACGGTCCGGCACGGCTGTTCTACGTATTCCAAACCCCCGGCGGCCTTATCGATCTCCTCGATATGCCGAACAGCGGTCTCCACGTCCCACACCGCGTTCGCGTCGACCCGCACAGCCCCGGATTCCCCGATCGCCTCCCGCACCGCCGCCACCCGAGCCACATCCTCGGCCAGCGAGTCGGGGTGATCCGCCACCTTCACTTTCGCGGTCGCACAACCGGATTCCCGAACGATCCGGCCAGCTCGCTCGGCATCCACCGCGGGCACAGTGCAATTCACGGGAATGTGATCGCGCACCGGCGCCGGCCACCCCACTGTCACCTGCTCGACAGCGGTAGCCAACCACCCAGCCGCTTCGCGATCGTCATACTCGGGAAACGCGCAGAATTCCCCCCAGCCCAACTCCCCGCGAATCAACATCCCCTCGCGCACGGTGATCCCCCGAAACCGTGTCCGCAACGGAATCGCATAGACAAAGAGGTCGGCGCTCACCGGACCGATCGTAGAGGTTGCGGCCCGGCCCGAGGCTCGAGCCGGACGGCGGCGCTCGCGGTGAGCGCCGCCGTCGCGCGTCACAGCCGTTCGATGATGGTGGCGTTGGCCAGGCCACCCGCTTCGCACATGGTCTGCAAACCGTAGCGCGCCCCACGCTGCTGCATCGCGTGCACCAGCGTGGTCATCAACCGCGCCCCGGACGCGCCGAGCGGATGCCCGAGCGCGATCGCCCCACCGTTGACGTTGACCCGGCTCATATCCACACCGGTCTCCTTCGCCCATGCCAGCACAACCGGCGAAAACGCCTCGTTGATCTCGAACAGGTCGATGTCGGCGATCTCCAGACCCGCCCGTCGCAGCACCTTCTCGGTGGCCGGGATGACCGCGGTGAGCATCAGCAACGGGTCGTCGCCCGCGACGGAGAAGCTGTGGAGCCGGGCCAACGGCCGCAGCCCGAGTTGCTCGGCGCGTTCGCCGGACATGATCAGCACCGCGGAACTTCCGTCGCTGACCTGGCTGGCCGAGGCGGCGGTGATCTCCCAGCCGATCTGCGGGAACCGCGCCGCCATCGCGGGGTCGTAATAGGCGGGCTTCAGTTTCGCGAGGGTGTCGATGGTGCTGCCGACCCTGATTCCCTCGTCGGTGTTCAATCCGTTGATCGGCGCGAGTTCATCGGCGAAGAGTCCGTCTTTGGTTGCCCGAGCGGCCTTTTCATGACTGCCGAGGGCGAATTCGTCGAGCTGGGTTCGCGTCAGGCCCCACTTCGCGGCGATGAGCTCGGCGCTGATTCCCTGCGGGACGAGATCGTCGGGATAGCGCTGCGCGAAGGCGATGCCGGACAGATCGGTGGCACCGAGCACGCTGGCGCCCATGGGAACTCGTCCCATCGATTCCACGCCCGCTGCCACGACGATGTCATAGGCCCCTGCGATCACCCCCTGCGCCGCGAAGTGGATCGCCTGCTGGCTGCTGCCGCACTGCCGGTCCACCGTCGTGGCGGGCACAGATTCCGGATACCCGGCGGCCAGTGCGGCCCGCCGGGTCATGTTCGCCCCTTGTTCGCCGACCTGGGTGACGATGCCGCCGATCACATCGTCGATCAGCACCGGATCGATCCCGCTGCGCTCGACCACCGCGCGCAGGCTGTGCGCCAGCAGATCAACCGGATGAACGTCGTGAAGTGCGCCGTTCGGCTTACCCCGCCCGATCGGGGTGCGTACCGCTTCGACGATGACCGCGTCTCGCATGGGAGTCCTCTTTCGACAACGCTGGCTCTATCTAACAATAGCCAGCGTAGCTGCTAACTATCATCGACTCAAGTCAGATTCGCTATGATGTCCCTCATGGCAGCCGTGATGGAAGGACCCCTGGCCGATCTCAGCAAATGGGAAACGGCAGGCTGTTCCATCGCCAGGGCCATGGACCTCATCGGCACCCGCTCCGCGATGCTCATCCTGCGCGAGGCCTACTACGGCACCCGCCGCTTCGACGGCTTCGCCCGCCGCGTCGGCATCACCGACGCCGCCGCTGCGGGCCAACTCCGCAAACTCACCGCCGCCGGCCTCCTGGAAAAACGCCCCTACCAGGAAGAAGGCAAGCGGACCCGGCACGAGTACGTCCTCACCCAGATGGGCCGAGACCTACTCCCCGCGGTAGTGGCCCTCTGGCAGTGGGGCGACGCCTACCTCCAGCCCGGCCCCGCGCCCTTGCTTCGGGTGGACACCGAGACCGGCGAGCCGGTCCGCGTCGACCTCCGCACCCCCGACGGCACCGAGATCCCCCTCGAGCGCCTGGCTGTCCGGGTCAATGAGGACTATCTCCGAGACCGCGCCGAGCGCCGGAAGAAGAAGTCGGACGACTAGGCGCTGAACACGCCGATGGTCACGTCCTCGGTGCCGAGGGCTTGGAACAGGCTGACCCACAGCAGGACGACCGGTTCGGTGCTGCGAGCGGTGTTCAGGGCGCCGAGGTCGACCAGCTGCTCGTCGGCCCAGCCGAAGGAGTTCAGCAACTGCGCCACCTCCTTCTTGGCGTCGGTGTCGTCGCCGCTGAGGAAGATATTGTGCTGTCCGGGAATTCGGGTCGGGTCGACCATCACCTGATTGTTGGTGGTGTTGAGCGTCTTCACCACGCGGGTTGTGGGGAAGGCCTGCTGGATTTCCTCGGCGACGCTGCCCGCTTCGGGGACAACGAGTTTCGGCGGGAAGCCCTGCGAGAAGTCGAGTGCGTTGGAGACGTCGACAATGATCTTGCCCGCGAGGTTGTCCGTGCCTGCCGCGGTGAGGGCGGCCACCGAGACCGTGCCCGACGTGGCGTTCACGATCAGCTCGGCAGCGCCCGCCGCATCGGCGAAAGTGCCGTGTGTTCCCCCGGTTTCGGCGGCCCAGGCTGCCGCGTCGGCATTGTCGGCGGTTCGCGACCCCATCGTCACCGTGTGCCCGACCTCGATGAGCTTGCTCGCCAGCCGTCGACCCACCTGGCCGGTGCCGAGTACTGCTATGCGCATGTCACTACCTCATGTCGACAGATCTGCCCGGCGATCACCGGCGGTGAGCATCAGCATAGGCCGGACCAGGCATCGAGCCGAGCGTCTACGCGCACAGCGCAATCGGGCGCGGGCGACTCGATCGACGAGCCGCCCGCGCATCCGAATCAGCGCAGGCGGCGGCCGTCGACGCTGAAGAAGTACACGTGTTCGGAGTCGGTGGTGAGGCGGAGACGATCGCCCCTGCGCGGCGGGTTTCGCCAATCTACGCGCGCCACAATGGTTTCGCCGGTCTGACCGTTGATGCCGGTGGACAGGGCGCGGCCGTACACGTACGCGTCGGAGCCGAGTTCCTCCACCACGTCGACCTCCATCTCGAGGCCGCCGTCGCCCACCTCGAGGTGTTCGGGGCGGATGCCGAGCACCACGAAACCCTCACCCGCGTCGGACACCGCACGCGGCACCCGGACGGGATACCCACCGATGGTGACGGTTCCGTTCTCGACGGGCAGCGTGAACAGGTTCATCGCGGGCGAACCCATGAACCCGGCCACGAACATGTTCGCCGGATCGCGGTAGAGGTCGCGCGGCGACGCGCACTGCTGGAGCAGGCCGTCCTTGAGGACAGCGACCCGGTCGCCCATCGTCATCGCCTCGACCTGGTCGTGGGTGACGTAGACCGTGGTGGTCCCGAGCCGCCGCTGCAACTGCGCGATCTGGGTACGGGTCTGCACGCGCAGCTTGGCGTCGAGGTTCGACAGCGGCTCGTCCATCAGGAACACCCGCGGCTGCCGCACGATCGCGCGGCCCATCGCCACGCGCTGCCGCTGCCCGCCCGACAGCGCCTTCGGCTTGCGGTCGAGGTACTGCTCGAGGTCGAGGAGCTTGGCCGCCTCGAGCACCCGCTCGTCGCGCTCGGCCTTGGACACTTTGGCCAGTTTCAGCGCGAAGCCCATGTTCTCCGCGACCGACATGTGCGGGTAGAGCGCGTAGTTCTGGAACACCATCGCGATATCGCGATCCTTGGGTTCGGCGTTGGTCACGTCTTTGTCGCCGATCCGGATGCACCCGCCGTTGACCTCCTCGAGGCCGGCCAGCATCCGCAGCGAGGTCGATTTGCCACACCCGGAGGGTCCGACGAGCACCAGGAATTCGCCGTCGGCGATCTCCAGGTCGAGTGCGTCGACCGCGGGTTTGGTGGCGCCGGCGTAGAGCCGGGTAGCGCGGTCGAAAGTCACGGTAGCCATGCGTAGATCAACTTCCCATCCCGGCAGGAACGTGCCGGACGATCCGAGTAGTGGGTCGCTGGGGATCGTAGCGGCCGACAACGGCGCCGGGTAGCCTCGGTCGCGGAGCCAACCGAGCTATCGAGGAGCCAACGATATGAGTCGTCCGGTCCGTATCGGAGTCCAGCTTCAACCGCAGCACGCGCCCGATTACGGACTCATCCGTGACGCGGTGTTGCGGGCAGAGGACGCCGGGGTCGACATCGTCTTCAACTGGGACCACTTCTATCCGCTCACCGGCGACCCGGCGGGCGCGCATTTCGAATGCTGGACGATGCTCGGCGCGTGGGCGGAGCAGACCGAGCGGGTCGAGCTCGGCGCGCTGGTCACCGGCGGCGGCTACCGCAATCCCGACCTGCTCGCCGATATGGCGCGCACGGTCGACAACATCAGCGGCGGCAGGCTGATCCTCGGCATCGGCGCGGGCTGGTTCGAGCGTGACTACGACGAGTACGGCTACGAGTTCGGCACGCCGGGCACCAGGCTGAACTTGTTGAAGGACAGCATGTCTCGCCTCACCTCCCGGCTGGCGAAGCTGAACCCGCCGCCGGTGCGGGAGCTTCCGATTCTCATCGGCGGTGGTGGGGAGCGCAAGACGCTGCGCCTGGTCGCCGAGTACGCCGACATCTGGCACTCCTTCGCCGACGTGTCGACGCTGGCGCACAAGAACAAGGTGCTGGCAGAGCATGCGGCGGCGGTCGGCACCGACGAGTCGCGGATCGAACGCTCGGTGCAGTGGCAGGGGCGCGACAACGCGAAGGCGCTGCACGACGCGGGTGTGACTCTGTTCACCGTGGGCGTCTCCGGTCCCGCTTACGACCTGACCGAAGTGCGTCGCGCGATCGAATGGCGCGATGAGGTGAACCCCGAGGTGCTCGAAGGTCTCGCCTGAGTCCGGCGCGGCGACCCGGTGTAGCCGCCGCAGTGCCACGTCGCACGGTCGACGGCGGATACGCCTCGCGTGCGTAATCCTCGGTATGCAAGGTTGCGGCTAGGGTCTATCGGCATGGCAGGTGTACGAACTCGAGCGCGGATCGCTGCCCTCTTGCTCCTCGTCGGCGTCGCGGCGACCGGGTGCGGTGGCTCGGACACCAGCACCGCGAGCGATCTGTGTTCCCCACCGGGGCCATCGGCCGCCGCCGCCGCGCCCACCAACTTGGCCGCGGGCGAGACCGCGGGCGCCGATCGCTACACCACCGCGACGACGGCGCCGGTCGACTCGATCGACACCACGAAACTCGGCCTGCTCAATCCGGGCACCCTGAGCGTCGGCACCTTGTCCGACGCCCCGCCGAGCATCTGCGTCAACAGCGAGGGCGACTTCACCGGCTTCGACAACGAACTCCTCACCGCGATCGCCGAGAAACTCGGTTTGCGCGTGGAGTTCTCCGGCACCGAGTTCGCCGGCCTGCTCGCCCAGGTATCGGGCAAGCGCTTCGATGTGGGCTCGTCAAACATCACCACCACCGATGCCCGCCGCGAACTCGTCGGCTTCACCAACGGCTACGACTTCGGCTACTTCTCCCTTGTCGTTCCGCAGGGCAGCGCGGTGAAGGGCTTCGGCGATCTGAACCAGAGCTCGCGCATCGCGGTGGTGCAGGGCACCGTGCAGGACGAATTCGTGGTGAACCAGCTGAAGCTGGATCCGGTGAAATTCCCCGACTACAACACCGCCTACGCGAATCTGAAGTCCGGCCAGGTCGACGCCTGGGTGGCGCCGTCGGCCCAGGCCGAGGGCGCGATCAAGCCCGGTGACGGAATGGTGATCTCACAGAACACCTTCAGCCTCGACAACTTCGTCGGCTACGCGGTGGCGAAGAACAACCAGCCGCTGATCGACGCGCTCAACTCCGGCCTCGACGCGGTGATCGCCGACGGCACCTACGCTCGTCTCTACGCCGACTGGGTGCCACGCGAACTCCCGCCTGGCTGGAAGCCCGGTTCGAAAGCCGCACCCACACCCCAACTTCCGGACTTCAAGGCGCTCGCGGCCGAGAACCAGCCGGGAGAGACCGAACAGGTCGCGCAGAAATCGACCCTGCAGCAGTTGAAGGACACCTTCTTCGACTGGTCGTTGTACCGCAAGGCTTTTCCCGACCTGATCAAGGTCGGCCTGCCGAATACCCTGATCCTGGCCTTGGTTTCGGGTGTCCTCGGCACCGTGATCGGCATGTTGCTCGCGGTGATGGGCATCTCCCGCACCCGCTGGTTGCGCTGGCCCGCCCGCGTCTACACCGACATCTTCCGCGGCCTGCCCGCCGTGGTGATCATCTTGCTGATCGGCCTCGGCGTCGGCCCGGTGGTCCGGAATATCACCGGCGGCAACCCGTACTGGCTCGGCGCGGTGGCGCTGGCGCTGCTCTCGTCGGCCTATATCGGTGAGATCTTCCGCTCGGGTATCCAGTCGGTGGAGCCCGGTCAGCTCGAGGCCGCGCGCGCCATCGGCTTCGGGTACCGGCAGTCGATGACGCTGGTGGTGATTCCGCAGGGTGTGCGCCGGGTGCTGCCCGCGCTGATGAACCAGTTCATCGCGCTGATCAAGGACTCGTCGCTGATCTACTTCCTCGGCCTGCTCGCCTCCCAGCGCGAGCTGTTCGCCGTCGGCCGCGACCTCAACGCCCAGACCGGCAACCTGTCCCCGCTGGTGGCCGCGGGCCTGATGTATCTGGTGCTCACCATCCCGCTCACCCACCTGGTCAACTACATCGACCAGCGCATGCGCACCGGCAAACCCACCCCCGCCGACCCGATCGAGCAGGCGGTCATCACAGAAGGGCGAGGCGCGTGAGTGCATCGTTGACCGGCACCGGGCTCAACCTGACGCTCGGCAACAACCACATCCTGCGCGGTGTCGACATCCACGTCGAGGCAGGCCACGCCACCACCGTCATCGGCCCGTCCGGCTCCGGCAAATCGACCCTGCTGCGGGTGCTCAACCGCCTGCACGAGCCCGATTCCGGCGACGTGCTCCTCGACGGTAAGTCGGTGCTGAAGGACAACCCCGACAAGCTGCGCCAGCGCATCGGCATGGTCTTCCAGCAGTTCAACCTGTTCCCCCACAAGACCGTCGCCGACAACATCGTCCTCGGCCCCCGCAAACTGCGTGGCCTGTCCGCCGACGAGGCCCGTGCGCTGGCGATCGAACAGCTCGAGATCGTCGGCTTGGCCGACAAGGCCGACGCCAGGCCCGCGTCGCTGTCGGGCGGTCAGCAGCAGCGCGTCGCCATCGCCCGCGCACTGGCCATGAAACCGGAGCTGATGTTCTTCGACGAGGCCACCTCCGCGCTCGACCCGGAGCTGGTCAAGGGCGTGCTCGCACTGATGGCCGACCTCGCCTCGGGCGGTATGTCGATGATCGTGGTGACCCACGAGATGGGGTTCGCGCGCGAGGTCTCCGACAGTGTCGTGTTCATGGATCAGGGCGTCGTCGTGGAGACCGGTACCCCCGACGCCCTGTTCGACGACGCCGAGACCCCACGCCTGCGTCGCTTCCTCGATCAGGTCCTCTGACCAGGTTCGGGGGGTCGCAGCAACCCATGCGCAACTGCTAATGTCGGAAGTGCTTCAGCTCCATTCGATCAGTACCGGACCGAGTTCCGGGAAACCGGAAAGAGAGAGCCGATGACCACCACGCACGCCGAACATCCGCAGCACACCCACGTCCACGGGCCCACCTGCGGCCACGTCGCCGTTCCGCACGAGGACCACGTCGACTACGTCCACGACGGCCATCTGCACCGCGAACACGAGGGCCACTTCGACGAGTGCGAGACCTCAGCACACGTCGAGCACACCGCCCACACCCACGAGCACGGCCCCGGCTGCGGGCACGTCGCCGTGCCGCACGGCGACCACGTCGACTACATCCACGACGGTCACCGCCACGCTGCCCACGCGGACCACTACGACGACCACTGACCACCAGGCGCCGACACCACCTCGGGTGGGGTCGGCAGCCCGCAATACCTCTGGCTCGACGATCGATCGGTTCCCCGGATACTGTCTGTGCCTGCGGCCTGCGTCATGCCTGCCGATTCATGGATGGGGAATTCTCGGCCGATGGGCAAAACAATCAGACGCACAATGGCTTTCGGTGTCGTCGGCAGTGTGCTGGCCGCGTGCGTCGCTACCTTCGGCGCGGGCAACGGCCTAGCCGACGAGCGCGATCCGATCGTCGAATCCAAGAAACTCCTCGCGACGCCGACCACCGCGAACGGCTCGAACATCATCTCGAGCAGGGTCGATGGCCGAAATCTGACCATGCTGGTCTTCTCCGCCGCGATGAACAAAGCCATCACCGTGAAGGTGCAGCGGCCTGAGGACGCCTCCGTGCCGCGCCCGGCGCTCTACCTCCTCAACGGCGCAGGCGGCGGCGAGGACCGCGCGACCTGGTGGCAGAACACCGATGTCGGCGACTTCCTCGCGACCAAGGACGTCAATGTGGTGATGCCGATCGGCGGCGCCTGGGCGTACTACACCGACTGGCAACAGGACGACCCCGCGCTGGGTCGCAACAAATGGCGCACCTTCCTCCTCGACGAACTCCCGCCCCTGGTCGACGCGGCGCTGGGCACCAATGGCGTCAACGCCATCGCCGCCAACTCGATGACCGCCACGGCCGTTCTGCAATTGGCGGAGGCCAGGCCGGGCTTCTATCAGTCCGTGGCCGGCTACAGCGGCTGCGCGCAGATCGCCGACCCGATCGGCAAGCAGTTCACCAAGCTGGTCGTGGAGACCTACGGTGGCGGCGATGTCACCAATATGTACGGTGCCGACGACGACCCGGCCTGGACCGCCAACGATCCCGTCATCCACGCCGAGAAGTTGCGCGGCACACGGCTGTTCGTCTCGGACGCCTCCGGTCTGCCCGGCCCGCACGACCGCGTCGACGACCCGTACATGATGAATCCGACGCCGGTCGGCCTGGCCAATCAGGTCGTCGTCGGCGGCATCATCGAGGCGGCGGTCAACTGGTGCACCCGCAATCTCGAGTCCCGGCTGGACGAGTTGGGGATTCCCGCGACCTTCGATCGTCAATCGAGCGGCACGCACTCCTGGGGCTACTGGCGCGATGCCTTCTATCGGTCGTGGCCGGTTCTCGCCGCGGGCTTGGGACTGCCCGAATAGTCGTACGCGAGTCAGCCGGTGACGGTGGCGAAGGCGGCCCAGAGCAGCGGTGAGTTCTCGGGCGTCGGCGCGTCACGCCAGGCGGCCAGTCGCGACCTTTGCCAGGTCAGCAGGGTGGGGACGGGTGTGGGTGAATCGTGGGCGGCGTCCACGGCGCAGATGGCGGATTGCAAGGGGTAGGTCGTGGTGGGGATGAGGGTGTGGAAGGCGTGGTCGGTGGGCAGGGGCCAGCGGGTGGCCGTCACCAGTTCCGCGCCCGCTGCCAGGGCCGCGGTGGTGAGGCCGAGGGCCTCGGTGAAGCGCAGGTCGCCGCCGCTTTCGCAGGCGATCAGGGCTACCCGGCTCGGCATCGGCCAGAGGTCGCGGCCGGGGATCGGGTGCGAGTCGAGCGAATGGGTGCCGAGTAGGAGGTCTTTCGCGGAGAGGGGGCGGTGGGTGCGGTTCGTCGCCGCGAAGCCGCGCGTATCGGCGGTGCAGCTGAGGTGCAGTTCGGCGTGTTCGCTCTGCCCGGATTCCGGTGCGGGGGCGGTGACATGGCCGACGTAGACGAGTCGGCTCGCACCGGCCCGGAGAACTTCGGAGAGCCAGTCACGGTCGGTGTCGGCGCGGCGGAACAGCTCTACGGGATCGTCGGCACGGGGCACGACGCGCTTGCCGTACCGGCCGAAATGCCGGGCCACCAGGGTTTCCGGGCTCGGTCGACCGAGTACCGATCCGAGCTCTGAGTCGGCACGGAATCCGGGCACCCGAGGATCGAGCACCGCGACGACGGGCAGATCGTGAGTGTCGTTCCAGTGGTGCACGATTCGTTGCGGCGCGTGAACCACCGACACCGGCGCGAGCAGGCTCACATCGGCGATATCGAGCAGCCGGAGCGCGGGATCGGGAGCGATGAGCTCCCACGGAACCTGCGCCAGCCGTGGCGAAGGCTGAATCCGCAGATGCGGCCGAACCCCGCGCTGCGAGAGTTCGTAGAGCTGCACAGCCAATCCATAGGGCAACAGGGTGCGCGACAATGCTTGCGCCAGCGCGCTTTCCGCAGCGGGATCGACCAGCGCGCCCTCGGTCATCACACGCCGCAGATCCTCGGGCCGGGCGGGATCGGGCACCGCCTCGGTCAGCAGCCGCAGCGTCTCGCGCACCTGGTCGCGGGGCAGTGTGGCGACCCCGCGTGCGAGCGCGTCGTCGACCCATCGCCACGACACGTAGACATCGCCCGCGTCAGCCATCCTGATGAGCGCGGTCGGGGATGGCGGTAGCGCGTTCACAGCGCGAGTACCCGCTGGTCGCGGACCGAACGGCCGTAGCGATGTTCGGCGTAGGTGATGAAGTCCGCCAGCACTATTCGATCACCGTCGGTGAGTCGAGGGGGGAGTGCGACGGGGATCCCGGCCGCTGCCGCCACGTCGGCGAGCGCGGCGCCGAGTTGCAGTGCGGGAGTAGTTATCTGCTCGGCGGCCGCCGGCTCGAGCAGCTCGAAATCGAGGATGAGCGTCTCGGAGTCTTTGTAGGAGTTCAGATCGAGAGTCGTTCCCGCGCATTGGGTGTCGATCAGATCGCTGACCAGTTGGCCGTTGCCGGAGAGGGCGGCGCAGCGGAAGGCCAGGCGCATGGCCGGTTCGGCGACGGTGCGGTGCCAGTGCTCACGCTGGTTGCCGTTGGGGAGGGTGTGGCGGACGGCGTCGATGGCGAGGGCGGCGGGGACCGCCAGCGAGACCGCGCGGCCCAAGAGTTCCGGATCAGGTTGTGGCGCTTGCTCGATCGAGGCGTGGAGGAGTTCGGCGTGCCAGTAGTCGAGTTGAGCGCAGTGCATCCCGAGTCCGTGGGCGGCGTAGACCGAGAACGACGCGTCGAGGAGCTCCTCGGCGAGCGCGAGATCGCCTTCCGCGCAGGCGAGGGTGGCGAGTCGCAGTCGAACATCCGCCGCGTCCACCACCGCACCGGCGGCGTCGAACCCATCCAGTGCGCGCTCGTAATGCGCACGTGCCGTAGCGAAGTCATTTCGACGTTCGGCGAGAAAGCCCATCGTCTTGGCCCCGATCCCGGACCAATGGCCCAACCCGCCCGCTTCGAAGAACTTCTGACTGGCCCGCAACGGCTCCTCGGCCTCGTCGAATTGCCCCGCACGTATCAGCATGGTGGCCAGATTCTGCTGCGACTCGGCGACCGAGGCGTCCTCACCCGCCGCGGCGAAAGCGGCCACTCCCTGCCGGGCGAAGTCGATGGCCAGTTCCCATCGCCCGGTCTCGAACGAGCAGGCGGCCAGGTTCATCAACGGGTGCCCGGCCATCTCGGGCGCGAAACGTTCTGTCACCCCGAGGGATTCGGTGGCCAACTCACCTGCGCGCGCCCACTGCTGCCGGTGCAACGCCACCGCTGTCAGCGACAGCAGGCACGCCACCCGCAACAGTCCCTGATCGGTGCTGTCGGCGAGCAGCGTGCGTGCTTCCTCGAGCACATCCTGTGCGGCATCGAACTCGCCCAGATGCTGGAAAGCCTGCGACAGGTTCACCAACGCGGCAGGTCGCTGATGCGCGGCGTCCTCGGGCATTTCGGCGAGTGCCGTCCGGAACAGCACCACCGACCGCCGGTGATCGCCGAGCTCATCGGCCATACTCGCGGCATTGATCAGGGCCGCACTCCGCAGCCGCGGCGTCGCACCCTCGGCCGCTTTCTCGAACATCTCCAGTGCCGCGACCACATCGCCACGTTGATAGGCCGCATACCCCGCGGTGAGCTGTGCGTCGTCGCGATCCGAGGTTCTACCCGTGGCTGCCATCAGAAGTCCTCGTCTGTCTCGGCGGCCGCTGTCTCTGTGGTCAGGCGTTGGTCGCCGGTGTGTTCAGTGAGCCGTGCTCGGATGAATCGGCGAATCCGATCCCGAACGGCCGACTCGTCTTCGGGCTGATCGACCGGACCGACACCGGGCACGAAAACGGTGATCTCCGGCGATTTTTCAGGTGTGCCGGGGAGCGTGGCCGAGCCCGTCCAGGCATCACCACGCAGCTGCAAGGGCATCTCCACGTCGGTCGAGGGCAGCTGCGCTCGCACCCGTGCGTACGGTCGAAGATGTTCGGGAACGAGTTGTCTACAGTCCGGCGCGGCAACCACGTTGACCTGTACCGTCGATACCCCGGCCGTCCGGGACACCTGCCACGACACAGCCTGCTCACCCGCGTCCAGAATGCCGGGCGGGCACAGTCGCCAATCCCATCCGCCGCTGCCGCGCGCGACGATCAGCCCGTCGGCCGAATCGGCGCCACCGGCCGCCAGGGCGTAATCCTCCGCACGGCCGCTGATCGACGCTGCGCTGTCGTCTGAGGTCTGCGCGGCGCCGAGCTCGTGCTCACGGAACAGCTCGTCGGCATCTTCGTCGATCACCATCTCGCATGTCACGGTGAGCAACTCGATCTCCTCGAGCAGCAGCCGCTGATCCAAGGCGGGTATCCCGTCGACGGTCGACGCGGGCCACCACCGACTTGCCCAGTGCGCGTAGGCGAGTCGCCGCAGGGCCGCCGCCGTCTCCCCCCGGGCGGGCGCGGCTGTCACCGCGCGGGGACGGTTGTCCGCGACCGCCAAGGCGACTTCCTCGCCGTAGACCGCCCACACCCATTCCTGCGCCGCCTCGACGTCGTCGAGCACAGCGGCGGGTACCACGTCGCTGTCGAACAGGCGCCAACTCAGGTGTCCCCCGAGCACTTCGAGGACCAGCACATCGAGCCCCGGCGCGGGATCGGTGACCAGGGGCGCGCCGTCCGCAGCGATCACGAGCAGGCCGGGCTCCGCATGGCGAAGACGGACGACGGTCATCAGCTGGCCCTCGCTTCCCTGTCGGCCACGGTGTCGGCGGTCAGCGCCTGTTTGACCCGGGTGCGGTGGTCCAGGATCACCGACCGGGCGACACCGTCGAGCAGATCCCACAGCTCGCCGGGATCGAACACGGGCATCTCACGCACATCCCGACCGTGCAACCGCACCCACAACCTGCGCGAATACGGCCGCCACGGCGTACGCAACTCGGCGGCCACCGCCGCGAGCGGCCCCGTCTGTCCGTCGACCACATGCACCGCGTACCGACGCGCCTGCAGCACATACCCTTCACGGCGCCAGCGACCGTTGACCACCTCGTGCGCACGCGACGACGGCACTCGCCGGTGAAATTCTTCGACGGCCGTTCCGATCGGTGAAAGACCGAGGGCCAGTTCGGAACCCGCCGCCGCGGCGACCCGCAGGGATTCCTCGAGCAATCCCCACGGAGAACAGCTCCGCGAGATCTCCCGCGTCACCAGCTCCGGGATCTCGGGCAGATCGGTGCGATCGATGCTGCCCTGCAACACCGTGAAGACCCGTTCGTAGACGGTCCGGTCGAAGGGCAGACCGAGACTCGCGGTCGACGCGGACGCGCCGAGCTCGGGTCGCTGTGGGCTGGAAAACGTGGTGAGCCCCAGGTCATCGGCACCGGCCTCGGGATGCTCGAGCCACAGGGCGATCCCGCGGTGTGTGCCCGCGCGGTTGTCGAGAAGGTCGTCGAACAGGGGACCGGCGTCGGCCGGATCGCCGGAGTGGGCGAGCGTGCAGGCTTCGAGCAGCTCGGTCAGTTCCGCTGCCAGGTCGCGGGCCGCGTAGGGGGCGAGCGGGCGTCGCGCCCAGGCGATACCCAGCAGTTCCGCCAGCTCGGCGGCTCGACGAGGCTCGGTGACATGGCGTTTGAGCGCTGCGGTGGTGCGCCCACCGGTGCTGTCGTGGACTTCCCGCAGCGTCGCCTCGGCCCGCGCGTGCCCGCTGTCGCCCTCCGGCGCACCGGCTACGGTCGCCAGCTCGAAACAGCGCTGGAAGTAGAGGTCCTGTGCGTTGCCCTCGGTGATCCGCAGCCGACGCCGCACCTGCTTCAGCACGACGAACCACGCCGCGCAGGCCCGAAGCGAATCGGACTGCGCGTGCACCAGGGCCGTGAGCAGCGCGATCCCGTCCTCGTCGAGCACGCTCGACGCCAACACCGGATGCTGCATCGGCCGAAGCACCAGCGGATCCAGAATCAACTTCACCGTCCGGCGCAGCGGTCCGCCGTCGGCCCCACTCAGCGCGTCGACACCATCGATCTCCCGCCACACCTCATCGAGCACCATGGCGCGCGGTCTCCGCATCCGACCAGGTTATAGGTATTTTCGGCGGCCGGTGCGGTGGTTACCCAGGGCGAAAGTTGGGATCGGTAGGCGGGAAAAGATTTCTACCTTTCTCTCAACGGGTTACCAGCCCGGTCACACCGAGAGAAACGGAAACACCATGAACACCAAGCTGATCGCCGCCCTCGCCGCTTCCGCCGCCGCCACCGCGCTGTTCGTCACCGGTTGTAGCGACGATGCGGGCACCACCTCCCCGAGCACCGCCGGATCGGCTGCCCCGGCCCCGGCCGCGGGCAAATCCACCGCCACTGTCGACGGCAAGGAGTTCACCGCGAAGTTCGATACGACCTGCGCCAAGCAGGGTGGCACCCTCGCACTGGCGCTCACCGACACGGCCAACGCCACCTACGGCAGCCTCTCGGTCAGCGCGTCGGTCGAAGGCGAGAAAGTCCAGGCGGTCGCCATCGGTGGTAGCCAGGGCGGCGCCAACGGCCTGCCCTACGCCGTGGGCTACGGCAACGGCCAGCCCGGCGGTTCCGCGACCCTGGCCAAGGACGGCAACACCTACCGCATCACCGGCGAGGGCATCAGCGCCGACATGACCAACCCGCTGGCAGGCCCGTCGACGGCGAAGTTCGACATCACCTTCGCCTGCTCCACCATCGTCGGCGCCTGATCCCTCGCGACCCGGTCGCATCCATTCAAGGAGAAATCATGAAATCCAAGCTGCGTGCGGCCGCGGTCGCCTTCGGAATCCTGGCCATCGGCTACTACCTCTTCTACGGCCTCACCTACACCCCCGACGAATACACCGGCGCGATGCTCGGCTGGGTCGGTCCCCAGATGGCCCTGCCGATCATCGCGCTCACCATCGTCCCGATCGTCTTCGCCTTCACCGGCGACGGCATTCTCGAAGCCTTCACCGGCCGCAACAGCAGCGAGTTCCGCGACGCCGCGGTCGGCATCGGCACCATCACCTCGTTCCGCCAGACCGGTGTCTCGGTGAACGACCAACCACAGGTCAAGATCGCCTTTCGAGTCGAAGGCGCCGACGGCAAGGTCTTCGATTCACACGCCAAGATGATCGTCCCGCTCACCGAACTCGCCCTGCTGCAGCCGGGCGTCGTCCTGCCGGTCCGGTACCTGCCGGGCCGCACCGACAAGGTCGAGGTCGACCGCTCCGGCGACAACGGCGCCGCCCAGCGCGCGATGAACGAATCCCTCATCCGCAAGGGCATCACCACTCGCGGCAAGCTCGACATCGCCGATCGCGGCATCGCCGCCCAGGCGGTGGTTCGCAGCCTGGACGTGCCCGGCCGGATCCGCGGCGGCTACACCGAGATCGCCCTCGGCCTGGTGGTCACCCGCCCCGACGGCACCACCTTCGAGACCCGCGCCGAGAAGTACCTGCCGCCCACCGCGGTCGGGCACGTACAGGTCGGCCGGATCGTCCAGGTGCACTACCTGCCCGGCAACGAGCAGGAGGTGGTGATCTCGCTTCCGGTCAACGCCTGATGACAACTCCCTTCACACTCGGTGCGCGCTGTGGCTGATCCCTTCGTGATCGGTCACAGCGCGCGCCGAGTTTTGGTCGTCCGTTCATCTTCGCGTTCCCGATGGCTCGCTTGGGCTGCTTACGGTGCCCGGAGTCCGTTCTACTCAGGAGTCACCGTGAGTCCGAAACCGCTCGCCCTGTTCGTCAAGCACGACGGTCAGTCGGCACGCGCCGCCCTGACCTGTGAATACAAGTGCGGCAACGCCTGCTTCCACGAGCCCCCGAATACCTCAGCGGGTGCCTACTTCGGTGACATCGTCAGCGGCCTCAACCGCCGTGGCCTGATCAAGGGCGGTGCGGCCGCGGTGCTGGCCGTCGGTGCGGCGAGCGCGCTGGCCGCCTGCGGTGACGACTCCGAGGCCGCGAAGACCCCGGCCCCGACTCCGGCCGGAACACCCGGCACCGGAACGACTTTCACGGCCGTGGCGCCGAACAAGGAAGACGCGCTGACCATTCCGGAAGGCTACGACCAGCAGGTCGTGATCCGCTGGGGTGACCCGATCTTCGCCGACGCTCCCGCGTTCGACTTCGACAAGCAGACGGTCGCCGCGCAGCTGAAGCAGTTCGGGTACAACAACGACTTCGCCGCGCTGCTGCCGATCGAGGGCCAGGCCAACAGCTACCTGCTCGTGGTCAACCACGAGTACACCACCGGCCCGATGATGTTCCGCGGCTACGACAAGGCCAAGCCGACCGACGAGCAGATCGCGATCACCAAGGCCGCGCACGGCATGGCCGTGGTCGAGGTCAAGGGCGAAGCGGGCTCCGGCAAGCTGACTCCGGCCTTCGGTAAGTACAACCGCCGCATCACCGCCGACACCGAGTTCCTGCTCACCGGGCCCGCCGCGGGCAGCGCGTTCACCGTTACCAGCGCGGACCCCTCCGGCACCAAGGTGCTCGGCACCTTCGCCAACTGCGCGGGCGGTGTGACCCCTTGGGGCACAGTTCTTTCCGGTGAGGAGAACTTCAACGGCTACTTCGCCAACGGTGACCTGGCCTCCGACCCGCAGGGTCGGGTCAAGCGCTACGGCTTCGCCAAGGGCGGCACCCCGAACCAGTGGGAGCGCACCGACAAGCGCTTCGATCTGAGCAAGGAACCCAACGAGGCCAACCGTTTCGGTTACGTCGTCGAGGTCAACCCGTGGGATGCCTCGTCCACGCCGATCAAGCACTCCGCAATGGGTCGCCTCAAGCACGAGGGCGCGTCGATCTACGTCACCGATTCCGGTGACGTCGTCTCCTACACCGGCGACGACGAGAAGTTCGACTACATGTACAAGTTCGTGTCCTCGCGCAAGATCCAGTCCGGCACCGGCGCTTCCGCGATGCGACACAACCTGACCATCCTCGATGCGGGCACCCTCTACGTCGCCAAGCTCACCGGCGACCACGCTGCCGAGATCGACGGCTCCGGCAACGTCCCCACCGGCGGCTTCACCGGCAAGGGCCAGTGGATCCCGATCCTGGAGACCGGCGACGACGGCAAGGGCAAGTCCCTGGTCGACGGCATGACCGCCGCCGAGGTGGCGGTGTTCACCCGTCTGGCAGGCGACAAGGTGGGCGCCACCAAGATGGACCGCCCCGAGGACTTCGAGGCCAACCCGTTCACCGGCAAGGTCTACGTGGCGCTGACCAACAACGACAACCGCGCCAAGGACGACAAGCCGGGCGTCGACGAGGCCAACCCGCGCAAGCTGAACAAGAACGGCCAGGTTCTCGAGCTCACCGACAACCACACCGGCACCGACTTCACCTGGTCGCTGCTGCTGGTCTGCGGTGACCCCGCCGCCGCCGACACCTATTTCGCCGGTTTCGACAAGACCAAGGTCAGCCCGATCTCCTGCCCGGACAATCTGGCCTTCGACCCGTACGGCAACCTGTGGATCTCCACCGACGGCAACGCCCTCAAGACCAACGACGGCCTGTTCTCGGTGATCCTCGACGGCCCCAACCGCGGCGAGACCAAGCAGTTCCTCACCGTTCCCAAGGGTGCGGAGACCTGCGGCCCGATCGTCACCGAATCCCACGTCATCGTCTCGGTCCAGCACCCCGGCGAAGCCGATGACGCCACCCCCGACAACCCGCAGTCCCACTGGCCCGACGGCGGCACCTCGCAGCCCCGTCCCGCCGTAGCGGTCGTCTGGAAGAAGAACGGCGGACGAATCGGCATCTAGCCGACCCCCGATCCGCTGACGAAACCGCTACCCGGCTGGGCGAGTAGCGGTTTTGTCATGTCAGCTGCTGCCGAACAAACCGGACATGTTGGCGAAGCGGGCGAAATCGCCATGGGCGGCGTTGAAACGGTTGACGTCGGTGCCGCCATGGATGCCGGGAACGACGCCACGGTCGGTGGTCTGCCAGAACGTCCAGGTCGGCCAGTTGCCGGGGACTTCGGGCTGGTCGTTGCCGCTGTAGTCGGCGATCCAGAGGGGATACCTGGTGAAGGCGCTGGTGTCGGCCATCGCGGTCTTCCAGAAGTTCGGATACGTGTAGATGATCGGGGTGCGGCCGGTGAGCGTCTGCACAGTGTTGAGGTAGCGGTGGGTCCAGTCGATGAGGGCGGCGGGTGCCAGGCCGCCGGAGGTTTCCAGATCGAGGACCGGCGGGAGGTCGAGGGGGCCGTTCTGGCCGAGGACCGTCGCCGCGTACATCGCGGCCTGCGGTTCGGGCGGCAGTTCGGGACGGGCGAAATGATAGGTGCCGCGCGCTACACCGGCGGTTCGCATCAGAATGCTGTCCTGCACGAAGTACGGGTTGAAGTAGTGCAGACCCTCGGTGGCCTTCACCATCGCGAACTGGTGTCCGGCCGCGCGCACCGCGTGCCAGTCGATCATCCGGCCGTCCACATGCTGCCAGGACGACACATCCGGCCCGCTGGGCTCCGCCTGCGCGGTGGCGGGAAGCACGCAGGCCAGGGCGACGAGCGCAACACAACCACGAACCGTCGAACTCCAGCGCTTGGTGTCCATGGCCGTCGACCGTAGTGGCTTGTTGCTCGTGTGACCAGTGGTGTTGGTGGGTGTCTTAGAATAGTTACGACAAAGCCTGTCGGCCCGTGCCCGTATCTTGGTGCGGACATCGGCTGACAGGGAGTGGTGGGCATGGCGCGCAAGCGTGAGGTGCGGTTCGAACCGGCGGTGGCGAAGCCGGGGGCGCTGCGACCGGCGGTCTCGCCGGGCGACGATCCGACCGACGAACTGACCGTCACCGACGTCGAATATCGCGACGCGGATTTCGCCGAGAGTCACGTTTCCGGGATGAGCGTCGAGGCCTGCCTGTTCGACAGTGTGCGATTTCCGAGCACCCTGCGCCACAGCACCATCGCCGAATCCACCCTGCGGGTCTGCGATCTGGCCAACGTGCAGGCCGACGACTCCTCGCTGATCGAATCCCTGATCGAGCACGGTCGCCTCACCGGATTGTCCTGGACCGCAGGCGTTCTCCGCGACGTACTGATCGACTCCACGCGCGCCGACCTGTCCTCGTTCGCTCAATCCCGCATGCGCACAGTAGTTTTTCGCGACTGCGACCTTCGTCAAGCCGACTTCCAGAGCGTCGAGTTCCGCAATGTGCGCTTCGAGCGCTGCAACCTCGTCGGCGCACGCTTCGCCGGCGCGCGCATCCAGCAGAACCTCCGCTTCGAAGACTGCGACCTCACCGGCATCTACGGCATCACCGCGCTGCGCGGCGCCACCATCAACGGCGGCGACCCGGAAGGGCTGGCATCAACTCTGGCGCGCGAACTCGGCATCGTTGTCGAATGGCACACCGCTATCGCTGAGAACTAGCCCAACCAGTCGAGAACCGAAGCGGCAGTCCAGGATTGCTGCATACTGCCCAGCGGCGCACCGGTGAACGGCTCGTAGTACTCGGCGAAGCTGCCGTCGCTGGCCTGGCGCAGACCTTCGGCCCGGAGCATGTAGGAGCGCTCGGCCCAGCCTCGGCGGGCGAAGGCCCAGGAGAACAGCCAGCTCATGACCGGCCAGACGGGGCCACGCCAGTACTCGCGGGGACGGAAGTCCTTGGATACGGGGGAGGTCGACGGTGGCAGGGCGTAGCGCAGGTCGGGGTGTCCGCAGAAGCGAGGGCCCTCGAAGGTATTGAGCAGGGCCCGCTCGGCGTGGCGGGACAGGCCGCCCGAGATCAGCGGCGCGAACATGGCGAGGGTCTCGGTGCTGATCCAGCGCTGCAAGCGGGAATCGTAATCCCGTGCGGCGCCGGTGCGTTCGTCGGTGGTGGCGACCACGCCCTTGCGGAAACGTTCGGCCCAGCCGTGCAGTTCGCGGACGTCGGCGTGGGGTTGCTTGTACTCCTCGCCGATATCGGCCAGCACCTCGCAGGCCAGCGCGAAGATCGCGGAGACGAACACGTCCTCCACGGCGAAACTCATCACCGAGGTGAGCTGGAAATCGTCATAGTTCGCGCGCCGCATCTGCTCGACCAGCCACAGGTAGCGGTCGTATTCGCGGTCGCTGGGGCGCTGGGTCGGGTCGGAGACGATCGAGGTGTCCGCGCGCCGATACGGCGGAAGGTCCTTCCCTGGAACAACATTGGCGTAGGCGCGGTCCCAGCGCGGGGAGTTGTCCATGCCGGATTCCCAGCCGTGGTACAGCGTGATCCGCCCGGTTTCCTTGGGGTCGCGGGCGTGCGCGAGCCAGCGGTGCCAGCGCACCAGATCCGGCCAGCGGCGGTTCAGGAATTCCTCGGCCACGGCGCGGGTGGAGCGGCCGTGCCTGCGGGAATGGTCGAGGATGCGCTGCACGGCGATGGCGTGCACCGGCGGCTGTGTGATGCCGGAGGTGTCGGGGCCGTCGGGCGCGTTCGTCGCCAGCTTGCGACATTCCCACCGCGCGGGCCCGGGGAAGTACCCGTCCACACCGTTGGCGAAGACGATGTGCGGGATCATCCCGTTCTTCCACTGCGCCGACAGCAGCGTGTCGAGTTCGACCACGGCCCGCTCCACGCTCAACGGAGCCAGCCCCACCGCGACGAACGCCGCGTCCCAGCTCCACATGTGTGGGTAGAGACGGGGCGCGGCGCTGGTCATCGTGCCCAGGTCGTTGCCGCGCAGGAGGTAGGCGGCGCGGGCCGCGAGCTGCGTCGAGGTGAAACCTGGGTCGGTCATCTGTCTATTCTGCGGCGGAGCAGGCCCTATGGCATCTCGACAGCACTGTGACGATCAGTACCCGGCTTGACGCGGCGTGTTCTGGGCGGCCGATCCGACCGAGCTGAGCATGGTGGTGATGCACAGCCCCACCACCAGGTTCACCGCCGCGGTCGCGATCTTGGCGTCCAGATCGGCGACCAGCGTGAACGGCAGGATCACCGCGACGGCGGTGAGGAGCAGACAGATCCAGGTGAAGAACGTGAGCGGGCTCGGCATGGCGAGCAACAACACCATCAGCAGGGCCGTGGCCAGCAGCGCGGCGGCCGCGGCGGCGATGGCGTAGGAGGTGGTGGAGACGGTGCCGTACGCGCCCGCGCCTTCCGGCGAGAGGATCGCGATGCCGAGCACGCCCCGGATCAGCATGATCGCGACGACCACCAGCAGGGCGGCGACGACCGCCGTGCCGATACCGCCCGCCCACAGCTTGCCCACATTGACCTTGGGCTCCGGCTCGCCCTGAGGATAGGGGGGCTGGCCCTGGCCGTACTGAGGCTGGCCCTGGTTCTGGGGGTACTGCGGGTCCGCTGGTCCGTAGTTGTACCGGGGATCGGTCATAGTCCGACGGTACTAGCCGGTGCTGTCATCCGCTGGGGGAAACGGCCAGGGTGTCTAGATCTCTGTGCCCGCTAGCGTGGGATGTATGACGGTGACCAGTACTCCCGCCCAGACCGCCCTCATCACCGGCGCGAGCCGCGGACTCGGTGCCGCGATCGCCCGCGAGCTCTCGCCCACCCACGACCTGCTGCTCGGTGCCCGCTCTGCCGACGCGCTGAAGCCGATTCTCACCGAGTTGCCCGATGCGACGGGCTGGCCGGTCGCGCTCACCGACTACCCCGCGGTGGCGGCGGCCGCCGAGCAGATCTCGCGGCTCGATGTCCTTGTGCACAACGCGGGGATCGCCGACCTCGGAACGGTCGCCGAGTCCTCGGTCGAGCAGTGGCGCGAGACTCTCGAGGTCAATCTGATCGCCGTTGTCGAGTTGACGCGGGTGCTGTTGCCCGCGCTGCGCGCCGCGAACGGGCATGTGGTGTTGATCAATTCGGGAGCCGGGCTGCGCGCGCATCCCGGTTGGGGTTCCTATGCGGCGAGCAAATTCGGGCTGCGCGCCTTCGCCGACGCGCTGCGCCAGGAGGAGCCCTCGCTGCGCGTGACCTCGCTGTTCCCTGGCCGCATCGACACGGATATGCAGCGCGCGATCGTCGCCGACGAGGGTCGCGAGTACCGGGCGGAGGAATTCCTCACCGCCGAGACGGTGGCCGGTGCTGTGCGGAACGCTCTCGACACACCGCGTGACGGACATCCCACCGAGATCGTGCTGCGCCCCCGCTGACCGAAATCGCGTGATTCGGTGTGGTCGCCGATGGCTGCGTCCAGGGGGTCGGCGCTGGAATTCGCGCAGAGGTATCCGCTGGTTCAGACGTTTGACGGATTCGACGGGTACCGTCCCGCTGATTTGATCGTGCCCTGGCCAGCGGCCAGGCGCACCCGGTTCGAGTAGGGGTTCGTAAGTGGATAGACGTCGAATGCTGGCGCTGTTGGCCGCGGGTACCGCTGTGGCGCTGACCGGTTGTGCGACCGCCGGGGGCGAGACCGTCGAGGCGGGTTCCGCCGGCGAGATCCCCACGCCGCCGCCCGCTCCGACCCCTGTCCAGCCCCTGCTCCCGCCCCCGCCGGGCGGCCCGAAGTCGATCATCCCCCCGAAGCCCATCACCGCGCTCCCTGGTCAGGGCCGTTCCATGGCGCTCACCGTCGATGACGGCGCCAGTCCCGAAGTCGTCGGCGCCTACGTGAAATGGGCGAAGGACACCGGCGCCCGCTTCACCTTCTTCGTCACCGGCTACTACGAATCCTGGACCATCCATCGCGACGCGCTACGCCCGCTGGTGGAATCGGGTCAGATCCAACTCGGCAACCACACCTGGGACCACGCCGCTCTGACCAAGATCAGCACCACCGAGGTGGCCGACCAGCTCAGCCGCACGAAAACGTTCCTGCGCAACAACTTCGGCGTCGACGGCACGCCGTACTATCGCCCGCCGTTCGGATATCACAACGCCACCGTCGACAAGGTGGCCGCCGATCTCGGCTACACCGTCCCCACCATGTGGTACGGCTCGCTCTCCGACTCCGGCCTCATCACCGAGGAATACCTGATCGAATGCGCCCACAAGTATTTCGCCGCCCAGACCATCATCATCGGCCACGCCAATTTCCCCCCGGTCACCCACTGCTACGGCCAACTGGTCGACATCATCAGGGAACGCAACCTGGCCTTGGTCACGCTGAATGATGTTCTCCAGGTACAGGCCTGACGGAAAAGCCCCGGCGATGTGACTTTCGTCAGAGATCGTTCCGGGGCTTCACCGTAGGTGTTATCGCAGGTCAGGGGACGATATTGACCATCTTGCCCGGCACCACGATGATCTTGCGCGGTGCTTGACCCTCGAGCAGGGCGATGACCTTCTCGTCGGCCAGGGCGGCAGCTTCGATCGCCGCTGAATCGGCATCGGCCGGGACCTGGATTCGGCTGCGTACCTTCCCCTTCACCTGGATCGGGTATTCCACCGAGTCGGCGACCAGCAGCGCCGGGTCGGCGGCGGGGAAGGGTCCGTGGGCCAGGGATGCGTTGTGGCCCAGGCGTTCCCACAGTTCCTCGGCGATGTGGGGAGCCAGCGGGGCGAGCATCAGCACCAGGGGTTCCACGGCGGCGCGGGGGGCGCCGGTGGGGTAGTTCTTGGTGAGGTGGTTGGTGAGCTCGATCAGCTTGGCGCCGGCGGTGTTGTCGCGCAACGCGGCCAGGTCCTCGTCGACACCGGCGATGGTGCGATGCACCAGGCGCAGGGTCTCGTCCGAGGGTGCGGCGTCGGTGGCCTTCACCGTGCCGGTTTCCTCGTCGACCACCAGGCGCCACACCCGCTGCAGGAAGCGGTGCGCGCCGACGACGTCCTTGGTCGCCCACGGGCGCGAGGTGTCCAGCGGACCCATCGACATCTCGTAGAAGCGGAAGGTGTCGGCGCCGTAGAGATCGCACATCTCGTCGGGCGAGATAGCGTTCTTCAGCGACTTGCCGATCTTGCCGTACTCCTGGAAGACCTCGATCTCCACGCCGTCGGCGCCGGTCCAGAAGAACTTCGCGTCACGCTCGACGATCTCGGCGGCGGGCACATACGCGCCGCGGGAGTCGGTGTAGGCGTAACCCTGCACGTAGCCCTGGTTGTACAGGCGGCGGTAGGGCTCGCTGCCCGACACATCGCCCAGGTCGAAGAGCACTTTCTGCCAGAACCGCGCGTACAGCAGGTGCAGCACCGCGTGCTCCACACCGCCCACGTACAGGTCGACGCCGCCCGGGTCGTTCGGGCCGTGCTCGGCCGTGCGCGGGCCCAGCCAGTACTTCTCGTTCTCCTCGGCGCAGAACGTCTCGGCGTTGGTCGGGTCGGCGTAGCGCAGCTGGTACCACGACGATCCGGCCCAGTTGGGCATGACATTGGTGTCGCGGCGGTACTGCTTGGGTCCGTCGCCCAGATCCAGCTCGACGTTCACCCAATCGGTGGCCTTGGCCAGCGGCGGCGACGGCTCGGAGTTCGCGTCGTCGGCGTCGAAGGTGACCGGCGCGAAGTCTTCCATCTCTGGAAGTTCCACGGGCAGCATGGATTCCGGCAGCGCGTGTGCCACACCGTCGGCGTCGTAGACGATCGGGAACGGCTCGCCCCAGTACCGCTGACGGGCGAACAGCCAGTCGCGCAGCTTGTACTGGACGGTGCCGGTGCCATGGCCCTCGGCTTCGAGGTGACCGATCATGGTCGCCTTGGCCTCGTCGACCGGAAGTCCGTTCAGGAAGCCGGAATTCACCAGAGCGCCGTCGCCGGAGTAAGCGGCCTCACTCACGTCGCCGCCCGCGATCACCTCGACGATGGGCAGGCCCAGCGTGGTCGCGAAATCCCAGTCGCGGCCGTCGTGGCCGGGGACCGCCATGATGGCGCCGGTACCGTAGCCGCTCAGCACGTAGTCGGCGATGAAGATCGGCACCTGCGTGCCGTCGGCCGGGTTGGTGGCGTAGGAGCCGAGGAAGACGCCGCTCTTCTCCTTGTTCTCCTGACGTTCCAGATCCGACTTCGCCGCGATCGACTTGCGGTATGCGGCAACGGCTTCCGCGGGAGTGGCGCTGTCGTTGGTCCAGCGGGCGTCAGTGTCGGCGGGCCATGCTCCGGCGGTCAGCTTGTCGACCAGCTCGTGCTCGGGGGCCAGCACCACATACGTCGCGCCGAACAGGGTGTCGGGTCGGGTGGTGAACACCTCGATGGTCTCGCCATCGGCGTCGAACCGCACCTGTGCGCCACGCGAGCGCCCGATCCAGTTGCGCTGCATGGACTTCACGTTGTCGGGCCAGTCCAGTGTGTCCAGATCGTCGACCAAGCGATCGGAGTAGGCGGTGATGCGCATCATCCACTGCCACATGCGCTTACGGAACACGGGGAAGTTCCCGCGCTCGCTGCGCCCATCGGTGGTGACTTCTTCGTTCGACAGCACCGTACCCAACCCCGGGCACCAGTTGACGATCGAATCCGACTGGTACACAAGGCGATACGAGTCGATCAGCGCGCCGCGTCCGGCGGTCGACATGGTGTTCCAGTCACCGTCGGGAACCGGACGCGCACCCGTGGCGAACTGCTCTTCCAGCTCCGCGATGGGGCGGGCGCGACCGGCTTCCTGGTCGTACCAGGCGTTGTAGATGCGCAGGAAGATCCACTGCGTCCACCGGTAGTACTCGGGGTCGGTGGTGGCGAACGAACGCCGCGGGTCGTGGCCCAGGCCCAACCGGTCCAGCTGACGCTGCATCGTGGCGATATTGGCCTCGGTGGTCACCCGCGGGTGCGCGCCGGTCTGCACGGCGTACTGCTCGGCGGGCAGACCGAACGCGTCGTAACCGAGCGCGTGCAGCACGTTGCGGCCGCGCATGCGGTGGTAGCGGCCGAACACATCGGTGGCGATATAGCCGAGCGGGTGACCCACGTGCAGGCCCGCGCCCGAGGGGAACGGGAACATGTCCTGGATGAACAGCTTGTCCGGCGGCGTCTCACCAGCCAGCGGGCCGACCGGGTTCGGCGCGTTGAAGGTGCCGCGCTCGGTCCAGTTCTGCTGCCAGCGGCGCTCGATCCGCCCAGCCAGCTCGGCGTTGTACCGGTGCTGAGGTACGTCAGTCTCGGTTGCACGAGTGTCCTGCACGGTCCTGCCTTCTTGTTCTCGCCGATCCCCGGTAAACATCGTCTAACAGAGTATCGGAGCAGTTATTGTCGGTACTTCCTGGCAGACTCCAGCGAATGGCACGGCACACGACGTTCCGATATCGCCTCGACCCAACGGTCGAACAGCGATCGGCTCTGTCGCGACATGCCGGCGCTGCGCGGTTTGCGTACAACCATTGCCTGGCCGGGGTGAAGGCAGGCATGGACAGGCGCAGTCGTGATCCGGCTGTGAAAGTGCCTTGGTCAGGGTTCGACCAGATCAACGCCTTCAATACGTTCAAACGGTCCGTGCAGGCCGGACGGACGATCGCAGTGGATACTGTCGGCACAGCCAAGGTTGTAGAAACAGGATTGGCTTGGCGAACTGCGGTTTGCCAGCAAGTGTTCGAGGAAGCTGCAGTAGACCTCGGTCGTGGACTGACCGCGTGGGCGACGGCCCACTCCGGTACCGGCAACGATAGGGTCGGTTTTCCTCGGTTCAAGAAGAAGTCCGGGAAGCGATCGTTTCGCCTGCGCAACAAGTACACCAGCAGTACTCGTCCTCCGATCCGTGTCGGTGAGGACAGCACAGCGCGGTCGGTGCGATTGCCTGGGATCGGGGTCGTCGAGGTATCCGATGACACCAGGCCGTTGCGGCGGATGCTGGCCAAGAACCGGGCGAAGATTCTGTACGCGACTGTCGTTGAGAAGGTCGGTCGGTGGTGGGTCTCACTCACTGTCGAAGCCTGCGACCGGCACGTCGCACTCAGGCATTTGGCTCGTGACCAGAATGATGCTGGTGGATGGGTTGGGGTCGATCGGGGATTGTCGGCGTTGATCGTCGCGGCTGCCGCCGATGGCATCGAGGTGGCGCGGGTCGTCGGCCGACCCGCTCGCCTTGCGATAGGGGCTCGAAAACAGCGGAAACTGGCTCGCGATGTAAATCGCCGGATCAAAGGATCACAACGCCGCCGAAAAGCTGTCGCATGCCTTGCGCAGCATCATCGCCGTGTCCGTGACGCGCGCATCCATACGCTGCATCAGGTGTCACACGATCTGGTCAAAACCCACGACCGAATTGTGTTGGAAAACTTGAACATCGAAGGGATGCGTAGCAACCGCCACCTCGCTCGCGCCATCAGTGACGCCGGATGGGGTGAGTTCGCCCGTCAAATCCAGTACAAGCAACAGTGGTACGGCGGGCAAGTATCGATCGCCGACCGATGGTTTGCTTCCAGCAAAACCTGCTCGGGCTGCGGATCTCGTGTAGCTGCGTTGTCGCTGGCCCAGCGGGTTTTTATCTGCGCCGATTGCGGACACAGTCTTGATCGCGATCTCAACGCCGCGGTCAATCTCGCCGCCTGGGGCGAAAGACATCACCAGGCTCGGGAGCCCGAAGCGCGAGCCCCGATTATCAATGTCCGTGGACGGGAAGGCTCTGGCCGACGCTCCGGTGTCGGCGAAACCAGCCCGGAAGAAGCGGAAACCGACACTCACGCGGGATCAGCCGCGTAGGCCGAGGACGTCCGAGAAGGACGGTGTCCGAGAATCCACACCGGTGGATTCTCGGACATGCTGGAACAGCGTAGAACGTCGTCGGCGGACTGTGTGGGCCGTCACCTCGTTGGGGAGGGCTCGAGCAGCCATTCTCACGGGTGCGCTAGCCTGCATGAATGGTCGTCGTCGCTCTCCTGTTGTTCGCGCTGGCCGCGGTCGCCATCGCGACCGGCGTGCTCGGACTGCTCGGCAAACTGCCCCGCAACCGCTTCCTCGGTGTCACGACGGAAGCCGCGCTGCACAGCGACGACAATTTCCGCATCGCCAACCGCATCGCCGCCCCCACCTCCGTAGGCGCGGGCGCCCTGCTGTTCGCCGGCGGTCTCGTCGTCCTCGGAGCCGGTGGTTTCGCGGGCCTCGGCGTAGCCGCGCTGGTCGCGGTGATCGCGGTCTTCACCCTCGGCGCGGGCGCCAACGCCGCGGCACGCACAGTCGAACCCCTTATGCCTCCCGCTCCGGTGGGCGGCTGCGGCTCCTCCTGCGGCGGCTGCTCCATCCGCGACACCTGCGCCCCCGCGAACTAACCCCCTGGCGGCGGGTCTCGCACTCCGGTACAACAGGAGGCAGGACCTTGATCGGGGGAATCATGAAGGTTGTCGGGGCGGGGCTCGTTCTTGCGTTGATCGGTGCGATCACTACCAGCTATTCGACGAGCACGGGGATCGTCGTGCTCGTGATCGCGGCGGTCGTCGTCGTGGTCGGCGGCATTCTCGCCGTTCGCGATCCCGGCGGATCACGGAAATCGAAGCGGTGGTGGGCCGCGGGGACGTCTACGGCCGGGGTCAGCTGGTTCGGTGACGGTGGCGGGCAGCATCACGGCGGCAGCGGAAACGGCGGCAGCGGTGGACATGGCGGGGGCGGCTGTGGGGGTGGCAGCAGCAGCTGTGGAGGCGGTGGCTGTGGGGGTGGCGGCGGCGAGTGATCGCTGACCGCGGCCTCGACGGTGGTTGAGCCACAAGGAGATTGCAAGGACGCGCGGTTACGGTCGCCCTCTACATACCGGTCCAGGTAGGAGGGGTCCATGAGTATCAGCGATGTAGTCACCACTGTTCTCGCGCTTCTTGTCGGAATGATCGGCGTGGTGGGAATCGTGACCGTGCCGGTCATGGCCATTCTGGCGATAGTTCAGCAGGTCTCCGATCCGGCGGGGCGACCGGAAAGGCGCGCGCGGATCGCGGCGAATCAACAGGCACGGGAGCTGGCGCGGGCGCGGAATCGGCAACGGGGACACCGCTCGGGGGCGAGCAGCAGTTGGAGTTCGGCCGGTACGAGCTGGTCCAGCGGCGGAAGCAGTAGTAGCGACAGCGGCGGTAGCGGCTGGTCGGGGAGTTGCGATTCCGGGTCGAGCAGTAGCTGTGGCGGCGGTAGCAGCAGTAGTTGTGGTGGTGGCGGCGGCTGCTGAGTGAAAGTCATCGGGGCGGGTCAGTAAGCAATTCGGTGTCGTCGGTAGGCGGCGATGCTCATCTCGGGGAGGAACCATGGTCTTTGTCTTGGCGTTCATCGTCGCGGTAGTCGGGCTGTTGCTCGGAGGCGGTACCGGAGCCGTCCTGTTGGCGACCACGGTCGTGATGGTGTTGTTCGGGCTCGTGATGCTCGGTGCCAGCCCGGAAGCCAGAAACGAACGGCAGGCTGCTGCTGTTCGCAGGGCGCGCGGTCGGGCGGTGTCGGAGCGGGGTAATAGCGGTAAAGCGCGCAGGTCGGGATGGATTGCCGGGGGTAGTGTCGGTGCCGGTTTCGCCGGAACCGGTGATGGTGGCAGTGGTGACGGTGGCAGTGGGGGAAACTGCGGTGGCGGGAGTGGTTGTGGTGGCGGGGGCGGTTGTGGTGGCGGTGGTGGGTGTTGAGCCGCGAATGACCGGGACCTGGTGGAGGGTCCGGGTCCCGGTCGTGCTGACCCGGTGCGCACCGGGTCGGGTTCCGTTGTCGAACTGACTACCGCAGGTCGACGAGGGCGGCGTGGACTGCCCGGCCTGCGACGGGGTCGCCGACCGCGATGCGGGCGCTACCGTCGGGGTAGGCCTTTGCTTTGATGCCGGCGCGGCGCAGGGCGGTGGCTACTCCGGGTCCGGGCAGGTAGAGGAAGTTCGCGTGACTGCGGGGGACATCGATTCCGCAGGCCAGCAGGGTCATTCGCAGGAGATCGCGTTCGCCGTTGATGCGGTCGACGCGGTCGCGAAGTTCCTTGCCTGCCGCGTAGGCGGCGCGCACCGCGGCGACGGACGCGGTGGGGGTGCCGAAGGGCAACTGCTGGTGGCGGATTCGTTCGATCAGCTTTCCACGGCCCACGCAGTAGCCGATCCGCAGCCCGGCCAATCCGTACGCCTTGGAGAAGGTGCGCAGGATCAGCAGATTCGGGTGGCGGTGCAGCAGGGTGCGAATGTCGAGACGGTCTGCCGGGTCGAGGAATTCGACGTAGGCCTCGTCGAGCAGGACCGGCACCCGGCGGGGAACCGCGGCGAGAAAGGATCGGACGGCCGCCGCGTCGAGCACGGTGCCGGTGGGGTTGTGGGGGCGGCACAGCACGACCAGGGCGGTGCGCCGGTTCACCGAGCGGCGCATGGCGGTGAGGTCCTGGTTGCCGCCGACGTCGAGGGGGATCGGGACCAGCGTCATCCCGGCCATGTCGGCCATGATCGGGTAGCCGTCGAAAGTCGGTGTACTGGTGAGCAGTTCACCGCTACCGAGCGTCCGCATCACCTGCATCGCGACACCGGTGGCCCCCGCACCGACCACCACGTCGTCGGGCGAGACCCCGAGGTGATCGGCGATGACCCGCGGCAGTTCTTCCGGAAGGAACTCCGGATACCGGTTGGCCTGAGTCAGTGCGGTATTCACCGCCGACAGCACGGAAGGCAACGGTGGGAACGGATTCTCGCTGAGACCGAGGTCGAACAGCGTCGGGGTCGCAGTGGTGTGGAACCGACGGGAGGGGATCGTCGGTTCCACCAGCCGCACAGTCATCGCGCAGCGCCCCAGCGAATAGCCGCCGCACCGGCGAAGTCGCCCGCGTGCGCGAACGCCGACAGCAACACCACCGACCCGTTGCGCAATCGGCCCGCCCGGTTCTCCGCGTCGAGTGTCACGGGAATCCCTGCGGCGAAGAGGTTTCCGCACTGGTCGAACGTATCGGGATGACGTTCGGCGGGCAGTTCCAGCGCATCGTGCCAGTTGCGCAGGAACAGCCGATTGGGCTGATTGGTGACGAAGGTGTCGATATCGCTGCTCTTCACCCCGATCCGCTTGCAGACCTCCAGCGCCACCTCGGGTACCAATCGATTGCCGCGCGCGAACACTTTGGTGATCTTGGATTCGGAAAAGCTCACGCAGCCCTGGCCCTCGCCCGGCTCCCAGTACTTGCGTGTGCCGTTCGTGGAGAAGTCCATGTCACCGGCGAATTCAGGATAGGTGCGGGTTTCGATATCGAGGATCGGGCCCGAATCGTCCTTGCGCAGCAGGCCGATTCCGCACCCGTCACCCGGCACCGGCGCCTGCGCCAGCTTCCGGATATCGGGCTGGGTGAACACCGGGCCCGCGCAATTCTGCGCGGCGACGATCAGCGCGGTCTTGGCGTCGCTGGTCGCCATCATCATCCGGGCCATCGACATCATCTGGACGAACGCCGCGCAACCGCTGTTGTGCACATCGAGCACCTGCGAGGGTTTCGCCCCGAGCCGGCGCGCCAGTTCGGGCCCGGCGCCGAGCACCGGATTATCGGGCAGTTGGGTGTGGGTGATGATGATGTCGATCTCGTCGGCGAGATCGGCGCCGTGGCGTTCGCGCAGCTGGGCGAAAGCCTGCTCGGCCATGTCGACGGCGGTTTCGTCGCGTCCGATGTGATGGCGACCGGTCGGTGAACGGAACATCACGTTCTTCGCCATCCGCTCCGAACGCGAGAACTGGGTGAAGTAGTCGGTCGGGACGGGGTCGCCGGGCAGATAGCTCGCGACATCGACCAGACTCACCTGCGGCATATTCACTGCATCCACTCCGGCTTGATGGGCAGCCCGTTGGCCGCGCGGTATTCACAAATGGCTTTGAGGTTGTCCAGCTCGAGCTGGTGTCCGGCGGAGAACATCTCCCAGAAATCGCCGACCCAGACCGGGCGTTTCGGCGGAGCTGTTTCGGGATAGCCGTTTTCGTCGTAGAAGGGGTGCTTGCAGTTGACCCACGTCACCACCGAACCCGGCTTGTTGAACACCACCTGGGCGTCGACCACCCGCATCAGATAGATCATCCAGAGGTGCTCGGACTGGTCCCACGCGCAGTGATAGTCGACGGTCATCGCGTCGGGATGGGCGACGGTGCGGGTGAAACACTTGGTCGCGTCACCGAGGCGGTCGTAGGACAGCCACAGGCCGGGTTCGGCGGTTTCGACGAATCCCCGCAGGCTGTAGGTCCATTCCTCGAGTGAGCGGGTGTCGGCGAGGTACTCGTAGACCTCACGCGGCGGCGCCGCGATGTAGGTCTGCACGGGGCAGTAGTCGCCGAAGATCTGGTCGTGCGGATACACCGACCGCAGCATGTCCATGATGATCGGCGTGGTGGTCTCCCGATCGGAGTTCTCGATGCGGATGACGCCGGGCACCACCTCATCGGGGATGTCGGACAGGGCAGGCAGGGCGCTGGTGGTCACGGGGTGCTCCTGGAGGATTCGAGGGCGGACAGGAAGGGCAGAAACGGCGGGACTTCGTCGGGGTCGCAGAGGATTTCGAGAAACGCGGGTCCGGCGGCGGCGAAGCTGTGGTCGAGTGCGTCGGACAACCGGTGCGGGTCGGAGACGGTGCGGGCCGGCAGCCCGGGGAACATGGCCGCGATGCCCGCTCCCAGATGTGACGGTTGAAAACGGTTGAAGCTGTAGCGATCCCGGTAGTAGATCTGCTCCCGGGTGACGCACATGGCGTGCGCGTTGTTGTTGAACACCACGAAGGTGATGGGCAGGTCGTGTTCGATCGCGGTGTGAATCTCCATGCCGTGCATGAAGAAGGAGCCGTCACCTGCGATGACGACGGTGCGGTGCGAGCCGTCGGGCGCGGCGCGGCGGGCGAACGCGGAGCCGATGCCCGCGCCGAAGGCGTAACCCATTCCGCCCATCCCGAGTGCGACAGTGAACCGTCCGCCCTCGGGTACCCGTAGGTAATGCACCGCCGAGGCGCCGGTGTTACCCGCGTCGGCGAAAATATCCGCGCCATCGGGCAGCGCGCGCTGAATCGCCTCGATGACGGTGCGATAGCGCAGCCCGGGGCCCGCCGCTTCGGGGACTGCCATCGGCGTGAGCTCGGCGGAACGAGGGCTCGTCGTCGACCCCGCGCCGATGTCGGCCAGCAGCGTGGTGATGGTTTCCGCGAGGTCCGCGCTGGTGGCGTGGGACGCCGCGAGGTACGGCGCACGTGCGCCGATGCTGAGTACCGGGAGGTCGGCGAGGGCGGCGTCGAGCCCGGCGCGGGCAGTGACCGGCAGGCGGGTGCCGACCAGCAGGCAGGCGCTTGCCGCCGAGAGGGCCTCGACCAGCTCGGCATGGCCCATGCTGCCCGCGACCCCGCAGTAACCGGGGCCCGTGTTGGAGTACACGTCCTTGGCGTCGGGGGCCAAGCCGATGGCGGCGTCGAGCGTGGCGACCAGTTCGGCGAGTTCAGCGCGGGCATCGTCGCGGGCGACCTGATCACCGGCGATGATCACCACCTTGCCTGTGCGCCGGGCGGCGGCGAGTTCGACGGCGATGGCGTGTGGGGACGTCGCTGCAGGGAAGCTCGGCGAGGCTCGATCGAGCTGTGTTCCGGCCGCGGCGGTGTCGAACTGCCGCACGAGGGTGGAATCCGGCATCGCCTGCTGCTGTACATCTTTCGGGATCAGCAGCACCGCCGGTCCGCCGCCTTCCGCGGCCGTGATCGCCGCAGCGAGCTGATCGGGCAGCTCGATCGGGTCGGTCACGCGAGCGCAGTACCTAGTGATCGTCGCGAACAGCGCTGTCGCGTCGATGGAGTCGGCCAGACCGCTCGAATCCTGGAACGCGCCGAGACCTTCCAGGCTGGTCGGCGGCTGTCCGATCAACGCCAGCACCGGAACTCGGGAGGTGAACGATTCGGCCAGTCCGGCAACAAGGTTCACCGCTCCACCACCCGAAGTGGCAGCCACGACACCCATCCCGCCGGTGCTGCGCGCATATCCGTCAGCCATCGTCGCCGCGGAGAACTCGTGTTTGGCGACGATTCCGGCGGGCGAACCGCCCGCGTCGAAGATCGCGTCGTAGAGGTCCTCGATATTGGCGCCGTCGACGCCGAAGATCTGGGTGATTCCCCGGTCGGCTACCGTTCGTACCAGGTAGTCGACCACTCTGTCCGGCATCGGCCCTCCTTCTCCGCGACGAAAATGTGACGCCGCTGTGCACCGCGTCTGATGTGGTTACGAGGCGCGCCGACGGGGAGTTCAGAGGGTGGGTGAAAACCACCCCTTGTGTGTACGTACACATATACGTATAGTGAGTTCATGCCCAACAAGACGATCTACGTAGCCGACGACGATCTCCCCGTGTTCCAGCGGGCTCAGGAGCTTGTCGGCGGAAACCTCTCCAGCACCGTGGTCAGCGCGCTGCGCAGGCTCATCGAGCTGGAAGAAGGACGTGAGGCCGGCTTCGAGGAGGTCGTGCTGCAGGTGGGTCGCGACGGCGTCCGGCAGGTGCGCTTCCAAGGCGTGCTGCTGGGTGAATGGCGCGATGTCGGCGACAAGCAGGTGCTGCACCAGCAGGTTTACCGCAGCCGCAAGGGCAAGCTCGTGCTCCACACGCACTCGGCGCTGTGGTCGGAATATCCGACCGGGGACGCCGCGGGCGACATGAAGGACTGGAAATACTGGCGCCGCATGTTCGGCATCGGTGACCGGGCGTGGGACTGGGGCGACTACGAGTACGAGGTCCTCGACGACCTGAAAGACCTGAAGGATCGCGTGCCCGACAAGCTCTACCGCAAGGTCGAAGACATCACCGCGCACCCGCAGATCGAGGAGCTCGACATCTAACTCCTCGACTACAACCGCACATCACACCCGAACCGCAGCCCCTGGGGGCTGTGTCGATAATTCATGCATATATACGCAGTAATGAATGCAATCCTGTGGAAAGGGACGATCATGGTCAACTCGGCCATCACCGCACGCGGCCTGCGCAAGGCCTACGGCGACAAGACTGTTCTCGACGGCATCGACATCACCGTCGCCGAGGGCACTGTCTTCTCCCTGCTCGGCCCCAACGGCGCGGGCAAGACCACCACCGTGCAGATCCTCACCACGCTGATCGCAGGCGATGCGGGGGAGTGCACCGTCGGCGGCCACGATGTGGTGACCGACCGAGGCGGAGTGCGCGAGCTGATCGGCGTCACCGGGCAGTTCGCCGCCGTCGACGAGCTGCTGACCGGCCGCGAGAACCTGCACATGATGGGCGACCTGAACCACCTGCCGCGCCGCGAGACCCGCGCTCTGGCAGAGGAACTGCTGCAAAGATTCGACCTGGTCGCGGCCGCCGACCAGCCCGCGAGTACCTACTCCGGCGGCATGACCCGCAGGCTCGACCTGGCGATGACGCTGGTCGGCAATCCACGGGTGATCTTCCTCGACGAACCGACCACCGGCCTCGACCCGCGCAGTCGCCGCTCGATCTGGGAGATCATCCGCGGCCTGGTCGACGATCTCGGCGTCACCGTCTTTCTCACCACTCAGTACCTCGAGGAGGCCGACCAGCTGGCCGATCGCATCGCGGTGCTCGACAACGGCCGGATCGTCGCGGAAGGTACCGCGGCAGAACTGAAGCGATTGATCCCGGGCGGCCACATCCGCATCGATTTCGCCGATCAGCCCGACGTGGTCGCCGCCCAGCGTGCGTTCGGGTCGACGGCGAAGGTGGTCGAGGGCACCGACGGCCTGACCCTCGCCGTGCCGAGCGACGGCGGCGTGCGTTCCCTGCGCTCCGTGCTCGACCTGCTCGATGCCGAGAACATCGAAGCGGGCGGCATTTCGGTGCACACCCCCAACCTCGACGACGTCTTCCTCACCCTCACCGGCATGAGCGGTCAGCGGCCGGAGGCGGAAGCGGAGCGTGACCACGCAGGCCGCCCGAGCATGCCCAATGTCAACAGCCGCGCCACCATCGAGCAGGAGTCACTGCGATGACCACACTGACCGAATCCAAGTCCTACGCCTTCGCCGACACGATGACGATGCTGCGGCGCAACATGATTCACGTCAAGCGCTACCCCAGCATGACGTTCAGCATCATCATCATGCCGATCGTGCTGATGCTGGTGTTCAAGTACGTCTTCGGCGGGGCGCTCGAGAAGTCCTCGGGCGGTAGCTATATCGACTATCTGGCGCCGGGCATGATGTTGCTGTTGCCCGCCTATCTGACGGTGTCGGTGGCAGTGTCGATCGCCACCGACGCGAGCAAGGGGATCGTGAATCGCTTTCGGGTGATGGCGATTTCGCAGTCGTCGGTGCTCACCGGCCATGTGCTGGGTGCGCTCGTCCAGGCGATGGCGGGCGTTGTCGCGATGACCGCCGTGGCGATGCTGGTCGGCTTCCGGCCGAACGCGAACGTCGTCGAGTGGCTCGCCGCGCTCGGGCTGCTGGCGCTGGTGACGTTCGCCTTCACCTGGCTCGCCATCGCGCTCGGCCTGCTCTCGCCGACTCCCGAAAGTGCCAGCAACGCACCGTTTCCCATCGTGCTGCTGCCCTTCCTCGGCAGCGGCCTCGTGGCCACCGACACGATGCCGGTCGGGATGCGCCAGTTCGCCGAGTACCAGCCCTTCACTCCCATCACCGAGACACTGCGCGGACTGCTGATGGGCACCGAGGTCGGCGCCAACGGCTGGATCTCGCTGGTCTGGTGCGCGGTGATCGCCGGTGGCGGCTTCCTCTGGTCGAAGTCGATCTTCGCCAAGCAGTCGAAGTAGCCTGTCGCGCAAACGGTCCGGTCTCCATCAGGAGGCCGGACCGTTTCGCGCGTTCAGACCTGGGCGACCAAGACGGTCCGGCCGGAATCGACGGAGGTGATCTCCACCTTGCTGATCGAATCCGGTGGGGCGTCGATGGTGCGAGCCACCGTCAGTTCGGTGCCGGGGCCCGCGGGCCACTGGTCGAGTTCGTAGCGCTGCTCACCCGCGGTCACCACCAGCCCGTAGGTGCGGGTGTAGCCGGAGCCGTAAGCGCTCGGGGCGTAGCGGCAGGTCATCACCAGGCGGGTGCGTTCGCCGTCGCGCACCAGCTTCACCTGCGCGCTCACCGGCGTCTGCTCCACCGCCTGCATCTGCTGTTCGGCGACGACCTGTTCGGTCGGCGTCTCCGAGCGCGCCACGGTGACCGTCACCGGAATCGCTATCGCCACCGCCGCCGCGGCAGCCGCCACCGCACTTCCGACACCCATCCAGCGCCGCCGCCTCCGGCGCCGCTCGGCGGCCGCGGCCAGCGACGGAATCAGGTCGGGAACCTGCGGCGCGTCCGGCTCCGGCGATGCGATCATCGACAGCGCGGTATCGCGGTCCACCAGACCGAGCATGCCCGGCATCCCGGACAGTTCGGCGACCGCCTGCTGGCAGTGCGCGCAACCGAGCAGGTGTGTCTCGTATTCGCGCCGCTCGGCGGCACCCAGCGAACCGAGGACATAGGCAGCGTCCCAGGTGCTGTACCCGTCGGCGAGGTCGGTCATCGGTTCGTCACCCCCATCTCCTGTAACGCCAGCCGCATCGCGCGCATGCCGTAGTGCAGGCGCGACTTCACCGTTCCCGGTGGGATACCCAATTCGTCGGCGATCTGGGCCATGCCGAGGCCGCGATAGTAGGCCCGCACGATCACCTCGCGATGATCCGGGCTCAATGTGCTCAGCGCGTCGGCGACCAGCCAGCCGTCGAGCGCGCGATCGGACTGGTCGGGGCTCACCTGCTCCGGCGGGGTGTCGGTACCGAACTCGCGACGGTGCCTTGCGCTGCGATGCTCGTCGACCGCGAGATTACGAGCCACGGTGAACAACCATGCGCGCGGCGAGGTTTCGGTCTGTTCCAGCACGGTGGGGCGTTGCCAGGCGCGCAGCAGCGTCTCCTGCACGATGTCCTCGGCCCGGCCGGGATCGCGCACCAGCCCGAGGGTGAAACGCCACAGGGCCGGTGCGTGCTCGGCGTAGAGCGCACGCATCAATTCGTCGCGACCATCGTTCATCGGCGGCCCTGATCACTGCTCGTCGTAATTCATGTGTCACTCCTGCTCGTCGAAGGAGTAACGGTGTCAGTTGCGTTCGAGTTCAATCGGGTGTGTCGCCAGCAGGGCCAGCGGCAACGGCTGACGCCGCAACACCGCGGCCCACAGATCGTGGCGGTCGGTGGCGATCGGGTCCGACGGCAGCGCCGAGACCACGATCCAGTCGTCGTTGTCGAGTTCGCCGTCGAGCTGGCCCATCGACCAGCCCGCGTATCCGGCGAAGACCCGGATCTGCTCGATGAGCGGGCCGATCTCGGCGGGGTCGGCGTCCAGATCGACCAGCACCACGCGGCCGTCGACCCGGCGCAGCCCGCGGATATCGGAGATGTCGACGCCTGTGCGCAGCACCGCCAGGCACAGCGCCGCATCGCGTTTGACCGGCCCACCGATGTAGAGGTCGGTCGGGCTGGCGGCCAGGTCGGCCCAGGCGGGCAGCACATCGACGACCGGGGTCTCGCTCGGCCGGTTCAGCACCACGCCGAGGCTGCCCGCGTCGTTGTGCTCGATCACATACACGACGGTACGCCGGAAAGTAGGTTCCACCAGGTCTGTCGCGGACACCAGCAGGTTGCCCGCGCGGACGCTCACCGCGGGCTGACCGCGCCGCCGATCGTCACCGTGTCCGTCGCGAGTCCGCCGCTCGTCCGGGTCGTCTCCGCCTGCCACCGAGTCATCATCGCATTTTCAGCGCCAGTGCGCGCTTCCCGTGGACCGGATCGAAATCGGAAATCCTCGCGCGCGGCGCCGCTGGGATCGCCCGGTAGGGTCGCGCTATGCCTTTGCCCGAAGTCCTGCTCGACGACAACGACGCCGTGTACGACTACTACCTGCGCCATCAGCAGAACAGGTGGAAGGCGCTTGCCTCGTATGCGGTGCTGGCCCGGCGGTTCCGGCCGCGCGTGGTGTTCGCCGAGGGTGCGAAGCAGCAGTTGAAGGCCCTGATTCGCAGTGGGCGGCCGGTCATTTACGCGATCAACCATCTGTCGACCAGCGACCCGTACACGGTCGCGGCCACGGCGTGGCGGTCACCGTTGCGCTCGAAGATCGGGCGGGTGCGGGTGCTGGCCAAGGACGAGCTCTTTCTCGATCCCGAGCAGCGCCGCAAGGTGGACATGATGGGCGGGATCCCGGTGTTCCGCGGCAAGGATCATGGGATCCGGGCGGTCAATGCCGCAGGTCAGCGGATGATGGACGTGTGCGCGCAGCGGTTGGCCGCCGGTGATCATCTCGCGATCTTCCCCGAGGGCACCTGCAATGAGGTAGATCACACCAAGGTGCAGGCGGTCGGAAGCGGGATCGGGCACATCGCGTTCCGTGCGGCCAAACTGGGCGCCGCGCCCGCGCTGATCGCCATCGGGATGAACTACGGAGACCGCGACGCGTCCGCCGAAACGACTGCTGCCGACGTGGTGTCGGGGGTCGCCTACTTCCGTGCGCCGATCCTCGAGGTGCCGCAGCGGCCCGCCGACATCGCCAGGCTCGTCAAAGAAGAGCTGCAACTGGCTGTCGACGGGGCCGTCGCGCACTACTGAGGTAGGCCGAACAGCTCCCTGGCCCGCTGCGGGACGTAGGCGATGTAGTCGGGATGGGTGTTGATGAAATGCAGCACCACCGGGCACATCGGTAGCACGCTGAAGCCTTGGTCACGGCTGGCGTCGAGTGCGGACTCGACCAGGATGTTCGCCAGGCCGCGGCCTTCGAATCGGGAATAGATCTCGGTGTGGACGAGCGCGCGTTCGTCGCCGGTGTCCTGGTATTCGATGTAGCCGGCGGGTTGACCGTCGGCGGTGAGTTCGAACCGCTCTAGCGCGGTGTTGTTGCGGACCTCGGTCGCCATAGGTCGACGCTACCGTGTTGTTCGGCGTCGGCCCTTGTCGATCGGTGGTCCCAGGAGGTTCGGTAGTGCGGTTAGGGCGGACTCAGGGCGTTGAGGATGGCTGGAACTGCGGGGATGCGGGTTTTGGTCTCAGGGCGGAAGATGTCGGGATGACTCGTGGACCGCTTGTTGTGCTTGCACCGGACAAGTTCAAGGGTTCGCTTTCGGCACCGGAGGTTGCCGAGGCGTTGGGACGGGGGATTGCTCGGCGGGCGCCGGGGGCGCAGGTGCGGTGTGTGCCGGTGGCCGACGGCGGCGACGGGATGGTCGACGCCTTCGTGGCGTCGGGGTGGAAGCGAGTGGAGCTGGCCGCGCCCGGGCCGACGGGGGAGGCTTCGACGGCGGTGTACGCGGTGCGCGGAGATGTCGCGGTGGTGGAGTTGGCGGCGGCCGTCGGGCTGGTGAAGTTGCCCGGTGGGCGGCTCGACCCGCTCCGGGCCGACACGTTCGGGTTGGGGGTGGCCATCGCGCACGCGCTCGACGCGGGGGCTCGGGAGATCGTGCTCGGGCTCGGCGGGAGTGCGTCTACCGACGGCGGGTCGGGTCTGTTGCGGGCGCTCGGGTTGCGGCTGCTCGATCGGGAGGGGCGGGAATTGGCGGGGGTCGCGGACGTGGCCGCGATGCTCACGCAGGTGGCCTCGGTGGATCGAGCCGGGTTGCATCCGGCGGTCTCGACGGCGCTGTTCACCCTTGCCTGCGATGTGGACAATCCGTTGCTCGGACCGGCCGGTGCCGTCGCGGTGTACTCGCCACAGAAGGGGGCCAACGCCCGGCAGATGGTGAAACTCGAAGCAGGGCTGACCAATTGGGCAGCGGTGCTGGGTACGGGGTATGCCGAGATCGGTGGGGCAGGGGCGGCCGGTGGTACCGGGTTCGGGGCGCTCGCGGTGCTGGGGGCGCAGGTGCGCAGCGGGATCGATGTGCTGCTCGAGCTGCTGGAATTCACGGACTTGGTCGACGGGGCCACGCTGGTAGTCACCGGTGAGGGCTCGCTGGATCACCAGAGCATGCACGGGAAGGCGCCGGTCGGGGTCGCGGCCGCGGCCAAGAAGGCGGGGGTTCCGGTGGTCGCAGCGGTAGGTCGAACCCTGTTGTCACCCGGTGAGATTCGAGCCGCGGGTTTCGCCGCGTGCTATCCGCTCAGTGACCTGGAGCCCGATCCCGCACGCTCGATCATGGCCGCGGCGCGCCTACTCGAACGAATCGGCGAGCGAATCGCCATGGAGCACTTGAAATGACAGCGCTCGTGCGCGAAGCACGGTGAAGCGCGGGTAGTTACAGCGCGATCGGGGAGGGCGAAGACGCCGCGGCGGTGGGCCGGGTAGCGGTGGCGAGCACCGCGCGGTGCTCGTCGCCCCAGCTTTCGAGCGGTGCCAAGGCGAGGCGCAGGGTCTCGCCGAGCGGGGTGAGCGAGTACTCCACGCGCGGGGGGATCTCGGGGAAGATCTCGCGGTGCACCACGCCGGAGCTCTCCAGATGACGCAGGTTCTCGGCGAGCACCTTCTCGCTCACGCCGTCGAGCAGCCGCCGGATCTGGCCGAATCGCTGCGGCCCGGCGTCGAGCACCCACATCAGGTGCAGCTTCCATTTACCGCCGACGACGTCGATGGCCAGGCTCATGCCGCATACATCGTGATCTGCGTCACTACTCATCTTCGGCGCACCCTTCTGACCGTATTTCGAACCTCTAGGTAAGCAACCGCACCCGAACGTTCGGTCTTCCCGGACGATACCCGCGCGGACACCATGGAAAGCGGCGCCGAACCAACCCGTAGCGAGAATCGAAGGGCCACACAATGTCCGAGCAGACCACCTCCCGTTCCGTTTCCGTTCTCGGCCTCGGCCCGATGGGTCAGGCCATGGTCGAGGCCTTCCTCGAAGCAGGTGTCGAGGTGACGGTATGGAATCGCAGCACCGCCAAGGTCGACGCGCTGGTGGCGCTCGGCGCCGAGCGCGCCGACACCGTGGCCGAGGCGCTGGCGGCCAACGAGGTCTCCGTGCTCAGCCTCACCCACTACGACGCCATGTACGACGTGCTCGGCCAAGCCGTCGACCAGCTGTCCGGCAAGGTCATCGCCAATCTGTCCTCCGATTCACCGGCCAAGGCACGGGCAGGCGCGACCTGGGTTCGTGAGCGCGGCGCCGAATTCCTCTCCGGCGGCGTGATGTCGGCGGGCGACAATATCGTCCATCCCTCGTCCTACATCTTCTACAGCGGTCCGAAGGCGGTCTTCGACGCGCACGCCGAACTGCTGCGCCCGCTCAGCCCGCAAGAATACCTCGGCGCCGACGACGGCTTGGCCCAGATCTTCTACCAGGCCCTGCTGATCACCTTCCACCCCTGGTTGCTGGCGTTCGACCAGGCGTCGGCGATGATCGCGAACTCCGGCCACAGCATCGACCAGTTCGTACCGTTCGCCGTCCGCTCCGCCGGCGCCTACCCGTTCTTCATCGAACAGTTCGCCGAGGCGAACAAGGAAGGCGGCTTCGCCGACCTCGCGCACCTGAAGATGATGGACGCCGGCGCCCAGCACATCATCGACGCCAGCGAAGAAGCAGGCGTCGACGCGAGCCTGTCCCTCCTCGCCCAGTCGTTCTGGCGCAAGGCCGTCACCGCCTCCGAGGCGACAGGCGAGCAGATCTCGCCGTACGCGCTGTTCCGCGGCGAACGCGCCTGACGCGGAAACCGTCCAGCACAACGGTGCCGGACGGTTTCCGGTGTTCACGCGGTCTCGGCGCCCGATCCCAGTCTCGGGAACGGCTCGGTGGAGAACACCACCTCCACCGCTACCTCGAAATAGGCCGCGAGCCGCAGGGCCAGGTGCAGGCTGGGGCTGTATTCGCCGCGTTCGAGGTAGCCGACGGTTTGGTAGTGCACGCCGAGTGCTTCGGCCAGGTCCCGTCGCGAGATGCCGCGCTCGGCACGCAACATCGCGATGCGGTTGTAGATGACCTCAGAAGGCACGCTGCATCGCTTTCTCGCGGCGGACGGCCACGCTGGATCCCGACTCATGGCGGGCCGCTCGCCGCAGCACGATCGGCGCGAGCAACAACCCGACGATCGACCATACGCCGAGCACCGCTGCGGTCTCGAGGTGCCGCCAGGACCCGTCGATCTCGATGGCCGCCGCCTCGGCGGGCAGCAGTGCGGAGCGCATGCCGAGGCCGAGCCAATACATCGGGAAGAGCTGGGCCAGGCCCTGTATCCAGCCGGGGAGCGCGGTGATCGGGTACCAGATGCCGGAGATGGCGATGAGTCCCATCAGCGGCAAGGTCAGCAGGAAGATGTCGCGGGCGCCGACGATCAACCCGCCCAGGATGGCGCCGATCGGCAAGGTGGCCAGTAGGCCGAGCACGATCACCCACGTCAGCGTGATCACGGCGCCGCCGGGCGTCGACAATCCGCCGACGATCACGGCGCCGATGGTCAGCACCACCACCAGCTGTATGAGTACCGCGCCCGCGGTGGTACCGATCTTGCCGATGAAGTAGCCCAGGATGCCGTTCGGAATTGTCTTGGCGCGCAACAGGGTTCCGTCCTCCCGGTCGAGGGCGAGGACTTCGGCGATGCCGTACAGGCCGTTGAACGCGATGATGCTGCCGAGCAGGCCGGGCACCGCGAGTTGGCCGAGTGACAGCCCGGTGTCCTGGTAGGTCCGGTCGCGCAGGAAGAAGATCGCGATCAGAAACAGTGTGGGAGTGAGGAACTGGGCCATCAGGCTCGCCCCGTTGGTGTACAGCTGCCGCAGTTCGATCCACATCGCCGCCAGGCCGCCCCTGACCGCTACCAGCGTGGGATTCATCGCGTGACCTCCTGCAGTGAACGAACGGGTTCGGCGGCCGTGTCGGATTCGAAACGGCGGACCAGTGCCATGTAGGTGTCCTCCAGCGACGCGCGCTGTACCTCGAGGTCCTCGATCAGTTCGCCGTGCTGTTTGAACAGTTCGTGGACGTATTTCGTCGACTCGGTCGTCGTGTGGACGAAGCGTTGACCCTCGTGGGTCCAGCGCACTTCGGCCTCGCCCGCGGTGGCGGCGCTGAGCTCCTCCGGAGAGCCGTCGGCGATGATCCGGCCACCGGCCAGGATCAGGATCCGGTCGGCCAGTTTCGCGGCTTCGTCCAGGTCGTGGGTGGTGAGTAGGACGGTGGTCTCGTCCAGATCGGACAGGCGATGCACCAGGTCGTGGAAGTCGCGGCGGGCGGCGGGGTCGAAGCCTGCGGTCGGTTCGTCCATGAACAGCAGTTCCGGTCGGCCGACGATGCCGATCGCCACGTCGAGTCTGCGTCGCTGTCCCCCGGACAGGGTCGCGATCTTCGCGTCGCGCTGCTCGGTGAGCCCGACCAGCGCGATGAGTTCATCGGTGTCCCACGGTCGGGTGATCCGTGCCGTGGAGTACGGGCTGTAATACCCACCGAGGTGGCCGAGCAGCTCGCGCACTCGCCATTTCGCGTGGTCACGCCAGGATTGGAGCACGACGCCGATGCGGGCGCGCCAGAGTTCGTCACCGTGTTCGGGATCGGCCCCCAGCACCTCGACCTGGCCGGCCGACCTCCTGCGAAACCCCTCGAGGATCTCGATCGTGGTGGTTTTGCCCGCGCCGTTGGGCCCGAGCATGACGAGCACTTCCCCGCGCTTCGCGTGAAAAGTCACATCGTGCAGGACGTCTGTCTCGTCGTATCGCATCCGTAGTTGCGCGACATCGAGAACGACGTTGTTGTTCGAAGTCATGAGTCCTCCCAGTCATCGACCTTCGATGATATGTAGCATACGTACTACATATCATCGCGGCAATGCTTCGCTGAAAAGGATATTTCGAAAACTGTGAGCACTGCTCTTGACTTCGGGTCGGGCGGGGTGCATGCTTGTACTCAACAGAGAGCAGTGCTCACAGTTTCAGGAGTGATCAACATGGACAACGCGACTCGCCACCTCCCCCCGACCGGCATCGATCCGATCGTGAACAAGATCGCCAACCTGCTGCCCAAGCTGGGGATCAGCATCATGGGTTCGCGGCTGCTGGCCGTGCGCGGCCGCAAGAGCGGTGAATGGCGCACCACCATGGTCAACGTGATGACGGCCGCCGACGGCGAGCGCTACCTGGTCGCGCCGCGCGGGCACGTGCAGTGGGTGCGCAATCTGCGCGTGGCAGGCGGCGGCGAACTGCGCCTCGGCCGCAAGACCGAACAGTTCACCGCCACCGAGGTCGCCGACGCCGACAAGGTGCCGCTGCTTCGGCTGTACCTGGAGAAGTGGGGCTGGGAGGTCGGCAAGTTCTTCGAGGGCCTCACCAAGGACGCGACAGACGAACAACTCGTCGCCATCGCCCCCGGATTCCCGGTCTTCCGTCTCGCGTGATCACGCCGAAGCCGACCGGCCTATGGCTTGCTCAAGAATTCGATGGCCGCGGCGTAGCCGTGGATGCCCAGCCCGGCGATCACCGCGGTGGCGATCGGGGAGACGAACGAGTGGTGCCGGAACTCCTCGCGCGCGTGCACATTGCTGATGTGCACCTCGACGATCGGCACCTCCGGGATCGCCAGGGCGTCGCGCAGTGCGACCGAGGTGTGGGTGAGGCCGCCGGGGTTGATGACGATGGCCGACACCTCGCCGCGGGCCTGCTGGATCCGGTCGATCAGCGCGCCTTCGTGATTGGACTGGAAGGCGATGACCTTGCGGTCGAACCGGGCGGCGGTGTGTTCGCAGAGTGCGACGACATCGTCGAGGGTGTCGGCGCCGTAGATCTCGGGCTGGCGGGTCCCGAGCATGTTCAGGTTCGGTCCGTTGATTACCAGGATCGGACCAGTGGCCTGCGCGGATTCCATGCAGGCCACTGTAAGTCACAAGCCGGTCGGGCCCTCTGAGCGCAGGTCGTCGACCTTGCGCATGGCTTCGCGGAGTTCGGCGAGCCAGGTTTCGGCGTGCTTGCCCGCGAGTTTGACCGTCCAGGCCAAGGCGTCGGCGCGGGAGCGGGCTATGCCTGCGTCGATGAGGGTGTCGAGGACCTGGCGTTCGGGCTGGCGTAGGCGGGTCATCACGGGCACGGCCAGGTGGGTGAACAGGATTCGTTCACCGTCTACTCGCACGCCCCAGGCGACGCTGCGGCCGTAACGGCGCTGGGCCTCGTCGGCGATCTGCATGCGGGCCGGGCGGGTCGACTCGCGGAAGCGGGCGAGTGCGCCTTCTTTGGTGGCGGTCGAGGTGCTCGCGTCGCCGGGGACGGGCAGTTCGCCGACCACGACGATCTCGTCGCGGTCGATCTCGATGTCCACCGGCCCGGTGAACCAGTCGGCGGGCAACCGTCCGGCGAACCAGTCGGGGGCGTCGGCCGGATCGGGAAGGTCGGCTTGCTGCCAACCGCCGGGTCGGCCGAATCCGCGCTCGCGTCGATCGTTCCGCATGGAAATCACCTGCTGTCTCTGTTGTGCGTGTTGCGTTGATTACAAGATTACGCCGATATCCGCGCACTGAATTCCGCTCTGCGTGAACGGGTGCGTACCGACTCGGTAAAGCCCATGCCGCGCGGTTGGATGGAGACGGGCTTGGGTACCCTCGCGTTGAATCGCCGGACAATTGCGAGATCCGCGCGACCTGGCGCGGCTGTCGGTACGGTTGACACAGCAGTTGTTGCCGCTTACTGGGCGAGGTTGGAAAACGGACCCTCATCAGGGCGAGATTTCCGGCACAATCGAGGTGTCGAGGTCGGGGAGTATCCCGACTGGCCGGGGCATTGGAGACAGGTCAACTTCCGGTACGGTGTATTTGTTACCGGAGTGGCAAGAGTGAAGAGTGGGCGATATGGATGTGTGGGGATCCCGCCGCTTTCGCGTCCGGGGCGCTATGGCGATCGCGGGGGTTGCGACCCTCGCCATCGCGCTGTGCTCGTGCGGAGTGGGTGGGAAGACGAGCGAGTCGGAGACGGTGGTTCAACGGTTCACCGAGCTCCTCGATGAGAAGGACTACGGCAAGGCCGCCGACCTGACCTCGTACCCCGCTGCCGCTTCGGCAACCATGAAGCAAATGTTCGAGGGCCTGCAATCGGGCACCGTCGACTACGAAGCCTCCCAGGTGATCGACCTCGACAAGCAGTCGGCGATCTTCAGCATGGAGGTCGCCTGGAACTTCGGTGAGAAGAAGGACTGGACCTACACACTGCAGGGCACCGTTCGCAAGCTCGCCATCGGCTGGCGGATCTCCTGGGAGCCCGCGGTGGTGATGCCGCAGTTGACGGACAACCGCACCGTCAAGCTCGTGCGCACGACCGCGAAGCCGCCGCCGAAGGTCGTCGATCTGCCGGGTGAGGCGCTGATGACCGAACAGACGCTCAATGTCATCAAGATCGACCCGAGCCGCACCGGCGATCTCGTCGGTACCACCAACGCCCTCGCCGACGCCATCGAACCGGTGGCGCCGCTGATCACCGGGCCGTCGCTGATGCAGCAGCTGGCGGGCTCGCAGGGTCAGCCGATCGTCGCGGTGAACCTGCGCGACGGGGATTTCGCGATCCTGGAACCGCGGATGGCCAAGGTGCCCGGCGTGGTGATGGAGAAGCAGCCCAAACTGATCTCGGCCGACCGGCGCACGCGCTCGCCGATGCTCGACGCGCTGCGCAAGGTGTGGCAGGACAGTCTCGAGGCCACCGCGGGCTGGGGTGTGCAGATCTTCGAGGCCGATGGCAGATTCGTCAACCAGGTGGCCGGATATCAGGGACCTTCCGGGCCGGATATCGCCGCGACGATGGACCAGCGTCTACAGCGCGCGGCCGAAGACGCGGTGGTGAGCGCGGGGACCCCGGCCACGGTCGTGGCCATCCAGCCCTCGACCGGCGCGGTCGTCGCGGTGGCACAGAACTCCTACGCCACCGAGAAGGGTCCGATCGCCTTCACCGGGCTGTTCCCGGCGGGCGGCACGATGGAACTGTTCCGTACCGTCGCCGCGGCGACCAAGAACAAGCCGCCGCAGGACGTCACCGTGCAGGAAGCGGCCGAGGCGGCCACCGCGCTGGGTGTCGGCGTCGACTTCAAAGTGGCCGGGCTCGACGAGGTGACCGGGCGGATCAGCGCACCCGGCCGCAGCACCGAACAGGTGCGCCAAGGCGCGGGCGCCGACGCCGTGCAGGTCAGCCCCTTCGGGATGGCCATCGCGGCCGCCGCGATCTCACGTGGCTCGGTGGTGCCGCCGATGATCGTGGCAGGCAATCCGGGCACCACCGATACGCCTGTTCCCGCGCTGCCACAGCCGGCGGTCGACCGGTTGCGCGCAATGATGAACGACGGCATCAACAAGCCGGAAACCACCGCACTGCGCGGATTCCGCGATGTCACCGCGTTCGCCGCGACGGGTGGCGCCGACGGGTGGCTGCTGGCGACGATGGGCGATCTGGTCTTCGCGGTGCACATCGCCGATGTCGACAGTGGTGACGCCACTTCACGTCTCGCGGCCGTTTTGCTGAAATCACTGGCGACGCCGGAGCCGTAAGCACAGGGTTACCACTGATCAGTGGGCATGAACCCGGTCTCGAAGTCGATCTTGAGCGGTTACGCTGCTTTCCGTGAAGAGATACGCGCCGTTCGGTATCGATGCTTTATTGGTGATCATTTTCTGCGCGATCGGGAGGCGCAGTCACGACGAAGCTGTCATCGCCGGTCTGCTGAAAACCGTGTGGCCCTTCGGGGTAGGGCTGATTCTCGGCTGGGTGTTGGCGGTGTACGCCGCGCGGGATACACGATTCGACGCAACGGCGTTGTGGCCCACCGGAATCCTGATCTGGGCGAGCACGCTCGTCGGCGGGATGGCGTTGCGCGCCATCAGCGGTCAGGGCGTCGCACTGAGTTTCATGATCGTCGCGGCCTGCGTTCTCGTGCTTTTTCTCTTGGGCTGGCGCGCCGCGATCCGCGCGCTGCGGTGACGCCGATCGATGGTGAGGACATGGGTAACTCACCGGGTACGGGCTAACCCGACTCCATTGCTCCGCCGGCCGCCTCCCCGGATTCCCCGCGCCTACGTCTGGCTTGAATACGCGGAGAGGCGGAATAGAATTCCTGCTCGTACTCGTGGTCGTCGGCCTGCGGTGTGCGGAACAGGAAGGCGAAGACGATCCAGCCGACCACGGCGACCAGGATGAAGCTGACCAGCCGGTAGACGAACGCGGCCGCCACGGCCTGTGCGGCGGGCAGCCCCGCGCCCGCGGTGAGACCGTAGATCAACGTGGCATCCACATAGACGATGCCGCCAGGGGCGAACGGAATGGACCCCACCGCCTTGCCCGCCGCGAACGCGATGAGCAGCCCGGACAGCTTGGGGTCGGCACCGACCGCGAAACAGGCGGCGCCCAGACACGCCACGTCGGCGAACCGGTGCACCAGCGCCCACACCCCGACGAGCGCCCCGTCCTTCTTCCCCAGCTCGACCGACTCGAGCTGGGCCCGGATCTCGGCCAGCTTGGCGATGCCGTGGTCGGCGGGCTTCTTGCGCAGCCGATTGATCAGCGCGAGCACCCGCCGCAGGATGGCCTCCAGCATGCCGGGATGGCGGGCCAGATAGTTGCCGATGAACAGGACCAGGCCGAGCACCACCAGCGAGCCGACGAATTTGAAGCCGATACCCTGCCCGACCAGCGCGGCGCCGGTGATTCCGATCAGCGCCAGGCCGGCCGCGGCGACCACGCCCGAGAAAACCAGCTGCCAGGAGGCCACGATCGGGCTCGCGCCCCAGCGCCGGGTCTGGCGGTAGGTGAACGCGGTGGAGAAGACCTGGCCCGCGGGCAGCGTCAGCGACATCGCGGTCGCGCCGTAGACCACCGACACCGATTTCCCCTGGCTGACGTCCACCCCGCCCGCGTGCAGCAGTTGCTTCTGCACCCGCCCGAATCCACTCATCGACATCGCCTGCAACACGATGCACAGGAACAGCCAGCCCCAGTGGATCTCGGTGAGCGTGCGCCAGGATTCGTGCAGGCGGGGCCACAGATACAAGCCTTCGCCGACGAGCAGCGCGAGGATCACCGCGCCGAGCACCCACTTGACCCACCGGAAGCGGCGGCGGCGCCCGGCCGGTGCGCCTGCTAGGTCGCCGTCGGCCGTCACGGTCTCAGCCTAACGAACGTATCTGTTCTTCCTCGTCCATGCGCGGCGCGGCGATCGCGGACTTCGGCCAGGCCAGGCGGGTTTTTCTGCGTCTGCCTCGCAATTGGACCTCGTCTCCGGTTATCCAATGTTCCTGCTCGCTTTCGTCGGCGAAGTAGAGCGCGCTGCCCGAAGCGAGAACGCGGCCGGGATGATCTTTGGCCAATTCGGTGAGCCGCGACGCCTCGTTGACGGGGTCGCCGATCACGGTGTATTCGAATCGATTTGCGGCGCCGATGTTTCCGGCGACCGCCAGGCCCGCCGAAACGCCGATGCCGATGTCGAGGCTGGTCACCTCGCGCAGCGCCTCGCGCAGATCGCGGGCCGCGGCCAGCGCGGCACTCGGCGCGTCGGGGCGATCCAGCGGGGCGCCGAAGATGGCGAGCGCCGCGTCGCCGACGAACTTGTTGACGAAACCGTGGTGGCTGTCGATCACGTCGACCACCACCCGGAAGAACTCGTTGAGCAGGCTGACCACCTCGGTCGGCGGGCGCTCGGCCGCGGCGGCGGTTGAGCCGACCATGTCCACGAACAACACCGCAACGAATCGGGTCTCACCGCCCAGTTCGGTGCCGTAGTCCAGTGCCCGCTGCGCCACGTCCTCACCGACGTGCTGGCCGAACAGTTCCTGCAGCTTGCGCCGCTTGGCGGCCTCGTCCATCATCCGGTTGAAGCCGACCTGCAGCAGCCCGATCTCGCTGCCGTCGTAGACCTCCACCTGCACATCGCGCGAGCCGGACTGCACCCTGTTGATGGCTTGGGACAGCTGACGCACCGGGTCGGAGATCGAGGATCCGGTCAGCATCGACAAGGCCAGCGCCTGCAGGATCACCACGCCGCACAGCAGCAGGATCGAGATCGCGAGGGACTTCGCCGAGAACTTCACATCCGAGGAGATCTGGGTGACGCACAGCAGCACGATCGCGATGGTCGGTGCGAAGGTACCCATGCCCCAGGTCATCGCCATGCGCGTGCCGACACCAGGGGTGAGCGTGTGGTCGAAGGTGCCCTCGGTCAGCGCCTCGGCGGCGACCGGGCGCAGAATGCGCTCACCCAGCATGTAGGTGAAGCCGAACACGATGGTGGCGGCCATGCACTCGGTGACGATCACCGCACCCGCCAGTTCGGGCGATTCGGAGATGATCAGCGCGGCCAGGATCCCGCCGCCGATGACCCACAGCACCAGGTGCACGATCGACTGCCGCAGCGGCACATGCAGCGCCGCCATCTGCTCACGTCGGCTCGGCGGCCCGCCGCGCATCTGCCAGCGCATCACCGGCCGCAACATGAGCGCGGCGGCGAAGATGCTCAACACCGCGGCGACACCGAAAACGAGCAGCGGTGCGAGCAGACCGGTCTGGCGCACCCCACCCGGATCGCCCTCGGGAACCGGCAGGCCGTATTGGATGAAGGCCCACACCAGCACCGCGCCGAAGGCGTTGGCCAGCAGCACAGACGTCAGGTACAGCGGCCAGCGCGTTCGCATGGTCTGTTTGACCGCTTCAAGTGGCGCTGACACGCTAGCCAATCTATCCGACCACGTGCCCAGGTGATCAGGACAGGCGACCGGGTGTGCATTATCGCACCTACGCTCGACCGTTACCGGGTGGAAACCGAGGAAACCCCTGCGCGATTTCACAGTAATTCGCTCCGGCTATATGTGAAAGACACTGGCTTACAGGGTAATTCGCGCTATTCGTGCAGTTGTGCGGCGGGTAGACCTCCGAGGTTGCCGGCCAGCTGGCCGGATCACCGCCGATCTACCCCCTGGCGGGCTTGTTCGGGCACTGACATGCGGGTTTGTCGTCGACAGGCAGGCGATCGCCGGATCCCGTCGGCCGGGCGATCACCGCAGGGGGAACTGTGGTCAGAACCTCTTTCCGAGGCACCCGACGCGAGCACCGATCCAGCGTTCGGACCGATAGGCTCTGTCGAGTGACCGACCAGCAGGTAGATTCCGGGACCGCGTCGACACCGTGGCGTTCGGACGCCGAGGCAGTTCATCCCGTAGTCCGGAAAGCCGCGGCGTGGAGCTGGCGGCTGCTGATCATCTTCGGGGCGCTGCTCGCGGTAGGGATGCTCGTGCAGAAGTTCGCCACGGTGGTGATTCCGCTGGCCATCGCGTTGCTCGCCGCCGCGTTGCTCGCGCCGCTGGTCGATTGGATGCAGCGGGTGGGGATCCCGCGCTCGCTCGGCGTGTTCGTCGCGCTGCTGGGGTCGATCGGGCTGCTCGCCGGGGTGTTGACCTTTGTCGTCGAACAGTTCGTCGACGGTGTGCCGGGGCTGTCCAACGAGGTCACCAACAGCGTGCACAAGGTGCAGGACTGGTTGATCAACGGTCCGCCACACCTGAGCGATCAGCAGATCCGCAGCGCGGGCGACACCATCGTGCGCACCATTCAGGACAACCGCGAGAGCCTGACCAGCGGCGCGCTCACCACCGCCACTGCCATCGGACATATCCTCACCGGCGCGTTCCTGATCCTGTTCATCCTCATCTTCTTCCTCTACGGCGGGGATCAGATCTGGAACTTCGTCACCCGGATCATCCCCACCGTGCACCGCGAGAAGGTTCGCACCGCCGGTGAATTGGGCTTCGGGACGCTGGTCGGGTTCGTGCGCGCCACCGTGGTGGTGGCCGCGGTCGACGCCATCGGTATAGGGGCCGGGCTCGCGATTCTGCATGTGCCGTTGGCCTTGCCGTTGGCCTCGCTGGTGTTCATCAGCGCCTTCATCCCGATTATCGGCGCGTTCTTCGCCGGGTTCGTCGCGGTGTTCATCGCGCTGGTCACCAAGGGTCTGGTGACCGCGCTGATCGTGCTCGGCATCATCATCGCGGTGATGCAGCTGGAAGGCCATGTGCTGCAGCCGCTGCTGCTCGGGCGGGCCGTGAGCATCCATCCGCTGGCCGTGGTGCTCGCCATCACCGCCGGTCTGGTCGTCGGTGGGATCGCGGGGGCGCTGCTCGCGGTGCCGTTGATCGCGGTGGGCAACACCGCGATTCGATACCTGCTCGCCGACAGCCCGGCGGAGGCGTTCGGCGAACTAGTGGGCACCGAAGAGCGAAAACGGTTCACCGCCGAGCCCGACAAACCCGAACCGCCGGGCCGCTTCGACGTGGCGACGCGGCTGCGCATGGAAGAAGCCGAGTTAGGCGATGCGGACCCACACCGCTGAGTTGAGCTCGGCCGACGCCGCGACCGCGCCACTGTGGCGGGCCGCGCAGGCGTTTCGGCTGGTCACGCTGCTGTACGCGATCGGCCAGCAGATCGCGTCGGTGCCGTATTACGACCATCCGCGACTGAGCTGGATGCTGATCGCGGTGATGGCGATCTGGTCGGGGAGTTCGGCGCTGTTGCTGTCGCAGTGGTACTTCCCCGAGGCGACCGGGAAGATCCGCGGCTGGGTGGTGTTCGGCGATCAGGTGGTGACGATCGCGCTGATCGCCTCGACTCGGCTTGTCGCGGATTACGACTGGTACCACGGCCATCAGACTCTGCCCACGACGTTGTGGATCGCGAACTCGGTGATCTCCATGGCGATTCTGCGCGGTCCCGTCGCGGGTGTCGTCGCGGGGCTTGTGATGTCGGCAGTCGTGGTGACGGTGCGGGATCAGTGGGGGCAGGACGTCTGGGGTGACGCGACCGCACCGGTGCTCGTTTCGGTGGGGTTGGCGCTCGGACTCGCGGCCAATACCGCTCGGCGGGCGCAGGGTCAGCTCGAGCGGGCCCTGCGGATCACGGCGGCGGCGCAGGAGCGGGAGCGATTGGCTCGCGAGGTACACGACGGGGTGCTGCAGGTACTGGCCTTCATCAAGCGGCGCGGCGGCGAGATAGGCGGTCCCGCTGCGGAACTCGCGCAGCGAGCCGGGGAGCAGGAGGTGGCGTTGCGGGTGCTGCTTTCCGAACAGGCGGAGCTGCCCGACCCCGATTCGGGCGAGGTGGATCTGCGGCCGTTGCTGACCGCACGCGCCACCCCGGAGGTGTCGGTGGCCACGCCGGGTGATCCGGTGCTCGTCGGGCGGGTGGTAGCGCAGGAGATCGCGGCGGCGGTGACCACCGCGCTGTCGAATGTCTCGCTGCACGCCGGGGCCGACGCGAAAGCCTATGTGCTGCTGGAAGACACCGGTGACATGCTGGTGGTGAGCGTGCGTGACGACGGGGTCGGGATCGCGACGGGGCGCCTACGAGCGGCCGAAGCCGAAGGGCGGATGGGGGTTTCGCGGTCGATCGTCGGGCGGGTCGAGGCGCTCGGCGGTAGCGCCGAGTTGCTGACCGAGGGGCAGGACCTCGGTACCGAGTGGGAATTCCGGATTCCGCGCCACCCGGCGCGCTGAGAAGAGGAGCTGGGCGATGCCGGTCATTACGGTGATGGTGGTCGATGACCATCCGATGTGGCGTGAGGGGGTTTCTCGTGATCTCGCCGAAGCCGGTTTCGAGGTGCTGGCCACCGCGGACGGTGTCGGCACCGCTTCTCGGCGCGCCGCGGCCGTGCGGCCGGATGTGGTGTTGATGGATATGCAGCTCACCGATGGCACCGGGGTCGCGGCTACCGCCGAGGTGTTGCGGGTTTCGCCCCATAGCCGGGTGCTGGTGCTGTCGGCTTCGGCCGAGCGCGACGACGTGCTCGACGCGATCAAGGCAGGGGCGAGCGGGTACCTGGTGAAGAGCGCGTCGGCTGCCGAGTTGATCGATGCTGTCAAGGCCACCGCCGCAGGTCAGCCGGTGTTCACGCCCGGATTGGCCGGGTTGGTACTCGGGGAGTATCGGCGAATGGCGACCGCGCCGGCGGCCGCCGATCAGCCGCACCGGCCGTCGTTGACCGACCGGGAGACCGAGGTGTTGCGGATGGTGGCCAAGGGATTGTCGGCCAAACAGATCGCTACCCGATTGAACCTTTCGCATCGGACGGTGGAGAACCATGTGCAGGCGACACTGCGCAAGTTGCAGCTGGCGAATCGGGTCGAGCTCACGCGCTACGCGATCGAACAGGGGCTCGAGTAGTCGCAGTGATTAGGGGTTTGCCCTGATGCGCTACGTGGGTGTGGCTGGTTACCCTCGATGGCATGGGCGGTCCTGAATCCCTCTTCGTACCCGGTGCCGCGACGGCTGGTCCCGTCGGTGACCGTGAGCTGCGTGTTTCCGATGCCGAACGAGAACATGTCGGGCAGTTGCTGCAGCGAGCTGTCGGGCTCGGCATGCTCTCGCTCGGGGAGTTCACCGAGCGGATGGATACCGCGCTGGCCGCCAAGACCCGTGGTGAACTCAACGCCGTGCTGGTCGACCTGCCCGGTATGCGGGTGGCGGGTACTCCGCAGCCTGCCGCTATGCCGCGTCCACGACACGTTCCGGTTCCGGCCGGTGGGTCCAATCCGAGCGCGATCCGTAGTCGGTTGTCTGGGGTCAATCGGCGCGGGCCGTGGCAGGTACCGCCGGTGCTGCATCTCAACAACCTGATGTCCAGTGTGACCTTGGACTTCACCGAGGCGGTCATGCAGACGCAGATCGTTGAAGTCCAGGTCGACGATTACTGCACGAGTTTGACTTTGCTTGTGCCGGCGGCCGCGACTGTTGACCTCAACGGGTTGGATTTGGTGGGGTCTTCGGCTAATAACAAGGTCCGTACGGGGCCGCCGATCGGGCCGCTGCATCTTGTCGTGCACGGGCGTATCCGGTTCGGCTCTGTCACGGCGAAGTATCCGTTGATGGTGCAGTGGAGACGGTTCTTGGGGTCGTGACCCGGCCCTCGGCTGGTCGGCGGTTCACAGGTTGAGGTGTGAATTCGGGTAGGAACAGTGGGTAGGGCGGGGGTTTCTACTCATGTTCGGTGGTCCCTCCGGGCCGACTATGGGGTTATGAGTACCGCTATCGATCCCGCGCTGGTTGCGCGGCTCTCGGGGGAGTTCACCGCGCTCGGCGTCCGGATGGGGCAGCTCGGGGGCGATCTGGAGATGCTGTCCGCGCAGTTGCGGGGGGAGGTGTCGCGCGCGGGGAGTTCGGAGGCGACGTCCTCGGGTTCGGATGCTGAGCAAGCTGATTCGGATGCGGTTTCCGGGGTGCCTGGGATTGGTGTGGGCGAGGTCGGTCGAGTCGGCGTGGCGCCGGAGCCGCATGCTGTATCAGCTGCTGGGGGTGCGCAAAGTGTTGCGGGGCAAGCAGTTACGGGTACAGGGCACGGTTACGTAGGTCCGGTTGGTGGTGTGGCGTACGGGCCGGCGGGATGGCCGGTGGGTGCGCGGTACGGCGGGCAGGTAGGCGCTGGGCCGAGTGGGGTGGCTCCGAACTGGGTGGGTTCGAACGGGATGCCCGGTGGACCCGCCACGTCTTACCGCGCGGCGGGGCCGCCGCCGAAATGGGTTGGCCCGGCTGGGCCGCAGGGTGGGCGAGCTGTGCCATCCGGGCAGGTCGGGCAGCCGGGCAGTTGGGCGGGGGCGGCCGGGCACGGCGCTCCGGGGTGGGTCGGGAGTTCGGGGCGTGGCGGGCAATTCGAGCCGGGGCGCGCCGCTCGGGTGCCCTGGTGGCAGCGGGAAGGCGTCATTTCTCGGGTGCTCGCGGTGGCCGGGGTCGGGGTGACCTTGGTCGGTGTGCTGATGCTGTTGGTGTTGGCCGCGCAGGCGGGGTTCTTCGGGCCGGTGGCGAGAGTTGTTGCCGGGGCCGCACTGTCGGTGGTTCTGGTCGGGCTCGGGTGGCGGGTCTTCGGGCGGCCTGGTGGTCGTGTCGGCGGAATTGCGCTGGTGGCCACGGGTATTGCCGGGTTGTATCTGGATGTTGTCGCGGTGACCGGGTATTACCGGTGGGTTCCTGGTGGTGTGGGGCTCGCGGTGGCGCTCGGGGTGGCGTTGGTCGGGTTGGGGATCGCGGTGCGGTGGCAGTCTCAGCCGTTGGCGGTGGGGGTGGTGTTGGGTGCAGCGGTGTTGTCACCGGCGTTGACGACCGAACTGATGCTGCTCGGGTTCCTGGTGGTGTTGCAGGCGGCCGGGGTTCCGGTGCAGATGCGCAGGAACTGGCCCGTGCTGCACGTGGCGCGAACCTTGCCGGTGGTGCTCGCTGTGCTGGGGATGGTGGCATTGAGCGGGATCGAAGGGGCGATCTCCGGTGCCGAGGCGGAGCAGCGGCAGGGACTGCTGATCGCGGCGATCGCCTGCGCGGTGGTCGGGCTGGTCGGCGCCCTGCTCGCGGTGCGACGCAGGTCCGGCGACATCACCGCGAGCATCACGATCGCGCTGACCGCACTTCCGGTGCTCGCCGCCGCCGTACTGTTCGACCGGGTGGTGAGCGCTTCGATCACCGCCGTGCTAGCCGCCGTCCTCCTCAGCCTGGCGGCCACGGTGCTGATCCCGCTTCGTACGGCGACAGCCGAGATTCGTGGGCACGGGGATTCGGCAGTGGACACCGCGAAGGTAGATCCCGGCTCCGCGAGTGCCGCGGTCGTTCCGGACGGGCTGGTCGGCCGGTTGCGGATTGCCCGGCACACGGCGCTGGTGGCGGGATTGACCGGTGCTGTCGCCCTGTTGCAGACCTGCACGATCGCGACGGGCGGTCACCCTCGACTGCTGCCGACCATGTTGTTCGCGGTCGGTCTCGCGTTCCTCGCGGTTGCCGCGGCGAGTCGCACGCGGGTGGCCGCGGGGCTCGGTATCGCGTTCGCCCTGCTGGGCGGGCTGGTAATGCTGGCGATCGCTACGCCGGAAACGCTGGCACTGCAACGACTCGCGGACCAAAACCTCGATACCTCGACGGCGGTGGCCGCGGTGGTCGGGTCGGGCGTGGCGGTGATGGTGGCGTGGACCGTGCCGCGGTTGCCACGGTGCGACGATCCCGCACTCGTCACCGGAGTGTGGATCTCGGTGAGCATCGCCGGGCTGTACTACGTGCTGGTCGCCGCGGTATCCCTCGGCGTATCTCTCGGCGGCGCAGACGGTTTCATCGTCGGCCACAGCCTCGCGACCATCGTGTGGATGGTCGCGGCGACCGGCTCGCTGTTCTACGGTCTGCGCCGACTGTCCAGCTCGCCCGCCGTCGCGAAAGTCTGCCTGGTCTCCGGCCTGTTGGTGGCCGCGGCCGCACTGGCGAAACTGTTCCTGTTCGACCTCGCGACACTGTCCGGCCTGATCCGCGTCACCGCGTTCCTGGCGGTCGGAATCCTGTTGCTACTCACCGGAACCCGCTACGCCCGCGCCTTCGCCGACGCGGCGCAGCCTCGCCAGGCTCGCTGAGACGACCCGACCCTCAGTCATCCTCGCGTCGACGCAGAAGTTCGTTCACGCTGACGGTCCGGCCTTCATTGCCATGATGGCGACCCTCGTCCTCAGCCGTACCGCGGCGCGACGAGCGCAACTGAGCCATCCAGTTCTCGATCTCGTTGCGAGTGTCGGCCGGGGGTTCGCCGGATTCCGGCGCGGTGGAATCGGCTTCCGCCGCAGGTGCGGCAGTCTCCGACGACACCTCGGTGGACGGCTCCGAGGGTGAGGCGGCGGGGGACGGGACGGCGGTGAAACCCGAAGGGGCCTGCCACCGACCGGCGATGTCGGTCGTCGGTGCCTCGTCGGCTGCTTCCCGACCTGCCGTCGGCGTTTCACCGTTGCCGCCCTGGATCGGCGAACTCGCCGGTGAATCCGGCTGCCGGGGTGAAGGAGCGGTATCGCGCGTGACCTCGGTGAACCCCGGCGGCGCCACCTGCGGGCGCACGATGTCTGCCTGGCGAGCCGAGTCCGGCTGGTCGCCGGACGGATTCGACGAACCGGAGAAGTCGGCGGGGTGATCGACGGCGGGGCGGGTGCGGTCGCTCGCACTGTCCTGCGAGGAGGGCGTGACCGGCGAGAACCGTGGTCCGCTGTCCTGATCGGACGTGTTGAAACCGCGCGGCGTGCCCGGGCTGGTCATGCCGTTGTTCCACGGGGTGCTCGGCTGCGGTTCGACGGGCACCGCAGTGCCGAAAACGCTCTGCGGCGGGATCGGCGAATCGGGTTCGGTCTCCGCACGCGCCGCATCGCCCTGGGGCGGCTCGGCACGATGCGTGCCGGGCGCCGCCGAGAGGTCGGGACTCGGTGATGCGAATCCGTGCGGGCGCGAATCCACTTCGCGCACTGCGGCATCGGCCTGGTCGGACGAACGGCTCGGCTCTGCCGTGGTGCCCGAATCAGGTGCGGGGGAGTTGGGCGTGACGGGGCGCAGATTCGACGCCGTCACAGGGCTGAACCCGTTGAAGGTTCCGCTCGACGGAGTTTCGCCCGTGCGAGAAGGCGTGTCGCCCGTGTGAGGTGCCGGTGTGGGCTCGCCCGCGCGAGGTGCGGTGTCGCCCGCGCGAGGTGCGGAGGTCGGTGCGCTCGGCGGCGTGTTGACGATCCTCGGTGCGGCCGGCGGGACGATTCCGCGAGGCGGCGGGGTCGCCGTGCTCGGCCGGGCCGGGGGGACGATGCTCGGCCGCTGCGGCAAATCCGCCGGGGGCGTACCGAATCCGGCGCCGTCGCCGGTCTCGTTCGGCGTCGACACCCGAGGCGTCGGCGGAGTTTCGCCGATCACGCCCGGGGTGTACCCCGTAGGTGGCTGCACGCGCGAGGAGCCACGCGGCGCGGCCCCGGTGACGATGCCGGGCAGGTCGAGGTCGGACCCGCTGTCGCCGGCCGGACGGGAAATCGAAGGGCCACCGGTGGTTTCGGTGATACCGAAGGCAGTGTCCGGCGTAGCGGTGCGGGACGGCGAGTCGGCGGCGCCGTTGGTCTGTCCGAGCCCGTTGGTGGAGCGAGTGGCCCCACCGGGTCCGGTTTCGGGGTCGCCGAGGTCGGTGTGGGGTGCGGGGGGCGTGCCGAAGCTGGGGCCCGAATAGCCACGGTCTTCGTCCGCGGCAGGATCCGGGGTCGAATCACCGTGTCCCTGAGCGGGATTCGGCGTACCCGGCTTCACGATCGGGAGTACCTGAGTCGGCTCGCCGGACACGTACTTCGGCAGCTCGAACTCGGCGTCTTCCTGCTTCGCGGCGCCTTCGGCATCAGGTTTCGCGGGCGTACCCTGCTTCACCACCGGCAATTCCCGCGTCGGCTCACCCGAGGACAACATCGAGGCACGGGGGCGCGTCGGATCGGGCGACATCGGCTGGCGCGCGCGTGCGGGCTCAGCGGATTCGGCATCGGTGATCTTGTCGATGCGCTGGGTCGGTGCCTCTGCCTCGATCTCGGCGACCGTGCGCGGCCTGCGGGGCGTACGCGCCAGCTTGGAGTCGGGGACCGCCGTCATCTGCATGGTCGGCGGGTCGGTGATCGGGGTGGTCTTCACCAGGTCGACCACGCCACCGTGCTCCGGGCGTTCGTCGTCGAGGATGGGTTCGCCAAGGCCGATCTTCTCCTGGATGCGCTTCATCCACTTCGGCGCCCACCAGCAGTCGTCGCCGAGCAGCTTCATGATCGCGGGGACCAGCAGCATGCGCAGCACGGTGGCGTCGATGAACAGCGCCGCGATCATGCCGTAGGCGATGTACTGCATCATCACCAGATCGGAGAACGCGAACGCGCCGGTCACCACGAGCAGGATCAGGGCGGCGGCGGTGATGATCCGCCCGGTCTGCGCGGTGCCGATCCGCACGGCTTCGGTGGTCGACGCGCCTTGGGCGCGCGCCTCCACCATGCGCGAGAGCAGGAAGACCTCGTAGTCGGTCGACAGGCCGTAGATGATCGCGATGATCAACATCAAGACCGGCGCACTGATCGGCTGTGGCGTGAAGTTCAGCAGCCCGGCACCGTTGCCGTCGATGAAGATCCAGGTCAGGATGCCCAGCGTCGCGCCGAGACCGAGCGCGCTCATCAACGCGGCCTTGATCGGCAGCACCAGCGAACCGAACGTCAGGAACATCAGCACGGTGGTGGTGACCAGCACGAGCAAGATCATCCACGGCATCAGTTCCAGCAGCGTGTCGATGCTGTCGGCCATGAGCGCGGGCTGACCGGTGACGTACATCGTGACGCCGTCGGGCACTTCGATCGAACGGAGATAGTCGATCGTCGGTTCGGCGTTGCCGGTGGGATCGACCAGGGTCGCCGAGGTGCGGAACACCTCAGGGTTGGTCGGCGACTTGGTCGGCACGGCGAACGGGCCGACCATTCCGGGAGCCTGGTTGGCTTCCTTCCAGACCTGACCGATCGCGTTCGTGTCGTCGGAGACGAAGACCAGCTGGATCGGGTCGGTCTTGCTCTGTGGGAAGACCTCGTAGAAGTGCTCGAGCGCGGATCGGGCCTTGTTGTCCGGCGGCAGGTACTTCTCGTTGATACCGCCGAACGCCAGATCCTTGACCGGGATGATCAGCAACAGCAGACCGACGGTGATCGGAATGGCGATCTTGAGCGGGTGTTTCATGACCCAGCGGGTCGTGTTGCCCCAGAAGCCGTTCTCGATCTGCTCGGCGGTCTTGGTCTTGCGGAACCGCTTGAGACCGAACATGTCGACGCGCGGGCCGAGCACGGCGAGCATCGCGGGCAGGATCGTCACCGCGGTCAGTGCGGCCAGGGAGACGGTGGCGATGGTGCCGTAGGCGACCGATCGCAGGAAGCCCTGTGGGAACAGCAGGATGCCGCCAAGACTGGCGATGATCATCGTGGCGGAGAACACGACTGTTCGTCCAGCGGTCATCACCGACCGCCGGACGGCGGCGCGCGTGGAGTAACCCTCCGCCAGTTCTTCGCGGAAACGACTGACTATGAACAGGCCGTAGTCGATCGCGAGGCCGAGGCCGATCATCGACACAACGCCGCTGACGAAGGAGTTGACCTCGGTGAAATTGGTCAGCGCCATGACGATGCCGTTGGCGCCGAGGATCGTCAGACCGCCGATGACCAGCGGCAGCGCGGCCGCGACGATGCCGCCGAAGATGAAGAACAGCAGCACTGCCACCGCCGGGATGGCCAGCACTTCCATCCGTTTGGTGTCGTGCGCGATCGTGTCGTTGAGGGTGACCGCGATCGCTTGGAGGCCCGAGACCTCCACGTCGACGCCGGGAATATAGAAGACGTCCTGCACGGCGCGGTAGTTGGCCATGATGACGGTGTCGTCGTTGCCGACGATGGCGATCGAGGCGAACGCGTGCTTCTTGTCCTTGGAGCCGAACGCCGACGGCACGGCGGGCGCGTCGCCCACCTTCCAATAGGTGCCGTTGATCTTGTCGATCTGATCAGGGTGTTCGGCCAGGGCCGTGGTCAGGCTGCCGACGACCTTCTGCTGGAACTCCGGGTCATCGATCGTTTTGCCCTCGGGGGCGTTGTACATGACGATGACGTCGGCCATGTGGTCGCGTCCGTAGGAGCCGTCGGCGATCTGCGCGCCCGCCACCGATTCCGAGCCGGGATCGAACCACCCGCTCGATGTCAGGCGAGGGCCGAGGCCCATGCCGTAAGCGCCCAACGCCAACAACGCCGCACCGACGACAGCGATGACGGCGAAGCGGAACCGGAAGACCAGATCGCCCCAGCGGGTGAACACTTAAGCGACTCCTTGACCAGGGCGAGAAGTGAGTAGTGCCGACAGCGGCCGGAAAGGCTGCAGCCAGGCACCCTCGTCGGGCAGCGACTCGAGACTCACCCGCGGTAGCGGTTCACGGAACACGCCGGGGATGTCCTCGAGGTCGACGAACCCGAGGGTATCCGAAGTGACGGCCCAACTCGCGTGCTCACGGAATCCGAGCACCTGAGCTGGGATTCCCTTGGCCGCGATGGCCTCCAGCGGTTCACGGAACGCCTGACCGTCGGCCGAGGCGACCATGATGCCGGCTAAACCGCCGTCGCGTTGACGGGTCGCGATGTGCGCGAGCATGTCGGCGTCGACATCGGAGTCTTCGTCGATCTTGGGCTTGGCGAACACCGCGAAACCGACATTGCGCAGCGCTTCCACCCAGGGGCGGACCACGTCGGCGGTGCCGGGCGCGATATTGGTGAAGACGGTGGCCTCGGCCTCGATGCGGCCCTTGGAGGCCACCGAGATCTCGGCGGTGCGGGCCAGCAACCAGCGGCCGAGCGCGTCGAAGCGGGGGCGATAAGCGGCAGTGGGCCGTCCACCGAGGATGGCGCCGAGCCCCATGTCGAGGTTCGGCGCGTCCCAGACCAGCAGCACACGTCGAACATCGGAACCGCTCAACGCCTCGGAACCGGAGCCTGCCTGGGCGGGCACCGGCATCTCGGGGGCGATCTCACTCACGCTCATCTGTCGATCTTCCCCCATATGAACTCGTTGATGGCGCTACCGGCACGCAGGCCTTTGCCTTCGAACTTGGTGACGGGCCGTTCGAAACCGATCGGCGCGGTAGTGCGGTTGACGGCGCTGTCGCCACCGGTGGTGTCGTTCAGGCCGGTGAACAGCGGTTCCTTGGAGCCTACTTCGAGAATATGCTCGGCGTAATCCGCGTGGTCGGTGGCCACATGCAGCACTCCGCCCGGCTTCAATCTGCTGGCGATCAGGGCGAAAGTCGGCGCCTGTAGCAGTCTGCGCTTGTGGTGGCGGGCCTTCGGCCACGGGTCGGGGAAGAACACCCGAACGCCGATCAGCGATTCCGGGGCAACCATGTTCTCCAGTACGTCGACGGCATCGCCGCGCAGCAATCGGATGTTCTCGATCTGTTCGCGCTCGATCTGCTGAACCAGCTGGGCAAGGCCGGGCTGGTACACCTCGATGCCGATGAGATTCAGGTGCGGTTCGGCCTTGGCCATGGCGGCCGTCGCGGTGCCGGTGCCGGTGCCGATCTCGATCACCAGCGGCGCTTCGCGCCCGAACCAGGCGTCGGCGTCGACCGGATCATTGGACACATTGCGCCCGATCTTCGGCCACGTGTTGTCCCACGAGGCCTGCTGGTTCGGCGTCAGCGCGCCTCGCCGCGTGCGGAAGCTCGTCACGCGCGGGTACAGCCTGGAGCCGGTGAGCGAGCGTCGGCCCGCGTCGTTCGGCATCTCCGACAGCTTGTGGCTGGTCGGCTCGGCGTGGTCGGCGGCGTCGTTCACGTCGTCCATTGTCCAGCATGCGCGCGGGTGCGTCGCAGGCGAGTTCATGGGACCGCTGATCCGCCCAGGTCGGCCGAAGGTTCGCCCGGCCCCGGCTCGGCGCGGATCTGACACAATGCCCTCCGAAAAGGGGGTGTGCAGAATGTCGACAGCCACCGAATTCGCACAGACACGGCCCGCGGATCAGCTCGACGAGCTGATCTCGGCTCTAGGTGCAGGTCGCGGGGGTGATCCGGGGATCGCCGAACAGCTCGCGACAGCGGCGGCGAGCCGTCGTCGTCCGCTGCACATCCAGATCACGGGGCGTGCGCTCAGCGGGCGCACGACCGTGATGGCCGCGCTGGCGTTGTTGTCGGCGCAGGAGACCGCGCCCGTCGATCAACCCGAACTGCCCGATCCCGTCCTCGACGGCGATCTGGTCATCTATGTACTGGCCGGTGCGCCGCAGGCCGCCGACTACCGCCTGCTCGCCACCGTGCCGCCGGGTCGCGGGGTGGTGGTGCTCAACAAGGCCGACGCGGTGGGCGCGCGCTGGGGTGAGGCCGTGGCCGCGGCGCAGCGGCACGCACAGGAACTCGGGATGCCGATCGTGCCGATCATCGCCTCGGTCGCCGCCCGCACGAGGGCGGGAGCGGTGAGCGCCGCCGATCTGAGCGATCTGCGCAGGCTCGCGGTCGGCCCCGATGTGCCCTCGGTACTCGCGGCCGATCTGTTCATCGGCGACGGCTCCGACCAGGAAGCTCGTCGGCGGCTGATCGCCAACTGGGACCTCTACGGTGTGGACTGCGCGCTGACGGCTCTGCGCGCCGACCCGGATCTGCCCGCGTCGGCGATCATCCAGATCCTGCACTCGGCCAGCGGGATCGATCCGCTGCACAAGCTGGTCCACCGCCGGTACGAGCAGGTGGAAGCGGTACGTGGCGGCGAACTGCTCGACGAGCTGACCCGGCTGGCCGCCCGCGCGGTCCCCGGCGACGGCGGACGCGCCCGCGAACTGATCGAGCACTATCTCGCCGGCGACGAAGCGCTCTGGGCCGGCTTGTGCGCCGGATTGGCCTGCCCGCAGGTCTCGCATCTGGCCGCCGGCTATCCGTCGCCCGCGCCCGGCGACGCCGACGAAGCGCTCGCGCGCGCCACCCGCTGGCGTGCCGTCGTGTCCAGCGACATGCCGCCCGCCGCCCGGCGCGCCGCGCTGCGCGTCCACAACGGCTATGTCAGAGCCTGGGAGCGGATGTCCAGTGCAGGCCTCTGAGGTCCCGTCCGACCGAGGAACGGCCGATGATCCCGGCGCCCTCCCGCCTGCGGTGGTCGCGGTGATCGACCGGTGGAACCCGCAGGGCGGCGCGCTACTGCGGGCGATGGCCGAGGCGGGCGAGGGCGCCAGCATCACCTTCTACGCCGCCGACGACGCCAACACCACCCTCCTTCGCACCGAACTCGCCCGCTTCGAACCTCATATCGACCTGGCCGACCCGGCGGCGCTCACCCCCGAGAACGAACCCGCCGCGGCCCTCATCCTCTTCGACGCGGGCAGTGTCCTCGGCGCCGACATGTTCGCCCTGATCGATCGGCTCCGCGCTGCCGACCAGCGAATCCTGCTCGCCATGAACGGCTTTCACGCCTATCAGGACTGGCGCGCGACCCGCGTCCGCAACCTCGAACTGCTCGCCGCGCGCGGCATCACCGACCTGGACATCGTCGCCGTCTCGGCCCGGCTGGCCGCCGCGGCCCGCGCGACCGACGACTCGGCGCTGCTCGATCGCTCCGGCGTGGCCGGCCTGCACGCCACCCTCGCCGCGGCCACCGCGCGGCGCCCGACCGACGGCGCCCAGCGTCGAACCGCCGTCCGCACCCGCGTACTCGCCGACACCAGGGCGAGAATCGACGAACAGATCACCGCGCTGCGCTCCGGCACCGACACCGAGCGGATCAGAGAGGAGCGCATCGGACTGGTCGCCGAGCGCGACGGCGGCCGCCAGACCGGCCTGGCCGCCGTGCGCAGCCAGGTCCAGCTCTCCCGCGTGGATCTGACCACCGAGCTCGGCGCCATGGTGCGCGCCCTGCACACCCGTTCCCGCGCCGAACTCGACCGCTGCGACCGCGCCGAACTGCGCGCCTATCCCCAGCGCCTGCAGCAGGCCGCCGGTGAACTGTCGGCCTCGGTCGACGCTGTCATCGACGAACGGGTGATCGAAGCCGCCCGCCGGATCGGCACGACCGCTCCGACCACTCGTCGCCGTGATCCGGCCCCGCGGGTGGGTCCCGATCCCGACAAGAGACACCGGGGTGTCGAAGATCACCTCATGATCGCGCTCGGCGCGTCGGCGGGTGTCGGGCTCGGCAGGTTGGTCGTGGCGCCGCTGTCGCTGGTGCCGACTCTCGACGTGGCGAGCGTCCCGGTGACCTTGCTGCTCGGCGCGGGCGCGGCCGCCTGGGTCGTGCGCGCCCGCGGTCAACTCGCCGAGCGCAATCACATTGCCCAGTGGGTCTCCGAAGCGCTGGTGAATATCAAAGCCCAGCTCGAACAGCGTGTCGCCGCGGTGCTGGTGGATATCGAGGCCGAATTGGCCGAGCACGTGGTCCGGGAATCGACCGCGCGGGCGATCGCCGTCGACCGGCGTGTCACCGAACTCGACGCGCTCGCGCGCAGGCTCGTCGCGGAGCGTCCGGCACAGCTGACCGCCTGTGAGCGCGACATCGCCACCCTCGATCGACTGTGAGCGCGGGATTGACCGATACACCTGTGGGTACCTGTAATGGAGCCCGATGCCATATCGGTCGTCATATCGCGTTAACCTGGAGGCAGGAACCTGGGCGTCCGCTCTTGCCAGTCGATGCGCGGCCACCGTCCGTGTACGGCCTTCCTAGCCGTCTATCGGGGTTGTGCGACGGTTGGTCACTGCGGACGCCTTACCCGCCCATGGTGGCGATCGATGGATCGAACAACCGCCCATCTCAGGAGAGTTTTCATGACCTCAGCGACCATTCCTGGTCTTCGTGGATCCGACGGCAAGGCGCCGACCGAGCACAGTGAACTGCTCGCCTGGGTACAGGAAGTCGCAGAGCTCACTCAGCCCGATCGCGTGGTCTGGGCCGATGGCTCCGACGCGGAATGGGATCGCCTGACCACTCAGCTGGTCGAGGCAGGCACCTTCAAGCAGCTGGACGAGAAGAAGAAGCCGAACTCCTTCCTCGCGCTGTCCGATCCCTCCGATGTGGCTCGCGTCGAATCGCGCACCTACATCTGTTCCGCCACCGAGGCCGATGCGGGCCCGACCAACAACTGGGTCGACCCCGCCGAGATGCGCGCCACCATGACCGAGCTGTACCGCGGCTCGATGAAGGGCCGCACCATGTACGTGGTGCCGTTCTGCATGGGCCCGCTCGGCGCCGAGGACCCCAAGCTGGGCGTGGAGATCACCGACTCCGAGTACGTGGTCGTCTCGATGCGCGTGATGACCCGCATGGGCGCCGCCGCGCTGGAGAAGCTGGGCACCGACCGCCCGTTCGTGAAGGCGCTGCACTCCGTGGGCGCGCCGCTCGCCGAGGGCCAGGCCGACGTGCCGTGGCCGTGCAGCGACACCAAGTACATCACCCACTTCCCCGAGGACCGTGAGATCTGGTCCTTCGGTTCCGGCTACGGCGGCAACGCGCTGCTCGGCAAGAAGTGCTACTCGCTGCGCATCGCCTCGGCGATGGCCCACGACGAGGGCTGGCTGGCCGAGCACATGCTGATCCTCAAGCTGATCTCGCCCGAGAACAAGAACTACTACGTCGCCGCCGCGTTCCCGAGCGCCTGTGGCAAGACCAACCTCGCGATGATCCAGCCGACCATCCCGGGCTGGCGCGCGGAGACCCTGGGCGACGACATCGCCTGGATGCGTTTCGGCAAGGACGGCCAGCTCTACGCCGTGAACCCGGAGTTCGGCTTCTTCGGCGTCGCGCCGGGCACCAACCACAGCTCCAACCCCAACGCGATGGCCACCATCGACGCGGGCAACACCGTCTACACCAACGTCGCCCAGACCGACGACAACGATGTGTGGTGGGAGGGTCTCGAAGGCGACCCGCAGCACCTGATCGACTGGAAGGGCAACGACTGGACCCCCGAGTCGGAGGGCCACGCCGCGCACCCGAACTCGCGCTACTGCACCCCGATGTCGCAGTGCCCGACCCTGGCGCCGGAGTGGGACGACCCGCAGGGCGTGCCGATCTCGGCCATCCTGTTCGGCGGTCGCCGCAAGACCACCGTTCCGCTGGTGACCGAGTCGTTCGGCTGGGAGCACGGCGTGTTCATGGGCGCCACGATGGGCTCCGAGCAGACCGCCGCCGCCGAGGGCAAGGTCGGCACCGTGCGCCGCGACCCGATGGCGATGCTGCCGTTCCTCGGCTACCACGTGGGCGACTACCTCAACCACTGGATCGACCTCGGCAAGAACGCCGACTCGAACAAGCTGCCGAAGATCTTCTACGTCAACTGGTTCCGTCGTGGCGACGACGGCCGCTTCCTGTGGCCCGGATTCGGTGAGAACTCCCGCGTGCTGGAGTGGATCGTCGGCCGCATCGAGGGTCGCTCGGGCGCCACGGCCACCGCGGTCGGCAACGTGCCTTCGGCTGCCGATCTCGACCTGGACGGCCTCGACGTGGTCGCCGCCGACGTCGACGAGGCACTCTCGGTGAACGCCGACGAGTGGCGCAAGGAGATCCCGTCGATCGAGGAATGGTTCGAGTTCGTCGGCGACAAGCTGCCTTCGGGCGTGCGCGACGAGTTCGAGGCCCTCAAGGAGCGCCTGGGCTAGTCGCCCGAGCAGTCCCGAATGCGCACGCACGCCAACGCGTGCGCATCACACTGCTAGTCGCCCGAGCAGTCCAGAATGCGCACGCACACCAAGGCGTGCGCATCACACTGCTAGTCGCCCGCAAACACTGAACCGCCCGTACCGAATCGGTACGGGCGGTTCTGTTCGTCCGGGTTCGTCGGACGATTTCCGCGGTCTCTTTCTGGGTACATCTTTCGGTGTCAGAGAGTCGCGTGAGGCGGCAGCGTTACCTTCGCCTATATTTCCTCTCGAGCTGATACCCCTGCGAGACTCCTGCACCGCCATGCGGTCAACGACGAGATCGACGCTGAGAGGTGGTTTGACGCATGACCGATCTGGTGACCGGATTCGAGGCCGACACCTATTCGAGCACGCCCATGCAGCGCGTAGCGGGCCGGCTGGAACGAGTCCTGCCCCCGGGCTGGCGCGTCGAGGTCGTCGATCTACCTGCCCGGGGTGAGGTGGCCGCCCAACCGGTTCTCCGGGTCCATATGCCGGACCTCTGAGCCGACTACTCGGCGGTCCAGCACGGATTACTCGGCGGTCCAACCCATCGGCATCAGGACGGACTTCTGTTCGCAGAACGCGTCGAGGCCCTCCGGGCCGTTCTCGCGGCCGATACCCGAGTTCTTGTAGCCGCCGAACGGTGCCGTCGGGTCGAAGGCGTACCAGTTGATCGCGAAGGTGCCGGTGCGAATCCGGGCCGCGACCTCGACGCCGTGCTCGATATCGGTGGTCCACACCGAACCGGCGAGACCGTAATCGGAGTCGTTGGCGATGGCGATGGCCTCGTCCTCGGTCTCGTACGGGATCACCGAGAGCACCGGGCCGAAGATCTCCTCCTGGGCGATGGTGCTGGCGTTGTCTACGTCGGCGAAGATCGTCGGCTCCACGAACCACCCGCGCTCCACGCCTTCGGGCCTGCCGCCGCCGAGCACCAGTCGAGCGCCCTCGGCCTTGCCCTTGGCGATGTAGCCCTCCACGCGATCGCGCTGCTTTTCGCTGATCAGGGGGCCGAGCTGGGTCGCGGGATCGGTCGGATCGCCGGTCTGCATGGTCTTGACGTGCGCGACCAGCGCGTCGACGATCTCGTCATAGCGACTGCGCGGCGCGAGAATTCGCGTCTGCGCGACGCAGCCCTGCCCACTGTTCATCAGCCCGGAGAACGCGAGCACGGGAATGCTCGCGGCCAGGTCGACGTCGGGCAGCACGATCGCGGCCGACTTACCGCCGAGCTCCAGCGATACGGTCTTGAGCTGCTCACCGGCCAGCGCGGCCAGCTTCCTGCCGACGGGGGTGCTGCCGGTGAAGGTCACCTTGTCGACGCCGGGGTGGCTCGCGAGATACTCGCTGGCCTCGGCCTCGGCGGGCAGCACCGAGAGCACGCCGTCGGGCAGGCCCGCTTCGGTGAACAGGTCGGCGAGGATATTCGCGGTCAGCGGAGTCAGCGGCGACGGCTTGAGCACCACCGTGCAGCCGGCCAGCAGCGCGGGTCCGAGCTTGTTCGCGGCGAGGAACAACGGGACGTTCCATGCGGTGATCGCGGCGACGACACCGCGCGGTTCCCGTGAGACACGCGAGGTTCCGAACAGGCCGACTCGAGTCTCGTTCCAGGCGAACGTCTTCGCGAGCTCGGCGAGTGCGTCCAATGCCGCGACGGCCGGAATCTGGTTGAGTGTCAAGGCGGCTAACGGCGGCGCACCCATCTCCGCGGTGAGCGCGGCGACCAATTCTGGCGAACGCTGCTCGATCAGCCGGGCAACCTTGGTGAGTACCTCGGCTCGTTCCAGTGGGGGCGTCGATGGCCACGGCCCGCTGTCGAACGCGTCGCGCGCCGCGGCGACCGCCGCGTCGACATCGGCGTTCGTTACCGCGGGCACGCTGCCGACGGTCTCCTCCGTTGCCGGGGAGACTACCGAAATGCGGTCACTACCGGCCGGGGTGGTCCACTTCCCGCCGATGAACAGACTGTCGTAGTGCATGAGAACACGTTACAGTTTTGCGGGCGAATTGTCTGCAACCTGTTCTAATTCGCTGTGGCGCAACGACTGTGAAGATTGCGAATTCCAACCTGTCGGTTCGCTTTTCGGGGAAACGCACTATTGCGTTCCGGTGGTGAAAAGGGGATGCTTTAGCTACTGATCAGCTCGCTCGATTCATCGGACATTAACAGCGAATTGGGGAGACCGACTCATGGCTGTGCAAGTGATCGGCCGATCGTTGATGACCAGCGACCAGACCGACCATCAAGCGAAAAGTGTGGGCAGTGGCGGATGGGTTGTCTCATTCCTGCCGGGCCGCACACTCACGATCGAGCAGGCGACTGCCGCTATCCAGGCCGCTGAGGCGGTCGCGATGGTCGGCGCGCTGGCCGATCAGGTCGGCCTGACCACATTGGAGACCGTAGGCCTGGCGATTCAGGAGTCGCCGTGGGTCAGGGTGTTGCCCGAGCCGATGCGGAGGTCGCGGCGCTTGAGCTGGCTGGCGTGATCACGCTTTGGTGGCAACCACGACCAAGTTGCTGACCAGTAGCTCTCGGATCACCGGAACTCGGACGAGCCACCAGGCCCAGCGCGGGTGATAACGCGGAAAAATAGTGCGCACATCGGCTGATGTCGTTGCCGCCCAGCGCAACCCATCCGCTGCCGTCACCGTGAACAGTGATCGGCCGAACCTGTTCTTGGGTTCGTGTCCGTGCTTGCGCCGGTATCGGCGCGCCGCGTACTCGCCACCGAGGTAGTGCCAGAGGCCGGTTTCGTGACCACCGAAAGGCCCGTGCCACACCGTGTACGAGTACACGATGAGGCCGCCTGGCTTGGTCACCCGCACCATCTCGTCGGCCATCAGCCACGGCTGCGGCACGTGCTCGGCGACGTTGGAGGAGAAGCAGACGTCGAAGGCGTTGTCGCGGAACGGCAATGCCATCCCCGATCCGCGCACCGAACCCGACACCCGCAGTCCGGCCGCGTGCATCTCCGACGGGTCCGGCTCCACCGAGACGTAGCGCGCGCCCACCGCGGTGAACTCGTCGGCGAAGTACCCGGGGCCGCCGCCGACGTCGAGGATCACGGTGCCGGTGAGGTCGCGGCCGGTGATGTCGGCGTAGAAGTCGCCGATCAGCTCGGCGCTGTCGGTGGCGATGCCGCCGTAGAAGCGGGCCGGGTCGGACTGCTCGAAGCGGAAGCTGGTGAGCAGGCGCAGCGAGCGGCGCAGGCTCGCCCGGCGCGCGAACCTGGATCGGTCACGTCGCGCGACGGGCTGCTCGGTTCTCGGCATGGTGGCGGTCGACACGGGCTGGAGTTTATGGGCAGACCCTTCGGTCGCGGCTGGTGGTGGGTGGGTTGGGTCGGTGGGTTTGGGTCGGGCGGTGTGAACGGGGTGGGGTTCGGCGCGGTTGAGTGGGGGCGGTCGGTGAGGGTTTGGGGTGGGGTTCGGTGCGGGTGAGGGGGTGTGGCCGGTGAGGGGTTGGGGTGGATCGCGCGGTTTGGGCGGACACTGTCGATCCTTCCGTGTTACGCAGAGCACACCCGCTAGGGTGGGGTCCGACGTTTGTCTTCCTCCGAACCGATTGCGAGCCCCGACCGTGCGTGAAGTCCTCCTACTCTGCTGGCGTGACACCGGGCACCCACAGGGTGGCGGCAGCGAGCGGTATCTGGAGCAGGTCGGCGCGCAGCTGGCCGCGCGCGGCATCAAGGTCACCCTGCGTACGGCCGGGTATCCGGGCGCTCCCGAGCGCGAGCGGATCGATGGGATCGACATCAGTCGCGCGGGTGGGCGCTTTACCGTCTACCCCCGTGCGCTGGCCGCCATCGTGGCTGGTCGGCTCGGTTTCGGTCCGCTGCGCGGCCTGCGCCCCGACGTCGTGATCGACACCCAGAACGGGATCCCCTTCTTCGCCACGGCCACGGGCGTGCCCTCGGTGGTGCTGGTGCATCACGGGCACCGTGAGCAGTGGCCGGTCGCCGGTCGCCTGGTCGGGCGGATCGGCTGGTGGATCGAATCCACGCTGTCCCCGCGCGTGCACCGCGATAATCAGTACCTCACCGTGTCGCTGCCCTCCGCCGAGGAGCTGTCGGTGCTCGGGGTGGGCCGTGAGCGCATCGCCGTGGTCCGCAACGGTGCCGAACCGGTCCCCGCCGAGGTCGTCCCCGGCGACGACGACACCCGCGCCACGCACCCGCGCGTCGCGGTGCTGTCGCGCCTTGTCCCGCACAAGCAGATCGAAGACGCCCTCACCGCCGTGGCCCACCTGCGCGAACGCTTCCCCGACGTGCACCTCGACGTCATCGGCGACGGCTGGTGGGCCCCCAACCTGCGCGCCTGCGCCGACGACCTCGGCATCGCCGACGCTGTCACCTTCCACGGGCACGTCGACGAACGCCGCAAGCACGAGATCCTCTCGACCGCCTGGGTCCACGTGATGCCCTCGCGCAAGGAAGGCTGGGGCCTGGCCGTCATCGAAGCCGCCCAGCACGGCGTTCCCACCATCGGCTACCGCAGCTCTCGCGGCCTCACCGACTCGATCGTCGACGGCGTCACCGGCCTCCTGGTCGACGACGCGCCCGCGCTCGCCTCAGCCGCCGCCGACCTCCTCGCCGATCCCGAGATCAGACTGGTGATGGGCGAAAAAGCCCGAGCCCGCGCCAACGAGTTCTCCTGGGAGCAGACCGGCGCCGGAGTACACACGGTTCTCGCCGCCGCGGCTCGCGGAGAACGGGTCTCCGGGTTGGTCGCGTCGCGCGACTGAGCGCGACGATTCTCAGCAGCGCTAAGTGACGCTCCGGCTCGCCGGACGACGCTCCAGTGGTGTGCGGTAGGGGCGTAGCGCGGCGGCGATCAGTCCTGCGAGCAGGAGTCCGGCCCAGAGAAGGTGGGCTGCGGCGGAGATTCTGCGTTGGGCCGGGGTGGCGGTGTCGAGGGAGGCGGGGGAGGGGACTCGGTACAGGGAGAGGTTGGAGTCCTGGTATTCGAGTTCGGCTGTGGCAAGCGTGTTATCGGAGGTGCCGAGGGGGCCGGGAGTGGTGCGTTCGATGAGGATCCAGCCGACGCCGAGGGCTGCCAGGTCTGCGGCCGGGGCGCCTCGGAGCAGCGCTTCCTCGACTGTGCGGGCGCGGTTGCCTTCGCCGGTGACCGCGTAGCCGCGGACGCGGAGTTCGCCGGTTTGTAGGACGTCGTGGGGGAGAATCCGCGGCGCGGGGTCGAGGACGGGAGCTGTTCCGCTGTAAGGGAATCGGCGGAACATCCCCCCGGGGAGTACGGCTATGTCACCGGGGGCATCGATATGGTCGATGACCTGCTGCCAGCCCGCGGGGTAGTGGACGGGACGCATCGCGCCGCTGACTCCCCAGGCCAGGTCGGCCATGGGGAGGGCGATGAGAAGTATGAAAAGCGCTGCGGTCAGCAGTCGGCGGCTCGCCGCGGCGACGGTTCGACACGCGGCCGCGGCGCACAGCGCGTACGCGGGCATCGCCAAGGCGACGTACTTCTGCGTATCCCGCAGCAGCCCGGCCCCCGGAACATGCACCATCAACCATTCCCCGGCCCCGAGCCCCCAACTGGTCGCGCCGAGGGCGGGCAGCACGATCGCCACCGCCGCGATCACCAGCAGTGCCCGCCCGTCACGGCTGAGCGCCCACACCGCCCGCACTCCGAGGGCGACGATGCTGAGTAGCAAGAGCGTGCCGATCAGGGCGAGCGGAGTCGTGCGGCTCGCCGGTACCGCCTCGCCGTTCCAGATCCCACCGAGCCCGGCGAGGCTGCCGAGCGTGCCGAGCCACGGTTCGGCACGGGCCGCGAACGCCGAGACCCCGGCCGGGTCCGACGGCTCGGCCCCCGATCCGAGCGCGGTCGCGGTCAGCCAGGGCGCGCAGGTGGCGACCCAGAGAACAGTGGCGGGGAGAAGAGCCCGCCGCCCGATCAGCGCCAGCCCGATCACAGCGGCCAGCAACGAACCGGTCGGCGTCAACCCGGCCGCGGCGAAACTCGCGGTCAGCGCGGCCCACCCCCCGAGCGAGCCGAAGCGTTGGGTCGTACTGGATTCTGTTGCACCCGTGGCTGTTCTGATACGCGCGGCGGCCAGCGCGGTCCACGGGAGGGCGGCGTAGCCGGCGAGCAGACTCCAGTGACCCTGCAGAAGTCGTTCGGCGACATACGGATTCCACAACGCGAGCGTCGCGGCGACCAATTGTGCTCCGGTAGAGGCGGAGACGAATCGCCGGGCGAGGACCGCCGCGCCGTATCCGGCCGACCACAGCGCGACGATCAGGATCGCCTTCACGAGAATCCCGCCGTCGACAACCGGCGAGAACACCGCGAGCAAGGCGTCTTGCGGAACGGCGCGTGGTGCGGCGGCGCCCAAGCCGAGTGCCGAATCGGTGAGGTACGAGCGCGGGGTACTCACCGCGTCCCGCAGCAGCAGATAGCCTGATCCGGCCAATGGTCCGACGATGATCATCGTGAGTAGAGCGCAGTATCCGGCCACCATGGCCCTTGCACGCCCGCTACTCATCACGTCCACGCACCTTACGTCCCGTCGCGCGTCGCCGTGGCCGGGGTCGTATCGGCGCTGTTCGGGGCGGAATCGCTCGAGGTGAGTCCGCTCGGACTCACATTTTCGGGGTAGGCGTGATGGCGAACACAGGCAGGTGCGACGATGAGGCGTGTCCTCAGTCCGCCGCCCTCCCGTTGTCGCCGACCTGACCTGGGTGACGGCTGGCGCGATGACCGCCAACGTCGCCGGCTACCTGCTGCAACTGCTGGCGGCGAGCTGGTTGGGGGTCGAGGGGTACAGCGAGTTCGCGAGCCTGCTCGCGGTGCAGTTGTTGTGCGCGGTCCCCGCCCTGGCCATGCAGAACGTGGTCGCCCGAGAGGTGGTGCGCGGGGCGTCGCTGCGGGCCGTGCGGGCGATGATGTGGCGGTGCGCGGCGATGGTCGCCGCGGTCGCGGTGGTGCTGATTCCGGTGGTGGCCGGCGTGCTGAACGTCGGAGTGTGGGCCGCGGCCGCTGCGCTCGGTGCGGCACCCGCGTTGGTGATCCTCTCCGGTGAACAGGGAATCCTGCAGGGCGGCAACCACTTCCGTGCGCTTGCGACGGTACTCGCGATGGCCGGTACGGCCCGGGTGGTGCCCGCGCTGCTCGCGCTCGCGCTGGGCGGCGGTGCCGCCGGTGCGCTGTGGGCGGGTGCGGCGGGCATCGTCGGCGCGGCGATCGTCGCTGGTCGAATCGCTCGTTCGACGGCCTCGACCGAGGGCAGCGGCGGCGGTGAGGACAGCCGAGAATCGGCCGCCGTCGGCGTCGTGCCGGTGCTGCGTGCTGTCCAGGTGCAAGCGGCGCTGATGGCACTGTCCTCGGTCGACCTGATCGTGGTCCGCATCGTCCTCGACGAGGTCGACGCGAGCCGCTATTCGCTGGGCACCATCGCCACCAAGATCGCGTTCTGGCTGCCGCAAGCAGTCGGCGTTGTGCTGTATCCCCGCATGGCCAAGCCCACCCAGTCGGCCCGTGCGATCCGCGACGCGCTCTCGGTGTTATCGGTGATCGGCGTCGTCGCGGTGATCGGCGCCGCTTTGGCCGCCCCCCTTGCCCCCCTGTTCGCCGGTGCCGATTACGCGCCCATTCAGGGTCTGCTGTGGCTGTTCGCCCTGCACGGCGCGATCCTGGCGGTACTACAGGGTGCCCTGCTCTCCGCGATCGCCGTCGAACGCACCGCCCTGGCGGCCGTCACCTGGATCGGCCTGGCCATCGAGATAACCCTGATGTTGGCCTTCGCCCGCACCATCGAATCCCTGATCGGCACAGCCGTCTCCGTAGCCGCCGTCACCACCACGATCGTCGCCGTCGTGGTCCTACGAGCCGCCCGCACCACACCCCGAGCCGCGGAATGCCCCGAAGTGCCCCTGTCCGGCGCGACGCGCCCTGACCTGGACTGAGAGCGCCCAGGTAGCCCACCCGCCCCGACGTCTCCCCGCAGAGAACAACGGCCCCGGTCAATGACCGGGGCCGTCGAACAGCATCAGAACTCAGGGACGCTTGTCGATATCAATCTGCTCGGTGGGAGTGTCGTAGTCCCCACGAGGGAACTGCGTGGTCGGCGCGTCGTCGCCGTCCCACCGAGTGGCCGCACTGTCATCCGGTGCCGTAGTAGGCGCGGGCGTCGGGCGGGTCCGACGAGGACTCGCATGAGCCGGAGTGCCACCACCGCGCAGCCCGAGGAACAACCCCGCCAGCAACGCCAGCACACCGAGCACGCCGAACACGATCGGCACCACGCGGCCGAACAGCGACAGCTTGTCGGTGTTCTCCTTGGCGATGGCGATCTGCGACTCGACGGTGGCCTCGTCGAACACCAGGTGCGACTTCAGCGCGGTGACCTCGGGCTTGTCCCCGGACCGCGCGTAGTACAGGTGGATCGACTCCCCACCCTTGATCACGGTGCCGGTCTCCGGCTCGACCCACAGGTCACGCACGTTGGTGTAGTAACGCGTCATGGTGACGGGGGTGTCGCCGCCCTCGACGCCCCACTTGGAGGCGGGCAGGGTGAGCCGGTTGGTCGGCGACTGCACGACGTCCCAGGTGCTGGTGACCGGCGCGGTCATCTGGAAGTGGTACACCTTCGTGTTGTTGATCTCGGTCTCTTCGATGAAGTTCGCGTCGAAGGACTTTCGCACATTGATGTCGAAGTACGGGTAGGTCTTCTTCTCGGTGCCGATCGGGAATCGGTAGCCGATGCCGGTGTGCTGCACCGGCTCCATGACGCTGCCTTCCTTGTCCACGGTCACCGCGATCGACCCGTTGGGGTTCGTCTCCACCGGCATGCCGGTGGTGCGCGAGATGGTGACGCGGTCGATGACGGCGGTGAGCAGGCCGGTGTCGCCCTGCACGTCGGTGCGCCGCAGCGTCTGACCCGCCTGCAGCGTCATATCGTCGGCGTCGGAGGGCTCCTCGACGGTGACGAAACGCTGGGAGACCAGCGGCACATCCTTGTTCACCACGGCGGCACCCTCACCGGAGGTCAACGACTTGGAGTCGAGGACGAGACTTTCCTCGCCCTTCTGGTTCTCCGCGATCGTGGTGATCTCGAGATCGAGTGGAGTCTTGGCGACTTTGCTCACCGTGTAGGTGGGGATCATCAGCGCGGCGACGAGTAATGCCGCGCCCAGACCCACGAGCACACAGGCGACCGTTCTTCTGGTACCGGCACTCAGTGCCATGCAAACTCTCCTCGTCGTTCGAACACGGATGGCCCGGTGGTCTGGTATTGCACCACAGGCACTCGTGAGCCCCGACACTAACAGCCCGGACTCCGAAGGTGCGGCGCTGTGCCGTGGAAATCGCCGACACGGCAGACTGGACCGCGATGACGACCGCCACCGCCCCCGTTTCGCCCCCGCGCGCCTTCATTCCCGCCCTCGAAGGAATGCGCGGGATGGCGGCGCTCGGTGTGTTGGTCACCCACGTGGCTTTCCAGACCGGAACGAGTGGGATATCGGTCCTCGGCCCGCTCCTGGAACGCTTCGATATGGCGGTCGCGGTGTTCTTCGCGCTGTCGGGTTTCCTGTTGTGGCGCCCACACGCGGCGGCCGCGCACGGTCTCGGCCGCGCGCCGAAGACCGCCCGCTACCTGTTGCACCGGGTGGTCAGGGTCATGCCCGCGTACTGGGTCGTTGTGGTGTTCGTCCTGCTGTTGCTGCCCGGCGCCGCGCATTCGGCGAACCTGCGGGTGTGGGTATCGAATCTGTTTCTGTTGCAGGTGTTCGTGCCGTTGACGTTGACCGATGGGCTCACGCAGATGTGGAGCCTGTCGGTGGAGATGGCCTTCTACCTGGTGTTGCCGCTGTTGGCCTGGCTGGTCGTGCGCCTGCGCGGCCCTGCGGCCCGGTGGCGGGTGCCGGTGCTGTGCGGGCTGATCGCGGTGTGTCTGACCTGGAACCTGTGGCCGGTCCCGACGCCGGACGCGATCCACTCCGACAACTGGCTGCCCGCCTACCTGCCGTGGTTCGCGGCGGGCATGCTCCAAGCGGAATTGATCCACCTCGCGCGACCGGATGTCCGGTGGGCCCGAATTCTGTCGAGTCAGCCCCTGATGTGGGCGTTCGCGCTCGCAGCGTTCCTGCTCTCGGCGACCGAGTACGGCGGCCCGGCCGGTCTGGAACGCGCGCAGCCGTGGCAGTACGCGATGAAGATGGTGCTCGGCATGATCCTCGGCTTCTGTCTGCTCGCGCCCCTGGTACTACGCCGGTCCGGCGCACCGCACCGCTGGCTGGAATCGCGAACGGCTTCGATCTTCGGCCGCTGGTCCTACGGCATCTTCGTGTGGCACCTGGTGGTGCTCACCGTGGTCTTCCCGGTCTTCGGCATCATGCCTTTCCACGGACACTTCCTCTACGTGCTCATCCTGACCACCGCCCTCACCCTCCCGCTGGCCGCCGCCAGTTTCGCCCTGATCGAAGAACCCGCGCGCCGCTGGGCGGCCCGCTGGGACAAGCGGACCGCGGCCGCGCGCGTCGAACCCGGGGCGGAATCGGTCGAGACCTCGGCGGTGCGCTGACTCGCGGTCAGCGACGGCGTGGGAGTGCCGCCACCCCCACTGCGACGACCGCGACAACCGCCGGTGCCTGGGCCCACAGCGAGCCGCCCATGTATTCGGTGCCGGAGCGCCAGGTCCCGGTCGACAGGGCCGCCGCGGAGATCAACGTCCCGAGGCCCGCGAGCCAGGGCAGTGTCCGAGCCGTCACCGCGGGCCGGAAGTAGTTGCAGCCCAACGTGATCAGCGTGAATCCCGCACCGAACGGCCCGGAGATGACAGCGATCACGCCGGTCAGCCCGATCGCCGCGACCCAGCCGGCCCCCCAGGTGCCCGGTGCCGGATCGACGTCGGGAGCCGCACGTCGACGCGGAATCGCCAGCAGAACAAGGGGAATCAGCAACAGCAGTCCGCCGAAGATCGCCAGCCGATACCAGCGGTCCGCCGGGAACGACACCGTGATCTCTCCGCTGGTCCCAGGCGGAACGAGCCAAGCCTGCTGCCAACCGTCGACAACGATGGGCGACAGTTCCCGCCCGTCCGCGGTGTGCGCCTGCCAGCCGACATTGGTGCTCAGCGGCAGGACCAGCAGCTGAGTACCCGAAGCCGGATCCGGGACATCGGCGGGAGGCGCCGGCGCGGGTTCGGCGGGGTCTTCCGGTGTGGCGTCGGTAGGGGTGACGGCTTTGCCGGGGTAGGGGTCGGTGCGCGGCAGGCGAAGCCGGTCGACGGTGAACAGTTCGGTCGGTGCGACGGTGAGGTCGGGGTGGCCGGGCAGGAGTTCGATGTCGGCCGCGTCCTCGGGGCACGGCTGCGCGGAAACCGGTGCGCCGGAGCGGAGTTCGTCGGCAGTGGCGGTGATCGTCGTGTGGACGGCGCGCCCACCGATGGCGATCACCGGCCCCGCGTCGCAGCCGATGGTGACGAGCCGGTCGCCCGGCGCGTGCGCGGGGTACTCGGGGCCGAGCACTTCCACTTCGGCCAGGCCCGCGGGCTGGGTGAGGACGAAGCCGAGCGCGGTGCGGTCCAGAACCTCGTTCCAGCTCTGGATGCTGATCTCTACGCGATCGGTTTCGGTGGGATACAGCGAGATCCGTGCCGGTTCACCGTGTTCGCGTTCGGGCAGTTCGCGGATCTGCGGACCGTTGCCCAGGTTCACCGCCACGGAGGTGGCGGTGGCGGGTAGCCCGCCGAGGGCGGTGGTGATGTCGAGTCCGGTCACCATCGTCGGTTCCGGAAGTTCCAGTACCAGTGTGGGTCTGCCGCCCGCGAGCTCGCGCACGGTGGATTCCGGTGCGGTCCAGGTGGTCTTCGGGTCGCCGTCGGTGGCCGCGAAGGCGGCGCCGCGCAGATCGGCGACATCGGCCTTGCCGCGCGCCACCGGCCTGGTCGGGTCGGTGAGCAACCCCTCCAGCGCGGGACCGGGTCGGGTGCGCACGGTGAGGTCGGTGCCTACGGTGAGCGGCTCCGGCACCGAGAGGGTGCGGCCGAAGATGCCGGGTTCCTCGGCGGGCAAGCCGAGTCCCTTACTGCAGTGCACGCGGTCGGGACCGTCGAAACAGTTACCGCGACCGGGGAATTCCTGTCCGAGATCCCATCCGCTGACAATCGTTCCCGCGGCGACATCGGGCAGCACCACCCGGTGCCGGATGTCGACGCGCACCGGGTCTTCCCGATTCGAATAGTCATCGAGCGTGAGTTCGCTGATCCCGAATTGCCCACCACGGGTGCCGGTTTCGGTGCGCGCCGCGGAGATCATCACCCAGTCGGACTTGCCCGCGGGCAGTGCGACGGACACGGGCTCACCGGGTTCGGTGATCCGCGCCGAGACCGTGCCGCGTTGGGTGCGCACCTCGACCCACTTCACCGGATCGCCCAGCGCCGCCGCCGCGGTGGTGAACCGCAGCGATCCGTTGGCGATCGGCTTGTCCAGATCGAGCCGAATCCATTGCCCGAGAGCGAATTCGGAGCCATTGCTGATCCACGCGGTGCTCGGATCGCCGTCCACGGCGGCCGCGGTGGAGCTACCGGGCGCCGCCCCGCCGATCTGGGTGGCGTCGGCGGCGGAGCTGGAGGCGGTGACCTTCGCGCCCGACCACTCGCCCTGCACGAGTTCGGTGCCTTCGACGGGATAGTCGGAGACCAGATTGTGGGTGCGCCGAGCATCGTCGGCGGCGCGCACCGCGGAGTTGTGATTGTCGACCCGGCCGAAGTCGGACTCTCGATCCATCGGAGTGTCGGTCAGCAATACGGGCCGCGGCGGCAACCCGGCACGCTGCGCGTCCGCTTCGAGAAGCACCGGCGCCGTGGGGTTCTCGCTGTCTCGACGCACCCGCTCCAGAACCTCGGGACCGCCTCGGACTACGGGGATCGAATCCAGCGGGGTGGTGTACGCGCCGGGGAATCCGGGCGGTGCCCCGGTACCGCTGCGCACGTCGACGGGCGTGCCGGGCGGCGGCACGTCGACCCGGTAGATCTCGACCGCCGGATAGGCGGGCAGCAGATCGTTGTCGACCACCAGTCCCGCATCCGCCGCGCGCGGCCCGATCTTCGCGCCGAACGAGGTCACCTTGGTCAACCCCGGCGAGCCCTCGATCGCGCGGTGCGCCAGGATCGGGCGGGTGGAACGCGACGTCTCGGGGTCGAGGTCGTTGCGCAACACCAGGATTCCGATGCCCTGGTCGGCGAGGGTCGCGGCGAGACCGGTCGAGGGCCTGCCGTCGGCGATCAGCCGCTGCACCGAATCCATCGCGCGAATCGTGCCCGGCGGATTCAGCGGAACCGAATCACGTACGGCCCATGGGGTACTCGCCAAGGCTTGCAACGGTTCGTCGCGGGTGAGTCCCCAGATCTGACTGCCGAACGGCGCGCCGGGCACCACGAGCGCGCGGGTGTCGGCGGCATTGTCGGCCAGCCAGTCGGCGGTATCGGTCCAGTAGGCGGGCACCCGGTCGTAGGCGCCGCGCGGGGCGAGTCGACCGGTCCACGCCAGTGAGGTCGCGAGGGTGAGCGCGGCCAGGACCAGCGCGGCGACCGCGACGAGCCGATCCCGCTCGGGATGGGCGAAAGAGCTGCGCCACACCGGCATCGGCACGGAGGCGGGCAGGGCGACGCGACCGAGCAGGTGCGCCAGCCCCACGACCAGCGGCAGCCGGATCAGCGGTTCGAGTTTGTGCACATTCCGCAGCGGCGCACCGCCGGAGTCGAGGAAGATCCGCACCGATTCGGCGAACGGCCCACCGAGCGTCCCGACATACCCGGCACAGATTCCCGCCAGCCCCACACACAGGATCAGCGCGAATCTGCCCCGAAACGGCATCGTCGACCGGGCGAGTCCGGCCATGCCTGCCGCCGCGAGCAGACCGGTCGCCAGAACCGCGGCAGGCTGGGTCACCAGGACCGCGCCGGCGATCCGCTCCGGCGAGACGAACGGCGTCCAACTATCGGTCCCGCGTAGCACCTCGCTCAGCGCGGCCCACTGCGTCGTCACTCCCGAGGACTCGATGAAATCGAGGAACGGCGGACTCACCTTGCCGAGCAGCAGCAGCGGCACCACCCACCACAAAGTGGCGAGTACCAGCAGCGGAATCCACGCCCGCGTAAACCGCCACCACTGCCGATTCGGCCGATAGGAAGCCCACCACAGCGCCGCGGGCAGGAACGCCGCCACGGTCGCCACGGCATTGACCGATCCCATCAGCGCCAACGCCAACGCACTGCCCGCGGGAGAGAGCGGGCCGCCGCGCCGTCGTTTGATCGCCGTGCCGAGTGCCGCGGGCGCGAGCAGAACCCACGGGGCCAGCATCATGGGCAGGGTTTCCGAGGAGATCGAGCCGAGCGTGGTGAGCACTCGCGGCGACAACGCGAAGGCGATGCCCGCGATCACGCGTGACCCGCGCGAGCCGATGCCGAGCGTTTCGCACAGCTTGACGATGCCCCAGAACCCGGCGAGCAGGAGCAGCGCCCACCAGACGCGCTGGGTGACCCACGCGGGCAGGTGCAGCAGGTGCCCGGCCGAGAAGAACGCGCCGTGCGGGAAGAAGTAGCCGTAGGCCTGGTTCTGGACCTGGCCCATCGGGGCCTGGCTGCTCCACAGGTGCGATGCCCGCGCGAGGAAGCCGAGCGGGTTCTGCGCGAGGTCGTATTTGGTGTCGGCGACGGTGAGGCCGGGCGCCTGCGCGAAGGTCAGTACGAAGGCGGCTACTACCGAGCCGACGAGCCAGCGCCAACCCAGTGGCGCCCTGTCCGGTTGCCCCGATGCGGGGCGCGACGCGCGGGCGTCAGCCTCAGCGGCTGCCGTATTCAGGTGCGTTGAGCAGCGAGGAGTCTTTGTCACCGCTGCGGTCGATCGAGGGCGCCGTGTTCTGCTGCACCGCCGCCGTGATGGCGAAGACGGCGATCGCGCTCAGCAAGGCGCCGCCGACCGCGCTGGCAACAGCCGGAACAGCAAACTTCATCGCGCACTCCAATACGCTCGGCGTCGGGGCCTGTCTCCGGCAAACCTAGCAGGTCTATCGGGCTCGGTCAGTCGTTGGGCAGCTCGCAACGCAGGGCGCCGAGCAGGGTGCGAAGTTTGGCGGTCGTCTCGGCCAGCTCCGCCATGGGGTCGGAGGCCGCCACGATCCCGCCGCCCGCACTGGCTCGCAGGACGCGCTGATCGGCGGATAGTTCGCCGCCGCGAATCGCCACGACCCATTCGCCGTCGCCGTCGTCGTCACACCAGCCCACCGCCCCGCCGTAGAACCCGCGCCACGGTTCGTCGGAGGTGATGGCGTCGAGCGCGGCGGCGAAGGGCGTGCCGTTGACAGCGGGGGTCGGGTGCAGCAGCAGCGCCAGGTCGAGTGCGGTGGTCGACGAATCGCGCAGCACGCCGTGGATGGGCGTGGCGAGGTGCCAGACCTGTTCGGTGCTGAGGAGTTCGGGCGCGTCGGGGATGTGGAGCTTCGCGCAGACCGGCGCCAGTTGCGCACGGATCCAATCGATCACGAAGGCGTGCTCGTCGTGATTCTTGGTGCTGGACAACAGCGCTGCGGCCTGCTTCGCGTCATCGGCGGGGTCGGCGAGGCGGGGGAGGGTGCCTGCCAGCGGATGCAGGCTCACGCGATCGCCGCGCCGTGCGACCAGTACTTCGGGCGTCGCGCCGATCAGCGTCTCGCCCGCTCGCCCTGCCGCGGACAGATCTACCGCGTACACCGCGGCGTTCGGATGCCTGGTCAGCAGGTGACCGGCCAGCACCTCCGGTTCCAGCGGCGCGTCGGCCGCCAGCACCATCGACCGCGCGGCCACCACTTTGCGCAGTTCGTTCGCGGGGTCGCCGAGTAGCTCGACCAGCTTCGTCACCCGGGCTACATGCTCTGGTGCACTGGGTATCTCGGCCACCACCCGCACGCCGGGCAACGCGGGCAGCGCGGCGGGCCGCCACGGACCCGCAGTGTGCAGCACGCTCTCGGGCTCCCAGAGCGCGGCCGCCGTGCGCGGATCGAACGGCAGCGCACCGACGATGAACCTCGGCGCAGTCGTCCGACGCAATGCCGCGACCGCCTGCCGGGGATCCGAATAGGTCGCGCGCACGCCCGAAGTCCGCAACACCGCGTCGGGTCGAGCGAGCAGGAATTCGTTCATGGTGTCTCGACCATAGCTCCGAGACCGTGGCATCGATTCGGGAGAGCGATCGAACTCTCACTGGTCGGGCGGCACCAGGAAGACCGGCCGGTGGCCGTGCTTGAGCACCGCCTCGGCGACACTGCTGTGCAACAGCGCGCGCAACCCCGTTGAACCGCGCGTACCGGCGACGATGATGTCGACGTCGAGCTCATCGGCGCAGGCCACGATGGCGTTCCAGACCGTGGTCGTGCACTCGGCGGTGCGCGGTTCGGCGTCGATCCCGGCCAGTTTCGCCAGGTGCACACCCTCGGCGTTGATCTTGCGGGCGTCGGAGTAGGCGATGTCCTCCACCTCCTCGTCGGGCACCCAGTCCGGCTGCATCACCCCGGAGATCCCGGAGATGCGCGCGGCCTGGCGCACCATCGGTTCCCATGCGGTGAGCAGAATCGCGCGTTCGGCGGTCAGGAACCGCCCGGCGTACTCGATGGCTCGTTTGGCGTGTTCGGACCCGTCGTAGGCGATGAGCATCCGATCGCATGCCATGACGACCTCCTGCGCTGGTCGGAGCGGCTTTTCCTCAGGTTACCCCCGGGCGGAGGGTATCTATCCGAACCAGCGTTGTGGGGTTCGCGACCCGGGCGGGCTAACGTGGAGCGCATGCGGAAATCGCCTGTGGTCGTGTTCGCAGTCCTCGCCGCCGTTGCCACCGCTTGTTCGGGAGGATCATCGAACGAGACGACGCCCGCGGCCAGTAGCAGCGGAGTGGCCGCCCCCTCTGTCGCTGGGGAGTCGAGTGCGCCCGCGTCGGCGACGCCGATCCAAAGCAATTGCGGCGCAGACTATCTCGCCAAACTCTCCCAGCGGGAGAAGCTCGCCCAGCTGCTGACCGTCGGCATCACCGGTTCGGCGGATGCCTCGAATGTGGTGAGTTCGGAGCAGGTGGGCGGCATCTTCGTCGGCAGCTGGACCGATCCGAGCCTGCTCGACCGTGCCGCGCTCGACGCGGTGAAAGCTCAGGCCAAGGTGCCCCTGATGGTGACGATCGACGAAGAGGGCGGGCGTGTCTCGCGCGCGAAGAACGTGATCGGCGCCGTGCCGTCGGCCCGCGATATCGCGCAGACCCAGACCCCTGAGCAGTTCTACCAGCTCACCCTGACCAGGTCGAAGGCGCTGAAGGACGTCGGCATCACGGTCGATTTCGCGCCCGATGTCGATGTCAGCAGCCAGCCCGACGACAGCGTGATCGGCGACCGCTCCTTCAGCGACGATCCGAAGGTCGTCTCCGAATTCGCGGGGGCCTACATCCGCGCGTCCAACGAGGTGGGCCTCGGTTCGGTGATCAAGCACTTCCCCGGCCACGGTTCTGGCTCGGGCGACTCGCACACCGGCGCCGTGACCACCCCGCCGCTGGATCAGTTGCAGAACACCGACCTGGTGCCGTTCCGCGATCTGGTGAACTCCGGCGCGGCGGTGATGGTCGGTCACCTCGACGTCCCCGGCCTTACCGCGCCCGGTGTGCCCGCCAGCATCAGCCCGGCTGCGATGACGCTGCTGCGTGAGGGCACCGGCTACGGCGCTCCGCCGTTCAACGGTCCGATCTTCACCGACGATCTCAGCGGCATGGCCGCCATCACCGCCCGCATGTCCATCGTCGACGCGGTCGAGGCCACCCTCCTCGCGGGCGCCGACAACGCGCTGTGGATCAGCAGCGACGCGGTGCCGCAGGTACTCGACCGTTTGGAACAGTCGGTCTCTAGTGGCAAACTGCCCGCCGACCGGGTCGACACTTCCGTACTGCGGATGGCGCGCTACAAGGGCGTAGCGCTGGGCTGCTGATCGTGCCCGGCGACTGTGCGGCAAATGAGCGCGGGTGAACTTACCTTGAAGTAAGATAGGTGGTTCACCCTGCGGTAGGAGAGTGGATGGCAGGCGGGACCAAGCGACTTCCCCGGGCGGTTCGTGAGCAGCAGATGCTCGATGCCGCCGTCGAGGTGTTCGCGCGAAAAGGCTTCCACGACACATCGATGGATGCCATCGCCGCCGAGGCGAAGATCTCCAAACCGATGCTCTACCTGTACTACGGCTCCAAGGACGAGCTGTTTCGCGCCTGCATCCAGCGCGAGGGGCTACGTTTCATCGAAGCCGTCGCGCCCGCGGGCAACCCGCAACTGACCCCCCACGAACAGGTCCGCACCGCGCTGGAGGGCTTCCTCGATTTCGTCGACCGCAATCGGCAGTCCTGGCAGGTTCTCTACCGACAGGCTATCGGTCAGCAAACTTTCGCCTCCGAAATCGACAATGCCCGTGAGCGCGTCATCGAGCTCACCGCGAAACTGCTGGAATCCAGTGCCAAGAACGCCGACCCCGGCACCAATTTCGAGGTCGTCGCGGCGGCGGTGATCGGCGCGGGTGAGGCCATCGCCGACCGGGTCGCGAGCGGGCGGATCGAAGTGGCCGAGGCGGTCGACCTGCTCGACGATCTCGCCTGGCGCGGTCTGGCAGGTCGGAAGAAGACCGACTAGCGGTTGCGCTGCGCCCCGTCGGCTGCGATCGTGCACGGTTGACGTTTCACGAAAGACGGGGTGGCAGTGTTCGGTGTGTTGAAGCCGTGTGCGCACGGCGCGGCGAAATATGGCATCGATCCGGGGCAGTGGCAGGCACACATGTGCGGGCTGTGTCTGGGTCTGCGTGACGGGCACGGCCAGCTGGCCCGTGCGGCAACCAATACCGATGCGATCGTGCTCAGTGTGCTCACCGAGGCGCAGTCGGGTGCCGGTGCGCGCACGACCGCGGGACCGTGTCCGCTGCGCGGAATGAAGCGCGCTTCGGTGGTCGCCTCGAGCGCGCCGGGCGTGCGCTTGGCCGCCACTGCGTCACTGCTGTTGGGCGCGGCCAAGATTGGCGATCACGTCGACGACGGTGATGCGTCCGCTGTTGCCCGTGGTCCGATGCGCAGGGTGTCGAACTCCTGGGCGGCACGAGCCGAACAGCAGGCAGACCTGATCGGGCTCGATGTGCGGCCGATGCTGAACGCGATCGGCACCCAGTCCGCGCTGGAGTCCCGCGCGGCGGCCTTCAGCGCGCAAGGGCATGCGGGCGGTCCGGGTTCGATCTCGCTCGACGAACTCACCGGGCCGACTCAACTCTGTGCCGCCACCCTCTTCGGGCATACCGCCACGCTGGCCGGTCGCCCGGAAAACGTTGCCGCTCTCCAGGAGATCGGTCGGCACGTCGGTCGTATCGCGCATCTGGCCGATGCCATCGAAGACCTCGAACGCGACCGTGCCCGCGGCCGTTTCAATCCACTGGAGGCCACCGGCACGGATATGCCCCGGGCCTACGATCTGCTGCGCGAGAGCGAATCCCACATCCGTCGGGCCGCGGCCGAGGCCGAACTCGATCAGCTGCCGACCGTGCGCTGGGCGCTGCTCGATCCGCTGGCGAGCCTGCTGCGAAGCCTCGGCCGTGGTCTCGGCATCGCGGTCGGACATGCCTGTCGTACTTCCGTTACGGCTCAACAGCATTCGCCGTACGAGTTTCCGTCGTCGCCGAGTCGCCGCCCGGGTCGTCCTGGTCCGTTCAAGGCCAGTGGGCTGATCCTGGGCGTCTATTGCACCGGCATGGCCTGCTGTGTCGATCACACCAGTCCGTGCACCGGCGAACAGAAGGACGCCTGGGCCAAGAACTGCGACTGCGACAGTTGCTGCGATTGCGGTGACTGCTGCGGTAACTGCTGCGGCGAGGACTGCGGCTGCGGCGACTGCAGTTGCGATTGCGGCTGCTGACGAAAAAAAACTCGCGTGGTGGCGAATCGCCGACCGCGCGAGCCTTTTACCGTCGAACCCCTACTCGCACTTCACAATCGGGATCGGGTCGTACTTCACGGTCCGCGTATGCCGCGACACCTGGGCGCCGGACTTCGCGTCGGTGATCACCCTGGTGTCGGAGATGGTGAAGCCGGGCGCACCCTCGGAGGCGATGCAGTCCTTACCCTTGGGCAGGACGACCTCGTTGGGCTCGGTCGGCTTCGACTTCTCACCCGTAATCGATTCCACGTTCACGGTTTTGGTGCCCCACAACCGCACGGTGATGTCGGATCCGGTGGCGACCGCCTGAATGTAGACACCAGTCGTGCCGGTGTTGCGGAATGCCAGGTCGATCGCACCGTCGAACACGGTCGCCTCGCGCGCGGCCGGGTAGCGCGAGATGTAGTAGCTGTGCTCGGTGTGTCCGCCGTCTTCCATCCCGGCGAAGTAGGCCGCGTTGTAGAGCGTGGTGGCGAACTGGCTGATGCCGCCGCCCACCGCGGTACTAGGCCTGCCCTTGTCGATGATGCCCGACTCCACATAGCCTTCCGCGGCGGTGCGCGGACCGGTGAACTCGTTGAGCGAGAACGTATCTCCCGGCTTGATCACCGCCCCGTCGACCTTGGCGGCGACGGTGCGGATGTTCACTCCGGAGGGGCCGCTGAAGCCGCCGGTGGTGAACTGGCCGATCGTCTCGTTCACCCCGAGCGCGTTCGCGGCCTCGGTGGTGAGCTTGGGCTCGACGCGCTGATACACCACCGGGGTGGTGCGCGGACCCGGCTGCGTGAGCAGGGCGGGCAGCTTCTCCAGCGTCTTGGGCCAGTCGATCTTCTCGCCGACCACAGCGGGCACGACGGTCGGCTTACCCGCACCGACCGTGAAGGTGGCGTCCTTGGGTTCCATCTCGGACTTCGCCAATTGCGTTGCGAGCAACGCGATTACGGCGTCGTTGTTGATCTGGGGCGCCAGTCCGCCATTGCCGTCGGGGACGAAACCGAGCACGTCAGCGATCTGGCCGGTGGTCAGCGAGGCTTGAACGTCCTTGCCGGACAAGGTGATCGGTGAGGCGACAGCCGGCGTCGCGATCTCGCGCAACGCCGCCTGTACGGCATCGGTGCGCACGGCGACGGGTGCGGCCACCACGGGCAGATCCAGTTGGCTGCTGGCGGCCCAGCGGTCGGTGATGGTGGTGCGCGCGGCCTCGGTGTCGAGCACCCGGCCGGGCACCGGCGCGACCGCGACGGGTCTGCCGTTCTCGAACCGCACCGTGCCTTCGACAGTCGGATTGTCGTGGACGCGGAAATCAGCGAGCTGTGCGTCGAGAGCCGCGGTGTCGACGGTGCTCGACACCGGTACCTCGCGGGTGCCGAACAGGGAGATCAGTCGGCTCACCGGGTTCAACGGCTGACCGCCGACGGCGTCCCAGGTGCGGTCGTAGTCCACCGACAGACCGGCTGCGGCAGGCACCATGCTCGCCTGCACGTCACCGATCCGTACGGGGAGCGGTCGTTCGGCCTTGGGTCCGAGCTCGGTGTGCAGCAGCGCGTCGGCTTCGGCCTGGTCCATCCCGCCGATGTCGATACCGGCGACGACGACGCCGCGCGCCACCTCACCCGAGCTCAACGCGAGGTCGGCCAGGTAGGCGGCGGTTCCGACGGCCAGCACGGCGCCGACCGCGATTCCGATGCGCTTGACCAGCTGCTGGTTGCCCGGCGGGGTCGGCGGCTGGTTGCCCGCCGGGCCGGGAGTGGGTGACCAGCGATCGCGGGTCACGGTGTTCAGGGGCTGGGTGAGGGCGGTGGTGTCCGGATCGAAAGTGCGATTTGATTCGAGCAGCTTGCGTAATCCGACCTCGCCCCTTCGGTCGGCCGGTTGTCCGGCGGTCGACTCGCTGGGCACGGAGGTCCTTCCGTTAGGTTGGCCCCGAATGTTTGCGGGGTCCGGCCCGAGGGTAACGCGCTTCGGCGCGCTCGGCAGCTCGGCACCGGGTCGGGGGCAGCAGAAAGGCTCCGTGTAGTTGCCGGGTCGGGGGTCTGGCAACTACACGGAGCCGATCTGTTTATCGTGGCCCGGAGCGGGGCGTTACAGCCCATTCGGAAGAATTTCGGCGCGCGGGGCGACGCCCCCACGGCCGAGGTCGCTGCGGCGCGAGACAATCGAGGTGAGAAGTATCTCGACACCACGGACCGGACAACGAGGAGAACTGATGCAGCTGGGAATGATCGGCCTCGGCCGGATGGGTGCCAACATCGTGCGCCGTATCGTGCGCGACGGGCACACCGCCGTGGGGTACGAGCGCCACCCAGGGCCCCTCGCCGACCTGGAATCCGAGCTCGGTGACAAGTTCAGCGGCACGACCGACCTGGCCGATTTCATCGGCAGGCTCGAGGTTCCCCGCGTGGTGTGGGTGATGATCCCCGCAGGCGCCACCGGTGCGGTGATCGAGAACGTCGCCGAGCTGCTCGAGCCGGGCGACATCATCATCGACGGCGGTAACAGTCGCTACCACGAGGACATCAAACGCGCGAAGGCGCTGGAGCCCAAGGGCATTCATTATCTGGACATCGGCACCTCGGGTGGCGTTTTCGGCCTACAGCGCGGCTACTGCCTGATGATCGGCGGGAACCAGGCCCAGGTCGACTACCTGGAGCCGCTGCTGAAGACCATCGCTCCGGGCTACGAGTCGGCCCCGCGCACCCCTGGCCGCACCGGTGAGCCGTCGCAGGCGGAGAAGGGCTATCTGCTGTGCGGTCCGCACGGTGCGGGCCACTTCGTGAAGATGGTGCACAACGGCATCGAGTACGGCGCGATGGGCGCCTACGCCGAGGGTCTCAACATTCTCGAGCACGCCAACGCGGGCTCGGAGTACCTGCACGGTGAGCACTCCGCCGAGGAGACGCCGATGGAGCACCCCGAGTACTACATGTACGACCTGGACATTCCGGCCATCACCGAGGTGTGGCGCCGCGGTTCGGTCGTCGCCTCCTGGCTCCTCGATCTCACCGCATCGGCGCTGGTCGCCGACCCCGACCTGGACTCCTACAGTGGTCGAGTCTCCGACTCCGGCGAAGGCCGCTGGACCGTCGACGCCGCCATCGACACCGCGGTCCCCGTCCCGATCCTCTCCGCAGCCCTCTATCAGCGCTTCTCCTCCCGCGGCCAGGCCCTCTACGCCGACAAGATGCTCTCGGCCATGAGAAAGGCGTTCGGCGGCCACAACGAGCTGCCGCAGAAGTAGCCAGACGCGCATATCCCGAAAGGCGTTCGGCGGCCACAACGAGCTGCCGCAGAAGTAGGCGATAAGCCCCCTTGACGCCCGCAACCGGCCCTTCGTCGCCAGACGGAGGGCCGGTTGTCGCGTTTTCGGAGGGATTCCGGCGGAGCGAAAATTCTCGGATCCTACCCGCGCCACAGAGTAAAACGATGATGTTCCACAAAATAAGAACACGTTCCTATTTTCCAGGACAATCGTCCAATCCGACCTATACCTTGTGGTCAGAGGGGGGAAAGCCCACCTGATGAGGAATTCGCCCCGGCCGTGTTCGCCGGGGCTATGGAGGAAAAACATGTTCCGGACTTCGCGTATCGCCGCGGGCGTCGCCACCACCGCTCTGGTCGTCGCCGGTGTCGGTGTCGGCCTTGGATCCGGCGTCGCCGCCGCCGCCACCTGCGCGGTGAGCAGTCACGACACCAAGCAGGACTGGAGCACCGTCGGTGTCACCCACGTCTACGACAAGATCGCCAGCGCCGAGCAGATCGGCGTCGGCACCTCGGTCACCTACAAGGTGATCGTCGGCACCACCGGGATCGGCAACCCGTACGTCAACACCATCACCGACTTCCCGCCGGTCGGCTTCGGTGCGCCGACCAAGGCCACCATCACCGCCTATCACGCGGTCGGCGGCCAGGTCACCGAGGACGTCACCGCCGAGCCCAACGCGGGCGGCTGGAAGGTGACGAGCACCGGCTGGTTCGTCAACTCCGGCAACCCGGTCACCTTGACCATCACCTACCCGGTGCCCAGCGGCATCAAGGTGGGCCAGATGGTCACCAGCGGTGGCGTCGGCGTCGCCGGCACCGTGGGCGTGAGCAATGAAATGCCCGGCCTCACCGCCTGTTTCACCGCGCGCGGCGCCAACGCGGGTGAGACCGTGATCGGCAGCCTCGGCGACAACGGGCTGGGTTCCGATGATGGCCAGCTGAGCTCCACCGGCTCGCTGAGCGACATCATCTCCGACGTGCTGGGCGATCTGATCGGTAGTTGATCGCGTAGCACCTGGTCGCCGGGACGGACTCGCGCTGCCGTCCCGGCGACCATTCTCCTTGTGGCGCAATTCGATTCGAACTCTGTGAGGACTCTTGTTCACCTGTATGCGGACGGTACTGACCGCGCTCGCTGTCACCGCGCTGTCGGTCGCGTCGATCGGGACCGCCGACGCGGACGGATCGAGGCTGGATCGGATCGAACGGCCAGGCCAGCGGCAGCAGATGCTGCACGTGTACTCCGCGTCGATGGACCGGGTGATCCCGCTGCAGGTCATCACCCCGCACGACACCAGCGCGCCACGGCCGACGCTGTATCTGCTCAACGGCGCGGGTGGTGGGGAGGACATCGCGAACTGGTACAACCAGACTGACATCGTGCAGTTCTTCGCCGACAAGAACGTCAACGTGGTCACGCCGGCGGCAGGCGCGTTCTCGTACTACACCGACTGGCAGCGCGACGATCCGAAGCTCGGCCGCAACAAGTGGCAGACCTTCCTCACCGAGGAACTCCCGCCGATCATCGACGCCACCATGAACACCACCGGTGTGAATGCCATCGCGGGCCTGTCGATGTCGGCCACCGCGGTGCTCAACCTGGCCATCGCCGCCCCCGACCGCTACCGCGCGGTCGGCGCCTACAGCGGCTGCGCCTCGGTGGATGACCCGGTGAGTCGTGCCTATATCGATTTCGTCCTGGCCCGTGGCGGAGCCGACCCGGCCAACATGTGGGGCCCGCCCGGCGATCCCGCCTGGCGCGCGAACGACGCCTACCTCAACGCGGAACGCCTGCGCGGCAAGGCGATCTACCTCTCCAGCGCGAACGGCCTGCCCGGCGCCGCCGAAACCCTCCCGCCCGGTGCTACGCCCGGAAAAGTCATCGGCATGACCGACCAGATCCTCCTCGGTGGCGCCATCGAGGCCGCCGCCAACCTGTGCACCCAGCGACTCGCCGCCCGCCTCGCGGAACTGAACATTCCCGCCCACGCCGAATTCCGGCCCGCGGGCACCCACACCTGGCAGTACTGGGAACAAGACCTGCACAAATCCTGGCCACTTCTCGCCGCTGCTATCGACGCGAACTGACGGTGGTTCGCCCAACGTGAATGGCTTGTAGCACTGGGCAATTCGAGGGTCAAGCCCATGAAAGTTATGGATAACGCTCGCCTCGGGGCACCCGATGTGGTTATCAGCTTCGTTCAGTTCGTCCTTTGAAAGGCTTGTCATGCATCGTCGAATGATCCGAGTCCTTGTTGCCACCGCGGCTGTCGCCGGAATCGCCGCAGGCGCGCCTGCCGCGCTCGCCGCCCCCGCGCAACCGGCTGTGGTAGCCGAATCGGGTTCCGCCGGAACCGGTTCCGCCGCGATCGATATTCCCCTCGGCTTCATCAAGCTCCTCATCTGCGGACCCTGGGGTTCCTCGCAGCCGCACCCGAACCCGATGTGCCGCTGAGGTCTGACAACGAACGGCGGGTGGTCTCCGAAGAATCGGAGACCACCCGCCGTCGCTGTGTGATCGGCGCGGACTAGCGCTCGATGATCGCCACCACGCCCTGGCCGCCCGCGGCGCAGATGGAAACCAGCGCGCGGCCGGATCCCTTCTCCGCCAGCAGCTTCGCGGTCGAGGCGACGATGCGTCCGCCGGTCGCGGCGAACGGGTGGCCCGCGGCGAGCGAGGAGCCGTTCACGTTGAGCTTGCTGCGGTCGATGGAGCCGAGCGCGCCGTCGAGGCCGAGGCGCTCCTTGCAGTAGGCGTCGGACTCCCACGCGGCCAGGGTGGCAAGCACCACGGAGGCGAAGGCCTCGTGGATCTCGTAGTAGTCGAAGTCCTGCAGGGTCAGGCCGTTGCGGGCCAGCAGGCGCGCCACCGCGTAGGTGGGCGCCATCAGCAGGCCGTCGGGGCCGTGGATGTAATCCACCGCGGCGACCTCGGAGTCCACCAGGTGCGCGAGCACCGGCAGCTTGTGCTCGGCGGCCCACTCGTCGGTGGACAGCAGCACCGCCGACGCGCCGTCGGTGAGCGGGGTCGAATTGCCCGCGGTCATGGTGGCGTCGCCCGCCTTGACGCCGAACACCGGCTTCAGGGTGGACAGCTTCTCCACGGTCGAGCCGGGACGCAGGTTGTCGTCACGGGTCAGGCCGAGGAACGGGGTGACCAGATCGTCGAAGAAGCCACGGTCGTAGGCGGCCGCCATGTTCTTGTGCGAGAGGTAGGCCAGCTCGTCCTGAGCCTCGCGGGCCACGCCGAATTCCTTGGCGGTGATGGCGGCGTGTTCACCCATCGACAGCCCGGTGCGCGGCTCGGCGTTCTTGGGGATCTCGATGCCGAGCATCGAGGGGCGCAGCTGGCCGACCAGCTTGAGCTTGTCTTTGTTGGTCCTGGCGCGGTTGGCGGTGAGCATCCACTCACGCATGTCCTCGCTCACGCCGATCGGCGCGTCGGAGGTGGTGTCGGCGCCGCCGCCGATGCCGGACTCGATACGGCCGAGGGCGATCGCGTCGCCGACGGTCACGATCGACTGCAGGCCGGTGCCACAGGCGAGCTGCAGGTCGTGGGCCGGGGTGTAGGGCGAGAGCTTCGAGCCGAGCACGCTTTCGCGGATCAGGCTGTGCTCGCCGACCTTCTTGAGCACGGCGCCGCCGACGACCATGCCGAGGCGCTCGCCCTGCAGCCCGAACCGGCTGACCAGCCCGTCGAGGGCAGCGGTGAACATGTCCTGGTTGGACGCCTTGGCGTAGGCCTTGTCCGAGCGAGCGAAGGGGATTCGGTTGCCGCCAACGATGGCGACCGGGCGCTGGGTCTTCGCGGCCTTGGCAGTGCTGGTCTCAGCAGTGCTGTCCTTGGCCGTCGCCGAGCGGGCTTTGCTTGTCACTCGAGTTCTCCATGGTCTCGTCGGTTCCGGGTAACGCCGGCCGGTGGAATAGGCCCCCGTGCGGTCGCGGCGTCGTATCGGTTTACATTAAACTTACTCCGGAGTAAGTTCGTTGTCGACACCGTACCCGCAAGTGTGCGCTCACACGGGGGACACTGGGCGGAGCACGGTCACACACTCGTCGAGCACAGAGAAGGTAGGAACAGTGGCAGCCAAGAGCAAGGGTGCACCGAACCTCTACGGATCTTTCATCCACTCCGCCCCCGGCGCGTTCCTCGCGAGCAAACTGGGCCTCCCGCAGCCGGCTGAGCTGCGCCGATACAAGGCGGGCGAGCCCGCCCTGCCCGGCCCGGTGCTGCTCGGTGGCAAGGGCCGCCTGGCTGAGCCGGTCCGCGCGCTGCTGTCGGACTACACCGTCGCGGACTCGCTCGACTCGGGCACCAAGTACGGCGCGCTGGTCTTCGACGCCACCGGCATCGACTCGATCGACAAGCTCGCGCAGCTGTTCGAATTCTTCCAGCCCGCCATGCGCAACCTCGCTCCTTCGGGGCGTGTCGTGGTTCTCGGCACCACCCCCGAACTGGCCGGCTCGGTCGATGAGCAGATCGCCCAGCGCGCGCTCGAGGGCTTCTCGCGTTCGGTCGCCAAGGAGCTGCTGCGCGGCGCGACCGGCCAGCTCGTCTACGTGCACCCCGAAGCGGGCGCCGCCGCGACCGGCCTCGAGTCGACCCTGCGCTTCCTGCTCTCGGGCAAGTCGGCCTTCGTCGACGGTCAGGTCATCCGCGTCGGCTCCGCCGATTCGGTCGCCCCGGCTTCGTGGGACAAGCCGCTCGCCGGCAAGGTCGCTGTCGTGACCGGTGCCGCACGCGGTATCGGCGCCACCATCGCCGAGGTGTTCGCCCGTGACGGCGCCACCGTGATCGTCGCCGACATCCCCGCCGCGGGCGAGGCCCTGTCCGACACCGCGAACAAGATCGGCGCCACCGCGCTGGCCCTCGATGTCACCGCGCCCGACGCCGCCGAGCGGCTGGCCGACTTCGCCACCGAGCGTTTCGGCGGCATCGACATCGTGGTGCACAACGCAGGCATCACCCGCGACAAGCTGCTCGCCAACATGGACGAGGGTCGCTGGAGCTCGGTGATCAACGTCAATCTCGCTGCCCCGCACCGCATCACCTCCGGCCTCGTCGCCAAGGGCGTGCTCAAGGAAGGCGGCCGCGTGATCGATGTGTCCTCCATCGCGGGCATCGCGGGCAACCGTGGTCAGACCAACTACGGCGCGTCCAAGGCGGGCGTCATCGGTATGGTCGACGCCGAGTCCCCGCTGCTGGCCGAGAAGGGCATCACCATCAACGCGGTGGCGCCCGGCTTCATCGAGACCGCGATGACCGCCGCCATCCCCGTCGGCACCAGGGAGGCCGGTCGCCTGATGAGCTCGCTGCTGCAGGGCGGCCAGACCGTCGACGTCGCCGAGACCATCGCCTACTTCGCGAGTCCCGCGTCGAACGCGGTGAGCGGCAACGTGGTTCGCGTCTGCGGTCAGAGCCTGATCGGCGCCTGATGACCCAGACGATCACCCTCACCGAGGTTCCCAAGAACGGCGGCCTGTACGCGAAGGCGGCGCTGGGCGCCATCCCGCTGCCCGCCGCGCTGTCGGGGCGTAAGCCGACCCTGCCCGACCGTCGCGTCGTCGTCGACGGCGTGCGTGTCGATCCCGACCACCTGGCCGCCTACTGCCACGCCACCGGCCTGCGTTTCAGCGACACCCTGCCGCTGACGTACCCCTTCATCCTCGCGTTTCCGTTGATGATGGAACTGATGGTGGCGCGGGACTTCCCGTTCACGGCGGTCGGCGCGGTGCACTTCGAGAACGTCATCGAGCGCACCCGGGAGATCTCCGCCGCCGAGCCTCTCGACTTCTCCGCACACATCGAGAACCTTCGCGAACACCCGAAAGGTCTTCTGGTCGACGCGATCACGGAGATCCGGGTAGGCCGCGAGCTCGTCTGGCGGCAGGTATCGACTCTCCTGCACCAGCAGCGCACCTCCCTCTCCGGCGGTCCCAAATCGGAACCTCCGGCCGACGAGGTGCCGCCGCCTCCGCTGCGCGTGCAGCGCGTCGATCAGAAATTGATCAACCGCTACGCCGCGGCCTCGGGCGACCGCAATCCGATCCATGTCTCCGGAATCGGCGCCAAGGCAATGGGTTTCCCGCAAACCATCGCCCACGGCATGTGGTCCGCCGCCGCGATCCTCAGCACCATCGAGGGCCGTGTTCCCGAAAAGACCACCTACGCGGTCAAATTCGGTAAGCCGATCTTCCTTCCGTCCTCGGTGAACATCTACGCCGACCAGGTCGGATCCGGCTGGGATCTCTCCATCCTGCACCCCAAAAAGGGCTACCCCCACCTCACCGCCACCGTGCGCTGAGTCTCCAGCCACAAGGGCCGCACGCTCCAGGGGGGTGTGCGGCCCTCGTGGTATCCGGACGCGGTGGATAGGTCCCTACTGCGGAATATGTTCGGGGACTTGCGCTTCGGGCGATCGTCATCGCGATAGGCGTCGTTACCGGGAATTGCTGTGACTTTACTCATCGGCCTGAATTGATTCGCTGCGCAGTAGCCAGGTGGCAGCGAAATGCCAATTTTGGTCTACCGTCCGGTGTTTTCTTCTGCGTGCTAAGAAATTGCTCGAGGCGCGGTGGGCTGCGTTCGTGGTGTTGCCCGATTGCCAATATCGAGTGCTCGCCTACCGGGCAACTATTCGGCATCTGAACACGGCGATGGCCGAATTTCGAGCCCTCCGGATCCTCTGCAACGCGTGTAGAACTTCTCTTGCCCAGCGATCGTTCGGTCGCGTCGGCGGCTTCACCTGATCCAGATCCGTGGCGAGAAGTGTTGTGGAGGAAGCGTTATGAACAAGATCAGTCTTTCGAATCGGGGGATTCTTCGGACGGTGGCCGTGGTGGGAGCGGCGCTGTCGCTTGTCGCCGGCGCCGGGGTGGCCGGCGCGGACACCGGCAGCGGCGAGACCGGCAGCGGGGTGATCGACACGGGCAGTGGGATTCTGGGGGATCTGCTCGATACCGGCAGCGGAATCCTCGGCGGTAGCTCGAGCGGCGGGTCCTCCGAGACCGTGCAGCAGTGCAACCGCTCGACCAAGTCGGGTGGGGCGGGCGTCACCAACACCACGCACCAGCTCGGCGTCACCGGACCCACCTCGTTCGTCCTGACCTACGAAACCCTCAACATTCCCGACCGTATTCAGGTCTTCTACGAAGGCGGGCAGGTGCTCGACACCGGCTACGTCGGCGACAATGCCAACCAGGGCACCGGATCTCGAGTCGTCTCGTTGCCCGCGGGGTCGTCATCGACGGTGAGCGTTCGGGTCACGGGCCCGAATGACACCCAGTGGGAGTACACGGTCAACTGCCCGTCGTAGCGTTCCGGTCCGCTCGAAGCTGAGATCGGATGCGTGGGGCCGCATGCTCGAAAAGGTATGCGGCCCTGCGCAACAGTGATTCACCAGGCTACCGGCAGTACGCTCTCCGTCCAGATCCGTAGGTCATGAATGCGATTGCGCTGCAATCGTCTTCCGACTGGGTGAGCAGCCTGCGGATCAGGCGTTGAGGTCGTTGGGGGTGGGGACGACGACGCCGTAGAGGTCGGTGATGGTGGCCAAGGCACTGGTGTGGAGTTGAGTTGCGGAGACCTGGCCGAGGGGGCGGGTGGCGCAGGCGTTGGCGACGACTGTGGGGGTGTTGCCTCGGAGGAAGGCTCCTTCGGTGGTGAAAGTGACGCACATGTGGGTCATGAAGCCGGCGATGATGAGGTTGGTGTTGCCTGTGGCGTCGACCAATTCGGCGAGGTCGGTGTTCACGAAGGCGTTGGGGGCGGATTTGACGACGGTGGGTTCGTCGGGGGTTGGGGATAGCTGGGGATGGATTCGGCCGATGTCGGTGGTGATGTCGTAAGGGGTGTCCTTGCCGCCGTCGTTGATGACGTGGATGACGGGGGTGCCTGCCGCCCTGGCCGCGGTGAGGAGTTCGGCGGCTGCGTCGAGGGCGGGTTCCCAGCCGGTCAGCTCCATGACGCCCTGGGTGTAGGTGTTCTGGTAGTCGATCAGGACAAGGGTGGAGTTGGTCAGGGAAGCGGGGGTTTCGTCGAAGCCGTTGAGTTCGCGCAGGGTCGTGGAGGTCATGGGATCCACGGTATGGACGCCGTGTTGTGTCGGCAATGTCATGTAACCTGCAGATTCAGACATGGAGGTTGTGGGTGACTGAGCGGCTCGTGGTGATCGTGTTGTTCGATCGGGTGGATCTGCTGGATGTCACAGGCCCGCCGGAGGCGTTCTCGCTGCTGCAGCGGGAGATGGACGAGCCGACGGGGTATCGGGTGGTGTTGGCCGCCGAGTCGATGGAGGCGGTGACCACCTCGGCGGGGGTGCGGATTCTGCCGGATGTGACGTTCTCCGAGTTGGGGCGGGTGGACACGGTGGTGGTGCCGGGGGCGGTGGAGACGGACAGTCGCCGGCGGGTCAGCGCGGTGGTCGATCCGGGGGTAGTCGCGGCGGTGGCGCGGTTGGCCGAGGGGGCTCGGCGGGTGGCTTCGGTGTGTGTCGGTGCGCATATTCTGGCGGCCGCGGGGCTGCTCGATGGGAAGCGGGCGACCACGCATTGGTCGACGGCGCAGCAGTTGGCCGCCGAGCATCCGGAGGTCATCGTCGATGCGGATCCGATCTACATTCGCGACGAAAACATCTGGACGGGTGCGGGACTCACCGCTTGCCTGGATCTCACGCTGGCCTTGGTGGCCGATGATTTCGGAGACGAATTGGCGTTGCGGGTAGCTCGCCAGCTGGTGATGTATCTGAAACGACCGAGTGGGCAAAGTCAGTTCAGTGTGTCGCTCGAGCCGGTGTCGACCACTCGGCGGATCGAGGATCTGCGGCACTACATCGCGCGCAATATCGCGAATTCGCTCACGGTGACCGACCTCGCCGAGCAGGTCCATGTCAGTGAGCGCCAGCTCACGCGGATCTTTCGCACCGAACTCAGGATGACGCCCGCGGCCTATATCGAGTCGGCGCGGGTGGAGGTGGCGCGGCATCGGCTCGAGACGAGCGACGAAACGCTCCAACGGATCGCTGCCACTTGCGGTTTCAACACCATCGATACGCTCGCGCGTGCCTTCCGCCGCCAGCTCGATACGACCCCCAACGAGTACCGCCGCCGATTTCGTATCGGGTGACTCACTATGATGTCGATCAGGACATTGTCGGTGATGGTATGAGCAGTAAGAGGTTTCGGGAATGGGTATTGCGGAGGAATGGCCGACCGGGTCGGCTACGACGATGTTGTGGGGAATGACCGGGCTGTTGCAGTTGTTGGTGAGTGGCTCGGCGGCCTAGAACTTGTCTTGCGCCCTTTCAGTGGTCTGCCATCGAGGGTTCTTTCGCTGTTGAACATCTTGTGCGGCGGAAAATCCGTGGCAAATCTGAACAATGAAGGGTTCACAATGAGCAAGATTCGTGTCTTCGGTGTGGCTATGGCTGCGGCGGCGAGCATCGCCGTGCTCGGTGCGGGTGCGGCGTCGGCGGAAGAGCCTGGCCCCAGCACCGGGTCGTCGGAGCAGCTGGCCGCGATCCTGGCCTCGCTGACCTCGGGGTCGGGCGAGGAAGCCGAGTAACTCCGGAAGAATCGCGGGCCTCCGTTGTCGCGGCGACGGGGGCTTCGCTGTGGGTCATCGAACGGGGATCAGGCGGTACAGCCACCACGGGCGGCTGGGGAACGCGGGGTCGTAGACGCGCAGCATCATGCGTCGCTCCAGACCGGTGCTGCGTTCGCGCAGGCGCAGGTGGCGCCGCGCGATGTCCTGCGGGCGAACTTCGCTGGTCCACACCGGGTCCCAGTCGGGAGAGTCGCTGCACGCCGCGGTGATGGCGGTGATGCGCTGGGTGGGGGCGAGCGGGGCGAGCATGCGGAAGGCGTGGACCAGGAGCTGGGCCTCGGTGGTCCAGTCGAGATAGACCTTCTTCGCCACGGGGTTGAGGAACATCCACTCGAGCATGTTCACGCCGGCGCCGAGGCCGGGGAAAAGGCGCTGGTAGTCGGAGTTCGCGGCGAGCATGTCCATGGTGGGGAAGCGGGCGAAGCAGGCGGGGTGGGTGAGGCTGGCCAGGTCGGCGAGGTCTTCGGCCGAGGGGGTCGTGGGTGCGGTGCCGGATTCGATGGCGGGCAGGCCGCGGACCAGAATGTGTTTGCGGTACCACTGGGGCACGTCGAGGCTGTCGAAAAGTCGTTGCAGCATCGCGGGATTGGGGACGAGGGCCCCGGATTCGATCTGGCTGATGAGAAGTGGCGCGAGCTGTGTGCGGGTGGCGAGTTCGCCCCGCGCAAGCCCCGCGGCCAGTCGTCGCTCGCGCAGATACACACTGAGCGCAGTGCTTTCGGCCATCCCAACCCCCGAGCCTCACCCCGACCGACGGTAGATCCCAGAGTACGCCGGGTGGGTAGCCGGACGGCGGGGAACCGCGACCGCCGAGGCCGTCAGCGGGCTGGTTTCAGGTGCTCACCGCGTCGAAGGAGGACTGAGCGGGCATGTTCGCTCGGCGTTCACCTCGTCAAGGTTGTAGGTAACCATTCCGTGATAGGAATGGCCGACCCACTTCGAAGGAGATTTTCATGGATGGCCTGATGTACTTCCTCACGACGCTCGCTGCACTCTCCAGCGGCTCCGCATAGAGGCAGAGACAGAAAACGGGCCGGAGCTGAATGCTCCGGCCCGTTCTGCTAACTACCTGCGGATCAGAAGGCGGCTTCGTCCAGGTCCATGATGTCGTTGTCCAGGTTGGCGAGGATCGCGCGGGTGGCGGTCAGCTCGGGCAGGACGTTGCGGGCGAAGAACTGCGCCGAGGCGACCTTGCCGGTGTAGAAGGCGACGTCGGAGCCGGTGGCGCCGTTGTCGAGCGCGGCGAGGGCGATCTCGGCCTGGTTCAGCAGCATCCAGCCGATGAACAGGTCGCCGACGGCCATCAGGAAACGCACCGAACCAAGGCCGACCTTGTACAGCTCGGTCGGCTGCTCCTGGGCGCCCATCAGGTGGCCGGTCAGGGTGGCGGCCATGGTCTGCACGTCCTCGAGCGCGGTGGCGAGCAGCTTGCGCTCGCCCTTGAGGCGCTCGTTGGCCGAGTCGGACTCCAGGAACTTCTGGATCTGGCCCGCCACGTGGGCCAGGGCCACACCGCGGTCACGCGCGATCTTGCGGAAGAAGAAGTCCTGCGCCTGGATGGCGGTGGTGCCCTCGTAGAGGGAGTCGATCTTCGCGTCGCGGATGTACTGCTCGATCGGGTAGTCCTGCAGGAAGCCCGAGCCTCCGAAGGTCTGCAGCGAATCGGTCAGGTACTGGTAGGCGCGCTCGGAGCCGACACCCTTGACGATCGGGAGCAGCAGGTCGTTCACGCGGAACGCGACGTCCTTGTCCGCACCCGAGACGACCTCGGCGATTTCCGGGTTCTGGTGCGCGGCGGTGTAGAGGTAGATCGCGCGCAGGCCCTCGGCGTACGCCTTCTGGGTGGCCAGCGAACGGCGCACGTCCGGGTGGTGGGTGATGGTCACGCGGGGCGCGGCCTTGTCGGTCATCTGGGTCAGGTCGGCACCCTGGACGCGGGTCTTGGCGTACTCCAGCGCGTTCAGGTAGCCGGTCGACAGGGTCGCGATGGCCTTGGTGCCCACCATCATGCGAGCGTTCTCGATGACGTCGAACATCTGCGCGATGCCGTTGTGCACCTCGCCGACGAGCCAGCCCTTGGCCGGAACGCCGTGGCCGCCGAAGGTGACCTCACAGGTGGCCGAGGCCTTGATGCCCATCTTGTGCTCGACGTTGGTGACGAAGACGCCGTTGCGGTCGCCGTAGGTCTCGGTGTCGAAGTCGAAGTGGGTCTTGGGTACGTAGAACAGCGACAGGCCCTTGGTGCCCGGTCCGGCGCCCTCGGGACGAGCCAGCACCAGGTGCATGATGTTCTCGAACATGTCGTCGGAGTCACCCGAGGTGATGAAGCGCTTGACGCCCTCGATGTGCCAGGTGCCGTCTTCCTGCTTGATCGCCTTGGCGCGGCCCGCGCCGACGTCGGAACCGGCGTCGGGCTCGGTCAGCACCATGGTGGCGCCCCAGTTGCGGTCGGCGATCTTGGCCGCCCACTTCTTCTGCTCGTCGGTGCCGTTGTTGAAGAACACCTGCGCGAAGCCCGCGCCCGCCGCGTACATCTGGATGGGCGGGTTGGCGCCGAGCACCATCTCCGACAGCGCCCACGCGACGGCGGACGGGGCGCCGAGGCCACCGAGCTCCTCGTTCAGCGGGACCTTGGCCCACTCGCCGTCTTCGAGCGCCTTGTAGGACTTCTTGAAGGACTCGGGGATGGCCACGGTGTGGGTGTTCGGGTCGAACACGGGCGGGTTGCGGTCCGCGTCGGCGAAGGATTCGGCCAGCGGGCCTTCGGCCAGCCGGCGGACCTCGGAGAGCATTTCCTTGACGGTGTCGGTGTCCAGGTCGCCGAAGGCGCCTGCGTCGAGCACCTTGTCGATGCCGAGGACCTCGAAGAGGTTGAACTCGAGGTCGCGAACGTTTGCCTTGTAGTGGCCCATGTGAGTACTCACTCTCCATTGAGTTCTGGTGCGGTCGGTGGTGTGCCGTTCCCGCCCGTCGCCGGTTTTCCGCATGCTACTCGCGGGTAACTTATCCACCATATTACCGGTGGGTAATGGTCTCGGCAAAGGGGTAGGCGGCAATGTGATGTGAAAAACACGCGCGGCTGCGGAGGCGTTGCTCGCCGCGACCTCGGGGCTACCGTGAGATGTGCGCATCGAGACGACTGTGGGACCGGCCGAGATCGAGCTCGACGAGGTGCGTGACCCGGCGTTCCTGCTGGTGATCACGCATGGGGCCGGTGGCGGCGTCGATGCCGAAGATATTCTGGCCGTGCGTGATTCGGCCGTCGAAGCGGGCGGGACGGTAGCTCGGGTGGTGCAGCCCTATCGGGTTGCCGGTGGGCGGGCGCCGGGGAACGCGGACAAGCAGGACCGGGCCTGGCTCGAGATCGTGACGGCGTTGCGGGCGAGATTTCCCGGAGTGCCGGTTGTCCAGGGGGGTCGCAGCAACGGCGCGCGGGTCGCGTGTCGCACGGCGGTGGACGTCGGGGCGAGGGGCGTCATCGCGCTGTCGTTCCCGTTGCATCCGCCGGGCAAGCCGGAGAAGAGCAGGCGCGATGAGCTGCTGGCGACCGGAGATATCGAGGTTGTGGTGATCAACGGGGGTAGTGACCCGTTCGGGGTGCCCGACGCCGCAGACGCCGCCGAAGTGCGGGTGATTCCCAAGCAAGCGCACTCGTTCCGCACCGGATTCGACGTCATCGCCGCGACCGTGGCCCCCTGGTTCGCCCGTTGGGCGCGGTGATCAGTCGGTGGATTCGGGGAGCGGGCGTTCGGCGATGAGCAGGGAATCGATCGCGTCGGGGCCCTCGGTGGGGCGGAAGACCTCATTCGCGAGGGAGATGGTGATGTCGTCGCGGGCCAGGTCGGCTCTCAGGTCTTCGGGGGAGAAGAGGATCTGCGCTTCCTGGGGGCCGCCGTAGCCGTCGGTGATGTTGCGGGTGGCGTGACCGAGGACCAGGAGCATGCCGCCGGGGGCGAGCATGTCGGACAGTTGGTGCAGCAGGGTGCGGCGCTCGTCGGCGGGGAGGTGGACGAAGACCATCAGGATCAGTTCGAAGGGGCCGGTGATGTCGGCGGCTTCGAGGTCGGTGATGTCGGCTGTTTGCCAGTGCACCCGGGAACGGACCGAGCGCGACAGGCGAGCGGCGACGGTTCTGCCCTTGTCGATCCCCACCTGGGAGAAATCGACGGCGGTCACCTGCCAGCCGTGGGTAGCCAGCCAGAGTGCGTGGCGGCCCTCGCCGCAGGCCAGGTCGAGAGCCCGCGGGAGCGACGGCGCCACCCCTGATTCGTCGGGGAGCAGGGGGATTCTGCGGTCGAGGCCGTACACATGTTCGACGACGGTGCTGTTCGGCGGTGCGCCCCAAACCAATTCACTGCGCGCATAACGCGCATCCCAATCCGCCGCTTCCATGAGTCGAGTGTAGGACCGGCGGACGCCGTCAGAGGGTGGTGCGCATCAATACGACGTTGTACTGGGTGTGGATGGTCGTCATGAAGTACAGGTCGCGGCCGGTTTGATACGGGAAGATCGACGGGGCGTAGGCGGTGGGGAGTTCCCGGGCATCGATCAGCACCTCCGGGGCGCTCCACGGGCCCACCGGCGAGGACGCGCGGCGCATCACCACGGAGTTGAACGGGTCGGTGGTGAGGGAGATGAACTGGCCGAGGTACTCGTTGTACATCACCGAGAGTTCGCCGACGCCGCCCATGATGGGGGCCGCCGCGTTCACGTCGTTCAGCTTCCACTCGTGGCCGTCCCAGTACTCGTAGGCCGCGAGGTTCTCGATCTGGGCTTCGGGGACGCGGGCGATGAAGGCCTCGCTATTGCGGCCGGCGCGGGTGCCGTATTCGTAGACGAAGCCGCCGTCCTTCACGAAGCTGTTCATCTGGAAGTTGGCGTTGCCACCCTCGTCGGGACGGCGGGTGTGGCCGAGATCGGCCCAGGTCTCGCCGTTGTCGGCCGAGGCGGCGAGGCCGGAGAAGCTCGTGGTCCATTCACCGGGGGCGTCCCAGGTCTTCACCGACATCAGCGACATGTACTGCACGCCGTTGGCCGAGATGCCCGCGGTGGGGATGCGGCTGATCTCGAGGAAGGGGATCTTGGGGCTGGGAATCAGGTCGCGTGCCTGGCCGATGACATCGCGCACGACACTGTCGAACATGACCCCGTCGGCCGGGTTCTGGTCGTGGCTGCGGACCAGGATGTTGGAGCGCCACGCCCAGGTACTGCCTGCGAGCAGGTTGGGGAAGCCGATGCCCGCGGTGTCGCCGAAGGCGGTGAGCATCTCGCCGCGCCCGTTGTCCCACATGATGCCGAGGTCGGTGCCGAGAACGTTGTAGTTCTGGGTGTTGTTGGGGCTGGCCATGCCCGTGACCTGGAAGACCGCCTGGGTGCGTCCGTGCAGGACGGGCAGGCCATGGGTGCCGTTGAGGACGGGAATCGGGTTGATGGCGTTCGGGTTCGCCACGACGGGAGGCGCGGCGCTCACCAGCAAGGCCGTAGTACCTGCGAGTGCGGACAGCAGGATGGATCCGGTCTTGTTCACGGGTGTTCGAGCCTCCGGGTCAGGCCGAAATCCGGGAACGTCGCGGCTTTTCCGTCACGCACCACTCTTCGGCTGGTCAGCGAATCGAAGCGATGCTAACAGCAGCTAAGAGTGATATGCGGTACATACGTTGGGTAGCCGACATGAATTTGCAGGTGGATTGCTTGTCAGTCGCTACTACTCATGGCCTTACGCAGGAGCAATGGCAGTTGGGCCAACCGCTCGGCGGCGAAGGTCGCACGGGAAGCGCGGTGCCACGAGCGGTCGAACAGGTGCTTGGCGGCGGCCACTGCGGCGCGGTCGCGGGCGGTGACGCGGTCGGCGAGGGCCTGCGCGGCCTTCACGGGATCGTCGGCGACGTCGGTGATCAGACCGATCCGGAGCGCGTAGTCGGCGTCGATCGAGTCGGCGGTCATCGCCAGCAACTTGGCCTGGTCGATGCCGATGAGCTGTGACAATGTGGCCGGGCCCGTCATGTCGGGAATCAGGCCGTGGGCGACTTCCATGACCGAGAATTCGGCCGTGGGGGCGGCGATCCGGAAGTCGGCGGCCAGTGCGATCTGGAGGCCGCCGCCGAAGCAGCGCCCGTGGACCGCGGCGATTACCGGGACGTCGAGTCGGCGCCAGGCCCAACAGGCTTCCTGGAAGGTATTGGTGCCGCGCAGGGGCCGAGGGAGGAATTCTTTGACGATAGCCACTGGATTGCGGGTGGCGGCGGCGATATCGAGTCCGCTACTGAAACTCGGGCCGTTTCCGGTGAGGATGACAGCGCGGGTTGTCTTGTGGTCGGCCACTTTTCGAGCCGCCTCGACAAGATCGCGGAGCATTTCCAGAGTGAGCCCGTTGTGTTTGCCGGGCCGGTTCAATTCGACATAGGCGCGGTCGTTGTCGAAGCGGACGGTGATGTGGTCTCCCATATCGCTATCTTACTCGTGAGTCAGTTCGAGTGGGTGGCCACGCGGACGACGGTGCGGCATGATCCGAACGCATCGCGCGTCATTCGATGCGCGACGATCGAAAGGACTCACCGAATGCGGATCTGTCTGATGGCCGCGGCGCTGCTCGCGCTGCCGGTGCTGGCGGCCTGCGGCAGTGGCGACGAAGCACCGGCGGTTACTCAGGCCGAGCTGTCGAAGTCGTTGCAGGACAAGGGTTTGAGTAACCCCGCGCTGGCCGACTGCGCCGCGCAGGTTTTCCTCGACTCGGGGATGTCGCAGGAGGGGCTGCGGGTGATGGTGTCGAACGCGCAGTCCGACGATCCGGCCAAGCTGCTCAGCGAGGGCGACGCGGCCAAGGTGAGCTCGGCGCAGTCGAAGATCGCCGCGGATTGCGTACGCGTGGGGAGCTGATCGGAGCCCGTATCGATCGCGTCGATTCAAACCCTCGTCGGGGTCGGCTGCCGGTGTTGCACTGGAACAGCCGACGACGAGGAGGAACTGCCCGTGACCACGGAGAGAATCGCCGACCAGGTCTCGTTCGCCTACTGGGTACCCAACGTCAGTGGCGGGCTGGTGACCAGCGATATCGAGCAGCGCACCAGCTGGGATTTCGACTACAACAAGAAGCTCGCCCAGACCGCGGAGCGCAACGGTTTCGACTACGCGCTCACCCAGGTGCGCTACACCGCGTCCTATGGCGCCGAGTTCCAGCACGAGTCGACCTCGTTCAGCCTCGCGCTGCTGGCCGCCACCGAGCGGCTCAAGGTGATCGCCGCCATCCATCCTGGACTGTGGCATCCGGCCGTGCTGGCCAAGTTCGGCGCCACGGCCGACCACCTGTCCGGCGGCCGGTTCGCGATCAATGTGGTGTCGGGCTGGTTCGCCGGTGAGTTCAAGGCGCTGGGCGAGCCGTGGCTCGAACACGACGAGCGGTACCGGCGCAGCGCCGAGTTCCTCGAGGTGATCCGCAAGATCTGGACCGAGGACGCGGTGAACTACGGCGGCGACTTCTACCGGATTCGCGACTTCACCTTGAAGCCGAAGCCGCTCAACACCCCCGAACGGCCCAATCCCGAGCTGTTCCAAGGTGGTAACTCCACGGCGGCTCGACGCAACGGTGGCCGCCACGCGGACTGGTACTTCTCCAATGGCAAGGACTTCGACGGCGTCACAGAGCAATTGGACGATCTGCGCGAGGTCGCCAGGGACAACGATCGCGAGGTGAAGTTCGGGCTCAACGGGTTCATCATCGCCCGCGATACCGAGAAGGAAGCGCGCGACACCTTGCGCGAGATCGTCGAGAAGGCGAACAAGCCCGCCGTGCAAGGGTTCCGCGATGCGGTGCAGCAGGCGGGCGCGTCCACCGGTGATCGCAAGGGCATGTGGGCCGATTCCACGTTCGAGGATCTGGTCCAGTACAACGACGGCTTCCGGACGGGGCTCATCGGCACGCCGGAGCAGATCGCCGAGCGGATCGTGGCCTACCGGGCGCTCGGCGTCGACCTGATCCTGGCCGGGTTCCTGCACTTCCAGGAAGAGGTCGAATACTTCGGCGCCAAGGTGCTGCCGCTGGTGCGTGAACTGGAGGCCGCCGCGACGCCGGTCGCGGCGGGACGCTGATGACGGTGGTGACCGCTGAGCGGATCGCCACGGCCGACCAGGCGGTGCGGATCGCGGCCGAGTTGGCCCAGGCGTTCGCCGCTGGTGCCGCCGAGCGCGATCTCTCGCGTCGGCTGCCGCACGAGGAGCTGGATCAGCTCTCGGCCAGTGGCTTGCTCGCGATCACCGTGCCCGCCGAATTCGGTGGCGCCGACCTACCGCCGAGCGTGGTCGCCGAAGTAGTGCGGATTCTGGCCGCGGCCGATCCGAATATCGCGCAGGTGCCGCACAGTCACTTCGTGTATCTGAATCTGTTGCGGCTGACGGGAACTCGGGCGCAGCGGCGGGACTACTTCGGCAAGGTGCTCGCTGGTGCGCGGATCGCCAACGCGCAGTCCGAACGCAGCGGCGCGACGGTTGCCGAGATCGCGACGGTGCTGCGGCCGATCGATGGTGCGGCCGGACGCGGCGGTGCTCGGCGGTTCGTCGTCGAGGGGACGAAGTTCTATTGCACCGGGTCGCTGTTCGCCGATGTGCTCGCGGTGTTGACCAGACTCGATGATCCACAGGGCATTTCGAGGCTCGCGCCTGGGGAGTACGTGGCTTTCGTGCCCGCGCTCGAGCCGGGCGTACGGATCGTCGACGACTGGGATGCGCTGGGGCAGCGGACAACCGGCAGCGGGACGGTCGAGTTCGACGCGGTGGAGGTCGGGCATGAGCAGCTGGTCGCACGGGCATCCGCGGTCATCGCGCCCACCGGGTACGGCGCGTTCGCCCAGCTCCTGCACGCCGCCATCGACGCGGGTATCGCACGCGGTGCCTTAGAGGCGGCGGCGGAGTTCGTCCGGACGCGGAGCAGGCCCTGGTTCGAGGCCCAGGTAGCGAATGCGGCCGACGATCCGCTCGTCGTGCACCGGTTCGGCGAACTGGCTGTTGCCGTCGCGGCCGCTGAATCGACGCTGATCGCCGCGGGTGCGGCGGTCGACGCGGCGGTGCGGCCCGGGGTGATCGCGGAGGGCGAGGGCCCGGTGGCGCACCTCGATAGCGCGGGCGCGCGGGCATCGATCGCCGTCGCCACGGCCAAGATCCTCGCCGACCGTGCTGCGAACGAGGTGTCCGCCGCGATATTCGAAGTGGGCGGCACCCGCAGCGCCGCGTCCGAGCACCGGCTCGACCATTTCTGGCGCAACGCGCGCACCCATACGCTGCACGACCCGGTTCGCTGGAAATACCAGCACATCGGCCGGGCCGTTCTGCACAACCGACCGCCGCCGCTGCACGGCGTCATCTAGAACCATCACGCGAGACAAGGACAGCCCATGACAGTGACGGTCGTCGTCGGAAACCCGAAACCCGCTTCGCGCACCCTCGCCGCGGCGGTGCAGGTCGCGCGAGCACTTCGGCCTGATGCCGAGCCGCAGGTGATCGACCTGGTCACCCTCGGGCCCGGCCTGCTCGGCTGGGGTGACCCAGCGGTGACGGCGGCCGCGCAGACCGTCGCGACCTCCGAACTCGTCGTGTTCGCCAGTCCGACCTTCAAGGCCACCTACACCGGGCTGCTGAAGCTGTTCCTCGAACAGTTCGACGGCGGTACCGGCCTGGCCGGTGTGGTGACCGTGCCGGTGATGCTCGGCGCGGGGCCGGCCCACGCGCTCGCACCCGATCTGCTGCTCAAGCCCGTGCTGGTGGAAATCGGTGGCACCGCCGCGCTGCCCGGGCTCTATCTGTCCGACCGGACTTTCGGTGAGGACGGCGTCATCGAGGAATACGCCCGGCGATGGGGACCCGTCGCCGCGGCACTGACAGACCCGGCCGTGCGGCCGGTGGAGGCAACGAATCATGCATGAGCTCTTGGAATTTCCCGCCGACGGCAACGGCTTACGCCGCGCCTTCGCCAACTTCCCCAGCGGCGTGGTGGCCGTGTGCGCCGAGATCGACGGCGTCCCACACGGTTTGGCGGTGAGCACCTTCGTGCCCGTCTCCCTCGATCCGCCGCTCGTGTCGTTCTGCGTGCAGAATTCGTCGTCGACCTGGCCCAAGCTGGCAGGCGCGGGCCACCTCGGCCTGAGTCTGCTCGGGACCGACCAGCAGGCGGCGGCCAAGGCGCTCGGCGCCCGCAACGGCGACCGCTTCCGCGAGACCGCCCTGCACCGGGGAACCGGCGAGGCGGTGTTCATCGACGGCGCGACGGCCTGGATCGAAGGGGTTCCGGAAACACAGGTCAGCGCGGGCGATCATCTCGTGGTGATCCTGCGCGTGAATCGTGTCGCCGCACGGGAGGACATCGATCCACTGGTGTTCCACGGCAGTAAGTTCCGGACTCTGCACACGGGCTGAACCTGCGTCGTACCGCTCAGGACGGGCGCTGATCCTTCACTCGGCCGCGGATGAAGAGCACCAGCACGTAGCCACTGATGATCAAGAGCATGGTGAACAGGCCGGCGGCTTGGAGGAGACCGCCCGAGGACGCGTCGGCGGCGACCTCGTCGACGCCGCCGGTGGCGAGCATCGTGGTCGGGTCGGTCAAGCCGTGCATCACCATCGCACCCAGCAGAAAACCGGTCACCCGCATCGTCAGGTACATCAGTACGCCGAAGGAGAAGGTGTAGAGGATGGTGGGGCCGACGACCGTGATCGACTGCCCGCCGAGCAGATTCATGCTGTGCGACAGCGCGAAGGCGAGCGAGGTCACGGCCGCGACCACCAACTCACCGTGGCCCCCGTCGCGCAGCATCTTGACCGCGAACCCGCGGTAGGTGAGTTCCTCGACGAAGCCGATCAGCAATCCGGTGGCGAGCAGGAGCGCGACGACGTCGGCCTGATGCAGGCCCCAGTCGATCCCGAGCACGCGCAGCACGATCGGCGTAGCGACGATCACCGGTGCGATCCACATCCACTTCGACCGGTAGATGGGCTGTCGGCCGTACAGCTCCCGGTTCCAGCCCAGATACGCGGAGAACGCCGCCAGCACAACGGCTCCGATGATCAATGATGCGGTGACCTGGAGGAACACGCTGCCCAGACTGCTCAGCAGATCATCGTCGACGTAGTGCCCGCCGAGGTGGCCGATCACGTACCCGGAACCGAGGTAGATCACGAGATAGACAACGAGGAAGGCGAGAAATCGCCAGAATCCGCCGCGATTCATGAAGCCCCGCAGGCCGCGTTGTTCCTGCGACACAGGCACCGTATCGGTCATGTCGACTCCATGCTCTCTCGGGCAAGGCTGAGCATGTCCACGGTATGTGATGCGTCTTCCGACAGCGGGGATTTGCCAGCGAGTCCGGGTTCGCCGCTGATCTGTCGTAGAAATGACGAAAGGCCCCAAGGTGACCTGGGGTCTTTCGTTGTTGAGCCGATGACGGGAATCGAACCCGCGCCATCTGCTTGGGAAGCAGAAGTTCTACCATTGAACTACATCGGCAGTGCGCTGTTGGGCGCGTTCGCGACTCTATCAGACCTCTCGCCGTGCGAGGTAAGTGTTGATGTGTCCGCTCTCCTGGTCGGTGGGCTGACGAGGGCGCTCGCTGAACGGAGCCGCAGGGGTCGGGGTTCTACCTGGGGTGCAGCTGCCTACACTGGGCCGGTGCTGCTCTCCGATCGTGACATCAGGGCCGAGATCGCCGCGGGGCGGCTCGGTGTCGAACCGATGCTCGAGTCGATGGTTCAGCCGTCGAGTATCGACGTGCGCCTCGACGGGCTGTTCCGGGTGTTCGACAACAGTCGCTATACCCATATCGATCCGGCGCAGCAGCAGGACGAGCTGACCAGTCTGGTGGAGCCGAAGCCGGGGGAGCCGTTCGTGCTGCATCCGGGGGAGTTCGTGCTCGGGTCGACGCTCGAGGTGTGCTCGCTGCCCGACGATCTGGCGGGGCGGCTGGAGGGTAAGTCGAGTCTGGGGCGGCTCGGGCTGCTCACGCATTCGACGGCGGGGTTCATCGATCCGGGTTTCAGTGGGCACATCACCCTGGAGTTGTCGAACGTGGCGAATCTGCCGATCACGCTGTGGCCGGGGATGAAGATCGGGCAGCTGTGCCTGATCCGGCTGTCGAGTCCGGCCGAGCACCCGTACGGCAGTGCGAAAGCCGGGTCGAAGTACCAGAATCAGCGGGGGCCTACGCCGTCGCGGTCGTACCTCAACTTTCCCCTCTCGCCCGATTCCTTGAGCGCGGTCGAGACGCGCTGAGGGCCTGCCGCCACCGCGATACGCAGCACCAGCGACAGGGCGGGCAGGGTGTCGCCGCCCCCGGACGGCGGGCGCACCCAGTGGCAACCCTCGCGGCTCCAGCGACCCAGATTGGTCGGCAGCATCACTGCGCTGCCGATGCCGGGGATATCGATGTCGAGCCCCGCGAGCTCGGCGGCCTCTTCCTCGGAGGGCCTGGCGTCGGGTGCGGCGAGCACGCTCCAGCGGATCTGGCGTGCCAGCACCGGACCCTCACAGCGTTGCTCGCGCAGCGCCGTGAGCACCTTCTCGGCGCGCGTGGTCGGCAGATGCACCACGCAGAGCCGGTCGGTGATCGGCAGCATCACAAAGCCACCGCGCTCGCGGACGGGTAGCCGGAATTCGCGCTGGTAACACTGCACCCAGTCGTCGACAGTTCTGGCTTCCACGTTTCCAGAATCCCGTATACGGGAGGGCCTGACCACTGCCCCGCACCGCCCTTTCACTGCCTCTGGCAACCGATTCCGCGAACTTGTGGTGTGTCTCACTGTCACGCTCGTACTCTGGAGGGAGTTGTTCGTCGGATGAGGTGACGCCGTGGTCGGAGAGTGGACAGGGAGAGAGGCCAGAGCTCTTCGCGATGCCAAACGAATGAGCATCCGGGAGTTCGCGGCCCATCTCGGTGTGCACGAGCGGCTGGTGTCGAAATGGGAGGCCGGCGGGGTGCGGGTGCGCCCACGTCCGGTGAACCAGGCAGCGCTCGATACGTCACTGGCTCGCTCCGATGACGTTGTGCGCGCGCGATTCTCGACCCTGCTGGCGCCCGCGGGTGATGCCGACCTGCTCGCGTTCGTCGATGCGGGAACTGTCAAAGGTGCTGTCCCCGAGGTGTTGTCGGAGAGGGAGTTGATCATGGCGGCTGCGCACGAGGCCAGCGAACACGCGGCCGCCGCGGAGGGTACGAACGTGGGGGCGACGACGTTGGCCCAGCTCGACGCCGACGTCCGGCGCATCGCCAACGAATACGTTCATGCCGCACCGGCGCCGATGATGGTGGAGATGCTGCGGGTGCGCAGGCGGGTGTATCGACTACTCGACGGGCAGCAGAAGCCGGTCGACACCAGCCACCTATATCTGCTGGCCGGTACGTTGTCGGGGCTGCTGGCCAACGCGAGTACCGACCTGGGCTATCTCGATGCCGCGGGCGAACAGATCAGGGCCGCTTGGGCTTACGCGGAACTGAGCGGGCACAACGGGTTACGCGCGTGGACCCGCGGCATGCACGCGCTGATCGAGAACTGGTCCGACCGGCCGCGCAACGCCGTCCAATTAGCCCGCAGTGGACAGGAATTCGCCGGTCCGGGGCTGGGGCGGGTGCGGTTGCTCAATATCGAGGCAAGGGTGTGGGCACGGCTCGGCAGCGATACCGAGACCGACCGGTGCCTGCGCGCGGCGGAAGTGGCGGCCGGTGATCGCCGAGACGAGCTGCACGACGAGATCGGCGGGGTGTTCGGTTTCGGCCCACCCAAGGCCGCCTACTACGCGGGCGCCACCTGCATCCAGCTCGGCCGCGCCGAACAGGCACTGGCCGCCACCGAACGCGCCATCACCCTCTACTCGAGTGGCCCGCCGCTGCAACGCTCCTACGGGGCCGAATCGCTGGCCCGCGTCGACAACGCGGCCGCCCACCTCATCAACGGCAGCATCGACGGCGCCGCCGACGCCCTGCGCCCGGTCCTCGACCTGCCCGAGGACAAACGCATCGCCCAGCTGAGCGAGCGCCTCGTCGGCCTTCGCCGCCGTATCGCCGCACCGACTTATCGCGACGCGGTGGAAGCGCGCGGACTCGACGAACGCATCGAGGAATTCTGTGTAGCGACCGCCGCGCTTGCCAGCCATCCGCGACCGTAGAGGGCTGTCACCAGGCACAAGGCGACCGTGCGACCAAATGAGGTTGCGCAGGATGGCAACATAGGTCCGGTGAGTCCTCAATCGCCGCATGTGCCCCCGCGCGTTCTCGAGCAGTCGACCAAACTGCAGAACGTGGTCTACGAGATCCGTGGGCCGGTACACGCACAGGCAGCACGGCTGGAGGCCGAGGGCCACCGCATTCTCAAGCTCAACATCGGCAACCCGGCCCCCTTCGGGTTCGAGGCGCCCGATGTGATCATGCGCGACATCATCGCCGCGCTGCCGTATGCCCAGGGGTACTCCGAGTCCAAGGGCATCCTGTCGGCGCGGCGCGCGATCGTGACCCGCTACGAGCTGGTGCCCGGCTTCCCCGAGCTCGATGTGGACGACGTCTACCTCGGCAACGGGGTGTCCGAGCTGATCACCGTCACCATGCAGGCCCTGCTCGACAACGGCGACGAGGTGCTGATCCCGGCGCCCGACTACCCGCTGTGGACGGCCATGACCAGCCTGGCCGGCGGTACTCCGGTGCACTACCTGTGTGATGAGGAGAACGGCTGGCAGCCCGATATCGCCGATATCGAATCGAAGATTACCGACAAGACCAAGGCCCTGTTGGTGATCAACCCGAACAATCCGACGGGTGCGGTGTACTCGACGGAGGTGTTGCAGCAGATCGTCGACCTGGCGCGCAAGCATCGGTTGCTGCTGCTGGCCGACGAGATCTACGACAAGATCCTCTACGACGACGCCAAGCACATCTCGCTGGCCTCGCTCGCTCCCGACCTGCTGTGCCTGACCTTCAACGGCCTGTCGAAGGCGTATCGGGTGGCCGGTTACCGCTCGGGTTGGCTGGCGATCACCGGGCCCAAGGAGCACGCGGCCGGTTTCCTCGAGGGCATCGATCTGCTCGCGTCCTCGCGACTGTGCCCGAACGTGCCCGCTCAGCACGCCATCCAGGTGGCGCTCGGCGGACACCAGAGCATCGAGGATCTGATCCTGCCCGGCGGGCGGCTGCTCGAGCAGCGCGATGTGGCGTGGGAGCGGCTCAACATGATCCCGGGTGTGTCGTGCGTGAAGCCGCGTGGCGCGCTGTACGCGTTCCCTCGGTTGGATCCGAATGTGCACGAGATCCACGACGACGGAAAGCTCGTGCTGGATCTGCTGTTGCAGGAGAAGATCCTGATGGTGCAGGGGACCGGGTTCAACTGGCCTGCGAACGACCATCTGCGGATCGTGACGTTGCCGTGGGCGCGAGATCTGGCCGTGGCGATCGAGCGATTCGGCAACTTCCTGTCCAGCTACCGTCAGTAGCGATACAGTCGGCGCTCACTTGTAAGGGCTTTGACCAGTGAGTTTTCTGGGCTCGGGCCAGGATGGCCATCCTGGTATCGCAGGGAAAACCGACTGTGAGTTCGGAATGTTGGATGTTATGAAGATCTACTAGTGCAAAAGTCCATCTTTTGTGTACAGTAGACCTCGGCGCTTCGGCGCCCTGGCCCGGTTGTCTACCCCCCCTGGACAACCGAGAGCCTTAAGGTATGCGCGCCTACCCCCCTGGGCGCCTGCCTCCGGCGGCGGAGACACCCCCCTGCTCTCCGCCGCCGCACAAACCCGCCTCCCCGGGCCTAGGCCAGACCTAGCCCGGGGAGGTTTTTGTATGCGGCCGGGGGTCTGATCTTCGGCCGAGTTGGCCCGTCCCCGGTGAGTTACCCATGTTCTTGCGAGATCTGGTGTTGCGAGGGTGTTATTGAAAACCGCAGCCTTTAAGCTCTGGGCGTGAGCGAGCATCATCACCATCACGACCATTCCGGGCCGATAGCCATCAGTGACACCGCGGCGAAGGTGGTTGTCGGGCTGCTGGCGATCATCGGGGTGGTGGTATTGGTCGCGACGGTGTTCCTGTGGCCGAGCGCGCAGCACGTCGAGATTCCGTTGCCGATGCAGACCATGTCCGGCGGGGCGGTACAGACCGAGGCCGGAACCGTCGTCATGCAGGACATCGGGGCCTGCGGGAGCCCGTCGATCGGGAAGGTGTTCGAGGACAAGCCGGAACCGCCGCGGGTCGCCTCCTATACGTGTCAGCGCAGCATCATCGACATCAGGACGGGGCCCGACGAGGGCAAGAAGACGCTGTTCGAGATCGCGCCGGGGCCCGGCCAGCCCGATCTGCGGGCGGGCGACAACATTCGGGTGGTGCGGGCCGCGGATCCGGCCGGAGTCACCATGTACGCGTTCGAGGACTACGCGCGCGGACTGCCGTTGACCTTGATCGTGCTCGCGTTCGTCGTGGTGATCTGTGTGGTCGCGCGGTGGCGGGGATTCCGGGCGCTGGTCGGGTTGTGTTTCGCCTTCGCTGTGGTGGTGATGTTCCTGTTGCCGGCGCTGCTCGACGGGAAGTCGGCGATTCCGGTGGCGCTGGTGTCGGGGGCGCTGATTCTCTACGTGGTGCTCTATCTCGCGCACGGGGTGAATCTGCGGACCAGTTCGGCGTTGCTCGGAACGCTCGCGTCGATGGTGCTGGCGGCGGTGCTGTCGTGGGTGGCGATCGAGGTCACCCATCTCACGGGGCTGTCCGAGGAACAGAACACCAACGTGGCCACCTACATTCAGCACGTGAGCATCACCGGGCTGCTGCTGGCGGGGTTCATCATCGGATCGCTCGGTGTGCTCAACGACGTGACCATCACGCAGGCTTCGGCGGCCTTCGAACTCGCCGCGCTCGACGAAGGCGCGACGCGGCGGGAGATCTTCACCGCGGCCATGCGGGTGGGGCGCGATCACATCGCCAGCACGGTCTACACGCTCGTGCTCGCCTATGCCGGTGGGGCGTTGCCGCTGCTGCTGCTGTTCAGCGTGGCGGGGCGATCGATCACCGATGTGCTGACCGGAGACGCGGTGGCCATCGAGATCACGCGCTCGGCGGTGGGCGGTATCGCGCTGGCGTTGTCGGTGCCGTTGACGACGATGATCGCGGTGATGCTGGCACGGCCGTTCGGCGCGAAGACGGCCGCGGTGGCGCCCGCGCGGGCCAGGCACGCTCGGAACTGATCCTGTTCGGATGCCGGACGGGCTCGCGGAATTCGATTCGGCAGCCGGGCGGTGTCCAGCAGAAGGGGTTACTGACCGGCAGGTGGGAAGCCAGGTAGGGCCACCGGGGGCAGAGTGGGCAGTACCACCGGGGGCAGGCCTGGGACCACGGTGAAGGTGTTGGGGCCCTGGGTTGGTGGGGCGTCGGTGGTTTGCTCGACCTGGCGCGGATTGCTCGGTGGCGCCGCGGCGGTTTCGTGTTGGGCCTCGGTGGTCGCGGCCGGGGCCGCCGACGGACTGACCGCGCTGGGGCGCGGGGGAGTGGTCGCGGGGACGGCCTGCGAACCATCGCTCGACGAACCGCGCTCGAGCACTTCGGGACCGTAGCCGAGGCCGAGGCCGATCGCGGCGACGACCACCAGCGAACTCACCGTCAGCACCGCCACATTCAGTTCGCGACGGGAATGAGCCCGGTTGGTGAGTGCGCTGAGCGGGCGGCGGCCGCGGGTGGGCGCGGTGAGCCAGGCGGGGGTCGTGTCGTCGTGTTCGTCCATCGGAACCGGCGCCGGAGCGACGGGCGCCTGCTGGACCTGGGCGGGGCGGGCGAGCAGCGCGGCGCCGCGGGCGAGCGCGGTCTCCGGCTCGGCCGGCACGATCACCGGCACGCCGATCGTGCGCTCGAGCACGCGCGCGATCAACGGAATCCGGGCGCCACCACCGAGAACCATCACCGCCTGCACCGGATGCTGCGCGCGGATGATGACATCGCGGGTCATCCGGGCCGACGACTCGATCGCCAGCATCATCAGCGCTTCGAAGTTCTCCTGCGTGAGCAGAACCAGGCCCTGCTCGCTGGGCAACGCCACCGCATTGCTGTTGGACAGCTGCTCCTTGGCGGCCCGGCACAGCGCGTCGAGGGCGGCGAGGCCCGCGGGGTCGGCCGGATGCGCGATCCGGCCCGAGGCGATCTGCTGCTCCCTGATCAGCGAATCCAGGTAGTCGCCGCTGATGTCGCTGATCCGCTCGCACTGGTACACATCGCTGGTGCGGGCGTTGATCACGCTCACCGTGAGACCGGAACTGCCGAGGTCGTAGACGGCCAGGGTGGACACTTCGCGCATATCGCTGGTGGCGTGGGCGAAGTTCACGGCGGCAACGGCTTCGGGCACGAGCTGATAGTTGGTGAGCTGGCGCCGTGCCATCGCGGCGCGCACCGCCCTGGCCTGCGGCTCGCTGCGGAAGGTGATGGTGGTGGCGGCGATCTCCGGCGATGCGGCCAGCGTGGCGGCGATCGCGTCGGCGGCGGTCTCCTCGGCCTGCTGTTCGGGCATCGGGATCGATTGCAGGTCGAACGAATACGGCGGGACGGAACCGTGTGGGCCACCGTGCTGCGGACGTGCGAGGCGCACCGTCCCGGCCCCCACCGAAATTCCCAGAACCGAACTCATCCGCTGCCCATCTCGTCCGTGCTGCACGACATGCGAGGACTGCGATAACGCGGACCGAAATCCGCTCCAGCCCCCGCTTGGCTCGTTACTCTACGGGGTGCCGAGTCCGGCGTATACCCACCCGGCCGCACGCCAGGTTGCGCTGTCCAAGCAGTTGCGACCGTCGATAATCGAACGGGACCGTACCACCGGGTCGAGGTCGGCCGGGGTCAATGCGGTGAATTCGTTCCACTCGGTAAGGACCAGCACCACATCGGCGCGATCACAGGCCTCCGAGACCGAGGTGGCATAGTTCAACGTGGGGAACACGCGGCGTGAATTCTCCACGGCCTTGGGGTCGTACACGGTGACCACGGCGCCGTGCAGCTGGATCATCCCGGCCACATTCAGGGCCGGTGAATCGCGCACATCGTCGGATTCGGGCTTGAAGGCCGCGCCGAGGACCGCCACGTTCGCACCCAGCAGGGAACCGCCGCAGGCGCGGGCGGCCATGTCGACGACCTTCGTGCGGCGGCGCATATTGATGTTGTCGACCTCGCGCAGGAACGCCACGGCGTGATCGGCGCCGAGTTCGCCCGAGCGTGCCATGAAGGCGCGGATGTCCTTGGGTAAGCAGCCGCCGCCGAAACCGAGTCCGGCATTGAGGAATCGGCGGCCGATGCGGGCGTCGTAGCCGAGGGCGTCGGCCAGCATGGTGACGTCGGCGCCGGTGGCCTCACAGACCTCCGAGACGGCGTTGATGAACGAGATCTTCGTCGCCAGAAAGGCATTCGCCGAGACCTTCACCAGTTCCGCGGTGGCCAGGTCGGTGAGCAGGAAGGGGATCTCGGCGGCGATGAGGTCGGCGTAGATCTCGCGGATGTGTTCCTCTACCCACGCCGAACGTTCGCGGGCATGGTCGAGACCGAGGACGAGGCGATCGGGGCGCAGGGTGTCCTGAACCGCGAAACCCTCGCGCAAGAACTCGGGGTTCCAAGCGACCTCGACGTCGACCTTCGCTTGCTCGCGGGCCCGAACGCCGAGGGCAGCGGCAGTTCCCACCGGCACCGTGGACTTGCCGACGATCATCGCCGGGCGTTCCAGCATCGGGGCGAGCGTATCCACCACCGCGTGCACGTATTTCAGGTCGGCGCCGTACTCGCCCTTCTTCTGTGGCGTTCCGACACCGAGAAAGTGCACGTCGGCGTGGGCCGCGGCATCTTCGTAGTCCGTGGTGAACCGCAGGCGGCCGGTAGCGAGGTTGCGTTGCAGCACTTCCTCGAGCCCCGGTTCGTAGAACGGCACCACACCATCGGCCAACTTGGCCACCTTGCCGGGATCGACGTCCACCCCGACCACGTCGTGTCCCAACTCGGCCATACACGCTGCATGCGTGGCTCCGAGGTACCCCGTTCCGAAGACTGTGCATCGCATAGTTCTGTTGGTAAGCGGCGCGCGTGGCTACGCCGCGTCAGCGAGGCAAGAGGGGGCGCAACATCTGGTGTACAGGGGGAAACGCCAGCGAGGGTGATCCGCGTGCGGGGCTCTCACCTGCGTAAACGAGAAAGTCGGTGGGTGCACGGTTCGGATCGTGGGCCTGCACTCGCAGCGAGCCGCTCGGGTGTGTGGGGGTTGGCATAATCGGGCGGGATCGCACGAATACCCCATCGGGGATGGAGCATTGACTATGCGTCGGGTCCTGTTCGCCACGGGTGGATTGCTGGTCGTGGTGTTGATCGCGGTGGTCGCGCTGTGGCCGGTGTATGTGCGGCCGCGCACGGACGATCCGCAGGTCGCCGATGCGATTGTGATCCTCGGTGGGGCGCACGACGGCCGCGAACAACTCGGGCTGCGGTTGGCCGCGCAGGGGTACGCGCCACGCGTGCTGGTCTCCAACCCCTATGACCACAGTCCGATGGTGAATCGAATCTGCCACGGGGGCTACAGCTTCGAGGTGATCTGCTTCGACCCGAGTCCGCGCACGACCCTCGGTGAAGGCCGTGAACTGGCTCGCCTGGGTACACACTGGCAGCGAGTCATCGTGGTCACTTTCACCCCACATGTCTCCCGCGCCCGCTACATCCTCGGAAAGTGTTGGTCGGGCGAACTGCTTTTCGTCGATCCCCGGCCCCACCTCTCGCCTGCTCGCTGGGCTCGCGACTACACCTACCAATCCGCAGGGTTCGTGAAGGCCTGGTTCGCCCACTGCTGATCCGCCTGAGGTAGAACGAAGAGAGCACCCCGGATTCCGAGGAATCCGGGGTGCTCACTTTCGCGGACAGTGGTCAGTTCTTGCGACCAGGAGCCTTTGCGCCGGACTTGAAGCCGAGGCCGCCGGGCTTGGCGGTCGGCGTGGCCGCCGGGGTGCCGTTGCCGTTGGTGGGTTCGGGCTGGGCGGCCGTCTCCGCAGACTCGGTTTCGGGTTCTGCCGGTGCCACGGGTTCCGCCGTGACCGCGGGTTCAGCCGGGGTCACGGTGGGTGCCGTGGAGGGGGTGGATCCGGGAGCCTTGGAGGTGGGGCGCTTGAGGCCGGACTTCATGGCCAGGCCCTTGGCGGGAAGCGACGGCTTGGATTCGGTGGGGGCCGAACCCTCCGGGGTCGCGGGGGCTTCGGCGGTGGTCGCCTCCGCTGCCGGTGCTTCGGGCGCTGCCGCTGCCGGGGCTGCCGACGTCGGCGCGGTGCCGGGTGCCTTTGCGCCCGGAGCCTTGGCCTTGCCCTTCATGCCGAGCCCCTTGACCGGCGGTGCGGGAGTGGCTGCGGCGGCAGGGGTTTCCGTTGCAGCGCCTTCCGGGGCCGCTTCAGCCGCAGGGGCTTTGGTGCCGGGGGCTTTGGCGCCGCCCTTCATGCCGAGGCCACCACCGGGAGCCTTCGCTCCGCCCTTCATGCCCAAGCCTTTGACCGGGACAGCGGGAGCCGCGGTCTCGGCCGCCGGGGCCACTTCAGCCGCAGGGGCCGCTTCAGCCGCAGGGGCTTTGGTGCCGGGGGCTTTGGCGCTGCCCTTCATGCCGAGGCCACCACCGGGAGCCTTCGCTCCGCCCTTCATGCCCAGACCCTTGGCAGGAGCCGCTTCAGCCGCAGGTGCCGCATCAGCTGCGAGGGCCTTCGCGCCCGGTGCCTTCGCGGCGCCCTTCATGCCGAGCCCACCGGGTGCCTTCGCGGCGCCCTTCATGCCGAGGCCACCACCAGCAGGGGCCGTCCTCGTGGCGGTGTCGGTCACGTCCTCGACCACCGGGCTGGGTTCGGGTTCGGGTTCGGTCACCGGTGCGGTCTTGGGTTCCTGGACCACGACCAGATTGGCCGACAGTTCATTGGCGTCGATACGTGTGATCGAGTCCAACATCAGCTGTGAGACATCGACGACCTCGACACCCTCGCCCTGGCCCTGTTCCTGACGGGCGGTCACACCGTCGTTGAGCATGACACGGCAGAACGGGCAACCGGTCGCGATCTTGGTCGGGTTGGTCGCGAGAGCCTCGTCGACACGGTCGACGTTGATGCGCTTGCCGAGCTGCTCTTCCATCCACATCCGGGCGCCACCGGCACCACAGCACATCGAACGCTCACCGTGACGGGGCATCTCGACCAGAGTCGAGCCCGAGGCTTCCATCAACTCACGAGGGGCGTTGTAGATCTTGTTGTGCCGACCCAGGTAGCAGGGGTCGTGGTAGGTGATGTTCTGCGAGACCGTCGCGACCGGCACCAACTGCTTCTGCCGGACGAGTCGGTTCAGTAGCTGGGTATGGTGTACGACCTCGTAGGTGCCCCCGACCTGGGGGTACTCGTTGTTCAGGGTGTTGAAGCAATGCGCGCAGGTCACGACGATCTTCTTCTTCGACTGTTCGACACCTTCGAAGACCGAGTTGATGACCTCGATGTTCTGCAATGCAAGCTGTTGGAAGAGGAATTCGTTGCCCGCGCGGCGCGCGGAGTCACCGGTGCAGGTTTCCTCGGCGCCGAGGACCATGAACTTGGTGCCCGCGGTGGCGAGGAGCTCGGCGACGGCTTTGGTGGTTTTCTTCGCGCGGTCTTCGTAGGCACCGGCGCACCCGACCCAGAACAGGTACTCGTAGCCGTCGAAGCTGTCGGCGTCTTTCCCGAAGACCGGGATGTCGAAGTCGACTTCGTTGATCCAGTTGAGGCGGTCCTTGGAGTTCTGGCCCCAGGGGTTGCCCTTGTTCTCCAGGTTTTTGAACAGTCCGGCGAGCTCGGAGGGGAACTCCGACTCGATGAGGACTTGGTAGCGGCGCATGTCGATGATGTGGTCGACGTGTTCGATATCGACCGGGCACTGCTCGACGCAGGCACCGCAGGTGGTGCAGGACCACAGCACTTCGGGGTCGATGATGCCGCGGAGATCCTCGCCGCCGACCAACGGGCGTTCGGCCTCGGCGCGGGCGGCGTCGGAGATCTTGGCCAGCGCTGCCTCGTCAGGCTTGCCGTCGGCGTCTACCAGTCCGATCTCATCGCCACCGGCGTCCTTGCGGCCACCGGCCAGCAGGTACGGCGCGACGGCGTGACCGTGGTCGCGCAGCGACATGATCAGCAGCTTCGGCGAGAGCGGCTTACCGGTGTTCCAAGCGGGGCACTGCGACTGGCAGCGACCACACTCGGTGCAGGTGGTGAAGTCCAGCCAGCCCTTCCAGGAGAAGTCCTCCATGCGGCCGACGCCCAGCGTGTCGACCTCGGGGTCGACGTTCTCCATGTCGAGAATCTTGCCGTTGGACATCATCGGCTTGGCCGCGCCGAGGGCGACGCTGCCGTCGGCATTGCGCTTGAAGTAGATGTTGAAGAAGGCCGAGAAGCGGTGCCAGGCCACGCCCCAGTTGACGTTGAGGCTTACCACCACGACCCACACCAGAGCCGCCATCAACTTGAAGAAGGCGAACACGGACACGAGGGTGGCACTCGCGGGCAGCAGCTCGGCGACGTGCATGCTGACGAAGTCACTGCTGGCATGGGACTCGCCTGTATAGGCCAGAACCAGAGCCTTCGCGCCCAACATGCTGATGCCCTCGACGAGCACGATCAGCTCGACGAAGTAGGCCGCCGTGAAGTTGGAGCCGGAGAATCTCGAGAGCCGCTCCGGAACGCGCGGATGGTTCAGCTGGCGGATGGTGATCAACACCAGGGCGCCGATGATGGTTCCCAGAGCCAGCAGCTCGTCTGCGAGGTGGTAGACGAAGGTGTTGCCGATCAACGGCCAGGTGAAGGTCGGGCTGAAGATCTGGCCCTGGGCCTGGAAGACGGTGACGAAGCCGATCATGAAGCCGACCATCACGAGCCAGTGGGCCCAACCGACGGTCCGGAACTTCACCATCCGGGTATGCGCGGCGACCTCTTTGACCATGTTCGCGAATCGCGGCACCAGCGGCAGGAACCGGTCAGGGGCAGGCTGCCCCAGCATGATGCTCCGCACCATCCTCCGCACCGCTAGACCGAACCCAATCCACGCGGGGACACCGACCAGAATGGAGATGATGCCCAACGTTGTTGATATGGGGCTCATGCGTTGGCCTTTCGTTCACGAAGCGACGCGGTGCCGCTCGTCCCAGGTCGCATCATAACCCCTTATAAGTTACCGACGAGTACGGGTAGGGTTTTTATGTTACTCGCGAGTAGGCAGACCCGCAGACCCGCCTGCGACCGTGTTGGCGGGCCGACCGCAAATGGCCGCGGGCGGCCGTCGTCATCACCTCCCGAGGGTGCGGGTTCTGGCACGCTGGGCGTATTCGGCGGGATCGATGCCGCGCAGTCTGCAGATCTCGGCGAGGCGGCCCGTCAGCAGCACATCGGTGTGTGTCAGGTCGGTCACGGTCTCGGCGCCGAGCAGTGCCATGAGTTGCCGAATCCGGGTAATCCACGTGTCTATCGCCGCGATCAGCGCGTCGACGCCCTCGGTCTGGAGGATCGACAGGAAGTATCCGGATACTCCGACCGCTCTGGCCCCGAGCGCGAGGCTGCGGACGACATCCAGCGGATTTCGCACCCCGCCCGAGGCCAGCAGTGTCACCCCGTGTCGTCTGGCGGCCTCGCTCGCGTCGACGAGGCAGGCCGGAGTCGGCAAACCCCAGTCGGCGAGCAGGTCGAAGTCGGCTCGTTGCCGCCTGGCGTTCTCGATCAGCGCGAAGTTCGTTCCGCCTGCCCCGGAAACATCGACATGCCGTACACCGAGGTCGGCAAGCTGCGCCACAGTGTCGGCGCTGATCCCGAATCCGACCTCCTTGACGATCACCGGGACATCGAGCGCCTTTGTGATGCGAGCGATATTGAGTGGCCAGGCCGAAAAGTCTCGATCGCCCTCGGGCATCACCGTCTCCTGGACCGCGTTGACGTGTACCTGTAGCGCATCTGCGCCCAGCAACGCGACCGCCCGCGCCGCCAGCTGCGGCGTGGTGTTGGCGTTGACATTGGCGATGACGTAGCCGTCCGGATTCTCTCGCCGCAATACGCGATATGTCTCGGCTACCGAGTCGTCCGCGAGGTACGCGCTCATCGAACCGGACGCGATAGCCAAGCCGGTCTCCCTGGCAGCGATCGCCAGGTCTCGGTTCACCTCGCCGGTGCGGGCGCTGCCGCCGGTCATCGCGTTGATGTACAACGGTACCGGCCAGGTCGTGCCGCCCACGTCCGTGGTAAGCGAGAGGGCGTGCTCTGCGGTGCCCCGCAAGGCGTGGTGGACGAACTCGACCTCATCGAACTGGCACAAGGGTCGCGTGTCCATGAATTCGCGTTGTTGTGTGACAGCCAGGCGGACATGATCATCCTTGCGGGTGGCGTAGCTCATCTGATTTCCCTTCTTCGGGGAGCGTGCAAGTCGGGCGAATTCGCGACACCTCGCGAGTGGTCGTTTGACCAATTCGCGGTATCGGCGACATTCGAATTATCGAGGGGCCGCGAAATTTCGGGTCCTGGCGCGATTTTCTGGGATATGAGGGGTAATTATGCACCGGTATCGCCCGGTGCGGAATCGGCCGATAGTCCCATTTCGTATCAGCCGCTGAGCGGTGCTTCCGGTCGGCCGGCCGCCGGGCGCGACCATCTCCGCGCGGCTTGCTTCCCAGAAAACATACCTTAAGGTCTGTTTCGTCCGAATTATGGTGTCCAACTGTGACTTTGCTCAGTTGAACAGGCGGGCCTCGGTGATCGCTGAGTGTGGCTGGACCTTGTCTCCCCGCGCATCGGACCTGCGGATACCCCCCCTGACCTGCCGGTCGGGGTCGTCGCCACCGCCGGATCGAACGCTTGCTCGAAGAGGCGGCCTGCGATAGTTTTTTTACGCGGAACTTGATCTTGGGATACTTAGCTTGAAGGACCGGGGGGGACTGAGGACGTGGAATATTCGTTGAAGACGGCGCGTGTTAAAAAGTCTGTGGAAATCGAATCGCTGGTAGTTTTCGGCTCCCCCAGATCCGAGGGGGAGGATCAATCGCATATCGAACGGCTGATCGAGGCCGAATGGCCGTTGCCGCCGATTCTCGTTCATCGACAGACCAACCGTGTAATCGATGGATTCCATCGCACAATTGCTGCCCGGCGGAAAGGTCTCACCCATATAGACGCATATCTGGTCGATGGCTCCGATGAACTCGCATTCATTCTGGGGGTCCAGGAGAATGTGACACATGGCCTCCCGTTGTCCTTGGCGGATCGTCGCGCCGCCGCCGAAAGGATCGTCAGAACGCATCCGCACTGGTCGAACCGTTCGATTGCGGCAGCCGCCGGTCTGTCCGCGAAGACGGTGGCATCGATTCGAGGCGGAACCGGCGACAGTTCGCAGGGGAGTCACCGCTTGGGTAGCGATGGCCGCCTCCGTCCGGTCGATACCAACTCCGCCCGGCGAACAGCCGCCGAACTCATCATGGCCCGCCCTGATGCGTCGCTCCGGAGTATCGCCAAGGTAGTCGGGCTGTCCCCGTCGACCGTCCGCGATGTGCGAGCCAGACTGGAGAGCGGCGCGGACCCGCTCGTTCATCCAGAAGAAAACAAGACATCCTGTACCAAGCCGGCGTCGGAGAGCGCCGGACCAGCAGCGACCGACCGGCTCGGTCTGTCCTCGCAACCCAAGAAGCAGGTCGATATCGAGGCTCTGCTAGGTGTGCTCTCCCGTGACCCGGCGTTGCGTATGAGTGTTGGCGGCCGCGAACTACTTCGTTGGCTGCATCAGCATGCGGTGATCGGCAGTGACGTCGCGAAGATAGCAGCGGCCGTCCGCCCACATTCCTATTACCACGTGATCGAATTCGCTAATCAATGTTCGGCCAACTGGGCGACCATTGCCCAAGCCTTGCAAGCCGCTTCCGTCGAGGCGCCCAGCAGCTCGCCGGATGCCCGCTCTGCTTGAGCTCCGACAGTTCCTTTCTCGAACATTGACCTATGGTCTCGTGACGCCCCCATTCAATACCCGAAGGGTTTGGTATGTCCAAAATTGCTGTTATAACCAGCGGCTTGCAATACGACATCGTCGGAAAGAATCCTGAGCGTCAAGCGGCAATCGCCGCTGCGGCCCCGCATGTTTCGAATTTCTTGTCCGAAATGCGCAAACGCGATTATCCCGTGTTCCATCTGCAGCTCATCAACCAACCGGACGATCCGCTGGCCGAGCGGTACGACGGCAGGGTCCCAGCCCTGCGCGGGACACCGGGCGCCGAGGTCGTCCGGGAGTTTCTCGGCTCGAATGACGTGATCCAAGAGCGCAGCAAGGACAGCGGCTTCTACGAGACCGATCTGCACGATCGGCTTCAGGCGTCGGGCGTCGAGACCCTTGTGCTGATCGGGCTGCAAACGCAGATCTGTATTCAAACGACAGCTGCCGACGCGTTCTTCCGTGGATACGTTGTCGCCGTGCCGAGCGATTGCGTGTTCTCTGCTGTGGAAGCCGATCGACTGCGGGCACTCGAATGGCTGGAGAGCTATTGCGCCACGGTCGCCGATTCCACAGAAATCCTTCGAGTGATCGATGAGAGTGGCAGTCTCCCGCGTAAGGAGACCAAGACGCCATGACTCTGGCAACGCAGAATATCCAGCTCGACCACGGCACCGGGGCGGCACTGTCCAACGAACTCGTAGGTTTCATCGCGCAGACATTGGGTGATGTCTATGTGGGCGAGATGGAAGACAGCGCGGTCCTTCCGGTCGAGGGTAGCCGTATCGCGATGACCACAGACAGCTTCGTGGTCGACCCGCCGTTTTTCGGCAACGGGGACATCGGAAAGATCGCGGTCTGCGGGACCGTCAACGACTTGGCGGTCTCCGGTGCCGCTCCCCGGTACCTCACCCTCGGGATGATTCTCGAGGCCGGCCTTCCGTTCGATCACCTGTCTCGTGTACTGACTTCCATTCGGGAGACCGCGCGAGAAGCAGGGGTGCAGATCGTGTGCGGAGATACGAAGGTCGTGCGTGCCGGCGAAGCGGATCAGTTGTACCTCAACACAAGTGGTGTCGGCTTCTTCTTCCGGGAGCCACTGCGGATGGATTCGGTCCGCCCCGGAGATTCGGTCATCCTGTCCGGGCCTATCGGCAATCACACCGTCCATCTGCTGTCGATTCGGGAAGGTCTCGGTTTCGAAGCCCGCGTTCTCAGCGACTGCGCACCGCTCAACGTCATGATCGACCGCGTGTTCGAGGCTGTGCCGGACGGGGCGATTCGCTCGATGCGTGATGTCACGCGCGGCGGTCTGGCGGCGGTATTGCACGAGTACGCGGGCCGAGTCGGCACCGCCATCACCATCGATGAGCAGACGCTGCCGATCCAGCCCGAAACCGCGATGGCGGCCGACATGCTGGGGATCAACCCGCTGCACTGTGCCAACGAAGGCTGCGTTGCGATCTTCGCCGATCCGGTCGCGGCCGACGACATCCTCGCCGCGCTTCATCAGCACGAGTACGGGAGGCATGCCGTTGTGATCGGCGAAGTAACCGGTCGCGATGGCGCGGCGGTGGTGCTCCGGGATTCCGGCGGGCGCGAATCTACCCTGCAACCTCTCCGGGGCGCAGAGCTGCCCCGGCTGTGCTGACCGCCGCCGTGAACAGACAGGCAACCTGGCAAGTCAGGGTTACCGGCGTCGTTCAGGGTGTTGGGTATCGCCCGTTCGTCTACAAATTGGCACTCGAACGGCAATTGGTCGGCTGGGTCCGCAATGATCCCGAAGGCGTGCTCATCGAAGCGAGTGGCGGCGAACACACGCTGGAACTGTTCAGCGCGGAGCTGTCCACCCGGGCTCCCGAGCTGGCCAGGGTCGATCGTGTAGTAGCCCTCAGCAGATCGGTCGGAAGATCGGCGGCCACCGGTTTCGATATCGTGCACAGTGAGCACACCGGGGAAAAGACGGCCCTGGTACCCGCTGACACTCACGTGTGCGCCGACTGTCTGGCCGAATTGCGCGACCCAACCGACCGGCGATACCGCTACCCGTTCATCAACTGCACGAACTGCGGGCCCCGATACTCGATCATTCGCGCACTACCGTACGACCGGTCGCAAACCACCATGCGCTCCTTCGATATGTGCGCGAAATGCGACGAGGAGTACCGAAATCCGATGAGCCGGCGGTTCCACGCGCAGCCCAATGCCTGTGCGGACTGTGGACCACGACTGTTTCTCGCCGACCGGGACGGAACGACGCGCACAGACCAAGAGGCATTGCGGCAATGCGTCCAGGAGCTGACGGCAGGGCGTGTCGTGGCGGTTAAGAGTGTCGGGGGTTTCCATCTTGCCGTGGACGCGATGAACGCGGAGTCGGTGGCCTTGCTTCGCGAGCGGAAACGTCGGGATTCGAAGCCGTTCGCCGTCATGGTTCGAGACCTCGCGACCGCCCATCGGGTCGTGGAACTGTCCGCGGCGGAGGAGGCCGTGCTGCGCTCGCCTGCCCGCCCGATCTTGCTGGCTCGCAAGCGCCCCGGCGCGGTTCCGGAAGGCGTTGCACCCAGAAATCCGAACCTGGGTGTGATGCTGCCGTCGGCTCCGCATCATCACCTGCTTCTCGACGAATCCGGCTCGGACATTCTGGTCATGACTAGCGGGAATGTGTCCGGCTATCCGATCGTTCATCGAAACGAGGACGCGCTACAGCACCTGTTCGAGATCGCGGATGTGATTCTCTATCACAACCGTGAAATCGAGTCCAGGGTAGATGATTCAGTGGTACGGCTGTCCACTCATCCGGAACTGGACGGCGCTCTGCTGACCTTTCTGCGCCGGGCGCGGGGGTACGCACCGTATCCGGTCGAGGTGGGCCGTCAGTTGAGCCCGTTGGTCGCCTATGGCGCCGAGCTCAAGACGACGGTGGCACTGTCCGCCGGCTCCCGGGTCTACCTCAGCCAGCACATCGGCGACCTGAAGAACGACGAAACGTTCGCCGCACATCGCCAGACCGCGGCGCACCTGGCATCGTTGTATGACTTGCGCCCCACGACAGGCGTTTACGACATGCATCCGGACTTCCGCACGAGCCGGGCGCACCAGGATTTCGGCGAACAGGCCGCACCGATATTCGTTCAGCACCATCACGCGCATATGGCTGCGTGCATGGCGGAGAATCAGCTCACCGGGCCGACGATCGGCGTCGTCTTCGACGGTGCGGGTTACGGCACTGACGGCACCGTTTGGGGTGGCGAGTTCTTGGTCGGGGACTTCGAACGGTTCGACCGAGCGACACATCTGCGGCGCCTCGCGCTGATCGGCGGTGATCAGGCCGTGCGCGAGCCGAACCGGACCGGGGTGTCGATCGCGCTGGACACCTTCGTCGACATCGATGCGGCAGTGCGGGCGTTTCCGGAAATCGGCCTACTCGAGCACGACCGCCGACAGGTGTACGCGACGATGCGCGCACGGGGCATCAATTCGCCCGCGGTATCCAGCATGGGCCGTCTGTTCGACGGAGTGGCCGCCCTACTCGGTATCTGTGCCCGCGCTGAGTACGAAGCCCAGGGTCCGATCGAATTGGAAGGCTTGCTGAATCGCGACCTCGATATGGTCGCCGGATACGAGTTCGGCCACACCACTACCGAAGTGGACTTCCGCCCGGTGGTGCGCGCGATCGCCACGGATCTTGCCGCGGGTGTCGCGCTCGACGAGATCAGCCGCCGGTTTCACTCCGGCGTGGTCGCCATGGTTCGCCGTCAGTGCCGGGAGATTTCCCGCGCGACCGGCGTCCAGCAGGTCGTGCTGTCCGGCGGTGTGTTCCTCAATGAATTCCTACTGGTCAACTGCATTGTGCAGCTCGAGCGCGAAGGGCTCGAGGTCTACAGCCACCGTCAGGTTCCGCCGAACGACGGGGGTATCGCCCTCGGTCAATTGATGGTCGCGGACCGGGCACACGGGGAGCGATGATGGGTTCGTCGAATTTCGCAGTTGTCCTGCCGGTCGCGCTGGTGGTGGTGATGTTCGGGTTGGGTTTGACACTGACACCACAGGACTTTCACCGGGTGATTCGTCATCCGAAGGCGGTGGCGATCGCGCTCGGCTGCCAGTTGGTGGTGCTGCCCGCCCTGTGTCTGCTGCTTGTGGTGCTGTTCGGGCTGACCGGAGCACTGGCGGTGGGCATGATGTTGCTGGCCGCTTCGCCTGGGGGTACGTCGGCGAACTTGTTCAGCCACCTCGCGGGTGGGGACGTGGCGCTGAATATCATGCTCACCGCGATCAATTCGGTGCTCGCGGCGTTCACGATGCCGATCGTGATCACGCTGTCGGTCGCCGCATTCATGAACGATGATGCGGCAGTCGGGCTGCAACCGGCCAAGTTGGTACAGGTGATCGCTGTCGTGCTGGTGCCCGTGGCGATCGGTATGTGGATCAATCATGTGTACCCCGCCTTCTCCGGACGAATGGCGAAGCCGGTGAAAATCGCTTCCATGGCGGTGCTGGTGATGGCGGTCACCGTAGCGGTCGGATCCGAATTCGACACGCTGCGTGAGAATCTCGGCCGGCTCGGGTTGATCACCGTGATGTTGTCGGTGCTGAGTTTGTCGATCGGATACTTCGTGCCGCGGTGGTTCGGCGTCGGCATCCGCCAGGCCATCGCCTCCTCCATGGAGATCGGCATTCATAATGCGACCCTTGCCATCGCGGTCGCGGTGTCCGTTCTCGGGAGCGAAGTCATGGCAGTGCCGGCCGCGACCTACGGGATCGTCATGGGTGGTCCAGCCGCGATCTCGGCGTTTCTGCTGGCGCGGAGGGCGAAGCGCACCGGCGACCGGGCGGATTTCCGCTCGCGGAGAACAGAGCTCGACGACCTGGACCCGAGCGGGTCGCCTTCGACTCGATCGAGCTCGGAACCTGCATGAGCACTACGTGGTCCGAACTCGCTCGATGTCATCAGTGCGCTTACGGAAACCGCTTCGCGATCGCCTCGGCGATCTCGTTCGGTGCGTGTTCCTGAATGAACTGTTGCGCGTGTGGCAGCTCGACTACTTCGATATCGGTGAAGACCGAACGCATCCGGGGGATGTGGGCTTTCGGGCGATATACCATGTCTCGCATGCCCCATACCAGCAGCGTGGGCTTGTCCCCGAGGATGGCGGGTACGTCGCGGGACAGCTGATCCAGCAGTGGACGTGCGTCCCGAATCTGTCGGGCGATCACTCCGAGCCCGCGCCGGGATTCCGGGGTCGGCTGCACCATTCGGTAGTGATCGATCTCGGCCGCGGTCAGTGTGCGCCCCAGCTCCGAGAGCAGGATCCGCTCGACGAGGAAGTTCTTCTCCAGCACCCGCCGCTGCATCGGCGAGGTGCGCATCACCCGGCTGAAGATACGGTTCGCCTTTGCTTCGAGCGGCCAGAACATCGTGTTACCCAAGACGATTCCACGTACCCGATCCGCGCGGGTGGTCACCGCGCCCAGGCCGATGGGCCCGCCCCAATCGTGTCCCATCAGTACGAAGTCGTCGAGCCGCAGATGATCGATCAGCTCGCCGAGAATCGAGATATGTTCGGCGACCGTGTAGCCGAACTCCGTCGGGCGTTCGGACAGGCCGAATCCGAGGTAGTCGACGGCGATGCAGCGGTACCGGTGACGCAGCTCCTTGATGATGTGCCGGTAGAGGAAACTCCAGGCCGGAACACCATGACAGAACAGGATGGTCGGTCCGGACCCCTCGTCGATGTAGTGGACCCGGCCGGCCGACGAGTCGAACCAGCGGGACTCGAAGGGGTACAGGTTTATATCGGGAACGAAGTCGATCAGCATGGAAAACCTCTCTGCGAGACAAGACCTCATTTGATATACCCCGCTCACGCAGATTAGCGCGAATCGCACTGTTCGAGATCGGCGGTTGTGTGCAACTGGAGAAAGTCACGGTTGGACGATCTGCCGCCTCGTTCGATTGTCATGTATGGTCGAAATCAGCCGCCGATATCGCGGCGAGGCCACAAACGGGGGATGTAAATATCGGCGTTTGTAAGGTCCGGATCGTGCAATATTGGAACTGCGCATGACGAATGGGCTGTGATCGTGACTGGAACAATTTCGAAACCCACGCTCGATGAATTCCTGAACAAATCGGCAGACAAGAGAATCGATTGGGTGAACTCCTCTGAGGGTTTAGCCACGGGTGTTCTCGAACGTGTCGGACTGTTTCTTTCATTCGCGCGGCCGCGTACCTGTCTTCCGGGAATGCTCGCGTTTTATCTTGCTTGCAAGCTGCTCAGCCTGCCGATCGATCTGAATGTTCTCGTCGGCTTGTTCATCAGCTTTATGTACAGTGCGGTCGCTAATCTGTTCAACGCCTACTCGGACATTGCCGAAGACAATCAGAATATCCCGGCACGGCTGTACCTGCTCGGCATGTACGGGCGAAAGCGGTTGTTGCGAAGCGCGTGGGTCGTGTGTGTCGTGATGCTGGCGGCGGCGGCGGTCGTCGGCCCCGAATTCGTCTTGCTCACCGTGGTATGTATCGCCATCGCCCACCAGTACTCCTTGCCGCCGTTCCGGGTGAAAGCAAGGCCGATGCTGTCGCTGGGCCTCTTCGCCCTGGATATCGCCTTTCCATTCCTGATGGCTCCAGCCGTGACGGAGAACGGTCCCGCGATCGCTGGGAATTGGCCCTTCTTCATCATGGCCAGCTATTTGTTCCTATGGTTCGCGGCCAAGGGTTTGGTGAAGAATCTGCCAGACTTCGAGGGTGATCGTGAAGCCGGATTGTCTACCTCGGCGACAATTTTTGGAACAAGGAATCGGGCCGGAATCGCGGCATCGGTGGCCACGGCTCTGGTCTATCTGGGGCCGTTGTTCCTGGTGTTCGGCGCACAGTTCGACGAGAAATATCTGATCGCCCTCGGGTGGTTTCCGGTCGTCTGCATCCAATGCGCGCGGATGATCCTCAACGCCGACAGCCGGTCGGCGAACAACATGCTTCGTTTCGATATGATCGTGTCGACTGGGTACCTGTCGACATGGATTCTACTGGCGGACACTTCCATATCATCGATGACTGTCGTGGCCGGATCGTTGGTAATCATCTTTCTAATGGATGCGCTGAAACTTGATACACGCAAAAAAGAAGATATCGGGTGACGGGGCGTGGAAAGGTTGATGGGTGTGCGTGACGCAGTTTTGCTGAACGAATATCGATCCGGTGAGGAAGTCGATACCTCCGCGGCCGTGATAGATCTCTCGAATAATGCTCTTCCCTTCGCTCCGCGGCCGAGCGTTCGCACAGCGATCGCGGACGAAGTGGATCGCGCTGCGGCCTATCCTGCTGCGTCATACCGATCGCTGCGAAGCGCGATCGCACGATTCGCTGACTGCGCGCCCGATCAAGTAGTTGTCGGGCCCGGCAGCGTCGGCGTGCTGGGTTACCTCGTCCGCCGGGTCGCCGGACACGGCGGACGAGTCGTCTTCGCGGTCCCGGCTTTCGACGCGTACGAGCGGGTGGTGGTGGGTGCCGGCGGGATCGCGGTACCGGTTCCGGGGTCGCCGAGTCGGTGGCAGCCACTGGAGGCGATGGTGGCAGCGGTCGGCGACGACGCGGTCGCGATCCTGATCTGCGCGCCGCACAACCCGACGGGCGAGCGGGTAGGGCCCGACGAGGTCGAGATGGTCCTGTCCCGGGTTCCTCGAAGCACGGTGGTCATCGTGGACGAGGCCTACATCGAATTCGATCGGAGCACTGATCCGTCGGCAATTCTGCGGATGACCCGACGGTACGCGAATCTGATTGTCCTGCGGACTTTTTCGAAGGCCTATGGCCTAGCTGGTCTTCGCGTCGGCTACGCGGTCGGCCATGCTGACCTGATCGGTGCCTGCCGAGCCATGGCGATGCCTTTCGGGGTGAATCGTCTGGCGGTGGCAGCCGCTGTCGCGTCGCTGGACGTGGTCGACGAGCTGGTGAGTCAGGTGGATTCGGTGGTTCGCGCCCGGTCCGCGTTCATCGAGTCGATTCGCGGGCGAGGCATCGATCTCCCCGATTCGTACGGAAACTTCGTCTGGGTGCCGACACACACTGCGGTTCCGCTCGTCGAGCATCTCGCCGAGTCCGGGATCGCGGTGCGGTCGTACCCGGACACGGGTGTGCGGATCACCGTTCCCGTTGTCGGGCAGATCGCCGAAGTCGTTGACGTACTCGCGGATGGATACAAACGAGTGGAGCCAATTTCATGCAAATGAATACACACCTCGGCGCGGACTTGCTGGGGCGTCCACGGTTCGCCGATGCCCTCGTGGACCGACTGATTCGTAACGATGTGCGCTACATCTTCGGCATGCCGGCGGAGTCGGTCAATTGCCTGGTGGATGCGGTGGGACGTCGTCCAGACATCGACCTGATCGCGGTACGTCACGAAAGCGCGGCCTCCTGGATGGCTGTGGGGTACGCCCATGGTTCGGGCACTGTCGGGGTCTGTTTCGGTACGGCCGGACCCGGTGCGACACACCTACTGCCCGGCGTCTACGACGGGTTGTACGACCGCCTACCGGTGCTGGCGATATCTGGTCAGGTGGCGCGTGCTGAGATCGGCACGAGGTCGTTCCAGGAGATCGATTCGGCACGACTGTTCCGGGACGGCACGTGGCGATCGTCGGATATCGTCTCGCCCGATCAGATCGCGGTCTTCGACCAGATGGTGCTTTCCGTACGGCTGGAGCAGACGTCGGCGCATGTCGCGATTCCGTCGGATGTGCTGAATTCGCCGGTCGATGCGCTCGAGCAGGTGAGCCCGTACCGGTTGGGCGCCCGCACGGCGACAGAGGTGGACAAGAAGCGCGTCGAAGATCTCGCGGACTACCTCTGCGCGACACCGACGACCGTCGTGCTGGGTGCGGGTAGCCGCGATGTTGCGGATTGCGCTCGTCTGCTCGCGCACGCGCTGGATGTTCCGCTCACTGCACTGCCCGAGTCGGGAATCCCGGAGTGGTCGGCGAACCAGGTGGACGATGGCGGGCCGTTGGCGGCGATGGAGAGCGTACTACTGATCGGCAGACCGACTGCTGGTGTGGCGCGGTACTTTCCATCGGCGGATCTCATCGTGGAGATCACCGATGTCGCTACATCGGGATTCGACGAAGGATGCCGCAGGATCGGCATCGCCGGCGACGTCCCATTGATCGTGCAGGCGCTGGCCTCGGCCGTGTGGAATCGCCGCGGCGCACCCGCCGAGGCATCGGTGATTCCGGCCGACTCGTCGCAGAAATCGGACGCGCCCGGCGGCTGGGAGGTGCTCGCGCGACAACTCACGGGTGCTTCTGTCGCTGTCGACCCCGGAAAGACGTTGCGGCTGGCACGCAGGTACCTCAACGAGCACACGAATATCCGCAGTGCGTGGAATCTCGAGGCCGAGGGGTCGGCGCTGCCCATGTCGATCGGTCTCGCCTTGGCGACCAACGATCGGTGCTATGCCCTGACGGATCTCGCTGCGCTGGACCAGTACATCGCGGAGCTTTCCACGGCCGCGCGCTACGAGGTGCCGGTAACGGTCATCTGTCGCGCTGAGTCCGGCGCGACGATCCGAGATCTGGCCAAGGCCTTCGATATCGCGGTGTTCTGGGCGGCAGACGCCACCGAACTGAGTGCGAGGATGCTGGAGGCAGGTCGAGAACGTGGACCTGTCCTGATCCTGACCTCGGCGCTGGACGTGGCATCGGCGCCTGACTCCCCAGCGACCTCCCGCACCGATGTCGTGGAGTTCATCAGCCACCTGTTCGCGGCAGTTACCTGCAGGGGAATAGATTCGGCGTATCTGTCGAGAAGAAGTTGTGCCGCGCTCGGCGTGACAGCCGGCGCGGATTCCGGCCTCGACCTGCAGGTCGTCGCCGATATTCAGGCGGCTGCCATGCGGGCGACCGCGGCGTTCAAGGCCGACGGGGCTCCTGCCTGCGTGGTGGTGACTTCGCCGGCGGAACTGCTCGCGCAACTGAACGGGCTCTACGACGCCTCGTTCGACAATGCTTCCGTACTCCTGATCTCCGTCGAGACCGACCGCTGGTTGCTGGACCCCGTCGACGTACTGGCCGAGATCGCGGCGATATCGGTGGTTTTGGATGGCACCGGCAAGGATTCGGCGCGCCTTCACGAAGCGTTGTCGACTGTCGTCGCAGGCGGCAGGGGAGTGACGCACATCCATGTGTCGAGTTCCGCGATATCGGCTCGTAACAGTGCAGCGCTCGGGGACAACGCGCCTGGGATTCCGGCCTCGTTGCGCGGACTGCCAGGCAAGACGGCTGCCGCGATCGAAGAGGTTGTGCGGGCGGCAGAACTGATCACAGCAGCCGAGGATGTCGCCATCATCGTCGGGCGTGGTGCCGCAGGCGCACGAACCGAGCTCATCGAGTTGGCGTCACGTACCGGAAGCTCGCTCTATTGCACGATGGGCGCGTTGGCTGCGGATGTCGTGGGCGAGCACTGCGCCGGTTTGGTGGGGACTTCTGGAAACGACGACGCGATGCAGCGGATCCGCCAGAGCCGACTCGTCGTCGTCGTGGGTGTGTCGTGGCGGGGTTCCGCGTTCGAGATGGTCGGGCACAATCCGGTGATCTCGGTGAACACCGATCCGCTGACCTTCCTCCGCCTCCCGTCGGACTCGATCGGTTTGCTCGGCGATGCCCGCGAGACGTTGGAGGCGCTGGTCGGACTGTTGGGTGATGGCGCCGCTACCGCGCGCGAGGTCATCGCCCAGCCGACGCCGCAGCGCCGGGGGCCTCGCGAAAACGGCCGACGACTACGGGCCGCCACGGTCGCGCAGGTCATCGACAAGGAGCTCGCGCGTGCCGGTCGGGCCTCGACTCTGAGTGTCGACGTGGGCATCAATACGTTGTGGGCCTACCGCTACGTCCGGTCGGCACACCGATATCTGTGGACCGCGTCGTTCGCGACCATGGGATTCGCGGTGCCCGCCGCAGTCGATGTCGCCGTGCGCAATCCGGACGACATCTCCGTGGCGATCGTCGGTGACGGCGGGATCGGTATCACGCTGGCCGAACTCAGAAACGCCGCAACTGTCGATTCGACGATGGTGATCGTGGTCTTCAACAACAACGCGCTGGCGGCCATCAAATTCGAGAGCTGGATCATGGGGTGGCCGGACCGGTCGTCCGCATTCCACGAGGTCGATTTCGCGAGCTTTGCCCGGCATTGCGGCCTGTCCGCGGTCACGGTGCGGACCTCCAAGGAATTCGGTAACGCATTCCGCACTGCGCTAGGCAGCGATGGTCCGATGCTCATCGACGCACGCGTCCCCGCGACGGAAGCCCCCGTGCTTGCAGGACGTGCGCACATTCGTCAGTTCGCCGGTCTGCTTGCAGGTTGGTTGCGCGACGGCAAGAGCGCGCGCTCCGGCGCCTGGTCCACCTTGATGGCTTTCGGTGCAGAAAAGACCGTGCGGATCATTCGCGGCGCGGACCCGCGCCGGTGAAACGTACCGGAAACGAGCGAGAAGAGATCTGAATGGTCGGGACGCGTCCTGCCACGCCGCAGGCAATGTTCACGAAAATAGCTCCGCGCTATGACTTGGTCAATTCGGCCCTCACTCTGGGTGGCGACAAGAGGCTTCGTCGCAGGGCGGTCCGCGCACTGCGTCTCGAGCCCGGCGCTGACGTGCTCGATATCGCCGCGGGAACGGCCGAGATCGGATCTGCGCTCGCCGCTGAGTACCACGTACCGATCTCCTACTGTGCTGTCGACCTCAATGAGCAGATGCTCGAGGTGGCAGAACGCAAGTTCGAGCGGCTGCGCAGGGAGCGACCCCACAGCGAGTGGCGGCTGGCGTGTGGCAGCGCGGAATCCTTGGCCTTCGAGTCGTCGAGTTTCGACGCTGCCGTGATGTGTTTCGCACTCGACGACATGGACGACCCGTCGGCGGCCCTTACCGAGACGGTGCGGGTGCTGCGCGACGACGGACGCTTTCTGCTGATCGAGCTCGCGATGCCGGACAGCCCGCTGCTGCGGAATGTCCTCAAATTTCGCCTATGGCTGATCCGCGGGGTCGCGGGTTTGGTCGGCATGGACTCCGTTGCCCACATGACCCGAGAGGTGGAGATGGATCGCGGCGCGCAACACACTGTTGTGCGCTGCGAACATGCCGGCTTGAGGCTGGAATCGGCAGGCAGGCACCTCGGCGGTCTAGTCCGCGCTTACGTGTTCCGGAAGAGCCCCTCGGCCTAGCTCAGCCACAGCGCCACGGGCGCATCGATGTAGACAAATTCTTGGCAGTCCACCCGTAAGGGAAAGGTTCGTAATGCCCGAAAAATGCCCACATGCTACGGAGCAAAAGGTGCCCTCCGTCACCGGCATAACCAGCCGCCGACTCTCGAATAGTCATCTGCCCGGACCGCCCGGCCATCGCTTGATGGGTTCGTATCCCGAATATTCGAAAGATCGCAACAAATTCTTGCGTGATGCGGTCCGCCGATACGGTGATGTCGTCCGAATCAAGCTCCCGCTTCGGGACGTGGTCGTACTGGGTAACCCGGAAGACGCACACAAGGCGATGGGAGACACCTCCGGCGATTACAGCAAGTTCGGAAACTACCATCCTGCGGTCGCAAAGCGGCAGAACGGGTTGTCTTTCATCGAGGGAGAGATCTTCCGAGAGCGGCGCCGGGTCGTCAGTCCGCTGGTCACGCGAGGCGGTCTGCAAAGCACGTTCGATGCGAACGCTGAAGCCTATCTCGCGAGCCTCGAGTCGAATATCGCCGCAGCGACCGACGCCGATGGCGTTACCGACCTCCAGGAAGCGATATTTCAGACCCTTTTGCGAGGCGTGCTGAAGCAGACTTTCACGGAGCCGTTCACTCCCGACGAAATCCATGATCTGCACGACGGTCTCTCGACGTTCACGAAGTTTCTCGGATCGACGCTGAAGATCGCTGATCCGCCGAATCTGGTACGTCCGTGGGGTCGGTACAACATCCGTCCGTGGGCGGTGTACTCGGCGGGGAAGATTGTCAAGAACCGAGTTGTCGAGCGGCAGAACTCGCCGTCATTGGGAACCTATGGCGATGTCTTGGACGGCATGCTTTTGGGGTACAAGAAGCTGAAGACCCCGATGACGTTCTGGGACCTGTGTTTCGACGTGGCGACGATGACCAGTGCGTCGTATGGCACAACGGCCGGCGCCATTACGCAGACTGTCGTTCGCACCTGCCTCGCCGAGGAGGCGAAGGATCGCTTGGTGGAGGAGGTAGACACTGTCGATCTCGCCGACCCGACCATCGAGTCGGTACGCAGCATGCGTTGGGTGAAATCGTGCTTCGAAGAGTCGATGCGAATGCAAGGGCTGCCGCTGTTGCTCCGGTTCACTTCGAAGGGGGCAACCTTCCAGGGCTACGACATCGCACCGAACACTATGCTCGGGATTCCCATCTCGACGATTCATCGCGATGAGCGTTGGTGGACCGATCCCGACAAGTTCGATCCGAATCGCTTCCTCGACAACAGCAAGCGCGTGGATGCGCCGCGGTTGCTGCCCTACCTGGCCTGGGGTGGGGGGCCGCATCGTTGCACCGGTGCCCAACTGGGATACCTGATCGCCCCGTACCTCGTTGCCTTGATCTTCGGTCGGTACAAGATCGAACTGCCCCCGAATTGGTCGCTGAAAGAGGACCCCGGCCTGGCGCCGATGATCAAGGGCGGGTTCAACGTCCGACTGACTCCACGATAATTTGTCCGACCTAGAGAAATCTGAGAGATTCGAATGAAATTCGCAGAGCGGTACGATATTGCGGCACCGATTTACGACAGGACGGCGTGGTTTCTGTCCCTGGGCGGTATCGACAAGTTGCACCCTGGTCTGGTCGAAGGTCTCGATCTGACCGGGAAAAAGGTGGCCGACCTCGGGTGTGGGACCGGCCTCGCCTTTCCGGCGTTGCTCGAAGCGGTCGGTCCGACGGGACATGTGGTCGGCGTGGACAACAATGCTGCCATTCTCGGAAAGGCAGAGAAGCGTGTGGTCGAGAACAAATGGACTAATGTCTCATTGGTCACCGAGGATATCGCGAAACTCCCGGTCAATCAGGACGTCGATGTGGTTTTCAGCTGCATCGCGATGAGTTGTGTGCCGCACCCGTCGCAGAAGTTGGCGGAGTTGCTCGACAATCTCGCGCCAGGCACCCTCGTGCGGATCATCGACGCTCTGCCACGCACGACCGGCCTCAGTCGCTATCCGATAAACGGCTACAACTTTGTGAAGTCGGGCATCGTCGGATCTCATTTCCGGGAACTCCACCCGTTCGAGCAGGTATTCCGCGATCAGCTGAGCGAGGTCGTCGTCGACAGCCTGCACGGCGGAATCTACACGCGACTGACCGGCGTCAAAGGCGCGTAGGCAGAGGCCAGGCGTACCGCGCGCATCGTCGTGTCCAGCGTCGGTGCGCGCGGCGTCCGGAGGCGAACGACTGTGGGAAGAGGCCGACTTGAGTATCTGTGAACTGAAAGTCGATGGCGGGAGCAAGAAGTTCGGCGACAGCGTCGTGCTGGACAACGTGGACATCTCGGTCGACCGCGGCGAGTTCTTGGCTGTGCTCGGACCGAGCGGCAGTGGGAAGTCCACGATTCTGCGGGTATTGGCCGGATTGGAGCAGCTCACGACCGGCACGATCAGCTGGAGCTCGGACGGTGCCCGGCCACGTACCGGGATGGTATTCCAGCAGCCTCTGCTGATGCCTTGGCTCACTGTTATCGAGAATATCTCCCTGGCAAGCTGTTTTGCCGTTCACCGTCGTGGATTCGACCAGCGGTATCCCGAATCCTTGTTGGCGCGATTCGGATTGGACGGCCTCGCGAAGCGACTTCCGAGTGAGTTGTCCGGTGGTCAGGCACAGCGCGTAGCTGTGCTGCGCGCGGCCGCGACGCGGCCCCGTCTGCTCCTGCTCGACGAGCCGTTCAGCGCCTTGGACCCCGCTACTCGGATCGACTTACAGCAGTGGCTGGCGGAGCTGGTGGCCGGCATCGATACCACTGTCGTGCTCATTACGCACGATGTCGACGAAGCGATCTCGTTGTCCGACCGCATCGTCCTGCTCGACCAGGGAAGAATTCGTCGTGAATGGCGGGAGATACGGGATTGCCGCGATGCAGCCGCGCTCCGCGCGGATATCCTCCAGCAGTACCACCCGGTCGAGGTCGTAGTTCCGTGACCAACTTCTCGAGACGGCACCTGTTGACAGGGGCTACAGGACTCACCGTCTCCGCCGGTCTTTTCGGCTCGGCTGACCTTGTCCACAGCGCGGCAACCGCTGGGCAGCGACCGGAGCCGACCCTGCGCATCGGCTACCTTCCGATCACCGACGCAGCACCGTTGCTGATCGCGCATTCGTCGGGTCTCTACCCGGTCGGCTCGGCAAGTAGCCACAAGCCTGTGATGTTTCGAAGCTGGGCCGGTCTGGCAGAGGCATTCGTGTCTCGCGAGATCGACGTTGCGCATTTATTGATGCCGATGGCACTGCAACTCAAACATGTGCTGGGCGCAGGCGTGCGAGTTCTGGGATGGAACCATACCAATGGCTCAGCGCTTACCGTCGCCCCCGACATCACGGAGCTGGAACAGCTGGCGGGAACTCAAGTGGCGATCCCCTTCTGGTGGTCGATTCACAATATCGTCCTACAGCAGCTTCTGCGAGCGCACGACATCACACCGGTCATCCGACGAAGTGCATCTCGATCCAAACGCACGGTCGAACTCGTCGTCATGAGCCCGTCAGATATGGTTCCAGCTCTGGCGAACCGGTCGATTTCAGGATTTGTGGTGGCGGATCCGTTCAATGCCATTGCACAGATCAAAAAGATCGGGCGAATCCACGTCTTCCTGGGTGACGTGTGGCGTGAGCACGCCTGTTGTGTTCTGGTTACCAGGGACGATGTGATAGCTGAGCGGCCGTCGGCGGTGCAGCAAGTCACTGATGCCGTGGTTTCCGCTCAACTGCGGATAAACGGGGATCGGAATGGCTCCGCAGCCGCTTTGACATCTGGCAGCTATCTCCCGCAGCCGCTGCCCGCGATTCGTACAGCGCTCGCTTATCCGGAGCCGCCGTATCAGCTTCGACGCCCTGATTGGGCACCACAGCTGATCGGGTTCCAGCCGTACCCGTATCCGAGTTTCACTCGGCGGCTGGTCGAAGCGATGCACGAAACGGTAGCCGATGGTGACCGTAGCTTTCTGGACGGCATAGACCCGAGCAGTGCGCACAATGAGCTGGTAGACGACACCTTCGTGCTGAATTCAATGCGTGCAAGAGGTGGACCGCAGGCATTTGGATTGCCCGCTGATCTCGAGAGAATTGAACAGGTGCATCTGTCGTGACTTCAACTACTGTTCGATCAAAACCCGCTCTGCAGACCGCAACCAGATCGGCAGCTGCCAAGGCCTGGCCCGCAGCGGCGGCAATCACGCTGGCGATATTTCTCTGGTGGACAGTGACCACTGTATTGTCGCCGGATCACTCGCTGTTACGGCAGACCGCGCCGCAACATGTGCTGCCCGCGATCGCTGAACTGTATCAGCGCGGTGTGCTGGTTTCCGACTCTGCGATAAGCTTGTGGCGGTTGTTCATCGGCCTGGCCATCGCGATGGTTATCGGTATTCCGATGGGTCTGCTCATCGGCCTGAGCACGCGGGCCGAACAGGCGGCGTCACCAATTGTGCAGTTTTTGCGGATGATATCCCCCTTATCGTGGACACCGATTGCGATCGCACTGTTCGGTATCGGCAATCAGCCGGTATATTTCCTCATCGCAGCAGCCGCAGTATGGCCGATTATGTTGAATACTGTTGCTGGAGTCCATGCTATCGACCGCGGATTTCTGGACGTCGCACGGTCCTTTCACGCCACCCGAGCCGAGCAAGTTCGGGTCGTGATAATCCCTGCGGTACGTGATCATATTCGGACGGGCCTGCGACTCGGTCTCGGAACGGCGTGGATCGTTCTTGTCCCCGCTGAGATGCTCGGTGTCAGGTCGGGTCTGGGCTATCAGATCCTCAACGCACGCGATCAGTTGGCGTACGACCAGGTTGTGGCAATCATACTGCTCATCGGCCTGCTGGGATCGGCCGTGGATTTCGTAGCGGGCTACGTCCCAGGCCGGACCCGTCATCAACGTACGACTTGATGAAATCGCTGGATAATCGATCAAGGATTGCTATGGATCATTCTCACGAACTTACCGAAATCGATGTGAAGAGAGCCGCTGACCGGATCCGCGGTCACATCCGCACAGTTTCCCTCGCACCGGCTGATTCGGCGATGATCGACGGCCCTGCCTCGGTGTGGATGGCGCTGGAGTTCATGCAGCACACCGGTTCTTTCAAAGCGCGCGGCGCCGTGAACTTCCTGGCCGCGCATCTCGAGGACGCAGCGGTGCCGGCGATGGGAGTGGCGATCGCCTCGGGCGGCAATGCAGGCTTGGCCTGCGCGTGGGCTTGCCAGCGCCGTGGTGTTCCCGCAACGGTGTTCCTCCCTGAGAAGACGCCCAGGGTGAAGGTCGACAGGCTCGCGCGATACGGCGCCAGCGTGCGGATGGTCGGGTCCACCTACGCGGACGCCGCGGCTGCGTGCGACGAATTCGCGGTTTCGGTGGGCGCCTTGAAGTCTCATGCGTTCGACCACCCTGATATCGCAGCCGGCGCGGGAACCCTGATGGCGGAGATCCTGGAACGGCTCCCGACCGTGGACACCGTCGTTGTTGCGGTGGGTGGCGGCGGTCTCTTCGCTGGGATCGCCACCGCGGCAGCGCACTATGGAATTCGGGTCGTCGGCGTCGAACCCCAGAACTCCCGGGCATTCAACGCGGCCCTGGCCGCCGGTAGCCCTGAGCCGGTTCAGGTCGATTCGATCGCCGCTGATTCACTCGGCGCACGTACAACGACGTTGATGGCCCTCAACGCCGCGGCTCGGTCCGACAGTAGGTCTGTTCTGGTCCCCGACACTGCAATCGTCTCCGCCCGCGGACTTCTGTGGGATCAGCACCGTCTCGCGGTCGAGCCCGGAGCCGCCACTGCCCTCGCCGCAATCGTTACCGGTGCGTATCGTCCTGAGCCCGGGGAAGTAGTGTGCATAGTCCTATGCGGTGCCAACGCGGATCCTGCCGACCTCGCCGCGCTGCCGGACGGCCGCTGTCGTTGATCTTGTTCGCGACATCCCAGCAACTGTGGTGAATATCACAAAAATGATTGCCTCTGAGATTTCGCGACACTGCTGAACACCGCAAACCGTATGTTGTCCATGGTGGAGATAAGGCCAGGCTAACTAGCTCCGCCGAAATTCCTTCTGGTCTCCGGGGTTTCGGTCGATTAAGCTCCAGCTGTTCTGCATGCTGTGCCGGTCTTCACACTGCTCGGGGAGAAGTAGGGGACACCTCATAGGGATGTTCCCGCTTGACGAGTCTCGCGTGTCGATTGATCGCACGCCGCACCACACCTGATGATTGGAACCTGAATGAACTTCCGTAGGACCACTGCGGCTGCCGCACTGGTTATCGGGGCGATGACCGTTGCCATGGGCACCGCCCATGCCGAAGACGCGCCGCAGGACATCAAGTACTCGGTCAAACTAGTCGACAAGACCGTTGTTGCAACCCTGCAGAACGGCACCTTCTCTCTCGTCGAGCAGGCGGGCGAGACGCCAGAAGCTCCCAAGACCAAAGTCGCTGAGGTCAAGGACAGTCGGGGGGCTGTCGTGATCTCGCTGCCGATCGAATACGCCATCGGTGGCGCCGAGATCCCGATCAAGACCGAAGTCGACAAGTCCTCGTCGACTTTGCTGCTGACCCCGGAGAAGCCCGCGGGCGTCGAGATCAGCCGTGACGCGCTCGCTCCGGCGCCGGTTCTCCGAGCCGCTCCGATCGCTTCGGTACAGGAGAATCAGAAGGCGATCAACGACTTCTCGAGCAAGTTCAGCATCGGCACCGCGATCGGTACCTTCGTGGGCACCGCCATCGGCGCGCTCGTCGGTTGTGTCATCGGCGGCATCATCATTCCGGCGATCGGCTGCATCCCGGGCTTCGGCACCGGTGCCGCGGTCGGTGGCATCCTCGGGATGGTCGCTATCGGTGGTCCGACCATGGCTGTCGCCGGTTTCGAGCTGCTGAACATCATGCAGGCGCCGGACGGCACCACCGCATGGGCCGAAAAGCCGGTTGCTGCTGCGGCCAAGTGATCAGGCCTACGATCTAATAGGTTCCTGCAGAGGCCCCGCTCTTCGGAGCGGGGCCTTTTGCGTTGCCAGATGTGTTGTTGTTCGTGGTGTGGAGCCCGAGCCGAATGTTGTGAGCACCGAGTCGGCGGGCGTGGTGTGCACGGCCCGTATCCGCGGCGTATCAGCCGCTGGTCGCGGCACTCGACACCAAGGGCCGAGAGAGTCAACGGTCGTCCCGCCGCGTGCCCTGCTGAGGTATCGCCCCTGGCCCCCCCGGGGGGTCAACAACCAGCAAAAGGCCGGTAGCGGGAGCGCTACCGGCCTCTTTGGGGCTGCTCTGTGCCTACATGGTGGTGATCAGTTGGTGCGGACCGCCAGGCCGGGGTTGTCCGAGAGGACGACGGTCAGGGGCTGGGCGAACAGCTGGGGAGTGTCGCCGGTGAGGGCGCCGATGATGTTCGGGATCTCGCAGATGGGGAAGTCGGCGACCGAGGAGGCGCTGGAGATGCCGAGGGCGAGGCGGCCGGTGACGATGGCGCCGCCGGAGTCGCCGGGGAGGGCGCAGATGTTGGCCGAGAAGCTCTGGGTGAGCTGACGGTCGCCGACCTGGACGGTCTGGTCGACGCCGTTGATCACGCCGCAGCTGAAGCCGGTGCGGGCACCGGACTTGCAGACGGGAGCGCCGACCACAGGGGTGGCCACGCCGTCGACGGCGATGGGGGCCTGGCCGGGGATGCGGACCAGGTTGTTCTCGAAGCGGGCACGCGCGTTGTCGTTGACCCGGATGATCGAGTAGTCCTGCTCGCCGAGCACCGACTTCTGGAAGGTGCCGAGCTGGGCGCCCGCACGGTCGCCGTTGATCTCGTAGACGGCGGCGGCGTTGCCGGTGCCCGCCGACTCGATGTCGGGGTTGCAGTGGCCCGCCGAGATGTTGATGACGTTGCCGGCGCGGTCGGTGCCGTTGAAGCCGAGCGAGCAGCGCAGCGAGCTACGGCCCACGATGGAGGCGTAGGCGTCGCCGCCTGCCAGCGCGCCGTTGCCGTCACCGGCGATGGGGGTGGCGGACAGGTCGACGCGCTCGCCTGCCACCGGCGGCGCGGTGACGATGACGCGGGAGGGGTCGATGAAGCTGGGCAGCGGAAGCCCGGCCTGCTGCACGCGGACCGCGATCGAGTTGTTCACGGTGTCCACGACGACGCCACGCACCAGCGCGGAGATCTCCGGCGGCGCGGCGGCGAGCCAGTTCTCGAAGGCGGTCTTCTCACCGCGCAGAGTGGACTCGCTCTTGGCGACGTTGCGAACCTCGAAACCGGCCGACTGCGCGGCTTCACGGGCATGGTCGGCGCCGGGGCCGTGCGACAGCGCGACGACGGCGTTGCCCTGATCGCTCAGCCAGGAACCGGCGAAGACCTGCGGGAACTGGCGCTGCGCGGTGGTGGAGAACGCGGCGACCTGCTGCGCGACATCGGCGCGGCGCAGGTACTCGTCGGGGGAGATCTTCAGATCGCGGGTGACTGCCTCGATGAGCTGGGCGGGCAGGTCGGCGGGCGCGGGCTGCGCGTCGGCGACCGCCATCGTGGGGCCGAACAGCAGAAACGCCGCCGAAGCGGCGATCATGGATTTCCGAGCTCTTCTCGAGCTTCGCGCGGACGGGGTACGACCCATACGTGGCAGGAGCATGGTCCGAACTATATGGGCTCGAGCGACTTATGCCTACTCGGACCGGGCAAGAGATTTCGCTCACCCGGTCCGGTCGGTGATTTGTCCCCGCTCAGCCCGCGTTGGGCTTGGTGCGCACCATGATTCCGCTGCCGAGCCCGCCGCCGGAAGTGGCCTCGATATCGGCCAGGATGGGCCGGATCGGGATGCCGAGGGAAGCGGTGCCGCCGTAGGGGGCGAGCTGGGTGTTGGCCTCGGTGCAGTTGGGCGCGCCGGAGGCGTTCGAGCCGCTGGTGATGCCGAGGGCGAGCGTGCCCGACACGATGGCGCCGCCGCTGTCGCCGCCGAGGGTGCAGGCGGTGCTGGCGAAGCCGCGGATCGTCTTGCTGACGCCCGTCTCGGTGAACAGCTGGGTCTCCACGTGGTCAGCCGAGACGAAACCACAGGTGAAGGTGGAGGACTGACCGGTCTTGCAGACCGGCGCGCCGGTGACGGGTTCGGCGGTGCCGGTGAGCGTCAGGGTGGTGCCTTCGGCGCCGCGCACCCGAGGCTGGTCCATGCCCGCGTTCACCGCGCGCTCGTTGAGCTTGATCACCGAGTAGTCGAGCGAGGCGGGCCCGCCGAGCACCGAGCGGGCGAACGAGCCGACCTCGGGGCTGTTGGGGATATCGCGCACGTGCGGTACGTAGACCGCGGCCGTGCCGCCGTTGTCGACGTTCGGGTTGCAGTGGCCCGCGGAGATATTGAGCGCGTTACCCGCGGCGTCGGTGCTGTTGAACCCGAACGAGCAGACATCCACGCCGCGCAGGTCGGCGTCGTGCAGGTCCTTCTTCGCGGTGATGTAGGTGTCGCCGCCCATCGGCTTGTATTCCACCGGACCACCGCCGCCGGGCGAGAGCACCACCTTGATGGTGGCGATCAGGGTCGGCAGGTTGAGCATGTGGCCGGGGCCGGTGTTGGCCACGTTGAGCACCAGCTGGCTGTTGAGCGCGTCGATCGCGATCGAGCTGATCGGCGCGGAGATGGCGGGCGGCAGGCTCGCGACCCACTGACTCAGTTGCACCAGCGCGCCTTCCAGTCCACCGGCCGAGATCGGCGCGAGGTGGGTCTGGTAGCCGGCGGCGGTGACGAGCTTGCCCGCCTCGGCATCGGTGGTGGCGACGACCGCCTTGCCTTCCGGCGTGAGCCAGGCGCCGGCGAAGGTATCGGGGTTGGCGGCGCGGAAATCGGTCGCGTAGTCGCGCAACTGCTGGGCGCGCGCGGCGCGATCGAGGTACTCGGTGGGGGTCATCCCGAGATCACGTGCCAGCGCGGTCACCAATTCGCCGGGTAACGCGTCGGCTGAAAGTTGTAGTGGCGCAACGGGTTCCGAGTACGCGATACCGGATCCGAGCAGGGGTGCGAGTAGAACAGTCGCGGCGAACCCGGCGGAGGCTGCCTTGACCGCGGCGCGACGCGCCACCAACTTGCGCATGAAATCCCTTCGTCGACAACCAGTGACCGAGAACACCGCCGGCGGCGATCATGTCGGTCAGCGCATCACTCTAAGGCACGCTCGCTCAGCTGGCTCGGTTACCGTCCGGCTGCTGGATTCAGCGCTGACCCGGGATGGTGAGAGGCGCGGGGAGATAACCCGGTGGGTAGGTCCCGAAGGGCGACCGCGGACGGCTGGTGGTGGGGCTCGGCGTGGTCGTCGGCGGCGTGGTCGTCGGTTCCGGGGTGGTCGTCGGCGGCGCCTCGGTGGTGGTCGTCGGCTCCGGCTCGACGGTGGTGGTGACCGGCGGGGTCGATTCGACGACCGGCGGCGGGGGCGGCGCGGGTGCCGAGGTGGGGGTCAGCGTTTCCGGGCGGGCATCGGAAATCGTGGGGGGCTGGGTGGTTTCGGCGTCACGGATCAGCACCGAGACAGCGACGCCGCCGAGCAGCAGGCCGATGAGCGCGGCGGCGGCGATCAGCAATGGGGTCTTGCTGCGGGTGGGCTTCGTGGCGGGCACCACCGCGGGCTCGGCGATCGGGGCGGGCGCGACCGGTGCCATCGCCTTCGTCGGCAGGGGGGTGACCGGCAGCGCCGCCGAGTACGCCTGCGCGGTCACCACGGGCGGCTCCAGCGCGGGCATCACATCGGTGGCGACCGTGGCGTTCTCGGTGACGATCGGATCGGGCGGGGTCGCGCCCGCCGGGGTGGCCAGCACCGCGACCAGCGCGGCCTGGGCGGCGGCGTTGGCGTAGGTCTTGCCAGGATCGGCGCCGTGCTCGGGCTGGGGCAGTTCGTCCTCGCCGAGCAGGGCCACCGACTTCAATCCCAGATAGTCCAGTGCCTCGCGCACGCCGCGCACGACCTCGGTCGACCAGCCGGCGGGGTGGGTCGCGTAGAACTCGGCGGGACCACTGAGGTGCTCGGTGGTGAGATCGATCAGGCAGAACATGGCCGTCGCGAGGAGGTCTTCGGCGCGATAGGCCTCGCCGCCGTCGACATCGACACCGGCCGGGTCGCCGATCGCGCGCACGAATCCGGCGATCGAGTGGGCGTGCCCGGTGGGTGCGGGTCCGCCGAGGGCGGCGTCACCTTCGTCGGACATGTGCAGGACCGAAGCACGCTCGATGACCTGAACCGTGCCGTCCTCGGTGACCACCGCGGCGATGCATTCGTCATCGGCGATACGCAGGCCGACCCCAGTGGCCATCGGCGGTACACCCCTCACTTCGGCATAGATCGTCCGCGCGAGTCACACCAGCAGTTGGCCGTGTCCCATCGCGCGCAGCATTGACAGTAATTCCGATCGTGAGCGCGCGCCTATTCGACGTCGGATTCGCGCGACGTGATGCTCGACGGTCTTCGCGGAAATGTACAGCCTCGCGCCGATCTCGCGATAGGTCAGACCGAGCAGTACCAGTTCGGCCACCTCGCGTTCACGGTCGCTCAATGCGCTGGACTCGCTGGTCAGCGGCGTGCGACCGGCGGTTACCTGCGGCAGCGGGTGTGCGGTCGGTCGTGGGGGCTCGACCGGCTGGGACTGGGTGCGCACCGACCGCGCGAGTTTGAGCAAGGCCGTCGCGGTTGTCGAATCACCTGCCGCGAGGGCGGCCTCGCTGGCGAGTCGGGCGGCGTCCCAGGTGAGTCCGAGTTCGGCCAGTGCCGACACCGCGGCCTGCACGTCGGCCGCGGCCACCTGTCCGCGCAGCACTAGCAACCAGGTGCGCCCGGCGTCGGCGAGCACTGCGGCCTGCCGGTCACCCGCTTCCGCCGCCGTCTTCAGTGCATGGGCGTGGGGCAGTAGGGCGCGAGGTGACTCGTCGGCCAGCGCGGCCTGTACCCCGTACCAGTGGAACGAATTGGTCCAGGCGGGGGCGCGGCCGAGCTTGCGGACCAGCGCCCGCGCGGCGTCGACGAGCGGCTCGATCCGGCGCACGTCTCCCAAGCGGGTGCCTGCCAGCCACAGTTCGCCGATCGGCAACAGGCTCAGCAGGTCGGCTTCCAGCTCGTCGAACAGGGGACAGGCCACCTGCCACGCGTGCGCCAGGGCGGCGTGGTCGCCGCCGCGGCGGGCCAGGCCCACGGTCAGGGCGTGGGCGAGAAGCTGATCGCGTGGCGCGAGGGTGCGAATGTCGATGTCGGCGAGGGTGCTCGCGGCGCGGCGTTCGTCGCCGCCGAGCAGCGCGGTCCACGCGGTGAGCACCGGAAGCTGTCGGCTA
>NZ_BDBR01000025.1 GCF_001613085.1 Nocardia salmonicida NBRC 13393
CCCGGCGCAACAGCCACTACGCCCCGTTCGAACCCGCAACCCGCGCCCGCGCGAAACACCTCGCGAAAGGCTGCCGCAACGCGGTCGGGTTGCCCCGCTATCAGGCGATCAACCCCCACCCCCGCGACACTCTCGAACTCCGGGTTTTCGCCAGTTCCCTCGAAACCCGCGCGGTGCAGGCGGCGTTGGCGTTCACCGAGGCATCCATCCGCTACACCGTCAACCTCACTATCCCTGAGATCTTGGCCGGCGGATGGGACTGGGACCGGTTCACCGACTGGCTGAACCACCGCCTCGAATACACGCCCCTGGTCACCGAACTCGCCGACCTGACCCGCGAACAGGAGGTTTTGCTGTGTGCCTCCTGACCTTCATCCCCGCCTCCGTGGCGCCGGATCCGACTGCGTTGCGCAACGGTGCCGAGTCGAATCCGCACGGCCATGGGTTCGCGGTCATAGCCGGGCAGGCGATCGTGACCGGCCACGGCATGAACGCCGAGGAGGTGATCGACCTGTTCGCCCGCGTCCGGGCCCAGCATCCGCGAGGTCCGGCACTGTTTCACTCCCGGTACGCCACCCACGGCATCCGCACCGTCGACAACTGCCACCCCTTCCGCCTAGCCGGCGACCAGCGAACGGTGTTGGCGCACAACGGTGTCCTTCCCAAACGGGTGCATCCCGGCCCGTATGACTGGCGTTCCGATACCCGCATTGCCGCTGAGGACTACCTACCTACTGAGCCGTTCGGGTCGATCGACACCTACCGCGGATTCCGTGGGCTGGAGTCTTGGCTGGGGTCGTCGAAGATGCTGATCTTCACCGTCGACCCGGCCTTCGATCAGCAGGTGTATCTGTTCGGGGAATCGAAAGGCCAGTGGGACAACGGGATCTGGTACTCCAATTCGAGCTACCTGCCATTGAGCCAGCGCTACCCCAAACGGTATGTCTGCGACGGCTGTGACGACATCGACCTGTACCGGGTGGGCCGCTACTGCGGCAAGTGCGGGTGGTGCTTCGCCTGCGAAAACCGGTTCCCGCACTGCGAATGCCGCCAACCCCGCGCCCGCAGCACACGCCACCGCGCCCTCAACCGACCGCTGGCCCTGCCCGTGGCACGCCCGCCGACCACACCTAGCACCTAGCACCTAGCACCTAGCACCTAGCACCTAGCGAACCTGCCCCGCCCACAACGCTATTCCCATCAGCCTGCACCCAGTCGGTGCGGGCTTTCGTCGTATTCAGGGAAGGAATTCGATGCCCACTGCTGTCCTGGTCGACCTC
>NZ_BDBR01000026.1 GCF_001613085.1 Nocardia salmonicida NBRC 13393
ACCCGCTCTCGGAGTTGGTCGAGACCGCGGAACACGAACGGTTCTGCTCGGGTTGCGTTACCGATCTCGAGCTGTGCGCGGGCTGTGATCTGCCCGCCCAGAACACCGCGTTGACCACTGATGACGACTACCGGTGTGCCGGTTGCCGATCGGCGTTCAGTGTCTGCGACGACTGCATGCGCTACACCCGCTACAACATCGCGATCCTCTCCGGTGGCGATGTCTGCGAGTCCTGCGCGGAAGCCTATTCCACCTGCGACGACTGCAACTTCGCGGTCGCCGAACCCGTCTCGATCAACGACGAACGCGACGTCTGCGCGGACTGCCGCCAGGACTACCGCGAATGCGACCGGTGCGAAACCCTCATCCGCGGCCGCGACGACTACTGCGACGACTGCTACCGACCCGACCATGCACTGGTCCACGACTCCGAGTACACCCCGCGCCCGATCTTCCACGGCAATGGCCCGCTGTTCCTGGGCCTCGAGCTCGAACTCCGCACCACACCACACGGTTTCGACGACTCGGTCGAGACCGCCAACGACCAGCTCGGACGTTTGGCCTACCTCAAGCACGACGGCTCGATCAGCTGCGGATTCGAGCTGGTCACCCATCCGATGAGTTTCGACTACGCGATCACCGAGTTTCCGTGGTCGGTGCTGACACGGTTGCGGGTGCTGGGCTGCTACACCGACGACGAGGTCGGCATCCACGTCCACCTGTCCCGGGCCGGTTTCGACTCACCCGCCCACATCTACCGCTGGCTCAAACTCGTCTACCGCAATGAAGACGACGTCAGCACGCTCGCGCGGCGGCGAGATTCGCAATGGGCGGGCTTTCATCCCGACATCCGCGAAAAAGCAAGAGAGCTCGCGCACGGCGGCCGCGGGTGGGGGCGCTATCACGCCATCAACACCCGGCCCCTGCATACCTTCGAGCTGCGGATCTTCGCCAGCTCTCTGCAGCGCCAACAAGTCCAGGCCGCCCTCGGTTTCGCCCACGCCTCCGTGGAATACACCCGCACCCTGCGCGCCCACGACATCACCCGAAACCAGGGATGGGACTGGACCACATTCACCGCATGGGTCGCCACACGACCGGAATACGCGGCGCTGACCGCGGAGCTGACCGCACTCGGCGCGACCGGATCGGGTGTGTCCACCGGAAACCAGGAGGACCTCGCATGTGCATCCTGACCTTCATCAAGCCCAGCATCGTCGCTGACTACGACGCCCTCGCAGCCGGGGCCGAGGCCAACCCGCACGGGCACGGGTGGGCCGTCCACGCCAGGAACCGGCTCGTCATCGGGCACGGGCTCGATCCCAACACCACGATCACCGAATTCGCCCAGGCCCGCATGCTGTTCCCGGACGGGCCTGCGTTGTTTCACTCCCGCTTCGCCACCCACGGCAAACAGACCACCGCGAACTGTCACCCCTTCGCGATCGGTGGCGACAAGCGAAGTGTGCTGGCCCATAACGGGATCTTGCCCGAGCATGTCCACCCGCTCCCCGGTGACGATCGCTCCGATACTCGGATCGCGGCCGAGGATTTCCTGCCGCGGTTGCCGTTCGGGTCGTTGGATTCCTGGACCGGGCGTACCCGGTTCGAACGCTGGCTCGACACCGACAAAGCCGTGATCCTCACTGTCGATCCGGCCTTCAAGCACCCCGCCTACATCTTCAACGAGCAGCGCGGGCACTGGCGCGACGGGTCCTGGTACTCCAAGAAAATTGAACGAACGAATTGCACGGCCCCACAAGGGACGCCAACGCCGACGTGCCCCCAAACGACCACAGGTCTCGATCCCAGACCTCGGCACCACCATCGCGTGGATTCGAGACGATCTCGGACTCACCCAGAACCAAGCCGCCACAGCGGTCAACTTCAGCGCCGTCCATCTGGGACGTTTCGAGCGCGGCGAGTCCAAGCCGCCCCCTGACGCTCTCGAAGGGATCATCAGCGGATGGCGCCTGAACAAGGCGATGGCCTCCCACCTGCGTGAGCTCGCAGGGCCCGCGATCATGCTCGCACCACCCGACGCTTTGCGCAGCTATGTCCGGGCCGAGAAGTCCCTAAGGCTCAACCTCGAGCGGCTCCAAGTCCGCGCCATCCCAGCCGCCTTCGTCGATCCCTTTGGGAACCTGTTGGCGCACAACGCCTTGCTCACCACAGCCTTTCCCGGCATCCAAGACATCGGCTCGACGTCGATATGGATGTTCAGCGATCACAGCAAAGCCGTGATCGTCGACCCCGAAGGGGAGGGTTCATTGACGGTCGCGATGCTGAAATCAGCCCTGGGCAGGCACCGGAGTTCAGCGCAGGCAAAAGAGCTAGTTTCCGCCTTGGCCCCGATCAGCGATGCTCGGCGACTGTGGGCAGCCAGCGTGAACGTCACCCGTGGGCGTGACTCGCAGTGCCCGTTGCACGCCTACGACGCCAACCACAGACCGGTCTCCTACCAGCTGGCGCTGACCGACGGCATGCTTGCTCACCATGTCCAGCTCCTCACGGCCACACCGGAGGAATACTCCGGACCTGAACTCGTCTAGCTAACAAGGACATCCGGCCGGCGCAGTGACGACAGATCTGCTTGCGCCGGTCGGAGCTTTGTGACCACTCACAGGCCGAAGGCTTGTCGTACTGTGCCTGTATCGCCACCAATTTCTCGGTGCCAGCAGAAAACTGGTGGCGAACATCGCCGAATTTGTGTTTTCCTGTATATGGGAAAGAGCCACTGATCGGGCCGAAAGGTGCCCGATGCAATTTCATATGACTGCTATCCCGCTCCCAAGGCGCGAGGATTCTTCAGCGCTGCCGTCGCGAGCCATCTCCGCCTATTTTCTGTGGAATTTCAGATCCAGCAGCCCTCCTTCCCGATGCTCTGACTTGAGCACTGCCGCGCCACGTCGACACAATTCGACACGCTGCGGTCGCCATCGACCCCACAAGAAGAATCGCAATTTTCTCGGCGATTGCCGCCCTCCTCAGACGCGTGGCGTTCAGCACTGCGCACCCGTGATCCACGTCGACCACGACCGGAGGCACGCCAGTGCGCGATGAAGACTCGACCCCACCACCACCGCCGCTTCGCCGATGGGTCAACACCAGATCTGCAGCCGCCCACATCGGCATCCATCCCGAAGTGCTGCGGCGCTGGGCCCGCCAACCAGGCAAGCACACGTGGCTGCCCAAACCAATCCGAGTTGGAAAGGAATTCCGTTGGGACATCGACGCACTCGAAACCGCCTTGGCGGACCTGAACGACTGATCACAGGAGCACGACGATAAGGCGCCGTAGACCGCCGCGGCCTCTCGGGGTTCCCCTCAAACCGATGCTCACCGAGATCGCTCCAGGCCATTGGTCGGCACGAATCTACGTGAGCGACACCTCCGGTCGGCGCCGAGACGTCACCCGCTTCTCCCCGGTCAAACTCAACTCCCAAGGCCGCGCGCTTCCCGACCGCACCGGCCAACGCGCCCTCGATGTCGTTCTCAGCGCAGCTGCCGATCCGTTTCGAGTTCGACGACGCACGTCGGATTCGATCACCGTGCGAGAGCTGTGGAAGCACTATCGCGATCACCTCATCTCCCTCAACCGCGCCGGCGCGACCATCAGCCGCTACGACGACGTCCCCGCAGGCACGCCCCCGGTCAGCGCCGTCGACTCGGTGCGGGTCCAAGGTGAGAGCTACGCGCGCCGAGCGGGACTGATCGTCTTCGGCGGTTCCTTCCGCCGGACACGGCTTCCGTGCTAACCTGATTGCACCACATCCCCCACGCCTCTCATAGAAGCGCACTTGGGGGATTTTCTTTTGCCACCGGCAGCCAGGAGACCGCATGCCCCCACCCCGGCGCCGCTCCTGGACGCCGCCTCCGCCACGTCCGCGGGGCTCGCTCGACTACGACAAGCCTCCGCTGAACCCTGAAGACCTCGTGGGCCGTCTGGCGGACCGCGGCCTCGGCATCCCGGAGGAGGAGCGGGCGCGGCGGTACCTGCGCCACATCGGCTACTACCGCCTCTCGCCCTACACGATCCCCTTCCAGCAGGGCCAACCCGACCACGTCTTCCGCTCCGGCACGTCGTTCGACGACGTGGTCGACCTCTATGTCTTCGACCGGGCCCTGCGGCTGCTGGTCATGGACGCCCTCGAGCGCGTCGAGGTCGCTGTGCGCGCAGCGCTGACGGACCACATGTCGACGACCTACGACGACTCGCACTGGTACACCGACGCCAGGCACTTCGACAAGCCGCCCAAACATGCCGGGCTGCTGAAGATCGTCCGCGAGAGTTGCGACGAGAGGCTGCGCGGGACGCCGGACGCCGGGCTCGACGCGCTGGTCCACCGCTCGGCGCTCGAGCACTACCTGACGACCTACGGGTCCCCCGAGCTGCCGCCCTCCTGGCTCATGGTGGAGATGCTGACCATCGGGCAGCTGTGCAGCGTGTACAAAAACCTTCGGCTGCGCTCCGACCGGACGGCTGTCGCAACGAGCATCGGCCTGACCACAACGGTGCTTGAGTCCTGGCTGCAGACCTACGTGCGCGTGCGCAACATCTGCGCTCACCACGGACGGCTGTGGAACGTCGGCCTCGGCGTCTACCCGGCGATCCCGACGACGCCGACCATCTCCTGGCTGGAGGGCGCGGGAGCGCTGCCGGAGCGATCGAGGAAGCGGCTCTATCCCGTGCTCGTGTCCCTGCAGTCGGTGCTCGACTCCGTGTCTCCGCGCAGCAGCTGGGCCCGCCGGCTCCACGAGCTGCTCAGTGCCCGCCCGCAGATGAACCTGTCCGGAATGGGCGTCCCGCAGGGTTGGGCCGAGGACGGGTTTTGGAGCCGGCATATCACCGACTGACGGTCGGCCCTGTGCCGGGTGATCTGCCCAGAGCCGTTCTTCTTCTAGGCATGCAGAAGAGCCGTTCTTCCACGCCTGGTTCTCTCAGCCATTTTCATCCGGCCATCATGCTGCGCGAGCAGGATGAAAGACACCTTTTACACCCACGATCGTCCAGTGCTCCCAGCGCGCGGGCAGCACGGCCACCGCATCGATGGTCGATTCTTCATCTGGACTCAAGCCAGCGACACCGAAGAGCACAGCCGCGGCGAACCAGCGGTGCGAGGGATTCACGCTCGGCACTCGGTGCAGAACGATCGCTGGGTGGTTACTCGTCGTTGTCGGTCGGTTCTGTGATCCACTCCTGAGGTACCAGGGCCTGATTGTTGCTGTAGTGCCAGCGTTCGATGACGTGGTCACGAAAGAGCGGATCCGCTAGGTCGGCGTGTTCGACGACAATGACCTGAAGGGCTCCGTCGAGAGCCCGGGTGGTGTCTATGATGGCCTGGTAGATCTTCAGCAGCTGGGTGAGGTCACGGGTGGGCTTGCCGTAGTCGGGCGGGAAGTAGACCTGGGATGGCTGGTCGAGGATCAATGTCCGCGGGACAGGGCTACCGTGCTCGCTGAACCACTCGTGCAGGCTCAGAAGCGTCGCGACGTGGTAGCCCAGGTGGTTCTCCGCGCTCCCCATGTCGGCGAGCCGAACTGGGCCATCGGTGGTGTCAGCGACAATGGTCAATCGGTTGATATCGAGTCGAACAGGCCCATCCGAATGGTCGAGCCCAAGCATAACTGCCTTGGCGCGTATGTTCTGACTGATCACCGACAAGTAGCTATTGAGCCGATCACCCTGAGTGTCGTCACTAAGGAGATGCTCCAGCTCGGCGATCTTCCGCTGGAACTCGTCGCGGCGGTCCTCGACCTGCGGAGCACTGACGTGTTGGGCAGTGGTGTCAAGGTAGAGACTGATGCGGCCACGCACATGGGCGGCTTGCTGCCAATCGTCCGACTCCCGCTGCAGCGCGCGCATCCCGGCGCTGATCTCGTTGATTTCATCCTGGTTGCGATTAAGAGCCGCGCGCAGCTGCTGTAGTTGTTCCTCCGCCTGCGCCAGCTGCCGTTGCAGGGCCGGTGTGTCACTACCGATGACCTGGAGGTCGCCGTCGAGGCTTTCGAGATCGCGCATTATGGCGGCCACCGTCTCATTGGCCGAGGCGATCGGGCTGTCGCATACCGGGCAGTGAGCAGCTTGGGAGGCGTCCAGGTCCACCCGCATCAGCCCAAGGGACGTGAGACGGGTGCGCTGCTCACGTGCTTGTCCGGCGAAGTCGTCGTTCTCTTCGAGTGCGCGTTTGAGGTCAGCGATGCGAGCGCGGGACTGCCCGACGGCACGGCGCAACTGGGCACGCTCGCTGGTCGCTTCGGCCAGCGGATCGCCGTCGTCCAGCCGGGCCGTAAACCGGATGCTGCTTTCGAGGACCTGGCGAAGTAGGTGAGAGGTTTCCTCAACGGTCGGCTCGTTGTTGCGAGATGGGATCAGACCTGCCTCGACTGCCTCGGCTAGCAGGGCTCGGGCTTGACCGGAAGCCGGGCTCATGTCGCGGGCCTGGGCGAGTTTGGTCTCAAGGTCGGAGAGGTCGCGGCGCAGCAGCCGCAACCTGTTGCGCCTGGCAGCCTGTTCGGGGTCGACAGCGCCGAGGAAATAGGGCACTACACCGCGGATGTGGGTCGAGCGCCACTCCTCACCTTGGGAGTGGAAAAGCAAATCGGAGTTGGCGACCTCGTTCTGTGCCTGGAAACAGAAGAACAGTGCATGGCGGATCGAAGGTGCGATGGTCTGTGCGCGGCCAACAGCGGGGACCCTGACCGTCTGGTCGATATCGGAGAAGCCGCTGAGTAGATCCTTAGCGACATCGAGAGGCGTCGTAAAGGACAGCTCGTCCAATGGTGGTGGCGGGGTGCCAGGGGCCTGGGTCAGGATGCACAGCACCGTGCTGATCGCAGCTCCGCGGTCGGGGGCGCGCCGAGCGACAAAGAGTTGCATTCCCGGTTTGACCAGGGTGACAGCATAAATGCCCACATGCTGGCGGACTTTGCCGGCTTTGACGGGGTAGTCGGAGCTCGCCAGGCAATAGTCGATGATCGTCAGAAGCGCGCTTTTGCCGCGCCGGGAGTCTCCCGTGACGATATTGAGGGTACCGACCCGAAAAGGGACCGTCCGCACCTGCCCGGGCTGCTTGCCGTAGACGGTGACGGCGTGGATCTGAAAGGTCATGGTCTAACTCCCAAGAGCGCCAGGACTGTACTGGTGTTGCCGGTGCTGGGCAGCCAGCGCCCGAGCTGTTGTGCAGACTTCTGAACCGCGGTGTACTGCCCGGGCACGTCCCCGATGGCCTTCACGGCCCGCCTCTGCACTGTCAGCCCGGAGCTCTGCAACCTGAGTACACCGCTTTGCAAACCAAACAGCAGCCCCGGACGGACGACCGTGGCGAGGCCGGCGGCGTTGAAACCCATTGCTACGCGGACAGACTCGTTTTCGTCGAGCCAGCCCATCAGACCTGATCGAGTAGTGGCGGGCAGCAACGCTCGAATTGATGGCTGGAGAGCCATGACCGCAGCGGTCACAGCGACCGGAATCGGGCAGGCGGATTGGTACTTCGTCTCGTGGCCCTGCACGGCACGGACGCACACCAGTGCGGTGAAGGCCGGGTTGAACAGGGCGCGCTCCTCCCGACTGAGGTCAAGCTCGGCCATCAGTGGCTCCGGTCGGTTCGAGTAAAGCCGCCAGGCGGGCACTGAAGTCCGGGTGCCAACCGACCTGCTCCTCATCCGCGAGCATCTGGTAGGACCCTTTGGTGACGAACACCTCTTCACAGCCGGGGCGGATGCGCATCCGGGCCTCGAGGTCGACCCACCGGTAGATCAGTTTGGCGTGGCGCTTCATCTCTTGCTCGGTAGCCTCCTCACCGAGCTCCTCGCGCATTTCTGCGAACCGTGATTCCCACTCCTGCACCAGTCTGCGCTCATAGTCGCGGATCTCTCCGAGACGCACCAGGTTTTCGTCCACCCAGCGAGAGCGCTGGGTGAAGGCCCTCACCCAGTCGCGCACCGCGTAATTGATCCGCTCCGTGCCCACGTCGATCAACCGCAGCTGACGGACGAAGACCTTGTCGGAGGCGCCGGCGGCGGCCGGATCCGCGGCCGTTAGCGAGGTGATGTCAGGGTCTATGGGCAGATTGCGCTCACCAATCTGGTTCCGCAGATCCATGAAGAGCTCGTCGAACTCGGTGCCGGTCACGGGATCCGATCCCGGGCAACTCATCTGGACACATGCCCGCTGGAAGTACCAGCCCTCTAAGCGCTGAAGAAACGACTCGGCGAAGCGCCGTTCGACCGCCAGACTCGCGTAGCCCAGCAGATCAGCCCTTATCTCTTCGATGCCCGGCGCACCACCAATGACTTCGATGCGGCTGATGAGTTCAGCCCGACGTGGCTGGTCCAGTACGTCGAATGCGTGGAATGCCTTTGCGAGGGACTCACTCTTCGACGACTGCCGGGCTTCGATGAGGAGGGCTTCGGCGGCCTTCTCGTCACGTTGCCCGCTGGCCTTGGGTTGCAGGAAGGACCCCACGGTGTTGTCAGGCAGCTCTGCGGTGGTGATCAGGTAGAGGCTCGTCTCGGCAAGGTCTATGCGTTTCTCGGTGACGGCCTGACACCAGACCCTGATCGTCTTCCACAGGTCCGACGACAGATCCGTCAGCCTCACGTTGTCTGCCCGCTTCTTCAGCTGGGTCAGCTCGGTGCGCGACCCAATGTCGACCTGGACATCGTCTGTCGCCTCAATCGCCACACTCCATTCGATCCCGCCCCTGGACAGCTCCACGCACCGCCGAAGGGCTACACGAAGCTGGTATAGATAGCCAAGCGCTGACGCCGCCGCCTCGAAGGGATTCCCAGGGCTGGTCATACCCCCACCGCCTCCCACTGATCTGCGAATGCAGTGATCATTTCACGGGCGCATTGCGGGTGAACACATATACCCAAACTCTCCTCCGCTCATCCGCGCCGGACAGCCACCCGCCACTGCGGCAGCGACTGTGTCGACAGCCCACAAAGCAGGGTGAGACGACCAGCCTCATAGCGAAATCCGGATGTTATTGGCAGCGTGGCGAATTGGCTCTGGCGAAGGAGAAGCGTCGAAGGTGAATGCGAGAGATCGAGCTATCGCAGTTCGGTTCTCTGGCGGGCCTCGGACGTGGCCTGGCAGCGAGAGATCTCTCCACCGACAAGCCTGAGCGCGGTGACGCCTCAACCAAACCAGACCCCCGCAACAAACTAACGTTGGTCGGTCATAACCCGAGCTGAACGCTGCGGCGCTGTATAGTGCCCCACCCGCAGGGCGCCCAAGCCGGACGGATGCCAGGTGGAACGGTGGCGCCACGGACCGTGTCTAGGCTTGCCGGATCAGCGGGGCGCAGGCAGCGGCCGGGGCGCTGGCCAACGGTGAGAAAGATCGGCATGAGGCGAGCGGTAATGGCTCCGGTGGCGGGAATCATGGTGGACGCATCGGCCGCTGGGTCGGCGGGTGGCGGTCACGGTCGAGTTATCTGTTCCGGCGTCTGCGATGCCGCATCGGGTGCAGAGGATAAGTTGCCGTTCGATATTCGACTGATGCACCCGAACACGTGCCAGGACGACCAACCGCAACAGTCTCAAAATCCATACCCGACCCCTCGACGCCGCCACCCTCCGTACAGCGCATGTCATCCACTCTGCCAGTAGACCAGCCGACGGACTCAGAGGAAGGGCGCGTCCACACTGCGGATATGAGCGGCAACCATCGCAGCCAATGTCTCGGGCCGAGTATCACGAAACGTGAGCTCGATTGACTGACGATCTACATCAAGACGGATCAACCCGGATCCCCACACCGACGCACCATCGAGCCCACTTACGATCCCTCCGCCATCGAGAACATAGTCCCGATCGTCGGCAAGTGGTTCGCGTGCCCAGGACGCACGCATGTACAGGGGCTCAAGCTCGCTGATCGGCTCATCGAATCCGAAAGGACCATGCTCGAACCCGGCCCCGGTGAGTACGACATCAAGGGCCGCGATGACCGCAGCCAAGTCCTCGAAGCTGGGCGGGTGGAGGTCGAACCAAGGCTGCCAGGGCTCACGATTGCTCCGAAAGCTGCTTTCCTGCATGACAAGCAGCATTCCACCTTCCCTCTCGCAACCTCAAGGTTCCACCCCGACCGACCCGGTCCAAGCGCTCCGATCAGCAGAACCCGCCAGCGTGCCCGTATCTCGGCATGCACACTGGGATAGCAGTAGGCTTCGTCCGCGATAAGTGCTCGATCCGGCGTAAAAGCCACGATCGAACGGCGCGTCCGCACCTGCACGTGACCAGGGCTACCGCCTGATGATCAGGTCCGCCGGGGGAACCAGGCTGTATCCCCGCGGAGCGCAAACGCCATGGGCCGCCCGACTTAGCGGGCCCGTCGCGAGTGACTATTGCGCGGCAGCACTTGACTCCGCGATCTGTCCGTCGGCCGAAGCTGACCCATACCCGCACGGAATAAGTAGTTGATCGCAGCGGCGGATCACGGGCCGGAGCGGTTCCCTCGGACTGGACCTAACCCCTCAGACCCGATCCGTGTTAATGACGGCCTTGCACACCTAGGCCCGGCGAGCTGCGGAGCGAGATCGATCGACTCTGTCGGCGGCTCGGCATGCCTGACGAGGGTGCGCTGCACCGCGTTCTCGGCAGGCCGCGGGGTTCAAAAACGCGGGGCTCCTGTGGGATTTGGCCGAAAACGTCAAATCTCCGAAAAGGCGAATCCCCCTTCGACCCAGGTCAGAGCGGGTTTCACTGTCGGTCTGACAGGATTCAAACCTGCGACCCTTGTGCAAGGTTCGCGTGGGCTAATTCGTTGTCGAGTCCAGCCTCGCCTGCTTCCGCTCCGTCTACGAACTGTTGCTGGCGAAATCCTCCAATATCAGGTTTCCTAGAGGAGGAAAGAGTCATTGATCGGGCATACACCGATAGGTGCCCGATGTACACACCGGATATTTCGCGATTCACGACCAACGAACCGTTCTCGTCATCGAAACTGACGGCCAGCCGCCTCTCGAGGGCCTCCTCAACCTCCATCACAGCGGCAGCCGAAAGACCAGAACTACCGGTCGACCCATGCATCCCAGGCGCGGTGATCGAGAACCCGGACCACGGATGTTGCGGCAACACGATTCTCTGCGAGCACTGCGGATGCCACGTTCCCGATGAGACTCGCGGCCACGTTGGGTTAGCGTGCCATGCCCCGGCGTAGCGCCAAGCGGACTCCGAACCCGAGCCGCTATGTCTCCATCAAATTTGCCGCCGAACGAGCCGACGTCAGTACCGACACCATTCGAAGGATGATCGCTGACGGCACGCTTGCCGCCTACAGATTCCGCGGTCAGATCCGGATCGCGATCGAAGATATCGACGCGGCGATGTGGCCGATCAACTGAAGTGCCAGCCAGTGACGCATCAGACAGCGGAACGAGCTATTGTGACTGGAATCACTCATTCGGGGGGCTTCCCAATGTCCCTGGCGACCGGATTCGGCCCCGCCTCAGCGTTCTAGCACCGAACGCTATTGCACGTATATTGCACGAAATGTACAAGCAGTCACCAACAAGGCCCTGACCTGCACTTTTAGGGTGGTCCCAGCTGGTTTCGAACCAGCGACCTTCCGCGTGTGAGGCGGACGCTCTCCCGCTGAGCTATGGGACCGAACACTGTGTCGGGCGGGTTTCGAGCCGCTCGAACGAGATGGAACATTAGCACGGAGGGCTGGGATGACACCAAATCGCCTTGTGAAGCGGGGTTTCGACGAGGTGGGGCTGCGGGAGTCGGTGCGTCGCGCTCGCGCGCGTGCATGCGCGAGCGGGCGATCGATGTCCGTGCCGGGTCCCTCCGCTCGTTATCATCAATAGATGCGAATATCTATGTTTCACGATGTGACCATCGCGGGGCCGATGGGGTGGAGAGCGGCTCGGGTGGACGTGGACGACATGCGTGTAATTCACATTTAGGCTGGTTTACCAGGCGATTTGTAGTCTTCGTCGAACGTCGGCTAATGTTCTCATCGCACCGCAGAGAGCAGCGAAGCCGCCAGGCCGAGCCGCTCCCCTAAGTGTGAAGTAAATGCGGATGTGGCGCAGTGGTAGCGCATCACCTTGCCAAGGTGAGGGTCGCGAGTTCGAATCTCGTCATCCGCTCGAGAGGTAGGTAAGGCACTAGCCCCATCCTCCTTTGTACGGTGGAGTGGCCGAGTGGTGAGGCAACGGCCTGCAAAGCCGTGCACACGGGTTCGATTCCCGTCTCCACCTCGCGCGATTAGCTCAGCGGGAGAGCGCTTCCCTGACACGGAAGAGGTCACTGGTTCAATCCCAGTATCGCGCACCACCGTACCGAGTCAGGCCCCCTTTCGAGGGGGCCTGACTTGTTTGCGTTATCGACCGAGTTGGCCGAGTCTGTAACCCAGATCACTCTCGGCACGGTTTCAGAGTGAGCTCCCCTAGTATCGGCACACGGCATCGCCGGGTGGGTCCGGTGCGGGACCGGCGGCACGAAGGGGCAATCGAGTGAGGCAGATCCTGTTGTCGGCGGGGATCGCTCTGGTCATCACCATCACGCTCACGCCCGGGTTGATCCGCGTCTTCGCGCGGCGGGGGTTCGGACAGGAGATCCGCGTCGACGGGCCTGCCAGTCATCAGGCCAAACGCGGAACGCCCACGATGGGCGGGCTGGCGATCGGGGCGGGGGTCTGGGCAGGGTATCTGGGATCGCACCTGATCGGGTTGCTGTGGGACGCGCCGGGACCGAGCGCGTCGGGGGTGCTGGTGCTGCTGCTGGCGTCGGCGCTGGGCGTGGTGGGTTTCCTCGATGACTCGATCAAGCTGCGAAAGCACCGCAATCTCGGGTTGACCGCGGCAGGCAAGTACGTCGGGCAGGTCGGGGCCGCGGTGGTGTTCGCCGTGCTGGTGCTGCGCTTTCCCGGCGCCACGGGGCTGACGCCCGCCGGTCGCAATCTGTCCTATGTCCGCGATATCACCACCATCACCTTCGCGTCGCTGTTCTTCGTCGCGTTCATCGTGTTGCTGGTGGTCGCGTGGTCGAACGCGGTGAACATCACCGACGGGCTCGACGGGCTGGCGGCGGGTTCGATGAGCCTTACGCTCGGCGCGTACGTGGTGATCACCCTGTGGCAGTACGACAACTCGTGCGAGATCAGCCCCGGACGCGGCTGCTACAACGTGCGCGATCCGCTCGACCTGGCGATGGTCAGTGCCGCGGGTGCTGCCGCGTGCATCGGATTCCTCTGGTGGAACGCGGCGCCGGCCAAGATCTTCATGGGCGACACCGGTTCACTCGGCCTTGGCGGCCTGCTCGCGGGGCTGTCGATCACCAGCCGCACCGAGCTGCTCGCCGTGGTGATCGGGGCGCTGTTCGTCGCCGAGGTCATGTCGGTGGTGCTGCAGATCGTGGTGTTCCGCACGACCCACACCCGACTGTTCCGGATGGCGCCGTTCCATCACCACTTCGAACTCAACAATTGGCCCGAGACCGCGGTGATCATCCGGTTCTGGGTGCTGGCCGGGATCGCGTCGGCGACCGGACTGTGCCTGTTCTACAGCGAGTACCTGACCTCGCTCTAGTTGTCGGGGCCTGCGGCTACGCTGACTCGACCGAGCGAGGGAGGTCGCCGCTGTGAGTGCCGAGATCGTCGTGCCACCGGGTCACGATATCGCCGCCGACGTCTCGTTCGAGCTGGAGGAGCTCGATGAGCTGGTCGGCGAACTCCTCGCCGAGCACGCCGAACGCGCGGCCCGCGACGCGCGCATCGTCGCGTTGCGTCTCGGGATCGGTGGACAGCGCCCGGAAACCCTCACCCGGATCGGCGCACGCTACGACCTGGCCCGCGACCGGGTCCGTCAGCTCTACGCCAAAGCCATCGGGCGGATCGTGCGCGAAGCCGCCCGCTCGGGACACCGGTCGGCGAAGGTGTTCGCACACCGCTACCCGGTCGAGGCGGGTGATCTGCGCCTGGTGCGCATGCTGCTGGCCGAGACCTACGCGACCGATACCGACCTGGTGGCCATGGAGTGGTCCTATCTCAAGCTCCGGCTGGCCGGACACGAACAGGGCGACGCCAAGCGGGTCGCCGGATACGTGATGCAGCGAATCCTGGGCTGGCAGAAGAAGACTGCCAGCATCCTGGCCAAGCTGCACGTGCCCGAGGAAGGCGCCGACGATCTGCGGGCACTGCTGGCCGACGTCGAGTGGTCGACCGGGCCCGCCGCGCCGCTGCCGACCGAGTCGGCGCGGGTGGCCGACGGTGACGACGCCGACCGGGGCCGGTTCTATTTGGCGAAGGCAGGCCGCGACGTCGCCTACGACTCCGCGATGGCGGCCCGACTGCTCCGAACTCTCGACGCCGACCCGTCGGTGGCGGCGTTCCAGGAAGAACCGACCGCGCTGACCTACCACTTCGGCGGCGAGGACCAGGTTCACTATCCGGCGGTCGCCGCACAGCTCACCGACGGCCGCACCGTCCTGGTCGATGTGGTCCCGTTGGGCCGCATAGCCTTCCACCGCAATCGGATCCAGAGCGAACTCGGCCGCGCCTACGCGCACGAGCACGGCTGGGGCTGGCTCGCCTGGACCGGCAGCGCGCTCGGCGCACCCCAGCTGCAGGCCCGCACGATCGACGCGTCGGTCGAGCAACGCCTGGCCACCGACCTCGAACAGGGCCCCTACGATCGCCAGGCGCTGGCCACGGCCAGCGCGGAAACCGGCCTCGATCTCCTCGACCTGGCCGGTCTCGTGCTCCGCAACGACTGGCAGTGGGACCGGTTGCCGATGCGGCTCAGCGCGTCACCATCGCGCCGACCATCACGGTGAGGACCAACAGCATCGCGCAGCAGGTGAGCCACTGCCACTGATTCAGCATGCGATCCATCCGGCCGATGCTCGCGCGCAGGCTCGCCGCGGCGCGCTGCTGGGCGACGAGTTCACTGCGCAGTCCGGCCATCGTGATGGCTTCGGCGTCGGCGTTCACCCCGGCCCGATCGATCCGGTTGTGCAGACGGCCGACCAGCCGCTGCTTGTCGCGCACGGCCTGGCGTGAGACCGCCAGCTCCACCCGCTGATCACGCAACTCCGTGCGCTGGTGCTCGATCATCGCGGCCTGTGCCGCGGTGTGCCGCTCCCAGGTGCCCACGTCGGCCCACCCTCCTGTCGTGAGATCTGCGTGTCCCCAGTGGATTTCGCCGGACACCCAGCCTTCGAGAAAGTCACGCAGCTCCGTGCTGCCGCGAGCCGGCGCGGCGAAACCGGTCTCGCCCACGGCGAGCATGCCCTGGTCGACGCGGTAGTCGGCAGCCGCGGGCGCGAAGTCGGCGATGCCGACCGCGGGGACCAGCGGCACCCAGAAACCCTGCGGGCATACCCACAGCACATCGTCTATTCCGGCCGCCTGCAAGCGTTTCCGGTGGGCGCGGGCCGCGGTGATGTCGAGTGGGCCGCTGTGCACCTCGACCACGCAGCGCCGGTCACCTCGGCGCCAGTAGATATCGACGGGGATATCGTCGATCCGCGCGTCGACCTCGGCCTCGTCGGCGCCCGCCGCCGTGAGCCTGCCACAGATCCAGTGTTCGAGGCGCTGCGTATTCCATTGCATCGCGGCACATTCGGGGCAACCACAGCCATACCCGGTCCGCTCGGTGACGGCGCGGCGGCTGCCCTCGGAAATCCCAAGTTCGTCGAGCAGCGCCTGTCGTCCACACGCCACCTGGGTCTCGCTCAGCCGCTTCGTCCTCACATCATCACTCCCTCACCAAGGGACCCGTCGTAGGCTCACGCGCACGTCCTGGACAACAGGTTCCCGCAGCCGCCGAAAAGGCGCCAGCCCCCTTGACCCGCGTTCGGGTGCGTCACCGCCCGGTGATAGATATCACAAACGCGACTCTGCTTGTATATCAAGCCATTTCATTGTGCCAACGTCGCACAAAGACGCCTAGATCTTGATCATTTCGATACAAAGACCTGCCTGTTGCCTGTCCGTTTCATCCTGATTGCGAATCAGTTCGGCGCGTCGCGTAGGCAGTGACGACAACGCGTGCTGTCGCCCCGATGGATATGATCGCTGCGGCCGAGGCGGGCACGCTCGGGCGACCACGGGAAGTAGGGTGTGCATGAACCACGCTGAGCACGACGAATCCATCGGGTCGATGCTGGCGAGCATCGCCACGGCGCTGCGCGAGGTCAGCGACAAGCTCGATATCGTCGCCGCGCGGGTCCAGCTCGATGTACCCACCTTCCCGGTCGACGAGGATCTGCCCGACCACATCCGGATCAGGCGCCTGGAATCCTGGGCATTCCGTGCGTCACAGGACATTTCACGCCTGAGTTCTCGCCTCGATGCCCTCGACAACGACGGTGAGCCCGACGCGGGCCGTCCGGCCCGGGTCACGCGCAGCCGCCGCGAGGTCCGCGAAGCCGCGGAGGCCGCCGAACGCGCCACCGATGGACTGGATGACCAGCAGCGGCCCTCCGATCCCTTATCGCCGCACCGGAACCGCGATGACGACGGCTCG
>NZ_BDBR01000027.1 GCF_001613085.1 Nocardia salmonicida NBRC 13393
CGATGACGACGGCTCGCGGCCCCCGCTCGAGCGCCGCAACTCCCCCGCCCGGCCGACCACCGACCACCTCGGCGATCCCACCGCCTTGGCCGCGACGCCGGTCCCGCGCACCGAGACGGCGGCATCCTTCGGCCAACCGGCCTCGTTCGACAGTGATCCGGTCGTCGCGGCCGGCGGCAACGGCGCGGGTGGCGAACCGCCGAGTCGGCGGCCTGCGCCCACGCGGCTCAGCGGGGCAGCGTCGACCGGCAGCGCGTCCGTCGAGAGGGTAGCGGCCGCCTCGGTCGGCAACAGGACGCCGACCAACGGGACCAACGGCGCCGCCCGCGGTGTGGCCGGTGACATCGCGTCGCCACGCAACGGCACCCCGGTGCCCGCGGTGATCGGAACGGTCTTGACGGCACCGGCTGTCGAGCGCACACCCGGACCGAGCGCGCCTGCCTCGACGAGGGCAACCGCAACGGCGCTCTCCGAGGATCGCACGCCCACGTCGGGCCCCGATGACGCCGACAACGGCGCGGCGTCGGGGAGCGACACCGCGGCGATCGCGACCCTGCCGGGAAGCGCGGATGTGAGCACCGTCGTACGCGAGGGTGACGTGACGATCGGCGGCGCCAACGGGTTCGGCCTCGGTTCCGGCGCGATGAAGGACGTTTCGGGCTCACCGGTCGAAGCACAGTCGGCGCGGACCGAGGCTGGAGACCCGCTGACGGGGGAAATCAGCTCCGATGCCGGTATCGAGCGGGCCCGCCCGGCTAAGAAGCCGACCGAGGACGAAGCCACCCGAGGCGACCGACTAGGCGTCCCGTCGCCGGACAGACTGTCCAGCAACGGGAATGGTGTCACCTCAGCGCAGGCCGGGTCCGGGGGCAACACCGCCAATGGCATCCACTGGTCCTTCACCGAGGAACCCACGCCGACGATCCCGGACCGAAACGACCACGCCCGCAACGGCTTCACCACCGGATCCACACGCCGGGCCGAATCCCTGTTCGAGGATTTCACCCCGCACGACCGCCTGACCACCGGCGAGACCCCCGAGCCGCAGATCGTCTCGGGCCCGCCTCCACGTCTCACTCCACCGACTGAACTCACCACCCAGCCGAACCACGTCTCGGTGGATCCGCCGCGCGTCGGTAGCTCCTCACACGTCAGCGGCACACCGGATATCAGTGACAGCCCGGCCTCCCCGAGTCGACCGGCGAACACCGGCGAGCTGCCCGGCCACAACGGCCGACCGGACCACGCACCGCTCACGAGTCACGCGGCGCCCACGAATCACGATCACCCCGCCGACGACCCGGCCGTCGCCGATCCCCCGACCCTCGGCCTGCCGACCGGCCGCGGCCTGTCGACGAGCCCGTCCGATCCCCTCGAACGCCCTGTGGCCGACCCGATTCCGCCGACCGCCACCGACTCGGCCGGGATCACCGTCACCGGCACCTACCGCGCCTTCGACATCGAACGCGCCCACGTCGACAAGCTGCAGGCCATGCTCGACGAGCTGAAACGCTCGGCCGGTCTCCCGCCGGGCCGCCGCGACGTCTTCGGACCGCCGACCCCGGACCTCGGCTGAGCCGGCTTCCGGCCACACCAGATCGACGAGAGCTCCGCGACAGCGAGAACTTCCGACTCAGCCTCGCGCGAACGGCTGACGAGCGCGCCGCGTGCGTCAGGCGGGCTTCGCCAGCGGGACGAGGCCCGGGTCCACGTCCGGCTTCGGGGCTTCGTGCGCGACGGCGCCGATGAGGTCGCGCAGGGCGCGATGGCCCGCGTCGGCGGTATTGCGCGGATGCCAGGCCATGGCGACGACGGGGGCCGGTAGCGGCAGCGGGATCTCGAACATCGCCAGGCCGAGCGCGGTGCGTGCGGCGCGGGACAGTAGTTCCGGTGCTGGGCAGACCAATTCGGTCGAGGCGAGGGTGAGCAGCGCGGTAGGCAGGTCGGCGACGGTGGCGACCACTCGGCGGGTGCGCCCGTGCAGGGCCAGTCGGTCGTCGATCGGGCCGTGCGTGCGACCGGTGGGGGAAACCTCCAGATGGCGCGCCGAGGCGTAAGCGGCGACGGTGGGGCGGTCGGTGGCGAACGGGTGGTCGGGAGCGGCGACGCCGATCCATCGATCGGTGAACAGACGCTTGACCACCGTTTCCGGATCGGTCTGCCCGATCATGCCGACTTCGACGTCGACCCGGCCGTCGCGCAGCGCCACCGCGCCGTCGGCGGCGTCGGCCGCGAGCAGCCGCACCGTCACCCCCGGCAGCTGGGCGTGAACCGCTGCCAGCAGTGGACCGGACAGGTGGGCGCCCACCGAATCACCCACGCGGACAACGAAGTCGCGGTGCCTGCCTGGTCCGTGTCCGTCGCGGGCGGTGAGCAACATCCGTCCCTGATCGACCAGGCTCGCCACATCGTGGCGCAGTTCCAGCGCTCGTGGCGTCGGCACCATCTGTCTGCCGGAGCGAACGAGCAGCGGATCGCCGAGCACCTCGCGCAGTCGGGTGAGGGTGCGACTCATCGCCGAGGTCGAGGTGTGCAGTCGCCGGGCCGCCTCGGTCACGCTGTTGGTGTCGAGCAGCGCGTCGAGAGCGAGCAGTAGGTTCAGATCCAGCGCGTCCACGCGAGGATTATCACCAACGCACCGATCGCCGTCGGCGTTGCCGACGGCGATCCGGCGTGTCGGCTACCGCTCGGCTACGGGCGCCGGCGTTGGCGCCGCGGGAGCTGCCACCGCGCGAGTGCGCAGCACCTCGCGGTAGGACGACGGCCGCACGGGTCGCACCCACTGTGCCAGCCTCGACATCAACGGCAGCGGCGTGCCGAGATCGTCGAGCATCTCGTCGATATTGGCCAGCGAGAACGGGACCACCGAGGCACCGTGCGCGTGGTTTCCGTCGCTGCGCTCGCGCGACCACTCCAGGCGCGCGTCGATGTCGTTGTTCATCAGCTCGGCCATCGGCGGCACGAACCTGCCCGTGAGCAGGCCGGCGATCCAGTGCGCGCCCACCTCGGCGCTGAGCGCGCTCACGTGGGAGCTGTTGTAGCCGGCGAAACTCAGGTTGGGGATCTCCACCGGCAGAATGTGGCGGTAGAGCCGGAAATCGCTCGTCTCGTCAGTGAGGGCGCGCCGCACGAACGGGGTGAGGAACGGCACCTCCTGCCGGTATCCGGTGGCGCAGACGACGATCTCGGCCAATTTCAGGCTGCCGTCGGCCAGGCGCACCGCGGGACCGTGTCGCCCACCGATCAGTTCGGTGATCTCGGTGTCGCGGTGCACGCCGATCCGGCCCGCCTCGATCTGCTCGGTGAAGCCTTCGGTGGCCAAGCTCGCGCTGCTGGTGCCGATCTCGGAGATCGGGCCCGTCGGCACCAGATCGAGCTCACGCAGCCGCAGCTTGCGCGTCACCCGCTCTTGCAGCAGGTCCATGTTCGCCTGGCGCAGTGCGAGCCGGTCGAGTAGTCGTTCGGCGCGGTGCGGGAAGCGGGAGGGGAAGTGCGCCTCACCCGCGCGGGTCAGCAGCAGGCGCTCGTAGTCGGCGCCGAAGCCGAGTTTGCGCGGCATCTTCCAGGTGAGTCTGCGCGCCACCACGGTGGTTTCGTCGGCGATATGGCTGACGGCCTCGGCCACGTCACAGGCGGACTTGCCGTAGCCGAGCACGACCACCGAGCGGTCGCGCGCCTGCTCGACATCGTGGAACTCCGAGACATGGCACAGTCGCCCGCCCGCGGCACGGAAAGCCGCGGCGCCCGGCAGGTCGGGCAGCACCGGGTCGCTGTAGACGCCGTTGGCGACGATCAGGTGATCGCAGGTGGTGCGGTGCCCGCCCATCTGGTCGCGGATCTCGAGCAACCAGCCGCTGTCGACCGGGTCGGCCGCCACCACCTCGGTGCCGAGGCGCAGGTGCGGGCCGAGGCCGAACTCCTGCACGTATCCGGCCAGGTAGGCCTGCATCTGCTGACCGTCGGGCCAGCGGGGGAAATCTTCGGGCATCGGGTGATCGCTGAACGCGTACGTGGCCTTGCTGTTCTGCGCGCGAAGTCCCGGATACCGGCGGGTGGCACTCCACACACCGCCGACGTCGGGAGCCCGGTCGAAGACTTCGACCGGGAAACCCGCCTGACTCAATACCTTCGCGCAGGCCAAACCCGCCACTCCCGCACCGACGATCCCGATGCGGCTACCGCTCGTCATGCGCAGGACAGTACTCGGCAAAGTAGGCCCGGTGCCACCGCACTGTATCGGCCCACAGTCCCGTCGCAGCTGAGGCGAGCCATGCTGTACTGGAAGGATGACCAACAGTTCCGTCGTCGTCGACCGGGCCGGGCTCTGGGACGCCGAGGCGCTCAGCGATGTCGCGGCCGCGACCTTTCCGCTGGCCTGCCCGCCCGAGGCCACCGCGGCTGACATCGAGATCTTCCTCGAGCAGATGCTCTCCGGCGAACGTTTCGGCGAATACCTGTCCGACCCGGACAGGACAGTGCTCAAGGCCGTGGAGGGCGACGAGATCGTCGGCTACGCCATGCTCGTCGCGGGCAGGCCGAGTGACCCCGAGGTCGCCGCGCGGGTGCACGCCGGGTCGGTGGTCGAGCTGAGCAAGATGTACGTGCTGCCAGGACACCACGGCAGCGGCGTCGCCGGGGCGATGATGGAGGCCGCGGTCGACACCGCGCGGCTGGCGGGCGCGGACGCGGTCTGGCTCGGGGTCAACCAGGCCAACGAACGCGCCCAGAAGTTCTACGCCAAGCACGGCTTTCGGCAGGTGGGCACCAAGACCTTCATGGTCGGCAGCCAGCTGCATTCCGATTTCGTCTTCGAACGCGTGCTGTAGCCCTGCACTGCGGCACCAGCCGCTAGACGACACCAGCCTCGAAACGCGACAGCGCGAGCAGACGCGAGATCGCGCGCAAGTACTTCTTGCGGTAGCCGCCGTCGAGCATCTCCTTGGAGAAGATCTCGTCGAGTTTGACGCCCGAGACCGTCACCGGGATGCTCGCGTCGTAGAGACGGTCGGCCAGCACGACCACGCGCAGCGCGACGGCCTGATCGGTCACGGTGTGCACATCGGAGATGAACACCGAGGCCACGCCCTGGATCAGCGCACCGAACTTGGACGGGTGCAGGGTGCTCAGATGCTTCAGCAGCACGTCGAATTCGTCGAGCGTGGACCCCGGGGTGGTCGCGGCACGCTCGACGAGCAACTCGTTCGAGGTGGGTTCCGGGGCGGGCGGCAGGTCGCGGTGGCGGTAGTCGGGCCCGTCGACGCGGACCGGATCGAAGATCGAGCCGAGCTTCTTGATCTCGCGCAGGAAGTCCGAGGCCGCGAAACGGCCCTCGCCCAGCTGGCCGGGCAGCGTGTTCGACGTCGCCACGATGGAGACGCCACGGGCCGACAACTCGGTGAGCAGTCGCGAGACCAGCATCGTGTCGCCCGGATCGTCGAGTTCGAACTCGTCGATGCACAGCACGCTGTTGGCGGAGAGCCGTTCGACGGCGTTGTTGAAGCCCAGCGCGCCGACCAGGTTGGTGACCTCGCCGAAGGTGCCGAACGACTTCGGCGCCGGGGAGCTGTGGAAGATCGAGGCGAGCAGGTGGGTCTTGCCCACACCGAAGCCGCCGTCGAGATACAGGCCTGCGCCCGACACGGCCTTCTTCTTGCCGAAGAGACTCTTCTTCGAGCCGGCCTTGTGGATTTTCGCCACCTGACCTGCGAATTCCTCCGCCTTGGCTACCGCGGCCGCTTGGCTCGGTTCCTGGGGGTCGGGGATGTAGGAGGCGAAGCTGACCTCGTCGAACATGGGCGGGGGCACCATCTGCGCGACGAGTTGGTCGGCCGGGACCTCCGGATGGCGATCGACAAGGCGTTCTTGCATGGACAAATGGTACGGACGTGGTTGCATCGATCCCTATGCAGCGTATCCACAATGTGACCCAGCTCGCAGACCTCGACCCCGACGCACTGGCCAGGTGCTATGCCTATCCGCGGCATCTGGACGGTCCTTGGGTGCGGGCGAACTTCGTGAGCAGCATCGACGGCGCGTTCACCGTCGACGGTGTTTCCGAAGGGCTGGGCACCGAAGCCGACAAGACAGTGTTCACGGTCCTGCGCGAGCTGGCCGATGTGGTCGTCATCGGGGCGGGCACACTGCGCGCCGAGAACTACGGCGGCGCGCACACGGACCCGCAACGCCGCATGGCGCACCACCGGCACGGCATCGGCGGTCACCCCGAGGGCACCCCGCCACCGATCGCGGTGGTCACCGCCTCCGCCAAGCTCGATCCCGGTTCGAAATTCTTCACCGACGCCGAGGTGCCACCGCTGATCATCACCACGAGGCATGCGGACCCGGCGCAGGTCAGCGCCCTCGAGGACGCGGGCGCGCAGGTGGTGGTCGCCGGTGAGGCCGCGATCATGCCCGCCGCGCTGATCCGGGTGTTCGCCGAACGCGGTCTGCACCGGGTGCTGTGTGAAGGCGGACCACATTTGTTCGGGCAGCTGGCCGAGGCAGGTCTGGTCGACGAACTGTGCCTGACCACCGCCCCGATGCTGGTCGGGGGCGCGGGCGGGCGAATCTCGCTGTCGGCGAGCTCATTCGACCTGCCGATGGCCCGCAAGCAGTTGGTGCTCGCCGAGGACGGCACCGTCCTGGCCCGCTGGGCCCGTCGATGAAACCTGGCGCCGAACCTGGCAGTGTGTAGCGCATGCGTTGGACTCGGGCCGCGGCAACGGCCGCGACACTGTCGATCATGCTCGCGGGTTGTGGGGCCGGACCGTCTGATCGGCCTGTCGTCGCCGTCGAGCGCCCGGGGGCCGGTGGCGCCCAGACCGAAGCGCCCGCGCCACAGGACCTGGCCAAGGCGGAGGTGCCCAAGACCGATCTGGCTTGGCGTGACTGCACCGCGGCCACCCTGAGCTCGCTCGACTTCGGCGCCGCCCCCGCGGGGCTGATCCTCGACTGCGCCGAGTTCTCGACGCCGATCGACACCGCGGGCACCGTGCTCGGCACCTTCCGCGCGGGTGCCCTGCGGGCCCGGCTGCCGCAGACCCCCGCCGACGCCGCCCCGCTGGTGCTCACCTCCGGTTCGGACCGTTCGTCGGCGTCGACGCTGGCCGGTCTGGCGATCGGGCCCAACAGCGCGTTACTGGCCGCGCAACCGATCGTCGCGGTGGACCGGCGTGGCATCGGCGCCTCCCAGCCCATCGACTGCATTCCGGCGCAGCTACGCGCGGTGATGACCGACCTCGGCCAGACCGGGGTGGGCAACGCCGATCAGGTCGGCGCCGTCGCGGGCTTCAGCCAGGACGCCACCATCGCCTGCCGGGATTTCCTGCAGCCCTACGAGGGCACGTTCGACGCACCGCACGCCGCCGACGACATCGAACAGCTGCGCAAGCAGTGGCAGGTCGACAAGATCAATCTGCTCGGCGCGGGCAACGGCGCCAAGGTGGCCCTGAGCTACGGCCGCCGCTACGGCGACCACCTGGCCCGACTCGTGCTCGACGCCCCCGAGCCGGTCGGCGCCGACGCCACCACCATGGCCGAGGCGCGCGTCACCGGCGCCGAAGCGGCGCTTACAGCCTTCGCGCAGCGCTGCAAGGCCGCCAACTGCGCACTCGGGGCCGATCCGCGCGCCGCGGTCGTGGCGCTGATGAACAAGGCGACCAGCGGCGGGCTCGGCGAGATCTCGGCCGCGGATCTGTCGACAGCGCTCACCGGTTTCCTGTCCAGTCCCCGTGGCGACCAGGCGAATCGGGTCACCGCACTGGCCGATGTCCTGGCCGCCGCCGACCGTGGCGATCGCGGACCGCTGTCGGCCATGATCGTGCGCGAGGCCGCCGCGATCACCTCCGACGGCGAGTTCGTCAACCGGTGCACCGACAGCCAGCAGCCCCCGACCGCGGACAAGGCCCGTGAACTCTCCCAGACATGGGCGAGCAAATATCCGGTATTCGGGCGTAATGCCGCCATCGGGCTGATGGTCTGCTCGGCCTGGCCGGTCTCCACCGCGGCGCCGCTGCCGACGAAACTCGACTTGCCGGTGCTGGTGTTCGCCGGTGCCGCCGATCCGATCGTCGGCGGGGCCGCCGCCTCGGTGACCGGCGCGCTCGGCTCGGCGGGCGCCCGGCACGCCACGATGACCTGGCAGGGTTGGGGGCATCCGGTCGTCACCCACTCCGGGTGCGCGCAGAAGGCCGTCACCGACTACCTCGCGGAGGCGAAACTGCCTGCCGACGGCGGCGCCTGCCCGGCCTGATCCGTTCGGGGCAACCGCCGGGTTCCGGCGCGTCATCCGGGTCCGGCGACACCATCGCAACCCGATCCGGTGTACCGTGCCCCAGTGTTGTTCCGACAGCTCGAGCCCCGTACCGCTCGCACCTCCGCCGAGGTGATCAAGTTCGCGCTCTGGCCCTTCGCGGTCATGATGGTGCTGAACCGCGTCTTCATCAAGGCGATCAACGGCTTCGTCACCGATGACTACCGGCCTGTGTACAACGCCTCGTTCGAGTTCCTGAACGGCAGGCCGCTGTACACCGCCGACTTCTCGTCGGTCGATCCGCACTATCTCTACTATCCGAGCGGAACGCTGCTGATCGCGCCGGTGGCGATCATCGACTACGAGCTGTCGCGCTGGCTGTTCATCGGGCTCAACGCCGTCGCGATCCTGCTCGCCTGGTATCTGCTGCTTCGCCTGTTCAAGTTCGGCCTCGGCTCCATCGCCGCGCCCGCGCTGCTGCTGGCGATGTTCGCCTCCGAGACGGTGACCAATACGTTGGTCTTCACCAACGTCAACGGCTGCCTGCTGCTGGCCGAGCTGGTGTTCATCACGCTGCTGCTGGCGCGTCGGGACCTCTGGGCCGGTGTGGCGCTCGGTTTGAGCATCGCGGTGAAGCCGACATTGGCGCCGTTGCTGCTGGTGGCGGCCGTTCGCGGCCAGTGGAAGGTGTTCATCACCGCGCTCGGTGTGCCGTTGACGCTCACCGCGATCGCCTGGCCGCTCTCGGCGGACCCCGAGAAATTCTTCACCCGAGTTCTGCCGTATCTGGCGGAGACGCGCGACTACTTCAACAGCTCGGTCGGTGGCAACGGGCTCTACTACGGCTTGCCGGACTGGCTGATCCTGCTGGTCAAGGTACTGATGGCCGGTGTGGTGGCGGTGTCGCTGTGGCTGCTGTGGCGCTACTACCGCCACGACGAGCTGTTCTTCGTCACCACGTTCTCCGGCGTGCTGCTCACCGCCTGGTTCCTGCTGCCCTCGCTGGGCCAGATGTACTACTCGATGATGGTTTTCCCGTTCCTGATGACGGTGGTGCTGCGCAATTCCGTGCTGCGCAACTGGCCCGCGTGGCTGGCGATCTTCGGGTTCATGACCTACGACAAGTGGCTCTCCGATCGCTGGCAGGGCGTCGGCCGCAACCTCGAATACCTGCGGGTGACCTTCGGCTGGGGGCTGCTGCTCATCGTCGTGTTCTGTGTGCTCGGCGACCGGTATCTGGCGGCGCGTCGCGAGGGCAGGCTGCAGTTCGGGATCGACCCGACCTGGATCGCGAACGCGCCCGATTCACGCGACGGCACCGACGAACCGGCGCCCGTCGCACCGGTCGCCGACATCCCGCCGCACCGCGATGATCCTGTGGCGCCGGTCGAGGACCGCGAGCCCGCGCTCAAGTAGTTATCGGCCGGTGACGCACCGCTCACGGCGCGCACCGGCCGAAACCATTAGCGTGGAGCCATGAGTTCTGATACTTCGTTGCCCACGCCGCGCATCCAGCTGACGCCGCAGCAATGGCGGGCGAAACTGGACCCCGAGGAATACGCCGTTCTGCGCGAGGCCGCCACCGAGCGCCCGTTCATCGGCGAATACACCGACACCAAGACCGAGGGCGTCTACACCTGTCGTGCCTGCGACGCCGAATTGTTCCGCAGCACAGAGAAGTTCGAATCCCACTGCGGGTGGCCGTCGTTCTTCGATCCCGCCGATTCCGACGCGGTGATCCTCAAGCCCGACGACACCCTGGGTATGCGCCGGGTCGAGGTGGTGTGCGCGAACTGCCACAGCCACCTCGGGCACGTGTTCGAGGGCGAGGGCTACCCCACCCCCACCGACCAGCGCTACTGCATCAACTCGATCTCGCTGCGCTTGCGCCCCGCCGAGGAATCGACCAGCTGAAACGCTGAGGATCAGCTGCGGGTGCGCGCGGTGCGCGCGGGGTAGACACCGTGGCCGACCTGCAAGTAGGACAGCCGATCGGCCAGTCGGGTGCTGAGCCGCAGAACAGCGTCGTAGACGTGGGCGTCCTTGCCGATCACGACACGGCCCTTACCCTTCGCGGTCGTATCCACGATGCGGCGCGCCACCTGCTCGGGCTGGGCGGAGAATCCCTTGGCGAGCCACTCGGGCGCACCCATCTGCTGGGCTACCTTGCGCACCAGGTCGGTCCAGACCGAACCCGGAAGCACCGTGGTCACCGTGACATTCGAGCGGCCACGCAAATCCTGCGCCAACCCGTAGCTGAACAGGGCGAGCGCGGCCTTCGACGCGCCGTACACCGCTGATCCGGGCACCGGAACGATCGCCGACAGGCTCGAGGTGTTCATGATGACGCCACGGGGGCGTTGCAGCAGGTGCGGGAGGAAGGCCCGCGACATCCACACCGCGCCGAAGAAGTTCACCTGCATCAGCGTCTCGATCCGGGCGTCGCTGAGGTCTGCCACGGTCTGCAGTTCCTGGGCGATTCCCGCGATGTTGAACAGGCCGTCGACTCGCCCGTGGACGGCGATCACCCTGCCGGGGAACGCGGCCACGGCGGCGCGGTCGCAAATATCGAGCGGGTAGACGGTGAAGCGCTCGCGGTCCGCGACCAGTGCGGCGGTGGCGGCCAACGCCCGCTCGTCACGATCAGCGCCGACCACGATCGCACCGCGGGCGACCAGCTCCGATGCGACGCATCGTCCGATGCCGTTCCCGGCTCCGGTGACGACGAAGACGCTGCCCTCGATCTGCATGCACGATCTCCCAATTGTTCGCTGTATGGCGGGCACGGTATGCCTCCTCCGTCGGGTGTGTTCAGCCGAGTGTCAGCTGGATCGGCTCGCGCGACAGGGTGGGGCGGTACACGCAGCGCGTGCCCGAGTAGATGGTGGGCATGCATTCGTTGCAGTGCACGCATGCCGAGCGCGTCGATTCGTCGGATTGAATGCGGCGCAACAGATTCGGTTCGCGCAGCAGGGCCCGGCCCATGGCGACGAATTCGAAGCCCTCGGTCCTGGCCAGGCGCATGGTGTCGAGATCGGTGATGCCGCCCAACAGGATCAGCGGCATCGACAGTGCGCGCCGGAAGTGGCGGGCCCGCTCGAGCAGGTACGCCTCCTGGTACGGGTACTCCTTCAGGAAGGACTTCCCGACCAGGCGGAACCCCAGGCGGGCCGGGTTGGGCAGGGTTTTCGCGAAGGAGCGGCGCGGGGGTGTGCCGTGGAACAACATCATCGGGTTCAATAGCGAACTGCCCGCGGTCAATTCGAGGGCGTCGAGCGCGCCGTCGGCCTCGAGCCAGGCGGCCACCTGCAGCGATTGGGGAACGGTGAGGCCACCGGCCTGGCCGTCCTCCATATTGATCTTGGCCGTGACCGCGATCCGATCACCCACGGCATCCTTGACCGCACAGGCGATTTCACGCGCCATTCGAGCCCGATTGAGCAGAGATCCGCCGTAGGCGTCCTTGCGCCGGTTCAGCAGCGGGCTCAGGAACGCGCTGGCCAGATAGTTGTGGCCGAAATGAATCTCCACCGCGTCGAATCCGGCCTGCTCGGCCAGGCGTGCGGCATCGGCGTGCGCGGCCACGGTTTCGGCGATCTCGGCGATGGTGGGAGTCTTGGTGAATCTCATGCCGAGCGGGTTGAACATCCGGCTCGGCGCGAGCGCGGGCACTCGATTGGAGGCCGCGTTGGCCACCGGTCCGGCATGACCGATCTGCGCGCTGGCCGCGGCGCCCTCCGCGTGCACGGCATCGGTCAGCTTCCGCAGTCCCGCAACGGCTTCCGGGCGCATCCAGATCTGATGCCGATCGGTGCGACCGCCGGGCGCGACCGCGCAGTACGCGACGGTGGTCATGCCGACACCGCCGGCGGCGACCTCCCGATGGAAGTCGATCAGTTCGTCGGTGACCAGGGCGTCCGGCGTGCGGCCTTCGAAGGTCGCGGCCTTGATCACCCTGTTGCGCAAGGTGATCGGACCCAGCTGGGCCGGTGCGAAGATGTCGTTCATAGCTGTTCTCCCGTCGGCGCGGTCAAACCGGCCACCACGAAATCTCGCAGGGTCGCCAGGTCCGGCTGCGCCATGCCGTGTTCCTCGATTTCGGGGCTGCCGAAACGCATGATGATCAGATCGAAGGCGAGCATCCACCGACGCCGGCTCTCCCGGTCACTCACCTCCGGAAGGAGCGTGACCCACGTGCCCATCCGAAACCACGGACCCCGCCACGTCGTGAGATGGCGTCCGAGCACGAACCTGGACAGCAGTCGAAGGTGCAAGCGACCCATGGGGTCGCCGGCGAGCTGGACGAAGGGGGCCAGGATCGTGTCGACGACGGCGGGTAGCGAGTCACGTCCGGCGCTCGCGCGGGCAAGACCATCGGCCCACAGTGGTCCCAGCCGGTCTTCGATCAGTGCACCGACCAGGGCTTCCTTCGATCCGAAGTGGTAGTGCACCGCAGCGGCGTTCGCACCGGCTGCGACACAGATGCCGCGCACGGAGACCTCGTCGTACGGCTCGGTCAGCAGCAATGTTTCGGCGGCGATCAGCAGTCGCTGCCGCGTCCCCGTCTTGACCTCATCGACCATACCCAGAAGTGAAACACGTTTCAATCGGTATTTCAATCACTGATTGAATGATGGCTGGATGGTCAAACGAGACCGCGCACGTCCCACACCCACACGCCGTCCACCTGCTCGGACGGGATGCCGAGCAGGTCATCCACGGTGCGACGCAGGGCGTCGGCACTCTGCGACGGCGGCAGCACCACTACATCGGCGCGCCAGTAACGCAGATCCGCGAGGGCCTGCTCGCGCAGAGCTCGATCGACGACCGGAGCCGTATCGAACATCCGGACCAGCATGAGCAGAACCGCGGTGGGCCGTGGGTCGGCGCCGTAACCGGCCCCGCGGTCCGCGCCACTCGGGCCGACGAAGTAGCCGCCGACGAGCGGGAAGGCGAAGTCGGCGTCGACCTGCCACCGCAGCGCGATGGCGTCCGCCGAGGTGGGCGGCGGCACGATCACCACCGAGCCGTCCGAGACGTACTGCCGCACAGTGCCGTCGGCGAAAAATGTGGGCGTCGCGGGGCGTTCCTCGACGGGCAGCACGGTCGGCGCGATGGGCAGCAACGCGAAGGTCAGGGCGCCGAACCAGGCAACGGGCCGCCGCATCGAGGCAGCGGCACGCCACGATTCGATCGCCCGCTGGGTGCCGATGGCCAGGATTATCGCGATGACCGGAATGGCCGCCATGGCGAACCGTGATTCGATGATCCCGTTCAGCGGCGGAATCCACCCGAAAGCCAGCCACGGCATCGGCACCATGGCGAGGTCACCGTCGCCGAAGCGCACCACGCCGTCGAACGACAGCACGATGCCGAGCGACAGCGTCGTGAACACCACGATGACGATCCCGGCGGCCCGCACGATGCGCTCGCGCCGCAGGAAGAACCCGGCCACGGCGACGAGCAGAAGTAGTGGCCAGCCGAAGTAGGCGTTGTCCTCGGTCGGATTGATGCTCACATCGGGGCCGAACGAGAACATGCTGCCCGCCGATTCCGGCGAGAACTGGAACAGCGACAGAACATCGTTGCCGACCCGGCCGATCCCGATGAATCGGTACGACTGCGGGCCGGCGAACTGCCATCACAGCCCGAAACCGGTGAGCGTCAGCGTGATCAGCGCCGCGAGCAGTACCGACGGGGCCGTCGCGCGCAGCGCGAGCACGATGGCGCGCCGGGTGCGCAGGTAGGCCAAGGCGAAGACCGCGAAGCCGAGCGCGAAGATCAGCAGCGGCTCCTCACCCAACGTGAGCTGCAGAGCGACAAGCAGTCCGAGCACGACGGCGGCGCGCGGTTGCCACACGGGTCGTGCCCCGACAGCGTTCTCCGCGTGCCGCGCCATTTTGATGACCTGCACAGCGATGATCGGAAGCAACACCAGGACAACGAAATTCGCGTGCCCATTGGTGTGCGCGATCATCGCGGGTGCGAAGCCGCAGAACACACCGCCAACGGCCGCGGCGAATTTCGAGGCCACCAGCTCGCGCGAAAATACCCAGTACCAGGCGAACGCCGTGCCGGACAGGCCGAACGTGAGCGCCGACACGAAAGTGACGGTCGGCCCGAAAAGCAGGGTGACAGGCGTGAACGGTACCCCCCAGCCGTACATGAGGGTATTGGCCATCATGTTCACGCCGTCGGGATAATTCTGCAGCTGCGTGCTGAGCGGACTCCCCAGGTGGGTGATATTTCGCGCCGTGATGGCATTGAACCACTCGAACAGCGTCTGGTCCTGATCGCTCTTGCTCAGGTACCCACTACGCGGGTTCGACCACAGCCCGGCGAGTACGAAAACCGCGAGCGACAGGTAGCAACCGGCGACGAACAGGTCGGTGCGCGCCGAGCGCAGCCACTGCGCCGGAGTGCGGCGCGACTCAGCCGTTTCCGGTGCGTTTCGATCGATAGCCGCTACAGCGGATCGGTCCTCTTCGGTCCGGTCCGTTCCCCACCCTGGTACCACGCGCGAATCTCTCTCACCCTCATAGCCACAATCGGCCCGCTCACGATACGTGAGCGCGAGACCGCTGCTACATCAGGCCGATGAGAAAGGCCCGCTTGATAATCGGGCCTTCGGTGTCCGCGTTGCTACGGCAGTGCGGTGATCAGCTGTTCGATCTCGACGCGCGGTCCGGTGAAGAACGGCACCTCTTCGCGCACGTGCAGCCGCGCCTCGGTGGCCCGCAGGTCGCGCATCAGATCGACGATCCGGTGCAACTCGGGGGCCTCGAACGCGAGAAGCCACTCGTAGTCGCCCAGCGCCATCGAAGTAACCGTGTTGGCCCGCACATCCGGGTACCCACGTGCGGCCTTGCCGTGGTCGGCGAGCATCTTGCGCCGCTCCTCGTCGGGGAGCAGGTACCACTCGTAGGACCGCACGAACGGGTACACGCAGATGTAGTTCCCCGCGTCCTCCCCTGCCAGGAACGCCGGAATGTGGCTCTTGTTGAACTCCGCGGGCCGGTGCACCGCCACGTTGCTCCAGACCGGCGCACTCGCCCTGCCCAGCTCGGTGGTCCGCCGGAAGTCGGAGTACGCGGCCTGCAAGTCCTCGACCCGCTCGGCATGGGTCCACAGCATGAAATCGGCGTCGGCCCGCAGCCCCGCCACGTCGTAGATCCCGCGCAGGACCACACCCTTGTCGGCGAGTCCGTCGAAGAACTCCTGCGCCTCCTCGGTCGCCCCGGCTCGGTCCTCACCGAGCACACCTGGCTGAATCTGGAACACCGAGAACATCAGGTAGCGAATGGAGGAGTTGAGAGCCTGGAAGTCGAGTCGCGCCATGGATCTATGGTGCCACTGCGGCGTTTTTGCCCGCCGCTGGGGCTCAGTCCGCCACCGGCCTGCTCGCCCGCCACGGCGAGGACTCGTCACTGCCGAACACCGAGGTCACCGTCGTCACTTCACCGTCGTGAAGTTCGACAGGCCCGAGGTCGGGATCGAGGATCAGGCTCCGCGCGCTGCGCTGCTCACCGGCAATGGTCACAGCGGGCGATCATGCAGCATCGCTATCACCGATGTCCGATGACACGCCGCTGGTCAGCCGGAGAAGCCGTCGAGTCCGGTGAGCTCGCTGGACAGAGTCCACAGACGCGCGGCGGAAGCGGCATCGACGGCCCACGGCTTCACGCCGCCGACGAGCATGTCGTCACCGATGGCGAGTTCGGCGACATCGCAATCCTGGCAATACGCACCGCCGTATGTGGCGAGCGGTGCAGCGGTTGCCGCCCAGACTGCTGTCGCCGCACCTTGCGCCGGGGTCTTGAAACCCACGGCCTGGCGGCCGTCCCTGCCGATCCAACCCTGCGCGATCTGTTCCGCGCGGGCGATATTGCGTTGCAGCGGCGTGAGAATGCTGCCCGGGTGCACGGAGTACGCGTGGATCCCTGTCGCCGCACCGACCACGTCGAGGTGGGTGGCGAACAGCGCGTTGGCGGTTTTGGACTGACCATAGGCCCGCCAGATGTCGTAGTCGCGGCTGAAGTGCAGGTCGTTCCAGCGGATATCGGACAGGAAGTGCCCGGACGACGCCACCGTCACCACGCGAGCCCCACTCCGGGCCAGCGCCGGTCGCAACCGGTTGACCAGTGCGAAGTGCCCGAGATGATTGATCGCGAAATGCGCTTCCCAGCCCGGCCCGACATGCTGCTGCCCGTAGGCCATGACCCCCGCGTTCGCGATGATGACGTCGATGGTCCGGCCGGTATCGAGAAACCGTTCACCGAACGTCCGGACACTCTCGAGATCGGCCAGATCGAGTTCAGCCACTTGCACATTCTCGTTGTCGCACAGTGCTTTTCGAGCAGCCTCGACGCGGCGGGCCGGCACGACCACGTGCGCCCCGGCCCGCACCAACGCCAGGGTGGCTTCTTTACCGAGACCGGAGTAGCCGCCGGTGACGAGAACCGTCTTCCCCGTCAGGTCGACGCCCTCGACGACCTCGTCGGCCGTGCTACGCGGGCCGAACCCGCTACCGATGCTGCGCTGCTGATTGATCGCCATGTGCTGACGGTAAAATCTAGAGTGCGATCTAGGTCAAGATGTGAGGACGTGCAACCGCCTCCGCGAGTCCGGAATGCCCATCGCGACCTTGCGGACCTTCGCCGGGCTCGTTCGCTCGGGGCCGGGAAACGAGCGGGAGAGGCTGGCCTTGCTCGAGGCGCACGAGCAGTCTGTTCGTGACAGGCTGGCCGACCTGACGGCCGATCTCGCGGTGATCCACAACAAGGTCGTCACCTATCGCAGGCATGTCGAAGAGGGAACCGCGGTCGGAGTCTGGTCCCCCGAGCCACCGACCTGACGACGAGTTCAGGCGTTCGCGCCGATTACTCGCCGCGTAGCTCTGCGGACTATCTCGGGCTCGGGGATGAGGAGTTCAATTCGGGATGGGTGGCGCGCTACTCGTCACCAGCGACCGGGGCGAACATCCAACTCGTCACCCAGGACGCGACCGCCCCGGAAAATCCTGTTGTTTCGGTCAAGGTCGACGATGTCGAGGCGGCGCTGGCCGCGGTGCAGCAGCGGGGATACGAGATCGTCTACCCGCTGACCACCGAGCCGTGGGGCATCACCCGATTCTTCAACCGCGCCCCTGATGGAAATGTCTTCAATATCGCCCAGCATCGGGATTAGCGCTGCGTGCTCTCGATGTACGCGGTAGCCACGCGTTCCGCGGCGGCGGTGCCCGAGGCGACGCAGGCGGGGACACCGACGCCATGGAGGTAGGCGCCCGCGACCGCGATGCCGTCGAGGGGAGCGATGGCGGATTCGAGTGTCGCAATCCGTTCGGTGTGGCCGGGAGCGTACTGCGGAAGGCCGCCGGGCCAGCGTTGGACGACCGCTTCGAGCGGGGTGATCGGAATGCCGGTGACGGTGGACAGGTCGGTGACCGCCGCTGCAACGAGGTCGTCGTCGGTCCACGACAGCGACTTGTCGTCGCCGAGGCGGCCGAAGGAGGCGCGGACCAGGGCGACGTCGCGCTCGGCCAGATGGGGCCATTTGCGGCTGGACAGGGTGAACGCCTTGGCGCGCAAGGGTTCTCCGGTGGCGACGAGGATGCCGGAGTTGTCCGGCAGTGGCGTGTCGCGCGGGAGGGCCATGGCGACGAGCGCCGAGGAGGACAGCTCGATACCGGCGGCGGCCTGGGCTGCTTCGGGCGCTAAGTAGTGCAGGAGGCGGGCAGCGACCGGAGCCGGCGTCGCGATGACCACCGCGTCGACGGCTCCGAGTGGGTCCACCACCCAGCCGCGCGGTGCGCGGGCTACGCGCGTCGCGGCCGTGGTCGTGACGAAACGGGCCCCCGAAGCATCGGCCAGCGCGGCGAGCAGCGCTCCGTAGCCATCGCGCAGACCACCGAACACCGGGGCCGAACTGGGGGCGGGCATGGCCGCGCGGACGGCTTCGGTGAGACTCGAAGCACCGTGGTCGAGCGCCTCGGCAAGGGTGGGTAGCGCGGCGCGGACGCCGATGGAAGCACTGATCCCCGCATAGACCCCACCCAGCAAGGGATCGACGCTCCGCTCGACGACCTGCCTGCCGAAACGGTCACCCACCAGGGTCTGCACGTCGACATCCGAGCGTGGCTCCCAGTGCAGCGGACGCTGCGCCTCGGCGGCGACCCGATCCAGCGTCGCATCGTCGACCAGCCCACGCAGCGACTCGGCATCGGACGGAATCCCCATCAGGGTGCGCCCCGGCAGCGGATGCGCCGACCCCTGCGCCCAGATCAGCGGCCGTTTTCCGGCAGGCCGCACCAGCTGGTCGGCCAGGCCGAGTTCGTTCATCAACTCGATCACCTCGGGCCTGCGCCCCACGAACGCCTCGGCACCGAGATCGACTGGCTCCCCGGCCAATTCGCGGGTGTGCAGCACCCCGCCGACCCGCCCGCCCTGCTCGAGCACGACGATATCGACGCTGTCTCCCAGCCGCTGCCGCAACCGATAGGCCGCGACGAGCCCGCTGATTCCGCCACCGACGACCGCGATCCTCATGACACGACCGTAGCCGCGACGTGCCCCGCCGACGACGCGCACCCTGACCGACGTCGGCCGGGCATCGACCTCTACAGCGAGTGCACCAGCTCGACCAGCGCCGTCAACACGCCGGGATCGGTATCGGGCAGCACGCCGTGGCCGAGATTGAAGATGTGCCCGGTCGCGCCGAGCGTGATCGCCTCGTCGGCTTCGCGCACGATCCGCCGCGTCTCGGCCTCGACCGCGTCGAATCCGGCGAACAGGATCGCGGGATCCAGGTTGCCCTGCAAGCCTTTTCCGGCGCCGACCCGACGCACCGCGTCGGTGAGCGGCACTCGCCAGTCCACGCCGACCACGTCGGCGCCTGCCTCACCCATGGCGCCGAGCAGCTCGCCCGTGCCGACACCGAAGTGGATACGCGGCACTCCGGCGGAGGCGACCTCCGCGAACACCCGCTCCGAATGCGGCAGCACGAACTCACGGTAATCGGCCAGCGACAGCGCGCCCGCCCAGGAATCGAACAGCTGCACCGCGTCGACCCCGGCCGACAACTGGGCCTGCAGGAAGGCGATGGTGATGTCGGTGAGGGCGCCGAGGAGGGCATGCCAGGTCTTCGGATCGGCGTGCATCATCGCCTTGGTGCGCTCGTGCTGCTTGCTCGGCCCACCTTCCACCAGGTAGGAGGCGAGGGTGAACGGTGCGCCCGCGAAACCGATGAGCGGGGTGTCGCCGAGCGCCGCGGTGAGCAGTCGCACGCCTTCGGTGACCGCACCGACCTCTTCGGGGCGCAGTCGCGGCAGCGCGCGCACGTCGGCTTCGGTGCGCACCGGCGAGGCGATGACCGGACCGACGCCGGGCACGATGTCGAGGTCGATGCCCGCGGCCTTGAGCGGAACGACGATGTCGGAGAACAGGATTGCCGCGTCGACGCCGTGACGGCGGATCGGCTGCATGGTGATCTCACACACCAGCTCCGGGTCGAAGCACGACTCGAGCATGCCGACGCCCTTGCGTAGTTCGCGGTACTCCGGCAGCGATCGGCCGGCTTGACGCATGAACCACACCGGGCGCCTGCTGGGCGTCGCACCGGTGGCGGCGGCCAGGAAAGGGGCATCGGTCAACCGGCGGCGGGTGTAAGTGCTCATCGCCGTTCATCCTAAGCATCGATCCCCGACCAACCGCACGCCCAGTCGAGGTGTGGGACCAACCACACGTTCGGTCCGCCGGATACCCGACACCCACCGGACCCGTTCGCGTCGCACATCGCGCATCACATCGCCGCCGAGAATGCACCCTCCGCAACACAGACCGCACGCAACGCGCAAGGCGGCGCGCCTCCGACGGCACCGGGCACCCACCGTCTACCGTTCCTCCTCGTGACACCGCTCGACATCCGCGACGGCGCCGCACCGACCGGGGGAACGCCCCGTGAGCCTGCTTCTTTTCGGGCGGCGGTCGATGCGATGGGCACCGCAACAGTGCACCCACAAATCGAGCTGGCGCCTATCCGGCCTCCGCAACGGTTGGCGCCGTTCTCCTATGCGCTCGGAGCGGAGGTCATCCACCCCGAGGGCCCGGTGGTGCCCATCGACTCCGAGGGCGACGCGTTCGGCAGGCTGATCCTGCTACACGACCCCGACGGCGATGAGGCCTGGAACGGCGTGTTCCGGCTCGTCGCCTACATCCAGGCCGATATCGACGCCGCGCTCGCCGCCGACCCGCTCTTACCCGAGGTCGCGTGGAGCTGGCTGGTCGACTCCCTGGAATCGCGCGGCGAACCGTTCACCGCACTCGGCGGCACGGTCACCGCGACCAGCTCGGTCCGCTACGGCGATATCGCGGGCCCACCGCGCGCCCACCAGCTCGAACTGCGCGCGTCGTGGACGGCGACGACCACCGAGATGCGCCGACACGTCGAGGCGTTCTGCGAAGTGCTGGCCTTCGCCGCCGGGCTGCCGCCCGCCGGGATCACCCATTTACGACCGGAGTCCTATACCCGCACCGATCGCCCTTGATCGCCACGTAGAGTTCACGTTTATGTCGGTCGCCGAGGAACCCACCGCAGCAGAGCCCCTGCTCGTCCCTGCCGAGGGCGTTCCACCTGTGCTGGCGACCGCCGACGAGGTCGCCGCGGCCGCCAAAACCCTCGCCGCGGGCACCGGTCCCCTGGCCGTCGACGCCGAACGCGCGTCCGGCTTCCGCTATTCGGCACGGGCGTACCTGATCCAGCTCCGCCGCGAAGGCGCTGGCTCGTTCCTCATCGATCCGATTCCCGTCACCGACGCGCTGACCCCCTTGGCCGAGGCGATCAACGACCTCGAATGGGTCCTGCACTCCGCCGACCAAGACCTGCCCGGCCTCGCCGAACTGGGTTTGCGTCCCGCCCGCCTCTTCGACACCGAACTCGGCGGCCGCATCGCCGGCTACGAACGCGTCGGCCTGGCCGCGATGGTCGAAAACCTCCTCGGCCGCTCCCTGCGCAAGGGTCACGGCGCCGCCGACTGGTCGAGCCGCCCGCTGCCCGACGAATGGCTAAACTACGCCGCCCTCGACGTGGAACTGCTCCTCGAACTGCGCGACACCGTCGCCGCCGACCTCACCGCCCAGGGCAAACTCGACTGGGCCGCAGAGGAATTCGAGCACGTCCGCACCATGGACCCGCCCTCCCCCAAAGCCGACCGCTGGCGCCGAACCTCCGGCATCCACACCCTGCGCCGCACCCGCCAACTGGCGATCGTGCGCGAACTGTGGACCACCCGCGACGAACTCGCCCGCGCCCGCGACGTCGCCCCCGCCCGCATCCTGCCCGACTCGGCCATCGTCGCCGCCGCCACCGGCGAACCCCGCTCGATCGCCCAACTGCGCACCCTCCCCGTCTTCGGCGGCCCCCGCCAACGCCGCTACTCGCGCGACTGGCTGGCCGCCGTCGAACGAGGCCGCACCCTCCCCGACAAACAACTCCCCCCACTGACCCTCCCCTTCGACGGCCCACCGCCGGTCAACCGCTGGGAACGCCGCGACCCCGTCGCCGCCGCCCGCCTCACCACCGCCCGCGGCGCCATGGGCGAACTCTCCACCGAACACTCCATCCCGGTCGAGAACCTGCTTTCCCCTGACCTGGTCCGCCGCCTGTGCTGGGATGGACTTCCGGATTACAAGAACGTCGGCACACCCGCGGAGTTGTCCGCGAGGATCGAGGCATTTCTCCTCGCAGGTGGAGCGCGCCTATGGCAGCGCACCCTCGCCGTCCCCGCGCTGACCAAGGCCCTAACGCCTACGTCCGAATAGGCCGACCACGACGCGCCGTCAGGCGCTCAGAGATCGGTACTCGCCCCCCGTCACGGCGCCGAATTGGTGTACGGGTTGCCGAGGGCGTTCCGAGAGGTCAAGCAGCACAAAATAGATCGACCCGATGTGTACTCGACGCTAGCGTTGATTCTCGCCATCACGCCGCCGTCGAAAGGTCATGCCGTGCTCGAAGCCGAAGCGATCGCCGCCAATCGGGCGAATTGGGACGACCGGGCCGACGTGCACGCGCGGTCGCGGATGTACGACGTCGACGCCTTCCTGGCCGATCCGGACGATATTTCCTCGGTGGTGCGCAACGATCTCGCGGTGCTGGCGCCGCATCTCCCGGCATCCGGGATCCGGGGGCTGTCGCTGCTGCATCTGCAGTGTCACATCGGTACCGACACCGTGTCCTGGGCTCGGCTGGGCGCGGTGGAGGTACACGGGCTGGATCTGTCGCCGAACTCGCTGCGGCACGCGGCGCGGATCGCCGAGGCCGACGGTCGCGACATCACCTGGGTCGAGGGGGACGCGCGGTTCGCCTCGGCAGTGCTCGATCAGCGCTTCGATACCATCGTGACCAGTGCGGGCACCATCGTCTGGCTGCCGGAGCTCACCGCATGGGCGCGGTCGATCCATGATCTGCTCGAACCGGGTGGGGTGTTCGTGATCCGCGACGATCATCCGATTCTGGGTGCGATGCAGTTCGAACCGTGGGAGATCGACGACGATTACCTCGGTGGCGGCGGCGCTCGGAGCTACTCGGACTCGGGTACCTACACCGAGGAGTCGGACGGACAGATCGCCCACACCACCAATCACGAGTGGCGCCACGATCTGGGCGAGATCGTCGGAGCGCTGCTGGGTGCCGGGCTCGTCATCGAAGCGTTGACGGAGCTGCCCTACATGGATTGGCCCGCGTTTTCCGATCTCGTACCCTGCGAGCAAGGGTGGACGCTGCTCGACGGCGCACCACGCATCCCGTTGAACTTCGCGGTAGTCGCTCGGCGGCCTCACCACTGAGCGAACTCGGGCCGAGAACGTCTCAGGAATCCTCGCCGAGGGCGTGCAGGATCGTGTGGGTCCCGTCGGCGCGGGCCGTCACGCCCTGGGCGATCTCGGTCGGCAGCACACGAACTCCCCTACCGATCGGACATCCCGAGTGGACCGCTCGGCAGCGAGGTACGCGGCGCCTGAGCGGGTACGGCACCCGCCACGCGGCGGGTGCCGTACCGCCCTGATCAGCGGGATTGCAGCCAGCCACCGATCCGCTGGGCGATGGCGTCGGGGGTGAGGCCGAGCTCTTCGAGTATCTCGTTGCGGGAGGCATGGTCCAGGAACTGTTGCGGCACACCGAGATCACGGGTGGGGACATCGAGGCCCGCGTCGCGCAGGCGCGCGGAGACGGTGGAACCGATCCCGCCGTGCAGGCCGCCGTCTTCGACGGTGACGACGAGGCGGTAGTTCTCGGCGAGCTTGACCAGGGTGTCGGAGACCGGGATGACCCAGCGCGGGTCGACAACGGTGACCGAAATCCCTTGCGGTTCCAGCAGTTCGGCGACCTTCATGGCGGTGTCGGCGAAGGGGCCGACGGCGACGATCAGGACGTCACCGTGCTGGGACTGCGCGGACCCCGCGCTGGGGACGGCCAGTCGCAGCACGTCCAGACCGTCGAGACGTTCTACGGCCGTGATGTCTTCGGCGACACTGCCTTTCGGGAAACGCAACACGGTCGGACCGTCGGAGACGGCGAGCGCTTCGGCCAGTTCCTCACGCAGGGTGGCGCCGTCGCGGGGGGCCGCGACACGGATGCCGGGGACGATGCCGAGCAGCGAGAGGTCCCACATGCCGTTGTGGCTGGCACCGTCGGGGCCGGTGACGCCCGCGCGGTCCAGCACGACCGTGACAGGCTGCTTGAGCAGCGCCACGTCCATCAAGAGCTGGTCGAACGCACGGTTGAGGAAGGTGGCGTAGATGGCGACCACCGGGTGCATGCCGCCCAGCGCCAGACCGGCGGCCGAGGCCATGCCGTGCTGTTCGGCGATGCCGACGTCGAACATGCGCTCGGGGAAGCGTTCACCGAACGCGGCCAGACCGGTGGGGCCCGGCATGGCGGCGGTGATGGCGACGATGTCGTCGCGACGCGCGCCGTGTTCGATGAGCTCCTCGGAGAACACCGCGGTCCAGCCCTTGGCCTTCTTGCCGGCGAGGGGGCGGCCGGTGAGCGGGTCGATCGGGTCGCAGGCGTGCATCTGGTCGGCGACGTGGTTCTCGGCGTGCTCGTAACCGTTGCCCTTGCGGGTGACCACGTGCACCACGACCGGACCACCGAAGTCCTTGGCGCGCCGCATGGCTGCCTCGAGCGCGACGAGATCGTGACCGTCGACCGGGCCCACGTACTTCATGCCCAGATCGGAGAACAGCTCCTGCGGACTCACCGCGTCTTTGATCCCGGCCTTGAGCGCGTGGACCATCGAATACGCCGAATCCCCTACGGCGGGAATGCTTTTCAGAATACGTTTCCCGGCGACCAGTGCGTGCTCGTAGGCGGGCTGGGTGCGCAGGGCGGTCAAGCGGTCGGCGAGGCCACCGATCGTGGGGGCGTAGGAACGACCGTTGTCGTTGACGACCACCACCACCGGACGATCGGGGGCGCCCGCGATGTTGTTGAGCGCCTCCCAGCACATGCCGCCGGTGAGCGCGCCGTCACCGACGACCGCCACCACGGTGCGGTCCTGGTCGGTGAGCGCGAACGCCTTGGCCAGACCGTCGGCGTAAGACAACGCGGCCGACGCGTGCGAGGACTCGACCCAGTCGTGTTCGCTCTCGGCGCGGCTCGGGTAGCCCGACAGGCCGTCGCGGCTGCGCAGCGAGTCGAAGCGGTCCTTGCGGCCGGTGAGGATCTTGTGCACGTAGGCCTGATGGCCGGTGTCGAAGATCAACGGGTCGGCCGGCGAATCGAAAATCCGGTGCAGGGCGATGGTCAGTTCGACCACCCCTAGATTGGGGCCGAGATGGCCTCCGGTGGCGGCGACCTTCTGCACCAGGAACTCGCGGATCTCGTCCGCCAGATCCCGCAGTTGCGGCACGCTCAGCCGGCGCAGATCTTCGGGTGAATCCACCCGCGACAGCACTCCCACCTGAACTCGCTCCCTCCGGACTACATTGTGATCAGCCCAGTGTATTTGCCCGCGTGACGGGCACAGGCTCGCGGGCCCTACCCAGCACGGGCACAGCGAGGTCTACGGTCGCGACGACGATACCGCCCCATGGCCGCTGAACAGGACGCGCAAGCGGAAATCGGGTTCTACAAAGGCTTACCTCACTGCGTTCTCGGCTGTGAGGACAATCTCCCGCGCGTCCCCGCCCGCACCCGGTGACGGCGCGACCTACAGTGACGCTGTGACCCGAAGCCACGGCGCGACGCGCACGATCGACCCGGGTGTGGTGGCAGGCATGCTCGACGAGGTGTACGCCGCCTGCCGCGAGGACACCTCCGGCGCGCCCGCCGACTACATCCCCGAGCTCGCCGCGGTCGCACCGGATTCGTTCGGCTTGTGCCTGGCCACCGCCGACGGGCTGGTCTACGAAGTCGGCGACACCGATATCGGGTTCACCATCCAGTCGATCTCCAAGCCGTTCACCTATGCGCTGGCGCTGGCCGATCGCGGGCTCGACGGGGTGGCCGAGCACATCGATGTGGAGCCGTCCGGCGAGCCGTTCAACGAGATCAGCCTCGAACCGGAGACCCAGCGGCCGAGCAATCCGATGATCAACTCCGGGGCCATCACCGCGGCCTCGCTGATCAACGGCCGCGACGCCGCCGACAAGTTCGAGCGGGTTCGTCGCTGCTACTCCCGCTTCGCCGGGCGCGAGTTGACGATGGACCAGGCGGTCTACGAATCCGAGGCCCGCACCGGGTTCCGCAATCGGGCGATCGGGTACATGCTGCGCTCGGTCGGCATCATCGACGACGACCCCGACGATGCGGTCGACCGCTACTTCCGGCAGTGCTCGATCGAGATCACCTGCGCCGATCTGGCCATGATGGCGGCGACGCTGGCCGACAATGGCGTCAATCCGAAGACACACGAACGGGCGCTGTCGACCTCGCTCACCGAACGGGTGCTCAGCGTGATGACCACCTGCGGCATGTACAACGCCGCCGGTGACTGGGTGACCACGGTCGGGCTGCCGGCCAAGAGCGGGGTCGGCGGCGGGATCATCGCGGTGCTGCCAGGTCAGCTCGGGATCTCGGTGTATTCGCCGAGGCTGGACGGGCACGGCAACAGTGTGCGCGGGGCCGCGGCGTGCCGGGAGCTGTCGCGGCGGCTCGAATTGCACTTCTGTCACGTGACCCGGTCCGCGCGCACCGCGATCCGCGCCGACTACTCGGTGGCGCAGCTGCCGTCGCGATTGCGCCGCACGCCCGAGGACGCCGAGGTGCTGGCCGCCCACGGTGACCGGGCGCGGGTCTACGAGCTGCACGGCGACTTGTTGTTCGCGGGCGCCGAGCGGGCGGTTCGGGCGATCGAGGCCAACGCCGACGAGCTCGACGCGCTGGTGATCGACCTGCGGCGGGTCGGCGAGGTGAGTCAGGTGGCTCGCGGCATGGTCGAGCAGTTGCAGACCGACCTGGTACGCCGGGGCAGCCGAGTGGCGCTGGTCGATCCCGATGCCAAGCTCGGGCACGAGGCGTCGAGTCTGGATCCCGACGATCCGCGGGGGCGGGTGTTCATCGACCGGGATACCGCCACCGAATGGTGCGAGGACATCGTGCTCGATCGGCGTCGACCGGCCGGGACGAGCGCCCGCACGTCGATCGACCTCGATGAGCATCCGTTGCTGGTGGGGCTGGACCCCGCCGACCGGGACCGGCTGTGCGCGGAGTTCGTCGTCCGCACGTTCGCCCGAGGTGAGGTGATCGCCGAACGCGGTGAACCACGTTCCGGGCTGTATCTGATTCTCGACGGGCGGGTGCGGGGGACGTTTCCCGGCACCGACGGGCGGGTGCACCGGTTGGTGACGTTTTCGGCGGGGATGTCGTTCGGCGAGATCCCGATGTTGATCGGTGAGAGGTTCGTCAACGACATCGTCGCCGAGACCGGGGTCCGCGTGGCGGTGATGAGTCCCGCCGTATTCGACGAGCTCGCCGAGCAGCACCCGCAACTGAAACTCGCTCTGCTTCAACGACTCGCGGCCGGGGCATACGCGCAGATGGACGCAGCTGTACGCACAGTATCGGCGAACTCCGAGAACTACTGACCATTTCCGAACGCAGCTGTACGCACAGTATCGGCGAACTCCGAGAACTACTGATCCGGGCAGCGGAACTCGGTCCGGACGCGAGACGTTGAGCAGCACAGCAGCCTTCGACCGACAGGAGTACCGCGGTGAGCAAGAAATCCTGGCAGGCGAGCACGACCACCTTCGGGCGCGGCGTGGTGCGCGCGGTCCCCGACCTCATCCGGTTGACGTTGTCGGTGGAATCGCGCGCCGACACGGTCGCCGGGGCCTACGGGCGCGCCGGTGACCAGGTGAGCGCGGTCGTCGCGGCACTGCGGGCTGCCGGAGTGAGTGACGCCGATATGGCGACCAGCGGCTTGAGCGTGCGCACCGAGACCGTCTACACCGACAACGGCCGCACCGAGATCGCCGGATATCTGGCATCCACCGGCCTCACCGTGTCGCTTCGCGAAGGAACCGGCACCGAGCCCGCCGAAACAGTTGCCGCCGCGGTGAACGCGGGCGGCGACGACGTGCGCCTCGGCGGTCTGACCCGCGGCGTCGCCGACCCCGCGCCGCTGCTCGAACAAGCCCGCGACGCGGCATTCGACGACGCGAAGGCCAAGGCCGAGCAGTACGCGGCCCGCGCCGGGGTATCCCTCGGCGCTGTCCTCCTGATCACCGAGGACACCGCTCCCCCCTCCAGCCGGGCCTACGACATCAGCGCGGAGATGGACTCGTCCCCCATGCTGATGGCACGCGCCAGCTCCCCCGTCCCCGTTGTCCCCGGCGAAACCGAAGTCGGCGCGAGCGTCCGAGTGACCTGGGCCCTCGACTGACTCCGCTGTTGCCCGAACCCAGCCGGGCACCAGCACTCGTCAGCGATCGAGCAACGCCACACACTCCACGTGATGGGTAGCCGGGAACGCATCGAACGCCCGCAACTCCGCGAGGTGATACCCGGCGTCGAGGTACAACCCGAGGTCACGAGCGAAAGCCGCAGGGTCACAACCGATATGAACGATCCGACGCGGATCTGCGTCGGTGACGGCAGCGACGACATCCTTACCGGCACCAGCCCGCGGCGGATCGAGCACCACGACATCCGGCCGACCGGAAGCACTGCGAGCCCACCGCTCGACCCGATCGCTGTGCAATTCCAGCCACGGCAGATCGCCCAACGCCGCCACCCCGTCGACCACCGCCGAACGAGCCGATTCGACGCCGACCACCGCGCCGGTCTGCCCCGTCTGCTCGGCAAGCCGGGCAGCGAAGACACCGACACCGCTGTAGAGATCCCAACCGGACCCACCGGGAGCAAGCCCCGACCATTCAGCGATCAGATCCGAATAACACTGCGCCGCACCACGATGCGCCTGCCAGAACCCCGTCGCCGACAGTTCCCACCGGCGCCCCGCCACATACTCCACGACACGACCCGAACCTTCGACCACACACTCCTCGCGAGGTGCGTTCATGGCCGATTTGCGCGAAGCCGCCCGGTCCCGGATCGCACCACGCTCATCACCCGCGGGCGGCACCGACTCACGACGGCGCCCCGGCCGCTGACCACGACCGCGACTGCCGCCACGCGGAGTCTCGGGACGACCGGCCGGGCCCGAGGCCGGAGTCTCGGCCAGTTCCACGATATGACGCACACCGTCACCGTCGATCGCGACAACCAGATCGGCACCCGGGGTCCACAACCGATCCGCGACACCGTCGAGCGCGCCGGCGACAGGCTGCGGACAGCGCAGATCCGCGATCACCTCGGTGCTGCGGTAGCGATGCACGCCAGCGTGCCCCGCACCGTCGACGACCAACCGCACCCGCGTGCGCCAACCGCCGGTGTCGGCACCGGAATCACCGGCGATCGGTTCGACCGTCACCGCATGCTCGATCTTGGCCAGCCGCCGCAGCTGCTCTTCCACCACCGTGGCTTTGAGCGCACGTTGCGCCGTGGGCGTGGCGAAGGAGAAATCACAGCACCCCGCACCACCGGGTCCCGAGACGGGACAGGTGGCGGGCACCCGGTCCGCGGACGCCTCGATGATCTCGACGGCATCGGCGCGGCAGAACGAACCGCCGCGATCCTCGGTCACCCGAGCGCGCACCAGCTCACCGGGCAGCCCGTGTCGCACGAACACGACCCGGCCCTCGTGGCGAGCGACGATGAAACCGCCGTGCCCCGGCGCCCCGAGACGTACCTCGAATTCTTGTCCGCTCCAATCACTCACGGCCACACCCACTCTCACCCTCGACCGGCGCGCCGCTCATTCGCGACGTCCTGGTCGTTCGAAACCTCGACGCACCGAACCCGGTGCGTTCACTTCGCCTGCCTGCTTGGCCCTGGTGGAGGAACTGAGCTGCCACGGCACGCTCGTCACCATCACACCCGGCTCGAACAGCAATCTGCCCTTCAAACGCAGCGCGGACTGGTTGTGCAGCACCTGCTCCCACCAGTGTCCGACCACATATTCGGGGATGAACACGGTGACCACGTCGCGCGGTGCGTTCTTGCGCACCCGCTTGACGTATTCGAGCACCGGCTTGGTGATCTCGCGGTAGGGCGATTCGATCACCTTCAGCGGCACGTTGATCTCGCTGTTCTCCCATTCGCGCACCAGCTTGCGGGTGTCGGCGTCGTCGACGTTGACCGTTACCGCCTCCAGTGTGTCCGGGCGGGTGGCGCGCGCGAACGCCAGCGCACGGCGCGTGGGCAGGTGCAGCTTGGAGACCAGGACCAGCGAGTGGGTGCGGCTGGGCAGCACGCCGTCCCAGTCGGATTCGTCGAGTTCGCGCGAGACGGAGTCGTAGTGCTTACGGATCAGCTTCATCACCCCGAAGATCGCCACCATCGTGAGGATCGCGATCCAGGCACCGGCGAAGAACTTGGTGACCAGCACGATCATCAGCACGGCGCCCGTCGCGGTCAGACCGATCGCGTTGATCACCCGGGAACGCATCATGTGCCTGCGCTGCGCCGGGTCGGTCTCGGTGCGCAGCAGGCGCGTCCAGTGCCGCAGCATGCCGGTCTGGCTCAGCACGAACGAGACGAACACACCCACGATGTAGAGCTGGATCAGCTTGGTCACCTCGGCGCCGAAGACCACCACGAACGCGATCGCCGCACCCGAGAGGAAGAGGATGCCGTTGGAGAACGCGAGCCGGTCGCCGCGAGTATGCAGCTGACGGGGCAGGTAGCGGTCCTGGGCCAGAATCGAACCGAGTACGGGGAAACCGTTGAACGCGGTGTTGGCGGCCAGCACCAGGATCAGCGCGGTGACGATGGTGATGAAGAAGAAACCGATCGGGAAGCCGTGGAACACCGCTTCGGCGATCTGCGCGATCAGGGTCTTCTGGTGATAATCGGCGGGCGCGCCGATCAGGTGCGCGGGGTCGTGCGCGTACACGACGCGGATCTTCTGGGCCAGAATGATGATGCCCATCAGCAGCACGATCGCGATGGAACCCAGCAGCAGCAGGGTGGTCGCGGCATTGCGCGACTTGGGTTTACGGAAAGCGGGGACACCGTTGCTGATGGCCTCGACACCGGTGAGCGCCGCACAGCCGGAGGAGAAGGCGCGCGCGATCAGGAAGGCGAAGGCCACGCCGTAGAGGTGCTCGTCTTCGGCGTTGAGCCCGAAACCGGCGGACTCGGCCTGGATGTCGTCGCCGAGCACATAGGTACGGAACAGGCCCCAGGCCAGCATCACGACCATGCCGACGATGAACGCGTAGGTCGGAATCGCGAACGCCGTACCGGATTCGCGCACGCCTCGCAGGTTGATCGCGGTGAGGATCGCGATCGCCACCACCGCGAACAACACCTTGTGCGTGGCCACGAACGGAATGGCGGAACCGATGTTCGACGCCGCCGAGGAGATCGACACCGCGACGGTGAGCACGTAGTCGACCAGCAGCGCGCTGCCGACCGTCAGACCGGCGTTGGGTCCGATGTTCTTGGTCGCGACCTCGTAGTCACCACCGCCCGACGGGTAGGCGTGCACGTTCTGCCGGTAGCTGGCGACGACCACCGCCATCACCAGGGCTACGGCAAGACCGACCCACGGCGCGTACACGTAAGCCGAGATGCCCGCCGCCGACAGCACCAGGAAGATTTCCTCCGGGGCATAGGCGACCGACGACATCGCATCGGAGGCGAAGACCGGAAGAGCGATACGCTTGGGCAATAACGTGTGGCCGAGCGAATCGCTACGGAACGGCCTGCCCAGCAGCACACGCTTGGCTGCCGTCGTCAACTTGGACACCGGGCTGAGCATAGAGGAGTTCACCAGCACCTTCGCGCGCACGTTCATCGGCGTCACGGTGATGTCTGGATTGTTTGCCCCGCGTCGGCGCGGGGAAAATGGGCGATGGGAGCATCCGGCGGGTACGGTCCTTGCCGGACGCCACGGGTAGGCAAGGAACGAGGGTGCACGGTGTACGTAGTGATCATGGGGTGCGGGCGTGTCGGCTCGTCACTGGCGCGTGCGCTGACCAGGGTGGGTCACGAGGTCACGGTCATCGACCGCGATCCCACCGCCTTCCGCCGCCTCGGTGAGGGCTTCACCGGGCAGGAGGTGATCGGCGTCGGCTTCGACCGTGAGGTGCTGACCCGCGCGGGGATCGAGCGCGCCGACGCCTTCGCCGCGGTGAGCTCCGGTGACAACTCCAACATCATCTCGGCGCGAGTGGCCAGAGAGATGTTCGGCGTCGAACGTGTCGTCGCCCGCATCTACGACGCCAAGCGCGCCGAGGTGTACGAACGACTCGGGATCCCGACCATCGCGACCGTGCCGTGGACCACCGATCGGTTCCTGCGCACCCTCATCGGCGACAACTCGACCACCACCTGGCGCGACCCCACCGGCGCCGTCGCGGTGACCCAGCTGACCCTGCACGAGGATTGGTCCGGTCGCACCGTGCGCGATCTGGAACGCGACCTGCAGGTGCGGGTGGCGTTCATCCTGCGCTTCGGCCAGGGTCTGCTGCCCGAATCCAAGACGATCGTCCAGGCCGACGACGTCGTCTACGTCGCGGCCACGTCCGGCACAGTCGGCGAGGCGATAGCCCTGGCCGCCAAGGCCCCACTGAGCGAGGACTGAACACATGAAGGTCGCCATCGCCGGAGCGGGCGCGGTCGGGCGCTCGATCGCCAGGGAACTCCTACGCGGCGGACACCGCGTGATGCTGCTCGAACGCCAGCTCGACCACATCGACCCGCCCGCCATCCCCGACGCCGTCTGGGTGCACGCCGACGCCTGTGAGCTGTCGTTGTTGGAGAACGCCGATCTCGAGACCTACGAGGTGGTGATCGCGGCCACCGGCGACGACAAGGCGAACCTCGTGCACGCCCTGCTCGCCAAGACCGAGTTCGGGGTGCGCCGGGTGGTGGCGCGGGTCAACGATCCGCGCAACGAATGGCTGTTCAACGAGTCGTGGGGCGTCGACGTGGCGGTGTCGACGCCGCGGCTGCTCGCCTCACTCGTCGAGGAGGCCGTGTCGGTGGGTGATCTGGTGCGGCTGATGACGTTGCGGCAGGGACAGGCCAATCTGGTGGAGATCACCCTGCCCTCCGACACCCAGCTGGCAGGCAAGCCGGTGCGAACATTGAAGATGCCGCGCGATACCGCGCTGGTGACGATCCTGCGCGGTGGCCGGGTGATCGTGCCGCAGCCCGACGATCCCTTCGAGGGCGACGACGAACTGCTGTTCGTCACCTCGGTGGAGGCCGAAGAGGATCTGCGGCTGACCCTGGCGACCCACGGCGTGAAGCCCTGAGTCCTTACGCCACTTTCAGTTCCGCGCGCAGCTTGTTGAGCGCGCGGTGCTGCATCACCCGGACGACACCGGGGCTGGTGCCGATGGCCTCGGCGGTCTGAGCCGCGCTCCAGCCGAGCACGATGCGCATGTGCAGCACCTCGCGGTGATTCGGCGCGAGCACCTTCATCAGTTCATGGGTGGCGGCGCGGCGCTCGAACGCCAGGACCCAGTCCTCCGGACCCGCGGAGGCACTCGCGGTGTCGGGGAGCTCGGCCGTCGGGTAGGCGGTGTGCTTGCCGCGACGGAAGGCGTCGGAGACTTTGTTGGCGGCGATGCCGTAGACGAAGGCCAGAAACGACTTGCCCTGATCGCGGTAGCGCGGAATGGCCGTGACGGTGGCGATGAGAACTTCCTGGGTGACATCGTCGGCGGTGACGGTGAGATGGCCGGTGGAGCCCATGCGTGCCGAGCAGTACCGGCGGACCAGCGGGTGCACCAGGCGCAGGATCTCCGCGACGGCCTCGCGGTCACCACGGGCGGCCGGGCCGATCAGCGCGTCGAGTTCGGCGCCGATGCGCTTGCTCTCCGACAGGACCGGCGCCGGGGTCTTGGTGGCGTCGCGGCGGGCGGTGGTGGCCGGTCGCTCGTTTCGGTGCTCGGTTGCCATCATGGTCGCCGGTCCTCTCACGATCATCGCGTATTTTTCGGTACGCATTGATCGTGCGACGAACGGCCGGTCGCAACCAGATACCCCAGGGTGGGTACTTCCCCACCTCCGGCGTCCCGCAACCCACCCTATGCGCGCACGGATTCCGTTCCGGCCCCGGACTTGTCGGTTTTCTCGGCGGGCAGGTGCCCGGCGCGGCGCACCGCCCAGACGGTGACGACCAGGGCCACCGCGGTGAGCGGCCAGCCCATGCCGATCCGCGCCACGGCCAGCCAGGTGGTGTGGTCGGTGTCGTAGAGCTGTGACTGCACCAGGTAGCGGGCGCCGAATACGACCACCCAGACAACGGTGGCCAGGTCGTAGAGCTTGCGGATGCGCTTGTCGGTACGCCAGTGGGAACCGTGGCCGTTGAGCGCGCCCCAGATCACCCCGACCAGTGGTCGGCGCAGCAGGATCGACACCGCGAACACGCCCGCGTACACGAGGCTGGTGTAGATCCCGAACAGGAAGAAGCCCTTGGCCTCGCCCACCCGCTGGGCGATGAGCGCGCACAGGCCGACGCCGAGGAAGCCGGAGACGGCCGGCTGGATGGGACTGCGCTGGACCAGCCGCCAGATGAGGATGGCGGCGGCGACGCCGAGGGCGGCCCAGATGGCCACGGTGAGGCCCGCGAAGGTGTTCACCGGGACGAAGACCAGAACGGGGAGGGTGGAATAGATCAGGCCGCTGAAACCGCCGAGCTGCTCGAGCAAGGTTTGTTCGGCCTTGTCGACCTCGGTGTCGATCTCCGGGTCCACCGTTTCATCGGTGACCACGGGCAACGCCACAGTGGCTTCGGGGTCCGCGGCAGTGCGGTACTCGTCGCTGGAGGGCATACGTCAGCTGTTCCCGCGCAATTCGTAGTAGGGGTTGAAGATCACTTTGCGGCCGTCGCGGTCGCCGACGCGGCCACGGACCAGAATGCGCCTGCCCGGTTCGATCCCGGGAATGCGCCTACGCCCGATCCACACCAGGGTGATGGCATCGGTGCCGTCGAAGAACTCGGCCTGCACGGTGGCACCCGCGGCCTTCGGACACGCCTCGACACTGCGGAGTCGGCCCAGAATCGTCGCCTCTTCACCACGACAACAGTCCTTGGCCCGCCGGGCACCGGAGGCTTCGACCGTCTCGGCCAATTCCTCGGCGTCGAGCTGGTCGATATCTGCGGTGAGACGACGACCGAGTCGACGAAAATATCCCGAGTCCGGACCCGATCCCGACTTGTGTCCGCCCGTGGATGACGACATGTCACGCTTCTCCCGCTAGTTGGCCGTACACCGCCACTGTAGATGGGCAAACGCCCGGCCGCTACGCTCGGTCGGTGTTGCGCACCCCACCCCAGGTCACCGTGGTCGCCCTGCCGGGGACCGGCTCCGACGCCGATTTCGCGGCCCGCGCGTTCGGGCCTGCCGCCCATGCGCGCGGACTCGCCTTCCACGCCGTCGAACCGGACCCGCAGGCCGTGATCGGGAGCTGTACCGCGGCTTTGGACGCTGCCGCGGCGCGCGGTCCGGTCCTGGCCGCTGGCATCTCCCTCGGCGCCGCGATCGCGCTCGACTGGGCAGCCGAGCACCCGAACGCGGTAGTCGGTGTCATCACAGCATTACCCGCCTGGACGGGTGCCGAAACCGCCACGTGCCCCGCCGCTTCGAGCGCTTCGGTTACCGCCGAGCAACTGCGAGCCGACGGCCTGGAGGCGGTGATCGAGCGGATGCGGGCGTCGAGTCCGCGATGGTTGGCCGACGCGTTGACCCAGTCGTGGCGCGGGCAGTGGCCCCATCTGCCCGCCGCGCTGGACGAGGCCGCGGGGTACGCGTGGCCAGCACTGGAGCAGTTGGCCGCCATTGATGTGCCGGTCGCGGTGGTCGGCGCGACCGACGACCCGGTCCACCCGATCGCGGTCGCGGAAGAATGGGCGGCAGCCTTGCCGTCGTCCCGACTGCACAGAGTGACGCTCACCGAGCTGGGCGCCGACCCGGCAATACTCGGACATGCCGGATTCGCGCAGTTGAGCACGTTGCTCCCAGCGACGCACAGGCAACGAAAAGCTTTGCAGGACAACCGATTTCGCGAGTACATGGGTAACTCGCCGGGAACCCCCGACACAAGACCCGCCACCGACCGCCGGCCCGGCAGCTGACTGATCCGCCTCCCCACGACCGGCAAAAGTCGCGGGGAGGCGGACGAGCACCTAGTTCAGGCCCAGTTGCTGCATGGCTAGTTCAGGCCCAGTTGCTGCATGGCTAGTTCAGGCCCAGTTGCTGCATGGCCGAACCGTCGGCGCCACGACGTGGCTCGTCGGGCAGTTTCGGCGGGAGGGCCGACGGCGGCGGGGCGGCGGCCGCGGCAGCCTGGGCCTCCAGGGCGTCTTGCTGGGCCTGGATCTGCTGCTGGTGGGCGGCGGCCAGCTGTTCGGCCAGCTCCTGGGGCAGGACCACCGGGAGCGGGTCGCGCACGGGGAGCGGTTCGGTGCCGCGGCGGACCACGGCGTCGGCCAGGACCGCGCGGGCGGCGGTGATCAGTGGACTGCGATCGTCGACGGCGCCCTTGGGACCGGCGGCGACGAGTCGGATCATCCAGCGCGGGCCGTCGACGCCGATGAAGCGCAGGTCGGCGCCCTCGGTGATCGCCTTGACCTCGCGGCCCCACGGACCCTTCTCGACGGCCACGCTCGCGCCGTCACCGCGCAACGACTCGGCCAGATCCGCGGCGACCGTGCGCCACTGGCCCGCCGACTTCGGCGCGGCGTAGGCGGCGACCGTGAGCCTGCCGTGCTCGGTGGCCAGGTGCACCGCCTGCGGGGTGCCGTCGGGGCTCATCTCCACCTGCAACTGCCCGCCCTGGGGCACCGGAATGAGCACCGAGCCGAGGTCGAGGCGCCGCGAGATCGCTTCGTCGGAGACCTCGCTGATGTCGTAGGGGCCCGCGGCGGCATCGGGGGCGTGGTCGAAATTGCCGTAGATGCGCTCGTCGGTCGGCGCGTCGTCGAAGTCCAGGCGCGCGAAGTCGGGGCGCTGGAACTCGTCGGTGTCGTACTCGTCGGAGTCAGCGTCCAGGTCGTAGTCCGCCTCGTCGTACTCGACTTCGTCGTATTCGACGTAGTCGGCCTCGTCGTCGCGCGCGCGCTTCTTCTTTCCGAACAGACCCATCACGCCTCCTTGTCGGCCAGGCTGGCATGCCCGCCGCTCGACCCGTATCCGCCGGTGCCACGGGCGGTGTCGTCGAGATCGTCGACCTCGGCGAAATCGACCAACTCGACCCGTTGCACCAGCAACTGCGCGATGCGGTCACCGCGACGCAGCTCGATGGCGGTGCGCGGGTCGTGATTGATCAGGCACACCTTGATCTCACCGCGGTAGCCCGCGTCGACCGTGCCGGGCGTGTTGACCACCGACAGACCGGCCTTCGCAGCCAAGCCCGAACGAGGGTGGATCAAGCCGACGGTGCCCACCGGCAACGCGATCGCGATCCCGGTGCCGACCAGCACCCGCTCGCCCGGTTCGATGATCACATCCTCGGTGGTACAGAGGTCGACGCCCGCGTCACCCGGATGGGCACGCGTCGGCACAGGGATGCCGGGATCGAGCCGCCGCAGCGGAATCGGTGCAAGTGCGTTCACATCGGTCGAGACTACGCGGTCGAGGCCGGACCTTCTCGTCGCAGCCCTGGTGCGGTGACCTAGTGTTGAGGGGTGCCCGACCAGCCCCATTCCCCGACGACCGCGACCACAGACGCCGACCACCGCGCGCCGAGCGCGCAGGGTCCGTCGCCCTACTCCGAGCGCCTGTGGGTGCCGCTGTGGTGGTGGCCGGTCGGCTTCGCGATCGCGGGCCTGCTCGCGGCCGAGATCCATATGGGCGCGCCGGGGCTGCGGGCCTGGCTGCCGTATGTGCTGCTGGCGCCGGTCCCGGTCTGGATTCTGTTGTGGATGAGCAGGCATCGCCTGGATGTCACCGTGGCCGGCGATGGTACGGCGGAATTGCGCGTCGACCGGGCCCACCTACCGGTGAGCTTCGTCGCGCGTGGCGCGGCCGTCGCGTCGACGGCCAAGAGTGCGGCGCTGGGCCGACAACTCGACCCCGCCGCCTATGTGCAGCACCGGGCCTGGATCGGCCCGATGGCATTGCTGGTGCTGAACGACCCGGACGACCCGACGCCGTACTGGTTGGTCAGTACGCGGAGGCCGGACCGGGTCTTGACCGCGCTCGGACTCCCGAGCGCGGGCTGACCCTTCCTCGCTGATCCCCTCTGGATCAGTAGTACGCAGTCCGTGCGGATCGACTGTCCACACGGTGATGCGTACTGCCTGCTTCTAGAGCGCGCAGTCCATGCAGATGAGCTGTCCACCCTTCTCCGTGGCCAGTCGGCTGCGGTGATGCACGAGAAAACAGCTCGAGCAGGTGAACTCGTCCGCCTGCTTCGGGACCACCCGAACGCTGAGTACCTCGTCGGACAAGTCCGCGCCGGGAAGCTCGAACGATTCCGCTGTATCGGATTCGTCGATGTCCACGACGGCGGACTGCGCCTCGTTGCGGCGGGCCTTCAGCTCCTCGAGCGAATCCTCCGACACCTCGTCGGATTCGGTGCGCCGCGGTGCGTCATAGTCGGTTGCCATGTCGTCTTCCCCTCAGTCCTTACTCCGTATATCCCGGATCAGTCGATTGCCGTAACCCCGCAGGGGTCCGGCGTTCGTACCGCCCCGCCGGTGGTACACCTCACACGTGCACCGGTCGTCTATCAGGTTCGACCAGCTAGCGATCTACTCCGACAGCGTTCGGTAAACGCAGGACATGCCCTTGTTGTTCCCGCGACCGACCACCGTTTCACCGGTAAATATTCGATCTGGGCGGGCAGACAATAGCGGACCAATGGGCGAAAGTCGCAATCAAACCCCCGCCGAGCCGAAACCGACGACGAATCGTCACCTGCTGGGAAACTCGCCGAGACCTCCCCGACTCGCGCACCGCCGCGGGACTCGTAGAGTGAGCGCGTGGTTTCACTGATCACCGAAGGCAGCGCGACTGATCGCGACGGCAAACCCTTTCCGCGGCGGCGGCCCGAGCTCTGGCTCGCGCTCGTCCTCGTGCTGGCTCTGGTGAGCCTGTTCGTCTGGATTACGGCGTTCCGTACCCGTGACGACAGCAACGAACCGATGGCGTGCAACGCGCCGAGCACGCCGACCGCCACCAACGCCCCGCAGCCCGCGGCACTGGGCTCACGCGTGGGCCCGACACGGCTGGAGGCGGTCGATCCGGCGGCGCTGTCGGAGTCGAAGGTGCGGGTGTTCAACGCCAACGGCAAGAGCGGACAGGCCGGTCACATCGCCTCCGCTCTCGGCGACCTCGGGTTCGCCGGCGCGCCGGGGACACAGGTCGGTAACGATCCGGTCTATGTCAGCGGGGACCTCACCTGCACCGGGCAGATCCGGTTCGGCGTGAACGGCCGACCGGCTGCCGCCTCGGTGCAGCTCGTCGCTCCCTGCGCCGAGCTGATCGAGGACCCGCGCACCGACGACACCGTCGATCTGGTCCTCGGCCAGGCGTTCGGCGAATCGCTTCGCCCCGGCGCCGACGCCGAGGCCGTGCTCCGTTCGCTGAAGAACCTCGCCCCCGGCGCGAGCTCGTCCTCGATCGACCCCGACCTCCTCGACGCGGCGCGCGACGTCAAGTGCTGAGCTGATTCCTCGGCGGCCCCGCCGTTGACGTCAGTCCGGCAGGGCGGTCGGGGCGCCGACGCGGTCGAGCAGGTCGTCGAGGTCCTTCGCGATGCCGGGGGCGGCCACGACCGTCAGTTCGCCCGCGGCACCGCCGACGGTGACCGGGGGGACATGGACGACCGCGCCCGCTTCGGCGGCGATGAGGGCGCCCGCGGCCCAGTCCCAGGCATTGAGGCCGTGCTCGTAGTAGGCCTCGAGCCGGCCCGCGGCGACATGGCACAGATCCATGGCGGCGGCGCCGAGGCGGCGGATGTCGCGAATCTGCGGCAGGATCTCGGTGAGCAGCTGCGCCTGACGGGCACGGCGCGCGCTGCCGTAGGCGAAACCGGTGGCTACAAGGGCCACCGAGAGCGAATCCTCGCTACTGCAGCGCAGTGGCACCCGGGTGCCGTCCGGGCGCACAGCGTGCGATCCAGCGCCCAGTGCGGCGCTGTAGGTGGTCGCGGCGGCCACGTCGACCACGGCGCCTGCCACGGGCTTGCCATCGACCACCGCACCCACCGACACGGCGTAGCCGGGCAGCCCGTAGAGGAAGTTCACGGTGCCGTCGATCGGGTCGACGACCCAGGTGACAGTGCCCGGCGCGGTGGCGCCGACATCGCCGCCGCCCTCCTCCCCCAGAATCGCGTCGTCGGGCCTGCGCTCGGCGAGCAGCCCACGGATCAGCTGTTCGGATTCGGTGTCGACGATGGTGACCGGATCGGTGACGTGACCCTTGGTTGCCACCGCTCCGGCCACGGGTCCACCGTCGGCGAACACCTCGGGCCTGCGGGCACGCACATGCGCGGCGGCCGCTTCGGCCAGCTCGACGGCGAGGCGGCGCAACGGCTCGTAATCGGTGGATGTGATGGGGGCGGTTGGGGTCTCGGGCTCGGTGTATTCGGGCACCGCTCCATCGCATCACATGTCGTGGCGTCTCGCGCGAGGGGTGACTACCGCTACTCTGCTTGCTGGTGTCTGTCAGGCACATCGACCGCGTCAGCAAGGGGTTGAACCATGTCCACTCGGGGGCACGCATTCGGGATCGATATCGGCGGTAGCGGGGTGAAGGGCGCCGAGGTCGATCTGGCCACCGGTCTGCTCGCCCATGACCGCATCAAGATCGCGACACCGCAGCCGTCAACGCCCGCGGCCGTCGCCGCGGCGGTCGCCGAACTGGTGGCCCAGGCAGGGTGGGAGGGTCCGGTCGGCATCACCATGCCGTGCGTGGTACTCGACGGCCACGCCAGAACCGCGGCCAACATCGACCAGGCCTGGATCGGCACCGACGCCCACGCGCTGTTCGCCGAGGCACTGGGTGGGCGAACCGTCACCGTGCTCAACGACGCCGACGCCGCCGGCCTGGCCGAGGACTCCTACGGCACCGCGCGCGACCTCGACGGCCTGACCCTGCTGCTCACCTTCGGCACCGGTATCGGCTCCGCGCTGCTCTACAACGGCGTGCTGGTCCCCAACTCCGAACTCGGCCATCTCAAGATCGAGGGCGTCGACGCCGAGGATCTGGCCGCGGCCTCGGTCAAGGACAACGAGAACCTCACCTACCCCGAGTGGGCGCAGCGGGTGAGTCGCGTGTTGCGCCACATCGAGGATCTGTTCTGGCCGAAGGTGATCGTGGCGGGCGGCGGCATCAGCCGTGATCACGAGCAGTGGATCCCCTTGCTCACCAACCGAACTCCCGTGATTCCGGCCGTATTGAAGAACACCGCGGGTATCGTCGGCGCGGCGATGGCCATCGATGCGGGCATCGCGCCGTAGCCCGGCGCGGCCTGCGACGCAACGCCTGGATGGCATCGTGCCATGAGTACCCTGGTTGGATCGTTACAATGGAACACGTCCGGCGGTGAGCCGGTGAAACCTTCCGGCCGCGGCCGGTCGCGAGAAGGTCGGTGAACGAGCGCCGACTTCACCCGGCCGACGCATCGCCGGTGCAACCCGACCGACCGCTCCGCCGGAAAACCACTCTGGCGTGACGCCGCACGAGACCGTCACGAAAGGGCGTACGTGGTAGCCACGAATACCCGTCAGACCGCCGACTCGGCCTCCGACGCCGATGCCGACGACGCCGTAACCCCGGCCAAGAAAGCGCCGGCCAAAAAGGCCGCCGCCAAAAAGGCGCCGGCCAAGAAGGCCGTAGCCAAGAAGGCGCCGGCGAAGAAGGCTGCCGCCAAGAAGGCTCCGGCCAAGAAAACCGCCGCGAAGAAGGCGACCTCGGGCGAGGGCGGTGAAGAGCAGCTCGACGACGAGTCGGTCGAGGTCGACGATCTCGGTGATCTCGAAGTCGCCGAGGACGAACTCGTCGGCGAGGAGGTCGTCGTCGAAGACGTCGCCGAGGACACCGCCGAAGTCGCCGAGACCGCGGAGCCGTCCGAGAAGGACAAGGCTTCCGGCGATTTCGTCTGGGACGAGGAGGAGTCCGAAGCGCTGCGTCAAGCACGCAAGGACGCCGAACTCACCGCCTCCGCCGACTCGGTACGCGCCTACCTCAAGCAGATCGGCAAGGTCGCGCTGCTCAACGCGGAAGAGGAGGTCGAACTCGCCAAGCGGATCGAGGCCGGCCTGTTCGCCGCGGAGAAGATGCGCGAGTTCGCCGAGGCGGGCGAGAAGCTCTCGGTGACGACGCGCCGCGACTTCAACTGGATCGTGCGCGACGGCAACCGAGCGAAGAACCATCTACTCGAGGCCAACCTGCGGCTGGTCGTCTCGCTGGCCAAGCGCTACACCGGCCGCGGCATGGCGTTCCTGGATCTCATCCAGGAAGGCAACCTGGGTCTGATCCGTGCGGTCGAGAAGTTCGACTACACCAAGGGTTACAAGTTCTCGACCTACGCGACGTGGTGGATCCGTCAGGCCATCACCCGCGCCATGGCCGATCAGGCCCGCACCATCCGCATTCCGGTGCACATGGTCGAAGTGATCAACAAGCTCGGCCGCATCCAGCGCGAGCTGCTCCAGGACCTGGGCCGTGAGCCCACGCCGGAGGAGCTCGCCAAGGAAATGGACATCACGCCGGAGAAGGTGCTGGAGATCCAGCAGTACGCGCGTGAACCGATCTCGCTCGACCAGACCATCGGCGACGAGGGCGACAGCCAGCTCGGTGACTTCATCGAGGACTCCGAGGCGGTCGTCGCGGTCGACGCGGTGAGCTTCACCCTGCTGCAGGATCAGCTGCAGTCGGTGCTGGAGACGCTGTCCGAGCGCGAGGCGGGCGTGGTGCGGTTGCGCTTCGGCCTCACCGACGGTCAGCCGCGCACCCTCGACGAGATCGGTCAGGTCTACGGCGTCACGCGTGAGCGCATCCGCCAGATCGAATCGAAGACGATGAGCAAGCTGCGCCACCCGAGCCGTTCGCAGGTTCTGCGCGACTACCTCGACTAGCAGTTCTACGAAGAAAGGCCCGCACCACCGATTCGGTGGTGCGGGCCTTTCTTCGTTTCAGTAACTACATTCCCAGCGGTCTGTTTTATCCAGAAGACCGACCGGTTAATCGTTTCGTGATCAACCCCACACTGATGGATTGCACTGCGGAGGACACGAATTGGCGATCTTCACCGTATGGTCACACTCAGCTTTTCGTTCTACCGCCTCAAGTCTGCGGTATCGGCATTGAGGGTTTTTCGCGCGTGCTCGACATTTATCACTTCAGCTACGGCTGGATCACCCCTGTTCTCGCCTACTTCATGTCCGTCACGGGCTGCCTGCTCGGGCTGCAGTGCGCGGCTCGCGGTCGCAACGCTCCCGAGGGGCGGGCCGGCTGGCTCATCGGCGCCGCGATCGCGATCGGCGGAACCGGCATCTGGGTCATGCATTTCATCGCCATGCTCGGCTTCACCATCCGCGGCGCCGACATTCGTTACGACGTCCCGCTGACACTGTTCAGCGCGCTCACCGCGATGGTGGTGGTCGGGATCGGGCTGTTCATGGTCAACAAGCCGCAGCCGACACTGCGCTCGTTGCTCGCCGGTGGCACCATCACCGGCCTCGGCGTCGGGACCATGCACTACACCGGCATGTTCGCGATGAAATCCAGCGCGACCGTGCGATACGACCCGGCGATCGTGGCGCTGTCGATGCTGATCGCGGTGGTGGCTTCGGTCGTGGCGCTGTGGTTCACGTTGCGCGTCAAGGGTTTTCTCGCCACCGTGGGTGCCGCGCTGATCATGGGTGTGGCCGTATGCGGCATGCACTACACCGGGATGGCGTCGATGCACGCGCACACCGATCATCAGGCCGCGCCCGGCGACGGCGCCCAGGCGATGCAACTGCTGGCTCCGCTGATCGGGGTGAGCAGCATCGTCACCATGCTCGTGTTGATCAGTGTGAGCCTCACCGAGATCGAGAACGAGGAAGCGCTGCCGCGCATGTGGCTCACCTCGCGGCACCGCCCGGGGCCGCGACCGGCCAAGCCGGCCAGACCCGCGGCACCGGTCCCGCAGTTCGCGCCGCCTGTCCAGCATGAGTACCGCACCGAGGAATTGAGTTATGACGGCGCGGGCGCGTGGCCACGCCGCGTCATCGACTGATCAATTCGTCGCGACACCCGTACGGCGCCGGACGAATTCGACGACCGGCTCGACGACCCGCGCCGCGATCGGCCCGAGAATCGCCATCAGTAGGACATAGGCCGAGGCCAACGCGGCCAGTTTCGCGTCGACCTTGCCGTAGGCGACCGCCAATCCGGCGATGACGATGGAGAATTCGCCGCGCGCCACCAGCGCCGCGCCTGCCCGCGCGCGGCCCATCTGCCGGATTCCCTGTTTGCCCGCGGCCCACCAGCCGACCGCAATCTTGGTGCCGGTGGTCACCACCGCCAACGCGACCGCCCAGGCGAACACCGGCGGAATCGCGGCCGGGTCGATCGACAGACCGAACGCCACGAAGAAGATGGCGGCGAACAGATCACGCAGCGGCTCCAGCAGTTTCACCGCTTCGTGCGCGGTGGAGCCCGAGATGGCGATGCCGAGCAGGAACGCGCCGACCGCGGCCGAGACATTGAGCGCCGAGGCCACACCGGCCACGAGCAGTGCCGCACCGAGCAGTTGCAGCAGGAACACTTCGCGATCGGCGCTGTCGACCACCGCCGAGACCACCCGCCCGAATCGCAGCGCGACCACGAGCACCACCGTGATGGTCGCCAGCGCGATCGCGAGGGAGATCAGTCCGTTCAGCAGGCTCAACCCCGCCAGCATCATGGTCAGGATCGGCAGGTACACCGCCATCGCGAGGTCTTCGAGCACCAGGATCGACAGCACCACCGGGGTCTCGCGGTTGCCGAGGCGGCCCAGATCGTCGAGCACCTTCGCCACGATCCCCGACGACGAGATGTAGGTGACCCCGCCGAGCACGACGGCGCCGAGCACGCCCCAGCCCAGGATCAGCGCCACCGCCACGCCGGGGAGCGCGTTGGCCACCAGGTCGAGCACTCCGGCCCCCCAGGAGCGCCGCAAACCGGTCATCAGCTCGGGAGCCGTGTACTCGAGCCCGAGCAGCAACAGCAGCAGCACGACGCCGATCTCGCTCGCCATGTGCCCGAACTCGGTGGCGGCGCCGAGGTCGATGAACCCGCCGCGACCGAACGCCAGCCCGCCGAGCAGGTACAGCGGAATCGGTGACATCCCGAACCGGCCCGCCACTCTCCCGCAGACCCCCAGCGCGAACAAGATCACGCCGAGCTCGAGCAGAGCCAAGGCCTGCGAGGTCACGGGCGCTCAGCCGTGCACGAGAATCTTCGCGGCCGCTTCCAGGCCGTCCGGGGTTCCGACGACCACGAGCAGATCACCCTCGGTGAAGGTGAAATCCGGGCCGGGTGACGGGTGGAGCTGACCGGCGCGCATGACCGCGACGATCGAGGTCTTGGTGCGGGTGCGCATGCCGGTCTCGCCGAGGGTTCTTCCCGCATAGGGTGACTCGTCGGCGATAGCGAGTTGCCGGGTGGTGATGCCCGGCAGATCGCGGTGGTCGTCGTTGAGTCTGGCGACCAGTTGCGGCGCGCCGAGCAGGTTCGCCAGCACCGACGCCTCGTCGGTGGACAGTGGCACCTGGGCGGCGATGGCGTCCGGGTCGTCGGGTTTGGACACGATCAGGTCGATATCGCCGTCGCGGTGGGCGACCACCCCGACGCGGCGCCCCGACCTGACTTCGAAATCCTTACGCACTCCGATGCCCGGTAGCGCTGTGACGTCGACGTTCACATCGTCAACAGTAGACGCGCCCGGCCTCGATTGTGGTCTACGCCACTCCCTCCCGGCGCGGTGTGGTGAACACGCCGTCGGAGCCGGGCAGATACGGCTGCGCGGCGAGCACCGCGGCGACCGGCAGCGGGGCATAGAGATGCGGGAAGAGCATCGACGACGGGTCGCTGGGGACGCCCGGCTCCCACTTCACCTCACCGGTGAACGCCGTGGGGTCCAGCCACAGCACGAGCATATCGGCGCGCCCGGCGAAAAGTCGGTTGGCGGGCAGGTGGACCTGTTCCGGGGTGGACAGGTGCACGAAACCGGCGTCGGCCAGCGACGGCGGCCTGCGCTCGCCCGCGTTACGAGCTTGTGCCCATTCTTGGGAAGAACACAGGTGAACAAGGGTGTGAGTGTCGGATATCACGGGTAATCTCCGGGTAGACAACAGGTTCGGACGGTCAAGACCCTGTCACAACACGATGGTGTTCGTCCCGGTTCGGTGGTTGCGCCCCGCGTAACGAGCAACACCGCAGCGAGCGACCTATCGGTGCGTTACAGGATCGAGGGGGAGGTGGCATCAGCGCTTCGCGGGTGATCGGTGGGTGCTCGAAACCGACGATCGGCGGATGTTCGCTTTCAGCGAAACCGCAGGTCTGTTATCGAAAACACAAAGATTCACTTCCGGGAACAAAGCCTGAACCCCGAACGTCTGACAGAGTAGTCGTACCACTGCTGGGAAGTAGCGGATGCGAGCCGCGTGGAGTGACCACGAGGCCCACACCTAGGCGAACGGCCACGCAGAGCCGGGAGCCGGGACGGAGGAGTCATGCCAGGAACCCTGACCAGCACCCCACTGACCGCACTCGATCGTTGCGATCGTTGCGGGGCGGCTGCCCGAGTGCGTGCCGTGCTTCCCGCGGGTGGCGAGTTGCTCTTCTGCCAGCACCACGCGAACGAACACATGGACCGCTTGCGCGAACTCGAAGCCGTGATCAACACGGACGAAGCTCCCGCGATCTGACCACTCCTCGCGTCCGAAACAACCACATCTGACAACAGAAAACTCCCGACAGCGGGCGACCCGAACAGGGCGCCCGCTGTTGCTGTATCAAGCGTCGGCGAGCAGACCGTCGACGAGGGTGGCCACCCCGTAGTCGAACGCGCCGTCCGGGTCGGCGGGGGCCTGATAGTGCTCGCCGACAGCGGTGCCGACCCGCCCGGCGAGCGGGAATTCGTCGGCGGGCATCACCCGAGCCAGCAAGGGGCCGTTGACCTCCCACCACTGCGCGTCGCTCAGTTGCGCGGCGGCTCCCGCGGCCGCGACGGCGAGGCGGGCATTGCCGGTGGCGAAGTCGGTGAGGACCGCGATCGCGCGGTCTACGGCCAGATCACCCAGGCCGATGCCGTCGATCGCCGCCAGTTGGCGTTCGTAGCGACGCATCCTCCCCGGGCCGAGTACCTGGCGCCACGGGGACACTTCCAGGAGCCAGGGGTGCTCGATCAGTTCGGCCCTGATCTGGGTGGCGATGGCGATCATGCGGTCTCTGACCGGCAGGTCGGCCGAGATCGGGGTGTCGGCGGCGGCGACGGCGTCGACCATGAGCACGATCAGGGCGTCCTTGCTGGGGACGTAGGTGTAGAGGCTCATCGCGCGTAGGCCGAGCTCGGCGGCGACCGCCCGGATCGTCAGCTTGTCGAGACCGTCGCGGTCGGCCAGGGCGATGCCCGCCGAGACCACGTCGTCGACGGTGAGGCCCGGTTTCGGGCCGCGCGCGCCCGGCTTGGACGGCAGGGCGTGGCGCCACAGCAGTTCGAGGATCTGGGTGGCCTGTGCGATGGATTTCGCATCCTCGTCGGCGGGCACCAGCCCTCCTCTCGGGAACTCGTTCGGGCGTTCGGGAACAAACTCAGTACAGTGTACGTTGTTCGGTTGTTCGTGCTGCCCGATCAGAGGAGATTGTTCTGCCCGCCACCCAGGCCACCTACCTCCCCGACCGTCACCTGTTCGCGTTGTGGACGTGGACCGGGCACGACGCCGGTGCCGCGCCGACGGGAATCGGTGATCCGGAAAGGCTCACCCTCGCGCTGCCCGTCGGAGAGCGCGGCGCGATCGAACCCGTCGAGGTGGCGACCGCCGTGGTGACGCCCACCGAACTGGCCGATGTCGTCCTCGACGACCTCGCCCCCTCCGCATTGGCCTGGCGGGCCTTGCTGACCGACGAACGGCCGGCCGAACTACCAGCCGCCGCGCACGCGGTACCCGATGCGGTCGGCACCGCGATCGTCTCCGCCGAGCGCGCGGCGCGGGTGCTCCGCGAGACGCAGGCGCTCGACGAGGAGCTCGCCGGGGTCCTCGATGCCACGCTGCGGCCCTATCAGGTGCGCGGGGTCGGGTGGTTGCGCGAGACCGTATCGGCGTACGGCGGGGCCGTACTGGCCGACGAGATGGGCCTCGGCAAAACGGTGCAGACGATCGGGTTCCTCCAGGGGCGCGCCGACGGGCCGCAGCTGGTTGTGTGCCCGACCTCGCTGGTGGGCAACTGGGTGCACGAGATCGAGCGGTTCGCGCCGGGGTTGAAGCCGGTGTCGTGGCGTGGCGGTGCGGTGCCCGCCGGGGCGGGAACGGTTGTCGTGACCGGGTATCCGACCCTGCGGCTGCACGGGGCGGCGCTGACCGGCGAGCAGTGGGCGACCGTGGTGTTCGACGAGGCGCAGGCGCTGAAGAATCCACGCACACAGGTGTCGCGGGCGGCGCGAGGGTTGACCGCCGACGCGAAGGTCGCGCTGACCGGCACGCCGGTGGAGAACCACCTGGACGAACTGTTCGCCCTGCTCAATCTCACCGTGCCGCGACTGTTCGCGCATCGAACGCAGTTCCGGCGCAGGTTCGTCAAACCGATCGAGGAGGGTTCGGCCACGGCGGCGGCCCGGCTGCGAGACGCGGTCGAACCGGTTGTCCTGGGACGCAAGAAGCTTCAGGTGGCGGCGTCGCTGCCGGCGAAGATCCACAGCGATCTGCTGTGCGATCTCACCGCCGAGCAGGAACGGGTGTACGACGCGGTCCTCGCCGAAGCCCTGGACGAGGGTTTCGGCTCCGGCTTGCAACGACAGGGACGAGTTCTGGCCGCGCTGACCCACCTCAAGCAGGTGTGTAACCACCCCGGACTGGTCTCCGGTGACCTGGACGAACTCGCGGGCCGCTCCGGAAAACTCGACCTGTGCACCGACATCGTCGCCACCAACCTCGACACCGATGACCCCACCCTGATCTTCACCCAGTACCGCAAGACCGGCGAACTGCTGGTGCGTCACCTGGCCGAACAGTTCGGGGTCGCGGCGCCGTTCTTCCACGGCGGGCTCGACGCCACCCAGCGCGGCGAGCTGGTCACCCGCTTCCAGGCGCCGGACGGACCGCCGGTGCTGATCCTGAGCCTGCGCGCCGCCGGCACCGGCCTCACGCTCACCCGCGCGGCCGATGTGATCCATTTCGATCGCTGGTGGAATCCGGCGGTGGAGGCGCAGGCGTCGGACCGGGCACACCGGATCGGGCAGACCCGCACCGTCACCATCACCACCCTCACCAGCGCGACGACGGTGGAGGAACATATCGCGGCGATGCATACCCGCAAGTCCGCGCTGACGGATCTGTCCGATACCGCGGGCATCGCCGAGCTGGCCCGCCTCGACGACGACGCCCTCGTCGACATCCTGCGCCGGAAGCGAGAGAACTGATGGCCGACAACGAATTCGGTTACACCCTCTGGGGACGGGACTGGGTGCGGCTGGCCGAACCGCTGCGCCAGACCCGCCCGGAGCCACTGCTGCCCCGCGCCCGCAGCATCGCCCGCAACGACGGGGTGGGCATCGAGATCGGGGGGCGCACCGTGCGCGCGCATCTGCATCGCGGCGGTCAGGCCTCGATCGCGCACGTCGAGGTGGCACCGCTGACCCGAGCGGCGGTGACCGCGATCGGTCACACGATCACCGACCCGACCATCCTCACCGACGAGATGCACCGGGCCCTGCTCGACGCGGGTCACTCCCCCGCGCCGAGCCTGGTGAGCACCGACTGTTCCTGCTCGGCGCGGACCGCGCGCTGCGTGCACGTGTTCGCGATGCTGTACACGATCGCGCGCAAGGTCGACGAGAATCCGCGCCTCGCACTGGAATTGCAGGGCTACTTCGACGCCACCACCGACTCCGATATCCCCACCCAGGAGCCGCGCTGGACCAGCATCAACAGTCTCGACCCGACCCGGTTCTTCGCACCCGCCTCCTGAGCGGCCGGCTCAGGCGTTGGTGCCGCCGTCCACGGTGAGGATCGCGCCGGTGATCGACCGGCCGGACGGACCGGCGAGGAAGGTAACCAGATCGGCGACGTCGGCGGCGGCGCCGAACCGGCCGAGGGCATTGAACTCTCGTTGGGTCGGGGCGTGATCGCTGTTCGCCGGGTTCATATCGGTATCGGTGGGACCCGGCTGCACGAGGTTGACGGTGATGCCGCGCGGACCCAGTTCACGCGCAAGAGCTTTGGTGAAGCCGTTGAGCGCCGACTTGCTCAGGTTGTACAGCGACAACCCGCCGAAGAGCGCCCGTTCGGACAGGTTGGAGCCGATGGAGATGATCCGGCCGCCGTCGCCGAGGTGCGGTAGGGCGGCCTGGCCCGCGACGAAGGCGGCGCGGGCGTGGATGTTCAGCGCGCGGTCGATTTCGTCGAGGGTGAACTCCTCGTAGGGCTTGGCCGGGAAGATGCCCGCGTTGTTCACGAGCACGTCGAGGCCGCCCAGGTCGCGCGCGGTCTGTTCGACGGCGGCGACGACCTGCGCGGCGTCGGCGCTGTCGGCCTTGATCGGCAGCGCCCGCCTGCCCAGCGCCTCGATATCGGCGGCCACCGCCTTCGCGGCGACTTCGTCGCGCTGGTAGGTGAACGCCACATCGGTGCCTGCGGCGGCCAGGGCGCGGGCGATGGCCGCGCCGATCCCACGGCTCGCGCCGGTCACCAAAGCCACGGTGTTACTACTCGTCATCAGGCTCGCTCCAATTTTGTAGTGGTCGATACACAAATAGACAAGCGCACGCGCACCCCGGCCGTCAAGAGTTTCTTATCGATCGACACAGAATTCGCGGGCCGGTGCCGAGCCCCTCGCCGAGAGCGGTATATTTACCGATCGGCACAGAAAGGTTTCGCATGGCAGAACGCGGGCGCCCCCGAGGCTTCGACCGTGAGGTCGCGCTGCGCCGTGCCATGGAGGTGTTCTGGGAACGCGGCTACGACGGCGCCTCGATGAGCGACCTCACCACCGCCATGGGCATCAACTCCCCCAGCCTCTACGCCGCCTTCGGCGACAAGGAAGCCCTGTTCCGCGCCGCTGTCGAGCTCTACGGCCGCAGCGAGGGTTCCCACACGGCCAGGGCGCTGCGCGAGCAACCCACCGCCTACGCCGCGATCGAGGCGATGCTGCGCGACAACATCCCCTTCTACACCGACCCAGGCCTTCCGCACGGCTGCATGGTGGTCCTCGCCGGCGCGACCTACACCACCCGCAATGCCGCGGTCCACGAATTCCTCGTCGAAGCCCGCCGCCGCACCACGGCCGACATCCGCGCCAGGCTCGACCGTGGCGTCACCGAAGGCGACCTCGCCCCCGATACCGACACCGCTTCGCTCGCCATGCTTTTCAGCACCGTGCTCTACGGCCTGTCGATCCAGGCCAGAGACGGCGTCGGGCCCGACGAACTGAGCATCGCCGTCGACAGCGCCATGCAGACACTGGCGGCCGCGACACGCTAGGCGAGGCCGCACCATCGGCCGGACGGGGAAACTGCGACGAGGGCGACCCGCAGATCGGATCTCTCAGAGTCGACGCAGGGCCGCGATACGCTCGCCCAATTGATCGACACTGGCCAATGCCGTTGGCGGACCACCACATTCGCGGCGCAGTTCGCCATGGATCACGCCGTGGGGTTTGCCGGTGCGGTGGTGGTGCATGGCCACCAGACTGTTGAGTTCGCGGCGCAGCTCGCCCAGTTTGTCGGAGGTGGCGACGCGTTCGGCGACGGCCGCGGGTTGCGGCGCGGATTCCGCGGCGCTCCGGTCGGCGAGTTGGCGGGTCTGCCGGTCGCGTAGCAGTGCGCGCATCTGGTCGGCGTCGAGCAGACCGGGGATACCGAGGTAGTCGGCTTCCTCGTCGCTGCCCGCGATGGTGGCGGTGCCGAAGGAGGATCCGTCGTAGATCACCTGGTCGAGTTCGGCGTCGGCGGCGAGCGCGACGAAGGACTTCTCGTCCTCGCCGGGCTCGTCCTCGGCCTTGTTCGCGTCCATCAGCAGCTCGTCGTCGAGGCCGTCCTTCTCGCGATGCGGCTTGCCGATGACGTGATCGCGCTGCAGCTCGAGCTGCGCGGCCAGATCCAGCAGCACCGGCACCGACGGCAGGAACACGCTCGCGGTCTCCCCCGGCTTGCGGGCACGCACGAAACGCCCGATGGCCTGCGCGAAGTACAGCGGCGTCGACGCACTGGTGGCATACACGCCGACGGCCAACCGGGGCACGTCGACGCCTTCGGACACCATGCGCACCGCCACCATCCACGGCTGGGTGCCCTTGCCGAACTCACCGATGCGCTGCGAGGACTGCGGGTCGTCGGAGAGCACCACCGTCGGCCGCTCGCCGCAGATGTGCTCGAGCAGTTCGGCGTAGTCGCGGGCCCGTTCCTGATCGGTGGCGATCACCAGACCGCCCGCGTCGGGCATGCCGGAGGCGCGCAACTGACGCAGGCGCATGTCGGCCGCGCGCAGCACCGACGAGATCCAGTCGCCCGCCGGGTCGAGCGCGGTGCGCCAGGCCCGCGCGGTGTGCTCGGCGCTGAGCGGTTCGCCGAGCCGGGCGGTGTGCTCCTCGCCCGCGCTGTCGCGCCAGTGCGCGTCGCCGGAGTAGGCCAGGAACACCACCGGACGCACGACGCCGTCGGCGAGCGCGTCGGCGTAGCCGTAGGAATGGTCGGCGCGCGAGCGCGGGAAGCCGCCTTCGTCGGGTTCGTAGGTGACGAACGGGATCTTCGAATCGTCACTGCGGAACGGAGTTCCGGTCAGCGCGAGACGGCGCGTCGCGTCGCCGAACGCCTCTTCGGTCGCCTCGCCCCAGGTCTTGGCGTCGCCCGCGTGGTGGATCTCGTCGAGAATCACCAGGGTGCGCCGGTTCTCGGTGCGCACCCGGTGCCGCGTGGGGTGCGCGGCGACCTGGGCATAGGTCACCACCACGCCGTGATAGTCGCCCGAGGTCGCGCCGGTGGAGTTGGAGAACCGCGAATCCAGCTGGATTCCGGTCCGCGCGGCCGCGGCCGACCACTGGTGCTTGAGGTGTTCGGTCGGGGCGACGACGGTGATCTGGTCCACCGTGCGATCGGCCAGCAACTCCGCGGCAACCCGCAGCGCGAAGGTGGTCTTACCGGCGCCGGGTGTCGCGACCGCGAGGAAGTCACGCGGCTTGGTGGCCAGGTATTTCGTCAAAGCGCGCCGCTGCCAGGCACGCAACGAGCCGGACGGGGCACCTCCCGCGGCAGTATCGCCCGGTGTCCCCACTTGCTTCGCCGTAGCGGCACCACCCGACCCAGTCACGCAGACGACCCTAGCCGCCCGATGCGGCGTGTCGCCAAACCGACGCGGGGTGGGCGACAGGCATCACAACCGCGCCCGTGGTCACCGGCCATTTACCTGTTACCCGCCGACACGATGCCTCGCCCGCACCACACAGACCCCCATCGTGCGGGATGCTTGACACTGAGATGAGCAACGACCAGGTTTCGGCTGCCGACGCGGGGCACCCGCCGCAGGCGCTCCCGCCCCGCGACGCGCCCGCGCGCCCCGCGGCCGGCGCGCAGGCAGCCCCGCAACGTCACAGCGATCGCGCGCGCTGGGTGCGCTGGCTGACCACGGCGTGGCGGCTGGTGGTCCGGGTCGCGGTCAAGTCCTGGGACAACTCGATTTTCGCCAAGTCAGCTGCCGCGGCGTTCTGGCAAACGCTGTCGCTGGCACCGCTGCTGCTCGGCCTACTCGGCAGCCTCGGCTATGTGGGCGGGTTGTTCGGGCCCGACACCGTGCTGATCGTGGAGAGCAAGATCATCGCGTTCAGCCGCGATTTCTTCAGTCCGTCGGTGGTCTCGGATCTGATCGAACCCACCGTCGACGACGTGCTCGGCAAGGGACGCGGCGCGTTGGTGTCGGTGGGTTTCGTGCTGTCGCTGTGGGCCGGATCCTCGGCGATGGCTACCTTCGTCGACGCCATCGTGGAGGCGCACGGGCAGCAGGACGCGCGTCATCCGGTCTGGCAGCGGATCTTCGCGCTGCTGCTGTACGTGCAGTTCCTGGTGGCCGCGGTGCTGATCTTGCCGGTGATCGCGCTGGGTCCCACCCGGATCGGGCGGGTGCTGCCCGAGGCGTGGCGTGAACCAGGGTTGCGTCTGATCGACACGTTCTACTACCCGATCGTCGGTGTGCTGCTGATAGTCGGGCTGACCACGCTCTACAAATTGGCCCTGCACAAATCGCTGCCGTGGCATCGGCTCTTCGGCGGTGCGCTGGTGGCCGGTGTCTTCTTCCTGGCGGCCAGCGACCTGTTGCGCCGGTACCTGTCGTGGATCACCGCCACCGGGGTGAGTTACGGCGCGCTGGCCACCCCCATCGCGTTTCTGCTGTTCACGTACTTCCTCGGCTTCGCGGTGATTCTTGGCGCGGAGTTCAACGCCGCCGTTCAGGAGTTCTGGCCTGCCCGGGCCACCAGGATGGAGCAGGTCAAGGAGTGGATCACCAGCCAGGTGCGCGGCGACGACGAAGAGGGCGACGAGCACGACGAAGGCGCCGACGCCCCACCTGAGGCACCGGCGTCACCGACCGAGCACTCCGCTCAGTCGCCGTCCTTGCGCAAGCCCTCGTAGACCTTCTTGCAGTCCGGGCACACGGGCGAGCCGGGCTTGGCCGAACGCGTCACCGGGAAAACCTCGCCGCACAGCGCGACGACCATCGTGCCCATCACGGCACTTTCGGCGATCCGGTCCTTCTTCACGTAATGGAAGAATTTGGGGGTGTCGTCGCTGGTCGTCTCGTCGGTCGTGGTTTCCGGGCGTACCAGAGTGTCTGTACTCACGCCTTCCATGATGCCGCATCCGGCGCCCGCACCGCTGACCAGCCGCGTGTGCGCTCGGCGACGCCGAGTGGAAGACTCGGGGTATGCAGTCCTACGGCGATGACCCAGGCGCCGACGAATCGAAGCCGGACCCGGAAGTGACGATGCCCACCGAGCCCAAGTCCTCGCGTGGGTTCTTCCGTCCTGCCCCCGCCGAACATGCCGTGCTGATCACCGAGGCCGCGCCCTCGCTCGACGAGCAGCATCGCGCCAGGGTGCGCCGCTACACCTTCATCATGGCCTTCCGGATCCCGTGCCTGATCCTCGCCGCGATCGCCTACAGCGCGTTCGAGAATCCGCTGCTGTCGATTCTGATCATCGCCGCGTCGGTGCCGCTGCCGTGGATCGCGGTGCTGATCGCCAACGATCGGCCGCCGCGCACCAAGGACGAACCCAGTCGCTGGGACGGCCGCAACAATCAGATCGCCCTCGAATCCCGACACCACAAGACGCTGGAATAGGCGCCACGGGATTTTCGGCTAACCGGCCGTCTTCGGTCGGCGGACCAGCATCGACATGACGGCCGCGATGCCACAGAGAGCGCCCGCGAGATACCACGCGAGGCTGTAGGAGCCCTGCAGGTCGCGGATGAGACCGGCACCGGTGGCGGCGATCGCGGCACCGACCTGGTGGGCGGCGAAGACCCAGCCGAACGCGATCGGGCCGTCCGCGCCGAAGAGTTCACGGCACAGCAGCACCGTCGGCGGAACCGTGGCGATCCAGTCCAAGCCGTAGAACACGATGAACACCCACATACTCGGCTGGGTGTGCGGGCCGAGCAGTGACGGCAGGATCAGCAGCGACAGACCGCGCAGCGAGTAATAGCCGAGCAACAGGTAGCGCGGGTCGATGCGGTCGGAGAGCCAGCCCGAGGCGATGGTGCCTGCCACATCGAAGATGCCGACCAGTGCCAGCAGTCCGGCCGCGGTGGTCGGTGGCATGCCGTGGTCGTGGGCGGCGGTGACGAAATGGGTGCCGACCAGGCCGTTCGTGGAGGCGCCGCAGATCGCGAATCCGCCCGCCAGCAGCCAGAATCCGGGCCTGCGCGCGGCCGAGGCCAACACCTTCAGCGCCCGGTTCGCGCCGCCGACGATCGGTACCCGCGCTCCCGCGTCCGAACCGGCGGGCGCCCCATAGGCACGCACACCCACATCGCTGGGATAGTCGCGCACGAACAACCACACCAGTGGCACCACCGACAGCGCCACCGCCGCCACGAGCAGTGACGGCAGTCGCCAGCCGTGCTCGGTGGCGAGCATCGACACCAGGGGCAGGAACACCAGCTGCCCGGTGGCGCCCGCGGCGGTGAGCACCCCGGTGACCAGACCACGACTCCGGACGAACCAGCGTCCGGTGATCGTCGCGACGAACGGCATGGACATCGACCCGACGCCGACGCCCACCAGCAGTCCCCACGTCGCCACCAGCTGCCAGGCCTGAGTCATGAACACCGTCAGCCCGCTGCCCGCGGCGATCAGCACCAGTGCCGAACACACCACCTTGCGGATGCCGAATCGGTCCATCAGCGCGGCGGCGAACGGCGAGATCAGGCCGTAGAGCAGCATATTCAGCGAGATGGCGGTGGAGATCGTGGCGTGTGACCAGCCGAATTCGGTGTGCAGCGGTTCGATGAGGACGCTGGGCACCGAGCGGAAAGCAGCCGCGCCGAGCAGAGCGACGAATCCGACGCTCGCCACGATCCACGCGGGGTGGAGTCGGTGACGATCGTCGGTGACCGATGCCGGTGCGAGGGTGAGGTTATCGGCCGGGCTGTCGCCGGCGGGCGGTGCAGGCGCACGTAAATCGGTCACTCGGTCAGCGTGCCGGATCAGCGCCGAGCGAGCGAGTGGCCGGTGTGACATGTTTCGTTAATATCCTGCCACCGCGTGTTGGGCAGACGCGCCGCGCGCGAAGCGCGGTGACAGCGGCGCACCTCGAGGCTGTCGACAGCGGAGCCAGGGCCGCCTACCGTTCGGACAGGACCTTCTGCACCGCCCGACAGGGCAACCGAATTCGGCTGACGGCTTTGCGAGTGTCCTCATATCGAAAGGGAGACAGCATGATTCGCTGGACCTGGGCGTTTCTCGATCGGCCCGTCGATACCTTCGCCGACTGTGCGCGATTCTGGGCGAAGGTCACCGATTCCACTGTGTCGGCGCCACGTGGCGAGCACGACGAATTCGTCACGCTGCTGCCCGCCACCGGACCCGCGTGGATCAAGGTGCAAGCGGTCGACGGCGACGGTGGCATCCATCTCGACCTCGACGTCGACGACATCCCCGCGGCGGTAGCGATCGCGACCGGACTCGGCGCCCGCGTCGTTGCCGAGCTGCCCGACTACACCGTGCTGCGATCGCCTGCCGGACAGACGTTCTGCCTCACTCCGGCCGCCGACTCGGCGGATCTCGGGCCCGCACCGGTGACGGTGTCGACCGCACCCGACGGCACAGTGACGCGCCTCGACCAGATCTGTCTCGACCTGTCTCCCCACGACATCGACGCCGATACCGCCTTCTGGCGGGCACTCACCGACTGGACGCACAAGCCCGGCCGCCGCCCGGAGTTCTCCCGCCTCCGCGGCCCCGACCAGCCACTGCACTTTCTGCTCCAACGCCTCGACGACCCCGGACCCGCGGGCGCACACGTCGACCTGGCCTCGTCGAATATCGCCGCCACCGCCGCCTGGCACGAATCCCTCGGCGCCACCCGAATCACCGACGGCGAACACTGGATAGTCCTGCGAGACCCCGGAAACGCCTTGTACTGCGTGACATCCAGAGACCCCTACACCGGCTGAGACACCCTCACCGCGCAGGCGACCCGGGCTCTGAGCACCGGGCGACACGCAGCGGCAGCTGGTCGTTCTCAGCCTTCGCGCTCCTGGCAGAGTAGGCGAGTGCCTACGAACCCGACGATGACCGACTCCTTGCTCACCGCGCTGTGCCCGGACCTGCGCACCGCGCTGATCCGGGTCGGCTACGACGCCGACACACTGGTGGAGGCGCTGGGACCCGATGTGCATGCGGCGCTGAGCCGTTCGGAGCCGGTGCCGGTGCGCCGGGCCGCGCGGGCGGCGGGCGACCTGGGCACGCTGGTGCGGTTGTTGCTGCTCGGAGACGTGTTGCCCGAGCGCGAGGTCGCCGCCGCGCTGGCGCCGGTGCGCATCGACGCGGCGGTGGCGGCCGGTCTGCTCACGCGCGAGGGTGACGAGGTCAGGGCCGCGCTGGATCTGCGGCCGCTCGATGCCGGCGCGGGTACGCGGTGGATCCTGTCCGATCTCGACGATTCGATGCGCAGGCGCACCCTCACCGAGGATCACGTTCTCGGCGTCGGGCACGCGTCGCTGTCGTTGCTGCGAGCGACACCGACCGAACCGGTCGGCACCGTCTTGGATCTGGGCACCGGCTGCGGCGTGCAGGCCGTGCACGCGGCCGGTTACGCGGGCCGGGTCACCGCGACCGATGTCAACGCGCGGGCCTTGTGGCTGGCACAGGCCACAGCGGCGCTCAACGAACTCGATATCGAACTGCTCGAAGGGTCCTGGTTCGAGCCGGTGGCCGGGCGGCGCTTCGATCAGGTGGTGGCCAATCCGCCGTTCGTGGTGGGTCCGGCCCGCATCGAGCACACCTATCGCGACTCCGGGCTCGCCCTGGACGGCGCCAGCGAACTGGTGATCGGGCAGGCGCCCGAGCTGCTGGCGCCCGGCGGTACGGCGGCCATGCTCGCGGCCTGGGTGCACGTGGACGGCGAGGACTGGCGGCAACGGGTGTCGAGCTGGTTGCCCTCGCACGGCGTCGACGCGTGGATCGTGCAGCGCGACGTCGCCGACCCGGCCCTCTACGTCGGCACCTGGCTGCGCGACGCGGGCCTCGACCCCCGTGACCCGGCCGCCCAGGAACAGGCGACGCGGTGGCTCGACGCCTTCGATGCCGCCGACGTCGAAGGCGTCGGGTTCGGCTTCGTCTATCTCCGCGCGATCGACGGCCCCACCGAACTCCTCGCCGAGGACCTCACCCACGGCTTCGACGACCCGCTCGGCACCGAGGTGGCCGGGTACTTCGCCCGGTCGGCGTGGCTGCGCGCCGTGGCCGGCGACGACAGACTCGCGTGGACGTCCCGTTTCGCGCCGAGCCCGGCGACCGCGTTGGAACGGGTGTTCCTGCCCGGTGAGTTCGGCTGGACCGAGCAGGTGACCCGGCTCCATCGCGGCGACGGACCGCGCTGGCAGCACGAGGTCGACGAGTCGACAGTCGCCCTGGTGGCGGGAATGCGGCCCGACGGGCTGCCGTTGTACGAATTGATCGAACTACTCGCCCTCGCCGACGGAGCCGAGCAGGTCACGCCGGAATTCGCCGCCCAGGCACTCGGTGTGGTCGCCGGACTCGTCCGCCACGGATTGGTGCGGCCCGTCTGAACGGCCCCGCGGTGGCAGCGAGTTCCGGCCACGGCGCTCTTCTCAGGAACTTCTCAGCCGCTGGGGTGGGAACCAGCAGCTCAGAGCGGTTTATCGACCGCGGGAACGGGAACTTTCTCTACGTCGGGTCCGTTGAACGGAATGAGACACCACCGACAGGAGGCAAGTCATGACAAGCCCCGCCACCACTCGTTTGCGCCCCAGCGAGGCCGATATCGACGCCCAGAGCCCGGCAGCCGATCTGGTACGCGTGTACCTCAACGGAATCGGACGCACGGCACTGCTCACGGCGGCCGACGAGGTCGAGTTGGCCAAGCGCATCGAGGCGGGCCTGTATGCCCAGAACCTGCTATCGACCGGTAAGCGGTTGACGGCGGCTCGCAAGCGTGATCTGGCGATCCTGGTCCGCGAGGGCTCCGCCGCCCGTTCGCACCTGCTCGAGGCCAACCTGCGTCTGGTCGTATCCCTGGCCAAGCGCTACACCGGCCGCGGCATGCCGCTGCTGGACCTGATCCAGGAGGGCAACCTCGGACTGATCCGCGCGATGGAGAAGTTCGACTACGCCAAGGGCTTCAAGTTCTCCACCTACGCCACCTGGTGGATCCGCCAGGCCATCACCCGCGGCATGGCCGATCAGAGCCGCACCATCCGGCTGCCCGTGCACCTGGTCGAACAGGTGAACAAGCTCGCCAGGATCAAGCGGGAACTGCACCAGCAGCTGGGCCGCGAGGCCACCGACGCCGAACTCGCCAACGAGTCGGGCATCCCGGTGGAGAAGATCGCCGACCTGCTCGATCACAGCCGCGACCCGGTGAGCCTGGACATGCCCGTCGGCAACGACGAGGAGGCCCCGCTCGGCGACTTCATCGAGGACTCCGAGGCCACCTCCGCTGAGAGCGCCGTCATCGCCGGCCTGCTGCACCACGACGTGCGCAGCGTCCTGGCCACCCTCGACGAGCGCGAGCAGCAGGTCATTCGCCTGCGCTTCGGTCTCGACGACGGCCAGCCGCGCACCCTGGACCAGATCGGCAAGCTGTTCGGCCTGTCCCGTGAGCGGGTGCGCCAGATCGAGCGCGAGGTCATGTCCAAGCTGCGCAAGGGCGACCGCGCCGACCGTTTGCGCGCCTACGCCAGCTGATCCGAGAACTCGACGGCCCCACGGGGTCGTCTGCCGAAACGCCGACCGGCGACCGCGAACTCTCCCCTCCGGGTCGCGAGCCGGTCGGCGTTGTTCGTTCACCCGGCCCTGCATCGAATCCCACCTCAGGTAGCGGCAGGTCAGGGCCGTCGCACGTCAAGCCAACCGACGGGGGCCGGTGTCGAAGCGGCTGGGTTCGGGGCCGATGCGGGCTCGGGCGTAGATGATCTCCGCCGAGGCCGACGCCGCGAGCACGGGATCGCACGAGAGTTCGCGCATCTGGGGGATGTCGTCGAACAGGGCCGAAATACGTTGGGCCAGTTCGGCGAGGGCCGCCTTGTCGACCCCTGTTCGGCCCGGGCCCTCCGACAGCAGTGGCGCTGCTCGTGGTGCGTCGATGAGCGCGGTCGCCTCGTCCTGGGTCAGCGGTAGTGCGCGGTAGGCGCGGTCGCCGAGCAGGTCGATGATCATGCCGGACAGGCCGAATTGGATGACCGACCCGAACGAGGGGTCGTCGGTGACGCTCAGCACGCAGCCGACCCCCTTGGTCGCCATCTTCTGCACGTGCAGGAGCGGATCTCCGCAGATCTCCACCAGGTCGGTGTAGGCCTGACGGACCGTGTCCGGCCCCCACAGGTCCAAGCGCACGCCGATCAGGTCGGGCCGACGCCGCCACAGCTCCCCGGTGGCCTTGGCCGCCACCGGATAGCCCAGTTCCTCGGCCGCGGCGACGGCCTGTTCGGCATCGCGCACCGCCCGGAACTCGACCACGCCGATCCCGTAGCAGTCGAGCAGCAGCACCGCCTCCTCATCGGTGAGCCAGCGGCCGCCCGATTCCGCCAACCAGCCCTCCACGAGTGCCGCCGCGGCCGCGGTATCTATCCCGGGCGGGCGCATGACCGGTGAGATCGGCCGGTCACGCCAGCGCGCGTACCGGTCGACCCTGGCCAGCGCACGCGCGGCCCGTTCCGGGTCCGGGTAAGACGGAATCGATCCGCGCGCCGGGGCACCCGCGGTGGTCCGCACCGCCAACTGCCGAGGGATGCCCGATTCCGCGACAAATGTGGTGAGCACCGGCTTTCCCGGCGCTGACGCGGCGGCCGCCCGTAAAGCGTCCCCGAAGCCCTCCATCGGCACCGGAACCGGCGGAGCGACCACGACGATCACCGCGTCGACCTCGTCGCTGCGCAGCGCGGCGAGGACCGCTTCCCTGAAGTCGGCGGGCGTGGCCTCCGGACCGAGGTCCACCGGCCCGTCGACGCCCACACCGACTGCTTCCCGCTCGATGGGCTCGGCGGTGTCCGTCTCCCGCACAGGAGGCTCGATGCTGTCCGCACCGCGACCGGCCCGTCGAGTGCTCCGCGCGCCCCACCCGGTCCGGCCGATACGATCCGAACCCTGCTCCACACGGCCGGAATCCCGTCCGGTCCGCCGCCCACGATCTCCTCCCCGCCCGTCCCTGCCACGATCGGCCTCCCGACCGATTCGTCCGGCGCGGTCCGAGTCCCTGTCGGGCACTTCCGCCGAATCGCGGTCGATTCGCATCGAACTGTTCGGACCTCGCTCAGCCGGCGCCACCCCCGACGAATCCCGCTCGATCGGCAGAGTGCCCTGCGGGCCGCGCTCGGTCGGTCGGGCACCGGGACCTCGGTCGACAGCGGTGACAGGCCGGTACACCCGCAACCCTTCGCTGCGGGCGGCGTCGATCGCCAGCCAGTTCAGTGCGGCGCTGTTGCCGACCACGGCGACCCGGGGGCCCTTCGGTAGCGGCTGACAGGCCAGCAGGGCAGCGCAGTCGAAGAGTTCGGAGATGGAGTCGACCTGGATGATTCCGGCTTGACCGAACAGGTCACGGACCACCGTGCGGTCCATGTCGGCGCCTGCGGCGAGGCGACCGCTGCTCACCGCCACGATCGGTTTGCCGCGGGCCACCCGGCGGGCCAGACGAGAGAACTTGCGCGGATTGCCGAAGCTCTCCAGGTACAGCAGGATCACCTCGGTGTCGGCGGCGGTATCCCAGTACTGGAGCAGATCGTTGCCCGAGACATCGGCACGGTTACCGGCCGAGACGAACGTCGACAAGCCGAGATTGCGGGCCGCGGCCTCGCCGAGGATCGCCGCACCGAGCGGGCCGGACTGGCAGAAAAACCCGATCCGTCCGCGCTCGGGCAGGACCGGGGCCAGCGTGGCGTTCAGACCGACCGCGGGGTCGGTGTTGGCGATGCCGAGTGCGCTCGGCCCGACCACCCGCATGCCGTGCCCGCGTGCCGCCGCGACCAGATCGTGTTCGGCGGCCAGCCCGGCCGCCCCGGTCTCACCGAAGCCCGCGGTCAGCACGACCAGGCCCTTGACTCCCTTGGCCATGCAGTCGTCCAGGACCGCCCCGATCGCGGCGGGCGGCACCGCCACCACCGCCAGGTCCACCTCGTCGGGGATCTCGCGCACCGTGGCGTAGGCCCGCACGCCGCGCACCGAACGCCGGTGCAGATTCACCGGGAACACCGGCCCGCTGAAGCCGCCCGAGAGCAGATTCGCGAGCACGGCACCGCCGACGCGGGTCTGTTCCGGTGACGCGCCGATCACCGCGACCGAACCGGGCGCGAGCAGGTTTCCGACGCTACGCGCCTCCGAGGCGGCCTCCCGCGAATCCCGCACGGTGCGCAGCGCTTCGGTGGGGTCGATGGCGAATTCGAGGTGTACTTCGGAACCGTCGCGACTGCGCTGCAGTTGGTAGCCCGCCTCGCGGAAGACTGTGATCATGGCCTCGTTCTCGGCCAGCACCTCGGCGACGAACGCGACCACTTCGTTCTCGGCGGCGGCACCGGCCAGATGCTCGAGCAGCACCGAACCGAGCCCACGTCCCTGGTGCTCGTCGGCGACCACGAAGGCCACCTCGGCCGCGCGTGGGCCCTGCCGGGCGAGCAGCTCGTAGCGGGCCACGGCGATGATGGCCGTGCCGAGTACCGCGACGAGGCCGACCCGATCGCGATAGTCGACGTGGGTGGTGCGGTACATGTCCTTCGGCGAGATCTGCGGGTACGGACCGAAATAGCGCAGATACCGGGTGCGGTCGGACAGACCGGTGTGAAAGGCGGCGAGCGCGTCGGCGTCGGCGGGCACGATCGGACGCACCTGGACCACTCCGCCGTCGGCGGCGAGCACATCGCCGTACCAGTGCTGGGGTGGCGCAGGCGGATTCGCGGGCGTGTCGGAAGTGTCGGGCAGCAGTGGCTCAGTCACGTGGGTCCTCCGGGTCGAGACCGAGCAGGCCGAAACTCGCCCGTCGGGTGGCCGTGATGGCGGTGTCGACCGCTCGCTGCGCGCGGATCTGGCCCGCATCGCCGACCTCGGGCGTGCCACCCGGTCCGTCCCATGGGCGGTAGGCGGTGTCGCCTCCGTCGCCCATGGACGTCGGAGGCTGCACCCGCGGCGCGGACGCTCGCACCTGTTCGATCCAGTCGGCGGGCACCGGCGTTTCGGGGGCCAGCGGGCGGTCGAGTGCCGCGGCGAGCAGGTGGGTCCAGGCTCGCGGCACCACGCGCACCACGCCGTATCCGCCGCCGCCGATCGCCAGCCACCGCCCCTCGGCGTATTCGTCGGCCAGGTCCCGCATCGCCAGGAACGCCGCGCGCTGACCGTCGACGGTGAGCTCCAGATCGGCCAGCGGATCTTCGCGGTGGGTGTCGACACCGCACTGGCTGACGATGATCTGGGGCCGGAACGCGGCCACCGCCCCGGGTACCACCGCGTGAAATCCCCTCAACCACTGCGCATCTCGTGTTCCGGGCAACAGCGGCAGGTTGATCGAGGTGCCTTCGGCGGTCCCGACCCCGGTCTCCTCCGGCCAACCGGTGTTGGGCCACAACGTCGCCGGATGCTGGTGCAGCGAGACCGTGAGCACGCGCGGATCGGCGTAGAACGCCCGCTGCACCCCGTCGCCGTGATGGACATCGACATCGAGGTAGGCGATGCGATCGAAGCCGTTCTCGAGCAGCCACGAGATGGCGATCGCCGCATCGTTGTAGACGCAGAACCCCGCCGCCGAATCCGGCATGGCGTGGTGCATTCCGCCGCCGATGCTCACCGCGCGCCGCGTACGGCCCGCCGCGATCTCCCGCGCGGCGGCGAGGGTGCCGCCGACGATCACCGAGGCCGCCTCGTGCATGTGCGGGAACACCGGATTGTCGGCGGTTCCGAGGCCGTAGACGGCGTCCTCTGGCGTCGGCGGCCCCTGCCCCGCCCGGCGCACCGCCTCGATGTAGGCGCTGCTGTGGACCCGCATCAGATCCGACTCGGTGGCCGCGTCGGGTGCCAGCGGCTCGACACCATCGAGAAGACCTAAGCTTTGGGCGAGCGACATGGTGTATCGCAGGCGCGCCGGCTTCATCGGATGCTCCGGACTCCAGGTGTAACCGAGGAATCGCTCGGTCCATATGACAGTCCCTGCGTGTTCGCTGCTCGGCAACGTGACCATGCTCGCCACGCTAGCCGGAAGCAGCGGACCCCGTGCGGCGTTGACATGCAGTAGAAATAGGGCCGCTGGTCCGACGGGCGGACCGGCGTTCGCGCGTGGGTAGAATTCGTGCTGACGAAGGGGTATCAGGTGAAGGATCTGGTCGACACCACGGAGATGTATCTCCGTACCATCTACGACCTCGAGGAAGAGGGCGTGGTGCCCCTGCGGGCGCGTATCGCCGAACGCCTCGAGCAGAGTGGTCCGACGGTGAGCCAGACGGTCGCGCGGATGGAGCGCGACGGCCTGTTGCTCGTGGCCGGCGATCGCCATCTCGAGCTCACCGACAAAGGTAGGTCCATGGCGGTGTCGGTGATGCGCAAGCACCGGCTCGCCGAGCGGTTGCTGGTCGACATCATCGGATTGGATTGGGAGAACGTGCACGCCGAGGCGTGCCGCTGGGAGCACGTGATGAGCGAGGAGGTGGAGCGGCGCCTGATCGAGGTGCTCAACCACCCGACCACCTCGCCCTACGGCAACCCGATTCCCGGCCTGGACGAGCTCGGGCTCGCCGACGCTCCCGCCGCCGAGGAGAAGCTGATCCGCCTCTCCGATCTGCCCAACGGCGCCCTGCACGCGGTGGTCGTGCGCAGGCTGGCCGAGCACATCCAGACCGACCCGGAGGTCATCGGGCGGTTGCGTGAGGCGGGCGTGGTGCCCGACGCTCGCGTTACCGTGGAGACCAAGCCGGGTGCGGTACTGATCACGGTGCCGGGCCACAACGGTTTCGAACTGTCCGAAGAGATGGCGCATGCCGTCCAGGTGAGGCTGGTCTGATTCGTGAAACTTCTTGTCACCGGCGGCGCCGGCTATGTGGGTGGCGGCTGTGCCGCTGTGCTGCTCGAAGAGGGCCACGAGGTCGTCGTCGTCGATGACCTCTCGACCGGTAACGCCGACGGTGTTCCGGCCGGTGCCCGATTCGTCGACGGTGATATCGCCGTCGCCGCCCCCGAACTGCTGCGTGCCGAATCCTTCGACGGCGTCCTGCATTTCGCGGCGCAGTCGCTGGTCGGCGAGTCGGTGGAACAGCCGGAGAAATACTGGCACGGCAATGTCGTGAAAACGCTGACGCTGCTGGAGGCGATCCGCGAGTCCGGCACACCGCGCCTGGTGTTCTCCTCCACGGCCGCGGTGTACGGCGAGCCCGAGCAGGTCCCGATCACCGAGGACTCGCCCACTCGCCCCACTAATCCCTACGGTGCGAGCAAACTGGCCATCGACCACGCCATCACCTCCTACGCGGCAGCGCACGATCTGGCCGCGACCAGCCTGCGCTACTTCAACGTGGCAGGCGCCTATGCCGGGCTCGGTGAGAACCGGGTCGTGGAAACACATCTGATCCCCCTCGTGTTGCAGGTGGCACTGGGTCACCGCAAGGCCATTTCGGTGTACGGCACCGACTGGCCGACGCCGGACGGTACGTGTGTGCGCGACTACATCCACATCCGCGATCTGGCGCAGGCGCACCTGCTCGCGCTGTCGTCGTCGCAGCCGGGCACGCACCGGATCTGCAACCTGGGTTCGGGCACGGGTTTCTCGGTGCGCGAAGTGATCTCGGCGTGCGAGCGGGTCACCGGCCTGCCGATCGAGACGATCGACGCGCCGCGGCGCGCGGGCGATCCGGCCGTCCTGATCGCCTCCAGCGACCGCGCGGTCGCCGAACTGGGCTGGCGACCCGAGCACAACGACCTCGACGAGATCGTCTCCGACGCTTGGGATTTCCTGCGTTCCCTCGGCACGAACGCCCACAGCGCTCGCTGAAACACCTGCCTCACGGGGCGATCGGGCCGATGTCGACCCCGAGATCGGCGGCGATCTGGTGACCACAGTGCGCGAGTCTGCGCAGTCGTTCGGGCCGCAACCCGGTCTGCAGCGAAGTCTCCAGCAACGCTGCCATCGTGTGCTCGGCGTCGGCCTCGACGGCGGCAGCGATAGCGATACCGGCGAAGGGTCCGTCGCCGCGCAGATAGGCGCTGAAACCGAGCAGGGTCGCTGCTTCGGCGCGGTCGGCGCCGGGCGTCGCCCGCGCCAGCTGCGCCCACAGCAGCTCGGCGGCTTCGGCGTGGTCGCCCAGCGCCAGCCCGTACATGGCGTCGCGGATGGGCCGGTCACGCAGGGTCACCGCCAGGCGCGCGAGTTCGCGTTCGGCCCGTGGTGCGCCGGACGCGGTGTCGGCGATCTGCCACAGCACCCATTCCAAGGCCCGCCGCTGGTAGGCGACCATGTTCCCGGCGCGCGTCGCCGCCGCCAGTCCACCTCGATAGCGCGCGTGGGCCGCCCCGAGCTGGGCGCGCACTCGCGCGCTCAGCAGGTCGTCGGGAATCATCAGCGCGGTCATCTCACGGCGGGAACCGCGAATCTGTTTACCTTCCAGCACATGTGACACCGCGACGATCGAGGACGACGGATCGGCGACCAGGCCGGTCCCGACCGTGCCGAAGACACTGCAGTAGCGCTCGCCCGCCGCGATCGCCCGCACCGACCAGGCGCCGCGTACCTCGATTCCGTCCTCGGCCAGCACGTCGATCAACTCGGCGGCGCGCAGGACTTCCTCCCCCTCGAACTCGGCGCGGTCCTCGACGAAGACGGCGAGCACCCCGGTCGCCTCCTCGCGCAGGCAGATCGATGCCAGGCAGGCGGTGAACTGGTCGAGCAGCCGCATGTCGGTGGCCACGTCGAGGTCGAAGCGCACCACCGCCTCGATCGCCTCCGCCGCCCCGGCCGCCACCTCGTGCAGCACCGCGACGACGAGGGATCGCTCGGGCACGAAGCCGAGCATCGCGGGCAGGGCGGCGATCAGTTCTCCGGGCTCGTCGACCCGCAGCGGTGGGCGCGGCAGTCCGCCGGGATAGCGGGGGGTGGATTCGGCGCAGCCGAGTGCGCGGTGAAACGGTCCGGTGCGCGTGGCCCGGCGGGTGGGGTTCGTCGATGGCGTCATGGCTCCACCGTGCCCGCCGCCTACCGCGCACCGCCTGTACCGACCTGGGCTTTTATCCGCCCTGTGAGTAGCGACGGAACTGTGGAGCAACCCCGGTCCCGGCACCGCGAGGCCGGCGAATCTGTCACCGCCCCGTGGTAGGCGCTTCAGTTGCCGCGCACGGAGGCGACGGTTGTCGCGAACATCTCGTCCACCGCGGCCGTATCCGGTTGTCCCGCACCGAAAGTCATCGATGTCACCGTGATGCGCACATCGCCGATCTGCCCGATCGAGGTCTGCATCGTCTGGGTGAGCCCCGCACCACCGACTTCGGGAACCACGGTGCGCCGCAACGCTATCGCATCGTCGGTACCGGCAGGCACGGCCTGGTCGAGCACCGTCGTGACGGTGGAACCCGCACCGGCCCGCCGTACCTGGATCTGTCCGCACTCGCGGAGCCGATCACGCAGCCGCGCCACCGGTTCGGCGCTCCGCGACAATTCGACGGTGAGCGTGGCCCGGCTCGCGTCATCGGATCCGACCGCCACCGCCGGGGGTTCCCCACCGGGCTCGGGCTCGGTCGGCATGCATTGCGCCGGGCTGACCGACGCACCCGCGCCGACTCCATCGAGATCACCCGCGGCGGCCGCCGCCGCCTGCGCGGGCAGCACCACCGCCGGGTACCGAGCCGGAAACCGCGACGGTGACGGCAACAGCTCGGCCAACGCACCGTCGACCTGTCGCACCGACACCGCGCTCTCGGCGACCGGCGTCCCGCTCACGCTCTGCGCGCACCCGGTGAGCGCGAGCGCCACTGCCGCCAACCCCAGCCACCAGCGACGCGGGCCAGGATCACCCGCGCGGATCGGTGTCGCCTGCGCCACGTTCACACCGTTCACTGTGCCCCACCGCGGCGATCGGCCCGGTCCCGCCACGCCGTGTGGAGACGCACAGCACACCCCGTGACCACCGCCCGTGGCCCCTGGCCGCGTCGGTGCGGGAATGCGCGGCGCGTCCATGCTGTTGCCTACCAGGACGAGCCGTCCCCGGCCGTGTGCGACAGCACTGCTCGCGTGGGGGACAATGGAGATCCGCTTCCCCACCCCGCGAGCGATGGTGGACCGCGCAGGAAGGAGAAACGCGATGGATGACCAGTCGCATATGTACGAACTGGAGTTCCCGGCGCCGCAGTTGTCCTCGGACGACGGCGCGGGCCCCGTGCTGGTGCACGGCCTGGAAGGTTTCACCGACGCCGGCCACGCCGTGCGTCTGGCGACGACCCATCTGCGCGAGAGCCTCGAATCGGAACTGGTCGCGTCCTTCGACGTCGACGAGCTGCTCGATTACCGTTCGCGCCGCCCACTGATGACGTTCAAGACCGATCACTTCGCCGATTACGCCGAGCCGGAACTGAACCTGTGGGCGCTGCGCGACACCTCGGGCACGCCGTTCCTGCTGCTCTCGGGCCTGGAACCGGATCTGCGCTGGGAGAAGTTCACCACCGCGGTGCGGCTGCTGGCCGAACAGCTCGGCGTGCGCCGCACGATCGGCCTCTCGGCGATTCCGATGGCGATCCCGCACACGCGTCCGCTCGGCGTCACCGCGCATTCCTCGGACCGTTCGCTGATCGGCGAGCACCAGCGCTGGCCGGGCGAGTTGCAGGTGCCGGGCAGTGCGTCGTCGCTGCTCGAGTACCGGATGGCTCAGCACGGCCACGAATCGCTCGGGTTCTCGGTGCACGTGCCGCACTACCTGGCTCAGACCGATTACCCCGAAGCCGCGCAGACGCTGCTGGAGAACTTCGCCGACAACGCGGGTCTCGACCTGCCGCTCTCGGCGCTGGGTGAGGCGGCCGCGCGCGTGCGCGAGCAGGTCGCCGAGCACATCGCGGGCAACGAGGAGGTGGAGACGGTCGTCACAGCGCTGGAACGCCAATACGACAGCTTCGTCACCGCCCAGGAACGCCAGTCCAGCCTGCTGGCCGCCGACGGTGAACTGCCCAGCGGTGAGGAGCTCGGGGCGGAGTTCGAGCGCTTCCTGGCCGAGCAGGGTGGTTACGACGACACCTCCGACGAGGGTAAGGCCTGACCCACCGGACCCACTAGGCGTACCTGCGCCTTCGCTCCGGCCATGCGCGGCCGACGAGGGCTCAGCCAGCTGCGCAGACTAGGGTTGTCGGAGTGGATCTGACCGACCTACTCGAAATTCCCGGGACCGACGCCGACGCACTCTACGAGTCGTTCTCGGCGTGGGCCGCCGAGCAGGGCACACCCCTGTATCCAGCGCAGGACGAGGCGCTGATGGAGTTGGCTTCGGGGTCCAATGTCATCCTGTCGACGCCGACCGGCTCCGGAAAGTCCCTGGTGGCGGTCGGCGCGCACCTGTTCGCCATGGCCAACGGGCAGCGCAGCTACTACACCGCGCCGATCAAGGCCCTGGTCAGCGAAAAGTTCTTCGCGCTGTGTGAGGTGTTCGGCGCGGAGAACGTCGGCATGGTGACGGGCGACGCGGCGGTCAACGCCGACGCCCCGATCATCTGCGCCACCGCGGAGATCCTGGCGAACCTGGCGCTACGCGAGGGCGCGGCGGCCGAGGTCGGCCAGATCGTGATGGACGAGTTCCACTTCTACGCCGACCCCGACCGCGGCTGGGCGTGGCAGGTGCCGATCATCGAACTCCCCCGCGCCCAATTCCTGCTGATGTCGGCGACGCTGGGCGAGGTGGACTTCTTCGCCACCGATCTCGAAGCGCGCACCGGCCGCGCGACCACCGTGGTCGCGGGCACCGAACGTCCTGTCCCCCTGACGTTCTCGTACGTGCGCACCCCCATCACCGAAACCCTCGAAGAGCTGGTGACCACCCACCAGGCGCCGGTCTACGTCGTGCACTTCACCCAGGCGGCCGCCCTCGAACGCGCGCAAGCCCTGACGAGCGTGAACTTCGCCTCCCGCGCCGAGAAGGACGCGATCGCCGCCGCCATCGGCGAGTTCCGGTTCGCCTCGGGCTTCGGCAAGACGCTGTCGCGGCTGATCCGCCACGGCATCGGCGTGCACCACGCGGGCATGCTGCCCAAATATCGCCGCTTGGTGGAGAAGCTCGCCCAGGACGGCCTGCTGAAAGTGGTGTGCGGCACCGACACCCTCGGCGTCGGCATCAACGTCCCGATCCGCACGGTCCTGCTCACCGGCCTCACCAAATACGACGGTGTGCGCACCCGCAGGCTCAAAGCCCGTGAGTTCCACCAGATCGCCGGACGCGCCGGACGCGCGGGCTACGACACCATGGGCACCGTGGTGGTGCAGGCCCCCGAGCACGAGGTCGAGAACACCCGTCTCATCGCCAAGGCGGGCGACGACCCGAAGAAGCAGCGAAAAGTGGTGCGCCGCAAACCACCCGAGGGTTTCGTCTCGTGGAGCGAGGAGACCTTCGACCGTCTCATCGCCGCCCCGCCCGAGCCGATGGTGTCGCGCTTCGCGGTGACCAACTCGATGCTGCTCAATGTGATCGCCCGCCCGGGCAACTGCTTCTCCGCGATGCGCCACCTGCTCGAGGACAACCACGAGCCGCGGCCCGCACAGCGCAAGCACATCCTGCGAGCCCTGCGGCTCTACCGTTCGCTGCGCGATGCCGGTGTGGTGCAACAACTTTCCGAACCCGATGCGAAGGGCCGGATGGCGCGGCTCACCGTCGACCTGCAGCGCGATTTCGCGCTCGACCAACCACTGTCGCCGTTCGCGCTGGCCGCGTTCGACCTCCTCGATCGCGAAAGCCCCACCTACACACTCGATGTCGTCTCCCTGATCGAGGCCACCCTCGAGGACCCGCGCCAGCTGCTGATGGCCCAGCAGCACAAGGCCCGTGGTGTGGCCGTCAACGAGATGAAGGCCGACGGCATCGAATACGAGGAGCGGATGGAGCTCCTGGAGGAAGTCACCTGGCCCAAGCCCCTGGCCGAGCTGATCGATCCGATGTTCGAGACCTACCGGGCCGGGCACCCCTGGGTCTCGGAGTTCGCGCCGTCCCCGAAGTCGGTGGTGCGCGACATGATCGAGCGCGCGATGACCTTCGCCGAACTGATCTCGCACTACGAACTGACCCGCTCCGAGGGCGTGGTGCTGCGCTACCTCGCCGACGCCTACCGTGCCCTGCGCCGCACCGTGCCCGACGCCGCGCGCACCGAGGATCTCGACGATCTCACCGAATGGCTCGGCGAACTGATCCGTCAGGTCGATTCGAGCCTGCTCGACGAGTGGGAACAGCTCACCAACCCGGGCGCGGAGAACGACGCCCAGCAGGTCGCGTTCGGCGCCGAAACGGTGCGTCCGATCACCGCCAACGAACGCGCCTTCCGGATCATGGTCCGCAACGCGATGTTCCGCCGCGTGGAACTGGCCTCACGACGCCGCTGGTACGAACTCGACCAGCTCGGCACCGGACCCGACTGGGCCGAGGACTTCGCCCCCTATTTCGACGAGTACGCCACGATCGGCACCGGTCCCGACGCACGCGGCCCCCAGCTGTTCCAGGTGGAGCAGCGGCCCGGTTTCTGGCACGTTCGCCAGGTGCTCGACGACCCGGCCGGCGATCACGGCTGGGCGCTGACGGCGATCGTGGATCTCGAGGAGTCCGACGCCGCGGGCGAGGTCGTGTTCGACGAGGTCACAGTCGCGGCAGGCTGAGTAATACCGACCGACTATGACGAATATGACGAATGTTTGACGGATTCGTTGTTGGGTAGGCGCCGCTGATAGTCTCTCCCGGCCGCCGAGGAGAAAGTTCACTGTGCCCGAATCCCCGTACCTTGTCATCGACCCCGAGCGGGTACGTGCCAACTACCGAACCCTCGATGCCGCCGTCCGCGCAGGTACCCGGATCCGGTACGCGGTCAAAGCGGCCCCGGTGGCCGAACTGATCACGCTGCTCGACGACGAGGGCGCCGAATTCGATGTCGCCAGTATCGGCGAGATCGACCAGTGCCTCGATCTCGGCGTCGCGCCCGAGCGGCTCTGCTACGGCAACCCGATCAAGAAGAGCGCCCACATCGCGCGCGCCTTCGCACTCGGGGTGCGCCGCTACGCCTTCGACACCGAAGACGACCTCGACCGCATCGCCGAGCACGCGCCGGGTTCGGAGGTCGAGTGCCGATTCCTGTCCTCGGCGCCGGAATCACGGACCCCGTTCGGCACCAAGTTCGGGTGTGCGCCCGCCGAAGCCCTTCGCCTGCTGGTGCGCGCCCGCGATCTGGGCCTGACGGTCGGCGGTCCCTATTTCCACGTCGGCTCCCAGCAGCTCGACCCCGCCGCATGGCGGATCGGTGTCGAGCAGGCCGGTGAGATCGTCAAAGCCTTGGCGGACAAGGACATTCATGTCTCGGCGGTCAATGTGGGTGGCGGTCTGCCGATCTCCTACGCCGACGAGGCCCCCGAACTCGACGCGATCGCGGCCGCCATCACCGGTGCCGCCGCCGAGTTCCTGCCCGCGGCCACCGGCCTGATCGTGGAACCCGGCCGTGCGCTGGTGGGTAACGCGGGCACCGTGCACGCCGAGGTCGTCGGCGTGCGTTTCGCGCCGGACGGCCGGCGCTGGGTGTATCTCGACATCGGCCGATACAACGGTATGGCCGAGACCGAGAACGAGTACATCGCTTACCGCTTCGTCACCGATCGCGACGGCGATCCGGTCGACGAGGCGGTGGTCGCGGGTCCGACCTGCGACGGCGACGATGTACTGTATCAACGCACGAAGGTCCTTCTGCCGACCACGTTGCGAGCCGGTGACCGGATTCGAATCCTGCACACCGGCGCCTATACCGCGAGCTATTCGTCGGTGTCCTTCAATGGTTTTCCGCCCTTGACCGTTCATGTCTCGGGCGCTGAGCGAGAGTGAGTTTGCCCATGACGGCGGAATTCACCGGTTGGCACGTGCTGGCCGAGTTCGGTGGCGTCGACACAGCCCTGTGTGACGATCTCGAACGACTCGAATCGGCGTTGCGTGAGTCTTTGATCGCGGCGGGCGTCACCATCTGCGAAGTCGTTCATAAAAAGTTCGATCCGCAGGGGGTGACCGTCCTCGCGCTGTTGTCGGAGTCTCACGCCTCGATTCACACTTATCCGGAGTCCGGCGACATCTTCGTCGACGTCTTCACCTGCGGCAGCATCGGTGCGGGCGCGACGAAAGCCGTCGAACTGCTTCGAGACAAGTTGTCCCCCACCACAGTTCGGATGCAGACGGTCCAACGTGGCCACGGCGCCGAGAAGATCTACGAACCGGTGGGCGACGGCCTGACCCGGATCTGGGATCTACACGAGGTGATCGTGGATACGAACACCCCGTTCCAGCACATGGTGATCGCGCGGACCGATCAGGGGATCTCCCTGTTCTCCGACGACGATCGCCAGTCCACCGAGTTCTCCCAGGTCACCTATCACGAGGCCATGATGGTCCCGGCGTTCGTGCTGGCGGAGAAGCTCGATCGGGTGCTGATCATCGGTTCCGGCGAGGGTGTGGCCTCGCAGATGTCGGTGGCGGCCGGGGCGACCCTGGTCGACCACGTCGATATCGATCAGCGCGAAGTGGAGCTGTGCGCCGAGCACCTGCCCTACGGCTACACCACCGCTGAGCTCACCGCCGCGGTGAAGCACGAGGGCCCTGTCCACGTGCACTACGCCGACGGCTGGGATTTCCTGGCGAACGCGCAGGCAGCGGGTACCCGCTACGACGTGATCGTCATCGATCTGCCCGACGAGCGCGTCGAGGACGCCCAGCACAACCGCCTCTACGAGTCGGAGTTCCTGTCCCGATGTAAGGCACTGCTGGCCCCCGGCGGCGTGCTGTCGGCCCAGGCCGGTTGCGCGACGATGTGGCGCAACGAGACGCTGAAGCGTTCGTGGGGTCGTTTCCACGAGCAGTTCGCCACCGTGGTCCCCTACGGCAGCGACGAGCACGAGTGGACCTTCCTGTTCGGCCTGAACGAGAAGATCGACGACCCGGTCCGCGGCATGCGCGACCGCCTCGCCCTGCTCCCCTACCGCGCCGAGACCGTCGACGCGCGGGCACTGGAGCGCGGCGCGATCGAGCCGTACGCGTTGCGCGACCGGTAGGAATCCGCACCGACAGCGGGCCGGGACGCGTGCTGCGTCCCGGCCCGCTGTCGTGGGTACGGCGAAACCGGCACCGGCGCGCGCCGGCACTTGGCACCATGCGAAGACCGAGTTTCGACAGAATCGAGTCCGCCCATGAAGCCGACACCGTTGTCCGCGAACGGTCTGATGCCGGTCCGCTACCCGTCCGATCACCGACCCCGCCTCGACGCGCTGTCCGCGGCGGGACTCACCGAATTCCGCCGGTTGTTCGCCGCGGCACCCGATGTGACGGTGGCCGACTTCGCGCGGCTCGACGGTGACGTGACGATGCGCTCGTTCCCCGGATCGGGCGAGCGATTGCTGGGGCCGGCGATGGCTCGGCCGTCGTACTTCTGGGTGGCCAAGTCGTTTCGTCACGTGGACGAGGTGGCCGTCGGCCACAATGTCTTTCGCCTTCTCGGCGGCATGCGGGCGCTGAATTTCGTCGCCACGGTGGGCGATTCCGTGATCGACGGGCGCGCGGCGGTGCTTTTCGACTATGACGATCCCCGCGTCGGCTCCCGGCGACCGGCGCGGCGGATCTACGACGAACTGCGCGAGATCGAACCGGATCTGTGGCTCGGCCCGAGCTACTTCTCGACGCGCAGCAAGCGAATCTCCATGGGCTGGTTCGCACTCGACGCCTCGGTGCCCCTCGACGGACCCGCCTGAGCCGGTGAGCCGGGCGCGATCCCGGCTCACCGATCAACTCAGCCCTGGGCCGCGCGCTTCGCCCGGTACTCGGCGACGTTCAGCCCGCCCACACCCCAATCCGTCAGCGGTACTTCGTCGATCACCACGAAGGTCTGGTCGGGATCCTTCCCGAGCACATCGAAGAGCAGATCGGTGACGCCCTTGATGAGCTGCGCCTTCTGCTCGGTGGTCACCCCTTCATCGGTGACCTTGATGTTCACGTACGGCATGATCGTGTCCTTTCGGTGGTGTTTTCAGGCTGCTCGGCCGGAAACGAAGCCGCCGTCGACGGGCAGGATGTGGCCGGTGACGAACTCGGCGTCGGCGAGGTACAGCACGGCCGCGGTGGTTTCGGTGACGTCGCCGAGACGGTCCAGGAGGGCGAACCCGCCGAACACAGTCTCGTTGGCACTCGCCAGCAGCGGCGTGCGCACGAAGCCGGGGGCGACGGCGTTGACGCGAATGCGGTCGGCAGCCAGTTCGGCCGCCAAACTCGTGGTCAACGCGTGGATCGCGCCCTTGCTGGCCAATGGCGCGGAGGCGGGGACATCGGCGATCGCGTGCGTGACGAGCACCGTGCCGATATTGACGATGTTGCCGCCCGCACCCTGCTCACGGAGGCGTCGGACCACCGCCTGCGTGGTGAAGTAGGTGCCTTTCAGGTTGCCGTCGAGGTAGCCGGTCAGCTCGTCGGCGGTGACCTCGGTGAACGGCTTCGCCGCGAAGGTGCCCGCGTTGTTGACCAGCACATCCACCCCACCGAATCGCTCGACCGCGGCCGCGACCAGCGCCGAACCCGTTGCGGGCGAGCCGATGTCGCCGACGACGACCGCCGTGCGCTCGGGCGCGCCCAACTCCTCGGCCACCGCCGCGAGCTTCGCGGCATCACGCCCGTTGAGTACGACATTGTCACCGCGCTGGACGAACGCACGGGCGACGTCGCGCCCGATTCCGCTGGAGGATCCGGTCACGATGGCCGTCTTGATGGTGGACATGGTGTCTTCCCTTTCATTTGATACGACCGGTCGTCTTGGAATAAACAAGCGGCAACCAGCCGGTCCGCCCGACCCCGATCAGGGCCGGAAGTAGTCGTCCAGCAGACGTTTCAGGCACTTGTGCAGCGGCTCGACGGTGCGCTGCAGCTTCATCCGGATCACGGCGCCCTCCCACGATTCGAGGAGCAGGTCGGCGAGGTCGACCGCGTCGATATCGCCGCGCACCGAGCCGTCGGCCTGTGCGGCGCGCAACGCACCCGCGACACTGTCACGCCAGGCCATCCAGGCACTCGACAGCTCTTCCCGCAGCACGTCACTGCCCTCGAGCTCGGCCGCGAGGTTCGCGAGCAGGCACCCGCCGGTGAAGTCGGTGCGCACGAACTCGGCGGTCTGCCGCGCGAAGAAGACGCGCACGCCATCGAGGGGGTCAGCGGTAGAGCCGAAGGCGTCGGCGAGATTGCGCTGGATGCACAGTGAATGATGCTCGATCACCGCTCGGGCGAACGTCTCTTTGCTGTCGAAGTAGTTGTAGAACGAGCCTTTCGGCACCCCGACCTTGTCGAGCACCTGCTTGATGCCGGTGCCGTGATAGCCGTTGGACAGCAGGTCGGCCGCGCCCTCCTCGATGAGAAGCGCTCTCGTGTCGTCGCTGCGCCGTGGTCGTGCCATGCGAGGAACTATACGACCGGTCGTCTAGGAATGGCAAGCGCACGTCCGCCCACACGAGCTCAGTCGTCATCGACACCGCGTGCGGCCAGCGCCTCACCCATCGCGTCGGCGGTCCGCAATGCCCGCACCAGCACCGGCGTGACCAGCGCTGTCGCCGACCACGACACTCCCCGCGCGCGCCGCGCCTCGCCGACCTCGTGGACGATCTGCGCCAGCAAAGGAACGCACCGAATCGCCAGCGCGAGAAGCAGACTCACCCGCTCCGGATTCACGCCGAAGCGACGCAGCGGGCCCAGCGCGCGAGTCAGCGCGTCGAGCATCGCGGTGACCCGCGTGGTCACCGTGACCAGTGCCGCGAGGGCCACCGACACGAGCAACACCCCACACACCACCACGGCTCGCTGTGGTGAGGTGGTGAGCACCTGGAACACCCCGATGATCGCGGTCATCCACAGCACCGGGCGCACCTGGGCGAAGGCCACCCGCCAGGAGACGCGGGCGAGCGCGAACAGGCAGGCCACCACCGCCACGGCGAGCAGCACGCCGAGCGGGCCACGGATGAATACCGTCATCGCCAGGATCGAGACCAGCAACAGCGCCAGCTTCACTCCGGCGGGCAGCCGGTGCAGCAGCGAGTCGCCGGGGCAATACAGGCCGATCATTCGATCAGTTGCCGATACGCGTCGATCGCCGCCACCGGGTGTCCGTCGAAAACCACGGAACCGTTGTCCAGCACCACGACTCGATCGAATCCGTCGAGCAATCCGAGCTGGTGGGTGACCACGATCACCTGCTGGTCGAGGGAGTTCAGCGCCTGCGATACCCGCCGCGCGTTGCGCAGATCGAGCAGCGTGGTGGGTTCGTCGGCCACGATCACCTCGGGCTCGCGGATCAGCGCGGAACCGATGGCCAGCAGCTGTTTCTGCCCGCCGGAGAGCAGGTGCGCCGGATGGTCGGTGTGCGCCGCGAGGCCGAAGCGGTCGAGCATGCGCTGCACGCGGGCCGCGATCTCGGCCTTGCTCAGACCGCTGCGGCGCAGCGAGAACGCGAGGTCTTCGGCGACCGTCGGCATCACGATCTGGGTATCGGGATCGGTGAACACGAAGCCGACCTTGCGTCGCACCTGCGCGCCCTTGCGGGCGACGTCGAGCCCGTCGACGGTCACCGTGCCGGTGGCCGGCTTCAGCAGTCCGTTGAGCATGCGGGCCAGCGTCGATTTGCCCGACCCGTTGGCGCCGATGAATCCGACCCGGCGTTCGGTGATCCGCAGATCGACATCGCGCAGCACGGTCCGATCACCGAAACGGTGACCCACCGCGTCGACGACGATCTCGCTCACGACGCCCGGCGATCAGGCACGGATCAACCCGGGATAGGCGCGATGCACGCCTTTCGCGACGACCGTGGCGATCACGACCTTGGCCAGATCGCCGGGCACGAAGGCGAAGTTGGTCGACACCGCCGCCCACGGGCTGAGATCGGTGCGCACCAGCAGGCCGACGGTGCCGAACAGGTAGATGATCACGATGCCGCCGAGGGCGTTGATCAGCAGGCCGAGCACGATCGGATACTTCGGCAGGATCATCGCGGTGAGCAGGCCGATGACCAGCGTTGCCGGAATCCAGCCGATCAGATAGCCGGCCGTCGGCGAAGCCAGCGCGGTGAGGCCGGTGCGGCCACCGGAGAGCAGGGGCAGCCCGATCATGGTCAGCGCGATGAACACCGCCACCGCGGCCGCGCCCTTGCGGGCGCCGAGGATCGCACCGGTGAGGATCACCCCGAGTGTCTGCAGCGTGATCGGCACCCCGCTGAACCCGACGGTGATCGCCCCGGGCAGGCCGAGGGCGGCGATCAGGGCAGCGAACACCGCGATCTGCGCCATGTCCCGTGCGGTGAATCCGGTTGCCCGCTTCGGGGATTTCTCGACTTCGGGCACGGCAGACATCCTTCGCTACATCATTGAACGACGTTCAAAATAGCAGGCGACCAGGTCGGTGTCGCACGCGCAGGCACCGAATCGGACCGCCAGGAAGGCCACCTGGTCGAGCGGAAACGCGGTCAGCTGTCCAATCGCGCGTTGAGAATCCTGGCGATCTCGGCGATCGCACCCGGTTGGGTCATATCGAGGTGGGCCACATCGATGTCGAAATTCGACAACTGCCCACGGACCACCCGCGCCCATCCCTCGTGACCCGTGGCGTCGGATCGCCTTTCGCGCGTCGCGGTGAAATAGAGCGCGTCGCTGTCCAGGACCGCGGGATGCCACGCGCCGGCGGCCCGGACCGCCAGGTTGTAGGCATCGGTCAGACGCTGGATCCGTGCGGCGTCGATACCGAGGCTGCTCCCCAGGTGCCGTTCGATCAGGTCGGCGGCCTCCTCGGCACTCGCGTCGGGGCTGACGAAATCGACGCCCATGACCGGGCCGAGATTGCTGATCAGCTCGCCGGCCGTGACGGCGCGCAGCGTCGACTCGTCGACACCGCCCACCTCGGCGTCCAGCAGTGCCAGCAGCGCGACCTCTTCCCCGGCGGCGCGCATCTCGACAGCGATGGCGTGGGCGATCGCACCACCCAGTGACCAGCCGAGGAGGTGATAGGGGCCGTGTGGCGCAACGGCGCGAATCTCGGCGAAGTAGCGTGCGGCCATTTCTTCGATCGTTGTCGGACCGGGGATCTCGCCGCTGATCTGTGGCGCCTGGATGCCGTAGATCGGTCGATCGTCGGAGAGGTAGCGGTCGAGTGTGCGGTAACACCACGACAGGCCCAAGGCCGGGTGGATACAGAACAGTGGGGCTCGCTCACCGCTGGTCCGGATCGGCAGCAGCGTGTCGAAGCCGGCATCGGTCCCGTCGGCGGCGGGATCGGCGTCGATTCTGGATTCGATCCGCTTCGCCAGGTCGGCGGGGCAGGGATCGGACAGCATCCAGCTGATCGGAACCTCGTAGTCGAGTTCCTTGCGCAACTCGCTCACCACCTGCACCGACTTCAGCGAGTTGCCACCCAATGCGTAGAAGTCGTCGTCCGCGCCTACCCGATCCACGCCGAGTACCGTTCCGAAGGCCCGTGCGACCTCGCCTTCCAGCCAGGACGAAGGCTCCCTGAACTCCGCTACCGCGAGCACCGGCTCCGGTAGCCGCAACGGGTCCAGCTTGCCCGACGTGTGCAGGGGCACCGTGTCGAGCACCGTCAGCGTGGCGGGCACCATGTAGTCGGGCAGTTTGGTAGCCGCGTGCGCCGAGACCGCCACGGTATCGACCGTGGCGCCCGCGGCGGGCACGACGTAGGCGACGAGGTGCTCCATCACACCGATGGGGCGCACCACCGCGATCGCCCGCGCGATGCTGGGGTGCTCGGCGAGTACTGCCTCGATTTCGCCGAGTTCGATGCGCAGGCCGCGCAGCTTCACCTGGAAATCGGTGCGGCCCAGGTACTCCAATTCGCCGGTCCGGCGCCAGCGCACCAGGTCGCCGGTGCGGTACAGGCGCAGGCCGTCACCGTACGGGTCGGGCACGAACCGTTCCGCGGTGAGGCCGGGACGTGACTGGTAGCCGCGTGCGAGCTGGGTGCCCGCCAAGTACAGCTCCCCGGCGACGCCGACCGGTACCGGATGTAACCGGTCGTCGAGTACGTATGCCCGCGTGTTCCATACCGGTGAGCCGATCGGCATGTTCCCGCTCTCGGTTTCGGTCACCCGATGCGCGGTCGAGCACACGGTGCACTCGGTCGGCCCGTACAGATTGTGCAACTCGACCCCGGGCACTATGCGCCGTGCCGCGGCCACCGTCTCGGGGCCGAATGCCTCACCGCCCACCAGCAGCGTCCGCAACGACTCGAGTGATTCCGCGGGTGCCGTGTCCGCGAGTACGGCCAGCATCGACGGCACGAGGGCCGCGAACGTGACCCGCTGGGCGGCAATGGTTTCGGCGAGATAAGCCGGGTCGGTATGCCCGTAGGCTCGCGCGATCACCAGCCGCGCGCCCACCACCGGTGCCGCGAACAGCTCCCACACCGACATGTCGAACGTGGCCGGGGACTTCTGCAGCACGACGTCATTCGGCGTGAGCCCGTAGGTTTCATCGACCCACCGCATCTGATTGACCACCGAACAGTGCGATACCGCCACGCCTTTCGGTCGACCGGTCGACCCGGAGGTGAAGATCACGTAGGCGACATTGTGGGATCGCAGCGGTGCGAGCCGATCGGCGTCGGTGACCGGCCCGTCATCGAATCCGGACAGCTCCAGCCCCTCGAGGGACGACAGCTCCAGCACCGGTGCGGCGATGGACAACATGTAGGCGATGCGATCCGCCGGCAGGTCCGGATCGACCGGCACGTACCCGCCGCCTGCGGCGTGCACCGCGTAGATGGCGACGACCTGGTCCAGTGAACGTCGCATCCGCAGCGCCACCAACGACTCCGGACCCACTCCGCTGGAGATCAACCACCGCGCCAACCGATGGACGCGGGACGCGAATTCCGCATAGGTCAACGTCTGTTCGCCGGCCGTCACCGCGGGCCGGTCCGCGTGCGCCCGCGCGGCGTGGGCGAAGACGGAGGCGAGCGTCTCGCCCGGATCCAGATTGTGATCGGTCGAATTCCACTGCGTCAGAATGGTTTCGCGTTCGTCGGGGCCGAGCAGATCCACCTCGCGCACCGGCTGTGCCGAATCGGTCACCAGCGCGTCGAGCACGCGCAGCAGGCGATCGACGATCGCTGTCGCTGTCGTCGCGTCGAAGAGGTCGCTGGCGTAGATCACCGCGCCGCTGAGGCCGGCCGGGTCACCGGCGGAGTCATAGGAATCCGACATCGTGATCAGCAGATCGAACAGTGCGATGTCGGCGTCGGCCGTCATCGCGGACGCCGAGAGCCCCGGAAGTTCGAACTGGGCCCCGGCGACGTTCTGGAATGCCAGCATCACCTGGAACAGCGGATGGTGGGCGTGCGACCGCACCGGGTTCAACTCCTGCACCAGCCGCTCGAACGGAACATCGGCGTGCCCGAACGCGGCCAGATCGGTCCCCCGCTGGTATTCGAGTAGCTGGGTGAACGTCATCCCCGGCGTCAACCGGGTCCGCAGCACCAGGGTGTTGACGAACATCCCGACCAGATCGTCGAGTTCGGGCTCGCCGCGGCCCGCGAACGGAGTGCCGATCGCGATGTCGTCCGTATCGGCCAGCCGGGCCAGCGTGGCCGCCAGCGCAGCGTGGAAGACCATGAACAGCGTCGTGTTGTGTGCTCGCGCGACCTGCTGGAGTCCCGCATGCAGATCGGCGCCGACGGTCAACGGTACGCTCGCGCCCGCATGGGTCTGTACGGGCGGACGCGGTCGGTCGGTCGGCAGTCCCAGCACCACCGGGAGCTCCGCCAATTCGAGTGTCCAGTAGTCGATCTGGGCACGGAGCAGCGACTCCGGATCGTCTTCGGCACCCAGTACCGTCCGCTGCCAGATCGCGTAGTCGGCGTACTGCACCGGCAGCGGCAGCCAACTCGGCGTCTCCCCGAGCAGGTGAGCCGTGTACGCGGTCATCATGTCCCGTGCCAGCGGGCCGAGCGACGACCCGTCGCAGGCGATGTGGTGCACCACCACGGCCAGGACCCACTCGTTCGGCCCGAGCTCGAACAACCGCACCCGCAACGGGGCCTCGACCGTCACATCGAACACCGTCGAGACGAACGCCGACAACGACTCTTCCAGTTCCGGTTCCGCGACCGAGGTCACGGTGATCGGCGCACACGCCCGCGCGGCGGGTAGGACAACCTGCGACGGCGCGCCCTCGGCATACGGGTACACGGTCCGCAGTACTTCGTGCCGGTTCACCACATCCTCGATCGCCGCGCGCAGCGCGTCGACATCCAGCCGTCCGGACAGCCGTAGCACGATCGGAATGCTGTAGGCGGCCGAGCCGGGCTCGAGCCGGTTCAGGAACCACATCCGCTGCTGGGCCGACGACAGGGGAATCCGCTCCGGACGCGGTTGCGCGGTCAGCGCTACCCGACCGGTGTCGGCCTGCGACTCGGCGCGCGCGGCCAACCTCTCGACCGTCGGCGCTTCGAAGATCACCGACACCGGAATGGTCACCTCCAGCGCGGCACCGATCCGCGCGGCTACCCGGGTGGCCACCAGGCTGTTGCCGCCGAGGTCGAAGAAGTCGTCGTCGGCGCCGACAGGACCGTCGATACCGAGGACGTCGGCGAAGACGCCCGCCACTATCTCCTCCGCCGGTGACACCAGGGCCCGGAATCGCTTGGCCTGGACAACGGGTGCGGGCAGGGCCGTGCGGTCGAGCTTTCCGTTCGGCAACAGGGGAATCGCGTCGAGGATCATCACCGCGGCGGGCACCAGGTACGACGGCAGCGCCTCGACCAACGCCGCGCGCAACTGTTCGCCCGAAAGGCTCGCCCCGGTTTCGGGCACCGCGTAGGACACCAGCTGCGCCGGACCGGTGCCCGCACGCCACGGCACCGTGACCGCGTACGCCACCTCCGCCCGCGCGCTCAGCACCGCGTCGATCTCGCCCAGCTCCACCCGGTAGCCACGGATCTTCACCTGGAAATCGTTGCGCCCCAAGAACTCCAGCTCACCGTCGGTATTCCAGCGCACCACATCACCGGTTCGGTACATGCGGCGTCCCGGTTCCCCGAACGGATGCGCCACGAACCGCGCCGCATCGGTAGCCGGCTTGTTCAGGTACCCGCGCGCCAGCGCCGGACCCGCCAGATACAACTCTCCGGCCACCCCCACCGGCACCGGCTGCAGGCGGGCATCCAGAACCAGCGCCTGCATCCCCGGCAGCGGAGCACCGATCGTCGGCCGATCATCGGGTTGCAGCGCGCGCGTCGCCGTGGCGATCATCGTGGCCTCGGTCGGCCCGTACAGCACCTGGAACTCCCGGGCGCCCGTGACATCGGTACCCGCCCATCGGCTCACCAGATCCGTCGGGACCTCCTCACCGCCGGACATCACCAGCCGCAAGTCGTCGAGCCCGGCCGAATCGACCGACGCGAGCGCGGCCGGGGTCATGAAAGCGTGGGTGATCCGCTGCACGCGCAAGAACTCGGCCAGCTCACCGCCGCCGTAGATCCCCGTCGGCGCCACGATCAACGCACCGGCCCGGCTGACCGCCATCAGGATCTCCATCAGTGCGGCGTCGAACGACGGCGACGCGAAATGCAACACCCTGGACGCGTGCTGGAGCCCGCGATCGGCACGCCGCCCCGAGACGAAGTCGGCGATGCCGGAATGGGTGACGGCCACGCCCTTCGGCACTCCGGTGGATCCGGAGGTGAAGACCACGTAGGCGACATCCGAGACCCGCAGCGGCCGCGTCCGCTCGTCGTCGCCGATCGGGCCGCTCGCCGCCGCGTCGATCCGCGTGGCGACGGCCGGGTCGTCGAGCACGATCCAGTCCACCGAATCGGGCAGTTGGGCACGGACCGACGACACCGTAATCCCTAGCGTCGCACGAGAATCCGACACCATCTGCTCGATCCGGCCTTCGGGATAGCGTGGGTCCACCGGCACGTACGCCGCACCCGACCGCACCACCGCCCACCACGCGACGACGGACTCCGTCGACCGCGCCGCCGCCACCAGCACCGGATTCTCCGGTCCGGCGCCACGGCGGATCAGCAACCTCGCCAGTCGGTTCGATCGTTCGTCCAGCTGCTTGTACGACAGCGTGGCGTCCCCCGCGACGACGGCGATACCGTCGCCGTTGTCCCGGACGGCCGAGGTCAACACCTCCGGCAGCAATGCGGGCGGCTCCAGCGCCTCCACGGTGCGCGCCCCGACCCGGGAGGTGAGCGCCGAGCGCTCGTCGGCTTCCAGCCAGTCGATATCCCCGACTACGACGGCCGGATCGTCGGCGACGGCTTCCAGTACCCGCACCAGCCGCCGGACGATCGCCGCCGCGGTCGCCTCGTCGAACAGATCCCGCGCATAGGTCAGCATTCCCGACATACCCTGTGCCGCACCGGCATTGCCGGAGGAATCGGCCAGCACCAGTTGCAGGTCGAACTGGATCGCCCCGGTATCCACATTCGCCCGCGTCACCCGGACGTCGGGCAGCACCACATCGACCGTCGACACGTTCTGGAATGCCAAGGCCACCTGGAACAACGGATGTCGGGCCGCCGATCGCTCCGGGTTCAACTCCTCCACGACCCGTTCGAACGGCACGTCCGCGTGCTCGAACGCCAGCAGGTCCGTCTCCCGCGTGTGCATCAGCAACTCGGCGAACGGCTCGCCCGTATCCACCCGGGTCCGCAATGCCAGCGTGTTCACGAACATCCCCACCAGATCGTCCAGACCGGGCTCGCCCCGCCCCGCGACCGGGGTGCCGATCACGACGTCGTCGCTGCCGCTGAGCCGCCCCAATACCGTTGCCAGCGCGGCGTGCATCACCATGAACAGCGACGACCCCCGCGACCGGGCCAGCGCGACCAGCCGCTCGTGCAGCCTCGCACCGATCTCCACCGGTACCCGGTCTCCCGACAGCGACGCGACGGCCGGGCGTGGGCGGTCCGCCGGTAGTTCCAGCCGGTCCGGTGCACCCTCGAGGGTCGAGCGCCAGAACTCCACCTGCTGCGACATCAACGACGCCGGATCGTCCGCGGCTCCCAGCATCTGCCGTTGCCACCACGCGTAGTCCGCGTACTGCACAGCGAGCGGTTCCCACTCCGGCGCCTGCCCGGCCAGTCGCGCGACGTAGGCCACCATCACGTCACGGGCCAGTGGCCCCATCGACTGACCGTCGCCTGCGATGTGATGGACCACGAGCACCAGCAGGAATTCGCCGGTGTCACTGTCGTGCTCGGCGCCCAGCTCGAACAATCCCACTCGCATCGGCACTCGGGCAGTCACATCGAATCCACCCCGCACGAACTCGCCCACCACCTCCGGGACCGAATCCGCGTGCACTCGCACCGGCCGCACCGGCACCGCGGGCTCGTCGAGAACGACCTGCCGCGGCTCACCGGCGGCTTCCGGATAGATCGTCCGCAATACTTCGTGGCGCGCGACCACATCGGCGAGCGCGGCACCCAGCGCTTCGGTGTCCAGCCGTCCGGACAGCCGCAGCATCACCGGAATGTTGTGCACCGCGGAGTCCGGCTCGAACCGGTTCAGGAACCACATCCGCTGCTGTGCCAGCGACAGCGGCACGGAGTCGGGGTGCACCCCCGGCAGCAGGGGCAACCGGCCCCCACCGCTGGCCGCCGCGGCCAGCCCGGCCAATCCGCCGACGGTCGGCGCCTCGAAAACCGATCGCACCGGCACTCGCGCGTCCAGGGCCGCGCCGATGCGCGCCACCACCATCGAGGCGCTCAGCGAATCGCCGCCCAGTGCGAAGAAGTCGTCGTCGACGCCCACCTGGTCCACGTCGAGCACCTGCTCGAAGGTCCGCGCGACCAACTCTTCCAATCCTGGCGACGGCGCCCGGAATTCTCGCGTGACGGCAACCGGCTCGGGCAACCGCTCGCGATCCAGCTTCCCGTTGACGGTCAGCGGTACCTCGTCCAGCACCATCACCGCGGACGGCACCGTGTACCGGGGTAACACCTCAGCCAGTGCCGCACGCAACTCCTCGCCCGAGACCTCCGCCCCCGGCGCGGGCACGACATAGGACACCAGCACCACCGGGTGTCCGCCGTCGCGGCGCGGCACCGTGACCGCGTACGCCACATCGGCACGCGCGTCGAGCACCGCGTCGATCTCACCCAGCTCGACCCTGGTGCCGTGCACCTTCACCTGAAAATCGTTGCGCCCCAAGAACTCCAGATCGCCGTCGGCGCCGCGGCGCACCACGTCACCGGTGCGGTACATGCGCTGCCCCGGCTCCGCGAACGGGCATGCGACGAATCGCGCCGCGGTCAACCCCCTTCGGGCGGCGTACCCGTCGGCCAAGCCGGCGCCGAACAGGTACAGCTCGCCCTCGACACCGTGTGGCACGGGCCGCAACCAGGTATCGAGGACGACGACCGCCACGGGGCCGACCGGCTTGCCGATCGTGATCGCGGCACCGGGCGTCAGTGCGCCGCTGGCGGTAGCCCAGATAGTGCTTTCGCTCGGCCCATAGAGATTGACCATGGTGCGATGCGGCGCCCACCGATCGACCAGCTCCGGCCCGACCGGCTCACCGGCGGTTGCCAGTACACGTAGCCCGTCGAGACCGTCGCACGAGATGGTCGCCAGCGCCGAGGGAGTGATCACCGCATGCGAAATATGTTCGCGCCCGATGAGATCCGCCAGCTCGGGGCCGGCGTAGACATCGGCAGGCGATACGACCAGTCGACCGCCCGAGCCGTGCGCCATCAACAACTCGAACACCGAGGCGTCGAAGCTGGGCGAGGCCACCTGCAGGACCACCGACATCGGGTCGACGCCGAGTATCCGCCGCTGCGCCGCGACGATATCGGCCAGACCGCGATGGCTGACGAGTACGCCCTTGGGCATACCGGTCGACCCGGAGGTATAGCTCACGTACGCGGTCTGCCCCCGTCGAATCGGTCCGTCGCGTTCGGCGTCGGTGATCGGCCCAGCGGGAACCGAGTCCTCGGCGTCGAGTATCTGTTCCTGGTCGAGGATCAGATACTCGACGCTGTCAGGAAGACGTTCCCTGGCAAACGTGTCGGTCAACCCGAGCGCGGTTCCCGAGTCCGACAGCAGATATTCGATCCGCTCCGATGGCAGAGTCGGATCTATCGGCAGGAACGCCGCGCCGGTCTTCGCCACGGCCCACAGGGCGAGGGTCGCCGCCAGGGATCGCGGAAGCACAGCGGCGACGACCTGTCCCCGCCGGACACCGTGCCGCAGCAGGACCCGCGCCAGCTGTGCGGATCGCTCGTCGAGTTGCCGGTAGGTCATGGCGGTGTCACCGCATCGCACGGCGATCGCGTCGGGTTCGGCGGCAGCGCGAGCGGCGAGTATCCGGTCCAGCGTGTCCGGGATCGCCTGTTCCGCAACCGAATCCGGCCATGACGGCCCCGGTTCCTCGCCGAGCGGCAGCTCGCCCAGCCGGACGTCGGGGTTGACCGCGATCCGGCCGAGCAACTCGACGAAGCGGTCGAGGATCCGGCGCGCGGCCGCGGTGTCGAATGCGCGGTCGTGGAATCGGAGGGTGATCCGCAGTCCCTGTGCTTCGCCGTGCTCGGATTGTTTCGGTTCCACGACCAGGCTCAGCGGGTACGGCGTCGCGTCGACACCGCTGAGTTCGTCCACCCGCAGGCCCGCCGAATCGATGAGTCGCTGCAGTGCCGTCCGGTCGACGGGGAACGACTGGAAAGTGATGGCGGTATCGAAGAGTTCGGGCAGGCCGACGCTGCGGTGGATCTCGGGTAGGCCGATATGGTGATGATCCAGCATGCCGGCGTGCCGCGCCTGAATGCTGGTCAGCAACGCGCGCACCGTCATGGTGGGTTCGAGCGGGACTCGCACGGGAATCGTAGTCAGGAACATACCGAGCGTCTGATCGACCAGCGGCAACTCCGGGGGCCGTCCCGACACCGCGGAGCCGAAGATCACATCGGTCTCCCCGGTCAGCACGCGCAGATTCAGAGCCCAGGCCGCGGTGACCGCCGTATTGAGGGTGACGGCCGCTTCCGCCGCCACTCGACGGAGGTCTCCGAAAAGATCTGCCGTCAGCTCGGCCCCGATCTCAGCGGTGGATACCGAACCCGCCGCGCCCACGTCGCGGGACACCCGGGTGGGTGCGTCGACATCCGAAAAGGCTTGCTTCCATGCCGCTTTGGATGCGGCACTGTCCTGGCGTCCCAGCCAGGACAGATAGTCGCGGTAGGAGGGAGCAGGTCCGGCGGAGTCGATATGGTCGGGAGACCCGTAGTAGTCGAGCAGTTCTCGCATCAGCAGCGGCATCGACCAGCCGTCCAGGATCACATGGTGATTGGTGACGAGCAGCCGGAAGGACCCCGCGTCGAGACGGATCAGCGTCAAGCGCAGGAGCGGAGCAGCCGACAGATCGAATCCCGCCGCCGCGTCCGCCGCGGCAATCGATTCCGGGTCGGCCGGGGATTCCGCATCGCCGAGATCGATCTCTCGGAAACCGATCTCGGCATGGTCGAGCACGATCTGACACGGCCCCGCCGCGGTCTCCACGAAGGCAGCCCGCAGGATGTCGTGCCGGTCGACCACGGCCTGAGCGGCACGGCGCAGGCGCTCACCGTCGACCGCTCCGGAAAATCCGATCATCGTCTGGACGGTGTAGTTGTCCCCGGCATCCGGGTCGAACGTCGAGTGGAAGTGCACGCCGGATTGCATGGGCGACAACGGCCATACGTCGGACAGACCGTGGTATCGCTGCTCGAGCCGAGCGAGGTCGGGTTGTGCGAGCGCGACGAGTGGAGAGTCCGAAGCGCGATCTGTCACCGGCACCGGATCGCCGCCGGCCATCGCGGCAAGGGCGGCAACGGTCTTGCCTTCGAACACATCTCGCGGCGTGAACGTGAGCCCGGCGGATCTCGCCAGCGCCACCAGCCGCATCGAGACGATACTGTCCCCGCCGAGCGCGAAGAAGTTGCTGTCGGCGGACACGGTGTCGAGATGGAGCACCTCGGCGAAGAGTTTCGCCACGACCTGTTCGGTCCGCGTCGACGGCGTTCTGCCGCCTGCGGCGTCGGATTCGAAGGCCCGCTGCCGCAATTGTTTCCGATCGAGTTTCCCGGTGGGCGTCCGCGGCATCTCCTCGAGCTGGACGATCGCCGCGGGATTCATATATCGCGGTAGCGTGCCCGAGAGATCGTCGCCGAGTGCCGCCACATCTATCGTGGCATCCGAGGAGGAGACGAAATAGGACACCAGAATCGGTTCGTCGGCAGGCCCCTTCACCACGACGGTGGCCACGCTCGCCACCTCCGGGTGCTGAGCCAGGTGGGCATCTATTTCCCCCGGCTCGATCCGCAGACCGTGAATCTTGACCTGCTGATCGCCCCGGCCCAGATATTCCAGTGCCAATCCGGCGCGTCCGCGGACCCAGCGCACGGAATCACCGGTGCGGTAGATCCGCTCGCCGCGGGTGGATCGCGGATCCGCGACGAAGTGTGACGCGGTGACGCCCCGTCGATCGACGTACCCGCGGGCGAGTCCGGGCCCTCCGATATAGAGCTCGCCCACGACACCGACCGGCACCGGCCGCAGCCACGTGTCGAGAACCATCGCGGACGCGCCTGGGATCGGGCCGCCGATCGTCACCGGCTCGCCGGGGACGACTTCCGACCCCGTTGCCCAGATCGTGCACTCGGTAGGTCCGTAATGATTCATCAGGCGTCGCCCATGGCCCCACCGGTTCACGGTGTCCGGCTCGGTCGCTTCGCCGACGACCGCGAGCGATGTCAACGACGGCGTCCGGGATGGATCCATGGTCTTCAGCACCGAGGGGGTGATGATCGCGTGCGAAACCCGCTGTGCGCGAATCAAATCCTCGAGGTCGGTCCCGGCGTACACCTCCGGCGGCGCCACCACGAGAGCGGCGCCACTGCCGTGCGCCAACAGCAACTCCGACAAGCAGGCGTCGAATCCGGGCGACGCGACCTGCAACACCACCGAATCCGTACCGACGCCGAAGGCGTCGACTTGCGCCGCGACGAGATCGGCCAGTCCTCGATGGCTGAGGTGGACCGCCTTCGGTTTGCCGGTCGATCCGGACGTATAGATCACGTATGCCGCGTTGTCGGCCGACAGCCGGTCGGCCCCGGCCGGGGGACCGGACGGACGTCGACCCTCCTGCGCGTCCGAAGCCGAAGCGTCCAGCGTCAACCAGTCGACACTATTCGGAAGCTGTGGCGCGACAGCGCTGGTCGTCACGCCCAGCCGGGTCCGGGAGTCCGATAACAACTCCTCGATCCGCGCGGCGGGATTGCCGGGATCCAACGGCAGGAAGGCGGCACCTGTTTTCGCCACCGCCCAGATCGCCACCACCAGTTCGGCCGACCGGGGAACGGCCAACGCGACGATCGACTCCGCGCGAGCACCGTGGTCGGCCAGCAGGCGAGCGAACCCGTCGGCGCGACGCTCCAGCTCCTGATAGGTCCACGTGGCATCACCGCTGCGGACAGCAACGGCATCCGGACACTTCCGTGCGGTTCCCCACAGGATGTCGCGCAACACGAGCTCCGCGGCGGGCTCCTCCCTGCCGACCGAAAGTAGTTCCGCGCGTTCGGAATCCCAGCAGGACGAGATCGCGGCGACCTTCCGGGTGGGATACCCGACGATCTGGGTGAGCAGGAGCTCGAAGCGTTCGAGCAACGTGCGGACCTCGTCCGCATCGAATCGGTCGGCGGCGAATTTCAGTGCCACCGTGTAGGTACCGGGCTGGTCGGCCGCGCTCGGTCGTCGGTCGCCACTCGACCGAGGCGGGGACACTTGCAAACTCAGCGGATACGGCGTGGCATCGTGGGCGTCGATGTCGACGAACCGCAAGCCGGCGTCGGAGAGATTGCGCGCCAACAGTTCCCGGTCGAGCGGATAGGACTCGAGCACCGTCGCGGTGTCGAACATATCGGTGATGCCGGTGGCCCGTTGCAGCTCGGCCAAGCCGACGTACTGGTGATCCAGCATGGCGGCCTGCTCGGATTGCACGCGGACGAGCAGCTCGCCGACGGTTTCGCCGGGTTCGAGGCGGACTCGGACGGGCAGCGTGTTGACCAGAAGCCCGACCATGCGCTCGACATCCGGAATCTGCGGCGGACGGTGCGCGATCGTATTGCCGAACACCACGTCCGACCGTCCGGTCAGCGCGGCCACCAGCAATGCCCACGCCACCTGCAAGGCCGTGTTGGCGGTGACGCCGTGTGAGCGGCCCAGATCGAGAAGCGCGGCGGTGGTCGCGGCGTCCAGTTTCAGGTCGACCTCACCGACCTGCGCGGTGACGGACCGATCCGGCCTGTCCGTGACCCGCGTCGGACTGTCGATGCCGGCGAGCGTCTCCCGCCACGCGGCGATGGCGGCGTCGCGATCCTGAGCCTGCAGCCACTGCAGATACTCCCGGTACGAACGAGGGGGCGCGAGCTCGACGGTATCGCCGTCCGAGATATACAACGAGAGCAACTCGTGGATCAGCAGCGGCATCGACCAGCCGTCCAGCACGAGATGGTGGTTGGTGACCAGCAACTGGAAGGTATCTACGCCGGTGCGCACGAGGTGGAACCGCACCAGCGGTGGGTGGGCCGGATCGAACGGAGCCGCGGCCGCCGTCGCGAGACGCCGAAGGGCCCGCGCCTGCCGGTCGGCATCGATGATGTCGGCGATACTCGACTCGCCCCAATCGACCTCGGTGTCGCGCAGAACGATCTGGCGTGGCCCATCGGCACTCTCGACGAAGGCGGTCCGCAGGCTGTCGTGCCGGTCGATGAGCACCTGCGCGGCCCGCCGCATCCGGGGCCCGTCCACCTGCCCGGCGAACGTCAGCGCCACCTGCACGATGTAGCCGTCGTCGCCGTCGCGGTCGTAGACCGTGTGGAACAGCAGCCCGGACTGCAAGGCGGTGAGCGGCCACACATCGATCATCGACGGGTATTCGCCCAGCCACCGGTCGACATCGTCCTGCGCTACCGCGGTGAGCGGGAAGTCGGAGGGGGTGAAGCCGTATCCGGTGTCGGATCGGACGTGCTCGGCAAGCGCCCCCAGGGCGCGAGCCCACAGCCCGGCGAGCTCGTCGACGTCCTCGCGGTCCAGTACCTGCGAAGCGAACTCCCAGGTCACGTCGAGTTCGAGCCCGTCGCGACCTTCCTCGGCGATCGCATTGATATCGAGCAGGGCCGGCAGCGCCATCTCCCGATCGCTCGTCGCGGTCAGTGCGGTGAACTCGGTGGTGGGCGCCCAGGGCACCGAGCGTTCGCCGACACCCACCCGCCCGAGGTAGTTGAAACTGATCTGCGGTTCGGGCAGGTCCGCGAGCTCGGCCCTGCCCTGGGGATCGAGATGACGCAGCATCTGGTAGCCGATGCCGTTGCCCGGCACCGCGCGCAACTGCTCCTTCACCTGTTTTATCGCCGTTCCAGCGCCCGTGCCGCCGGCCAGCGCGTCATCGAGATCGATATCGTTCCACTCGATCCGAACCGGGAAGCGTGTGGTGAACCAGCCCACGGTGCCGCTGAGATCGGCGCCGGGTACGGCTTGCTCCTCGCGGCCGTGCCCCTCCAGCGAGATCAACTCTCCGGCGGTCGCCGCCGTACCGCGCCTGCGCCGCCACTCTCCGAGTGCCAGTACCAGGGCCGCGAGCAGCGGATCGTTGGCGCTGCAGTGGAAGCGGTCCGGAATGGTGGTGAGAACCGCCTCGGTGACCGCTGCCGGAATGCGCTGATGTACCCGGCCCGCCGTGGCCCCGACGTCACGATCCGGAACGAGACGGCGCGATCCGAGTAGCTGATCACCTCGCGCGAGTACGTCTTTCCACCCGTCGAGCTCCGCCGACCGTCTGCTCGGCGCCCGCTCGACCAGGCCGTGCGCCCATCGCCGGAACGAGGTGGTGATCGGGCCGAAATCCGGTTCGCCGCCGTCGGATACCTGCGTCCAGGCCTGCGCGAGGTCGGCGAGGATGATGCGCCACGACACCACGTCGACGGCGAGATGGTGAACCACCAGCCACATCAGGTCGGGTCCCGAGCCGTTGCGATCCCGCATCCAGACGGCTCGAACGAGCACGCCCTCGGCCGGGTCCAATCGATCCGCGGCCTGCTGTAGGTGCCGGTCGACCTCGGCGGCGTCTCGCCGATCGAGCCGAACATCGATGAGCACGGCGTCCGGGTCGACCGCTTCGCGCTCGAGTACCTCGACGTACCGATCACCCGAATCGCCGCGCAACACCGCGCGCAGCAGGTCGTGGCGGTCCAGCAGGGCTCCCAGTGCGCGCACGAGGCCCGCCCGATCGACCCCTTCGGGCAGCTGCACGAGCGCGGCCTGCGCGAATCGGTCGTAATGACCCCGATCGAGCATCGCGCACATGATCGGCGACAACGGCATCGGTCCGACGCCGCCTCCGGGCAACTCGTCCAACTCGGGGGTATCGCGTGCTTGCGTGGCCGTGGCAGCGGCCGCCAAGGCCGCGACGGTCTTGTGCACGAACACATCCTGGGTGGAGAAACTCAGGCCCTCGCCCTTGGCCCGCGCCACCAGCCGGATCGACAGAATGCTGTCGCCGCCCAGGGCGAAGAAGCTGTCGTCCGCCCCGACGAGCGGCACGCCGAGCACCTCGGTGAACAGCTTCGCGACCGCCTTCTCCCTGGCGGTGGCCGGCGTCCGGCCGACTGGCGCGGTCCCGAATTCCGGCTTCGGCAGAGCGCCGCGATCAAGCTTGCCGAAGGCGTTCACCGGGAGGCGGTCCAACGGGAGGATCACCGCCGGGACCATATGCGGCGCCAGCGAATCCTGGGCGAAGCGCTCGAGTTCGAGAGGTTCGATCCGACGGCCGCTGACCGGGACCACATACGATGCCAGCACCGTCGTGCCCGCGTTGTTGTGCACCGGCACCGTCACGGAAAGATCCACGTCCTCGTGTGTGGTGAGCACGGCGTCGATTTCACCCGGTTCGATCCGGTAGCCACGGATCTTGACCTGGAAGTCGCTGCGCCCCGCCAATTCCAGCGTCATTTCGGCGTTGTCGCCGGTCCAGCGCGCGATGTCGCCGGTGCGGTACATCCGCTCGCCGGGGCCACCGTACGGATCCGCGACGAACCGGGCGGCGGTGGCGACGAACAGATGACTGTATCCGCGGGCCAGTCCCGGCCCGGCGAGATACAGTTCGCCCGCGGTGCCCTTCGGCACCGGTTGCAGCGTTCGGTCCAGCACCATCGCCGAGACACCACGAATGGGGCCACCGACCAGGTGGGCGTGGTCGGGTGTCAGCATGGCGCCGACGGCGGTCACGGTGGCCTCGGTGGGACCGTATTCGTTGTACATGGACACCGACGGCGCCCACCGCTCGATGACGTGCGGTGGACAGACGTCGCCGCCGACCACGACCACTCGCAAGTCGGTCGCCTCGTGCGGGTCCACGGTTGCCAGCATCGTGGGCGTCAGCGTCAGGTGGGTCACGTGCTCGTCTGCCAGCAGTCGCGTGAGCGGCTCGCCGCCGGTGACCTCGGGCGGCACGATCACCAGCGTGGATCCGCTCGCGAAGCAGGTCAGAAACTGTTCCATGGCGGCGTCGAAGCTGGGCGAGAGGGCATAGGACACCCGAGAGGTCGTGTCGATTCCGTACGTGGCGGCGCGATCGGCGACCAGATTCGCGAGGCCGGTGTGCGTGACCTGGACGCCTTTCGGCGCTCCGGTGGATCCCGAGGTATAGGTGATGTAAGCGATATTGGACGGCCGTAGTGGGCGGATCATGTCGCCCTCGGACATCGGTGCGCTCGCGGCGCTGCCTTCCCCCAGGGTCGCGGGGTCATCGAGAACCACAGAACGCATCGCCGACGGGAGCCGCCCGCGCAAGGCGTCGACCGTGATCGCCACGGCCGCACCGCTGTCGGCGACCATATGTTCCACACGTTTGCGCGGGTACTCGGGGTCCACCATGACGAACGCGGCCCCACATTTCGCGACCGCCCACGTCGCCACGACAGATTCGACCGAGCGTCGCAGCATGATCGCGACCGCCGTGTCCGGCCCACACCCCAGGGCTCTCAGATGGCGGGCCAGCTGCGAGGATCTGGTATCCAGCTCGCCGTACGTCATTGTCTGCCCGGCCGAGATGATCGCGCACGCACCAGGATCGCGGCGCGCGCTCTCGGTCAGGATCTCCGGAAGCAGCCGGGTTTCGACCCCGCTCGGCCCCCGCACCCGCGGCAGCGCTGACCGTTCCTGTGCGTCGAGCAGCGACAATCTGCTGACCGGGCATCCCGCTCCCCCGGCGAGGAATTCGTGCAGGAACATACGGAAGCGCCGGTGGTGACCAGTGAGCTCGTCCTGGCTGTAGACACTCGGATTTCCCTGGAAGTCGATATGTGTACTGTCTTTGCCCGCACCAGGGTAGATATTGACGAAGAGGTCGGCGGTAGGGCCTGAGGTGAGGACGTTCAGGCGGCCTGTCGTGTTACCGAGCACAACCTCGTTCTCGATCATCATGAGGTTCACGGCCGGCCCGAAGGATACCGCCTCGTCGCGCGCGATCCCCATATCGTGGAATATGTCTTCCTGGCGGTAGCGCTGGCGCCGAAGTGCGCTCGTCAACTCGCTTTGCACAGCGGCGATCAGTTCGCCGACGCTGCGGCCCGCGACCCGCACCCGCAGCGGGACGACGTTCGCCACCATCCCCCCGGAACGGCGCAGCACGGCAGAGTGCCGACCCGACACCGGCAGGCTCAGCATTACTTCATCGCTACCGGTCATCCGCGCGAGGTACGCGGCGAATGCCGCGACGATGGTCGGAGCCACGCTCTGACCATGTTCGAGCGCGACGCTTTCCATCAGACTCGCGGTGGCGTCGGGCAACTCTGTGCTGACCAGCGCCGGATGAATGGTGGGCTTACCGACGCGACCGGCCAGACTCACGGCGGGCGGCGCGCCTTCCAGGTGCTCCAGCCAATATCTGCGGTCGTTGTCGAAACGCGTCGAGCCCCGGTACGCCAGATCCTGCTCGACGATGACCCCCAGGTCCTGCGCCGCGCACGATGGCGGTTCCTCGCCCTTCACCCAAGCGTTGTACAACTCGGTCATCCGGTGCAACATCGTTACCGCGGCGAATCCGTCGAGCGCGATGTGGTGCGCTCGCTGGTACCACAGGAAATGGTCCTCGCCGACCTGGAACACAATGGCTGTCACGAGGTGGTCGTTCAGCACGTCCAGCGGAGCGGAATAGTCCTGGACCATCATGCTGTGCGCAGTCGCGACCGGATCGGCGTGGTGGCGCAGGTCCAGGATCGACACCAGAGCTCCATGCTCCGCGTCGACGAACTGACACGGCTCTCCGTCGACCTCGATCAGTCGCATATGCCCGGATTCGAACTCGCGACTGGCGGTTCGGCAAGCCTCGGCAAGCAGTTCGGTGTCCAACTCGCCCACGATCTCGACATACTGGGCCACGGAAATCGGTGAGGACTCCGCGAGGTGCTGGGCAAACCAGATCCCCCGCTGTGCCGCCGTCAGGGGAAAGATATCGAATGAGGGGTCTCCGTTAGTATCGGAGCCAGCGCCGGAACCGTTACCCGAATCCACGTTTCGGGAAGAACGGAATGAGCTGATTTCCGGCCTATCAGACCGGTCCGGACTGCCATCTACGCGACTCTTTCGGCCCATTCCGACCTCCGTTGATACCGCTATCTTCAAGAGGTCGATTATATAGCCGCAAAGTTGCCCCTTTCCCTGGACGAAAGCTTGCAACATGGTCACGAAAACAGCATCGGACAATAAGGGAGGCGCAGTCGGCCCGATCGCCCCCCGACCTCGCCGACGCATACTCAACGTTCTCGCCGGTGGGTCGTCACCGCCATTCGTTCATCACCAAATCGCCACCTCAAGGGGTCAAGGTACCGAATTCGGCACGATTCGGACTCTATCCGTAAATATGTCGCATCCCCTTGCCTCGCCACACATATAGCTATAGAGTGTCGTGGGCGTTCGAGATTCGCTACACATTCCTCGACCTAAAGAATGCCAATAGTTAGCTGAAGCAAATTTTCCGCCGGTCAGCAGCAGTCGATATACCGTTGTATTGCCGAGTTATTATGGGCAATTAATTTACTCCGCGAAATTCTCGCGCGTGCCAACGCACGGGGGGTGTACACCCTGCGAAAATTCATCTGCAACGACGTTGATCAGCCGACTCGCTGTATACCACTGCTATCAGCGTATAGAGATCCGCTAAAAACTTCTTCGAAGCTCCAGCAAGCGTTACAGCGTTCCTCGAATTCGAATGCGTCACACAGTTCCCGCCTGTGAACACTCACCCCGCGCGGATCGTGCGCGCGCCCATGCGCACCGAAAGGCGCGCCCCCAGCGGCACAACGACTTTCGACCCCGGCGCTCTCATCGAGCGTGGCCACGACCGATCCCTCAGCGGCGCGGTGTCGTGGTGCACCGCGATCCCGAATTCGAGCCTGCCCGACAGCTCCGAACAGAGGAGATCAGAAAGGGCGCTTGGCTCGGATGATCGCGGCGAGGTATTCGTAATCCGAGGCCCGCGCGGAGGACCCCCGATAGGCGAGCCCGATGGTGCGGCCAGGAGCGGGAGTCGCGAAGCGCGCGGTGTCCAGACTCGCGCGCGCGGTCTCGGCGGCCACGGCCATCTCCGGGATGAGCGTCACGCCGAGCCCGCCTGCCACGCACTGCACGACCGTGGTCAGCGAGGCGGCGCGGGTATCGCCGACCGTCCCGGGTTGCACGTCGGCCGAGCGGCACAGGTCAAGGGTCTGATCACGCAGGCAATGGCCCTCGTCGAGCAGCAGCAGCGGTAGGTCGGCGAGGGCGGGCGCGGCCAGGTCGGTACGGCCGGCGAGCTCGTGGCCGCGCGGCGTGACCAGCACGAATTCCTCGCTGTAGAGCGGAATCTCGACCAAGCCGTTCGCTTCGCTCGGCAACGCGAGCACCGCCACGTCGAGCACACCGGTGCGCAGACCCTCCAGTAGCCGCGCGGTCTGGTCCTCGACCACCTGGGGCAGCACCCCGGGCAGTTTGCGGCGTAACTCGGGCAACAGTTCGGGCAGCACGTAGGGGGCGACGGTCGGAATGATGCCCACGCGCAGCGTGCCGCCGAGAGTGTCGCCGGTCGCCGAGGCCACGAATCGGTCGGCGGCTTCCAGGGTGGCCATGGCCTGCGGCAGCAGCCGCATCCCCGCGGCGGTGACCAGCACGCGGCGGGTGCTGCGCTCGATCAATTGGAGCCCGAGTCCGTTTTCCAGTGATGCCAGTGCCTGCGATAACGTGGGTTGACTCACAGTCAAACGCGCTGCGGCGGTGCCGAAATGCCGGTATTCGGCGACGGCCACGAACGCACGCAGCTGCGACAGGGTTGGCTGATAAGTCTGATCACTCACACCTATCAGTGTACGACCAGCAATCGGCTTTACCTTTCAGTAGGCTGACCATCAACCACACCACCACTGAGGAGACGAAGCATGGCTCTGCTGACCATCGGCGACCAATTCCCGGCATACAACCTCAAGGCCGTCATCGGAGGCGATCTCTCCAAGGTCGACGCCCAGCAGCCCGACGATTACTTCACCCAGATCACCAGCGACGACCACGCGGGCAAGTGGCGCATCGTGTTCTTCTGGCCCAAGGACTTCACCTTCGTGTGCCCGACCGAGATCGCCGCGTTCGGCAAGCTGAACGAGGAGTTCGCCGATCGTGACGCGCAGGTCCTCGGCGCCTCGGTCGACAACGAGTTCGTGCACTTCCAGTGGCGCGCCCAGCACGAGGATCTCAAGACCCTGCCCTTCCCGATCCTGTCCGACCTCAAGCGTGAACTGGCTACCGCCGCCGGTGTTCTCAACGCCGACGGCGTCGCCGACCGCGCCACCTTCATCGTCGACCCGAACAACGAGGTGCAGTTCGTCTCGGTGACCGCCGGTTCGGTCGGTCGCAATGTCGACGAGGTGCTGCGCGTGCTCGACGCCCTGCAGTCCGACGAGCTGTGCGCCTGCAACTGGAAGAAGGGCGACCCGACCATCAACGCGGGCGAGTTGCTCACCGCCAGCGTCTGAACCACTTCCCCACCGAACCACCCTGAAGGAGCCCCACTGTCATGAGCATCGAGAACCTGAAGAACTCTCTTCCCGAGTACGCCAAGGACCTCAAGCTCAATCTGTCCTCGCTGGCCCGCACCACGGTGCTCAACGAGCAGCAGCTGTGGGGCACCCTGCTGGCTTCGGCCGCCGCCACACGCTCGGCCACCACCCTGCGTGAGGTCGCCGAGGAGGCCGCCGACGTGCTCTCGGCCGAGGCCTACGAGGCCGCGCTCGGCGCCGCGTCGATCATGGGCATGAACAACGTGTTCTACCGGGGTAAGGCCTTCCTGGACGGTCGTTACGACGACCTGCGCGCGGGTCTGCGGATGAACATCATCGGCAACCCCGGCGTCGACAAGGCCGATTTCGAGCTGTGGTCGTTCGCGGTCTCCTCGATCAACGGCTGCGCGCACTGCCTCGAAGCGCACGAGAAGACGCTGCGCGAGGCGGGTGTGTCGCGCGAGGTGATCTTCGAGTCGCTGCGTGCGGCGGCGATCGTCGCCGGCGTCGGTCAGGCCGTGGCGTCCACCGAGGCGCTGGCCTCGGCCGCCGTCTGAGTCGGTTTCGCGCCTGTTCCCGCAGGTGTTGAGCGGCCCCGATCCGGTTTCCGGGTCGGGGCCGCTGCTGCGTGGAACGGACACGGCGGGGCGCTCGGCGCCGCTGAGCGGGCCGGTAGGCTCACGATCATGAACGCACATGATGTGCCCGATGCCCCGGATATCCAGGTCGAGGTCGTCCGAGTGTTCACCGATCCGGCCGGAAATCTCGGCAACGCGCTCGGCATCGCCCGCGCCGGCGATGTCGTCGCCCTCGACAAGCAGGAGCTGGCGGCGAGGTTGGGGTTCAGCGAGACCACGGTGGTCTCCGATCCGGTCGACGGCGTCGCCGACGTCCGCATCTACACACCCGCCGTCGAGTTGCCCTTCGCCGGGCATCCCACCGTCGGCACCGCGTGGTGGCTCGATGTCCAGCGCACGCCGGTGCACACCTTGCGGGTGCCCGCGGGCCCGGTGGCCGTCACCCGGACAGACGGCCTGACCTGGATCACCGCGCGCGCCGAGTGGGCGCCGAAATTCGTTTTCCGGCAACTGGATTCGGCCGAGGAGCTGGCGGCATTGGCGCCCGGCGACTTCACCGCCGGCCAGCACTTCTTCTGGGCGTGGACCGACGAGTCGCGTGGCGCGCTGCGGGCCAGGATGTTCGCCCCGGCGATGGGCATCGCCGAGGACGAGGCGACCGGAGCGGCGGCGGTCGCGCTCACCGGGCAGTTGCGTCGCGGGCTGATCATCACGCAGGGGCAGGGCTCACAGCTCTACACCGAATGGGACTCCGACGGCTGGGTGCGCCTGGGTGGGCGCGTCGCCGAAGATCACGTAGTGGTGCTCTGAACCGGCCGCAGCGAAGGCGCGGGTACGCCTAGCCCTCCGATTGACCGCCGAAGCGACGCAGCCAGGGCGGTCTGGCCGTCCAGTGACCGCGCCGTTGCGGTGCGGTGCCCAGGTCGGCGAGGATGCGGGTTTCGAGATTGCGGGGCGGGGTGTGCTGGTCGTCGGCGGCCAGCAGCGCGAGCACTTCGTGCACGCCACGGACGCGGGTGGCGAACTGCGACAGACTGTTCGCGGTGGTGACAGTGAGCTTGTTCTCGATGTGGTGGTGCTCGAGTTCGGCAACCGCGTCGAGCGCGTAGGCGTCGGCCAGTGACAGGACCGAGCCCGGCGGGCACCACGACTGTCTGGCCGTCCACCGGTCGATCCGCTGCTCGGCGAGCCGTTCGATGCTCTCCGCCAGCAATCTCGTGACCATCGGCACGCGCAGGCCGAGTTCGCGGCCGATGGCACGGTAGGTGCGGCCGCCGTAGTAGGCGAGAACGAAGATTTCGCAGCGGCTGTCGAGTGGGTCGTCGAAGCCGAGTCTGGCCGCGGCCGCGAGCCACGGCATGTCGTCGCCGCCGCGACGGTCCAGTCGCAGCCGCTGGACCGCGAGGCGATGGATCTGGGCCAGTAGCCAGGACTGGTCGGGGGTGAACGCCGGACTGTCGTTGGCAGTGGCCGCGTCGGGGCCCGGACGTTCTGTGTCGATGCCGAACTGTCGGGCATCGGGCCAATACGCGCCGAGGTGACCGAAGTCCCAGTGGGCCATGTCGAGATGGTCCCCCTCGGTGTTGCCGGGGCTGGACCCCCCAGGGCCGGGAGAGGCAACACCGGTGTGGTCCGCGTCGGGATGGCGGGGCCCGCCTCCGTCATCGGCGCCGCCGTGGCGAGCCTCCGGATAGTCGGCGCCGAGGTGATCCGGCCCCTCGAAACGAGCGCCGGAGTCGACGTGGTCGACGCCTCCATCGGGCAGGCGGGAACCGTTATGGGTGTAGACGACGCCGCGACCGAAGGCGAGGTCCATCGAACCCGAGAGGTCGGGGCTCAGATCGGATCGCTGTTCGGTGGCGGCGAATGCCGAACGGCCCCATGGCGTGCCGAGGTCCGGGCCCGGCCGCGACGGCGGGCCGACCATCGTGTCGTCGGCGGATTCGGCGGACCGGGAAACAGGTTCCCGGTCGGTGTCGTCCTCGTCGACGATCCATTGCGCCGCTCGCGCACGCCGATATCCCTCACGGACGACATCTTCGGCCGCAGCGCGACGGTGCAGCACCCGAAGCGCCAATCCGAACGCGGCGGGGCCGGTGGCGCGATAGAGCGCGCGCATCTCCTCGCGATCGTCGGCGCCGCGGACGATCGCGGGGACGCGCGTACCGTCATCGCGGACCCCCGACGGCGGTTGGGGACCGCGCTGCCCGCTCATCGTCGAATTCCTGCCCACACTAAGGCAATTCGCAGCGCGAGCGGTTGTGGATCGGTATTCACCGGCCGATCGCGGCGATCAGCATGAACGCGGTCCCGATATCCATCACCACATGGGGCACCAGGGCCGAGGTCAACGGGTGGGAACCGGCGGGATGGACGAAACGGTGCCAGCGTGACCGGTGACCGACGGTACCGAGGGCGAGCAGCGCGTCGAGGCCGAACAGCACCGCCAGCACCACGGCGGGCCAGCTAGCCCCATCGGTGCCGCCGTGCACCGCCCCGTGCCCGGCCATCGCGTAGAGCATCGCCGCGGCGGCGATCGTGTGATACCCGAGTGCCAGCACGCCGTCGGGTTGCGATCCGGTGCGCCACCCCATGACGCGTTCGGCGAGCAGGATCGCGAACGCGACGGTGAGGGCGGTGAGCAGCCCGCGCATCGCGTGCGGATCGCTGGCGGCGGGGAACACCAGCATGGTCAGCATCACCAGGCACATGAGCAGGTGCGCGCTGTCGGATGCGGTATCGACACGGTGAGCCGGCGGTGTTCGCCTCGTCAGCCGAGTCGCCACGATCAGTGACGCCAGCACGAACGCGGCGACCACCGGCCACCGCACGAACGCATACTGCTCCACGAAATCGGCCACACCCCACCACTTTCGAGTCGACACCCGCTCCACCATGCTCGCACCCCGGTCACGGTCCCGGGGTTGTTTCCACGGTCAGGACGCACGGCCCGGGACGCCACCCCGTTCGCCGAGCACACTGGGTAGTTGACCCGGATAGTCGGCCGGCTCCATCGACCCGCAAACTGGACTGATGACCGATAACCCGACTGCCGCGGTCGACCGACTCCGGGTGGTGGCCGACGATCTCTCCGGCGCCGACGTCCGTGCCCTGCTGGCCGCTCACCACCGGGAAATGGCCGACACCACCCCCGCGTGCAGCATGCACGCCCTCGACCTCACCGCCCTGCGCGATCCCGCGGTCACCGTGTGGAGCGCGTGGTCCGGCGACGATCTCGTCGGGTGCGGCGCCCTGAAGGAACTCGATGCCGGGCACGCCGAGATCAAGTCCATGCGCACCGCTGACGGACACACCGGCCGAGGTGTGGCCGCCGCCGTGCTCGCACACCTGGTCGCGGTAGCCCGAGAACGCGGGTACCGCAGGCTGAGCCTGGAAACCGGCGCCGAGGACTTCTTCGCCCCGGCCCGCCGCCTCTACCTGCGCCACGGGTTCACCGAGTGCGGTCCGTTCGGCAGCTACTCCCCCGACCCGCTGAGCCGATTCTTCACCGTGGCGCTCGAACCTTCCTGATTCCGCGCGAGATGATGTAGACACAGCGTGGCCGACTCCGACGTTCCAGGTGAGGATGGGTCATCGGGACGCATCCGCGATCGCGAAGGAGCCACGATGAAGTACGTGATCTTGATCCACTCCAACCCCCAGCCGTGGGGCCACCCGACCGGTGACTACCTGCCCGAATTCCAGGCGCTGCCCGTTGCGGAACGCGGGCGGATCACCGCGGATTTCGAGGCGTTGCTCGGCGAGATGAGCGAGCGGGGCGAACTGGTGAGCGGTGCGGCGCTCGGTGCGCCCGAGTCCTCGCGGCTGTATCGCTGGGACGACGGCAAGCCGCTGGCCACCGATGGTCCCTACTCCGAAGCCAAGGAGCATCTGGCCGGGTTCTTCCTGATCGATGTCGAGGATCGGGCACGGGCCGAGGAGATCGCCGCGCAGTTCGCAGGCCCTGGCGAGACCGTCGAACTGCGATCGATCATGAGCTGAACCGACCGATGGACGCGAGCGCGGTCGAGGACGTGTGGCGGCAGGAGGCGCCAACTCCACGCGGTGATCCCCGACCACGACGAGATCACCGGTGTGCTGGCCCTGATGCTGCTCACCCACGCCCGCTGCGCTGCCCGCACTCGGGACGGCGAACTGGTGCCGCTGGCCGAGCAGGACCGCACGCGCTGGGATCAACCGATGATCGCCGAGGGAGTGGCGATCCTCGAGCGGGTACTGCCCCGCGGTCACGTCGGCCGGTTCCAGCTCCAAGCGGCGATCGCGGCGGTCCACGCCGAATCTCCCACGTGGGCGAGCACCGACTGGCATCAGATCAGCATCCTCTACGCCATGCTCGACCGCATCGCGCCCGGCCCGATCGTCACGCTCAATCGCGCGGTCGCCGTCGGCACGGCCTTCGACCCGAGAGACGGTCTGGCCCTGGTGGATCCGCTACTCGACGACCCGCTGATGGTCCGCCATCACCGCACCCACGCGGTGCGCGCCCACCTGCTCGAATTGATCGGCGACCGGCCCGCGGCCCTCGAAAGCTACCGCCGCGCGGCACAACTCACCGCCAGCATTCCCGAGCAGCGCTATCTCAACGCCCGCCTCCGCCATCTCACCGACGACGACTGAGTCCCCCGGGGTACCACTGAACCGGCGGACGAATCAGCCGAGGGCGCGGGCGAATCCGGCAGCGAGCTCGGCGACCTGCGCGTCGGTCATGACGAACGAGGGCGAGATCTGCATCGCGCCCGCTCCGGCGGCGCGGCCCGAGATGCCGTGTTCGCGCAGCGTTTTCACCAGGGCGGGGCCTTCGGAGGGGTCGGCGAGTTGGACCGCGGCCACGGCGCCGAGACCGCTGCGGACTTCGGCGACGCGAGGGTGATCGGCCAAGGGCGCCAACGCGGTGTGCAGGGTGGATTCGAGGCGGGCGGCCTCTTCGAGCAGACCTTCGCGTTCGACGATGGCGAGGTTGGCCAGGGCCGCGGCGGCCGCACCGGCGTGGCCGCCGTAGGTGTAGCCGTGGCGGAACCAGGTGCCACCGGCGTAGAAGGGCTCGGCCACGTGGGGGGCGATGAAGACCGCGCCCATCGGGAGGTAGCCGGAGGTGAGGCCCTTGGCGGTGGTCATCAGATCGGGCTGCAGATCGAAGCGGGTGGAGGCGAACCAGGAGCCACCGATGCGGCCGAACCCGGTGACGACCTCGTCGGCGACGAACAGGATGTCGTGGTCGCGGCAGATCTGGCGGACCTCGGCCAGGTAGCCCTCGGGCGGCAGGTACACCCCGCCTGCACCGATGATCGGTTCGCAGAAGAACGCGGCGATCTGCTCGGCGCCGACCTCTTCGATCAGGGCGAGCAGCGACTTCGCGTCGTCCCATTCGACCGTGCGGGTGTCGGCGACCAGCACGCCGTAGCCCTCCTTGTTCGGCGTCAGGCCGCCGAGCGCGGTGCTCGCGTAATGCATGCCGTGGTAGGCCAACCGACGACCGACCAGGATCTTTTTGTCGGCGCGGCCCTGTTCGTGCCAGTAGCGGCGGGCCAGCTTGGCCGCGGTCTCCACCGAATCGGAGCCGCCGGAGGTGAAGAAGATCTTGCTGCCGGGAACAGGCGCGATCGACGAGAGTTTCTCGGCGAGTTCCTGGGTGGGGGCTTCGGTGAGGTCGCCGAAGTTGGAGTAGTGCGCGATGGTGCGCAACTGATCGGCGACGGCGTCGGCGATCTCCCCGCGACCGTGCCCCACGTTGGCGAACCACAGCCCGGCGGTGGCATCGAGGTAGCGCTTGCCCGCGGTGTCGAAGACGTAGGCGCCCTCGCCGCGAGCGACAACGAACGCACCGTCACGATTGACGGCACCCATATCGGCGAATCCATGCCAGAGCGCATTCATGGGTCCACATTTACCCCACCCGGCACGAACCCGCGCACCGGGCCCGCCGTGGGTCAGACTTCGGACTTGCGTTCACGCCACCGAGCGGGCAGGTCTCCCAGCGACGCCATGGCAACCGCGAGCACGACGAACACCACCAGCAATACCGCGAGCCCGATCGTCAGCGACACATATCCCTGGGTGCGCGGGTCGATGAACGGGTAGGGGTACCAGTCGACGATCGGGCCGCGGATCAGGCTGTAGACGCCGTAGGCCACCGGGAAGATCAGCCACAGGCCGATCAGTTCCGGGCTGGGGCGCAGGCGCGCGGCCATCGCGACGAACAACCAGTCCAGCAGCAGGACCAGCGGCACGATGCGGTGCAGGACATCGTTGATCCACTTGTCGGTGAGCATCACGTCGACGTCGGCCAGCAGGACCGCGTAGACGACCATCGTGATGAGCATGTACAGGGTGACCGCGCCGCGAAACGTCTGCCAGCGCGGGCTCTGCGGGGCGAGAGTGCCCCCGACGAGCAGCACGATCACGGTCAAGATGTTGGACTCGATGGTGAAGTAGCTCAGGTAGTTCGTGAGTGAGAAGCTCGCCGAGTCCATGTTGCGCAGCGGAATCCACACCAGGGCGAGGATCCCGAGCACACCGAAGGCGATCCGGTAGGCCCTGATCCACCACGCCGTCCGCACCGATGCACTCATGTCACGCCCTCTCCGAATGCTGTGGCGGTCCTGCTGCGCCCATCGACCGCTCGTGCCGGGATCTTCGCATGACGCAGCCTCACTGACCGGGAGCTCGAGCTCGCACGCCCGTCGCGTCGCGCGTGATCACGGGACGCGCGGACCGCGACGGGCAGACGTCGCGGTGTGTCGTTGGTCTCCGCGAGGGCGCGAGCGGGCAACGCGGGGGAAAACCGGTGGCGGGCTTCGCTAGGCTGGTAGGCGCAATGACCAGGACAGCTAGCACCGGAACCCGCGCGCTGCGCACCCGCCTGGCGGAGGTCTCGCTGCGCGATGAACATCGGCTCCGGCGCAAGCTCGACCGTGCGCGCCCCGACGACCTACCCGCCATCGAGGCCGAGGTCGCCACGGCCGAAACCCGCGTGGCCAATCGCCGCGCGGCGCTTCCGCAGATCACCTACCCCGAACAACTCCCCGTTTCCGCGCGCCGCGACGACATCGCCGCGGCGATCGCCGCCCATCAGGTCGTGATCGTGGCCGGTGAGACCGGTTCCGGCAAGACCACCCAGATCCCGAAGATCTGCCTCGAACTCGGTCGCGGAATCCGCGGCACCATCGGGCACACCCAGCCGCGCAGGCTCGCCGCGCGCACCGTGGCCGAGCGCATCGCCGAGGAACTGGGCACCGAACTGGGTGACGTGATCGGCTACACGGTCCGGTTCACCGATCAGGCGTCGGATCGCACGCTGGTCAAACTCATGACCGACGGCATCCTGCTGGCCGAGATCCAGCGCGACCGGATGCTGCGCCGCTACGACACGATCATCATCGACGAGGCCCACGAACGCAGCCTCAATATCGACTTCCTGCTCGGATACCTGAAGCAGTTGCTGCCGCAGCGGCCCGATCTCAAGGTGATCATCACCTCGGCGACGATCGATCCCGAACTGTTCGCCCGCCATTTCGCCGACGCGCAGGGCACTCCCGCGCCGATTGTCGAGGTGTCGGGCCGGTCTTATCCGGTCGAGTTGCGGTACCGGCCACTGTCGCTGGAACTCCCCGGCGCCGACGAGGACGAGGACACCCGCGTCGTCGACCGCGACCCCACCGACGCCATCGCCGACGGGGTCGTCGAACTGTTCGCCGAGGGCGACGGTGACGTGCTGGTGTTCCTGTCGGGCGAACGCGAGATCCGTGACACCGCCGACGCCCTGCGCGACCTGAAACTGCCCCGCACCGAGATCGTGCCGCTGTACGCGCGGCTCTCGGCCGCCGAACAGCACAAGGTCTTCGCCCCACATACCGGGCGCCGGGTGGTGCTGGCCACCAATGTCGCCGAGACCTCGCTGACGGTGCCGGGCATCCGCTACGTCATCGACCCCGGTACAGCCCGCATTTCGCGCTATTCGATGCGCACCAAGGTGCAGCGGCTGCCGATCGAAGAGGTCTCGCAGGCCTCGGCGCGGCAGCGATCGGGTCGCTGTGGTCGTGTGGCGGACGGTATCTGTATCCGGCTGTATTCCGAGGACGATTTCGAGGCGCGGCCCGCGTTCACCGAGCCGGAGATCCTGCGCACCAACCTCGCGGCGGTCATCCTGCAGATGACGGCGCTCGGGCTCGGCGACATCGAGAGTTTCCCGTTCGTGGAGGCCCCCGACCGGCGCGCCATTCGCGACGGCATCGCCCTGCTCGAAGAACTGGGCGCATTGGCGCACGGGAGCACGAAATCTGTTGATGGCGAAGCTGATTCGGGCGGACATCTCACCCTCACGCCGATCGGGCGGGAGATGGCCCAGCTACCGGTGGACCCGCGGATGGCGCGCATGCTCGTCGAAGCGCAGCGCAACGGGTGCCTCGACGAGGTACTGATCATTGTCGCGGCGCTGTCGATTCAGGATGTGCGCGAACGTCCCGTCGAGCATCAGCAGGCGGCCGACACCCAGCACGCGCGCTTCGTTGTCGAGGGCTCCGATTTCCTGGCCTACCTGCGGCTGTGGGATTACCTCACCGAGCAGCGGAAATCGCTGTCGTCCAACCAGTTCCGCCGGATGTGTCGCGACGAGTTCCTGCACTACCTGCGCATCAGGGAGTGGCAGGACCTGCACGGCCAGCTGCGCACGATCGCCCGTGGGATGGGCTGGAACGACGCGGGCGCCAGCCGAGAACAGACGAACTCCGGTTCCGACGCCACCGCCGACCGTGCGGGCACCAAGGCCGATGGCTCGCGCCAAGCGGGCGGACGGTCTCGGCGCCGCGGCGGCGGAGCCCCACGTGGGCAGCACGCCGCGCCCGTGAAAGTCATTGCCGGGTCGGCGGATTCGTCCGATGACGACGCGATGCCATGGCCGAGTACGCAGATCCACCAGTCGCTGCTGGCGGGCATGCTCTCGCATATCGGTGTGCGCGAGGCGGAGTCGCGGGAGTTCCTCGGGGCGCGCAATGCGAAGTTCATGATCTTCCCCGGGTCGTCGCTGGCCAAGAAGGCGCCGCGCTGGGTGATGGCGGCCGAACTGGTGGAGACCTCGCGGCTGTGGGGGCGGATCGCGGCGAAGGTGGAGCCGGAGTGGGCCGAACGGCTCGCCGGCGATCTGGTGAAACGTACTTACTCCGAACCACATTGGTCGTCCAAGCGTGGTTCGGCACGGGCCTACGAGCGGGCGACGCTGTACGGCGTGCCGTTGGTGACCGGGCGGCCGGTGGACTTCGGGCGCATCGACCCGGAGCTCTCGCGCGAGCTGTTCTTGCGCCATGCCCTGGTACAGGGCGAATGGCAGACGCGGCACGGATTCTTCGCGCGCAATCGGGCGCTGATCGACGATGTCGCCGACCTCGAACATCGGGCCCGGCGACGCGACATCCTCGTCGACGACGAGGTGCTGTTCGAGTTCTACGACAAGCGCGTCCCCGCCGACATCGTGTCGGTGCGCCATTTCGACAGCTGGTGGCGCAAGACCGAGCGCAATGATCCCGCGCTGCTGGACTTCTCGACCGACACCGTGGTCAATGCCGGTATCGCCACGCTCGACCCGACCGACTTCCCCGACGCCTGGCGCCAGGGTGAGCTCAGCTTCCCGCTGACCTACCAGTTCGAGCCGGGGCGCGACGACGACGGCGTCACCGCGCGGATCCCGGTGGAACAGCTCGCGCACGTGCGGGCGGTCGGCTTCGACTGGCTGGTCCCCGGCATGCGCGAAGAACTGGCCGCCGCGTTCATCAAAACCCTCCCGAAGACGTTGCGGCGCGCGGTCGTTCCCGCGCCCGACTTCGCGTCGGCGGCCTTGCGCGCGCTGACCCCGCGCGCCGAACCGCTGCGCACCGGGCTCTCCCGAGAATTGTCGCGGCTGGGTTCGGTCACCATCACCACCGAGGACCTCTCCCCCACCGCGCTGCCGGATCACCTGCGGATGACTTTCGCCGCGGTCGATCAGAGCGGCAAGGTGCTGGCCAAGAACAAGAGTCTTCCGCAGCTCAAAGCGCAACTGGCCGATCAGGTTTCGGCGTCGGTGGCCCGTGCGACCGCCGGTGCCGAGCGTGCGCCCGCCACGGTGTGGACATCGGACTCGCTCGGTTCGGTCGCGCCGACCGTGAGCCGCGAGGTCGCGGGCCAGACCGTGACCGGGTACCCGGCCCTCGTTCCCGAGGGTGAGGGCGTCGCGGTGCGAGTCCTGAGCTCGCCCGGCGAGCAGGCGGCCGCGATGCGAGCGGGTGTGCGTACCCTGCTGCTCGCCGCGATCCCGACCTCGACGCGCGCGGTCACCGCCGGACTGCCCGCCCGCGATCGGCTGGCGCTGAGTCAGAACCCCGACGGGTCGCTGGACAAACTGGTCGAGGACTGCCGGATCGCCGCCGCGGACGAACTCATCGCCAAGGCGGGCGGCCCGGTTCGCACGCCCGCGGAGTTCGACAAGCTCGTGGCGGCCGTCCGCCCGCAACTGTCCACGGCGGTCGTCGCCCTGATCCGTACCGTCGTGCCGGTCCTGGCGGCCGCCCAGCAGGCGCGAGCTGCGCTGTCCGACACCCTCGAAACCGATATCGCCGATGATGTGCGCCAGCAACTCGACGACCTGCTCTTCCCCGGTTTCGTCGCCGAATGGGGACGGGTGCGGCTGCGTGAGCTCCCGCGCTATCTCCTGGCCGCGGCCCAGCGCCTGGAATCGCTTCCGGGCTCGGCGGTGCGCGACCGTCAGGGGATGGTCGAGGTGGATCGGATGCTCGTCGCCTACGACAAGCTCGTCAGCGCGCTGGCGCCCGGGCGCAAGAATGCCCGTGAGGTCACCGAGATCTGGTGGATGATCGAGGAACTGCGAGTAAGTCTCTTCGCTCAGAAGCTGGGCACGCCGTACCCGGTATCGGCCAAGCGCATCGAGAAGGCGATCAGCACGATCCGTCGCTGAAATCGGTGCGGGCGTTGCGGTTTCGCCACGGCGCCACCGAGGTCGCGGCGCGGATCAGTCGGTCGCGGCGACGGCGGCCGCCTCGCGGGCCGCGCGCATCTCGGTGATCTCGCGTTCGAAATCGGCCGCGCTGGTGAAGGATCGGTACACCGAGGCGAAGCGCAGATACGCCACTTCGTCGAGGTCGCGCAGTGGGCCGAGGATGGCGAGACCGACCTCGTGGCTCGGCACCTCGGGAGAGCCTTTCGCGCGCACCGCGTCTTCGACCTGCTGGGCGAGCAGGTTCAGGGCGTCGTCATCGACTTCGCGACCCTGGCACGCGCGGCGCACACCGACGATCACCTTCTCGCGGCTGAACGGCTCGGTGACGCCACTGCGCTTGACCACCGACAGGATCGCAGTCTCGACCGTGGTGAATCGGCGCCCACAGCTCGGGCAGGATCGACGGCGACGGATCGCAGTACCTTCCTCGGCTTCCCGCGAGTCGACGACGCGCGAGTCGGGGTGTCGGCAGTACGGGCAATGCATCCGAGGGTTCCTTCGTCGATGCGCATTTCTATTCCATGGCTCTTGACAGGATACCGGTCAGGATGGCACAACCTGCCACTGCGTGGTCAGGTCCGCGATGATGTCGGGTAACCGAGCCAGCATCCGGCCCCGGTCGAGTTTGACCGCGAACGGTTCGCTATATACCGTCGCCGCGGCTGCCGCGTCGGTCGCGAGGGCGAGATGGCGTGGCAGCAGGTCGGCGGCAATGTAGTCCCAGCGGGTCTCGCGGTCGGCCCAGTTGAACGCGGGCAGCGGCGTCCGCAGACCCAGCGGCTGCCCCGCGGCGATCGGCGACCACACCGTGACCGGGGCGTACACGCCGGGAGCACGGGTGCCGGGAACGGCGGGCTTGCCCGCGACGGTGGTGACATAGGTGAGTACCCGCCCCATGCCGTCGCGGCCACGCGCGGTCACATCCCACTGGTCGGCGACGATCTGGTTCTGTTCCCGGTCGGCCATGGCGACCAGCGCGTCGGCGCGACCCGCTTCGGTGCCGCCGTCGATCCCGGTCCAGGCCACCCGCATGCCGTCGTCGAGCAGACCGGCCGCGAACATCTCGTCGATACCCGCCATCCCGTCGGCCAGGTAGGCCTCGTGCATCGGGACCAGGTCGACGAAGATGTGCTTCTGCATGATCGTCAACCGGGTCTGATACCAGGCGAGGTCGGCGAAGGTCAGCCGCGGACCGAGGACGGCCAGGGCGGTGATGTCGGCCGGTACCCCGGTGAGCAGTTCCGGCGGAGTGGCACGGAGCAGGCCGGCCACCGCGTTACCGAGGTCGTGGATCCCGCCGACGGAGACGACGTCGGCGACGTCGCCGACGTCGAAGAAGCCCGCGGCGAAGGACGCGCCCGCGATGCCGGCCATGCCCGCCCAGTAGAGATCGGAGCGGGCGGCGGCGAGGCGGAAGTAGTTCACGTACACCTGGCTGAAGGTGGCGGAATTGGCCGCGACACCCCGCTCGGGCGCCCAGGCTTCGAGGTCTATCGCGGCGTTGTCGGTGGCTACGACGAGCCAATACTGGTGCAGCAACGTCGCATACCGTGCCGGGTCGATGCCGTCGGCCCGCGCCTGGGTCAGTGCTTCCCGCAGCGGTGGCTGCGACAACGGGAGCTCGGGGTGCAGGCCGCCACAGTATTCGCCGTCACCGTTGAGAGCAGGCAGATCGAGGTAGGCGGCATAGGCGGGAACCGCGTGCGCGGCGGGCGCCAGCAGCGCACCGAGCACCACAGTGAGCAGTAGAGCGACCGAGCAGCGGCGCACCGAGACCTCGCATCCGGGTTCGATCGAGGCCCCGGCCTCGATGCAGGATGCCCGTCACCGTAGCAACGTGTTCTAGTTTCAGCATGCGATTCGTCGATACCGATGACCTCGCGGGCTGCCGAAACCTCCCCGAAAACGTTTCCGCGCAGCTATTTCCACTCATCGGCCCGGCTCGAACCGCGCGCCGGACCCGAAGCCCGCCTGCTCCGAGGTTCCGGGAATCGTCGAGTCGACGTGGTCGACGAAACTGCCGGCCCGCACGTGCGCCAGACCGAGGAAAGCCACGACGATCAGCGCGGTCACCAATGCCGTGACAGCCAGCGCGGCGAAGCCCGCCTTGGCTCGCTCGACCCGATGCAACGGATGCATACCCTTGGCACGGCCGGTCCGCACGGGGCCGCGGACGTAGAGCGACAGTTCGCTGCGCGGCGCGCGGTACTGCGGTCCGCGATCGACCGGCGGGCGAACAACCGCACGGCGTTGCGGCGCACTGCGAGGCACGGTGGCGAAGGCGAGATCGAGTTCGGCGTCGGTGAGCGCGATGCGTCGAGCGCGATGGACGATATCGGCCGGTTCGGCGGCAGGCAGGCTGTTCGCGGGCACGCTCAACACGCCGGATCGGACGATACTGCGCGCGACATTCGTGGGCGCCGCGGCGGGTCGACGGATCGAGACAGCGTCGGCGAGCATCGTGGTCGACGACGCTTCGACCGCGTGCGGTTCGCTGCTGACCGGCTGCGGCATCGCCGGGCGGACCAAGGCGAAAGGTCGTGGGGTGCGGGCGGTCCGGCGTCGGCGGAGCATCGGCTCCGGGGCGGCGGTGGGGTCTGAGGAACGCAGGGCGCTGGTTGCTGTGCTCATCGGAAGAACCTCCGGGGTGGTGTGCTCCGCTGCTGCGAGAAAGTACTGGTGAGGCGGCAATGCCTCCCGCTGTTCGAACACCTGTGCGACGAACTGATGTTCGATTTCTACCAGATCCCCGCGTCCCTGTCAGCACGAAACGCCCGACATGCTCGAACAGATGTTTGATTGTTCGGCGTGGCCCGACTAGCCTCGAGATGGCCAATTCGACTCCTCAGAAGGGCGGGACACGGTGACCCACACAGACGACACGGGTGACGAAAGCGGCACCGGCACCGTCACATCGGGATCCGGAACGGATCTCACCGTGCGTCAACGCACGGTCCTCGATGTCATCCGTTCCTCGGTGACCGAACGGGGCTATCCGCCCAGCATCCGCGAGATCGGTGACGCGGTCGGCCTCACCTCCACCTCTTCGGTGGCCCATCAGCTGCGCGCCCTCGAACGCAAGGGCTACCTACGCCGCGACCCGAATCGCCCGCGCGCGGTGAATGTTCGTGGACTCGACGAGGCGGTCCGCTCGGTCACCACGCTGCCCCAGCAGACCGACGAGGTAGATCCGAGTCGCCCGACTCCGACGTTCGTCCCCGTCCTCGGCCGGATCGCCGCCGGTGGCCCGATCCTGGCCGAGCAGGCAGTGGAAGACGTTTTTCCCTTGCCGCGCGAACTCGTCGGCGAGGGTTCGCTGTTCCTGCTCAAGGTGGTCGGCCAGTCGATGATCGACGCGGCGATCTGCGACGGCGACTTCGTCGTGGTGCGTCAGCAGAATGTCGCCGAGGGTGGCGACATCGTCGCCGCGATGATCGACGGCGAGGCCACCGTGAAGACCTTCAAGCGCAGCGGCAAGGACGTGTGGCTGATGCCACACAACCCGCACTTCGAACCGATCCCCGGCAACGACGCGCAAATTCTGGGCAAGGTCGTCACCGTCATCCGCAAGGTCTAGCGGCGCGCGGTCGCGGTCATCTCCCAGATCAGCAGTTCGGCGGCGGTCACCGCGGTCACGCGGTGGCCGCCTGCCGCTGTCAGGCGTACGGCGTCGCCCTGGTGCAGCGCGCCGTAGCCCTCGTAGTCGACGGTGCCGCGGGCGAGGAAGACGTGACCGTAGGGCGCGTCGGGGACCGTGATCGCCTGACCGGGGTCGAGACGCGCGACGTGGAAGACGGCATGACGGTTGCCGATGCCGATCGCCGCCTCGCCGCGATGGCGCGGCATCCCGGACGCCACCGGCACCAGCGTGTTGCGGGCGAGCTCGCCCTCGATGTCGAGTTCCTGGTAGCTCGGCGCGACGCCGGTCTCCTCCGGCGGAATCCACATCTGCACGACGTGCAGGCGCTGCTTCTCGCGGTAGCCCGCCCCGTTGCGCTCCGAATGCAGAATGCCCGCACCCGCGCTCATCCGCTGCGCGAGTCCGGGACGGATCATGCCCGAATGCCCGGCGGAATCCTGGTGCACCACGGCGCCTTCCAGTACCCAGGTGAGGATCTCGGTGTCGCGGTGCTGATGGGTATCGAACCCCTCGCCCGGGTCGACGATGTCCTCGTTGTGCACGAGAAGTAGACCGTGGGCATAATCCTCGAGGACGAAATTGCCGGTGACCGGGAACGACTGCCGCGAGTCGAGCCATTCGTTGCGCCAGCGCCTGCGGTCGGCGCCGGGCACGACCTCGACCTGCTCCGTCACGATCATCGTCACCCTTTCGACATCCGGACCCTGGTCCGTATAACTGGGTAACGAGATCGGCGCCGCGAGCATTCCACTGCGTGCGTCTGCCTCGCGGCGCCGATCCGGCAGGTCAGGCGGTTGCGGTCACCAGGGCAGCGCGTTGCGCAGGCGATCCACCAAGGTCCGGCCGGTATCGCGTTCTCGCTCGTTGAACAAGAACTGCAACTCTTCTTCGAGCCCCTTGCGCACCACATCGCGCAGATCGGCGGCCGCACCGTCGAGGTCGTCGGCTTCCAACCACGGCGCCGGGTCGATGGGGGCGCCCGCGGAGAAGTAGAACCGCTCAGGGCGGGGCAGCGGCGTCGGGCCGACACCCTTGACCAGGGGCGGATTCAGTGCGGGATTGATGCCGAGTAGTCGGCAGGTCCAGCGCAGCGGAGCCATCACCGCGTGCTGACCGTCGAAGACGATGTCGTAGGCGTCGTCGACGCCGATCATCGCCAGCGGCACGATCGGCACCCCCGCCTGAATCGCCATCCGCGCGAATCCGGTGCGGCCCTCCCACTTGAGCTCGTACTTCTCGCCCTTGCGGCGGATCGCCTCGCGGCCGCCACCGGGGAACACCACCACCGCTTCCCCGCGCTCGAGCAGCGCCAGGCAGTTCGAGCGGGTCCCTCGGACGGTGCCGAAATGGTGCAGGAAATCCCGCACCCCGGGCACCATCAACACGTGTTCGGCCAGGCCACGCACCAGCCTGCCGCGCTCCCGCAGGATCTCCGGCAGGATCAGCGGCGCGTCGATCAAGCCGAGCAGGTTGTGGTTGGCCACGATCAGCACCGGCCCTTCGGCCGGAATGTTCTCCAGACCGTAGAACTTGGGGCTGGTCCACGCCCGCAGCGGCGCGAGCACCGCTTCGAAGGCCCGGATATCCCATTCACTCGGTGTCGGAGCGAGCGGCGCCCCGTCCGAGAGGACAGGGTCGCCCACCGCGACCCTGTCCTGCGTCACATTTCCCATACTTTGATGGTCGTTCGACATAACACCCTCCTGCTGTCGATATTCGACCATAGCGTCCGAAAATGCCTGTGTCGCATCGGCATTTGTCCGCAACCAGCAGGCAAATCAGCGAAAAAGATCAGCTGAGAGCCGGCTCGGCAGGACCCGCATGGGCGTACTCGGACAGGGCCGCGGCCAAGGCGTGCGGCACACGCGCGCGTACCCGAGTACCGCCCTCTTCGTGGTCGGCGGTGACGATTCTACCGTCGGCGTGGATGCGGGCGAGCAGGTCCCCCCGGCTGTAGGGCAGCAGCACACTGATGTCGACATCGAGTCCGCCGAGCACCTCGGACAGCCGCTCCCGCAACTCCTCCACACCCGCGCCGGTCTGCGCCGAGACGAAGGCCGCCTGCGGCAACATGCCGCGCAACCGGGTGAGCTCGTTCGGGTCGGCGGCGTCGATCTTGTTGACCACCAGCAGTTCCGGCGGTGCCGGTGTGCCCTGTTCCCTGATCACATCGGTGATCACCTCACGCACCGCCCTGATCTGCTCGAGCGGCAGCGGGTCGGCGCCGTCGACGACGTGCAGCAGCAGATCGGCGCCGGTGACCTCTTCCAGCGTCGAGCGGAAAGCCTCGACCAGCTGAGTCGGCAGGTGGCGAACGAAGCCGACGGTGTCGGTGAACACCATCTCGCGACCATCGTCGAGCGCCGCCCGGCGAGTGGTCGGGTCGAGAGTGGCGAACAGCGCGTCCTGCACGAGCAGTCCCGCGCCGGTGAGCGAGTTCATCAGGCTGGACTTGCCCGCGTTGGTGTAGCCGACGATCGCGATCGAAGGAACGCCGCTCTCGCTGCGGCGCGCGCGCATGGTGTCGCGAGCGGTCTTCATCTCCCGGATCTCGCGGCGGAGTTTGGCCATCCGCTCCCGGATCCGACGACGATCGGTTTCGATCTTGGTCTCACCGGGACCACGGGTGCCGACGCCACCGCTGGCGCCGCCCGCCCGGCCACCGGCCTGACGCGACATCGACTCACCCCAGCCGCGCAGGCGGGGCAGCATGTACTCCATCTGCGCCAACGCGACCTGGGCCTTGCCCTCGCGAGAGGTGGCGTGCTGGGCGAAGATGTCGAGGATCAGCGCGGTGCGGTCGATGACCTTCACCTTGACGACCTTCTCCAGTGCGGTGAGCTGGGCGGGCGTGAGTTCACCGTCGCAGATCACCGTGTCGGCGCCGGTGTCGAGGACAACGGTGCGCAACTCCTCGGCCTTGCCGGAGCCGATGTAGGTGGCCGGGTCGGGCTTGTCGCGACGCTGGATCAGCGCCTCGAGGACCTCCGAGCCCGCTGTCTCGGCGAGCGCGGCCAACTCGACCATGCTCGCGTCGGCCTGGGCGACGCTGCCGGTGGTCCAGACACCGACCAGCACGACGCGCTCGAGGCGCAGCTGGCGGTATTCGACCTCGGTGATGTCGGTGAGTTCGGTGGACAGCCCCGCGACGCGGCGCAACGAGCTGCGCTCGTCGAGCTGCATCTCGCCGACCGTCGGATCGCTCGCCCAACCGGGCTGTTTCATGCGGGCCGCGTGGCGGGCCAACGCATCATCGACGTCCCCGCGGTCGGCGGCGACGTCGGGATCGGCCGCGGTGGTGTGCTCGGCCGATGTGGATTCTGTGGGTTCTACTGGTTTCGTCATACGTTCTCCATGCTGCCACGTCCGGGTGACAGCGTGCACGCGGTTATCGGTGCTACTGCGCGTCCCACCAGGACTGCGACAGCGTTCCCGAGGCCAGCAGGACCGAGGGACCGCGCAGCCAGGCGCGTGCTTCGGCGATGCCGACGCGTACCTGTCCGCCGGGAACCCGCACCGTGACCTCGCCGGATTCGGTGCCGATCGACACCCCGGCGGCGGTCAACGCGGCGGCGGCCGCGGCCACTGTCCCGGTTCCACAGGAACGGGTTTCGCCGACTCCGCGTTCGTAGACGCGCATGTCCACGGCGTTGTCGGCGTCGAGCGCGGTGAGAATTTCGACGTTCACGCCGTGCGGGAACAGGTCGGGGTCGAAGCCCGGCGACACGCTCAGGTCGAGTTTTGCCAGCGCGTCGACGGTCATACTGTCGTCGACGCAGGCCAGGTGCGGATTGCCGACATCGATGCCGATTCCGGCCAGCGCCCAGCCGGCCAGCGTGGCGGTGGAGGGGCCGAGCTCACGGACAACACCCATGTCCACAGTGACCTCACCGTCGGTCGGGCCCGCCTCGTGCACGACGACCGGGCGAGCGCCCGCACGACTGCCGACGACGTACTCGGTGCGCTGCTCCAGCCCGGTGGCGTTGAGATAGTGCGCGAAGACCCGCACCCCGTTGCCGCACATCTCGGCGATCGAACCGTCGCCGTTGCGGTAGTCCATGAACCAGTCGTCCGCGCCGACGCCCTCCGGCAGGGCTTCCAGGACACCGGCGGCGAGCAGCGCACCGGCCTCGGCCACGCGCAGCACACCGTCGGCGCCGAGGCCGCGCTGCCGGTCGCACAGTGCGGCGACGCGGTCGGCGGTCAGGTCGAGGCGTACCTCGAGGTCGGGCAGCACCACGAAGTCGTTCTGGGTGCCGTGGCCCTTGCTGAATTCGATGTCGGACACGTCCCTCATTCTCCTCTGTGCCGCGGTGGGGTCTATTACCGGGCGAACGTGCGTCGCTGCCGGGCGATCTCGTAGAGGCTGATCGCCCCCGCCGACGGCGCGCCGAGCGAGCTGGCGGTGCCGCCCATCGGAATGGTGACTAGGTCGTCGCAGGCCTCGGCCCACGCCGAGCTCATGCCGGTGGTCTCGTTGCCGACGACAAGGATCGTCGCCCCGGTGAAGTCGTAGTCGTAGATCGTGCTCGGCGCGCCCTCATCGGTGCCGACGATGCGGGTGGGGATGCCGCGAGCCTGTTGGCGGTCACGGAATTCGAGCACCTGGCCGGGGCCCGCCGCGCGCAGCACCGGCATCGCGAACAGCGAACCGGTCGAGGCGCGCACGGCTTGCGGGTCGAACTGGTCGGCGCCGTGGCCGGTGACGATCACCCCGGACGCGCCGAAGGCATCTGCCGAGCGGATCAGCGTGCCGAGGTTGCCGGGCGAGTTCGGGCGATCGAACACGACCACGACCGGGGCGTCCTCCCCCGGTTCACCGGGTGCGTAGTCGGCCAGGTCCGGATGCCGCGACACCGCGACCGCGACGATCTCGGGCGCGCTCGCCGCCTTCTCCCCCAGCTCGGCCATGAGTTCGGGGACCAGGCCCACCTGCGGCACGTCGGCGGTGTCGAGGATCTCGCGCGCCCAACTCGACAGCTCGGGGCCGCCGAGCCGGTAGAGCAAGGTTTCCAGCGGCCAGTCGTTGTCGAGTGCCTGGGTGATCGGGCGCACGCCTTGCACGAGGAACCGGCCGTCACGATGACGTTTGGTCCGGTTGTTGAGATAGGCCTGCCACACCTGCACCGAGGCGTTGCGGGTACTCACTCGTCGCGTCACTGCGCTGTCCGTCCTATCGGGTCGGTGTTCGAATGTCGTCAGAGCAGGGCCAGCGCGGTCGCGGCGAGCTCGGGATCCGCGCCGTCCACCCAGGAGACCCTGGGGTCGCGCCGGAACCACGACCGCTGCCTGCGCACGTATCGACGGGTGCCGATCAGCGTGCGCTCGCGGGCGTGGTCGAGATCGTATTCGCCGTCGAGGTAGGCCAGCACCTGGGCGTAGCCGATGGCACGGCGGGCGGTCTGACCCTCGCGCAGGCCCGCGTCGACCAGTCCGCGGACCTCGTCGACCAGACCTGAATCGAACATCAGGGCGGTGCGGGTCTCGATGCGGGCGTCGAGGGCGGCGGTCTCCCGGTCGACGCCGAGAATCGCGGTGTTCCAGCGCGGGGTGCCGATGGTCGGGGCCGAGGCGGCGAACGGGCGACCGGTCAGTTCCACGACCTCGAGCGCGCGCACCATGCGTCGGCCGTCGGTGGGCAGGATGGTGGCCGCGGCGACCGGGTCGGCCTGCAGCAGCGCCGCGTGCAGTGCCTGTACCCCGCTCTCGTCCAGGAGCGCTTCCCAGCGGGCGCGGACCTCGGGATCGGTGGCCGGGAAATCCCACTCGTCGAGCAGGGCTTGCACGTACATCATCGACCCGCCCACGATGACCGGGGTCTTTCCGCGCGCCATGATGTCCTCGACGACGGCGCGGGCCGCGCTCTGGTAGGCGGCGACGGTTGCGGTCTCGGTGACGTCGAGAACGTCGAGCAGATGGTGCGCGATCCCGCGTCGCTGGTCGAGCGGCAATTTCGCCGTGCCGACATCCATCCCGCGATAGAGCTGCATGGCGTCGATGTTGACGATTTCGCCGCCGAGCTCGGTCGCGAGATCGAGGGCCAGGTCGGATTTCCCGGTCGCGGTGGGGCCGACGACAGCGATCGGTCTGCTCGTCACTCGTCGGTACCTTTCTGCCCACTCGGTTTCCACACGCTCACGTCGTAGCCGACGCCGTAGGGTGCGCCCTGATAGAGGGTACGCACCTGCGGATCGGCCGAATCGACGGCGAAAAGACCGCCGAGTACCTGGTAGGCGGCGCGTCCGTCGACGAGCAGCGCCGCGCACAGTTCCGGCTCGAGCGCGGCCAACCCGGCGCGCGAACCCGTGCGCAAGGCGGTGTCGAGGTCGTGCTGCACCGCGTGGGCTCGCTCGTCGAGATAGCCGGGTGACTCGACCGTCAACGTCGCGGCGCCGTCGGCGACCACGAGCACCGCGTACGGGTCCGGCTCGCTGTCGAGCTCGGCGCGAATCGCGGCGCCCGCCTCCGCACACCGCGCGGGCGAGGCGTCGGCGGCGAAGAGCCGGGCTCGCACCGAAATCCGCGGCGCGGCCTGCTCCCGCAACCATCCGGCGACCAGTACCGGAAGGGGAAGCTGGAAGTCTGCTGGACCGGGCTCCTCGCCCGCCGGACCGAGTCCGACGACGACATCGGCACCGAACCCATGAAACGTTCCCCGGGTCGACGAACCGTAGATCCGGTCATGGCTGTCGACCCCGATGACGATCCACCGGTCGGCGGCCGCGGCGAGGGCGGCCGCGGCGTCCAAGGCGGCCGCGCGCAGCACCACGATCGGATCGTCGGGATCGCTGCCGGACACCGGGACTCGCCCACACAGTTCGGGCACCAGCATCGGCGGCGACGGGACCAGGGCCGCTATCGAGAACACGCGGTAACCGTAGCCGCAGCGCGCACGGGGGCCCGCATCCGGCGCGGTACGGACGCGCGACGGTCTGCGAGTGTCCGGCGTAGGGATGCCCGCCGAGATTGCTAGTGTTTTCAGGTGCGACTACCCACGTCGTCCGGGACGAAATCCCAGGAAATCCGCTATCCGATCCTCCGGATCGATGGTTTCCGCGGCTCGAACCGGGTTCAATGGGATGTGCTAGGGCGTAACCAGGCAGCCGTGACGCGCGGCAGGGACGGAGAGCAATGACCGACAGCAACGGAACCGCGAAGCCCACCCCAGGTCCGGCCCCGCGACCGTCCGGTACCCCCAAGCCCGGCGGGACTGCTCCGCGTCCGCCGAAACCGCATGCCGTGAAACCGGCGCCGGGCCCCGATCAACCGCACCCGCACGCCGTGATCGTGCCGAGCGCCACCGACCCGAGCAAGTGGGGTCGCGTCGACGAAGACGGCACCGCCTGGGTGCAGACCGCCGAGGGCGAACGGATCGTCGGCTCCTGGCAGGCGGGCGATGTCACCGAGGGCCTTGCCCACTTCGGCCGCCGCTTCGACGATCTCGCCACCGAGGTCGCGCTGCTCGAAGCCAGGCTGGCCGCGGGCGCGGACGCTCGCAAGACCAAGGCCGCCGCGCTGGCGCTGGCCGAGACGCTGCCGACCGCGGCCGTCATCGGCGACATCGACGGCCTCGCGGGCCGGCTGCAGGTCATCACCGAACACTCCGAGGAAGCCGCCGCGCACGCCAAGGAGGAGAAGGACCGCGCCCGCCACGAGCACACCGAGCGCAAGGAAGCCCTCGCCGCCGAGGCCGAGCAGATCGCCGCCGAGTCCACCCAGTGGAAGGCCGCGGGCGACCGGCTGCGCGAGATCCTCGACGAGTGGAAGTCGATCCGCGGTGTCGACCGCAAGGTCGACGACGCACTGTGGAAGCGCTACTCCAAGGCTCGCGAGGCGTTCAACCGCCGACGCGGCGCTCACTTCGCCGATCTCGATCGCGAACGCGCCACCGCCAAGACGCGCAAGGAAGAGCTGTGCGTGCGCGCCGAGGAACTGGCCGACTCCACCGACTGGACAGGCACCGCCGCGGTGTTCCGCGACCTGCTCTCCGAATGGAAGGCCGCGGGCCGGGCACCGCGCGAAGCCGACGAGTCGCTGTGGCGGCGGTTCAAGAGCGCCCAGGATGTGTTCTTCGCCGCCCGCAACGCGGCGGTCTCCGAGCGCGACGCCGAATTCGACCACAACGCCACCGCCAAGCTGGAACTGCTGGCCGCCTACGAGCACATCGACCCGGCCAACGGCGTGGACGCCGCCCGCAACTCGCTGCGCGAGCTGCAGGACAAGTGGGACGCCATCGGCAAGGTTCCCCGCGAGCGCATGCAGGAGCTGGAAGCCAAGCTGCGCGCCATCGAGAAGCGGGTCCGCGACGCCGCCGATCAGCAGTGGCGCCGCTCCGACCCCGAGGCTGTCGCGCGTGCCGCGCAGTTCCGTGAGCGGGTCGCGCAGTACGAGGAGCAGGCCGCCAAGGCCACCGCGGCGGGCAAGAAGCGCGACGCGGAGAAGGCACTCGAGCAGGCCAAGCAGTGGCGCGAATGGGCCGAAGCCGCAGAAGGCGCCGTCAGCAATCTGTGAGTGCGACAGAAAGAAACCCCCGACCGATTCGGTCGGGGGTTTTCTTGTCTCACAGGACTATTCGCCGGTGAGGCGCTTGCGGTCGCGATCCTCGGCTTCGCGAGCCGCGTTGCGACGCTGCTCTTCCGCGGCCAGTTGCACGGCCGTGCGACTCCAGACCACGCGGATCCAGTGGAAGGTGAGCACCATGATCGCGATGGTGCCGAGGATCAGGCCGATACCGGGACCCGCGCCCTCGTAGTTGCCGAGGCCGGGGGTCTGGCGATGCCAGATCGAGAGCACACCGAACACGCTGCCCACCGCCGAGCCCGCGCACGCTATCCAGGCCAGCACCCAGCGGCGGGTGGTCAACGCCAGCAGCGAGAAGCCCACACCGAAGACGATGACCAGCCAGACGAAGATTCGTGACGGCAGGCCGATGTGCTCGACGCCCGCGGCGTCGGTGTTCAGCAGCACGTCGAAGCCGCGCGCGGTGCCCGCTGTCGGCAACAGCAGAGAGATCAGCAGCGCGAAGACCGCACCCGCCACCACCAGCGCCCGCGCGCCGGGGTCGATCTCACCGGCGACGCGGCGCTCGACCGCGTCGAGCTCACCACGGAATTGTTCGAAGTCCTCGTCGTTGCGCGCCGGGTTCACCGCGTGTCCGCTCCTGTCCAGAGGCTGATCGTTGGCGGGTCCCACTGTGCCATCACCGGACGCGCCGTTCGCATCCGACCCACTACGGCCGGTAGTAGATTCCTCGTCGCTCACGACGAGCAGCCCGTCGAACAGCCGCTCTCGACCGTCTCCACCACCGGCGCGCCGATGCGGGGCAACCCGAGCCCGACGCCGATCGGGGCGGTCTTCGGGGTGATGCCGCGTTCGTGCGCGTCACCGGCGGCGGTCCGCCGATGCGACTTCACGGCGCTGTCGGCGATGAGGTGGTGCGGGGCGGCCTCGGTGATGTCGACGGTGACGATGTCGCCCGGTCGGATCCCCGTCACGTCACCGGGACGGAAGTGCACCAGCCTGCCGTCGCGCGCGCGTCCGCTCATCCGCGCGGTCACCGCGTTCTTCTTGCCCGCGCCGTCGGCGACGAGCAGTTCCACCTCGGTGCCGATGAGTGCCTGGTTGTTCTCCCAGGAAATCTGGTCCTGCAACGCGATCAGACGTTCGAAACGCTCCTGCACGACCTGCTTGGGCAGCTGATCGGGCAGTTCGGCGGCCGGGGTGCCGGGACGCTTGGAGTACTGGAAGGTGTAAGCGCTGGTGAAGCGGGCGCGACGGACCACGTCGAGGGTCTCGAGGAAGTCCTCCTCGGTCTCGCCGGGGAAGCCGACGATGATGTCGGTGGTGATCGACGCGTGCGGCATCGCGGTGCGCACCTTGTCGATGATGCCGAGGAAGCGTTCCTTGCGGTAGGAACGGCGCATCGCCTTGAGCACCCGGTCAGAGCCCGATTGCAGCGGCATGTGCAGCTGCGGGCAGACGTTGGGGGTGGCCGCCATCGCCTCGATGACGTCGTCGGTGAACTCCGCGGGGTGCGGGGAGGTGAATCGCACGCGCTCCAGGCCCTCGATCTGTCCGGTCGCGCGCAGCAGCTGCGCGAACGCGCCCCGGTCGCGCGGCTGATCGGGATCGACGAAGTTGACGCCGTAGGAGTTCACGTTCTGACCGAGCAGCGTCACTTCGAGCACGCCCTGGTCGACCAGCGCCTGGACCTCGGCGAGCACGTCGCCGGGACGGCGGTCCACTTCCTTACCGCGCAGGGCAGGCACGATGCAGAACGTGCAGGTGTTGTTGCAGCCCACCGAGATCGACACCCAGCCCGCGTAGGCCGACTCGCGCTTGGCGGGCAGCGTCGACGGGAACGCCTCGAGCGATTCGAGGATCTCCACCTGGGCCTGCTCGTTGTGGCGGGCGCGCTCGAGCAGCACCGGCAGTGAGCCGATGTTGTGGGTGCCGAACACCACGTCGACCCACGGCGCCTTGCGCACCACGGTCTCGCGGTCCTTCTGCGCCAGGCAGCCGCCGACGGCGATCTGCATGCCGGGGCGCCCCTGCTTGACGGGAACCAGCTGACCGAGCGTGCCGTAGAGCTTGTTGTCGGCGTTCTCGCGCACCGCGCAGGTGTTGAACACCATCAGATCGGGCGTCTCACCGGTGGCGGCCTTGATATAGCCCGCGTCCTCGAGCAGCCCGGACAATCGTTCGGAGTCGTGCACGTTCATCTGGCAGCCGAATGTGCGAACCTCATAGCTGCGCTGCGTCACGGAGCTGTGCTGCGTCGCGCCCTCAGTCGCGTCCTGAACCGTCGAATCCACCTGTCCAGGGTACGGGCAGCCATGACTGTGATGCGCGTCACGGTTGCGTTCGGGTGATAATACGCAAAGGTAACGGGCAGCCGCCGGGTTACCAGCAGGTGTCGTTTCGGCGTGCCGTCACGGCATGTCTTCGAAAGCCGGGCAATTCTCCAGAATGGACATAAGGTTTCTGACCATGACCGACGACGCCGCACCCGCGACCGGGAACGCCGACGCCGCAGCCACCACCGCTGCTCCGCCGATGATCTCGATGCGCAACGTGGACAAACACTTCGGTGAGCTCCATGTCCTGCGCGATATCCACCTCGAAGTGCCCCGTGGGCAGGTCGTGATCGTCCTGGGCCCGTCGGGTTCGGGGAAATCGACCCTGTGCCGCACCATCAATCGCCTCGAACCGATCGACTCCGGCGACATCGCCATCGACGGCGTCGCACTGCCCGCCGAGGGCAAAGCTCTTGCCGCGCTGCGTGCCGAGGTGGGCATGGTGTTCCAGTCGTTCAACCTGTTCGCGCACAAGACCATCGTCGAGAACGTCATGCTGGCGCCGACGAAGGTCCGCGGAAAGAAGAAGGACGAGGCACGCAAGCACGCGATGGCCTTGCTCGAGCGGGTCGGCATCGCCAACCAGGCCGACAAGTACCCGGCCCAGCTCTCCGGCGGTCAGCAGCAGCGCGTCGCCATCGCCCGCTCGCTCGCGATGGACCCCAAGGTCATGCTGTTCGACGAACCGACCTCGGCACTGGACCCGGAGATGGTCAACGAGGTGCTCGACGTGATGGTCGCCCTCGCCAAGGAAGGCATGACCATGCTCGTGGTCACCCACGAGATGGGTTTCGCGCGCAGGGCGGGCGACCGCGTGCTGTTCATGGCCGACGGCGAGATCGTCGAGGACTCCGCGCCCGAAACTTTCTTCACCGCACCGAAATCCGAACGCGCCAGGGACTTCCTCGGCAAAATTCTCAGTCACTGACTCGCAGCACCATTGTCACAAGGAGAAGGAAACCCATGAGGATCAATCGTGCGATGCGCGTCGGAATCGGCGCAGCGGCACTGGTATTGGCAGCCACCGTCACCGCGGCCTGTGGCGGCGGTGACGACAAGTCGGCCCTGGACAACGCCAAGGACGGCAAGCTGACCATCGGCATCAAGTTCGACCAGCCGGGTCTGGGCCTGCGCAATACCGACGGCACCTACAGCGGCTTCGACGTCGACGTGGCCAAGTACGTCGCCGACAAGCTCGGTGTGAAGCCAGAGAACGTCACCTTCAAGGAATCGCCGTCGGCGCAGCGCGAGACCCTGATCGAGAACGGCCAGGTCGACTTCGTCGTCGCCACCTACTCGATCAACGACAAGCGCAAGGAGAAGGTCGATTTCGGCGGCCCGTACTACATCGCCGGCCAGGACCTGCTGGTGCCCGCCGCCAACACCGACATCACCGGCCCCGACTCCCTGGCGGGCAAGAAGGTCTGCTCGGTGAAGGGCTCCACCCCCGCCCAGAACATCGAGAAGAACTACCCCCAGGCCCAGCTGCAGACCTACGACACCTACTCGCTGTGCATCGAGGCGATGCGAAGCGGCGCGATCGACGCGGTCACCACCGACAACGTGATCCTCGCCGGTTACGCCGCGCAGTCGCCGGGCACCTTCAAGCTGGTGAACAAGCCCTTCACCACCGAGAAGTACGGCATCGGCCTGAAGAAGGGCGACACCGAACTGCGCGGCAAGGTCAACGACGCCATCCAGGCGATGATCGATGACGGTACGTGGAAGGCCGCGCAGGAGAAGAACTTCGCGGGTACCGGCATCGCGGTGCCGGCGCCGCCGACCGTCGACCGCTACTGATCAACCACTGATCATCGGTGACCCGGGATCTCCCGGGTCACCGATGCGGTGTTGTCCTGCAGGCCTTCACACCGATCGGAGGACGCGCGTCCGTGTTCGACCTGATCTCGAGGTATGACAACCAAATCCTCGATGCGTTCTGGGTAACCATCAAACTCACCTTCTTCTCCGCGATCGGTGCGCTCGTCATCGGTACCGTCGTCGCCGGCATGCGCGTGTCCCCGATTCCGGTCGCGCGCGGGATCGGCGCGGCGTATGTAGCGGTCTTCCGCAACACCCCGCTCACCCTGATCCTGGTATTCACCTCGCTCGGCCTGTACAGCACCCTCGGGTGGACACTCGGCAGTGACGAGATCAAGATCATCAACTATCGCTGGGCGATCATCGGGCTGAGCGTCTACACGGCCGCCTTCGTCTGCGAATCGCTGCGCTCCGGCATCAACACCGTCGCGCTCGGCCAGTCCGAAGCGGGTCGGTCGCTGGGCTTCGGATTCTCCCAGAACCTCCGTTTGATCGTGCTGCCCCAAGCATTTCGGGCCGTCATCGCACCCCTGGGCAGCGTGCTGATCGCGCTGACCAAGAACTCGACGGTCGCCTCCGTCATCGGCGTCGCCGAAGCCGCGTACCTGATGGGCGAAATGATCGAGAACGAAGCCGCCATTCTCACTATCGGCATGATCTTCGCCCTCGGCTTCGTCGTCCTCACCCTGCCGACCGGGCTGTTCTTCGGCTGGCTGGCCAAGCGATACGAGGTGGCACGATGAGCGGCGCTTCGGTTCTGTTCGACGCTCCCGGGCCCCGCGCGCGGCTGCGTCACAACCTGTACTCGGTCCTGGTCGTCGTCGTGCTGGTCGGCGCGGGCTGGTGGCTCTACGACGCCTTCGCCGACAAGGGCCAGTTCACCGCGGCCAAGTGGAAACCGTTCCTCGAGTCCGAGATCTGGGAGACCTACCTCCTGCCCGGCCTGCAGGGCACCCTCACCGCCGCGGCGATCTCGATCGTCGGCTCGGTGTTCTTCGGCATGATCTTCGGGATCCTGCGCCTGTCCGACCATGCATGGGTGCGCTGGGTCGCGGGCACGATCGTCGAGCTCGCCCGAGCCATCCCCGTGCTGATCCTGATGATCTTCCTGTTCGCGGTGTTCGGCGACTACAACCTGTTCCCGTCCGATCAGCTCGCGCTGGCCGCAGTGGTCATCGCACTGACCATCTACAACTCCGCGGTCATAGCCGAGATCGTCCGCGCCGGCATCAAGTCCCTGCCCAAGGGACAAACCGAAGCCGCCGTGGCGCTGGGTCTGCGCAAGAACCAGCTCATGCGGCTGATCCTGCTACCCCAGGCCATCACCGTGATGCTGCCCGCGTTGGTGTCACAGATGGTCGTCGTCCTCAAGGACACCGCGCTGGGCTACCAGATCACCTACGTCGAGTTGGTGCGGTCCGGTCAGCAAGAAGGCGCGTCGATGCAGAACACGATCCCCGCGCTGATCGTCGTCGCGCTGATCATGATCTCGCTCAACATGGCGCTGAGCTTCCTGGCCACCACGCTGGAGAAGCGGTTGCGGTCGCGGAAGAAGAGCGGGGGTACGGTGCTGGCCGCCGACTCGATCCTCGCCGACGCCACGCCCGGCGTGGACATCACCAAGAAGTAGTCGCACATACGACAAGCGGGGCCCGATCCGTCCGGATCGGGCCCCGCTTGTTGTTTCCTTGGTCCTGATACATCCGACTCCGCTGACCGATCCGGAACGGTCGAGCGGGACTATGCGCCGTAGCGGTAGAACCCCTCCCCCGTGGCGGCACCGAGCTTGCCCTTGTCGATGTAGTTCTCCTTCAGCCAAGCCGCGAGCTTCTTGTGGTCGTCGTCGCCGTTGATCAGGATGTTGTACGGGGTGGTCAGGCCGACGATGTCGAGGATCTGGAACGGACCCATGGGGGCGCCGGTGGCGATGCGCCAGGTCTCGTCGACCGCGGCGGGTTCGGCGTATCCGCCCGCGGCGAGCTCGATCCCGGAGTTCAGGAACGGCACGAGCAGCGAGTTGAGGACATAACCCGCCTTCTCCTTGTGCAATTCGATCGGCACCATGCCGATTGCCTTCGCGAACTCGGCCACCGCGGCGAACACCGCTGGGTCGGTCTGCTCGGTGCCCATCACCTCGGCGGTGTTGAACTTCCAGACATGGTTGGCGAAGTGCAACGCCAGGAAACGATCGGGGCGCCCGGTGTAGGCGACGATGTCGCTGGGCAGCAGCGTCGAGGAGTTCGTCGCGAACACGGTGCGTTCGGGCGCGAGCGCGCCGAGCTTGCCGTAGAGCTCGCGCTTGATCTCGAGTACCTCCGGCACCGCCTCGATGATCAGGTCCGCCTCGGCCGCCGCGGCGGCCAGGTCGGTGGTGAGGGTGATGCCCGCGGCGGTCGCTGTGGTGTTGCTCGCATCCGCGCCTGCCACGTCCTGCTGATACACCGCGGCGAGACCGTCGAATCGGGTACGTGCGGCGGTGAGCGCCGCGTCGTCGATGTCGTAGGCGGTGACGTCGAACCCGTGGAAGGCGGTCTGGAAAGCGATCTGGGATCCGAGGACCCCCGTCCCGAGGACGGTCACCTTGCGAAATTCTATGGTCATGCGTCAGCCTCCCAGTCTGGACGCGAGCACCCGCACCGCTGCGCGTCTCTGTTTCCGGTTGTCTCTACCGCCGTCCATCATGGCCCGCGAAGCTGAGCCAGCGGTGTGAGCGACGCACACGTTCCGGACATCTCGGGCGGACTCCGGTAACAGTTCGGCTAACCGACGCGGTGGATCAGCCCGCGGTGACGAGACCCTCGGCGACCATCCAGTCACGGGCGACGTCGGCGGGCTCGCGGCCGTCGATGTCGACCTGACGGTTGAGTTCGGTGATCACCTCGTTGGTGAGTCGCGCGGAGATCGGGGCCATGACCGTGACTACCTCGGGGTGCGCGTCGGCGAAGTCGCGGTGCATGACCAGCGAGGCGTTGTACTTCGGGAAGAAGGCCTTGTCGTCTTCGAGCAGCACCAGTTCCAGGGCGGGAATGCGGCCGTCGGTGGCGGCGACCGAGCCGAATCGGCACTGTTTCGCGTCGGCGGTGGCCTGGTAGACCAGCGCGTCCTGGACGATCTGGCGTTGGGCCTTGCCGAGGTCGATCCCGTAGGCGCCTGCCAGACCGGGATAGCCGTCCGGGCGGACGTTGAACTCGGTGCCGACGCAGGTGGTCGCGGCGCCGGGATCTTTCGCGACGAGGTTCGCGTAGTCCGACAGCGTGCGAACCCCGGTCTCCTCGGCGTAGCCCTTGCTGGTGACGAGGGCATAGGTGTTGTTCATCGGCGCCATCGCCGCCCAGACCATGTCGTGTTCGGCGAGATCGGCGTCGCGGACCGCCTCGAACTGGGCCGCCTCGGTCGGGATGGGCTTCTCCTTGCCGAGATAGTTGATCCAGCCGGTGCCGGTGTAGTCGTAGGCGATGTCGATCTGACCGTTCAGTTGCGCGTCGCGCAGGCTGTTGGAGCCTTGGATATTGGTCAGGTCGCGCACGTTCGCGCCCGCGGCCGTCAGCGCGAATTCGATCATGTAACCCAGGATGTTGGCCTCGGTGAAGTCCTTGGAGCCCACCGTGACGGCGACACCGTCGAGTTCGGGTACCGGCGTGATGCCGGCCGGTCCCACAGACAGCGGCACCGAGCCACCCGACTGCAGTCCGCAACTCGCGAGCACCAGCACGCCGAGAACCGGGGCGAGCACGCGCAACCATCCGGCGACCCTCACCGCAACCCCCTCGGCCCGAGGAACTGTTCGGCCAACGCACCGAGCCAGTCGACGAACAGCGCCAGCGCGACAGCGAGTACGGCGCCGAGCGTCAATGTCACGGTGTCGCGCAGTTTGTAGCCGGTGTCGATGAGGATGCCGAGCCCGCCTGCGCTCACCATGAACGACAGGGTGGCGGTACCGACGGCCAGCACCAACGATGTTCTCAGGCCCGCGAGGATGTAGGGCACCGCGAGCGGGAATTCGATGCGGCGCAACACCAGTGCGGCCGACATGCCCTGTCCCCTGCCCGCGTCGATCAGCGCGGGATCGACCTGCTGGTAGCCCAGGATCGTATTGCGCAGGACCGGCAGCAGCGAACAGAACGCGATCGGCGCGACACCGATCCAGAACCCGGTGGTGCGGGTGACCAGGTAGCACAGCACGATCAGCCCGATCGCCGGCGCGGAGGCTCCGATATTGGCGATGCCGACGAAGAACGGGGCGAGACGGCGGAATCGGTGCCTGGTGAGCACTGTCCCCAGCGGCACGGCCACCGCTACCACGATGAGCACCACCGCCGCCGTGATCAGCACGTGCTGCCAGGTCACCTGGGCGACATTGCTCACGCTGATACTGGCCTGCTGGGTGACGGTGAGATCGCGCCGGAACGCCCAGACGAGCACCCCGACGGTGAGGATCAGCACGATCACCGGCTGAGCGAGCAGGCGGAGGTATTCGGCGCGCCGCTGGGTGGCGGGAGCAGCGGTCGCGGCGGGGACGTCGACGATCGAACGCGCGGGAGCCGAAACAGTATTCGTCACTGTGGAGCCCTCCGCGCCTGGTGATGGCCCGGGACCGATTCAGGATCTCGAGCGGCTTCACCCCGGAACACCGGGGGTTCGGGGGTGGTCGCGCCGCAAGGCGGCTCGGTCATCATGCCGGCGCCGATTCGGTCGCGGCGAGGTGGTTGATGAGGGTGTCGACGGTGACTGTTCCGGCGTAGATGCCGGTGTTGTCGACGACAACGGCGGAGGCGGTGCGTTCGGTGAGCAGCCCGGCGAGCGCGTCTTGGAGGGTCGCGTCCGCGGGCAGGGTGGCGCCGACCGCGGTCCCGACGTCGCGCAGCGAATCCGCGTGGGCGAGTTCGGCTGTCGTCACCCGCCGGAGTGGGCGCCGCTGCTGGTCGAGAACAAGGCCCCAGGTGCGGCTCGCGTCGCGCAGTGCGGTGGTGAGTGCCGCGACGCTGGTGTCCTCGGTGGCGGTGACGCCCTGGTCGAGGTCCATCTCGGCGAGCACGGTGAGACCGAGTCGGTCGATGGTGGCGGTGGCGCCGACGAAACCGGCGACCGTCTCGTCGACGGGGGCCGCCAGGATCGCGGCAGGGGTGTCGTACTGCAGGATGCGGGAGCGGTCGCCGAGAACAGCGATACGGTCGCCCAGCTTCACCGCCTCGCCGAAGTCGTGGGTGACGAAGACGATGGTCTTGCCGAGTTCGCTTTGCAGACGGAGCAATTCGTCCTGCAACAGCGCGCGGGTGATCGGGTCGACCGCGCCGAAGGGTTCGTCCATCAGCAGGACCGGCGGGTCGGCGGCCAGAGCCCTCGCGACGCCGACGCGCTGCTGCTGTCCGCCGGAGAGCTGGCGGGGGTAGCGGTTGCGGTAGGTGTCGGGGTCGAGGCCGACAAGGGTGAGCATCTCGTCGGTGCGTTCGGCGACGCGGCGGCGGTCCCAGCCCAGCAGGCCCGGCACCGTGGCGATGTTCTTGGCGACGGTCATGTGCGGAAACAGTCCGGCCTGCTGGATGGAATAGCCGATGCCGCGGCGCAATTCGTCGGCGTCGATCGCGCCCGCGTCGCGGCCACCGATGGTGACGGTGCCCGAGGTGGGTTCGATCAGGCGGTTGATCATCCGCATGGTGGTGGTCTTGCCGCAACCCGACGGGCCGACCAACACCACGATCTCTCCGGCCGGGATGGTCATGGAGACCTCGTCGACCGCTGGTTCGCGCTGTTCGGGATAGCGTTTGGTGACCCGGTCGAGCACGATCTCGACCCCGGAGACCCCGGAATCCGCGGCCGCCTCGGTGGTTTCGATGTCAGTCACGAATTCCCCTCGGAATAGTGAGCCGTCCGAGCAGAACCAGGACGCCGTCGAGTGCGAGTGCGAGCACGACGATGAGGACGGTGCCGGTGAGCGCCTGCGGCACCGCGTTCGGGCTGCCCAGGCGGGAGAGTCCCGAGAAGATCACGTTGCCGAGGCCGGGGCCTTTGGCATAGGCCGCCAGGGCCAGGATGCCCATGATCATCTGGGTACTGACCCGCATGCCGGTGAGAATGGACGGCCAGGCAAGGGGCAGTTCGATCTTGGTCAGCAGGCGCAACCGGTTCATCCCGACACCTCGCGCGGCATCGGTCACCGCCGGATCCACCGACGACAACCCGAGCACCGTATTGCGCAGGATCGGCAACAGCGCGTAGAGCACCAGGGCCACGATCGTCGGCCCCACACCGAGCCCGAGGAACGGAATCAGCAACCCGAGCAACGCGAACGAGGGAACCGTCAGAATGGCCCCCGCCATCGCGGTCGCGGCAGCGGACCCGAGCGGACTTTGGTACACGAGTATCCCCAACGCCACTGCGATCACCGTCGCCAGCACCAGCGACTGCACCACGGCCGACACATGGAGATAAGAATCGACCAGCAACTGCTCCCGCCGGTTCACCACGAACGACCACAACGCGTCCAGGGTCCACCTCCCCGTCGTTCGGCGGCCGCCTACGGCCCTGCTCCCCGGATTTCCCACCCGAATCAGGGTGAAACATCGACGTTCCCGCACGCCACCGCGTCACGATGCGACGAATCAGCCTGCGCGAAAACATCTTTCACCAGCGCGATCATCCTACGCGTCACCAACGACCCCTGCGGGAATTTCGAACTCCCACCTGCTCGAGCCGCTGCCACCGTGCCGACTCCTCGGCATCGATCGGCGTGTGCGGCCCGAGTGCTCAGCTGTCTGCCGCCGCCAGTTCGGCTTTCACCACCGCGAACGCCGTTGCCGCGCTGTAGCCGCGGCGGGCGAGCATGTCGACCAGGCGCCGGGTGGCCTTGGTGCGGTCGAGATCGGCGGGCATGGCGCGGAGTTTGCGACGGACCAGGTCGATAGCGGCTTGTTCGTCGCCGGGCGTCGGTCGGCGTGAGGTGTAGCCGACAGCCGCGTCCGGCTCCGCTGTATCGCTGGAGGTTTCGCCGGCGATCTCCGCTCGGTCCGTGCCCCCGGAATCGTGCTCCGAAGTCTTCGCGCGGGCCGCCCTGACCTCGGCGGACGTGCGATCGAAGCCCGCCTCGTCCAGTTCGGCGGTGACGACGGCGAAGGCGGTGGACTGGTCGTAGCCGCGGCGAGCGAGCATGCCGACCAGGCGGCGCACCGCCTTGTCGCGGTCCAGATCCGCGGGCAGGGTGCGGAGCTTGCGACGGACCAGATCGGCGGCGCGGGCGTGTTCGGCGTCATCGGTGACCATGGACAGCGCCTGTTCGGCATCGCCGGGGGCGACGCCCTTCTCGCGCAGCTCACGCTGGAGGGCCTTTCTACCCCGGCCGGAGTAGGTGTGGCGTTCGTGCACCCACTGTTCGGCGAAGGAGGCGTCGTCGATCAGACCCACTTCGGCGAACCGTTCGAGGGCGGCCGCTGTCACCTCGGGGCGGAACCCCTTCTCGCCGAGGCGTTTCTCCAGCTCGGCGCGGCTGCGAGCACGCACCGAGAGCAATCGCAGGCACACGTCTTTGGCCTGTTCCAGAGTCGAGTCGGGACGGTCGCCCGGGGCGAGCCGGCGTGTGCCGGCCCGCCTGTCGGGCTCTCCCGGCTGGGATCCGGCCGCCACCGGATCCGCCTGCCGTCCGTCGTCACCACCGACGACGGTCGACAGGGAGACTTCGTCGCGCCGCGCGGACCTACGTTCGCGTCGGGCGCCGCGGGGCCGTCGCCGACCCTCACTCCCCCACTCTTCATGATCATCACCAACCCGCGCAGCGAAATGCGGTGGTTTGTCACCATCGATGAATCCGGTCGGGTGCGCGCGCTGCGGATCGCCCGCACCCGACCGAATCCTCTTCGCATCCGAATCGGATCGCTTGTCGCGAGCCGACCGGACGAGTTCATCGGCCGCACCCCCACCGCGGCCCACCACGGGCATCACCGGCTCCGGCTCGACCTCGATTCCGAGACGAGCCAGCTGCCTGCGCATCTGTTCGACCGGGTCGGCCGAATCGTGGTGGCCGCCGGGGCTCGGCGTGGTCATCGGCTCAGAAGTCGGCGGGCGCGTCGGCCTCGGCGGTCAGTACGGCGCCGATGCCCAGCTTTTCCTTGATCTTCTTCTCGATCTCGTTGCACACGTCCTTGTTCTCCAGCAGGAACTTGCGGGCGTTCTCCTTGCCCTGGCCCAGCTGGTCGCCCTCGTAGGTGTACCAGGAGCCGGACTTGCGGACGAAGCCGTGCTCGACGCCCATGTCGATGAGCGAGCCCTCCTTGGAGATGCCGTGGCCGTAGAGGATGTCGAACTCGGCCTGCTTGAACGGCGGCGCGACCTTGTTCTTGACGACCTTCACGCGGGTGCGGTTACCGACCGCGTCGGTGCCGTCCTTGAGGGTCTCGATGCGGCGCACGTCCAGGCGCACGGAGGCGTAGAACTTCAGCGCCTTACCACCGGTGGTGGTCTCGGGCGAGCCGAACATGACACCGATCTTCTCGCGCAGCTGGTTGATGAAGATGGCGGTGGTGCCGGAGTTGCTGAGCGCACCGGTCATCTTGCGCAGCGCCTGGCTCATGAGGCGGGCCTGCAGGCCGACGTGGCTGTCGCCCATCTCGCCTTCGATTTCCGCGCGCGGCACCAGGGCGGCGACGGAGTCGATGACGAGGATGTCGATGGCGCCGGAGCGCACCAGCATGTCGGCGATCTCCAGGGCCTGCTCACCGGTATCGGGCTGGGAGACCAGCAGCGCGTCGGTGTCGACGCCCAGCTTGCGGGCGTAATCGGGGTCGAGAGCGTGCTCGGCGTCGATGAAGGCGGCGACACCGCCCGCGGCCTGGGCGTTGGCGACGGCGTGCAGCGCGACGGTGGTCTTACCCGAGGATTCCGGGCCGTAGATCTCCACGACGCGTCCGCGCGGCAACCCGCCGATACCGAGCGCGACATCGAGCGCGATGGAGCCGGTGGGGATGACAGCGATCGGCTGACGCGTCTCCTCACCGAGACGCATGACCGCGCCCTTGCCGAAGCTCTTCTCCACCTGCGCCAGTGCCAGTTCCAGCGCTTTGTCGCGATCGTAGGCCTGCGGTGCCATGATGTGTGCCCCTTCTCGAGGTGAGTGTCTCTCTGGTTGGCGCCCACAGTAGAGGCCGGCACCGACAAGTTCTGGCGCCCAGGTTAGTCGAACACCCATTCGAGTCAAGCGACGCGCCCACCAACACGCGAAGCAGCCGCTCCGACCAGCAATCCGGGAGCGAAACCAGCCGTCAGCGCTGTGGCAGCACCGAGTCGTCGCCCTCGGCGCGTGGCCCGAAGATCCGCCGCTGCGACTGGTCGATGCGCACGTCGTCGATGCTGGCCTCGCGCCGAGCCATCCGCCCGTCCGCCGCGAACTCCCACTGCTCGTTGCCGTAGCTGCGCCACCACTGCCCCGACTCGTCGTGCCATTCGTACTGGAAGCGCACGGCGATGCGGTTGTCGTGGAAGGCCCACAGATCCTTGCGCAGCGCGTAGCCGTTCTCGGCCGACCATTTGCGGGTCAGGAACTCCACGATCGCGGCACGGCCGGTGAAGAATTCGTCGCGGTTGCGCCATACCGAATCCTCGGTGTACGCGGCGGCGACCCGTTCGGGATCTCGGGTATTCCAGGCGTTTTCGGCGGCGAGCACCTTCGCGCGGGCGGAATCGAGGTCGAAGGGCGGCAGGGGTGGTCGCATGGGAGAGTCCTTTTCGGTGTGATCAAGGGTTGTTCGGGGACAGCTCGGGCGGTCCCCAGCGCACAGCGAGCGCACCGGGGCGTTCGATCACCTCGTCGACGGTGAAATCGACGGCGCACTGCGCACCGGCGGTGAATGCCGCCGCGTCCCAGACTAATTCGGCCCGGCCGGTGAGCTGGAGCAACGCACCGGCCGACCAGTCGGCGACGAGCAGCCCGCAACGCGGTTGCACCGCGAGGTTGCCCAAGGTCATGAACATCGAGTTGCCGCGGTAGTCCGGCCAGCGCAGCCGAGTCGGTGAAAGAACCTGCAGGAAACCGGGATTGCCGCCGCGGTGGGAGGCGTCGGCGTGCCCGGCACCGTCTGCGGTGGCGACGAAGAAGGTATCGGCGGCACCGATCATCTCGACCGCGGCGGTGGTCAGCGCCGTACCGCGCCGTACCGGGCCGGCCGTTCCGACCACGGAGGACTCCCGGATCTGCCTGCGCGAGATGTACTTCGGGCAGTTCGCGTAGACCTGTTCGGTGGTGATCCGTATCCCACCCGCGCGCACCGCCGACGTGCCGTTGACGCGCATCCGCCGCCGACGCTGCGGTTGCAGCGCGATCAACCCGACCTCGACCTCACTCGACAGCGCCACCGACAGCGGATCAGCGCCCTCGGGCAGCGTGTCGATGTCGATGGTCGCGTCGCCGACCGCGTGCACGAACCCGGCGGGACCGGTGAGTGGACTCGCCCACAGCCGCCCCGCCGGATCCGCGGCGCCCAGCACCACCATCGACTGTTCGGCCAGGAAGGACGCGGCAACCGCCGGGATCCCGGTACGGATCGAGCGGCCGACCCTGGCAGCCGCCTCGGCCTGTCCCATACGGTGCTGCACGGCCAGCTCTCCGGGGTGAAACATCCTCGTCAGAAGAATCCGCAGGTCGGGGCAGGACCGGCCGGTGCGGGTGCGGCGTCGGCGCCCAGCGGGGCGAAGACCTCGAGCCGAATGCCATCGGGATCAGCGAAGAAGATGCCGCCGGAGGACGCCCCCTCACCGTGGGCGACCACACCGTCGTGGAAGAACTCGGCATCGAGCGCACGCAGCGCCGACTCGACGACGCGCACCGTATCGACATCGTCGACCTAGAACGACAGGTGATGCAGCCCCGGTGTGCTGGTAGAGAATTCGCCGCTGCTCTGCTGCCACAGCGTAAGCACCAGCGCGCCGTCCCGGCCGAGGAAGGCCCAGCGCCGCTCGCCGTCGGCGCCGCTGCCGAGCTCTTCGAAGCCGAGTCCTCGGCGGTAGAAGTCGACGGAACGGTCGAGGTCGGCGACGTTGAGTCCGATATGGCCGGTGGTGAGCACAGGCGCGGCAACGGTGGTCATGGTTTCCTCCCGGAATGTTTAACCATCTATGGATTGTTGAACAGTTAGAACATAGGACGAGCTCCTCCACTTCGTCAACCCTTGAAATACTTTTAGACAGTTAGGAGGGTCGTGTTGATAACCTCGGGCATGCGCGATCCCCGTCCGCACACCGGCGAACCCCCTGCTCTCGACCTACTCAACACTCGGTGGGCGGGCGCCGAGCCGGGCGATCTGCTCGCCGATCTCGACGGGCTGCGCACCTGGCTGGAGCTCATCGGGCTCGCCGATCGCGTACCCGTCGACGACCATGCCCTCACCGCGCTGCACACCGCGCGCGCAGCCGTGCACGACGCTGTGACCCGCGCCGATCACACCGCGCTGAACCGGGTTCTCGACCACGGGCGCATCCGTCGCGAACTCACCGACGAGGGCCCCCGCGACATCCCCGAGGTCGACGACCCGGTGTGGTTACCCGGCTGGCTCGCCGCCGACAATCTGCTGCACCTGATCACCGAGGCCCCGCATCGGATCCGCCAGTGCGCGCACCCCGATTGCGTGCTGTTCTTCTACGACACGTCCAAGAACGGCACCCGACGCTGGCATTCCATGGCGACCTGCGGCAATCGCACCAAGGCCGCGCGCCACTACGCCAAGAGCAGTTGAGCAGCGGTTCTCAGAACAGTTCGTCGAGCAGCCGGAAGTAGTCGAGCTTGGCGCGATCGGGTTCGGTCAGGCCGTAGGCGGTGTAGAACGCCGTGACCGCCTCGGCGCCGAAGTCCTCGGCCAGGTCGCGCTCGGCCAGGGCCAGGTCGCGATAGCGATCGCCGCGGCCGAGTGCCCCGACATCGATCAGCACGCCGCCGGTGAGCACATTGCCCGGCGTGAAGTCGCCGTGTGTCACGACGAGATCATCGGTGGCCGGGCGCTGTTCCCGCAGTCGCGCGAGGATGAACGCGGGCGAGAGATGACGGTGATCGTCGTCGAAATCCGCTGCGTCGACAAGGCCTTCGACCACATTGCGGTGGGCCCGCGCCAGGGCGACGTCGAGACCGCCGTCGAAGGGGCACTGCGCCACCGGGAGGTCGTGCAACGCGCGCAGGGCCTGACCCATCTGCGTGCCGATCGCGGCGGCTTCGACCGAATCAGATTGTGCGGCAAACGATCTGACCTCGGCATCGGCGAGCACGAGGACGTCCTCGGCGAACGCGGATACCTCCGGCACGGCGATCCCGTTGTCGCGCAACCAGGTCAGCCGCTCGTACTCGGCCACCGCCCGTGGACCACGCTTGATCCAGTACCCGCCCGACCGGACCAGATTGCCGCCACGACCCTCGTGCTCCGGCGACCACGCGGGCACCGGCCCGAGCAGGGTCTCGATGACCGGCGGGAGCGGCAGGGCCAGCTCGTCGAGGTGGTCGAGGGCCGCGCGGGTGGATTCGATGAGCTCGGAATCGCCGTCGACCACCCGCAGCCGCATGGCCTCCTTGAGCAGCTCACGCGCCTCCCGCGGCCGGTGCTGTTCGGCCAGCGATTTGCCCAGGTGGTGGGCGGCGAAGGAGACGAGATCGGGATCGAGCGCGCGACTGGCGTGCAGCGCACGGCGGTACAGGATCTCGGCGTGCGACGGTTCACCCTGGTACCGGTAGACATCGGCCAGATTGATCCAGACGGTGATTCGGCGCTGCTCGGTATCGGCCAGTTCGAGGGCCTGATCGAGCCGGTCGAGGGCCTGGTCGTAGCGACCGAGCAGCATCAACGCGATGCCGAGCCTGCGCAGGCCGGGGAAATCATGGGGGTCGGCGAGGGCCACCCGGGCCGCGAGGTTCTCGGCGTCGACCGGGATCATCCGCAACCGCTCGTCGAACCGATACGGTCGCGTGTCCGAGTTCTGCGTTGTCACGGCCATTGCCTGATCACCACCGGTTCGGGGGGACGTCGAAGTCGGCGCACAACGCTCGCCACACGTCACGCGGGTCGACGCCGTTGTCGATCGCTACCGCCCCCGTGCGCCCCAGTTGGGGTATCACGTGATCGGTCAGCATGGCGTCGGCGCGCGCCACGCCGAACTCGGTGTGCATCAGCTCCTGGAATTCGGTCAATCGCACGTTGCCCAAGATACTCGCGCTGGGCGAGCGCCGACAGGTCCCCGCTCAGCCCAGCGATGTTTGCGACGGCCGGCGACCGTCGGCGACCGACTACCGCTTCGCGGCGTCGTGACAGACCTGAACCGGGTCCTCGACCTCAGCCAGACCGGCAGCGGCGTGCCGAGCCGCTGCGGCGTAGGCGGGGTCGTCGAGCACCTGCCGCACCGCGGCGCCGACCGCCTCGGGCGTGAGCGGTCGCACGAGCACCGAACTGCCCTGCCGTACCGCACGATTGGCGAGCTCCCACTGGTCACCGCCGCCGGGGACGGTCACCACCGGCACCCCTGCGGCCAGGGATTTGGCGAGCAGGCCGTGTCCGCCGCCGCCGACGACGACCGCGGCGTGGGTGAGCAATTCGTCTTGGCGGCCGAGGCCCGCGGTAGCCCAGTCGGGGAGTTCGGCGGGTGGGGTGTCGAGGGTCGAGATGGCCGCGCGCACGCCGAGTCCGGCCAGGCCGGCCAGGACGATGTCGGCCATGTCGGCGACCCCGGTGTGGGCGGTCGAGGGCGCCACCATCACCAGTGGGGCGTCACCCGAGGGCAGTGGAAGTACGGCGTCGGTGGGTTCCCACAGCAGCGGTCCGACGACGTGGGTGTCGGCGGGCCAGTCGGGGCGGTCCATCTCCAGGGCGGGCAGGGTGGCGACCAGACGCGCGGCGGGACCGGGATCCTCGGCGGGCAGGCCGATGGTTTCGCGAGCCGCGGAGCGCTGACGGTGGCCGGTGCGGACCGCACGCGCGGTCATCGTGCGCAGGACACCGTCGCGCACGCGACCACGCACGCCCTCCCCCGGCGCCAGGCCACTGCCGATCGGCGGCAAGGCTTTCGACGGTAGGTAGAGCGGATGCGGTGACAATTCGACCCACGGCAGTCCCAGTCGCTCGGCCGCCATCCCGCCGCCCGCGGTGAGGACATCGGAGACGACCAGGTCCGGCAGCATCGCGCTGAGTTCGGGCAGGTTCTCGGTGGCGATATGGGCGGCACGATCGTGGATCCGGGCACCCGCGTCGGTGTCGTCGTCCGTCGGGCGCGGCGCGAGGCCCTTGAGCTTGCGCACGCTGATCCCCGCGGAGCGCGCCTGATCGAGCCATCTCGGCCCGGTGAACAACACGGGCTCGTCCCCCGCGGCCAGCAATCGCAGACACAACGCGATCGCGGGAAACGCATGCCCTGGATCGGGCCCGGCCACCACAGCTATTCGCATCCGCCCACCCTGCCATATCCCCAGGCCGCCCCCACCTCGGACAACCGAACTCCGGTTTCTGCGCTACCTTGACCGCCGCACCACAGCGTCGAAACCGGCAGGAGCGATCACGTGCAACCCGACAGTCCCGACTTCACCGCGCCCGACCGGTCGCACCGGCACTACCCCAGCGAATCCGGCAGCGGGGATCGTGTGCGGTCCGGTTCCTTTCCGGTCGAGCCCAGCGGGATCAAGGAAGCCGGTGGCTCCCCCGTCGCCCCGATCGACACCGTCGACGACTTGTTCGAACTCCTCGAGCGGTGCGCCGACGCCTGGGACACCGCGGACCGCACCGGTGATCCCGTCGACATCCTCGATCACGATCGGCAGTGCGCGCAACTGTTGCGCCGCGATCACCCCGACGACGAAGAACTCCAGGTCGCGGGCCTGCTTCACGACATCGGCCATGTCCTGGTCCCCGGCGACGACGCCGGCCACGGCAGGCACGGAGCCGAAGCGGTCCGTGGTCTGCTCGGTGCACGCGTGGCACGACTGGTGGAACTCCATGTGGTCGCGAAACGCTTTCTGGCGGCCACGGATTCGACCCACGCCTGCGCAATGTCGGCATCGAGTCGGCGCACACTCATCGCCCAGGGTGGCCCGATGACGCCCACCGAGGTCGAAGCCTTCCGCACCGACCCCGATTTCACCGCCGCGCTGGCGCTGCGCAGGGCTGACGACGCGGGCAAAGTTGTCGGGTTATACGTTGCGTCCCTGCGGGATTGGCGCCCGGTCGTCGATCGCGTCGCCGCCCGCTGATCAGCCGCCGAAGGTGAACAGTTCGAAGCCGACGGCGTGCTCGGCGGGGAATCCCTGCTTGGGACCCGTTGCGAAAGTGACGATTTCGCGCACCTGCTCCTCCACCGGCACCGGGCTCAGAACCTGCAGATACCGCCGATGCGCCGACAACGACGCGCGCGCCTGCTCCAGATGAGCGCTCACATCCACCGCGTGCGTGGCGACCGGGCCGACCACGGCGGCCCAGCGCGCCGACCACGGTGGCAGATCGGCGAGTTCGGGGAAGATCCATTCGTTGCCCGCGTCGGAGATCGCGTCCATCGCCGATCGGCCGACAGCGCGGTGGTCGGCACTGTTGACCACGCCCGGCGCCCAGGTGTCGCCGAAGTTGAACAGCACCACCATTTCCGGGCGATGCCTGCGCAGCGCGGCGGCCAGTTCGCGGCGCAGGGTGAGGCCTTCCTCGATGCGGCCGTCGGGATGGTCGAGGAATTCGACGGTGTGCACGCCGACTTCGCGCGCTCCGGAGATCTCCTCGATCTCTCGCAACGGTGCGGCCTGCGCGGGCGGCATCCCGGCGATCCCCGCTTCGCCCCGCGTGACGAGCAGATAGCGAATGTCCTTGCCCTGCCCGGTCCATCGCGCGACCGCCGCGGCGGCGCCGTATTCGATGTCGTCGGGATGCGCGACGATCACCAGTCCGCGCTGCCAGTCCTCGGGTACCTGTTCCACCCCGCCATGCTATCCACAGGCGACTAGCTGATCGGGGTCTTGTCGCTTCCCGACACCGCCTTGTACAGCAGGTACACACCGGTACCGATCGCTCCGATCACCAGGATGGGCATCAGCGCCTCGATCAGCGCACCCAGAATCCAGAACGCGATCACCGCGACCGCGACGATGCCGATGACTTTCAGAACCATGATGTGACTCCTCGCCAGCTCCGAGACCGCACTCGCGCGATCCGATATCTTCGATGCTGCCACTCCGTGGCCGATAGATCACCAGGTCAGCACCGATATCCGGGTGTAGATCAGGGTTCACCCCGAGACCGGCGCCGCAGCGGTTCCCCGGCTACCGTGTTCGGCATGGACTACTTGGCGTTGCTCTGTGCGAAACTCACCGCCTTCGGTGAGCTCATCACTGTCGATACCGATCTCGCCACGCCGGTGCCGTCCTGCGGCGACTGGACGGTCTACGACCTCGTCGATCACGTCGGGCGCGGCAATCTGTGGGTGGTCACCGCGGTGGCCGAGCTGCGCGGCGATTTCGAGGGCGAGCCTGCACCGAAGGATCCCGCGGCCCTGCGGGAGTGGTACGAGTCGACCGCCGACGCCCTGGTCACCTCACTGTCCGCGGACGAGGACCAGGAGGCCTGGACCTTCACCCGGTCCATGCCGCGCACCGTCGGTTTCTGGCGTCGGCGCCGCGCCCACGAGACGCTCATGCACCTGTGGGACGGTCAGGATGCCCTCGGCAAGGCCGACCCGTTCGACCCCGATCTCGCTGTCGACGGCATCGACGAGGTCTTCGAGCTGTTCGCGCCCCGGATGATCCACCGCGGCCTTGCGGTCGAACCGGAAGTGGCGCTGCGGGTCCGGGCCACCGACACCGCCAAGAGCTGGACCTACGGCCCCGGCGAGCCGGTCGCCGAACTCGCGGGCACCGCATCGGACCTGCTCCTGGCCCTGTGGGCCCGCAAGTCCGCCGACCACCCCGAGTTCATCTGGGACGGCGACCGTGCGGCGGGCGAGCGGGTGCTGGACGGGCCACTCGTTCCGTAAGCAAACGACTGACGGCGACCCGGACAAGCGTCCATAATCGGGGATCACTGCGCGTAGGAGGACTTTCATGGAACCCATCGTCACGATCACGAGCGGCGCGATACGCGGCCACACCGAGGCAGGCGTCACCCGCTTTCTCGGCGTGCCGTTCGCGGCGGCGCCGGTCGGGCCGAAACGATTCCAGCTGCCCGAGGCCGCACCGGCCTGGGAAGGCGTGCGAGACGCGACCGAGATGGGCGCCACCTGTGCGCAGACGCCGTACCCCGCACCGATCCACGCCCTGCTCGGCAGCGACTACATCCCCGGCGACGAGTACCTCAACGCGAATGTCTGGACGCCAGACCCCGCCGCCTCGGGTCTTCCGGTGCTGGTGTGGATTCACGGCGGCGCGTTCGTCCGTGGATCCAACGCGCGCGTGATCTACGACGGGACCGCGTTCGCCCGCGACGGTGTGGTGATGGTGGGGATCAACTATCGCCTCGGGGTGTCGGGATTCGCCGAGATCGAGGGCGCGCCGTCGAATCGTGGACTGCACGACCAGATCTTCGCCTTGCGCTGGGTGCGCGAGAACATCGCCGCGTTCGGTGGCGATCCCGACAATGTGACGATCTTCGGTGAGTCCGCGGGCGCGATGAGCGTGGCGGCGTTGATCGCCGCACGGCAGACGACCGGGCTGTTCCGCCGCGCGATCATGCAGAGCGGCAACGGTGCGGTCGCCGCCGACGCCGAGGACGCGCGCAAGGTGTCCGCCGCGCTGGCCGCCGAACTGGGAATCTCGCCGACCGCACAGGACTTCGGCGCACTCGGCCCCGATGAGCTGCGTACCGCCCAGAACGCCGTCGGGCTGGCCCTGATGACCGATCCCGATCCGCAGCGTTGGGGCCGATCGGTGATCCAACTGGGCGGCGGCATCATGAGCCTGTTCCCGGTGATCGACAACGACATCGTGGAAGGCCCACCGACCGAGGTTCTTCTCGCACACCCGGATCGCGCGGTCCCCCTCATCGCGGGCACCACCGCCGACGAGTTCCGCTTCTTCACCGTTCCCGCAGGGCTCGCCGCCGCCATCACCGGCGACACCCTGCCCTTCGTCCTCACCCGCTACGGCATCGATCCCGCGGTCGCCCAGACGTATTCGACCGAGCGTCCCGATGCCACCCCCGCCGAGATCTTCAACGCCATCCTCACCGACATGAGCTTCCGCGCGGGCACCTACGACTTCGCCGAAGCCGGCGCCGCCACCGTTGCCACCCACGTCTACGAATTCGCCTGGCCCACAACCCTTCCCGGGCTCGGCGCCTGCCACGTACTGGAGATCCCGTTCGTCTTCGACACCATCGACGACGCCCACTCCCTCACCGGTCCCACCCCGCCGCAGTCCCTGGCCGACGAAATGCACGCCGCGTGGGTCGCTTTCGCCACCGACGGCACCACCGGCTGGGCCCCGTTCACCGCCGACGAGAAGAACGTCCGCATCTTCGACGTCCCCGAATCCGCCACTGTCACCGACCCCCGCGCCGCGGAGCTCGCAGCCTTGCGTCAGGCCGTCGCACCAGCCTGACCTATCGATCGGCACGCCGCGTCCTCGACCGGCGTGCCGATCGATAGGGGTGTCTGTGAGGTCCTAGCGGGAGGAATCCCGTCCGCCGGTGAACAAGTCGGTGCCCTGGTCCGCCATTTCGGTGAGAGCCTGGGCCCAACCGTCGAGGCGGTCGGCGGCTTCGCGAAGGTCGGCGACGATGCCGTTGAACTGGTAGGCGAGAACCGAGTCTTCAGGGACCGCGAGAATGCGGGCCGCGGCGGCGACCAGTTGTTCGTATTCGACCACGCCGGTTTCCAGGCGTGTGAGCACGCCGACGACGGTGGATTTCAGTGCCGCGACGGTGTCGGGGTTCGCGCGGCCGACGGTGTCGGCGGCCTGTTCCATCGCGACCACGTCGGCGGCGAGCGCGTGCAGGGCGCCTGCGCCGGAGCGGGCTGTCTCGAGCAGGTCGCGCAGTTCGTCTTCGGGGAGTCGGCGGGTGCGCGCGATCTGGGCGCCGAGGTCGTAGAGCGCCCGTTCGGCGCGGATCAGGCGCTGGATGGGAGCGCGCGCGGCCGAGCGCAGGCCGGGCGACTTGCGGGCGACGAACGCCGCCTGCGGCAGGGGTTTGCCGCGCAATTCCAGATACCGGCGCGCGGTGAGCGCGGTTCCGGTGACGAAGGCGACGGCGCCACCGCCGATCACCACTACCGCCCAGGCGGGCGCCGAGATCACGGCCAGTCCGACCGCGCCGACCGTGGTGATGCCGGAAACAGTTCCCAGCTGGAAACTGCGCCTGCGCACCCGGCGCCGACGGCGTAACTCACGTTCACGCGGGTCGGCCCAGCGCCGCACCGCGACCAGGGCCTGTTCACCGACCCCACGCAGGGTCGCGGGCACCGAGCCCGCCATGGCGGCCTGCGCGATCGCCGGTTCTACGATCTCGGCACGTTGGCGCCGTAGTTTCCCGCTCATCGGTGTCCTTCCCCCGGGTGCCGGTCGTCGCGGAAACCGTTGATGGCGCGGCCACCGGGCGTCGCCGCCGGGTTTCCGCGCCCTCGCCGGACTCCACGTACTGCTTACTGCTGAGCCGCTTGGCCCTTGTTGATGTTGGGCGCCGGTGCGGCCTGGGGCTGCGCCGGGTCGATCGCCGCGTTGGTGTTGCCGGTGGGCAACGCGTCACCACGCATGGAGGCGCGGATCTGCTCGAGCTTGCTGTGCCCGGCCATCTGGACGCTGGCCTGCTGCACCTCCATCATGCGACCCTGCACCGTGTTCTGCGCCAGCTCGGCCGAACCGAGCGCGTTGGCGTAGCGACGCTCGATCTTGTCGCGCACGGCGTCCAGGCTGGGCGTGGAGCCCGGCGCGGACAGGGTGGAGTCCATCTGCTGCAGCGAGGCCGAGACCTGCTCCTGCATCTTGGCCTGCTCGAGCTGGCTGAGCAGCTTGGTGCGCTCGGCGACCTTCTGCTGCAACATCATCGCGTTCTGCTCGACCGCCTTCTTGGCCTGTGCGGCGGCCTGCAGGGACTGATCGTGCAACACCTTGAGGTCTTCCACCGACTGCTCGGCGGTGACCAGCTGGGCGGCGAACGCCTCGGCGGCGTTGGTGTACTGGATCGCCTTCTCGGTGTCGCCCGCCGCCTGCGCCTGATCGGCCAGGGTGACGGCCTGACGGGCGTTGGCGTTGAGCTTCTCGACCTCGTCGAGCTGACGGTTCAGCTTCATCTCCAGCTGACGCTGGTTACCGATCACCGATGCCGCCTGCTGCGACAGCGCCTGATGCTGACGCTGCGCCTCCTCGATAGCCTGCTGAATCTGGACCTTCGGATCCGCATGCTCTTCGATCTTGGAGTCGAAGAGGGCCATCATGTACTTCCAGGCCTTCACGAACGGATTAGCCATCGATTGATCCCGCCTCCATCTGTGCGTCGCTCGTGCGACTGGTGGTACGCGACCGTCACGCACCAGATACGTGCTTATCCTTCACCATGCGGCACCCGAACCGGAATGACCGGACCGATCGACGCCTGATGAGAATCTATCCGTTCTCATCAGCGGTGTGCAGCGTCTCGCGCGCCGGGCGCAGGGTTCGCCGCGTCACATTCCCTTCACCAGTACCAGCATCTCGGCCCTGGGGGCCGGGATGACGATGCGGGTGTCTTCGGCGATGCCGATGCGCGCGCCCTGCTCGGCCGCCGCGCTCGCGGAGGCGGATGCCTCGCCCGCGGCGGGTTCGGGCAGGG
>NZ_BDBR01000028.1 GCF_001613085.1 Nocardia salmonicida NBRC 13393
GTGCCGCGCAGGCGGCAGCGTCCAAGGCCCGGGAGCCTTCGTCGTAGCGGTCGTCTATCAGGTCTTGGTTGAGGGCGATGGTTATGGCGCGGCCGGTGGTGGGCACTACGCCGTCGTAGGTCACTGTGCCCGAGAGACCGCCGGTGTGGCCCCAGAGTTCGTTGCCGCACGACATCGTGATCCGCGCCAGGCCGAGGCCGTATGCCCATGTGCTGTCCACTCCGGTCGGTCGGACGTTCTTCATTTCCGCCAATTGCTCGGGTGGGAGCAGCTTTCCGTCCAGCAAGGCGATGAAGAAGTGGTTCAGGTCCGCGCCGGAGGCGACCATGGCGCCTGCCGCGCCTGCCCACGAGACGTTCTGGCTGGTGTAGTCGACTCGCACACCACTGATGTCGGTGTAGCCCTTGGGATGTGGGCCGCGGATGTCGACTTCATCGGGACTCGGGTAGTAGGTGTCGCGCAAGCCGAGCGGCTCGATGATGCGGTGGGTGATCTCGGTGCCTATCGGATTTCCGGTGATCTCCTCGATCACCATCCCGGCGACGGCGTAGTTCGTGTTGGAGTACGCCCATTGCGCATCGGGCTCGAAATCGGCGGGCGTGGTGAGCACGTTGCGGACCGCCGCGGCGATATCCGTTGTCCCCCATCGGACTTCCTCCGTGAGGCCGGCAATCTGTCCCGGCTCGGGTGGCGTCCCGAACTCGGCCGCGTATTCGGGGAGTCCACTGGTGTGCTGCAAGAGGTTTCGGATGGTGATCCGATTGCCGTCGATGCCCGGCCCGTGCACCACGCCCGGAAGATACCGTTCCACCGGCGCGTCCAACTCGACCTTGCCCTCGGCCACCAATTGCAGCATCACGGTGGCGACGAATGGCTTGGTGTTGCTGGCTATCCGGAGCCGAGCATGGTCGGGGAACGGCAGGCCGGTATTCAGGTCCGCTACCCCCGTGGTGACCGTCCAGGTGTGGCCGTGATCGGTGATCACCGCCTGAGCTCCCGGATAGCCTTGGTGCACCGCACTGTTCAGCGCGTCGGTGATCTGCGCCCGGCCCGCTTCCATGGCATCGGGCGCATAGTCCACGCCGCACGATGTGGCCACCAAGACCGTCATCCCCAGCATCGCAAGTCTCATCCGCATCCCCTGAAACTAGGGCGAACGACCTGTCATGAGGAGCCTGCCGCCACCCCGATACCCGGTGGTGCTGGCACCACTACCGACCAGCCACCACTGGCTACCTGCCAGCTGGGCGATAGGGCGGAACTCGTCGCGGCACGCGCTGGAACTCAGTCGGGGAATCGACTATTACGTACAACAACTCACGCAACAAACATCGCTGGTGTTCCACTGACAATAAGCCACATAAAGACATGTGTTGCTGTGAACCGTCACTGAATTGCTCGGCGATGGCAACGAAATCGAGGAGCTATGGAGGAGCATTTCCACGAGGCCGATCACCCTTCTCAGTGTGTCCTCGGTGGTACCGTCGCGACTTACGCACCCACAGGTGGAGCGGACTTCCAGCTCGGCCGCCGGGCCGGTGCGGACAGTTGCCATAGCCGTCCCAAAAGTAAAACGGTTCCGTTACACTTCCATTCTCGATGATGCCAGTTTCGGATAATCACTACGCGCCGTAGATATTTCGTTTGCGCGGTGGTTGCGTCGCAGCAGGCTTCGGCCTTTCGACCGGGCTTCGTCGGATCGCCACCTGAATGGGAGAACGCAACGATGCGTGAAGTTCGAATTGCACTAGCGTCGGCTCTGACCGGCGTCGCGATGCTGGGGACAATGGTGAGTGCTACCGGATCCGCCTCGGCAGCTCCGGTAGCGCAGATCAATTGGGATACCCGCGTCGACGGGGCGACTGTGGTTGCCGAAGTCAGTTCCGGGAGTTTTCGGCACGCTGGAAACGCTGTCGAGCTCACCGACTCGGCCGGGACGGTAGTCCTACGGGTGCCGTTGACGTTCGCGCTTGCCGGTCGGTCGATCCCGTTCGCCGCCGACATCAGCGACAGCACCCTGCGGTTGACGGCCGATCAGGCACAATCAGCCGCGCTCGGCCTTGCACCCGTGTCGCCGGTACCCGCCGAAACTCCGGTGGCCGCAGGCGTGACCGCGATCGACGGCCCGTCAACCGAGGGCCGTCAGCGCGACATTCCCGGCGCCATCGAGTTGGGGCGAGTCATCGGTGCCGCAGTGGGCGGTGCGATCGGCTTCGCCGCCGGCTGCGTGCTCGGCGGGCTCGGAACCGGTGCCGCAGTGGGTGCCACGACCGCTGGGATCTTGGCCATTGCCGGTGCGATTGTCGGCTGCGCCACGGCGGGAGTCAGCTTCGTGCAGGTCGGATCCGTAGCAGGCAGCGCACTCGGCGGTGGGGTCGGCGCCGTAGTCGGTACCCTATTGCCCGCGTGATCTCCCAGCAGATTCGGCCGACCCGCAACGTCGTGCATGTCCCATGCGTCCGAAGGCTCTGAAATACACCGGTGCCCCAGGATTAGGGGGCGATCGGAATCAGCAGATCGCCCCTACGCTTCCGATATGACTCTCACCACCCGGGCGTTGCGCACCGGCATCGCAGCCCTCGCCATTACCGCCGGACTGGTCGCCGCCGCCAGTCCCGCCGTCGCGGAATCCCCCTCGGGCAGCAGCTCGTTGGGCACCGGCTCCTCCAGCCTGTTGCAGTCCGTGTTCACCGCGATCGGATGCGCTGTCGGCGCCAACTCCTGCGGGTCCATCATCATCCCCACGTAATCGGCCCATACAGAAGCTCCTTACCGCCCGCTGTCCGGTGGGCGGAGGACTTCGACCAGCGCAGACCTAGTGCTCGCAATCGGTGTGAATCGGCGGACAGTAGATGGTCGTGGAACAGGCGAGACAGGTGTGCGTTCGGTGATGTCCGCCGATCCGGAGGCAGGGCATCACACTGACGAGCGACCGCCCTGCCCCGAGTCGGTGCCCGTTCGGACAGAAGCGCGGCGCTGGTTCCGTCCAGCGTCCATTGCGCAGATAGAGCCGAATCGAGTCGCACATACGTTCGATTATGCACGTCGCCGGGCGGGTACTACGACTGGGCGCACCGACGCCGCAGCGGGCAAGTCACGCCTGTCCGCTCATGTGGCGAACGCGGCAGTCAGTAGTCGAGGGCGTGTTCCGGCTGGCAGACGTACAGGGGGGATGGCAGGTAGCGGACGATGGCGTCCAGGAGTGGGGCGATGTCGTTGCTCGCGAGGGGTGTACCGCACAGGATGGGCACGACGTCACCGTTGCGAGTGCGGCGGCGGATGCGGTTGTGCAGGTCCCCGAGGGTGCGAGAATCCGCAGGTTCTTGGTCAGTCAAGGTCTCGACGAGCTTGCGGTACCACCGCTCGGCGGGTTCCTCATGACTTCCTACGGATCCGGCCGACACCATCGGGACCAGGTCGATGACGTCGTCGAAGTCGGCACCGGTGCCGGCGGGGACCTGCAATACCAACGGCGCTGCCCCGCGAGTCTCGGCGATCGTGCGAACACAACGGTCGAAGTCCGCGCCGGGGTGATCGAGCCCGGTGATCAGGCACAGACGGGCGACCTGGTGATCGTCAGCGACTCGCAGCATGGTTTCGAGCCGCGGGGTGCTTTGCGCGGCGGCGTTCACGACCGCGATCACCCCGTCGGCTACGCGGATGGCGCGTTCCAGGTCGGCGACGGGGGCGTCGCTCGACAACGCGGCGACGCGAATCGTGTGCTCGACGTGATCCGTCGACCAGTGGACCGCGTTCTCCGTGTCGCCGAAACATCGGCGCAGACGATGGACCACCCGCTCCGTCTCGTCGGCATCGCCGATGATCGTGACGTTGCGAATCGACTGTGGGTCAATAGCTTTGGTGCCCATCGCGCGGTACTCCAGATCGATGTCATCGCATCCTCGATCCGCTCACCGTACCCGCGCCCGAGCAGCGCTGGAACGGAATTCCGCCCCAAAGTAGAACGTGTTCCTATACCGTCGGCCACGTGCAGAAAGAACAACGCCCCGCCGTGGCTGACTGGTTCACTGCGGACGACGGCCAGGTTCGCCTCGTGGGAACTCGCTGCAATGACTGCGGCACGCCGTACTTCCCGAAGAACACCCTCGCCTGTCGCAATCCGCAATGCGCAGGTACCCATGACGGCTCCGAGCTCGTCGAGTACCTGTTCTCCACGCGTGGCCGGATCTGGTCCTACGCGGACGCTCGATACAAGCCGCCCGCGCCCTACGTCTCGGCCGATCCCTTCGTGCCCTACGTCGTCGCGGCAGTGGAGCTCGAGGTCGAGCAGATGGTGATTCTCGGGCAGGTCGTACGCGGTCTCACGGTGGACGACCTGGCCGTTGGCATGCCGGTCGAACTGACCGTCGGCACGCTGTACGAGGACGAGGACGCAGAGCACACGGTGTGGATGTGGAGGCCGGTCAATGACTGATACGAATCGCGACATCGCCGTCCTCGGTGCGGGCATGCACCCGTGGGGCAAGTGGGGGCGCAATTTCGTCGAATACGGCCTGGTGGCGGCGCGTGCGGCCCTGGCCGATGCCGGGTTGAACCACCGCGACGTCGGCTACATCGCCGGCGCGGACACCATCCGCAACGGCTACCCCGGATTCGTCTCGGGCGCGACGTTCGCGCAGGCGCTGGGTTGGTCGGGTGCGCAGATCTCCAGTAGCTACGCCGCCTGCGCCTCCGGCGCACAGGCCATCGCCAACGCGCGCGCCCAGATCCTGGCCGGGCTGTGCGAGGTGGCGCTGGTGGTCGGCGCGGATACCACCCCGAAGGGCTTCTTCCAGCCGGTCGGTGGCGAGCGCCGCGACGACCCCGACTGGTTGCGCTTCCATCTGCTCGGCGCCACCAACCCCATCTATTTCGCGCTCTACGCCCGCCGCCGCATGGCGTTGCACGGCGCCACCCTCGACGACTTCGCCGCGGTCAAGGTGAAGAACTCCCGGCACGGCCTGAACAACCCGAATGCGCGCTACCGCAAGGAAGTCTCGGTCGAGGAGATCTCCGCCTCGGCGATCGTGTCGGACCCGTTGCGGCTGCTCGACATCTGCGCGACCAGCGACGGCGGAGCCGCCTTGGTGCTGACGTCGATGGATTACGCCCGCCGCCACGGCATCGCGGATCCGGTGCGCATCTCGGCGCTGTCGACGGTCACGCCGACGTTCCCGAAAACCGTGCTCGACCTGCCGGATTTCTCGACGGATTCCGCCGTGGCCGTCGAGCCCCCGTCACGCACCTTCCGGTCGGCCATCGCCCACGCCGCCTACGAAGAGGCCGGAATCGGTCCCGCCGACCTGTCCTTCGCCGAAGTCTATGACCTCTCCACCGCCCTCGAGCTGGACTGGTACGAGGACATCGGGCTCTGCGAGACGGGCGAAGCGGAGGCTCTGCTGCGCAGTGGCGCAACGACCTTGGGCGGACGGGTACCGGTGAACCCCAGCGGCGGCCTTGCCTGCTTCGGTGAGGCCATTCCCGCCCAGGCCATCTCCCAGGTCTGCGAGCTCACCTGGCAGTTGCGCGGCCAGGCCGACGGCCGCCAGGTGGATAACGCCCGCGCGGGCATCGCGGTGAACCAAGGTCTCTTCGGTCATGGATCGGCGATCATCGCCACTCGCTGACCCTGGAGATCTACCGAAACCCCGGGCTCTGTCCGGGGTTTCGGCATCACCGCGCACCGACGCTGCTTCAGCTCGCTATTTCGGCTGGTTCGCGCTCAGCGGTCAGGTCGACTACCCGGTTTCGAGCATGTTCGAGGGACCGCAGTAGGCGCTCACCGCCGAATTCATCGTTGCCCGTGTAGACGAACTCGACCTCATCGATGCCGATGAAACCCAGCGCCGTGCGCAAATACGGCTCTACGTGATTCATGCTCGCCAGCGGACCGCCCACCTCGTAGCCGGCGTCGCCGGTGCCGACGATGACGAAGGCGCGCTTGCCCGAGGTGAGTGGCGTGTACGGCGCCACGGCATCGGGGTCGAAGGAGAACGTACGGCCGACCCGGACGATCTGATCGATATAGGCCTTCAACATCGCCGGTACCCCGAAGTTGTACATAGGGACTCCGAGCACCAGCACGTCGGAGGCGAACAGCTCGTCCACCAACCGGTCGCTGTAGGCCAGCACCTCGCGCATCTGCGGGGTGCGCTGTGTCGGTGTGGTGAAAGCGGCGGCGATCCACTCCTCGGTGAGGTGCGGTGGCGGTTCGTGGCCGAGGTCGCGGCGGATCACCGTGTCACCGGGTCGGCCCTCGCTCCAGCGCGCGACGAACTCCCCGGTCAGCGTGCGGGTGTGGGAGCGCGAACGGCGCGGGCTCGCGTCGAGCTGAAGTAGCTGGGCCATCTCTGATGCTCCTGTCGGGACTGGGTCGGCTTACGGGATCGAGCCTGCCCGAGGGGGAATATCCGCGTAAGAACGCACATTTCTGTTACCCAGTACCCTTTTCCATACCTTTGCCGGTGAGACGAGGACGTGGCGTGACGAAACGTAAGCAGGATCTCGATTTCGACTGCCCCGTCGAGGTCACCCTCGATGTGATCGGCGGCAAATGGAAGGGCATGATCGTCTTCCATCTGAGTGAGGGAACGGCGCGGTTCAACGAGATGCGCCGCGCCATGCCGCACGTGACCCAGCGAATGCTGACCGCGCAGCTGCGCGAACTCGAGCGCGACGGCGTCCTCACCCACACCGTGTATCCGGAGGTCCCGCCCCGCGTCGAGTACGAGCTGACCCACTTCGGCCGCGATCTCGTCCCGATCATCCAGCTGATGGAGACCTGGGGCGAGCAGTACCGGAAGCAGCTCCCGCAGGCCGGGTAGCCAACCGGCACGCGCACCCCGACCGCTGGATCCGAACCCGCACCTGTGCGCGCGGGGTATCGGTGCCGCGCGGAATTCGAGATACTGTTCGATACCCCGCAGACCGGGCGCTTCGACACATCGGAGGAACTGCCGTGGCCACAGCGATGACCGATCCGTCCACCATCATGGTCGCGCAGGGGACCGAAGGCGGTGGCGCTGCCCTCGATCAAGTCGCGCTGATGACCGGCGCGTCCGCGGTGGTCGGTGCGGTTCTGCTGTGGGTGGCCTACCTGCATCGGACGCGGCGCATCACCTGGCTGCAGCGGCTGGCCGAGTTCAGCGGTCGCATCATGAACCGTCCCGGCTGGGTGGCGCTGCCGATCGCGATGTTCCTCGCGACCATCCTGACCGCATTTCTCGGCTTCATCTGGGATGTGAGCCTGCACGTGGGCAAGGGCCGCGACGCCGGGCCGCTGGCCAATCCGGCGCACTACTTCATCCTGGTCGGCCTGTTCTTCCTCTTCATGGCAGGCATGCTGGCCGTGATCCTGCCGCTCGACGAGAAGCCGGGCAGAGCCGCGGTGAAGATCACCCGCGACTGGTACGCCCCCGTCGGCGGCATCTTGATCGCCGGCGCCGGTTTGTACGCGCTGATCGGCTTCCCGCTCGACGACATCTGGCACCGACTGTTCGGCCAGGACGTCACGCTCTGGGGACCCACCCACCTCATGCTCATCGGCGGCGCGGGTCTGTCGCTGATCGGCGTACTCTTGCTCGAACTCGAGGGCCGATACAACCGGCCCGATCCCGAGCGGATCGACGGGCGGTTCCTCTGGGCGATCCAGGCCTTCGCCTTCGGCGGCCTGGTGATCGGACTGTCGGTGTTCCAGGTCGAGTTCGACTTCGGCGTCGAGCAGTTCCGGTTGGTGCTGCAACCGATGTTGATCGTCTTCGCCGCCACGATCGCCCTGATCTCGGCGCGGTTGACGCTGGGCCCACTCAGCACGCTGCTGCTCGTGGCCTTCGCCTTCTGTGTGCGCTACATCGTCGCGGTCCTCGTCGGCACCGGATTCGAGGCGCCGCGCAACGTGTTTCCGCTCTACCTCGGCGCCGCGATCGTGGTCGAACTACTCGCCGTCGTGCCGCTGATCCGCCGACCACTCTGGTGGGGCGCGCTCACCGGGCTCGGTGTGGCGACGGTGGGCATCTGGCTCGAATCCCTGTGGGTCGACCGGATGTTCGTCAATCCCTGGGTCGGCGGAATGTGGCTGGAACTGCTCGCGATGGCGGTGCCGGTGGGTGTGGCAGGCGGTGTGATCGGCGCGATGCTCGGCACCGTCTTGCGCGGCGAGGCACTGCCCAGGCCCGCGATACGGCGCGGGATCGTGGTCGCCGCCGTGGTGATCGCGGCCGCGGCGACCGCGAACGGGCTGATCATCCGGGTACCGGAGGACGCGTCGGCGACCGTCGCGCTCACCGACGCCGATCCCGAACAGGGCGGGCGCATGGTCACCGCCGACATCCGGCTCTCCCCCGGAGATCTCATCGGCCCCGATCCGGAATGGGTGGAGATCCTGGCCTGGCAAGGCGGTATCGGCGACGACAGTCCCGGCCACGGCCTCGTCGTGGACAAGCTGCGTCGCGTCGGCGACGACCACTTCGTGTCCACCCGGCCCGTACCCGTGCACGGCACCTGGAAAACGGTGCTGCGCTTGCAGGACGGGCGCATGCAATCCGCGCTTCCGATCTTCATGCCGCTCGATCCCGGGATCGGCGCCGCGGAGGTGCCCGCGCCCGCGAGCTTCACCCGGCCGTTCGTCGAGGAGATCTCGGTACTGCAGCGCGAGCGGTCCTTCGACCATCCGTCCTGGCTGATCGGCCTCGCGGGCCTGGTGGTGCTGGCGTGCTCCCTGGCCTTGATCGCGGCGATGGCGTGGGGCGCGGCCCGGGTCAACGACCGCTATCTGGCGGCGGGCAGCACACCGGACCAGAAGGCAACGGTCGAACCTTGATCCGCCAGGAGAACGTCGACCTGCTCGCTGACCATTCCATCCTGCTGGCGATTCCGGCCTTCCTGCCCGCCGTCGCGCTGGTCGGTGTGGTGCTGTTCATCGCGCTCCGCGACCGGCGCGCGGAGAAACGCGAAAAGGAAGGCACAGAATCCGCGCCGACCGACCGCACCGAGGAGATTCCGTGACCCTTCATCGGCTCCGGTTCGGCCTCCTCACGGTCGCCGCGGGTGCACTGATGGTGGGCTGCTCGTCGAGCGAGCCGACCACCGAACCCGTGACAACAGCCCGCACCATCGACATCCGGATCGCGAACGGCGCGGTGTCCCCGACCAATACACGCACCGAAGCCCAGGTCGGGCAACGCATCGTGCTGCGGGTCGACAGTGACGCCACCGATGAACTGCACATCCACTCCGCCCCCGCGCACACCTTTCCCGTCGCCGCGGCTTCCGGCCAGGAGTTCGACTTCACGGTGACCGTGCCCGGCCAGGTGGAGATCGAACTGCACCAGCTCGGACGGACGGTGACGACGCTGCTGGTCCGGCAGTGACTCCCCTCGCCCACGGCCTCAACGGCGCCACGGATCTGCCGATTCCGCTCACCTACGCGTTGATCGGCGCGGCGTGGGCGCTGACCTTCTCGTTCGCGCTGCTGTTCTTCGCCTGGCGTCAGCCGCGCCTGAACCCCGACTCGTCGGGATTCGTCCTGCCCACGCCGGTACGGCGGATCATCGACGCTCGCGCGACGCGGACGGTCATCGCCACGGCGAGCGTGATGGTCACTGCCTGCGTGATCGTCATCGCGATGTTCGGTTCCTCGGATCCAGCTCTGAATCCCGTGCCAGGAACGCTGTACATCGGCGTCTGGGTCGGGGTGATGGTGGCATCCCTGTTGATCGGACCTGTGTGGAAGGTCCTCTCCCCCGTCAGGGCGCTCCATCGATTCGGCTGCCTGCTGCTACGACGCCCGCCGGACCACGGAATTCTCCGCTATCGCGACGAATGGGGTTATCTCCCAGCCGCTCTCGGCCTGTTCTCCTTCGTGTGGCTGGAATTGGCTTGGCGCGCACCAGGGTCGGTGGGCTCGGTGCTGACCTGGCTGCTCGGCTATCTGGTCGTGACCTCGATCGGGCTCGCGCTGTTCGGCACCGTCTGGGCAGAGCGGGCCGATCCCCTCGAGGTGTACAGCACGCTGCTTTCGCACCTGAGCCCCTACAGCCGCGCCCCCTCGGGCCAGCCGTTGCTGCGGATGCCGCTGAACAATCTCGCGGGGACTCCCGGACTGGCTGGATCTGTCGCGGTCGCGGCGACGCTGCTCGGATCCACCGCCTTCGACAGCTTCTCCACCTTCCCGTGGTGGCGCGAACTGGTCGACGACCTGGCTCCGGTCGTCGACGCGACACTGGTGCGCACGGCCGGACTGCTGGTCTTCATCGGAGTGGTGGGCGGGCTGTTCTCCCTCGCCGCGCGTGCCACCGGCGGTGTCTCTCCCGCCGATCGCGCGCTGCTGCCGCGGCGGCTGGCGCTCAGCCTCACCCCGATCGTGGCGGGCTATCTGATCGCCCACTACCTCACATTTCTCGTCGAGAAAGGGCAGGCGACGGCACTGCTGTTCGCGGACCCGCTCGACCGCGGATGGAACCTCGCGGGCCTGGCCGATCGAGAGGTGGCCTACGTGCTGTCGAGTCATCCGACGGTGCTCGCCACCTGCAAAGTGCTCGCGGTCCTGATCGGCCACATCCTCGGCGTCGCCGCCGCTCACGACCGCTGCCTGCAACTTCTCCCGCCTCGTCACCGACTGACCGGCCAGCTGGCCTTGATGCTGACCATGGTCGGCTTCACGTTCACCGGGCTGTATCTGCTGTTCGGGGGTTAGCCGCGCCCTGCGCGAAAAGGGGATGAGCGAGGTCGGGTTCGCCCCGCAGAATGACTCATGCTCACCGACCACTGGCCCCTATTCGGACTCCGGCTCACCACACCCCGCCTGGAACTCCGTCTGCCCTCCGATGAGGAGCTGGCCGCGCTGGCCGATCTTGCGGCAGAAGGCGTCCACGACCCCGACCTCATGCCCTTCACTGTCCCATGGACAGACCTACCTCCTCTCGAACGAGCACGCTCAGTTTTTCAGCATCATTGGCTCCAACTCGGCAACTGGGCCCCCGACGACTGGACACTGAACTTCGCGGTCTTCGAGCACGGCGGCATCGTCGGCCAGCAGGCTATCTCCGCTCGCAATTTCGCGACCCTGCACGAGGTCGGCACGGGCTCCTGGATCGGCCTTCGACACCAAGGGCGAGGTATCGGCACCGAGATGCGCGCAGCGGTCCTCCATCTCGCCTTCGCCGGGCTACAGGCCACCGACGCGGTCTCGGGCGCGTTCGCCGACAACCCGTCTTCGTTCCGAGTCTCCGAGAAACTCGGCTACGAGCCCGACGGGATCCAGCGCCTCGCTGTGCGCGAGAAAATCACTGTCATGCGCCGAGTACGGCTCTCGCGCGCGAGATGGGAGAGCAACCAGCGAACAACCGTCAGGATCGACGGACTCACGCCCTGCCTACCCCTGCTCGGCGCCGCGTGAACCGCCTTCGAGCGACCGGCTGGATCGTCGGCCGCTCGAAGGCGTCAGCTCCTAGGAAGTGACTCGATGGGTGTCGCCGACGGTCAGTGTGCACTGGCCGTCTTCACAGGAGCGCTGCAGCCGACCCCTCGACAAGGTCTGCATCAGCCCGATCGCCCAGCAGGTCGGGCATCCGCGCAGCGCGACCAAACCGACAGGCAGCAGCAACACACTGAACGGCCCGACGACCGGGATCAGGGCTACCGATCCGACCAGCGCGCCGAAACCCACCCCGCCGCGCACCAGGTGCTCGGGCATGGACTTGCTCGCGAAATCATCACTCATCATGTCCTCCAGCAACGTCGCCAGGCGTGGCCTGTAGAGCTTGTTGAACTGCAGCCCGCGCACGGTGCAGTCGCGATTTCATCGCCGCGGTACTGAGCCCGAGCGCATCGGCGACCATCCGGCCGCTGTAGCCCTGAATGTCGCGCATGATCAGCACGCTGCGCTGGTCCGCAGGCAAGTCGGCGACCGCGGCCGCCACCCGACCCGCCTCAAGACGTCGCAACACCTCGTCCTCAGCCGAGGCTGCCAAGATGTTGTCCGGCAAGACAATTCGCCCCGGCAGACTCGTCCGCGCCCGACGCAGACACTCGTTGCGAACGATCCGGAACATCCACGACGCCAGCGCACCAGAGGCCCGCAACATCCCGATCTTGCGATACAGGATGATCAGCGCCTCCTGCGCCGCGTCCTCGGCGTCTTCCGGTGTCGCACAGAGGGAATGAGCGAAGCGCTGGATATGCGGATGCGAACCCGACACCAACGCCGCGATCGAATCCACGTCACCGCCCTGCGCGGCGACGATCAACCCCTGGTCAGGCCATCGCGACTCACCCACGCCCAGCTCGTTTGCGCCGCACGACGACCATGCACGTGCACAGCAGCACCACACCGACGACAACACCGATACCGATGACCACAACAAACCTCCGTGTCCGTCCCGACGTCCGTCGCGACACACATAAGAGGCACCCGCGATGCGAAAGGATTCACCCCCGCCCGAAATCAGCCCGCGCTATGTGCGCGCGTTCCGGTTCCCGTTGTCGGCGGTTTCCACAGTGTCCACGGTTGTGGTTCCCGACGGGTAGGCGCGGGCGACGAGCGCGGCGCGCAGTCCCCACTGGCCATCGGCGCGAGCGGGATCGAGTCCGGTGATCCCCGCTATGCGCTTGAGTCGATGGTCGATGGTGTTCGGGTGGATGAACAATCGGCGTGCTGCTCGCTGGCGGTTCTGATCGCTGAGCAGGTAGACGGTGAGCGTTCGCAGCAGCAGGGGGTTGGCCACCAAGGGGTCCAGTCGGCGTGCCATGGACTCCCTGACCGCCCCCGGCCGGGTGAGCTGGTATTCGGCAGCCAGCTCAGCGAAATCGTAGAGGCGAGTCTCGGGCTCGGCCGACAGTACGTGGGTCAGCCGATTGGCGACGTCGACCATGTCGTGCAGAGTCGGTGACATCTGCGGGATCGCGTCGACGGCAACTTCGAGGTGGACGGCGGTGACGACGGCGTCGGCTGCCTCAGCGACTACCCGGACGAGCGGTTCCAGCTGATCGGTGGGCAGCGCGGTACTGGGGATCAGGATCGTTCCGCCGCTGTTGCTCAGCAAGGACAAGACTTCGTTGCCTCCCCTTTCGGCAAGATCGGCGCGGATTCGCCGAAGCACGCGCCCGGAGGCTGCCCGGGGATCGACGCCGTCCTCGAACCCAGGGGAAGAAGGCAGGATGGACAGCGCCAGCAGGTGGTAGTGATCGGCGATCGGCAAACCGCATTCGCGCGCCATCGCCGTCGTCACTCGGCCGTTGAGCAGTGCGGTGGTGAAAGTGTTCACCGCACCTCGGTGTCCGTGTGCGGTGCCGCGATATTCGCGCAGGTAGGCCATGGTCACAGTGGTCGTCATCAGGTCGAGCAGATCGACGGTGCGCGCTCCGATGTCCACGCATTCGGCGACCGAGTCGATCGCTGACCTGCTCGCCACCAGCTCATGGGCCATTTTCGAACCCTCGTGCAGGGCGTGCAGGATCACATCGATGGGCACACCGCCTCTGGCCCACTGCGCGGCAGCCGATTCCAGTTGCGCCACTTCGCGTTCGGTAGGAGCGCCGCGCCCGTCGAGAATCGTGGTGGCGATCCGCAAGCAGTTGACGGTCACCGCGGTGATATCGCCACGGAGCGCTTCGTCGGGCAGGGTCAGGCATCGGGCGACGGTCAGCCTGAAGTGCCGGACCATCTCCTCGGCGAGAGACCTGGTGTCGCGCAACGATGTCGCGGCGGGTCCGAAAGCTCCCCCGGTTCCGGAACCAGACGATACCGCTGCCGGCGACGGCGCGATCAGTAGACCTCGGCTTCGCCCGTGCGTCCCGGTGCGCTTGCGCTCCTCCATCGACAACTCCTCTTCGAGTCGTGTGGTCTCACTGGCCACACCATAACCGGACATTAGAATCCGGTTACTGACTGGTAGTGTGTCCGACATCACCTCATCAGTCAAGGTGCGATCTCCACCGTGACCACTGACCCACTCCACAGCCGCCTGTGATCACTACAGACAGGAACGCGGGGTGGCAGTCAGGATTTCCGACAGATGTCGCGAACCCGGAAGAATCGGGTCACGATTTGAGAGTCTTTCTCTCATGTTCGAAAATGATATTTCGCAGGTCGGAGTTGGGACTTCCCGACGCCAGGGAAGCGTCCGGTCCGGACTGCGGGTTGGTACCACGGGGGCACTGAGAGCGATGTGTGTCGCCGCGTTGCTCGCCGCTGCCGGTGGCGTAGCGCACGCCGACGATCCGGGGCCCACACCCTCGCCCTCTGCGGGGTGTGGCCGACCGGTTCCTGCTCGAGGCGAGACGACCATCCAATTCCGGGGCACCGAAAAAACGGGCCAGTATCGGCAGCATGTCCCCGCCGGAGCCGATCGCCCGCTGCCGGTCGTTATCGCCCTGCACGGCCTCCTGGAAAATATCGACATCGCCGATGCGGGTAGCGGCTTCGGCGAATACGGATACCGAGAAGGGTTCATCACGATCACCCCCCAGCTCGATCGGCTCGGTTTCTCACAGTGGGAGTACGGTCGCGGTTCCGCCGACACGACCTGGATCTCGGAGGTGCTGACCAATGTGGAGTCCAGCCTCTGCGTCGACAAACGCCGCATTTTTGTAGCCGGACTGTCGATGGGCGCCTTCGCCACCAGTTCCATCGGCTGTCAGTTCGCCGACCGCGTCGCCGCCATCGCCCCGGTGTCGGGGCTACGAGATTTCAGCTGGTGTCGTCCCACCCGGCCGGTGCCGGTCATCGCCTTCCACGGCACCGAAGACGCGATCGTTCCGTATGCGGGACAATCGAGTTCCGGTTCAGCATCCGGGCCGGCCGGTGGCGAGAACAGCGGCGTAGGTCAGCACCCGGTGACCGACAGCGCGGCAGCCTGGGCGCGCCGCGATGGCTGCACCGGCGCTCCGGTGCGGGCCACGATCGCCGCTGACGTCGTGTTGGATCGATACTCGTGCCCGTCCGGTATCGACGTTCAGCTGTACACGATCACCGGGGGCGGGCACATCTGGCCCGGGACCAGCTCCCCGCTGTACCCGGAGCTCATCGTCGGCAAGAATACGAACTCGATCAACGCCACCGCCCTGATCTGGGACTTCTTCCGCACTCATCCGATGAACACCTGAGCGAACAACCCCACGGACACACGCGACACCGGTTACTCAAAGACGACGAGCGGTGATGAGCCAAGCGCGGGAGTCGAAGTACACGCCGCTGTCGGTCTGATGGTCGGCCAGGATCTCGTGGAGCCGAGCGCGGGCTTGTTCGGATTCGGTGGGCTCGAGGTCGGCGAGGAATGCTGTGAATCCCGTCAGGCGGAGCAGGTTGTCGTAGGCGGCGACACTGTCGGGGCCGTAGTACACGGGCTCATCTATCTCGGCGAAGCCGATGTCAGTGAAACCCGCTGTCGCCAGCATGGATTCGGTGACGGCAGGGTCAGCGAGTGAAAACGGGCCGCGACCCGGCGTGGGGACTGTGGCGGCGAGCACGTCACTGAACACAGACGCCCATTCGTTGCGGTCGTGGCCTTGCCAGACCAGCCACGCGAGACGCCCCCCGGGACGCAATGCGCGCGCGATATTGGTGAACGCCGCGACCGGATCGGCGAAGAACATCACACCGAACCTGCTGATACAGAGGTCGAAAGATGTTGGCGGGAAGGGATTCACCTGCGCGTCCGCCAGCTCGAAACTGATATTCGACGGTCCCTCGTCGTCGCTGATCCGACGGGCTTGTTCGAGCATCACCTCCGAGATGTCGACTCCGAGCGCGCTTCCGTCAACGGCCGCATGCGCGGCCTCACGGGTGGTCTGCCCTGTGCCACAGCCGATGTCGAGCACGCGATCACCGGCGCCGACTTTCGCGGCAGCGAAGAAGTGCGCAGTGTGCCGACGCAGTTCGGCGTCGTAGTCGAACAGATCCATTGTCGTCCTTCGGAAGCTGTGTCATCGGTGCGAGCTTCGGCGCAGGCACGCACTCGGTCCATCTCACCACCGCCACGGCATTCATATCTACGTGACACCGACGCGGCGACCCGCCAGGATGGGTCGATGTCGACACGAGAACTCGTCGTCCTCGGCACAGCCGGGGCTGTGCCCACCCGCCGCCGCAACCACAACGGCTACCTCCTGCGCTGGGACGGGCAGGGCGTGCTGTTCGATCCCGGCGAGGGCACCCAGCGCCAGATGGCGCACGCGGGAGCTTCGGCGACCGAACTGCATTGGCTGTGCATCACTCATTTCCACGGCGACCACTCGCTGGGCGTCCCCGGCATCGTGCAGCGACTCGGCCGCGACGGGGTGCCCCATGACGTGCACGCCGTCTACCCCGCCGAGGGTGCCGAGTATTGGGAACGACTGAGATACGCGACGAGCTATTACGGCTCGCCCAGCCTCGTCGAACACCCGGTGAGCGGACCCCGCGAAACATTGCAGGGCAACGGTTTCACCCTCACCGCGCTCCCGCTGGCCCACAGCATCCCGACCTACGGCTACCGCCTCGCCGAACCGGACAGCCGAACATTTCTGCCCGAGAAGCTCCGCGAGCACGGCATCTCCGGCGCCGCGATCCGTGAGCTGTCGGGGCCTCTACTCGAGGAATGCTCGGCACCGAGACCGGGCCAGAAGGTGGCTTTCATCATGGATACTCGCCTGTGCGACAACGTCTTCGAGCTCGCCGATGGCGTCGACATGCTGATCATCGAGTCCACCTTCCTCGACTCCGAGACGGATCAGGCGCACGAACGCGGCCATCTCACCGCGCGTCAGGCGGGCGAGGTGGCGCGCTCCTGCGGGGTGAACACCCTTGTTCTGACCCACTTTTCGGAGCGCTATACCGCGAGCGAGGATCACCTGTTCATCGAACAGGCCGGCTTTCCCGGCGCCGTTCTCGCCCACGATCTCGACCGCGTCGCCCTTCCGGCACGCCGCGCGGGCAGCTGAGGGCAGCCGCGGCATGGCGCTGCGGCTGCCTGCGGATCTGCTAGAAGCCGAAGCTTCCGGTCGACGGCGTGGCGGTCGGAACGTTGACGGTGACCAACTCCGAGAACGCGAACTCGGCGCCGTTGACGCAGCCGCCGCGTGCGGTGATCGTGGTGCCGGGCTCGAGGCCGTCGAGCGAGGTCACGACCATCTTGCCGGGGTCGGCCAGCGATTCCGGTGCGCCGTCACCGAAGAAGACGTGGTTGTTCTCGGGGCCGACCCCCGCTTCGGCCCAGCACTGCCCACGGTCGTTGGGGTTGCGCAGGGTGGCGGTGACGGTGCCCGCCGCGGTTCCGGCGAAAGTGATCTCGGGTGCTACGAACGGCGTCGCCGCGCCCGCGGGTGCGATCGCGACAGGACCGAATGCGACTACGGCGGCGGATGCGGCGAGGAATGCTCCAGAAATTCGTCTGTTCATCACCTCTTCGATGCTGCACGACAACGAATTTCGACACAAGGAAAGTGGTGCCCCTGCAATCAGGGGCTGGCGCTCAGCGCTGACCTCGGCGCGCTTCGAGCGCGTCCAGGATCAGATCCAGCCCGAATCCGAACTCGCCCGAGTAGTCGTACCCCGGTCGCAGGGCGTGGTCGACGATCATCTCCGTGAGATACGGCAGCTCGTCTGCCGGAAGGTTCGCGAGAATGCCGCCCGCGACTTCCTCGACGTCCGCCGGTACGGACACGGGCAGGTTCGCCTCCTGCAGGACGAAACCGCCCACATAGCTGTCGATCAGCGAGACCGCGTGCGCGGCCATCGGCAGCGAGAACCCGGCCTCCCGAAGAACTCCCAGGACCGCGTCGTGATGACGCAGGGTCGCCGAGCCCGGATTCCGACGCGAATCCATCAACCCGAGCGCCCAACTGTGTTGCGCCAGCACCGAACGCGCCGAGCGAGCCCGCGCCCGGATCGCCTCCCGCCAATCGGCACATCCGGCCGCAGGCAACTCGATCGCCGCGAACACCGCGTCGACAACGCCGTCGAGTATCGCGTCCTTGTTCGGCACATGGTTGTAGAGCGACATCGCCTCCACCCCCAACTCCTGCGCCACCCGCCGCATCGTGATGGCCTCCACTCCCCCACGGTCAGCGACCCGAATCGCGGCATCCAGCACACGATCGCGACTCAGCGGTTGCCGTACGGGCATGGGACCTCCTCGGTGACGAAGCGTTGACAAGCTTACAGATGTAAGTCAGCCTTACAGGTGTAAGTCACGCTGGCCCGAACAAGGGAGCACCCCATGCCTATGCCGATCTGGTGGGGCAAAATCAACAAACGCGTCTTCAATCCCCGCGCCGTCGCAGGCGGAAAATGGCCGGTCCTCACCCACACCGGCCGCACCTCGGGAAAGACCTACCGCACCCCGCTCGACGCCCACCCCGTCGACGGCGGCTACCTGTTCGTCCTCGTCTACGGATCGGCCTCGGACTGGGTGCAGAACATCCTGGCCACAGGCACCGCGCAACTCCGCAAAGACGGCCAGGAGATAGCCCTCACCACACCGCGCGTCGTCGGAAGAGACGAAGCATTTCAGGCACTGCCCCCAGAAATCCCCCGCCCACCGAAACTCCTCCGCATTACCGAGTTCCTCCGCATGGACCTCGCCGACTGACTTCGCCCCTGATCATCGGGATCCCGTGATGGCCCCGGATCAGCTCTTAACCCACGTCCCGCCGCAACCAGGTGACTTCGGCGCCGACGCTGTCGGTCCCCTGCCGGTAGGCCTCGAGGTCCTCGTCCCACGGCGCGCCCAGTGCCCTGTCGAGTTCGGTGGACAGGTCGAATGTTCCGTGGACGTCGAGTTCTTTGGCGGCCTGGAGTAAGGCTCGTAATCGCATTTCGCCCAGCATCACGTCGCCGTTGGCGCCGGTGGATCCGTGCCAGAGCCCGAGGGTGGGGACAAAGCTGTAGCGCTCGCCGTCGACGCCTTCGCTGGGGTCCTCGGTGACTTCGAAACGCAGCACCGGCCAGGTGCGCAATGATTGGGCAATCCGGGCCGCGGTGCCGACGGGACCGACCCAGTCGCTGCTGGCGCGGAGTTGCCCGTCGGCTGGTTGGGTGTTCCAGCGTAATTTCGCGGGGGACGACAGCGCGGTGGACAGCGCCCATTCCACGTGAGGGCACAACGCGGCGGGCGATGAGTGGATGTAAACCACACCCGCCGTCGCGTCAGCGAACTGACTCGATGCGCGCACTTACCAACACCTCCAGCCTCGACAAGGAACGTCTTCCCCAACGGCCCGTCGTGGTCTGGCGTGGCACGAGTGTACTGAAGTGTGCGGTGTTGCGCGTGTTACTTTACTGCGTGTTATGTGTCTCTGCGATAACGGAATCGCTGAATTTCGGCCACGCTGTTCTGGCCCAGTCACCGAAATTCTCGTCGCTCAGCGCGATTGTCGCCACCGCTATTTCCGGGTCGACCCAGAGGAACGTGCCGGACTGGCCGAAGTGCCCGTAGGTGCGGGCGGAATTGGCTGAACCCGTCCAATGCGGGGTTTTTCCGTCGCGGATTTCGAATCCCAATCCCCAGTCGTTGGGACGCTGGGAGCCGTATCCCGGCAGGACTCCGTTGCGGTCGGGGAATTGCACCGAGGTCGCGTCGTCCAAGGTTTGCCGAGATATCAATTGAGGCGTCAGCAACTCGGTGGCGAATAGCGTGAGGTCGGCGAGGGAGGCGCTGGCCGCGTGGCCGGCGGACCCGACGAGGACCGCGGTGGCCATGCCGAGCGGCTCGAAAACCGCTTCGCGCAGATATCGCGGAAATTCGATACCGGTCTGGGCGGTGAGGAAATCGGCGAGCAGTTCGAATCCCGCGCTCGAGTAGATGCGGCGGGCGCCGGGTTCGGCGAGCACTTCGGGAGTGGCGAACGCGACGCCGGAGGTGTGGGCGAGTAGATGCCGCACGGTGGAACCGGGCGGACCCGCCGGTTGGTCGAGTTCGACCGCGCCTTCCTCGAGCGCCACGAGCGTGGCATAGGCGACGAGCGGTTTGGTGACCGAGGCGAGCCGGAACACCCGCTCGGTATCGCCGATGGTCGACACACCGTCGGCGGTGACCACGGCGGCGGCGGCGTTCTTGACCGGCCAGTGCTGAACCTGCTGCAACGATCGCATATCGGCAGCGTACGAGACGCGGCTACGATCGAGGACACCATGAGTCCCGCACCATCGATCCACGGCGACGTGGCGGCCGGTTTCGGCCCCGTCGCCGACGCCTTCCGCCGCAACTTCACCCACCACGGCGAGATCGGCGCCGCCGTCGCCGTCTACTCCGGCGACCAGCCACTGGTCGACCTGTGGGCAGGCCATCGCGATCGCACACGCGAGGTGGCGTGGGAGCGCGACACGATCGTGCCGGTGTTCTCGTCGTCGAAGGGGATGTCGGCGTTCACGCTGGCGACGGCGGTGTCGCGGGGGCTGCTCGACTACGAGGCGCCGGTGGTGAAGTACTGGCCGGAATTCGGCGCGCACGGTAAGGAACGGGTCACCGTGCGTCAGCTGATCGACCACCAGGCGGGGCTGTCCGGGCTGGACCGGATCGTGAAACTGCGGGAACTGATCGATCGTGACGCCCTGGGTGAGCTGCTCGCCGCGCAGAAACCGGCGTGGGAGCCCGGCACCCGGCACGGTTATCACGCGCTCACGCTGGGCCTGTATCAGAGCGAATTGCTGCGACGGGTGGATCCGGCGGGCCGTAGTCTCGGCCAATTCTTCGCCGAGGAGATCGCGGGCCCGGTCGGCGCCGATCTGTTCATCGGTCTGCCCGAGACCGAGCCCATGGAACGGGTAGCCCAGCTGTCGGCGACCAAGGGCTTGGACATCTGGCGCTACGAGCGTCGCGATATCCCGCTGCGGATCGGCGGCGAGGTCTACGCCAAGCGTGGATATTCCTATGCGGCACTGACCAATCCGCGCCCCGGCGCCCCGGCGCGTGCCGCCCGGCGGGAGTTCCTCGAGATCGAGTGGCCCGGCATGAACGGTGTCGGCAACGCCCGCGCGCTGGCGAAGGTCTACGGCGCCGCGGCGGGTCGCACCGGCGCGCTGCCCATCGACGACGGTGTTCTCGACCTGCTCGCCGCCGCCGACACCGCCGACGATGTGCCCGCCGATGATCTGGTCCTGCACACCAAGAGCCGTTACCACCTCGGTTTCCGTAAGTCGCGCGGCACTTTCCGCTTCGGCTCGGACAAACGCGCCTACGGCACCACCGGTTTGGGCGGCTCCTTCGGATTCGCCGACCCGACAACCGGATTGGGCTTCGGTTACAGCATGAACCGCCTCGGCATGGCGATTCTCGACGATGTGCGCAGCCGCAACCTGCGCGAGGTCGTCGTGCGGTGCGCCGACTGACCTGTCCGTCAGGCGCGAACGAGGATCACCACGCTCTCGGCGGAGTATTTCCGACCGGCGTGGTGACCTCGATCGGCGCGCTCAGTGCGCGGTGACGCCGGTGAGTTCGTTCGGCGTGCCTGCCAGAGTGGCGGTGGCGGTGATGTTTCCGGCAGTCAGGTCGACGCGGTGCACCTGCTTGGCGGCCGGGTCGCTCACGTAGGCGATGCCGTCGCGGACGAACAGAGCCGGGCGAGCGGCTTGCCAGTCGAGCGGCTCCTGCCAGGCGCCGATCACGGGAATGGTGCGAACGACCTTGCCCGCCAACGGATCGATCACGTGGATCTTGCCGTCGGTGCCGAGTACCAGCGCCTCACCCTGCGGGCCGCGAGCCAGCGAACGGAAGGTGTAACTGGTGCCGAGATCGACCAGGCGCAGCGTGCCGTCGGTGGTGTTCACCAGCGACACCTGCTGCGGACGTTCGAGTTCGGCGTCCTTGTCCTGTTTGTAGTCACCGAGCACGATCGGCGACGCCTCACTGCCGGACATGTTCCCGATCCGGCCGTAGGGGGTCGGGCTGGTGACCTTGGTGATCTTGCCGTCGCGGTACACGACGGCGCCGGTCTGGCAGCCGATCACGACCGCTTCGCCCTGGGCAGCGGCTTCGCCGTGCACACCGGGGCAGTCCTCGTTGCGGGTGAGTTCCTTGCGGCCCTTGTCGAGCGCGACGACGCCGACGCGCTTGTCCTCGGTGCCGAGAGTGAGCACCAGATTTCCGTTGCTCAACTCGATCGCGACGCCGTGGTGCGGTGCGGCAGCCTTGTAGACCTCTGTCGGCTTTCCGCTGTCGACCTGCGCGGTCTCGAGAATGGTGACCTCACCGGACCCGTCGGCGAACAGCACGGTCTTGCCCGCGTGTCGAACAACGTGGCCCGGTTTGGCGGCAGGGAACTGGGTTCCGGTGAACGCGCCGTCGTAGGCGTCGAAGACGCGGAAGCCCTCCTTGGTCGACACCATCAGATGGTCGTCGTCGCCGACCGGATTGAGCCGGTTGTATCCGTCGATCTTCACGTCGGCCCGCTGGGTCAGTGACGCGCCGTCGAGGACGTAGATCCCGCCGTCGTAGGTCAGGGCGATCGGTTCGGCGCCCGGCGTGTGCTGATGTTCGTGGCCGGAATCCTCTGCACCACAACCGCTCAGCGCCACCACCGAGGCGAGAACCCCGGACATGGCCACCATCGTGGTGGTCCGTGACCTGTTCATGAAATGCTCCATCTCTTTGTGCGAATTAAGCTGTAGGCCCGGATAGACCACGGGCGATGGCCTCGGTGTTGACGCGGGCCATCTCCAGATAGGTGCCCGCGCCGTCACCGGGTGGGGTGAGTGACTCGGTGTGCAGGGCGATCACCTGCACCTGCAGGCCGGTGTGTTCGGCGAGGACGCGCGAAAGCCGGTCGGGCTGTGCGGAATCGGCGAAGATCGCCCGCACCCCGGCGGTCCTGATCGCGGTCGCGAGGTCGTCGAGATCGGAGGCGCTCGGTGAGGCGAGGGTGGTGCCGCTGGGAATCACCGCGCCGATCACCCGGAACCCGAATCGCTGTGCGAGATAACCGAAGACGTGATGGTCGGTGACCAACTGCCTGCGCTCTGCCGGAACGGCCGCGAACCGCTCGGTCATCCACCGGTCCAGCTGGTCGATCTCACCGAGGTAGCGCTGCGTATTCGCCTGCACCGCTCCGGCCTCGACGCCGTCGACTCGGGCGAGCACCTCGGCGCTGATCGCCTCGACGGCCATGCGCACCCGGCGCGGATCGGTCCAGAAGTGCGGATCAGGTTGCCCCGCCGACTCATCGGAGGTGTACGCGATCGGATCCACCCGCTCGGCCACAGCCAGGGTGGGGACCCCGGCCGCCGCAGCGGCCCCCACATGGCGCGCCACGCCTTCCTCGAGCCCGAGCCCGTTGTGCACCACCAGCGCGGCTCGCTCGATCTCGGCCGCCTGACGTGCGGAAACAGCGAATGAATGCGGATCGGCTCCCGCCTGCATCAACACCGTCACCGGCACCGTGTCACCGACAACGGCCCGGGTCAGATCGCCGAGAATGTTCGTGGTCACCACGATCCCGGACCGCTCGCTCCCGCTGGTACACGCGCTCACCAAGGGCACGAGAAGTACTGCGGCAGCCAGCAACTGGATCAGCCTGCGTAGCCGATCGGTCCGTGAGGTCCGACGGTCATCGGGGAACAAGTGCTTCACAGGCCCGTCTCCACCATCCGCGAGGGCACGATGTCCAGCGAGAACGTGCGCGCGAGGCGGAGGTTGTCGTTGTAGGCGATCTCGTGGACGACGCGCGCCCGGGAATCGGTGATATAGGCCCGTTCCGAGTCGACGCAGATCACCGGCTCGCCCTCGACGGACCCTCCGAGCAGCGGGTTCCGCGCTGTCTCCGTGCCGGTTACGGGGTCGATCCCGTGCAGCACGCCGTCGCGGGTGAGGATCAGCAACGACGATCCCTCGCCCGCGGTGTTCACCGCGACCGGGTCGGCGATCGGAGTCCGCGTCCAGGTCTTCTTCCTGATGTCGAGCGTCCAGACGGCGTCGCGCCCTGCGATCGCGGTCAGGGTCGTGCTGCCGGGGCGATGGGTGAACGTGCTCGCACGCTCCGCCGTCGGCGCCGGGTAGGGGATCTTCTCGGCGACGAAAGCGTCGTCGCGCTGTGCCACCACGAGTGCTCCGTCGGCACAACCGAAGACGACTCCGCGCCTGGTCACAGCCTGGCCCTTCGGCTGCGGACACGGGGTGGGCTGGACCTGCCCCGCCGCGCCGTCACGTCCGCGCACCTCGACCCGCCCCGAGCTGTCGGCGACGACGATCCGCTCGGCATACGGCACCGCGATGCCATCGACCCGGCGTTGCGTTCGGGCGACGCCGCCGTCCAGCTCCGCACGGTCGAACAAGATCGTCGCACCGGAGCCGAACACCACCGACGCGACGGCGGCATCGCTGTACGCGCCGACCATCTCGGAACCACTCGCACTTCCGGGGCCTGCACCTCCCCGCCCGCTTGTCGCCGTATCGCCGTCGACCGCGCCGACATCCCGGCTCGGTGCACGGTAGTAGTGCCGGTGGTCGCCGTGGTCGACGGTCCACGCCCCGCTGTCCACGACCTGTACCGACGCACCCGCGCTCAGATACGCGAAGCGCCCGTCACCGACCGCACCCCGCTGGTCACCACTCGACAACGGCGAGGGATTCGCCGAAGAGCTCGAGTCCGGTTGCGCTCGAGCACTTTCCGGATTGATCGGCGTAACCTCCCCGCTCAGCAGATCGATCACCCGAACAGCTCCGGTCGCATCGGCGACCACCACTCGTTTCTGGGCCTCGCTCATCTCCTCCGCACCGGCGACGAACCCGTGCGGCGCCGCCTCCTCGACAACCGGCACCTGCCCCGCTCCACAGCCGACCAACGGCACGGCGGCGAGCGCGACCACTCCCACCCGACCGACCCGCTCCCGCAGCGCGGAGACGATCGCGGACAGGAAGAACGAGCCGACGGCCACGGCGGCGATGGTGGCCCCCGCCGCGGTTCCCGCATGCCACGAAATGACCAGTCCCCCCACGGTGGACAGCCCGCCGATCAGCGCGGCGACCGCCATGACCACCGGCACCCGGTTCGACCAGAACACCGCGGCGGCGGGCGGCGCGATCAGCAATCCGAAGACCAGCAGCGTCCCCACGACATGAAACGACGCCACGATCGCCACGGCCACCAACCCCACCAGCGCCGCGTGCGCCAGTTTCGGATGGAGTCCGAGGGTGTGCGCCTTGCGCGGATCGAAAGTCAGCGCCACGAACGCACGATGGCCGAGCACCGCCACGACCAGCGAGACGCCCAGGGCCGCAACGAGATACCACAGGTCGGCGGCTCGCACGGCCAGCACATCGCCGAACAGGAACCCGGTCAGATCCACCGCGAACGACTGCGACCTCGACACGATGATCACCCCGGCCGCGAGCATCCCGACGAACAACAGCCCGATCGCGGTATCCGGCGCGAAGCGCTTGCCACGGCTCAGCACCGACACCCCGGCAGCCATGGCGGTGCAGCTGACCGCGGCACCGAGCATCAGGTTCCCCCCGAGCAAGGCCGCCACCGCGACACCGGGCAGCATCCCGTGCGCCATCGCGTCGCCGAGAAATGCCATGCCGCGCACCACCACCCAGGTCCCGGCGAGGGCGCACACGCACGACACGAGCAGCCCACCCCACAGCGCGCGTTGCACGAATGCCACCTCGAACGGGGCGAACAGCCAATCCATAGCGCGAGACGATATACTGAAAATGATTATCGTTTCAATTGAGGTGAGATGAACCACACAGATGACGCAGCGATCCGGATCGAGCACCTGACAGCCGGATATGCCCGACGACCCGTGCTCCGCGAGGTGACCGCCACGATCCCGCGCGGGCAGGTGACCGCGATCGTGGGACCCAACGGCTCGGGAAAATCGACCCTGCTCGGCGTCCTCGCCGGAACCGTGCGGACGCAAGCGGGAGCGGTGCACCGGAGAACCACCCGGCGTCCCGCCTTCGTGGTGCAGCACACGGCGATTCCGCCGACCTTGCCGATCACCGTGCGCGAAGTGGTCGCGATGGGACGCTGGGCACACCGCGGACCGTGGCGGCGATCGACTCGGGCAGATCGCGAGATCGCGCGAACCTGCCTGGAAAGAATGGGGCTCACCGACTTGGCGACTCGGCGGCTCGACACCCTGTCGGGCGGACAACGCCAACGCACCCTGCTCGCACAGGCTCTGGCGCAGGAGTCCGATCTACTGCTGCTCGACGAACCGGCGGCGGGCTTGGACGAGACCTCGCAGGCCGAGATCTCCCGCGCTCTGGCTCAGATCAGCGCGGCCGGTGTGACCGTGGTGCAAGCCACCCACGATCTGGACGAGGCAGGCAGGGCCGACCACTGCCTACTACTGCGCGACGGCCAATTGAAAGCAGCGGGTCACCCGAAGAAAGTGCTGGTCAGAGCCTAGAGTCGAGAGCATGACCGAGAAACCCGACTCCGTCGACGCCTACCTGGCGGCCCAGCCGTCGGCCGAACGCGCCGTCCTGCAGCAGATCCGCGACACGATCCACCGCGCGGTGCCGGACACGGGCGAGAAGATCAGCTACGCCATCCCGGCCGCCACCATCGACGGCCGGGTGTTCATCTTCTTCGCGGGCTGGAAGTCCCACGTGAGCGTGTACCCCGTCCCCGAGGGGGACGAGGCGCTCGAGAAAGCCATCGAACCCTACAACTCGGGTCGTGGCACCTTGAAATTCCCGCTCGGCGAACCGATCCCGTACGACCTGATCGCTCAGGTGGCGGTTCGTCTCGCCGAGCGCGTCGGCAAGAGCTGACTACCAGTCGGCTTCGGTGTAGCGGATGATCCCGCGAATGTTCTTGCCGTCCAGCATGTCCTGGTAGCCCTGGTTGATCTCTTCGAGCGAGTAGCTGCGCGTGACCATGTCGTCGAGATTGAGCTGGCCCGCCTTGTAGAGCGAGAGCAGTTGCGGCGCGTCCTGGCGGGCGTTGCCGCCGCCGAAGATGCAACCCTTCACCGTCTTCTGCAACATCGACAACAGGAAGGTGTTCATCTTGACGTCGCCCGCGTCCATGCGACCCATCGAGGTGACGACGAGGGTGCCCGCCTTGCCGGTGAGAATCAGACCCTCTTCGACGTAGTCGCCGTGCATCTCACCCATGGTGAGGATGACCTTCTCGGCCATCCGTCCCTCGGTGGCCTCGATCATCGGCATGATCGCGGCGGCCATGCTCTCGTAGGTGTGGGTGGCGCCGAACTTCTGCGCCTGCTCGCGCTTCCACGGGTTCGGGTCGATGGCGATGACCTTCGACGCACCGGAGAGCACAGCGCCCTGCAGCGCGCTCATGCCGACGCCGCCGATGCCCGCGATCACCACGGTCTCACCCGGCTGCACCTGCGCGACATGGGTCGAGGAACCGAAACCGGTCGGCACACCGCAGCCGACGAGGCACGCCACCTCGAACGGGATGGTGGGGTCGATCTTCACCACGGAGGTGTGGTGCACCGTCATGTACGGGGCGAACGTGCCGAGCAGGCACATCGGGATGACGTTCTCGCCACGCGCCTGGATGCGGTAGGTGCCGTCCGAAATCGCCTGTCCCATCAGCAGTCCGGCGCCCAGGTCGCACAGCGCCATGTTCCCGGCGACACACGCGGGGCAGCGGCCACACGCGGGGATGAACGACAGGATGACGTGGTCGCCCACGGCCAGATCGGCCGGACAGTTCGGGCCGAGCTTGGTGATCACACCCGCACCCTCGTGTCCGCCCATCACGGGGTAGCCCGGCATCGGCGTCGCGCCGGTGACGATGTGATGGTCGGAGTGGCACATGCCCGCCGTTTCCATCCGGATCTGCACTTCACCGGCGACGGGGTCGCCGACCTCGATCTCCTCGACCGACCATTCCTGATCGATGCCCCACAGGATCGCGCCCTTCGTCTTCATGCCGGTAGACCTCTCGCCAAGCTCGTGCCTCGTTGTGACTGCACTCACCCTAGCCACAAATCACCAGTTTCTGAAACACGTTCTAGAAAATTTCCGGGAGTTTTCTATCCGCGCACGTCATGGACGTGGTGAACGACGTCGTGCAGGAAGTACCGACCCAGCGAGCTGACTGTGAACAGCGATCCGTCGCTGCGCGCACCCCGCAGGTCGAGCCGATCCGACGGCACGGAGGCGAACGCGGCGGCCACCCGATCAGCGGCAACGGCCAATTCCCGCGCGACGACCGCGGGGTCCTGCTCACCGTAGCGGTCGGCGACGGCGGTCGCGTCCTGATCCCAGTTCTCGAACAGCGGCGCCTCGACGCCGTCGCCGCCGAGCATCAGCGCGAGCCTGGTGTCGAAGATCCGGCACACGTCGCGCACGTGGGCGCCGTACTCGAGAACAGACCAGGTGAGCTCGTCGGGACGCACCCGAGCGTCGTCACGTTCGAGCGCCGAGCCGATCCGGGCGGCGCTGTCGAGGACGATCTCGGGAACGGCCGCGTACGCGGTGTGCTCGGCATCGAATCCGCATTCGGAGCAGGCACGTTCGAGGACCCAGGTCCAGTTCTTGGTGTCGGGGACGATCATGAAAGTCAGCCTAGGGTGTCTGCTTCTTGTGCTCCATCGATATCGAGCCAACTATCGGCGAGATCCGGGCATCATTCGGCAAGCTGATTCGCTTGCTCGAAGAGTTCCAGCGTCACCGCGTGCAGGAAGTCGCCGACCGGTTTGGGCGCCTTGCCCGCGAACGCCCGCGCATAGGTGCCCTCGAGGACGATGCCCAGCTTGAAGCAGGCCAGCACGGTGTACCAGGTGACCGCGCCGAGGTCGCGTTCGGAGAACTTGCCGTAGTGCTCGATCATCTCCGCCGCGCTCGGCAGGCCGCCGACGGTACCGAGGGTGCCCATCAAGCCCGCGCCGACGGTGCCGGGTTCGGGTCGGGTCGCCAGCTGCCAGCCGAGGTCGAGCAGCGGGTCACCGATGGTCGACATCTCCCAGTCGACCATCGCCGCCACCTCGGGACCGTCGTACTCGAACATCATGTTCGCCAGGTGGCAGTCGCCGTGCATGATGCCGGGCGTCCAGTCCGTCGGCCGGTGCCGTTCGAGCCAGTCGCCGGTCTGCTCGAGGCCGGGGATCTGTGGGCCGGGGTAGCCCTCGTTGCCGCTGTAGGAGTCGAGCTCGCGCAGCCAGCGCGGTACCTGTCGTTCGAGGAAACCGGCGGGGTGGCCGTAGTCCTCGAGGCCGAGCGCCTGGTAGTCGAGCGAGCCGAGCCTGGCGATGGCCTCGACCGCGGACAGGCCCATCTGGCGTCGGATCTCGGGATCACCGGCGTGCAGGGCGGGCAGTTCGGTCTGCGGGTTGAAGCCGTGGATGGGTTCCATCAGGTAGAAGACCGCGCCGATCACCGACTCGTCGTCGCAGGCGGCGATCACCCGTGGCGAACGCACCTCGGTTTCGGCGATCGCGGCGAGCAGCCGTGATTCCCGGCCGATCACGTCGTTGCTCTTGGCGCGCAGATGCTTGGGCCCGCGCCGCAGCACGTACTCGCGCCCGCCCCGGGTGAAGCGCAGCATCACGTTCTGCGTGCCGCCGCCGAGCGCGGTGACCGCCTCGAATTCCGTCCCGGGCAAGCCCTGTTCATCCATCCACCGCCCGATCGCCGCGAAATCAGCGATCGCCGGGTCAACATCGACAGGTTGAGAAACAGCCATGGGGCACATTGTGCCCCGGCAGCGGTGGGGACTGCGCGGGAATGTCCACCCTCACGCCGGGCGTAATGTTTCTGCCACGATGCGCACGCTCTTGATCGACAACTACGACTCGTTCACCTATAACCTCTATCAGCTGATCAGCGAGGTCAACGGGAGCGAGCCGACCGTCGTGCGCAACGACGAGGCCGAGGGCGTCCTGAACCTGGGCCACTTCGACAATGTGGTGATCTCGCCCGGACCCGGGCAGCCGGACCGGGCACGGGACATGGGCGTGTCGACCGCGCTGATCGCGCAGACCGAGCTGCCGCTGCTCGGCGTGTGCCTCGGCCATCAGGGGATCGTGCTCGGCGCGGGCGGGACGGTGGAGCGCGCACCGCAGGCCAGGCACGGCTTTCTCGATCAGGTGACCCATGACGATCGAGATCTGTTCGCCGGTCTGCCGCAGGGCTTCACCGTGGTGCGCTATCACTCGCTCGCGGCGCGGAGCCCGCTGCCCGCGACGCTCGAGGTGACCGCCTCGACCAGCGACGGGGTGATCATGGGGGTACGTCATCGCGAGCGGCCGCAGTGGGGCGTTCAGTTCCATCCCGAGTCGGTGTCGAGTGAGTTCGGTGCCGCGCTTTTGCGCAACTTCGCCGACCTGACCAAAGCGCGCGCGCAGGTTTCCGCACCTGTCGTCGTGCGCGGGCTCTCGGCGGCGGTGCCCACCTCGCCCGAACGCTCATTTCGCTTGCAGCACACGGTGATCGAACGAGCGATCGACACCGAAGCGATCTTCCTGCGCCGCTGCGCCGACGCCGCGAGCGCGTTCTGGCTCGACAGCGAGCACGTCGAACCAGGACTCGACCGGTTCTCCTTCCTCGGTGACGCGAGCGGACCGCATGCCGAGATCGTCGGCTACCGGGTCGGTGACGGCTCCGTCACCGTGACGGACGTCGAGGGCACTCGCACCGTCGCGGGCACGGTCCTGGACTATCTCGACCGCGAACTCCGGGCTCGGCACTGCGAGACCCCACCACTGCCTTTCGATTTCGCGGGCGGCTACGTCGGCTATCTCGGCTACGAGGTGAAAGCCGATTGCGGTGGGCGCAGTGCGCACCGCTCCCCCACTCCCGATGCCCAGTGGATCTTCGCCGACCGGCTGATCGTCGTCGACCACGAGGCGGGACGAACCCACCTGCTCGCCCTGAGCGAACCCGCCACCGAGCACGACGCGCAGCGGTGGTTGCGCGAGACTTCCGACGCCCTCGAAGATCTCCCGACCTGGGTCAACCCCGCCGACCTGCGCGTGCCCGCCGATCCCGACGCCGTGCAGGCACATCTGGTGCGTGGCCGCGACCGCTATCTGGCCGATATCGCGGTGTGTCAGGATCGGCTGCACGCGGGCGAGTCCTACGAGATCTGCCTCACCGACGCGGTCGCCGTCGCCGCGGCGCCCGATGACGGGCTCGACTTCTACCGGCGCCTGCGCCGCTGCAATCCCGCCCCGTACGCCGCCTACCTGCGCTTCGACGGCCTCGATGTGGCCTGTTCCTCGCCGGAGCGGTTTCTCGAGATCGACCGGGACCGGGTGGTCGAGAGCAAGCCGATCAAAGGCACCGCCCCCCGCGGACGGACCGCCGACGAGGACGAGCGCCTGCGTCGCGCGCTGGCCGACGACCCGAAAACGCGCGCCGAGAATCTGATGATCGTCGACCTGCTGCGCAACGACCTCGGCCGCGTCTGTGAAGTCGGTTCGGTGCACGTCCCGAAGCTGATGGACACCGAAACCTATTCCACCCTGCACCAATTGGTGTCGACCGTGCGCGGGACGCTGCGCCCAGACGCCAGCGTGATCGACTGTCTGCGCGCCTGCTTCCCCGGCGGTTCGATGACCGGTGCGCCGAAGCTGCGGACCATGGAGATCCTGGACGAACTGGAAACCGAAGCGCGCGGGATCTATTCGGGAACCATCGGCTTTCTCGGCCTGAGCGGCACCGCCGACCTCAATATCGTCATCCGCACTGCCGTGCGCTACGACGGCGAGTGGCGGATCGGCGCGGGCGGCGCGATAGTGCTGGATTCCGATCCCGAGGACGAGTACGCGGAGATGGTACTCAAGGCGGCAGCGACGTTCCGCGCGCTGCCGCCCGGAACGTGAGCATCATCGCCGCCGACGGCCGCGTTTCTCCGGCTCCGGTTCCGGTGCGGGTTCCTCGCCCCCACGCCCGGTGATCCGCCCGAGCAGGCCGACGCCGGGCAGCTTGGCCACCGCGCCGAACACGTCCTCACCCAGCGAGATCACCGCCTCGAGCCGCGGCAACAACCGGTCGTAGGTGGCGAACACCGGATCGGCCAGCGCCAATGTCCGATCGAGCCGATCGATGGTGCTGTTGAGCCGATCGACCGCGATCGAGAGGTTCTCCACCAGGTCCGGCAACTGCGCGGCCAGCTGCGCCGAAGCCGGCGGCAACCGAACCGCCGCGTCGAAGGCATACCCGGCCGTCTGCTGAGCCGCATCGATGGCCTGCCCCGCCGCGGTCTGCGCAGCCCCCACCGCCGCCTGAGCCGCCGACAACAATTCGGCCCCCGGCACCTTCCGCGCCTGCGCCGGCGGAGCAGCCTCCTGCGCGCGCCCCCGCTTCCTCGGGTTCGTCATGACACCACTGTGCCGCAAGGACGCCATAGACGCAGGGAGGGCGCGCCCCACCCCACCGCCTCGCGTCACACCCGACATCCACCATGACCACACTCCCCTCAAATCCGCCAGTCCGCCCTACCAGCCACACCGAGCACCTCAGCTCCGCCATGACCGCCCTCCCAA
>NZ_BDBR01000029.1 GCF_001613085.1 Nocardia salmonicida NBRC 13393
GCCGCCGTTGCGTAGGCGACGAAGGAGCAAGCAACGGTGGCTAACCGGCGGCCCCTCAGGGCCGCGAACACGCGCGCGCCAGCGCGCCAATAAACTCTGTCGGACCCTCATGACATCATGCGAGCACCATGGAACTACGCAAGGGTGCGCACGCGCCGGTCCCGACATCGCTTCTCGCCGTGGTCGTTTCATGGCGGTCGGCACATGCCGTAGACGCGCACGCCCTGCTGGTCACCGAATCGGGCCTGGTCCGCGGTGACCGGGATTTCGTCTTCTTCAACGCCCCCCGCCATGCCTCCCAGGCAGTCACCCTCGACCAGGAGCCCGCCCCCGGTACCGCGCGACTGAGCATTTCGCTGCCCCGCACCGAATCCGATGTGGCACGCATCGTCATCAGCGCGTCCCTCGACGACGCCACCTTCGACCAACTCCTCGACCTCACCTTGACCGTGCACGCCGCCGACGGCCCGATCGCCCAGTTCACCATCGACGGCATCGAGGACGTCCAGGCGATGATGTTCGGCGAGTTCTACCGCCGCGACGGCCAATGGCGCTTCCGCGCGATCGGCCAGGGTTGGGCGGGCGGATTGGCCGGGTTGGCCACCGAATTCGGGGTAACGGTGGACGAACCCACCGCCGGAAGTGCCGCCACCGGCTCGAGTACCCCCGCGCGAGCGATGGGCCAGTTCGAGGGCTCGCCCGACCAACGGCACCGAGCTGTCACGCCCGCTGCCGCCTATCCACTCGACGAAGTCCCGCCGACTCACGCTCCCGCACTCACCCGCCGCGTCATCGACGTCCCCCCACCACCACCGCCGGACCCCGAGCTCGCCGACTGGCACCCCGATCCGGAAACCCCCGATCAACTCCGCTGGTGGGACGGCGACGAGTGGACCTCCAGCGTCCACCCGCACATCCACGATCACCGCACCCGTTGTACCCGCTGCGGCAATCCCCTGCGTCGCAAGCTGTTCGGCGGTCACGGACCGTGCAAGAACTGTGCCGAGGAGATCGAGGAATTCCTCACCCACTGGCGCAACCGGGCCAGGCGCGTGCTCGCGGGCCCCGGCACGATGTCGCAGGAATGGACCGAGGTGTGGGCCGCCCTGCGCTTCCAGCGCATCGACGAGGAGCGCGGCCGAACACTCCTGCGCGACGCGGGCCTGACCCAGGTCGAGCGCATGGTCGCCTTCGCCTTCGCCGACGGTGAGGTATTCGCCGACGAACTGGATGCCTTCGAACACGTCGTCAGCGAGCTGGCGCTGTCGGGCGCCGTGGTCGACGATCTGCGCCGCCGAATGCATCGCGGCCGCACTCTCTCCCGCTTGCGCGCCGGCGAACTGCCCACCATCAACACCCCCGGCCTGCACCTCGACCCCGACGAGCGCGTTCACCTCGACCTGCCCGCCGTCCACATCCGCATGCTCGCCCGCGGTCCACGTAACACCGAGGGCCGACTCATCGGCAGCTCCAAGAAACTGCGCTTCGTCGGCGACGGCACGGGCATCGAATTGCCGTGGAACCGGGTGGTTTCAGTGCATCCCGAGCACGGCACCGTCGTGCTCGCGGCGACGTCCGCGCGGGGCGGCGCGACTTTCGGCGTCACCGATCCCGACTATGTGGCGGCAGCACTGGAGGGTGCGTTGCGCGTGTCGAAACGCCTGGTCCTGACGCCGGGACAGCTCGACAGCCGCAGTATTCCCCAGGATGTGAAAGCCCAGGTGTGGCAGCGCGACGGCGGCGCGTGCGTCGAGTGCGGCGACGGCCACTACCTGGAGTTCGACCACATCATCCCGCTCAGTCGCGGTGGTGCGACGAGCGCGACGAATCTGCAGATCCTGTGCCGGGCCTGCAATCGCGCCAAGGGCGCGCGGATCTAGCTGAGGATCGCGTTCATGATGGTGCCGCCGCTGGTGGCGATCACACCGCCGATCATGGCGCCCGCGATCATCTTCGGCGACTCCATCGCGCTACCGTTCCACTTCTCCCAGGCGAACTTTCCACCGGCGACGGTGATGGCGAGCACGCCCGACAGGATCATGAACCAAGTCAGGTACTGGACCATTTTCATGATCTTGTCCGACAGCGGAGGCGCTTCCGGCGTCGGGTTGCCGATCTGCGCGTACGTGGTGATGGTGTCGGCCATCGACGTCAGAATGATGCTCATAGCCTGCTCCCCTATCGCGTGACGCGAACTGCGTTCCAGCCCTGCCGTATTCGAACGTGGTCCAGGATACGGGCGCGAACCCGCTGCACACCAACAAAACCGATCGGTTCGGTCAGATGGGCGCCGACACGGTGGCACACGACCGGATACCATCAGTGCAGAGTTCATCGTCGTCCCGTTCCTCCGAGATACCGAGTGAGACCCCATGCTCCTGGCCGCCGTCACCGATACCTTGGCGCAGATCGGCAATCCGACCCCCGAAGCGCCGCCACTGGCGGACAAGATCATGCAGCTGGTCAGGTACCTGACCTGGTTCATCTTGTTGTCCGGCATCATCGCCATCACTGTCGCGGGCGGAAAGTTCGCCTGGGAGAAGTGGACCGGCAGCTCCATGGAGTCGCCGAAGATGGTCGCGGGCGCCATGATCGGCGGCGTCGTCGCCACCAGCGCGGGCACCATCATGCAAGCGTTGCTCTAGAGGTTCCCGCTCCGCTCGGGTCGGTCCGGGATCAACCCGGCCCGACTCGACCGGCCAGGAACACATCGACCCGAGTTCTGTTCGGATTCAACAGAACTCGGGTCAGCTGGTTTGTCGAGTGTCGGCGCACAGCATCTACCTCCTGTCATCCGGTGGTTCGGGTCGGCTAGGTGTAGAGCCGGTCCACGAAGGCGTTCAGGTTTTCCACCACGCGCTGGGCCTTCTCCTCCGGCGTCAGATCCTCGCGATAGCGGCTGCCCATCGACGGCCGCTTCTTGTTGCGCGCATACAGCGAGCAGGCCAGATCGGTGCACATGTAGCTGCCGACCGTGTTCCCCTTGCGCCCCGACTCGCCCGTCTTGCTCGCGGTCATCAGCGAAACGCCGCCACCCGAGTGCGTGGTGAGGCAGATCGTGCACATCTGCGTCTTGCCCGATCCACCGGTCTCGTGCCGCAGCGCGACACTGACCAGCCCGTCCGCCCTCGGCACCGAGATATAACAGCGCCCCGCGTACGACGGGTCGGTCCAGCCGAGGAAGTCGAGGTCGTCCCAGGGCCGTTCACCCAGGTCACGCGGCACATTCAACCGCTTCGCGTCACCCTTCGAACAGTTGACGAACGACGACCTGATGTCGCGTTCGGTAATGGGTTCCATGCGTTGATCCTTTCAGTCTGCGAACAGCAGACGATAGACACGCTAACGATCCCTACCTGCGGAGACAACCGGATTTCCGACCGCCCAGCCGACGCTGGGCGACCCGTCAGCCGACGATCCCCGCAGTACGGGCGGCGCGCAGCCAGTCCGGGAATTCGCCGAGAAGGCGCCGGTAGAGCTCGGCGTCGTCGACCTGGTCGATATCGTCGAGGGCGAAGAAGCCCGCGTTGTCGACGATGCGGCCGTCGAGTTCGTCGAGGGTGCGCAGAACGCCGAAGTTGGCTTTGCCGAGGCCGATGAACTGCCAGAAGGCGGGCAGGTGGGCGGCCTCGCGCATCAGTGCGGCGATCTCGCGTTTCTTCGCGAAGCCGCCGTCGGTGAAGAACAGCACCAGGGTGGGCTCGGTCAGGGTTTCGATGATCGCGCGCATGATCGGCAGTTCGTCGTTGCGACCGCCCATGGCGTCGTAGTCGATGCCCTCGTGGGTGCCGGTGAGATGGAGGTAGGTCTGTGCCCACTGCTCCCCGTCCGCGACGGTGATATCGGGCAGCTTCGCGTAGGTCAGTGCGTAGAGGTAGGCCTCGAGCGTGCCGTCGTCATCGAGTTGGGTGGCAACCGGAATCATCCGTTCGACGACCCGGTGCACGGTGCCGCCGCGATACATCTTCTGCATGCTGCCGGTCTTGTCGATCACCAGCACCACCCGCGCTCTGGCGCCGAAAGCGCTCTTGTCGATCAGCACCTTCGCGACTTCACGCTTGCGCATGTCCAGCGTCTGCCGTTTGTCGAACGACAGCGCCGCCTCGCCGGGCACGGTCCGGACCTCGGGCGCCGCGCCAACTTCCGGCTCGTCGTCGACGCTCACCCCGTGATCGGTGACCAGGTCGGCGAACCCGCCCGCATAGCCCTGCCCGACAGCGCGGACCTTCCATTGTTCGCCCCGGCGATACAGCTCGAGCGCGATCACCACCGACTCGCGATCGAGTCCGTCGATCACATACTCGTGCAATACATTCCCCGCACGATCAGCGACCGATGCCACCGGTGCCGCGGCCGTTCCGAACGTATCGCCCTGCGCCGCGACAGTGATCACCGCGCGAATCTGCGCGATCTCGCCCGGCACCGCACCGAGTGAGATCTCGAGCCCCGCACCGTTGAGCCGAACACCGGGCGCCTGTGGCTGATTGAAGAAGACGAAGTCGGCATCCGAGCGCACTTTCCCCGCTTCGGTCACCAACAGCGCGGAGAGATCGGCCGCGACCCCGCCCCGCACCGACAGCACCACCTCGCCCGGATCCAGTCCAGCGTTCTGCCCCTTCACCAGCGCAGCAGCCACTGTCGCTCCTCATCTCACACCGTGCTCGGCCGTAATGCCCCACACCCTAGCGAAAACGCGCTAGATCCAACCCTTCTCACGAGCTTTGAGTGCGGCTTCGTAGCGATTGGACACGCCGAGCTTGGTCATCGCCGAGGACAGGTAGTTGCGGGTGGTGCCCGGGGAGAGGTGCGCGCGTTTGGCGATGTCCTCCACCGACGCGCCGTCGGCGGCGAATTCGAGGACGTCGGCCTCACGGGCGGTGAGGACGGTGTCCCCCGCGCTGATGGCTTCGGCCGCGAGTTCGGGATCGACGTATCGGCCCCCGTTGTGCACCGACCGGATCACCTCGGCCAGCGTCGCCGCCGAGGTCGTCTTGGGCAGGAACCCGCGCACACCCGCGGAAAGCGCGCGCTTGAGATAGCCGGGCCTGCCGTGACTGGTGACGATCAAAGTGCCTGCGCCAGGGGTGATCCGCAGCAATTCGACGGCGGTGTCGATGCCATCGATCCCCGGCATCTGGAGATCGATGACGGCGACCGCGGCGGGCTCACCTTCCTCGGCCCTGCGACGCCAGGCCGCGACGAGTTCCGCACCGGAACCGACGTGGGCGACAACCTCGAGATCGGGCTCCAGGCCGAGCATCGTCGCCATAGCGGCGCGGATGAGGGTTTCGTCGTCGGCCAGGAATACGGGAATCACTGATTCTCCCAATGGATTTCGAGGGTGAACTCGTCGCTGGATGTGGCGATGTCGAGGGTCGCGCCGACGGCGGCGAGTCGTTCGCCGAGGCCGCGCAGCCCGGATCGTTCACCGATCGCGCCCTGCGGGCGATCGTTGCGCAGCGACATGCCCGACCCGCCGAGGGTGAGCGTCGCGGTCGTCGCCGCCGAGTGTTCGACGATATTGGTCGTGCCTTCCCGCACCACCCAGGCCGCGACTTCGTGGAATGCCGCGGGCACCTTGGCCGCATCGCCCTCGACGACGAGTTCGCATCCCGCCGCCGACAGCAGTGACCGCGCCCCGGCCACCTCGCCACGCAGGTCGATATTGCGGTAGCCGCGCACCAGGGTGCGCATCTGTCCCATCGACTCGACCGCCAACGTTCTGACCTCTTCCATCTCCGCAGTCGCCCGATCGCTGTCGCCCGCTCGCGACAGTGCCACCGCCAATTCGCTTTTCACCGCGATGGCCGAGAACCCGCGGCCGACGACATCGTGCAGGTCCCGAGAGAAACGCAGCCGTTCCTCGGCGACCTGGAGTTGGGCCTCGACGCCTTTGGTTCGCTCCAACTCGTCGATGATTCCCAGCCCCCACACCGTGAGCCGGGTCAACACGATCGCGCAGATCCCGGTGATCACCAGCGCCGCCGCCCCCTGAAGGCCTTCGCGCAGCGGCGTTCCGAAGACCAGCAGCGGAGTGGCCAGGCTGAGCCCGATCAGAATCCACCACTTGTGGCGAGTGAACGGGATGACGGAGAAGATCGCCAGGACCACCGCGGACACGCCCACCGTGCGCGCGCTGTGGACTGTCGCCTCGTCGTTCGCCGAGCGGGCGACTATCCCACTGATCACCCACAGCGCAACCAACACCGCGATGGCCGCCAGCAACATCCGTGGCCGCGTCACCACGCCGGGGAAGGTGGCGAAATCGGGTTGCGCCTCCAGTGCGACAGCGGCCGCGATGCCACCGACGACGATCCCGAGCACCGACGGCACCGACTCGGCCTTGATCGCCAGCACCACGACCAGCACGGCGATCACCGCCTGGAACGAGCCCCGGCTGTAGAGCCGGAACTTGGCCGCCCCCGACAACTCGTGCCACCAGGCGGTCGCGCGCATCACCCGCGATCGTCCCAGCGGAAGCTCTTGCGGGTCAGCGCGAGCGCCAGCACGGTCCATAGCGCCAGTGTCGCAAACGGTCGGCCGGATTCGGTGACGGTGTCCACGAAGCTCAGCGCGGCGTCGGATTCGGCGACCGCCGACAGCTTGCCCGCCGCGCCGAGGGAGATGAGGTCGGAGACGGCGGCGAACGGGGTCCATTCGGCCAGCTGTGCCAGCCGGTCGGGCAGCACACCACGGATGGAGGACATGCCGAGCATCGCGATGATCATCACCGGCAGCGAGGTGATCTGCGCCGCCTCCGCGTTCTTGGTGTACGCGCTGGTCGCCAGGGCGAGTAGCGAGAACAGCACCGTTCCGCCGGCGAGAGCGACCACGATCGCCAGGGGGTTGACCGGCGCGGGTGTGCCGGTTCCGTAGACCACCGCGGTGACAACAGCCGTGCACGCGACCGTCATGATCGCACCGGGTATGGCCGGAGCGAGCTGGATCTGCCAGTCGGTGGCCTCACCGGTGCGCAACCGTTTCAGCACCCCTTCGCTGCGGCGGGTGGTCACCATCGACAGCACCGAGTAGTACTGCACGAACAGCAAGGCGAGCAGCGCGAGCAATTCGAAAGTCACTGCCGCCATCGCCGCTGTCGGCTCGGCATCTTTGCGGGCGATGAAGAAGGTGATCACCGGAATACCAATCGGGAACACCGTCGCCATGTAGACGAGAGTTTTGTTGCGGCGGAACTGCAGCCACTCGGCTTTGGCCAGAGCGGTGAGCGGTCGACGGCGGAATCCATTGGCGGGCAAGGTGGTAGTCATCGTGCTCCGATCAAGGTGGGAGTGGTGGCCTCGGCGATATCGAGGAAGACCGATTCCAGCGACGCGGCGCGCGCTTCGAGTCCGGTCAACCGCACGCCCGCTTCGCGTGCCCAGCCGAGCAGCTCGAACAGGTGGCCCTGTAAATCGTTGGTGCCGATCGTGACTCGCGCGCCGGCATCGACGCGGGCGCCACGGAACTGCGGCACGGGCAGTCCCGGGTGGTCGAACGCGATCCGCGCCGGATGGTCGTCGACGATGTCGCGCAGCGTGCCCCTGCGGGCGATCGCGCCCTTGTGCATGATCGCGATCTGATCGGCCAGTGCTTCGGCCTCGTCCAGATAGTGCGTGGTGAGCACCATCGTCACCCCCGACGCTTTGAGATCGGCGAGCAATTGCCATGTCCCACGCCGACTTTCCGGATCGAGGCCGGTGGTCGGCTCGTCCAGGAACAGCAAGCGCGGCTGCCCGAGCAGGGCACACGCCAGATCGACGCGGCGTTGTTCGCCACCCGACAGCGAACCGACCCGCACGCCCGCCCGATCGGTCAGGCCGACCTGCGCCAGCACGGCCTCGGCGGTGGTCGGATCGGTGCACGTCCCCCGCCACATCTCCAGCGTCTCGGCGACGGTCAGCTCGGCGGGCAGCCCACCGGACTGCAACATGATGCCGACTCTCGCGCGGACCTGGGCGCGGTGCCGGAGGGGGTCGAGGCCGAAGACTTCGACCTCGCCCGCCGAGGGGGCGACGAGCCCTTCCAGCATGTCCAGCGTCGAGGTCTTGCCCGCGCCGTTCGTCCCGAGCAGCGCGAACACCTCCCCCTCGTGCACCTCGAGGTCGACACCCTTGACGGCTTCGAATGCGTCGTCGCCGCGACCGTACGTTCGGCGCAGCCCGCGTGCGGTGATGACGTCTGTGTTTCCCATGCCTTCTACGGTGGTCGACGCGGGGTGTCACCAGTAGTAAGCGCAGTCACCGATGCGCGAGGGGATTCGCATGGGTCGGTCATGACATAAGTCATCGGTCCCACCAGCGACCACCCCGTGCCCTCCGCCTGGTCGCTTGACGATTCACCATCCGCTGGCCCGCCGCAGGTCTACTATTGAACGTAGTAGAGCGAACATCGGAGGAGCCCATGAGCGATCCGAACAATGCCCATCCCCGGCGTGAACCCAAGAGGTCACCGCTGGCACGACTGGTGGAATCGAGTTCTCAGTTCCTGAACAAGCGCGGGATCTTCCTCGGCCGCCGATCGACGAAACTCCATGTGGCCCTGTACCGCCGGACCAACGGCCGAGTGGGTGGCCACCTGCCCGCCTGGCCCGATGCCCGAATCCTGCTCCTCGACCACGTCGGCGCCAAGTCCGGCACCCACCGAACATCACCCTTGATGTACCACGCCGACGGCGACCTCATCGCCATAGCCGCCTCCAAAGCCGGCCAACCAACCCATCCGGCCTGGTTTCACAACCTGAAAGCCAACCCGGACACCACCATCCGAATCGGCGCCCGATCCCACCCCGTCCGAGCCCGCGTGGCAACCGAGGCGGAACGAAACCTACTGTGGCCGAGGTTCATCGAGTTCTTCCCGAGCTACGACTTCTACCAACGCCACGCAGGCAACCGCACGATCCCGATCGTGATCCTCACCCCGCGCGGGTGAACTCGATCGCCCGTTGAGCCTCTCGCCTCAACTCAGCGACGACGTTGGGATGAGTTGAGCAGAGAGGGTGGGGTGTCGCGCTTTTCGTGGGGGGCGAGGTCGGTACCGGGGGCGACGATCGCATCGATGGCGTCGAGGACGTCGGGGGGCAATACGGTGTCGGCGGCGGCCAGTTGGGAGTGCAAGTGGTCGATGGTGCGTGGGCCGATGATGGCGCTGGTGACGGCTGGGTGGGCGGTGACGAAACCCAGGGCGAGTTGGATCAGGGTCAGGCCGGCCTGGTCGGCCACCGTGGCTAGTTGTTCGACGGCGGTCATCTTGGCGTGGTTGGTCGGGATGGTGGTGTCGTAGCGGTCGGGCATGAATGTCGAACGGCTGGTGGTTATTTCGCGGTCGGCGCGGATCGCGCCCGAGAGCCAACCCGAGGCCAGCGGGCTCCAGGCGAGCACGCCGAGGCCGTATTCCTCGGTGACCGGCAGGACGTGAGTTTCGATGCCGCGCTGGAGGATCGAGTAGCTGGGCTGTTCGGTGACGTATCGGCTCAGGTCATGCTCCCTGGCGGCCCACTGCGCCTGCACGATGCGGTAGGCGGGAAACGTCGAGGATCCGAAGTAGCGGATCTTGCCTGCGCGCTGTAGGTCGGTCAGTGCCGCGAGAGTTTCCTCGTCGCTGGTTTCGGGGTCCCAGCGGTGGATTTGATAGAGGTCGACATGGTCGACATCGAGTCGGCGCAGGCTGTTGTCGAGCGCGGTGGTCAACCAGCGGCGCGAGCCGCCGCGATGGTTGCGCTCCTCACCCATCGGCATGCTCGCCTTCGTGGCCAGCACGATGTCATCCCGACGGCCCGCGATGGCCTTGCCGACCAGTTGCTCCGATTCGCCTTGGCCGTACATATCGGCGGTATCGATGAGATTGATGCCGCCATCGATGGCGACATCGATCATGGCGGTGACCTCGTCCTGTGTGGACTTTCCCAGCTTGCCGAAGTTCATCGCGCCGAGCACCAGCGTGCTGACCTGAACGCCCGTACGGCCCAGAGTGCGGTAGTGCATGGTGGTTCCTCCCAGATGAGCTTGGTTCGGTTCGCCGGATCTGGCATCCTCGACCAAGCGGAACGATGTTCCGCTAATCAACATACGGAACGCTGTTCCGTTTGCCAAGAGGGAGGCTTCGCGACCGTGGTCGACAACCCGACCGAGGCGCCGCGCAAACGCGCGGACGCCCGGCGCAACCAGCAAGCGCTACTCGACGCCGCCGCGGCCGCTTTCGTCGCCTCGGGCGTAGACGTCCCTGTCCGCGAGATCGCCACCCGAGCCGGCGTCGGCGTCGGCACCATCTACCGCCACTTCCCCACCCGCGCCGACCTCATCGTCGCCGTCTACCGCCACCAGGTCGAAGCGTGCGCCGAAGCCGGCCCCGCCCTCCTTGCCGCCCACGGCTCCCCCCACGCCGCACTCGGCGAATGGATAACCCTCTTCGCCGACTTCCTCACCACCAAACACGGCCTGGCAGAAGCACTGCAATCCGACGCGGCCACCTTCGAAACCCTCCACACCTACTTCCTCGACCGCCTGGTCCCCACCTGCGCCGCCCTGCTCACCGCCGCCACCACCGCAGGTGAAATCCACCCCGACATCGACCCCTACGAACTGCTCCGCGCGGTCGGCAATCTCTGCATCGGCGGCGACACTCCCCGCTACAACCCGCGCCGAATGGTCGCCCTCCTCATCGCGGGACTGAGCGCGAAGTAGACCTGAGACGCGAAGCCTGCATTGTCCGAGATCTAGCAACGCTAGACAGCCTAGCGAGCGAATGTTACCGTTGCTCTAGCTTCTAGCGTTGCTAGATTTTGGAAGGGAACTCGAAATGCTCACTGTCACCGGCCAGATCATCGCCGTCGTCGCCGTTCTCGCGAATGCCGTTGTCTACGGCACCGATGTCTGTGGGGCCGTCATCATGCGGTCTGTGTACCGCAAGCTCGACGATGCGACCGTGACCGTCAGTGCGGGATGGGGTCACTACTACGGCGACAAGCGGATGCCGATCGTCGGGGCGGGCGGCGTGGTCGCCGCGGTGCTCACCCTGCTGATCGCACTGTTGGCCGGCCAGATCCGCGCCGCTGTCGCGGCGGGCATCACGGTGGCAGCACTGCTCACCTGGCTCGCCTTCTACGTCCGAATCGCCAAGCCGATCAATACCCAGCAGACCGCCGCCGCCCTGAGCGGCATCATTCCGGCCGATGCCCGCGCGCTGCAGGACAGGTGGGACAGCATTCTGAAGTACCGGGTCGCCCTGCAGTTCATCGCCCTTGCCGGACTGTGTGCCGCGCTGATCCTGTTCTGATCCCAGAAGTCGCAGCGCCGACTGGACCATGTCTACGGCACGATGGGGTTATGGGTGAGAACTCGGTCGCGCTGCATGATTGGAAGATCGGTGTCGGCGAGTACGCCCGTCATGAGGCCCGGCGCGGACGCAGGCACGCCTACCCGGTCCTCACTGCGGTGCGTACCGCTCTGGTGGTGATCGATATGGTGCCGTTTCATGTCGGAGCCAACCCCTATTGCCGTGGGATCGTGCCTAACATCAACCGGATTGCCGTTGCCCTGCGAGCGGTCAGCGGGACGGTTGCCTGGGTTCTGCCCAGCGCCGGGGAACCCACCGACGCCGCGATCGAGTTCTTCGGCCCACAGGTCGCCGAAAGCTATAGCAGCACAGGAGGTTCCGGCCCGATGCCCGACCGCCTCTGGCCTGGTCTGACCGTCGGCGCGGGTGACCTGTTCGTCGAGAAATCCGCCTTCAGCGCGTTCTTCCCCGGCCGGTGTTCGTTGCCGGGACTGCTCGAACAACGCGCGATCGACACGGTCTTGATCGCGGGCACCGTCACCAATGTGTGCAGCGAGTCCTCCGCCCGCGATGCCTCGACCCTCGGCTTCCGAACGATCATGGTCGCCGACGCCAATGCCGCACGGAACGACCACGAACACAACGCGACACTCCACACGATCTACCGCTCGTACGGTGACGTACGCCCGACATCCGACGTACTCGAGATGCTCAATGCCTCTTCCCCGGTTACGAAATCTCGCACGACCTCCACATAGCTGCCGAAAGCGGCTCGGGGCGACAGACAGTGATAAACAGCAGTTCAGGAGGGGAAGTGGGGCGGGTGGGGCTCGAACCCACGACCAGCGGATTATGAGTCCGCGGCTCTAACCGACTGAGCTACCGCCCCTCGCCGCGGGGGTCTCCGCGGGCGAGTCGCATGGTACCCGGCGGAGTGCGGGGTTGACCACTTGGCGCGGTGGTCGTGTCGGGCCGGTACAGGAACGGCGATCGGGACGCGGCTTCCGAGAAAGGCGCGGCGACCGATCGCCGTTGTGTGCTACACCCGAGGGTAAGGGTTACGAGCGCTCGGCTCGCTGGCCTCCCCGCACTCGAACTTCGCGTTCGCGACGCTCGATGTTGCCCCCTGGGTTGCTGGCCACCTTGATGACTCCTATTACCAACAACAGAACCGCAGCTATCACTGCGACGATAATCAGTCCCTGCACGAACATAACTTAACGTGTATTCCGTTGCGGCGCACAATAAGTTACAATGACGCGCCGATCGTCAACAAGGTACGGCCAAGGGCGGAGCGGTCTTCGATCGCCGCATGAGCCTGCCGCACCTCGTCGATCGGGAAAGTCTGCCCGATAACGACTTCGAGCGAGCCTGTAGCTACCGCTTCCTGAGCGCGGGCAGTGATGCCGACCCAATCGACGTCGCCGCCGACGATATCGAACAGGCCGAGTACCGCGACGTCACGCGCGACCGCCGCATCGGTGTCGCCCAGCGCGAAATCCCCTGCGGCGGAACCATATCCGAGGAAGAGACCTTTGTCGGATGCGGCGATCAACGCAGCGCCGCCGATGGCGCCACCCGCGCCGTCGAACACGACCGACGCTCCCCCGCCGGTGATCTCGCGGACTTGCTGCTCCCAGCCCTCGGCGGAGTAGTCGACTACCGCTGCAGCACCCAATCGTGTTGCCAGCGCCAGCTTTTCCGGACCGCGGGCCGCGGCCACAACCTGCGCGCCCGCCGCGACGGACAGTTGAATGAGCAGGGTGCCGAGTCCACCCGCGGCGGCGGTGATCAATACCCACGAATTCGGTTGCACCGCAGCCCTGTCGAAGACAGCAAGAGCGGTGCGGCCGTCATGGGCGAGGCCGACAGCCTGCTCGGTGGTGAGCCCGTCGGGGATCTCGGTCAGAGTGGCGGCCTTGGCCAGGGATTTCTCGGCGTAGCCGCCGATGGGCAAACCCCCGCCGATGCCGCTCGCCGCGGTCTGGGTGACGACGCGCTTGCCGAGCCAGCCGGGGTCCACCTCGGCGCCGACCGCGCTCACCACGCCACCGATCGCACCACCGGGGACGTAGGGCAGGCTCAACGGGAAGAAGTCCTGACCCCATCCGCTGCGCAGCCGGGTGTCGAGGAACATCACGTCGGCGACCTCGACGTCGACGACCACTTCGGCCGAATCCGGTTGTGGTGTCGGGAATTCCAATACTTCCAGGACCTCTGGCCCACCGAATTCCTTGACCTGCACTGCACGCATGGCGACTCCTTCGTGACGTTGTCCGAACGAGTCAAGGATGAAACCTCGAGCCGAGTTCAGGTCAAGGACACTAGGACGTACGTCACACGACTAGGAACCGCCACCGCAGCTGCTACTGCTCCCACCCCCGCAGCTGCTGCTACTCCCGCCGGAACAGCTGCTGCTACTCCCGCCGGAACAGCTGCTGCTACTTCCGCCGCCGCAGCTACTGCTGCTCCCACCACCGCAGCCATTGTTCGATCCGCCGCCGCAGCCACTGTTCGAACCCCCACCGCAGCCACTGGACGGACTGCCCGGATCCCATGGCTGACCCGAGGTCCCGTCGACGTATCCGGTCACCCCGGCCGACCCGGCCACCCATCGCCGATCCAGCGGGGGCGCACCCTGCGACTGAATCGACCGCTGAATCAGCCACACGATGGTCGTCACCACCGCGCCGATACACACCACTATGAACCCGAGCAGGAGCATTATCACCATGCCCGCAGGCTAATCCCCGGACCCGCCCGCGGCACCCCCACCTCCAGTGGCCTTACAGTGAATTGTGGCGTTCTCTTTCCTCCGGCCCGGCACACGGCAAGTCGACCTACCCACCGTCGACCGCACCGTCGCCGCCCTGCGTCTGCCCGAAGCGATCTTCAAGACCTCGCCCTGGCAACCTCGTGAACTCGTGGAAACCGGTCTGCGCCAATGGTTACGGTGCTGCGGCGCCGCCATTCGCGACGACCAGGTGATCGGCATGCCCTCGCACGCGGTCGACGAGGCGTGGCACGGCTTCATTCTCTGCACCCAGCTCTACGCGAACTTCTGCGAGCAGGCTTACGGACGTTTCCTGCACCATTTCCCAGAGGGCGTCGGGGAGAGCACGCAGAATCACGGCACCATGGTCGAACAACTGGGCCGCACCGTGGTCGCCTGGTCGCTGGTGGCGCGACCGGACGAAGAGTGCGTGCTGTGGGACCTGGACCGCAAGGTCGGCGTCGAGGACCCGTGGGGCGTGGACGCCCGGCACGTTGCCGCCGTGCAGGAGCAACTGCGCCGGGCGTAGCCGATTCAGACCAGCTTCATCCGGCGGGCGGCGAACCGCACCGCGCCGGGTGCGATCCGGTTGATCCGATACTGCACCCACGATTCCGGCGTCACCGGCACGATGTCGCGCCCGGTCCGCACCGCCTTCACGATCTGCGCCGCCACCCGGTCGGGGGTGTAGCCGCGCCGCTCGTAGAGCTTGTCGAACTTCTGCTGCGCGGCCGCCTCCTCCTGGGCGGAGACACCCGAGATGCGGGTGGTGGCGACGATATTCGTATGCACGATGCCCGGGCACACGGTCGACACCGAGATGCCGCGGTCGGCGAGTTCGGCACGCAGGCAGTCGGAGAACATGAACACCGCCGACTTACTGGTGGCATAGGCCGCCATGTCACGCTGTGGGCTGTAGGCGGCCATGCTGGACAGGTTCACGATGTGCCCGCCGAGCCCACGATCGGCCATCGCCGCGCCGAAAGCCCGGCAGCCGTTGACGACACCGCCGAGGTTGATCCGCAGCACGCGATCGAACTCCTCCGACGGAGTGTCGAGGAACCCGCCGGCCTGACCGACACCGGCATTGTTGACCAGCACATCGGGCACGCCGTGCGCGGCGATCACCATGTCGGCATGCGCGCGCACCGCGTCCTCGTTCGACACATCGAGCGGGTAGGAGTGCGCCACACCACCTTCCGATGCGACGAGCTCGGCGGTGGCCTTGGCGGCGAGCTCGTTGACATCGGAGACCACCACTTCGGCACCGAGCCGCGCGAAGGCCAGTGCGGTCTCCCGGCCGATGCCGCTACCCGCACCGGTGACGACAACCAGCTTGTGCTCGAATTCCCTGCGCGCAGTGCCCACTTCGGCCCTGGCCAGGCCCCGTGAGACTCCCGCACCGTCGAGCGCGTCGATCAGCTCGGTGGTCGCGGTCGCGAGGTGCTCCGGATGCGAGAACGGCATCCAGTGCCCGGCGGGAACATCACGACGCCACAGCCGGTCGGTCCATTTGCTCGAATCATCGTAGCCCGCGGGCCGCACGGCGACATCGCGTCCTGCCACGATCAACTGCACCGGCACCTCGGTGTGGCGCTCGCGCGGGGACAGCATCCTGGCCACGATGTTGGCGCGATAGATGAGCAGCCCGTCGACCATGTCGCGGCGGAAGGTCGGGCCGAGCTTCACAGTGGCGGCGGGGGTGTCGTTCATGAGGGAAACCGCGCGCTGCCACACCTTTTCGGTGCCGATGGCGTTGAACGTGGCGCGCGGCAGCCCGGGAGTCATGAAGAAGAAGGTGTAGGCCGAGGAGGCGAGCTGGGTCATCGGCTGCCACACATTGCGCAGGGTGGGGCGGGAGAGCCGGTCACGTGCCCAGCTGGACAGGTGGTCGAGGTTGGGGCCGGAGACCGAGGTGAACGAGGCGACGCGCGCGGTGGCCTGCGGCTCGCACACCGCTTCCCACACCTGCACCGAACCCCAGTCGTGGGCGAGTACGTGCACGGGACGGTCGGGGCTCACCACGTCGAGCACGGCGTAGAAGTCGCGCGCGAGTTCGTCGAGACGGAAGTCGTCGGTGCGCTGGGTGCGGGTGGATTCACCGTGGCCACGGGTGTCGTAGGCGACCACATGGAAGCGCTCGGTGAGCAGCGGAATCACCCTGTCCCACAGGTGATGGGTGTCGGGCCAGCCGTGCACGAGCACGATGGTGTCGGCGGTCGGGTCGCCGTATTCGAACACGGCGATGTCGAAATCACCACTGCGGACGGTGCGCTGGTTCGCAGGCTGTGGGCTGTCGTTCGTCATGATCTGTCGGACTCCCTGTCCACTGATTTGTCCCCGAAAAGGTTCACAGGTCGAGCACCAATCGCTCACCGCGGGAACGGGATACACACGCGAGCATGGCGCCCTCGGCACGATCGGCAGCGGAGAGCACGGTCTCGCGGTGATCCGGCTCGCCGGAGCGGACCCGCACCACGCAGGTGCCGCAGAAACCCTGTCTGCACGAATAGGGCTGGTCGGGGCGCGTATCGAGAATGGTGTCGAGCACGGTACGGTCGGCATCGACGGTGACCACCTCGCCGCTGGAGGCGAATTCGATCTCGAACGGCGTGCCGTCGACAACCGGCGGCGGCGAGAACCGCTCGAAATGCAGCTCCACTTCGGGCATCTCGCGCACCGCGGTGACGATCGCCGAGGTCATCGGGGTCGGGCCGCACGCGTAGACGGCGGTGCCGGGACCGACGCCGGTCAGCAGATCCGCCGCGACGGGCAGACCGTGTTCGTCATCGGTGCGCACGACCACATTCGCGCCGATACTCTCGATCTCGGCCAGGAACGGAATGGTGTCGCGGCTGCGTCCGCTGTAGACCAGCGTCCACGGCACACCCAACCGGTGCGCGAGCCGGGCCATCGGCAGAATCGGCGTGATGCCGATGCCACCGGCGATCAAATGCAGTCGCCGCGAGGGCGATCCGTGCCCCGGGACCGCGAACGGGAAGGCATTGCGTGGCCCGCGTACCACCAATCGACTGCCGACCGGCAGTGCGTCGTGCACCTCGATCGAGCCGCCGCCGCCACCGGGAATCCGGCGCACCGCGACCCGGTAGGCGCGTTGGTCCGCGGGGTCGCCGCACAGCGAGTACTGCCGCAGCCGGCCCGACGGCAATTCGAGGTCGAGGTGCGCGCCGGGCCGCCAGCGGGGCAGGACCCGGCCGTCGGGTGCCTCGAGGCGCAGGCTCACCACGTCCTGGTCGTGCGCTTCGATCCGGCGTTCGGTCACCACCACGAGCAGGCGGCGGTCGTCGACGCGCGGTCGCAGATCATTGCGGTTGACCAGCGCGGTCCAGCGCAGCCGAGCGGTCGCGACGGCATCGATGATCCTGATCGCCGGGTCGTGACGACGCTTGCCGTAGAGGTCGGCCGGGATGTCGCGAGTGGTCACGACGCGGCCGCGCGAGCACCCGGCGAAGCGGCCAGGTAGGCGATGGCCTGCGCCGTGGAGCCGACCGATTGCGGGTTGTACCCGGGCTGGAAGGTCGACAGCGCACTCACCAGCAACGACGGAACGCCGGGCAGCGCACCACGCCACATCGCCGCGAACACTCCGCCGAGCAGCCGCGTGTAGCCCCGATCGGACAGCTGCGGATCCTGCTGCACGAGAAAGCGTGCCCCACGCACCAACACCACGAGGAAGATCGGGAAAACCAGCGTCATCGCCGCGCACCGGCGCACGTACCCGACCCCGAAGTACTCCGCGACATCGTGGGCGACATTGCGATGCTCGACCTCTTCGGCACCGTGCCAGCGGAACAGGTCGACCATTCGCGGGTCGGCGCCGAACTTCTCCAGGTCGGCGTTGAGAATCCAGTCGCCGAGCCAGGCGAAGAAATGCTCGAGGCAGGCGATGAAGGCGAGCCGTTCCACCAGCATCTGGCGGCCGACGCGATCGTCGCCGCGGGCTCCGAGCGAGATGCGGAACAGGTATTCCATCTGCCGCAGGTAGGGGTCCGCGTCGACGCCGTGCGCGGTGAAGACGTCCTCGAGCACCTTGCCGTGGGTCTGCGCGTGCATGGACTCCTGGCCGATGAAACCGAGCATGTCCTCGCGCAGCTTCTCGTCCTTGACGTAGGGCAACGCCTCGCGATAGGTCTCGATGAACATGCGCTCACCCTCGGGCAGCAGCATGTTCAGCGCGCTGATCAGGTGACTGGCGATGGGTTCGGCCGACATCCACTGCAGGTCGACGCCGGACCAGTCGAAGCTGACATTGCGCGCGTGCAACGCCACCACGCCCGGATCGATCTCCGGATTTTCTCTTCCCCAAGGAAATAACTTCATCGGTACTCCTCGATCAACCGCGCACGGTTACCCGCACACCAGGTCGCGACGTTGCGTCCTACTCGGTAGCTCCGATGATACAACTATCCATAACTTTACGTAACACCTAAATTCGTCAAGCGGCTTCACCGAAGATCGCCAGCGCGACCGGCGCCGCCACCAGCAGCGCGCATATCACGGCATTGAGGACCTTGTACTCGACCAGAATCCCGACGTATTCGCGCAGGACAGCGCTGGGGAGGTAGTAGCGTGCCGTCGGGGCGCCGACGGCCTGGGCGTCGAGCCCGACCTGACGGGCGAGCACAGCGGTCCGCAGGACATGGAAATTGCTGGTGACCAGCAGGATGCGCCTGTCGATCCCGCGCCGGGCGAGCAGTTCCCGGCTGAACAGGAGGTTCTCGCGGGTGGTCGTCGAGCGGTCCTCGCGCAGGATCTCGTCGTCGCGCACACCGTGCTCGACCAGGTAGTCGGCCATCGCGGTACTTTCGGCGACCCTCTCGTCGGAACCCTTGCCGCCACTGGTGACCAGCAGCGGCGACGGGCCGTGCGCGGCGCGCCAGATGCCAAGCGCGCGGTCGAGCCTGCTCGCCAGCAGCGGCGGGACCCGGTCACCGAGCAGGCCGGAGCCGTGCACGACGATCGCGACGGCGTCGTCGGTACGGGTCACCCCGCCGTAGACGACCGAGTACAACAGGAACGCGACCAGTACGAAGCCGAGATAGGCGGCGACGAGCACGACCGCCAGCAGCAACACACCGAACACTGTCCCCTCGGCGATCACCGCCATCAGCAACAACACATACGGAACCAGCAGCGCGAAGCCGAGACCGAGGGACAGCAGATTCGCCAGGCGTACGCCCTCGCGGCGCAACATCACCATGCCGTTGAGCATCAACAGCCCGGCCAGGGCAAACACCAGCAGCGGCGACAGCGCGAGCGCGAAGAAGACCAGAGTTCCCAGGGCAGCTCCTTCGACGCCCGAACCGATCAGTGCGGCGCCGACACACAGAATTCCGAGTAGCAGCAACACTCCATTGCTGAATCGGCGCCGCTCCTGACGGAAACACAGCGCGAACACACCGAGCAGAACCACACCTATCGCCAGCAAGATCACCAGCCCACCCTAGTGAGCACGGGGCTCGCAGCGATCGCCAGTCCTCGACGGGTGGCCTGAGCAAATACGAAAATGGATTTGACCAGCTACTAACAAGCAAATCATCGCTCGGCGGCGAACCGCCGTTTCAGCAGTACGCCTGGATTCCACCGGCGTCCGCGACCTCGCGTCAGCGGGTAGCAGGCGAACCCGATGGCGGCCGCGCTCGCGTGCCCGATATCGGTGAACGTGCGGTTGAGGAAGATCGGCGGAACCACCACCGCGAGCACCCCGAGCATGTACACCCAGCGCCACGGCGTCACGAACCGGTAGGCGAGCACCGCGGCGACACCGGCCAACGCGTAGCTGACGCCCACATCGAGGATGTACATCGCCCGTTCGGGCGCGTCCTCGCTACGGATCGCCCACAGCACCACGCCCTGGCTGAGATAGGTGGCGCCCACGTGCGCGAGCACCACGACCACGAGCCAGCGCAGGGTGCCGAGCCAGCGTTCGGCATTGGCGTGAAAGATCGTGAACAGCACCGCGTAGGCGAGCCATCCGCTGCCGTCGGTCCAGAACGCGCTGGTGATCAGCACACGCACGGGATCTTGGCCGAGGTGGTGCAGGTTCGTCGACCGGTGATCGAGCCATTGCCTGGCTTCCTCCGGCGGGAGCAGATCGATGATCACCGTGGTCACGGCGAGAGCGGCCAGCCACAGGTAGGTACCGGGCGCGCTGCGGATCCACCGCCACCCGCGGTTCGCCATCCTGCTCGGTGCGCCCACCAGAACAGTGTGCCAGGCGCGGATTGCCACAGCATTGCTGTGGACTCCTGTTTCCTCGGCGAATCTGCGGGTAGGCGGCCATCAGAGTCGACATCCCGATCGGAGGAGGAGCAGGTCATGCCCCAGCAAGCGTGGAGCGACAAGCGCGAACGGCAGTACAAGGACATCAAGAAATCGGAACGCGAGCGTGGCCGCGGCGAGAAACGCGCCGAGGAGATCGCCGCGCGGACGGTGAACAAGACTCGCGCCCAGCACGGCGAGACGAAGGGTTCGGGCGGCCAACGGCCCCAGGGCAGCGGCAAGACCCGCGATCAGCTCTACGAGGAAGCCCGCCGCCGCAATATCGATGGCCGCTCCAAGATGAACAAGCAGGAATTGGCCAACGCTCTCGGCCGCAGCTGACCCCACTGCGAAAGGTGCGCCATGCAGCTCGGATTCAAGTTGGCGGCCGAGGCTTTCGGCCCGAAAGAGCTTGTTCGACAGACAGTTCGGGCCGAATCGGCCGGTTTCGACTTCGTCGAGATGAGCGACCACTTCCACCCGTGGCTCGATAATCAAGGCCACTCACCGTTCGCGTGGACCGTCCTGGGAACGATCGCGGCCCGCACCGAGCAGATCGGGCTGGCTACCGGCGTGACCTGCCCGATCATCCGCTATCACCCGGCGATCATCGCTCAGGCCGCCGCCACCACGGCGCTGCTGTCCGACGGGCGGTTCACCCTGGGCATCGGTTCGGGCGAGCGGCTCAACGAACACATTGTGGGCCATGAGTTTCCGCCGGTGGCGATCCGGCAGCGGATGTTGCGCGAGGCGCTCGAGATCATCCGATTGCTGTGGCGCGGCGGTTACCGCAGCTACTACGGCGAGTTCCTGGAGCTGTCGGACGCGCGGGTATTCGATCTGCCGGAGAGCCTGCCGGTTATCGCGGTGGCCGCGGGTGGGCCCAGCGCGGCGAAGATCGCCGCTGAACTCGGCGACGGTCTGTTCGCCACCGAGCCGGATCCCGAACTCGTGCGGACCTTTCAGCAGGAGGGTGGCTCGGGCCCACGCTATGTCGAAGTGGGTGTCGCCTTCGCCGAGACCGATCGCGAGGGCGCCGAAGCCGCGCTGTCGACGAACCGGTGGTCGACCGGGGGTTGGAAGGTGATGAGCGAGCTGCCCAATCCCGCGAACTTCGCCGCTGCCTCTACCACCGTGCGAGTCGACGACATGCTCGAATCCTTTGTCTGCGGCAATGATCCGAAACGCTACGTCGAGGCGGTACGCAAGGCCACCGACGCGGGCTTCGATCATGTGGTGCTGATGAACGCGGGACCCGACATGGACGCGTTCCTCGACTTCTACAGCAGCGAACTCGCGCCCCTGTTGCGTTCGGAGATCTGACCCGCGCTCCGGAGGGAGGCAGGCCCGAATGACCATGCACGTCGGCACGTCCGGCTGGCAGTACCGCGACTGGCGCGGCGTGCTGTACCCGCAGGGCCTGCCCGTGCGGCAGTGGCTCGAGCACTATGCGCAGGAGTTCGCGACGGTGGAGTCGAACAGCGCGTTCTATCGGTTGCCGAGCCGGGAGAACTTCGCCGCATGGCGGGAGCGCACGCCCGCGGGCTTCGTGATGGCGGTGAAGGCGAGCCGCTACCTGACCCACATCAAGCGATTGCGGGATCCGGCCGAACCGGTGCGGCGCCTGCTCGACAGGACCGAGGGGCTGGGCGAGCGTCTCGGTCCGATCCTGCTCCAGCTGCCACCGACCCTGCGCGCGGACCCCGATCTGCTCGACAACTGTCTGCGCTGCTTCCCCGACTCGGTGCGAGTGGCGGTGGAACCGCGCCACGAATCGTGGTGGACGGACGAGACCCGCGCCGTCCTACGATCCCATCACGCCGCGCTGACCTGGGCGGACCGCGATTCCCGGCCGATCACACCGCTGTGGCGGACCACCGACTGGGCCTATCTACGTCTGCACGCAGGCCGCGCTACTCCCCTACCGTCCTACGGCAAGCAGGCGTTGAGCGGCTGGGCACATCGGCTGCTCGACACCTGGTCACCCGACGCCGACAGCTACGTCTATTTCAACAACGATCACGGCGGCGCGGCGGTGCGTGACGCCGTGACCTTCGCCCACCTGGCCGCGGCCGCGGGCGCGGATGCGACTCGAGTACCCGATGTACACGCGAGCGCAGGATAAACGGCGAACCCCGCCTCGAGGCCGCGTGATCGAGGATCCGTCGCGCGGTCGGAGGCGGGGTCGACCGGATGTCACCAGCCGGGATCGGTGTCCAGGGGGACGTTGATCCAGCTCGGGCGGGACGGGTCCAGCTCGAGGTGCTGGGTGCGGAGGCCGCTTTCGTTCAGCAACGGGCGCAGCGGGATTCCGCTGGGGAAGTTGCTCGCGAAGACGTCGACGCGCAGGCGGTGGCCGGGCAGCAGGACACCGTCGGTGGCGCGGACGCCGATGTCGATCGTCGTCGGCTCGCCGGGCACGATCGGCTGACGAGTGTCCAGGGTGAGGTACGGATACGGGTCGGTGTAGTCGCCGTTCGATGAGCGAGTCGCCTTGGGCTCGTCGATCGTGCGCAACGATGCCGTCAGCTGACCCTGTGACCAGACTGTCGAAGTACCGTCGGGCGCTACATCGTTCACCGTCACCGTCCAGTAGCCGTCGGTGGCGTCGAGCACGGTGTTCAGGTGTGCGGCGATCGGCCCGGAGATCCTCGTCGGCTGCGAGACCGGCGCCGTGGTGAAGGTGAGCGCGGCCCCCTCACTGATCCGGGCGTCCTTCGAACAGACGTCGGGGAGCGGAAGAATCCCGGCCGTGCCCTGTGCGGCGTCACGCGCGCAGATGGTGGTCAGGCTCGGGTCCACCGAGAGCCGCTGTGCGGCACCGGGAGCGGTGCGCAGGCTGCCGTCGTGGCGAGCGCCCGGCGCGGTGCCGGAGGAGGCCGCGTCGAGGTACATCCGCCGGTGCTGCATGCCGGGCCGGGGGAAGGCGACGTCGGTGGTCCACTGCTTACTTCCCTGCTGCCACAACGTGACCGGGTCGTAGCGATCGATGCCGTTGTCGATTCCCTTGAGCCACTTGTCGAACCAGGCGCGCTGCAACGATTCCAGCGGGGCGGGCGCGCCCGGCTGACCGAGGCCCGAGCTCACCGTCACGTGGTAGACGTCGTCCATGATGAGCTTCTTCTGCTCGGCGGGCACGTTCACCGCGTTGTAGATGCGCGGGGTGGAGTAGGTGAAGATGTCGTGCCAGCCGCCGTAGAGGAAGGTCGGCACCTGCACCTGTTCGGGCGCGCCGACCCAGGCGGTCCGCAGCGGGCTCTCGTCGTCGAGGATCGAGGCCATCTCCGGCGGGATCTGCTCGATGTTCGGGGTGGTCAGTGCGGCGATGAGCACGTTGAAGAAGGTGAACGGATCAGTCACCCGGTCGCGCAGCCAGACCCAGTCGAATTTCCCGTTCAGCATCGACATCAGGTCGGGCAACAGCTTCGCGCCGTCGACGGCGAGCAGCCAGGCCGGGATGAACCCGATCCCGAGCGCACCACCGGGGGCCGCGACATCGCGGATCAGATCGCTACCCGGCACGACCGGGAAGATCGCCTTGAGCGCCTCGGGATGACGCTGCGCGGTTTGCAGCTGGTTGATCCCCGAATAGGAGATGCCGCTCATCCCGATCTTGCCGTCGGACCAGCCCTGCTTCGCCGCCCAGTCGACGACTTCCACGCCGTCGATCTGCTCGCGTTCACCGAACACCTGCCAGGTACCCTGCGAGAAACCGGTGCCGCGCACGTCGACGACCACCTGGGTGTAACCGCCGCGGATCAGGTTCCGGTCGACGCCGAAGGTGCGCGCCGCGCCGCCGGGCAGCGCGTGCATGATGTCGCTGAGGCTGCTGAAACCGAACGGCGTGAAGTCCAGGTTCTGCAGCACCGGCATCAGCACGTCCGACAAGCCGGGCACCGCGAGCGCCGAGTCGGCGAGGTTGGAGACCAGCTTGGTGTAGGGCGTCATGTTGACGATGGTGGGCGTCGGCTCCGCGACGGGCTGACCGTCCGCACCGGCCGGGTGATAGACGTTGGCTTTCAATACGGTGCCGTCACTCATCGTGATCGGCACGTCCCACTCGATGAAGACGTTGGGGTACTGCTGCGGCCCGTTGTGAGTGGCGACGAACTGCGCGTCGAGCCCCTCGGCGTTCGGCGACGCCTGCCCGAGCGGCGCGGATGCGACGGCGCCCGCCAAGACGACTACGGACGCGGCCAGCGCGGCCAGCGCGGCCAGTCGCCCACGATGTTTGATCATGCTTCGGTTCAGCCCTCCACCATCGGGAACCACAACGTTCCCGTACCGGGAAGTAACGTAGCGTGGGTCACGTTCGATCGCAAGAACATGTTCTGGGCGATCCACGATCAAGCGCCCGCGCGCACCCTGCCGCGGCCGCCTGAAACAATGGACACTGTGACAGCGTCCGAACTCGACGACGGTCGCCGCTACCGCGGCGCCGCACCGGGGCAACGTCAACGGGAACGCCGCGCTCGGCTGATCGAAGCGGCTACCGAGGCCTTCGGCGTCGACGGCTACCGCAACACCACGGTCACCACGATCTGCGCGGCGGCCGGCGTCGGCAAACGCTACTTCTACGAATCTTTCACCGATAGTGAAGATCTGCTGCTCGAGGTGTATCGCGAGACGGCCGCCAGGATGATCGAGGCGATCCATACCGGGCTCGGTGATCCCGACGCCGACGTCGATACCCAGGTGCGCGTCGGCCTGACCGCGTACTTCCAGCTCATCCGCGACGACCCACGGGTTCCCCGGATCGCGTTCTTCGAGATCCTCGGCGTGAGCCCCGCGGTCGACCGGGCCTACTACGGCGTTCTCGACGCCTTGGTCGACATCTGCATGGCCCTGGTCACCCCGCACGTCGACCTGGAAACCCATCCCGCAGTCAGTGTGCGGACGGTGCTGTTCGGACTGGTCGGCGCCATCGTGATCATCGCCCAGAAGTGGGTGCTCGACGAATACCGCCAACCGCTGACCGATGTCGTGGAAAGCGGGTGTCTGGTGATCAGCGCGGTACTGACGCGAATCGGACCGGACGGCAAGGCGACCCGCTCTGTCGAGCGCGGCGCGAACTGACCGTCAGAGTCCCGAGGTGAATTCGGCGAATCGCCGGGCGATCCGCTCGGGGTATTCACCGTTGATCGCGTGCGACGCGTCCGGCCAGACCTCCACCTGCGCGCCGGGGATCAGGCGTGCCGTAGCGGCGGCCTTCGCCGAGTCGTGGACGATGCTGCGGCCCGCGAACAGGGCGAGAGTCGGCACCGTGAGTCCCCGCAACTGGTCCTCGGTGGGGCGCGCCAGCAACGGCTGCGCGCCCCGGTAGTCCTTCATTCCGGAGGCGATCAGCCGACCTTCCGGCACCGACTCGTCGACCGGGACGCCACCGGAGATCCAGCTCAGCAGCTTGTTGCGCAGACTCGCGGGCATCATCGGGATCGCGCTGCCGAGCGAGACGACGATCATCTTCCAGCTCAACGACGCGAAGGTATTGGCCGGATCGAGCAGGGTGATCGAGGCCGTGCACTCGGGCCGGTGCAGCGCGGTCTGCACAGCGAGATTCGCGCCGATGCTCACGCCGAGCAGATGGGCACGCGAAACACCCAGTCCCGCGATCGTTTCCGCGACCCAGGCCGCCTGGTCGGCCCCGTCGGTCAGCTCACGCCGCTGGGTACTCGCGCCCGGCTCGCCGATGCTGTCGACCGACCACACCGTGCGCCGCTCCGCCAGACTCGCCAGGTTCGACCGCCACATCGGCGTCGAGGCCTGGCGTCCGGACAGGAGCACGACGGGAACGTCACCGCCGGGTCCGAATCGATACGCGCGGACCGGTCCGAAGGAGGTCGAGATCGCGGCCATCGCATCGGGTTTCGGCAGCAGCGCCATGCCGTCCACGTAGGCGGCGGCGAATCGGTCGAAGCCCCGCTGATCGGCGAAGTATCCGACCTTGCCCGTGGGTCGACCGATCGAGGGATCCAGGAAAAACGAGTCCTCGGCCATGGGGCGAGGATAGCTGTCGGAGGTCCACGTCGAAGGCGGCCACCGTCGCCGAACCCTCCGACGCGACGAAAGTAGGCAACGACCCGTTGATCGACGTCGTCTCCGGGTAACCCCGGAATATGACTACTCACGAGAACCGCCAACTCGACGAGGTCATCGAGCGGTTGATCATTCGGTACCCGACCATCGCGCCCGCCGAACTCGAAGACATCGTGCACCACGTGTACGACGCGTTCGGCAAGGTACACATCCGCGATTATGTTCCGTTGCTCGTCGAGCACCACGTCAAGGAAGAACTCGGCCCGCCGACGGGCGAGATCCCACCCATCCCGGACTGATCGGGCGCACGGCACCGCTAGCGTTGGCGTCGATACGTCAACCAAGAGGAGGTCCGCATGCCAGACACCGTCCGCGCGGTCATAGCCCGCGCGAAGGATGCGCCCGTCGAAACCGTCGACATCGTGATTCCCGATCCGGGACCCCATGATGTGGTCGTCCGCGTCCAGGCCTGCGGTGTGTGCCACACCGACCTGCACTATCGCGACGGCGGGATCAACGACGAGTTCCCGTTCCTGCTGGGTCACGAGGCTGCCGGCGTGGTCGAGACCGTGGGCGCCGCCGTGACCCACGTGGCCGAGGGTGACTTCGTCGTCCTCAACTGGCGCGCGGTCTGCGGTGAATGCCGAGCGTGTCGGCGCGGACGCCCCTGGTACTGCTTCGACACCCACAACGCCAGCGTCCCGATGACGCTCACCGACGGCACCCCGCTCACCCCCGCCCTCGGGGTGGGTGCCTTCGCCGACAAGACCCTCGTGCACGAAAAGCAGTGCACCAAGGTCGATTCCGAGACAGATCCGGCCGTTGCGGGTCTGCTCGGCTGTGGCGTGATGGCCGGGATCGGCGCCGCCATGAATACCGGCAATGTCTCGCGCGGCGACAGCGTCGCGGTGATCGGCTGTGGCGGCGTGGGTGACGCGGCCATCGCCGGTGCGCGCCTCGCCGGTGCGGGCACGATCATCGCGATCGACCGTGATCAGCGAAAGCTGGACTGGGCCAGGGATTTCGGCGCCACGCAGACCATCGACGCGACCAGCGAGGACGTGGTCGAGCGGATCAAGGAACTCACCGGCGATTTCGGCGCCGATGTGGTGATCGACGCGGTCGGCCGACCGGAAACCTGGCAGCAGGCGTTCTACGGGCGCGACCTGGCGGGCACGGTCGTGCTCGTCGGTGTGCCGACTCCCGACATGAAGCTGGAGATGCCGCTCATCGACTTGTTCTCGCACGGCGGCGCGCTGAAATCCTCCTGGTACGGCGACTGCCTGCCCGAGCGCGACTTCCCGATGCTCATCGACCTCTACCGCCGGGGCCGACTGCCGCTGGACCGGTTCGTCACCGAACGGATCGACATCGACGGAGTCGAGCGGGCATTCGCCGCGATGGCTCAGGGCCAGGTGCTGCGTTCGGTGGTGGTCTGGTGACTCGCATCGAAAGAGTCGTCACCTCGGGCACTTTCGCGCTCGACGGCGGTACCTGGGACGTCGACAACAATGTGTGGCTCATCGGTGACGACAACGAGGTGCTCGTCGTCGACGCCGCCCACGACGCCGACGCCATCGCCGCCGCGGTCGGCAACCGTCAGGTCACCGCCATCCTGTGCACGCATGGCCACAACGACCATGTGACCGTCGCCCCGGAACTGGCCGAACGCCTCGACGCGCCCGTCCTCCTCCACCCCGGCGACGAGCCCCTCTGGCGCATGACCCACCCGAACGCCGACTACCGATCCTTGGCGGACACTGCGCGAATCACGGTGGCGGGCATCGATATCGACATCCTGCACACCCCCGGCCACTCCCCCGGCTCGGTCTCCCTGCACCTCCCCGATCTCGCTGCCCTGTTCACCGGCGACACCCTCTTCGCGGGCGGCCCCGGCGCCACCGGCCGCTCGTTCTCCGACTTCGACACGATCATCGATTCGATCCGTGACCGGTTGCTCACGCTCCCGGAGGAGACGACGGTCCACACCGGCCACGGCGACACCACCACCATCGGCACGGAGCGGCCCTCGCTCGCGGAGTGGATCGCCCGCGGACACTGACCTGACGTCGGCCGATCAGCGGTGGGTGCGGGCCCGGGTACCGAGTGCGATGGCGGACAGACCGAGCACGATCGCGATCGCCGCGCCGACGATGCCGTTTCCGGTGCCCGGACCGCCGTCCGCGGTCGCGAAGCCGATCGCCCCGACGACGGTCGCGACCGCGCCCGCACCGATCGCGATGGACGATCGGGCGGGATTCCCGGTGCGCGTCAATGCCCAACCACCCACGATCACGGCGGCCAGGCCGAGGAACGCGGCCGAAGTCGCGATGAGGCGGTCGGTGGTCATGCCGTGAGAGTCGGCGAGCGTGGTCGCCGCGGTGAGCGGGCGGACGGACATGGGGTGCTCCTCGTCGTGCGTAGCCGGTCGCTCGATGATGGCGCCGGTTCTGATCGGGACGGGTTCCATCGTCGGCGTCGGACGGGGTTCGGTCGTCGTGCGGCGGTGGACAATTCGAGGTGGCGCGGGTGCGGTACGGACTACCGCCGATGCGGCAGGAGCTGCGCGGATACCGCGTCCGTGGTAGTCGGTGGATCATCCGGGCGCGGGATTCGCCACGTCCGCGAGCGGGCTAGGGTTTGCGCATGGGCCGAACCGTCGACTGGGTGATCGCCGTCGGCGTGGCCGCGGTGCTTCTGGTCACCGGGCTCAGCCGCCAGCACTCCCCTGCCGATCTCGACTGGCTCGGCTACGCGTTGCTGGTCGCGGGCGGGCTGGCACTTGTCGCGCAACGCCGGGCGCCGGTGGCGGTGCTGGTCGTGACCGGATTGTGTGCACTGGGCTACCAGGCACTCGGCGTCGACGTGCCCGCCGTCGCCTTCCTGTTCGCGGTATATTTCGCGGTCCGCGCGGGCCATCGGACGGTCACCGTGCTGGTCTCGGTGGCAGTGCTCGCAGCCCTTCCGCTCGCGGCGCTGGCCGCCCTGCACGACACCACCCAGGCGCTCGCCCGCGCTCGCGACGCACTCGAGATCGCGTGGCTCATCGCGGCGGGCGCCGCCGGTGAAGCGCTGCGCCAAGCCGAGCGGCGAGCCGACGAGGCCGAACGCACCAGAGAGGAGACCGCGCGACGGCGGGCCGACGAGGAGCGCCTGCACATCGCGCGCGAGCTGCACGATTCACTCACCCACCAGATCTCGGTGATCAAGGTGCAATCCGAAGCCGCGGTCCACGTGGCGCGCAAGCGGGGCGAAGAGGTCCCGGAGGCACTGCTGGCCATCCGCGAAGCCGGTCGCGAGGCCGCCCGCGAGCTGCGCGTGACCTTGGAAGCGCTGCGCGACGACGACACCTCGCCGCGCCCCGGCCTCGCCCACGTCCCCGAGCTGGTGGAGCGCGTCCGCATCGCGGGCTTGGACGCGACGCTCACGGTCGAGGGTGCGCGGCAGAACGTGCCCGTCGCGGTCGACCGGACCGTCTATCGGATCGTGCAGGAGTCGCTCACCAACGTCACCCGCCACGCTGCCGCCACGAGCGCCACCGTCCGCATCGATTACCGCCCGGACAGTCTCGTCGTCGATATCGAAGACGACGGCAGCGCGCAACCCACATCGGATTCGGTTCCCGGCGTCGGACTGCTCGGTATGCGCGAACGTGTCACCGCGCTCGGCGGCCACCTCCACGCCGCGCCGCGAACCCGCGGCGGCTTCGCCGTACATGCCGAATTGCCGGTGGACAGGACATGATTCGCGTTCTGCTGGTCGACGACCAACCCCTCATTCGCAGTGGCTTCCGCGCACTCCTCGACATCGAGGACGACATCGAGGTGGTCGCCGAAGCCGCCGACGGCCGCGAAGGTGTCGAGCTGGCCCGCACGCATCTGCCCGACATCGCGCTCATCGACATCCAGATGCCGGTGGTGAACGGCATCGAGGCCACCCGCCACATCGCCGCCGATCCGGCACTGTCCGGCGTGCACGTCGTCATCCTGACCAATTACGGGCTCGACGAATACGTCTTCGACGCGCTGCGAGCCGGCGCCGCGGGCTTTCTCGTCAAGGACATCGAACCGGAGGACTTCCTCCACGCCATCCGCGTAGCCGCCCGTGGCGACGCACTGCTCGCGCCCTCGATCACTCGCCGACTGATCCACCGCTACGTCACCCAGCCCCGCACACCGAGCCCCGGCGCCGCCCTGGACGAACTGACCACCCGCGAACGCGAGGCGGTCGTTCTCGTCGCGCAGGGCATGTCCAACGACGAGATCGCCCTGCACATGGTGATCAGTCCGCACACCGCGAAAACCCACATCAACCGAGCGATGACCAAGCTCCACGCTCGCGACCGAGCCCAATTGGTCGTTCTCGCTTACGAATCCGGTCTGGTCGTCCCGGGAACCCCATGAAGCTCAGCCGCGCAGGTCGGTCACGGACTCCTGGTAGGCCACGGCCGCGCGCTCGAAATAGTCGAAGAGCACTTCGCGCTGCTGTGGGGTGTAGCTCGCGATGATCTCGCCGATCCGACGCCGAGCGGGGGCCAGCACCTTGTCGAGCTCGGCGGGCTGATCGATCGGTTCGACGATGACCTTGCGCCGGTCGCCCGGGTCGGCGGCGCGGCGTACGTACCCGGCCTGCTCGAGACGGTCGACGAGACGGGTGGTCGGGCCGGTGGTGAGTCCGGTGCGGGTGCCGAGCTCACCCGGTGTCATCGCGCCGGCGAGTGCGAGGATATTCAGCGCGTACAGGTCTGTCGCGTGCAGATCGACCGCCTTCGCGCCCGCCTGAGCATGCAGCACAACCGAACTCAGGTACCGGCGAAAGATCGCGCTCAGGTCGTCGTCGGGTGTCGACATGTTGCCTCTCCCTTCGTCCACGCAGACACTTCGTCGTCAATGATAGATCTTGTCCGCAGTGACCGGGGCACGTCAACGCTCTCACCGGTGCCCGCCTGCGCGCGTCCGTTGTGATCGCGCTGCGCGCAACCCGTGAATCCGGCACCCCCCTGCGCGATCGTGGGTGGATGACTTCCACCGCCGCGCCATCGACCACCGATTCCGAGCTGGACGCCATCTTCACCCCGATCTTCGACCGGATCGCCACGGGCGCGGTCGAGCGGGAGGTCGACAGGCGGCTGCCGTTCGACGAGGTGGGCTGGCTGAAGGAGGCCAGATTCGGGGCGTTGCGGGTGCCGGTCGAATTCGGCGGGTACGGCGTGAGCGTGCGGCAGCTGTTCCGGCTGCTCATCGACCTGGCCGCGGCCGAGTCGAATCTGCCGCAGGCACTGCGGGTGCACTGGTCGTTCGTCGAGGATCAGATCCTGGCGGAGGCCGGGCCGGAGCGGGAGCGGTGGTTGCGGGCGCTCGCGGCGGGCACTCTCGTCGGCAACGCGATCACCGAGCCGGGGGTCGGCGCGGTCGACCGGTATCGCACCCGGCTGACCCGCGACGGTGACCGGCTGCTGCTCAACGGTGTGAAGTACTACAGCACCGGATCGCTGTTCGCCGATCACATCCTCGTCGCGGCCGACAGCGACGGTGAGCGGCTCGGCGTGCTGGTCGACGCGAATGCCGAGGGGGTTGTGCAACACGATGACTGGGACGGTTTCGGGCAGCGGCTCACCGCGAGCGGCACCACCGAGTTCACCGATGTCGTCGTTGCCGAAGACCGTGTCCTCGGCCCCGGTTACGGTGTCGCGGGCCCCACCTACGGCACCGCCTACCTGCAACTGGTGCAGCTCGCGGTGCTCGCGGGGATCGCCGCGCGCGCCGAACGCGATGCCAGGGAATGGGTGAGCGCGCGCACCCGCACCTACACCCATGGCGCCGCCGATCTGCCGCGCGAAGACCCGCTCGTCCAGCAGGTGATCGGCAAGCTGTCGGCCGCGGCGTTCACTACGCGCGCGGCGGTGCTCGCCGTGGCGGATGTGCTCGACCGGGTACTCGACGCCGGAGCGAAGGACGAGCAGGATCTCGTGGCCGCCGAATTGGCCGCCGCGCAGGCACAACTCGGCGTGATCGACATCGTGCTCGCCGCCACCACCCAGTTGTTCGAACTCGGTGGGGCCTCGATCGTGTCCGAACAGCTGCGCCTGGATCGGCATTGGCGCAACGCCCGCACCATCTCGGTGCACAATCCCGCCATCTTCAAAGCCCGTGCGGTCGGCGACTACCTGCTCAACGGCACCGAGCTGCCGTTCGGCTGGAGCGCGGGCGAGCGGAACACCGGCACACCGGCTTCCGCGAATCCGGAGCCGGAGGATTCGAGCGCGGTGCGTCCCGAGGCGGCATCGCGATGAGCAGGCCGATCCGGTTCAACGCCTTCGACATGAACTGCGTCGCCCACCAGTCGCCGGCGCTGTGGCGGCACCCCGAGGACCAGTCGCACCGCTACACCGACATCGGCTACTGGACCGAGCCGGCGAAACTCCTCGAGCTTGGGCGCTTCGACCGCGAGCGTCGAAGGCGGGCTGGTGTTCATGTCCGGCTGGATGGGAATCGACCTGTCGCGGTACGACCTCGACGACCCGATCGGCGACGTGCGGAGCACCGCCATCCAGTCGGCGGTCACGACCTTCCAGGAATTCGATGACGACGGCCGCGAGTGGACGGTGCGCGATATCGGGCGCTGGGCGGGCATCGGCGGGATGGGCCCGGTGTTCACCGGATCCGGCGAAACGGTCGCCGACCTGCTGCAGGAGTGGGCCGCCGACACCGACACCGACGGGTTCAACCTCGCCTACGCGATCACGCCGGGAACATTCGAAGACATTGTGCGCCATGTTGTTCCGGTGCTGACCGAACGTGGCGTCTACCGCACCGACTACGAGCCGGGTACCTTGCGCAACGCCCTGTTCGGGGCCGGTGATCGGCTCCCGCCCGAACATCGCGGCGCCGAATACCGTCTGGGCGGGCCTCGTTCGACCGTGCTGCCGCACTCGGAGTCGCGACCCGAATCCGTGGAGGCACCCGCCGGCTAGCCTGCCGTCTCCGCCGATGATCAGCGCCGGGACCGACCGTCCCGGCGCGATCCTCGCGTTGCCGGTCAATTGTCCAAATGCATTGCGGCACCCAGTATTCGGATCGATTCCCGCTGATTGCAACACTCATCATCGAGCGAAGGTAAGCGCACCATTCCGGTATGACATCGCAGACTCCCGTTTCCCGCTCCATTCGTTCGGCCGCGGTAATCGGCGCCGGCCAAGCCGGCGTCACTGCGGCGCTAGGACTTCTCGACGCCGGTTTCACCGTCACCCTCTACAGCGACCGAGATCAACGCTCCCTCCGTAACGACGTACCCGCCACCGGCACCGCCCTGGAATTCGGCGAGACCCAGCAGGCCGAGGCCGCGCTCGGACTCGACAGTTACACCGGCCGCGCACCCCGCCACACCGGGCTCAGCGTGCGCATCGCCGGACCGGAGAACGCCGAACTGATCGCCTTCGACGGCACCTTCGACGGCTACGTCGGCGTCGCCGTCGACACCCGTCTCAAGGCCGACGAACGGCTCACCGCGTTCATCGAACGTGGCGGCAACTTCGTCGTCGAACCGGTCACTGTCGAATCCCTCGACGCGATCGCCGCCGCCAACGAGCTCACCCTCGTCGCCACCGGCCGCGGCGGACTGGCCGACCTGTTCCAGATCGACGAAGAGCGCACGGTCTACGACAAGCCGCAGCGCTCGCTGCTCACGGTCACCGTGACCGGCCTCGGCTTCGACTCCGGGGTGTTCGCGCACCGCAGCCCGGCGGGCGGCGCGCACAGCCTGTTCTCCATTCTCGCCGAACAGGGCGAGGCGTGGTGGGGGCCGTACCTGCACAAGGACGCGGGCCCGAGCTGGGCGTTCCTGGGCTGGGCCCGACCCGGCAGCGATTGGGAAACCCGTTTCGCCGCCGCCGATTCCGCCGAGTCGGCACTGCGGATCGTGAAGGATCTCTACCGCGACTACATCGACTGGGACCTGCCGGAAGTGCAGGCCACCCAGGTGATCCCCGAAGACCCGCACTCCTGGCTCAAGGGTGCGGTCCGACCGGTCGTGCGGGCCGGGGTGGGACGCACGGCGGGCGGCCATCTGGTCGCCGCCCTCGGCGACACCGCGGTCGCCTACGACCCGGTCGCGGGCCAGGGCGCGCAGAGCGGGCTGATCCAAGCCCAGCGCCTGGTCGCGGCCGCCGCCGTGCACGACGGACCGTTCGACGAGCAATGGATCACCGACCAGTACGCCGCATTCCTCGCCGCCCGCAGCGACGCCGCCGCCAAGGTGACCCGGCTGTTCCTCAGCGACCCCGAATTCGGCGACATCGGCGGCCAGTTCTTCGCCACCGCCGCCGTCGACCCGAAGTTCGCCTCCGCCCTGGTCGGCATGCTTCACCGTCCACAGCCGTTCCTGCCCATCGACTCCCCCGCCGACGCCGCCGCCTACATCACCGAGGTGACCGGGGCGGACGCGGGCGAGCTGCTGGCGAAGTTCGCGCCGGCCGGCCGCTTCGAACGCTCGACGTTCGCCCCGGCCGCCGTCGGGTAACAGCCACGATCCGGTCGACCGTGGGCATGCACGCCCACGGTCGGCTTGTTCCACAGAGGCTGAGCCCCGGGAACTACGAGGAAACTCCGGCGCGGGTGACTTCCCAGGCCGCCTCGATCATCCGGAAGATCTCGTCCACCGCGGCTTCCGGATCGGTGGCCTCCCTGGCCACCGAATAAGCGTCGATCACGAATCTCGCGATCGACGCGCTCGCCGTGGCGGTCTGCGCCAGTTCGGGATCGGCGGCGATGGCCGCTGCCAGGGCTCGCGCATGACGTAGCCGCATCGACTCCTCGTACCTGCGCAGCGCGGACGATTCGTCGATCATGTGCCAGATCGGGGCGGCGCTGTCCGCCGTGCAATGTCGCACCATGGAATGGATTTCGCGACGCAACGCGGGGATGAGCGGTTCGCCGGCCGTCCGGTCGGTGACCGCCTGCACGAGCCCTTGCTCGAAGTCTTCATCCCGCTCGAATACCAGCGCCTCCTTGGAGGCGAAGTGGGCGAACAGTGTCGTGACAGCCACATCGGCTTCAGTCGCCACTTCGCGGATGCCCACGTCGTCGTATCCACGTTCCAGGAAGAGCCGCAGGGCGGTATCGGCGATCTTCTGGCGGGTCGCGGCCTTTTTGCGTTCACGACGTCCGGTCGGCACGGTCATGTCAGGAGGCTACCAGCTACGAAACTGCATCAGTTATGAAGTCATACCAGTTTTAAAACACTAACCGTTAGTGTTATGTTCGCGGCATGAAGAAGGTGAGCTTCGCCGAGTTCGGCGGTCCGGACGTCCTACAACTCATAGATGCCGAGGAGCCGCACGCCGGCCCCGGCCAGGTACGCATCGCAGTGCGCGCGGCGGGCGTCAACCCGGTCGACTGGAGGCTTCGCGAAGGCCAGATTCTCGGGGCTCATCCGATCGAATTGCCCGCCGGTGTCGGGCTGGATGCGGCCGGGGTGGTGGACGAGGTCGGCGATGGCGTCGACGGAGTCGCGATCGGCGACCAGGTGTTCGGCGAAGGCACGAGCACCTACGCGGAGTTCGCCGTGCTGTCGGCCTGGTCGCGCATGCCCGAGGGCCTGACCTTCGAAGAAGCCGCCGGATACCCCTCCGTGGTGGAGACCGCACTGCGCGTCATCGGTGAGGTCGGGGTGCGGGGCGGTCAGACGCTGCTGGTCAGCGGCGCGTCCGGGGGCGTCGGATCGGCGGTACTGCAGATCGCGCGCGAACGCGGCATCGCGGTGATCGGCATCGCCGGGGCAGCGAACCAGGACTATCTGCGGAGCCTCGGTGCCCGCACCACGACATACAGCCAGGGCTGGGTCGAGCGGGTGCGGCAGCTCGGCTCTGTCGACGCGGCCCTCGATCTGGCGGGCTCGGGGGTGATCCGTGAGCTGGTCGAGCTGACCGGGGACCCACAGACGGTTGTCACCATCGCCGATCTCGATGCGCCGAAGCTCGGGGTCAGATTCTCCGGGGTCGCCGGGAGTGTGCCGGACGCACTTGTCGAGGCCGCCGCCCTCATCGCGCAGGGAAAGTTGCGCATCCCGGTCGAGAAGTCGTACCCCCTGTCCGAGGCCGCCGCGGCGCACATCGACAGCCAGGCCGGCCACTCCCGTGGACGGCGAGTCGTCGTGGTGTGAGGCGCCAGTTCGGCTGCAACACCCAGGGGTGGACAGCGGCCACCCCTGGGTTCGCTGGGTGATACCTGCGAGCACTATCCCCGTCGCCACAGAGAGCGGATAGTCATAGTCAACCCCTATGACTTTCTCCCCTGTGAAGGAATGGCGACATGCAGCCCAGTTACGTGCACCACGTCAGGCAGCAAGTTCTCGCCTACGGAGAGACCCGCTCCTACACCTACCTCCGTGAGGCGGGCCGCGAGCTCGTCGAGGAGACCGCCACCTTCCGCGACCTCGATCGCGACGCCAGGGCTGTGGCCGCGTGGTTGGCCGCCCGCCCGGAATCGTCGGAACCCGTCGTCCTGCTCTATCTCGACGGTATGGCCTTCCTGCGGGCCTTCCTCGGCTGCCTCTACGCGGGCGTCATCGCGGTGCCCGCACCCCTGCCTCACGACGAGCGCAGCACCCGACGCGTCGCGGGCATCATCGCCGACTCCGGTGCCCGAATGGTTCTCACCACCGCCAACTTCCAGCCGATGGTCGCGGCGGCGACGACCGCGGCCGTGGTGGCCACCGACGAACAGCTCGGTGATCCCGACGCGTGGCGCATGCCCGCCATCGACGCGGGGACCATCGCGTTCCTGCAGTACACCTCGGGCTCGACCGGCACTCCCAAGGGCGTGGTCGTCACCCACGGCAACCTCCTACACAACGAGGCCGCGATCACCGCGATCGGCTTCAACGACACCGCGACCGGCGTCAGCTGGATCCCGCAATTTCATGACATGGGCTTGATCGGCTCGCTGCTCGGTTCGATCTACGCCGGCGCGAACCTGGTGTTCATGTCGCCGACGACGTTTCTCAAACGCCCGGTGCGGTGGCTACAGACCATCGACAAGTACCGCGCGACCTTCACCGCCGCCCCGAACTTCGCCTACGAGTTGATCGCGAAGCGCGTGACCCACGAGCAACTGGCCGACCTGGACCTGTCGACCCTCGAGGTGGCGCTGTGCGGCGCCGAACCGGTCCGCGAACGAACTATCGCGGCCGTGCGCGAGCGATTCGCCCCCGCCGGGTGGCGCCCGACCGCACTGCTACCCGCCTACGGTCTGGCCGAGGCGACGCTGCTCGCCACCGCGGGCCCGATCGACGCGCAGCCTGTCGTCACCGACGGGCCCGACAGCAGGCTGGTCGGTTGCGGACAACCGGCGCGCGGTCTCACCGTCCGCGTCGTCGACCCGCACACCGGGCAGCAGGCCGTCGACGACACCGTCGGCGAGATCTGGATTCAAGGCGACAGCGTCGCCGCCGGCTACTGGAACCGGCCCGAGGAGACCCGGCACACCTTCGACGTATATCTCGGCGACGAAGGGCCTTTCCTGCGCACCGGCGATCTCGGAATGCTGCGCGACGGTGAACTGTTCGTCACCGGACGGCTCAAGGACCTGCTGATCATCAACGGCCGAAACCTCTACCCGCAGGATGTCGAGGAACTGGTGGAGCAGCTGCACCCCGCGCTGACCACCGGCGTCGCCGTCTCCGTCGAGGCCGGTGGCCGGGAACGACTCGTCGTCGTGCAGGGCATCAAGACAGCGCTGCTGCGCGGTACCACTCTCGCCGAGCTGACCTCGTCGATCAAGATCGCGGTCGCCCGCGGTTTCGACGTCCCCGCGCCGAGCGTCGTCCTCGTCGAGAGCCGCTCCGTGCACCGCACCACCAGCGGCAAGGTCCAACGGGCCTCGATGCGCGAGGCCTTCCTCGACGACAGCATCTCGACCGTCCTGCACGAAGATCTCGAACCGGCCCTGAGCCGATCATCGACCGCAACCCGCTGAGGAGCCGAAACATGTTCAGCACCATCGACACCCACTCCATGACCGTCCAGGACTGGCTCGTCGACCGCGTCGCCGACTACACCGAACGCGCACCGCACCAGGTGGACCCCACGATCCCGCTCGCCGAACTCGGCATGGATTCGGTGTCGGCGGTGTCCCTGTGCGGTGAGATCGAGGACCGCTGGATGCTCGACATCGACCCGACCCTGGTCTTCGAATACCCCACCATCGCGGCCATCGCCACCTACCTCACCGCCGAAATCGCCGTCGCGGCATGACCGACATCGCTGTCGTCGGCCTCGACTGCCGCTTCCCCCACGCCGCCGACCCGGCGCAGTTGTGGCAGCTGCTGATCGAGGGCCGCGACGCGATCTCCGAAGTCCCCTCGAGCCGCTGGAATGCCGACGACTTCCACGACCCGGCGGGCGCACCCGGCACCATCAACACCCGCAGCGGCGGATTCATCGACGACGCCGACGCGTTCGACGCGGAATTCTTCGGCATCACCTCCCACGAAGCCGAGTCGATGGACCCGCAGCAACGCCTGCTCCTGCAGGCCACCTGGCGAGCCTTCGAGGACGCCACGCTCGATCCCCGCGCGCAAGCCGGCTCGCGGACCGGGGTCTACGTCGGGGTGATGGCCAACGAATGGGCCAACCTGCAGATGAGCGACTACGCCGCGATCACGCCGCAGCACGGATCCGGCAACGGCTATTTCATGACCGCGAACCGGCTGTCCTATCAGTTCGACCTCGCGGGGCCGAGTATCGCCGTCGACACGGCATGCTCCTCCTCGCTGGTCGCGGTCCATCTCGCGTGCAATGCCCTGGCGGCGGGCGATTGCGACCAGGCCGTCGCCGGTGGCGTCAATCTCGTGCTGACCCCGGCGGTCGGCGTGTTCTATACCCAGGCAGGTCTTTCGGCCCCGGACGCGCGGTGCAAACCGTTCAGCGGCAACGCCGACGGGATCGTGCGCGGGGAAGGCGTGGCGGTACTCGTGCTGCGCCGCCTGGCCGATGCCGAGGCCGAGGGGCTGCCGATCTACGCGGTGATCAAAGGCAGCGCGGTCAATTCCGACGGGCGCAGCAACGGCATCACCGCGCCGAACCGGTGGGCCCAGCAGAAGGTGATCGGCGAGGCGTATCAGCGGGCCGGCGTCCAGCCCGATGACATCGACTTCATCGAGGCGCACGGCACCGGAACAGTTCTCGGCGACATGATCGAGGTCAAGGCACTCGGCAAGCTGCACGCGAGCAACCGGGCACGGCCCTGCGGAATCGGATCCATCAAGGGCAACCTCGGCCACACCGAGGGGGCCGCCGGTGTCGCCGGACTCATCAAAGCTGTCCTCAGCCTGCATCACGGCGTGGTCCCGCCGTCGAGATTCGCCGACCAGGAGAATCCGCGGCTACAGATGACACAGCAGGGCCTGCGTCTGCTCGCCGACCCGATGCCTCTCGACGGACCCGCGCACTGCGGTGTGAGCAGCTTCGGCCTCGGCGGCACGAACGTGCACATGGTGCTGGCGAGTGCCCGCACCACCGAGACACCCGCGACATCCGGCGCGGGAGTGCTCACACTCTCGTCGGACAGCGAAGAGGGATTGCGGCGCAATGTGATTCGGATGTCTGAAGAGTTGAAGTCACTGCGGCACAACCACTTCGACCAGCTCTGCTGGACGAGCAATCAGGTGAAGTCGTCGGGCCGCCACCGGCTCGCCGTCGTCGCCCACGATCGCGACGAGGCGATCGCACAGCTGAGCGCCGGTCCGCTATCCGGTGTCACGCGGCCGGCCCGCATCGGCTGGATGTTCACCGGCCAGGGATCCCAATTCCCCGGCATGGGACGCACGCTGCACGAGGCGAACTGCGGGTTCCGACAGGCGCTCGACCTGGTCGATGCCGCTATGGCCCCCTATCTCGGCCGCTCGATCCGGGAGCTGCTGCTCGACGAGCACGCCGACACCGACCCCACCGCACTCGCCCAACCGGCGATCTTCGCCATGGAATACGCCATCGCCAAGACACTCGCCGACCTCGGTATCCGGCCCGCCTGGCTGATCGGGCACAGCATCGGCGAATTCGCGGCCGCCGCCGTGGCGGGCGTGTTCGATCTCGACGACGCCTGCAAACTGGTCACCGCGCGCGGTCGGCTGATGCAACGCCTGTCGGCGGGTGGCGCGATGCTGGCCGTCCGCTCCACCCCCGAGCGGATCGCCGATCTGCTCGCCGCCGAATCCGCTGTGGTGCTCGCCGCCGTCAACGGCCCGGAGGATCTCGTCCTTTCCGGCGAGGCCGAGGCGCTGTCCCGCATCAGCTCGGCACTGCGCGCGCGTGCGGTGATCGCGAAGCCGCTCACCGTGTCGCACGCGTTCCACAGTCCGCTGATGGCGCCGATGCTGGCCGAATTCGAAGCCGTCGCCAGTACCTGCGCCTACCGCGTCGCCGCCCTGCCGATCTACTCGACCGTGCACGGCCGAGCACTCGGCCCCGACGAGGTGATGGATGCCGAGTACTGGACCGAACACGTCGGCGCCACAGTCCGTTTCGGCGATGCCGTGCACGCCGCGCTCGGCACGGACCCGACCCATCTCGTCGAGATCGGACCGCGCCGGGTACTCGCCGCGTCGGTGCGCAGGATCGATCCCGAGCTCGGCGCGCGCTACCTGTCTCCGAGTCCCGGCCCGCGCGCGACCGGCGACGAACTCGCCGCCACCGTGGCCGCGCTCTACTGCGACGGTCTCGACCCCGAATGGAACGAACTCTACGAACCCGGGCAGCGTGTCCGTCGGCGCCTGCCGGTGTACGAGTTCTCTGTCGCGCACCGATTCTGGGTGGAACCACCCGCTGCCAGCGAGGTCGGCGCTTCGGCATTCGATCCGAAATCCCTACCGGCGCAAACACAGACCGAGGCAACCATGATCGATCCACTGATCGCGCTCTTCCGTGAACAGAACGCCGTGCTGGCAAGTCTGCTGGCAGCTCCCGCCGAGGCACGTGGCCCGAATATCGACATCGGTACCGCGCGCGGTGCTCTCGCGCTGGACGCGGTCGCGGGGATCGTCCGCGCGGAACTGGCCAGGGTGAGCGGGTTTCCCGCCGACCGGCTGCACGACGCCCGAACACTCGGTGACGGACTGGGATTCGACTCGCTCATGCTCACCGACCTGTTCGCCGGTCTGGCCCGCAAACTCCCCGGCACGACCATCGACCCGACCCTGATCACCGGGGAAACGACGCTGGGCGACGTCATCGCCCACTTCACCGGTCAACTCACCGATTCGCCCGCCGAGCCGAACACGCCTGTCGCCCCGCTCACCCACCCGCCCGAAACCGTCTCCCCCGCAACCGAAGCCAGGCCGACCAGCGTCGAACCCGAATATCTGATATCCGACTTCGCCGAGGTGCGAGCCATCGCCGACCGGCTCGCGGGCGCCGAAGCGCTCGGCCTGTCGAACCCGTACTTCCTGATCAACGACGGTGTCACCAGGGACACCTCGTTCATCGACGGCACCCGGGTGGTCAACTTCGCCAGCTACAACTACCTGGGAATGTCGGGCCATCCCGCGGTCGTCGCCGCCGTCCAGGACGCCGTGGCTCGCTATGGCAGCTCGGTCTCGGCCAGCCGCCTGCTCTCCGGTGAGAAGCCGATCCATCGCGAACTCGAGGCCGAACTGGCCGCCCTGCTCGGCACCGAGGACGCGATCGCGCTGGTCGGCGGCCACTCGACGAACGTGACGATCATCGGCCATCTCGTCGGGCCTCGCGATCTGGTGATCCACGACAGCCTGGCCCACGACAGCATCTTGCAGGGCTGCCAACTGTCCGGCGCGACCCGCAGACCGTTCCCCCACAACGACCACGCCGCGCTCGACGCGTTGCTGACCGAAATCCGTCATCAGTACCGCCGGGTGCTGATCCTCATCGAAGGCGTCTACAGCCAGGACGGCGACATTCCCGATCTGCCCGCGATCATCGAGATCAAGAAGAAGCACCGCGCGCTGCTGATGATCGATGAGGCGCACAGCGTCGGGGTGCTCGGCGAGACCGGCGGTGGCATCGGCGAATACTTCGATGTCGACCGCCGCGACGTCGAACTGTGGTCCGGCACGATGTCGAAAGCGCTCGCGGGCTGCGGCGGCTATGTGGCGGGCAGCGCGGACCTGGTCCGGTTCCTGAAGTACACCACCCCCGGCTTCGTGTACAGCGTCGGAATGACCCCGATGAACGCCGCCGCCTCCCTGGCCGCGATGCGCCTGTTGCGTGCCGACCGCGAGCCACTCGACCGCCTGCGACGCAACTCCGAACTCTTTCTGCGCCTTGCCCGCGAGGCGGATATCGATACCGGCGACAGCCTCGATACCCCGATCATCCCGTGCATCGTCGGCGACTCGATGCGGACGCTGAAACTGTCCACGGCGTTGCTGCGCCGCGGGATCAACGTCAACCCGATCATCTATCCGGCCGTCCCGGAAGACCTGGCCCGACTCCGCTTCTTCGTCACGGCCTGCCACACCGAAGATCAGATCCGCGAAACCGTCACCGCCCTCGCCGAAGAACTCGCCCGGATTTCGGCGCCCGACCTCGTCGACCACTAGGTCTCGTGCCGCTCAGCCGGTCCAGTCGACTCGCTCGGCCATGGCGAGGAGTTTGTCGCGGCGGTGCGGGCTAGTCTCGCCGATCCAGGAGATCAACCCGTAGACGTGAGCGCGAAAGTCGTTGTGTTCGTCGCGGTTCTGTGCGGAAACGCCCGTGCGCAGGCAGTTGTGCAGCAGGGCGCGGACCGCGTCGTAGCGGTCGCGGGGTGCGACCGGACGGTCGTTGACGACCAGGGGTCGACTGGAATGCCCGCGAGAACCCGATGCAGGATCCGTCGCTGGATCTCGCGCAATCGCACCTTCGGCAGGTCGACCAGTACCCGGCGCAGCGTGTTCACCGGATCGACCGGCTCGATCGGGATGAGGTCGATCACTCGTCCCGCGATCTCCTGTGCCGAACCCGGCTCGATCACCTCGGCGAATGCCTCGGCCAGTGGCGACAGACCCCAGTCGTCGTCGAGCAGCTCGAACGAGCGCGCCAGCCGTACAGCCAGATCGAGCCCGATTGCCCGACTCATCGGCATGCGACGGTGGCGGGGCGACCAGAATCCTTCGTCCGCGGTGCTGCGAGGCACGCGAAGCGTGCGCCCTTGCTCCGGACGCTGAGCCCAACTGACAAGACGCTCCCAGGGGTTACCCCTGAGGTGGGTCGACCCGACCCGCTCTCGCCCCGCCACCGTCGCACCGGGCCACTGTAGCCACCACAGCGCGCAGGGAGTCATCCGTTTCGGGTGAGTCGATCCCGATGGTCGATGTGTGACCATCGCAGAGTCCGCATTGTCCTTTTATGCCGACAGGAGCTGAGAGTGCGCGCCAGGGTAGTCCGCACCCGCACCCGCCGCCGCCTGCGAGCCGGCCTGTCCCAGCTCGCCTTCATGCTCGTCGGGCTCGGGATGGGACTGGTCGTCCCGAGAATCGACTCGGGACCGCGCGCGCCGAGCACCCAGGTGGCGGGCGCGCTGCTCTCGATCGGGATCGGCCTACTCGGCGCGGTTGCCCTCATCTTCTCGATGCTTTTCCTGGTGGTGCAGTGGGTGGCCACCACTTTCACACCCCGGTTGATGATGTTCCGCGACGACCCGATCGTCTGGCGGACCTTCGGCTTCGCCCTCGGATTGGTCGCCTTCTGTGTGACCGCCGCCATCGCCATCGGCAGAAATCCCGAGGTATCGGTATTCGTACCGATCTCGGCGATGCTGCTGTTGCTCTTGCTGATCGAGCAGTTGCGGACCCTGCAGTTGAGAGCCTTCTCCGCTATTCAATTGGCGCCCGCGCTCGGCACGATCGGCGACCGCGGGCGCATCGTGCTCGACGCCGTGTACACCGGGCACGACCTCGAATCGCAGTCCCTGCCGCCGTCACCGACGACGATCGCCTGGCAGCGGCCCCCCGTGGTGCTGCAACGGGTCGACGTGACCCGGCTGATCGATGCCGCTACAGCCGCGAACGCGGTCATCGTCCTGCGTGCGACTCCCGGCGCCACACTGCATCACGGCAGTCCCGTGGCGGACGTGCACGGCGGCGAACTGTCCGCCGCGACGGTGCTTCGAAGGCTCGTCGTCGGCGACGAACGGATTTTCGACCAGGATCCACTCCTCGCGTTTCGACTGCTGTCCGATATCGCGCTCCGTGCTCTGTCCCCGGCGGTGAACGACCCGGCGACTGCTGTACAGGCCTTCGACGAATTGGAAGATCTGCTCGGCTGGGTGGCCGCGAGACGTCTGGAACCGACGCGCCACACCGACCACGACGGCGTCGAAAGACTCGTCGTTCATCGGCCCCGATGGGAGGAATTCCTGCGGACGAGCGTCGACGACATCGCGTTCGTCGTCAGCTCGCCGATGGTCGTCACAGGTCTGCGCGACGCGCTACGGCGAGTACGCGAGCGCGCCCTGCCCGAGCACACCGAACAGCTCGACAGGCGATTGGCTCTGCTCGACGACAAGGTGGCCGCGCTATGACCCGAAGCGAGCCGTTCGCCACAGCCGGGCCCAGTCGAAGGCCGCGGCGGCCGGACGCACTCCGGGTCGGTTCCTCGGTACTCGCACTCGCAATGCCGCCGGTCGGATGGTGCACCGCACCGGAGTGTCGAGGAGCAAGGATTCGCCGTCGACGCCTGCCGGAATCTCGGGGGCGTCCGCGTCGACGGTCAGCTCGATCGCCGTTGCCTGCGCCAGGCCACGAAGGCGGGTTCGGCGCAGCAGACCGACCGCGTCCCTGGTGCTGGTGACCGACAGCGTGACCGCGCCGAGCACACCGCGATCGAGACGGACACGACGGCTCAGTCCTGCCAGATCGTTGCTGCCGTACGGGTTGTTGCTCACCAGAATGGCCTGCGGTCCCTCCACCGTGATCTCACCGATCCGGGCGACCAGTCTCGGGCCGCTGTGCCCGTTGAGCAGATCGGGCAGCAGAGCCAGCACCGTCGCGGTCTTGTCATCTCGGTAAGCCGGACTGCGCACGATCTCCGCGTACACCCCGAACGAGGCGTTGTTGACGAAGGGACGCCCGTTGACGATGCCGAGGTCGACGCGCAACTCCACACCGTCGCGCAGCGCGTCGAGTGACCGGGTGGGATCGGCGCGATCGAGTCCGAGGTCCATGGCGAAGTGATTGCGGGTTCCGGCGCTGATCACCAGGAACGGCAGATCGTGTTCGACGGCCACCGCCGCGACCAGCGCCTGGGTCCCGTCGCCGCCCGCGACCCCGAGCAGATCGGCCCCCTCCGCCACCGCTCGTTGGGCCAATGCGGTGACATCGATTTCCTCCGGCCCTTCGAGGAGAACGACTCGGGCGCCCAACTCTTCGGCTTTGCGCACGAGGTCGAACTTCGACACTTTCCCGCCACCGGAGCGCGGATTCATGATCAGGAACGGACGCTGTGCCGGTGGAACGGAGTATTCGGGCATCGTCGTGTCCGCGCCGCTGCCGCGCAGGGCGATGCGAGCGGCGACGACGGTCAACAGCGCGAGCACGCCGCAGACCAGAACGACCCACAGCAGATTCGCCCGCACGAACGAGACCACGACGACGATCGGCGCGAGCAATGCGACGCCGAGAGCGATCCACCGCAGTATTCCGAACCGGGTGACAAACGAGTAGAGCGCCGCCACCGCGACCACGACGCCGCCGGTGCCGACGATGAGCAGCGCCATGGCGCCGAGGACGCCCGCGGCGAGCACGGGCACCACCGCCGCCGCGGCGGCGCAGACGAACGCCAGCCGCGCCCACCAGCGTCGGGCGTGGCTACTACCGGTGGCGTCGGTGTTGGTCATGGAGGCGGATCACTTGGCGGTCGTTTTGCGCGCCCTGGGGCGGCGCGCGGTCTTGGCCGGTGGCGACTTCGGTGCCGCCGACTTCGTTACCGACTTCGGTGCCGACTTCGGTGCCGACTTCGGTGCCGCGGCGGCCGATGCGGTGGCGGGATCGTCACGCCAGCTGATCTCGATTTCGATTTCGGTCTCGTCGCCGTCGACTTCGATCTCGAATTCCCATCGAACCCGGTCGGCGACAACGATCTCGATCGAGTCGCCACCGGTCTCGAATTCCACTTCGGAACCGTGGGCGATAGCTCGGCCGATCGTGATGAGCCGCTCGCCTACCTCTTTGCGGGAGAGCTCGGATTTCCTCTTGATCTCCAACTTCGGCACGGCAACTCCTGACTGGATTCAGCGTGGATGTCTACTCACGCTAGCCGCGTCGGCGAGTCGGACGGATCACCCTTTTCGGATGAGCTGCGCCTGCCACCGGACGCTCAACCTGCCCGGTCGATGCGGGACACGCAGAATCCGTCGGCGGCATGGTCGAGAGTGAGGTCGACCGCTGACGTCACACCGTCGGCGCTGGTCACCGGCGCACTGACGGTCACGACCGAGCCCGTGGAACCACGGATCGTGAGTACCTTGTCCTCGAAGCGCCGCACTCCGGACAGGGTGTCGCCCGGCTGCGCGCCGTCGCACAGCAGCGGGTAGTCCGGTTCTATGTCGGCCGGGTTCACGGGGTCACCGACGACCCGGCTCAGATAGCGCTCGGCGGTATAGCGCGCTTGCTCCTCGGTGAGCCGGGTCGCCGATCGGTCGCTGACGATCGGGCAGCCGTAGCCGGACCGCAACTCGCTGGGACGCAAGCTGACGTGAAGCGCGTCGTTCTCCCAATACGGTCCGAACTGGCCGAGGACGCCGGGCCGACGCACAGCATCAACGATCTGCTCGACGTCGCCGTACATCCCGGGAATCTCGGCGGGCGACTGGGTCCAGCACTTACGGATCAGCGCGCTCATATCCCCGGCGAGAACATCGTCGAGCCAGGGACGCAGAACCGTCGCCGCCTTCGGACTGCCCGGGACCGCACCGATCTGTGCGACCGGCGAGGTCATCGGCGCGTCCGATCCACCCCGATCCTCGGCGGTGAGCACAGCGAACGCGGTCACCCCGGCCACCACCACCGCGCCGCTCACTCCGAGCAGGACTTTCCTCGTCAGCGATGTGCCGGAAGCACGCGAGAGTCGCGTTTCTCGCTGCAGCACAGCGGTATCCCCCACCACCGGCCTGCTGGTGAGGGCTGCGATCGCCGCTGCGGCGAGCTCCCCGCAGCCGGCGTACCGGTCGTCCGGGTTCTTCGCCATCGCCCGCGCGATCACCGCGTCCATGGCCTGCGGCAGCGCCGGATTACCGGCCGACGGGCGCGGCGGCGGCTCGATCAGATGCGCGCTGATCAACGCGGCCGGACTCTCCCGCTGGAACGGAACGAAACCGGTGAGCAGCTCGTAGAGGGTGCCGCCGAGGGCGTACACATCGGTACGCACATCGAGCGGATGCCCCTCCAGCTGTTCGGGCGCGGCGTACGCGAGCGTGCCGAGCACCGATCCCGCGGAGGTGAGACTGGTCGTCTCCCCCATACTTCGAGCGATCCCGAAATCGGTGACCAGTACCTCGTCGGTACCGTCATCGGCGCGCGCGATCAGTAGGTTCGCCGGTTTGATGTCGCGATGCAGCAGTCCCTGCCGATGCGCGTAGTCCAGTCCCGCGGCCGCCTCGGCGACGATGCGAACCGCCCGTTCCGGCGTGAGCACCGACAACCCGTGCCGTAGCAGCTGCGCAGCGTCGAGCCCGTCCACGAACTGCATCGCGATCCACAACCGGTCACCATCGACCCCCCGATCGAAGATCTGCACAACATTCGGATGCCGCAGCCGCGCAGCCAGATCGGCCTCACGCTCGAACCGTGCCCGAAACGTCGGCTCCACCGCCAGCCGCGCGTCGAGCACCTTCAGCGCGTCCTTGCGCGGCAGCCGCGGATGCTGGGCCAGATACACCGCTCCCATCCCCCCACCGCCGACCCTGCGCTCGATGCGATACCCCGCGAGGATCGCCCCAGGCCCGAACTCCATCACCGCTCCTTCGCGTCACGACCACCCACGTGACTGCGATCAGGCTATCCGCCGAGGCCCACGACTGCCGGAAGTCGGATTCGCCTGCGCCGGTTCAGCGATGACGGCGTGGTACGTGAACTCACCTACTCGGGTGAAAGCATCAGATCTCGAAGGCGCGAGTCTTTTCTGCTGCGCGGGCTTCGAGCCGTCTGCTGTGTCCGCTGCGGCGAAGATCAAGCAGGGTCTGGCTCGAACACCATCCAGGCGGAGGTAACCGAAGGTCGCCGTATGCCTACCGCAGTGCGCTCCCTGCAGCCGAAGCTGGTAGGGCTGATCCCCACCGCGCTGTTCGGGTTTCCTTCGCACTTTTGCTTCTCGCGTAATCGCGCCGCAGCGTCTGGCACGCATCGCTCATTGGCTCAACAACCGATCCGGTAAACCGGGAGGATCACCTCCGGCTACGCGGTGAGGCCGAGAACGCGGCGTAGCGGCCGGTCAGGTGAGGTCTGGGTCTTCGACAGCCGCCAGGAAGGTCGGCAGGTGGTTGCCAGGGACCGTCTCGACGGGGTCCGTACTGACGTCGCTGTGATTCTGGGCGCTGAACAATGACACCGGTGCGGTGCCGACAACGTTCAGGTGCGGGTCGGTCATAGCTATTCCCCCGTGTATCGGTTTGTCTGAGCTGTAGTTTCGCCGAGCCTAGTGGAGGGACTCCCGCGCAGTTGACATCCACCGACCACGCAGCCGCAACTCGCCTACTCGCGGACTACCGCCGAGTGGCCGGATCACCGACACGATCGCCGAAATCGGCAACCGCCTGCAGAACTCCCCCGAGGCCATCACAGTGGCTCACCGAACTCGAAACCCGGTGACCAGGCCCCGAGACCCAAGGCCGGGAGCTCGCGCGACTCTGCCTGGTAAATGCACTGAACCGCAAGGAATCTCGCAAACCACTGCGATCCCGACACTGGTCAGCCAGTTCGGCCAGGAGGCGTGCGGAAACGGTTCGAGCCGTTCCTGATGTCGAAGTTCTCTTGACATCGGCGCAATGCGGAGAGGATCATCCGCTACGACAAAAGCTGGTCGCTTCGCGCTCGACCGGCTACCAGATCCGACATCTGCCCGAGTGAGCTCAGCGGCGCAGCTGGTTGTGCGGGATCAGCACCGTGGTGCGCTCGTCGATCGGCTCCATCGGCTCCAGCTTCGGCTGGGTGCTCAACTTGTCCGACAGCTTCTGCCGGCTCACCGATACCAGCTTCCTGGTCACCGGACTACCCGCGACCGCTCGCGAGGCCGCAGTGATCTGTTCGTAGCGCGCCCGACCGGCCTTCGTGCCAAGCACATAACCGGCCGCTACGCCGATGATCAACCGCAGCATCTCCTGGAGCTCCTCCCACGTCTGTGTGCGGGTCCATCCTGCCCCAGCCGCCCCACCCCTGTCGATCCGGCCACCGTTCGACAGCACATCGTTATACGCCGCATGTCCGCAGGTAGCGCCCCGATTTGGGTTCCCGCGACACGATGCGCTAAAGTTTCATCTCGGTCAGCCCGCCAAGGCAGACTGCCTGAGTCTAACCACCCAGGGCAATCCCCTATAGCTCAATTGGCAGAGCAGCCGACTGTTAATCGGCAGGTTTCTGGTTCGAGTCCAGATGGGGGAGCATAAAAAAGTCCTCTACCAGCGCAAGCAGGTGGAGGACTTTTCGGTTGCCTGGGGACAGCCGCCCATATCGACTACTTTCCGACTAAAACGCGGACTACTTTCCCCGCCACGAACTGGTCAAGAGCACCCGCGGCGGGCGCATAGCGCCCAAAGCAGGCAATCGGAACTCTGACCAGCTCACCACAGCATCGACCCCGAGCAGTGGACGAGGTGGACGAGCCGTGGGTTGCTGAACGAAATTCACCAGCTCGCCGACTCCGATATCGCACTGCCGAACGAGCTTCGCTCGATTGCCTCATAAGGCCCTGGCTACCCGAGTCGACGGTCACCAAGCCGTCACCAGTCCACCCGAACCCGAAGCTTGGGCCCCGATCACCAAGCCGCTCAACAGGTGCGACGAATTGCCGAACGGAATTCAGCGGTAGATCCATACGCTTGACCTCATGTACAAGGTGATTCGAGTCCGCGAAAACAGATCGTCGATGCCTGGCCCGGTAGAACTAGGCGCAGCCTCAGCGGTGATGAATGAGATGGCCTCGGCGGGGTGGAGCCTGCACTCGGTTGCCGTGCATGAGGAATCGAGGGTCACCGATCTCTACCTGACATTCGTGATGTGAGCGGTATCGCGGCCGGTGGATTGGGCCTCGAGGGTCCCGGTGGCCGATGCCTGCCCCAGCGCCGTATGCGGGCGGGCAGTGTTGCTCCAGGCGAAAGACCGACGAGCTCCAGCGCGGCACGGCGGCGCATTCGCACCACGGCGTCGTGCATCCGGACGCCGCAGTGGAAAGAGCGGTTCTACAAAACCGGACAGGTACAGATAGCGTCGGGAGCCGTGTCACCGGAAAATGTAGCGCGGTCCAGCCGTATCACCGCAGCCGTTCGGGTGGTGGCAGGTCTGCTCGTGCTCGCGTCGATCGTCGAGGTGATGCGGCGCGTATCGAACCCCTACCCTCTGGTGGCGCCGCTGTTGTCCAACGATGTCTACGAGGTACACGTCGACTTCGACACCTTCTGGAACTCAGCCGTGGCCCTCACCCACGGCACCGACATCTACGAGACCCCGGCGAAGCTGAGCAATCTCAACCCGCCGCTGGTTTCGATGCTGCTCACGCCCTTCGCCGCGCTGGATGTGGTCACGGCCTACCGCGTCTTCGCGGTGCTGACACTGCTCATGATGGTGGGCGCGGTGTTGGCGGTGTGCTGGGAACTGTGGCTGCGCCCGGCTGTCACTGCGCTGGCCACGCTGGCTGTGCTCGCGTCGTCGCCGCTGTACGGAACGCTGATGCTCGGCCAGATCTACCCGCTGCTGTTGGTCGGGCTCGTTGCCGGGTGGATCGCGCAGCGGCGGGGGCGGCCGGTGCTCGCGTCCGTCCTGTTCGGCATCGTGGTGGCGCTCAAACCGTCGCTGGCACCGATATTGCTGCTCGCGGCCGTGCAGCGGAAGTGGTTGCCGTTCAAGGCCGGAATCGTCGGCGCGGCTGTCGCCTCGCTGGTCGGGGTGCTCGTCGCCGGACCATCGAGCGCGGAGGGCTGGCTGCGCATCGCCTTCTCCGCGCCGGTGCCGGGCTGGGTGGACAACGCATCGCTGCCGGGGCTCGCGGTGCGCTTCGGACTGCCCTCCGAGATCGGGACGGCACTCGGGCTGGCGGTGCTGGCAGGCACGCTGTGGTGGTGTGGGCGTCACCGCGACCGCATCGACCCGGGCGGCACCGCTTTGTGGGCGGTACTCGCCGCAGCCCTGCTGTTCTCGCCCATCGCGTGGCACAACTACCTGATGCTGCTGTGGCCGGGCGTGCTCGTGCTGATCACGCTGGGCCGCGGCGAGATCACCGCCATGGCACTCGCGGTGCCGGTCTTCCCGGTGTCCTTCACCGTGGAATTGCCGCCCCACAGCAGCGTCACCGCCGCCGTGGCACGGTCGTTCTACTGCGCTGTCCTCGTGGGCTATTGGGTGTTTCTGGTGCGCGGAGCGACATTGTCCGCGCCGGGCTCCTCCGGGTCGTCCGGCACGGCCACGAGCAAGCCACCGGCGGCCGCGACGTGCCCCACGCACGTTGCCGCCTCCGAGCCCTGACCGTTCACGCCGCCGCCACTCGTCCGTTCGCCGCTCCAACCCAGAATAGGACCTTGTCCCCCGCTGCCCCGGAACACTGGACCGTCGAAATGTCCGCGACAGCGTTGCCGAAGGTCTTAGCGTGATCCACGCGAACTTCTCACCTCGAGCTTGCTGGGCCCACCCGACTGTGTCATCGCACAGCCGGGTCAGAGGACTTCGATCTGGGCCGACTCCGGCAGAGTGCGAGGTCGCTCGTCGGTGTACCAGGCGTACTCGATGCTGCTGAGCCACCCTTTCTCAACCCAGAGAATGATCTCGCCGACTGGTGACCCGTTGCGGTCGGTGACGGCGCCGTTGGCGAAGATCCCATCGGCGGAACCGGATCCTTGCACGGCCCCTGGCTGCACGACCAGATCGACGCTGGGTGACCCGGCGCCCCAAGTCGCGACGACCTGCGAATGCGGGATCTGGGCGCGGAGTTCGTCAGCGCCGGCACCGCCGCCAGACAGCATTTTGGTGACGACCTCGGATTCGAGGTCGGTCAGCGGTCGTGGCTGAATGGGTGTGTTGCTCATCGGTCTCCTCGGATCTTGCACTGTGGTCAGGGGATGTAGGCGGTACCGATTTTGAAGACACCGTTGATCATCGCGCCGCGGATATGAACGGTCTCACCATTGATGGTGCGCACCAGAGGATTCGAGGCATTATATACGCCATCGGGAACGCCCTGAACATTCTCGATGATCTTGGTCATCGTCGCCTCTTCGCCGCCCAGTGACTTCACGAGATTGTCCAGCTTATGCTTCGGCACGAAGACATGGCCCATCGCCTCCTTGTCGAGCGCGTAATCCAGGGATCCCTTGAGCTTGTCGCGTGCAGCCTTGGCGATATCGGCTGTTCGTTGGGCGAGCAGGTTGGCAATGCGCTGCATTTCGCTGCGTCTGGCGTCGAGATCATCGCCGGTCTGGACGACTTTCTCGACAAATTTGGCTGCGCGTTTGGCGGTGAGAACGCGGTCGACGTAAGCCTTCATTTTCAGCGCGAGCTTGCCTGCTTTGGCAGCAGCGATGGCGGCGGCGCCGAATCCGGCAGTCAAAGCACCCGCGATCACACTGAGGACGACGGTCTCGGCGATTTCCTGGGCGAGGTCCTTCGCTAGATCGACAAGCAACTGGCCGAGTTGTGTCCGGAACTCCAGGATCGCGGAGCGGTGCTCGCGGCAGGACTTGGCGAGATCCTTGTAAAGGGTAAGGACCCCTTCAGCAGACTTCTTCAGCTCGCGAATGTCGTCATCGACATGTGCTGCGTCGGGCGCGGTTTCGCGTTCGAAGGTCTTTGCCAGCTGGTCCAAAAGGGCGGGCAGGTTGCCCACACCCGTCTCACTGCCGAATTTGTCCCAGGTGTCGGCTGCGGTCAGGAGATCATGCGGTTCGCCGTCCGGCATCGAAACACCGAAGTTCTCTAGCGCCGACACCGCGAATCCGACGTCGTCGAACAGGCCACTGCCCGGACCACCTGCCGATGGCGGCGGCACAAGGCACGGAGCCCACACCGGCGCGAGCTGGGTCGGCTTTGTCGGTTCCGGTCGGCCGGTGCCGGCGACATAGTCAGCCAAGGCATGGTTATAGCCGAGCTCGAGCAGGATATTGGAGTAGTTACCCATTGCGGTGATGAGCAACTCGGTCATGCTCATCGCCGTCGTGACGGTCGAATCATAGGACGTTGCCCACGCTTTGGACTCGCCGACGTTGCCGCCCATATCTGCGGTATCGCTCAGGGCAGCGATCTGTGTGGAGTAGACCCGCTGATACTCGGTTGCGTAGGAATGCATCGAAGCCCCGGCCAGTGAATACACGGTGGGGTCGACAACCAGGGTCGACATTAGTTGTTACGCCCTGCCCAGCATCGAGAGATTCGCGGCTATAGCGGCGTTGTATCTACCGTGAGCGTCGAGGACTGCTTGCCGCATGATGGCAATACCGTCGGCGACATCGGTTGCACCGGTGTGCCATTCACGGAATGCCTCGGCCTGAGCATCGGCGGCAGCTCCGTTCCAGTTCTGCTGAACGGCGGAAACCCGCTGCTGCAAACCGTCGAGGCTGTCGTTGAGGAAGCCGACGAATCCGGATACACGGGCGACGATCTGCTCGAGTTCGTCGAGATCCACGCGGAAGGGTTGTGCGTTCTCGACCATCAGAGTTCCGGCAGATCAAGGGATCCGGAAAGCGAGGAGGTGGCTACCGCGCGTGCACTATCTAGGTCATCGAGTGTCTTGCTCGTGACACCGAGCAGTTCGGCCATGTCGGCCAGCGCTTCGAGGACGGTATCGGCGCCCTGCTTGGTTTCGGTCCAGCCTGCGCTGAACGAATCCGCGGACACACCACGCCAGTTGGCCAGCAGGGTCGTGACGTCGGTGTCGAGGGAGGTGAGTCCGTTGACGAGGGTCTCGGCGACCTGCTGAAGATAACGCCCGGCGTCGGTGACCTCGTCAGGGACCACGGCGAAGTCGGTGCTGGTAGAGCCAGGTTGGCTTGTCATAGACATTCCTCGAATATTTCGCAGATCACTATGAGTTAGACGGGAGCCGATGAGCTTCGGTTCCATCGGATATGCGAATGGTGTCGGCGCTCACATCTCGTTGCCCAGGTCTAGAGGACTCGCCACGTTGACGTCTGGCCGTGCTCGCACCTCAGCTGGCCCACAACCTGCGGTTTCGTGCTGAAAGTTGGGATCGGTAGGGGGCGAGTGCGGCATCTACTTACCCCATGACATCTTCTCCCTCGAACCACACACAGCCTTCTGGCTTGGACAAGAAGACCAGCGCGATCCTGTCGTACGCGCTGGGCTGGCTCACCGGAATCATCTTCCTCTTCGTGGGAAAGAATGATCCCGATGTGAAATTCCATGCCGCACAATCGATCATCTTCTTCGGGGCGGTCTCGGTGCTCAATATTGTTCTGAGCATCGTCGGCTCGCTACTCGGAGTACTGGGGATCATCTTCAGCCTCGCCGGACTCGTGCTCGCGGTCTTCGCGGTTGTCGTCTGGATCATGGCGATGGTCCGGGCAAACAACAGCGGCGGTGGCCGCGTGGAGCTTCCCATTGTCGGGAAATTCACTGCTCCATATGCCGATCAGTTGGCCGGTTCGGTCAACTAGCGCGTACTCGAAGTCCCGCACGGCGGCCGCACCCAACACTCCGAAGATCAATGGCCCGAGGCTATCTCGGGCCATTGACGTCTGCGCATCCACCAGGACAAACGTCATCTTTTGACCCCGGTTTAATGCATTCGTGGTCTGGGGCCGTCGCTGGCATAGTGATTCCACATGGGACGAACGTTCGAGGAACTGGTCGAAGAAGCAGCGTCGGCGCCGGTGGAAGGGTGGGACTTCTCCTGGCTCGATGGGCGGGCCAGCGAAGCGCGGCCTTCGTGGGGTTATCAGCGGCTGATGAGTAGTCGGCTGAAGACCGCCTCCGCTGCTCTGGACATTCAGACCGGTGGTGGTGAGGTTCTGGGTGAGGCGGAGTTGTTTCCGCGGACCATGGTTGCCACCGAGTCGTGGCCGCCGAATATCGCCAAGGCGACGGCGTTGCTGCACCCGCGCGGCGTGGTTGTCGTGGCTGCGACCGACGAGCCACCATTGCCGTTTGCTGATAGCGCGTTCGACCTCGTCACCAGTCGGCATCCGGCTACCGTCTGGTGGGATGAGATCGCCCGCGTACTGCAAACGGGCGGAACGTATTTCGCGCAGCACGTCGGGCCTGCCAGCGTGTTCGAACTGGTCGAGTATTTTCTCGGTCCGCAACCGGAAGCCCGGCGAGGCCGCCATCCCGACGACGAAGCCGTTGCCGCGCGCGCCGCCGGCCTGGAGATCATCAGCCAGCGGACCGAGCGCCTGCGCACAGAGTTCGATGACATCGGTGCCGTCGTGTACTTCCTGCGCAAGGTGATCTGGATGGTCCCTGGGTTCACTGTGGAGGGCTACCGCGACCAGTTGCGGCGGCTCCATGATCGAATCCAGCAGGAGGGGCCGTTCGTCGCGTACTCCAGCCGCACACTCACCGAGGCCACCAAACCATGACCCGCAGGGCTGTCAGGCTCCGGCCGCGTAGCCCTCGTTACCCATCGCCTGGGCCGCGAGGCTCTTGCGGTACTGCTCCAGCGCCACCAGGTCGCCGAACAACGCCATGTAGGTGTCGGGCTCCTCGCTGGCGGACAACCGCTGCAGCTTCGATTTGAGCTCGGCGATCTGGCGGCCCACCCAGGCTTCCTGGGTGCGGGCGAGGATGCCGGTGATGAAGCGCGGGGTGTCGTTCTGGGTGCGCACCGGGAGCTGCTCGTTGGCCAGTTCGGAGACCAGGGCGCGGATCATCAGGTCGTCGGTGTGGTCGGCGACGGCGGCAACCCATTCCGCGCCGCTGAGCCCGGCCGCCGTGCCGCCCGCCTGGGCGATCATGATGCGCACAGCCACGTAGGCGGGGTGGGTGAAGGCGGCGGCGTCGATGGCGTCGAAGGCGACACCCGCGATGCCTGGGTATTGCAGTGCGGCGCTGAGGGATTGGCGCTGCGCGAACAGCACCGGATCGTTGGGGGCAGGCCGCACCGAGGAACCCTCCTCGACGCGGGGCGCGGGAAGCGCCGCGGCACCCGACTTCAGGGCAGGCGTGGCATTGCCGCCCGCCCGGTTCTTCTTCGCCTCTTCACCGACCCGGCGCACGACCAGCTGGATGTCATCCCAGCCGACCCAGCCGGCCAGCTTGGTGGCATACCCTTTGCGGGTGGCGTTGTCCTTGATCTGAGCCACCACGGGCACCGTACGGCGCAACGCTTCGACGCGGCCCTCGACATCGTCGAGATTGTGTTCGGCGAGCAGACCACGAATCACGAACTCGTACAGCGGGGTTCGTCGTGCCACCAGATCGCGCACAGCGCTGTCACCGGAGTGCTGGCGCAACTCGCACGGATCCTGCCCGTCGGGCGCGACCGCGATGTAGGTCTGTCCGGCCAGTCGCTGATCGCCGCTGAACGCCTTCAACGCAGCAGCCTGGCCTGCCGCGTCACCGTCGAAGGTGTAGATGATCTCGCCGCGCCAGAAGTTGTCGTCCATCAGCAGCCTGCGCAGCACCTGCAGGTGCTCTTCGCCGAAGGCGGTGCCGCAGGACGCGACCGCGGTTTTCACCCCGGCCAGGTGCATGGCCATCACATCGGTGTAGCCCTCGACGACCACAGCCTGATGACCCTTGGAGATGTCGCGTTTGGCGTGGTCGAGTCCGAACAGCACCTGAGACTTCTTGTACAGCAACGTTTCCGGCGTGTTCACGTACTTGCCGGGCATGGTGTCGTCGTCGAACAGTTTGCGCGCGCCGAACCCGATCACCTCACCGCCGAGATTGCGGATCGGCCACAGCAGGCGACGATGGAACCGGTCGATCGGACCGCGCTTGCCCTGCTTGGACAACCCCGCCGCTTCCAACTCCTTGAACTCGAACCCCAGCCGCTGCAGATGCTTGGTCAGACCGTCCCAGCCCGCGGGCGCGTAACCGCAACCGAACTGCTGCCAGGACGCCTTGTCGAAGTTGCGGTCCGTCAGATATTTGCGGGCGGCCTCGGCCTCGGGTTCGTGCAGCAAGGCCATGTAGTACTCGTGCGCGGCGGCATTGGCGGCGACCAACCGCGAGCGGGTGCCGCGGTCGCGCTGCACCGAGGTGCCGCCACCCTCGTAGTTGATCTGGTAGCCGATGCGATCGGCCATCTGCTCGACGGCCTCGACGAAACCGATGTGTTCCATCTGCTGCAGGAACTTGTAGACGTCCCCGCCCTCACCACAGCCGAAGCAGTGGAACAGCCCGTGGTTGGGACGCACATGGAACGACGGCGACTTCTCGTCGTGGAACGGGCACAGACCTTTGATCGAGTCGGCGCCCGCGCGCTTGAGCGCCACGTACTCACCGACTACGTCTTCGATCCGGACACGTTCACGGATCGCCGCGATATCGCGATCTGGGATTCGTCCGGCCACGATGAGCGAGTCTAGTCGGGTCTGCTCAGCGGCAGTCCAGCGAGGCGGCGACGCGTTCGAACCGGCTCTCGGTGTAGGAGGCGATCTGGTCGATCACCACGCGCACGCGCGCGGCCTCGGTGGCGGCGGCGTTGAACCAGGGCAGCATCTGATCGTCGAGGTGGGCGGGCGCGGTGGTGAGCAGGCGGTCGGCCACGGCCTGTACGCGGTCGCGCTGGGTCTGCTGGCGGGCGAGGTGGCCGGGGTCGGAGCGCACGTAGCGCAACGCCACGGTCTTGAGGACGGCGACCTCGGCGGCCACGATCGGCGGCACGATCAGATCGGCCTCGTAGCGGATGAGCGGGCCTTGGCCGTAGCGCTCGTGGGTGGCCGAGATCGCGGCGGTGGCGAAGCGGCCGACCAGTTCGCTGGTGAGCCGCTTCAACGCCACCGAGGCGGCGAAGCTGCCGTCGTAGGTCGCGGCGTCGGCCACGATGTCGAGTTCGGAGAGCCGTTGGGCGGCGGCGGCGAGCGCTTCGATCGACTGGTCGGGGTGCTGGCCGTGGCCCTGTTCGGCGAGCGCGGCCTGTTCGGCCGGGTCGGCGAGGGCGCGCAGGTCGATGCGGCCGACGATCACGCCGTCCTCCACGTCGTGCACCGAGTAGGCGACGTCGTCGGACCAGTCCATGATCTGGCATTCCAGGCTCTGCTTGCGGTCGGGCGCGTCTTTGCGGACCCAGGCCAGGCGCTCGAGGTCGTCGTCGTAGGCGCCGAACTTGGTGCCGGAACCGCTTCTGCCCCACGGGTATTTGAGGGTCGCGTCCAGGGCTGCCCGGGTCAGGTTGAGCCCGAAGCTTTCGCCGTCGGCGTCGAGGATCTTGGGCTCGAGGCGGGTCAGGATGCGCAGGTTCTGCGCGTTGCCTTCGAAACCGCCGTACTCGTCGGCGAATTCGTCGAGCGCGCGTTCACCGTTGTGACCGTAGGGCGGGTGGCCGATGTCGTGGGCAAGGCCCGCCAGGTCGACGAGGTCGGGGTCGGCGCCGACCCCGTCGGCGATACTGCGCCCGATCTGGGCCACTTCGAGGGAGTGGGTCAGGCGGGTGCGCGGGGTATCGCCCTCGCGCGGGCCCATGACCTGGGTCTTGTCGGCGAGGCGACGCAGCGCGGCGGAATGCAGCACACGGGCACGATCACGGGAGAACTCACTGCGATGGCCCTTGTCCGCGGCACCTGGCCACGCGGTCTTGCCCGGCTCGTGGACCATGCGTTCCTGGTCGTGCGGGGTATAGGTCCGTGTCATCTCACTGTCCCGCCTCATAAGAGAAATCTGCCGAGAAATGAGTGAGCTGGTACCAGAGCAGCGCGCCGGTTTCGCGGGCGATGCCGTGGAATTGCGACTCCCTCGTGTAGACGGCCGGTCCGGTGCGGGTAGGTGCGGTCCACGCCTCCAAGCCTGCGTCGCGAGCCATCGTCCTGGTTCGCAGTGAATGCCACGGATCGCTCACGAGTACGGCTGATGACATGTCGCGCTCCCCCATCGCTGTCGCGACGGCTTCGATGCTGCGCAGGGTGTCGGACCCGGTCTCCACCGCGAGGATGTTCTCGCTCGGAACACCTTTGTCCTCCAAATACTGTTTGCCCGAAGCGGCTTCGGTGTACAGGTCGCCCTCTTGCTTGCCGCCCACGGTGATCACCGTGGGCGCCACACCGGCTTCGTAGAGCCGCCAGGCCTGATACAACCGCGCCTCGAACACCGACGACGGCGTCCCCGAATACTGCGCCGCGCCGAGCACCACGATCGCGTTCGCGGGGGTGTAGTCGTCGATCCGCGCGACCTGCCAGACCCGGACCGCCGTCCCGGCCACCAGCACCAACCCCATCAGCACCGCCCCGGCGATCAACCGGACGAACCACACCGAGACCGTCGACACCAGCCCGCGCGGATGCCTGACATCCTGGGCAGGCGCTGACGTTCGCGAGAAACCCGATTTCACCCTCGTCAGTCTGCCAGGTCGGTCCGACGCGTCGTGTGGTCAGCGGTCACCAGCGGATTCCGTTCCGGTGAACTACCGATCGGTGTCCACGAGATCGTCGCCGCGACGTCGACGAACGAGCGGATCAGCGGGGTGTGCGCGGCGCTGTTCCAAGCCAGCACGAGGCTGCTCGGCGGCTTGTCGACGAGCGGGACCACCACCAGCCCGTCCGGAACCGGATGACCGAGCGGTGTGAGTCCCACGGTGCCGTTCCACAGGACGGTTTGCTGACATTCGTGGACGGTCCGCACCACCGGCCCGGTGTCGGGATCGGTCGGGTGCGACCAGTAGCCGCGCCACATCGGGTCGGTGTCGGGAGGCAGCTGGAACCAGCGTCGATCTGCCAGCTCTCGCAGGTGCAGGTTCGGGCGGTCGGCGAATGGATCATCCACGCGCAGTACGACGCCGACGGGGTCGGTGCGCAGAACCTGTGTGGTGACGCCTGTTTCGTCGAAGGGCGTGCGGGTGAGAGCGATGTCGACGCGGCCGGCGCGCAGTCCCGCTGTCGGGTCGGCGAAGTCGCCTTCTCTGATGTGTACCTGCACGTCGGGGTGCGCGGCTCGGTAAGCGGCCGCCAGTCGGGTGCCTGCCTGTTCGGCGAAGGTGCCGATGGTGATGGTGGTGTCCGCCCCTGCGGCGACCGCGACCCTGGCGCGCACTCGATCGGCCTGGGCCAGCAGGTCGCGGGCCTCGTCGTAGAGCGCGGCGCCGGCGGGCGTGAGGGCGACGCCGGTCGATGAGCGGCGCAGCAGTTCGTAGCCGAGGTCGGCCTCGAGCTGCTTGATCGCCCTGCTCAGCGGCGGCTGGGTCATGTACAGCCGAGCGGCAGCGCGGCCGAAGTGGAGTTCCTCGGCCACCGCCGTGAAGTATCGCAGGAGACGGAGGTCCATGAGCTGCGACGATACCCGCTCGGTATCGGTCACGTCGGATCGGTCTTGGACGCGGCCCGTCTCCGATGGTCAGGTGGAAGCCATGAGCGTCATAGTCCTGATCGGGCGAATCCTGTTCTCCGCGTTGTTCATCGGCGCGGCTGTCGGCCATCTGAGTGCGGCGAAGGACACCGCGCGATATGCCGCGAGCCGTGGAGTGCCGTCGCCCGCCCTGGCGGTGTACGCCTCGGGTGCGGCCATGCTGGTCGCGGGGACGAGCGTGCTACTCGGGGCGTGGGGCGATGTCGGATCGCTTGTCCTGGTGGCGTTCCTGGTGCCGACGGCCTTCCTGATGCACGCTTTCTGGAAGGAGACCGATGCCGAGACCAAGCAACACGAAATGGTCCATTTCAACAAGGACCTCGCCCTAGCCGGTGCCGCGCTGGTCTTCTTCGCGGTCTTCGCCTACACCGCCGACCTAGGCCTGACTCTCACCGGACCGGCTCTCACGCTGCGCTGACTCCCGAAGCAGCCTCACCAACCCCGCGCACGCCATTCGGGCAGATTCGCCCGATCGGCGCCGAGAGTAGTGTCGTCACCGTGGCCCGGGTAGACGACGGTCTCGTCGGGGTAGCGGTCGAAGAGTTTGGTGGTGACGTCGGTGAGGAGGGTGTCGAAGTCGGCGGGACTGTGAGTTTTTCCGACTCCACCTGGGAAAAGTGAATCGCCGGTGAAGAGGTGGGTGTGGCCTGCGTTGTCGGTGAGGGCCAGGGCGATCGAGCCTGGGGTGTGGCCGCGCAGGTGGATGACGTGGAGGACGAGGTCGCCGATTTCGAGGGTGTCGCCGTCCTCGAGCAGGCGGTCGGGGCGGACCGGGATGTGGTCGGCGTCGAGGGTGTGGGCGGCAGTGGGGACGCCGAGGGACTTGGTGACCTCGGTCAGCGCCTGCCAGTGATCAGGGTGGCGGTGGGTGGTGACGAGCTGTTCGACCTGACCGGGGGTTTCGAGCGTGGTGAGTTCGATGATGCGCTCGGCGTCGTTGGCGGCGTCGATCAGCACGGCGGCGCCGGTGGCAGTGCTCTGGATCAGATAGGTGTTGTTGTCCATCGGACCGACGGACATCTTCACGATGCGGGCGCCGGGGACGTCGCGCTGCTGGGCGTCCTCGCCCGCGGTGACGTGACCTGTGTACTGGCGAGCGACTGTGACCATGCGTCCGATCGTAGAAGCCACGCGCTGCGATGTCGCGCTCGTGTCGGTCGCGACGGTTAGATTCGACACATGCCGCTGTCGAGTTCGGCCCCACGTTCGGTTTCCGTGCTCTGCGCGGTGTTCGCCGTGTTGAGTCTGCTGTGCGCGCCGAGTGCCGTCGCCGAACCGCCCGCGCGAATGGGTCCGCAGGTGGTCGACACCGCGAACGTGCTCAGCGCGGGCGACGAGGGGCGAGTGCTCGACGCGGTCGACACCCTCTACCGCGATCACCAGGTCAAGCTGTGGGTGATCTACGTGCGCACCTTCGGGTCGATGGCTGCGCGGGATTGGGCCGCCCGCACGTCCGACCTGTCCGGCTTCAGCGATCGCGACCTGCTGTTGGCGGTAGCCGTCGACGATCGCGGCTACTGGCTCGACGGCACCCTCCCCGACGGTGTGACCGACAGCGAATTGGACTCGATCCTCGCCGGTTCGGTGGAACCGGCTCTGCGAGAACAGAAGTGGGCGCAGGCTGCCATCGATACCGCCGAAGGTATCGGCTCCGCATTGAAGGGCACGAGCGTGCCGTGGGGCGTTCTGATCCTCATCGGCCTGGCCGTGGTCGTGGTGGCAGGCGGTCTGATGTTGTTCGCGCGCAAGCGCCGTGGCGACCGGGATCGGGCCGAACTGGCCAACGCGCGTGAGGTGGATCCGACCGACTCGGCGGCCCTGGCGAAATTGTCGCTGCCGACCTTGCACGCGCTCTCACGCGAGCGGTTGGTCGAGATCGACGATGCCGTGCGAACCAGTGGCGAGGAACTGACCTTGGCGACCAGCGAATTCGGTGAGACCGCGGTGACCCCGTTCCGCTCCGCGCTCGAGGCCGCCCGCGCCGCCACCGCGAAGGCGTTCACGATTCGTCAGCAACTCGACGACGCTGTCCCGGAGACGCCGGATCAGCAGCGCGCCATGCTCATCGAGCTGATCGCGACCGCGGGCAAGGCCGATCGCGAACTCGACGCGCAGGTCACCGATTTCGACGCTATGCGCGATCTGCTCATCGACGCGCCCGCCCGGCTGGACGCGCTCACCCGCGACATCGTCGAACTGACCGCACGCATGCCTGGCTCCGAGGCAGAACTCGCCCGGCTCGATTCGACCTACCCACCATCGGTCATCGCGCCGATCCACGACAACGTGCGCATGGCGAAGGAACGAATCACTTTCGCCGAGAACAATATCGACAACGCCCGCACCGCGCTCGCCCAGCCGGTCGGGCAGCAGGGTGGTGCGGTCGCGGCGATCCGCGCGGCCGAGGGCGCGATCGGGCAGGCCAGGACCTTGCTCGACGCGGTCGACCAGGCCGCGACGAATATCCAGCAGGCCCGAGACGGCCTCCCCGCCGCCCTCGACGAACTGCGCGCCGACCTGAGCTCGGCCAAGAGCCTCACCGAATTCGGCGGCGCCGACCTGGCCGCCGCCGTCTCCTCCGCAACCGCGGCGCTGAACACGCCGAACGCCGACAGCGATCCCCTCGGCGCCTTCCACAGCGCGGTCACCGCGGACGCCGAACTGGATCGGGCGATCGCGGCAGCCTCGGATCGCAAACTGGCCGTGGAGGATCTGCGACGCAGACTCGACCGCACCCTCACCGACGCGGCCGCGCGGATCGATGGCGCGACCTCGTTCATCACCACCCGTCGCGGCGGTGTCGATGCCGAGGCACGCACCCGGCTCTCCGAAGCGCAGCGTCATCTCGACGAGGCACGCGGGCTCGCGGCCGGTGACCCCGAACGCGCACTCGTCAGCGCACAGACCGCGGCCGACCTCGGCGGCCGGGCGATGCAGCAGGCGCAGGCGAGTGTTCAGGCGTGGGAGACCCGTCAGCCGATGTCGGGCGGCGGCTCCCAGACCGGTGCGGTGCTGGGCGGAATCCTCCTCAACGAGCTCCTGCGCGGCGCGATGAGCGGCGGTTCGCGCCGTGGCGGCTACGGCGGAGGCGGCGGTGGCTACCGCCCGGGCTCCTACGGCGGCTCGTCGGGATCGCGACGGGTCAGCCGGGGCGGCAGATTCTGAGCGCTTGACTCTCTCACTGTGTGAGGCCGTACACCGGAAGGCGTCATGTTCAGTATCGGAGATTTCGCCAGGCACGGTCAGGTGTCGGTGCGCATGCTGCGCCACTACGACGCGGTGGGTTTGTTGCCGCCTGCCAGGGTCGACGCGGCCACCGGGTACCGGTTCTACGCGGCGACGCAACTGGCTCGCCTCAACCGGCTCATCGCGCTCAAAGAGCTCGGATTCACCCTGGAACAGGTGGGCAGAATGCTCGAGCCGGGGCCCGACGCGGCAGAACTGCGCGGCATGCTCACCTTGCGCCGAGCCGAGTTGGAACAGCGGATCGCGGCCGACCGTTCGCGGTTGACCGAAGTCGAAGCGAGACTCCGAATCATCGAAAAGGAGGGCGTCATGCCCGATCAGGATGTGGTGATCAAGTCGGTGCCCGCGGTTAGGGTGGCCGAATCGTCCAGCTGGGCGTCGGGATTCGAACCCCAGGCGATCAGCCCGGTGATCGGTCCGCTGTTCAGCGAACTGTCCGACCGGCTGGCGAAGGCCGGGATCACGATCGCGGGTCCCGCGATCGCCTACTACGACGCGCGGGACGACGGGACGGTGGGCGTGCACGCCTGTGTGCCGGTGAATGTGGAACCCGCTGCGGCAGCGGACTTCTCGATCGTCGATCTGCCCGCGCTCGAACACGTGGCGACCACCGTCCATCACGGGAATGTGAGCGGAATCGGCTCGGCGTGGCAGGCGCTCGGCCGCTGGGTCGAGGACAACGGGTATCGGACCGGCGCACCGGTCCGCGAGGTCACCCTGCAATGGACGTCCGATCCCGATGGCTGGGTCACCGAGCTGCAGGAGCCCCTCGCTCCGCGGTGACGCGGGCCGGCGACCGCTGAACTCGAGCAGTCGCGGCTTCCTGACCGGCAGACGACCAGGACAGCTCTGACGCCACGGCGTCCAGCAGTTGGGAGGCGAGCGCGCCGCCGCCCAAACGGCCGATGGTCAGCCTGCCGAGATAGGTGTAGACGAGGAAGGTGACGGCCGCGGACGCCCCCGTCGACGGGCGGGGGTGTGCGGAGAGGTAGACGATCTCGTAGTCGTCGAGGATCAACCCGGCGGGGGCGCGGAACGTCGGCACCGTTCCGGTGTTGGTGAGGGCGATGTGGCCTGCGGTGGAGTGGATCCGGTGGGGTCCGAAGAAATCGGGGAAGTGCAGGACGGACTGTTCGATCACGCCCTCGGCCAGGTCGTCGTGCAGGCTCGTACCGATCCGGCGAGCGAGGACGACGAGGTTCTCGGTGTCGGCGGCGTCAGCGCGGAACGCGGCCAGGCCCGACAGGTTGGTGCCCGCGACCGCCTCGACCGGCGGGTCGAGTCGCCTGCGCAGATCGACCGGATATACGCACGAGACGCTGTCCGCACCGGAGAGATCGGCATAGGCCCGCAACACCGCCGCGGTGACCAATCCATTGACGCTCACCGCATGCGCACGAGCCAGGTCGAGCACCCGCGCGGTCGCGACGGTGTCCAGCTGAATCCGCGCCGGCCGCGCCAGCGAGGCCGGAGCCGCTTCCGACCGCTCGGCCCCGCTCACCGAGTCGGCGGCGACGAGCGGACGCGTCACCGGCTCGAGCCCCGACCGCCGCGCACGCCGGATATCGCGCTGTGCCAGCAACGCCTCGAGCGACACCGGATACTCCCCTGTCACGCCGCCGGTAGCCGAGTCCGCTTGAACCGCGATCCTCCCGGTCTCCACGTAGTCGGTGTAATAGCCCCACAACCGCGCGAACAGTTCCACACAGTGCCCCGCGTCGGCCACGCTGTGGTGCACGAACAACGTGACCCGTGCCCGATCCTCTTCGGCGAGAACAACATCCAGATAGGCCAGCTGATCTCCGGGGTCCATGGACTCGGCCGGAACCCTGACCTCGTCGGGATCGCCGAAACTCACCCACGCCCCGACGGCCTCGATATCCCCGGGACGCAACAGGATTCCGTTCTCCTCGGCATCCTCGACGATCCGGCACACCAGAATAGGGAACCTCCGCTGCAGCGCCGCGAAAGCCGCGCCGAGCCCGGCCGCATCCAGTTCCCCGAGCACCGTGACCGACCGTCCGGTGAAGGTGGCGTGCCGCACGAATCGTTGTTCCGACGGGTCGAGCACCCGCACCACGTCTTCCGGTTCCCACAGCACAACGAAGATCGTGAGGCAAGCGCGCACCCAACGCAAACCGTCAGCTACGCGGTGTGATCAACCGCCCACATCGCGGACGCGAACGAGCCCGCACCGAGTTGCCGGCGCGGGCTCGTTCGACGTGAAGAATCAGGCGCCGATCAGCCGGGCCGCCAGGTAGGACTCGACCTTGTCCAGGGCGATGCGCTCCTGGGCCATCGAGTCGCGCTCGCGGATCGTCACGGCATGGTCGTCGATGGTGTCGAAGTCGACGGTGATGCAGAACGGCGTACCGATCTCGTCCTGACGACGGTAGCGGCGGCCGATGGCGCCCGCGTCGTCGAAGTCGACGTTCCAGTTGCGACGCAACTGGGCGGCGAGATCCTTGGCCTTGGGGGTCAGGTCGGCGTTGCGCGAGAGCGGCAGCACCGCGGCCTTGACCGGCGCGAGACGCGGGTCCAGACGCAGGCTGATCCGCTCTTCGGTGGTGCCCTTCGCGGTCGGCACCTGATCGACGGTGTAGGCGTCGACCAGGAAGGCCATCAGCGAACGGGTCAAACCGGCCGCGGGCTCGATGACGTAGGGCGTGTAGCGGTCACCGCTGGCCTGGTCGCGGTAGCTCAGGTCGACGTTGGAGTGCTCCGAGTGCGTCTTGAGGTCGTAGTCGGTGCGGTTGGCGATGCCCTCGAGCTCGCCCCATTCGCTGCCCTGGAAGCGGAAGCGGTACTCGATGTCGGTGGTGCCGGCCGAGTAATGCGACAGCTTTTCCTTCGGGTGCTCGAACAGGCGCAGGTTCTCCGGATCGATGCCGAGGTCGGTGTACCAGGCCAGGCGGGTCTCGATCCAGTACTTGTGCCACTCCACGTCCTCGCCGGGCTTGACGAAGAACTCCATCTCCATCTGCTCGAACTCACGCGTGCGGAAGATGAAGTTGCCCGGCGTGATCTCGTTGCGGAAGCTCTTGCCGATCTGGGCGATGCCGAACGGCGGCTTCTTGCGCGCGGTCTCCTGGACGTTCTTGAAGTTGACGAAGATGCCCTGTGCCGTCTCCGGACGCAGGTAGTGCATGCCCTCTTCGTCGTCGACCGGGCCGAGGAAGGTCTTGAGCAGGCCGGAGAAGTTACGCGGCTCGGTCCACTTGCCGGGCTGGCCGGTGTCGGGATCGTTGATGTCGGCCAGTCCGTTGGCGGGCGGGTGGCCGTGCTTGGCCTCGTAGGCCTCGATGAGATGGTCGGCGCGGTAACGCTTGTGCGTGTGCAGCGACTCGACCAGCGGATCGGAGAAGGTGGCCACGTGGCCCGAGGCCTCCCAGACCTGGCGCGGCAGGATCACCGAGGAGTCGAGGCCGACGACATCGTCACGGCTGGTGACCATGGTCCGCCACCACTGCCGCTTGATGTTGTCCTTCAGTTCGACGCCGAGCGGACCGTAGTCCCACGCCGACTTGGTGCCTCCGTAGATCTCACCGCACGGGTAGACCAGACCCCGGCGCTTGGCGAGGTTGGCAACGGTGTCCACCTTCGACTTGGGTGCCACGCGAGATTTCTCCATCCACTGCGAGTCGGAATTGTTCGGCATGCCGTACCGGTGTTCGATGCGGCCTACCGTACGTAAGTGGGTCCAGCGTATCGGGACCCGTCCAGTGGGTTTGCAGCAGCCGAGGTGTCCGCGCGGCGCGTCATTTGACATGCGCAATTATGCATATCAAAATGGAATCTGTTTCCAATAAGGAGTTGGTTCATGACCACCGAGGCCGCGCCCGCGCACCCGCACAACCCGTACCACTCCCCCGCGCCCGCCGCCGTGCCGTCGCGCACGGTGCTCGAGGACGCGGGCGAGCTGCTGCGGGCACTGGCCGCGCCGGTACGCATCGCCATCGTGCTGCAGTTGCGTGAGTCGCCGCGCTGCGTGCACGAGCTGGTCGACACACTCGGCGTCACCCAGCCGCTGGTCAGCCAGCATCTGCGCATTCTCAAATCGGCGGGCGTCGTACACGGCGAACGCTCGGGTCGCGAGGTGCTCTACGAACTCGTCGACGATCATCTGGCCCATATCGTGGTCGATGCCGTCGCCCATGCCGAGGAAGGATAAACCGTTGGCAGACAACACCTCCGCGAAGCAGGTCGGGGTTCGCAGCACCCGCCAGCGCAGTGCCATCTCGGCCCTGCTCAGCGATACCGACGAGTTCCGCTCGGCACAGGAATTGCACGACGAGCTCCGTAAACGCGGCGAGGGCATCGGCCTGACCACCGTCTACCGCACCCTCCAGTCCCTCGCCGACGCGAACATGGTCGATGTGCTGCGCACCGACACCGGCGAATCCGTCTACCGCCAGTGCTCGAGCGGCCACCATCACCACCTGGTCTGCCGCCATTGCGGGCGCACCGTCGAGGTCGAGGGTCCGACGGTCGAGGCATGGGCCGAGAAGATCGCGAGCGATCACGGATTCACCGAGGTGAGCCACACGCTCGAGATCTTCGGCACCTGCCGCGAGTGCGTGCACAGCCGGACCGACGCGGACGAGGACGCGCCCGCCTCCGTGTGACTCACCTCACATGATGGAACCTTCGCTTCGTGTGCCCCGTCCAACCTTCACGAAGGGACCGGCCCGCACGGGCGCGTAGTCCTTCGGCATCGAAGGAGGGGCCATCGTGAGTCCGACTTTGGGCGTCGAGCCCGATCAGTTGAAGACCATGGCGACGACCTGGCGTCGGGAGGCAGGCGAAGTCGATGCGCTGAGCTGGGCGGCTTCGGCCGAGGCGACCGGTGACGGCAGCGACGTACTCGCCGCGGTACGGGGGCTGTCCGACCCGGCTTCGCAGGCGATGGACTCGATCGCGACCCGGTACACAACGCTGGCCGACCTCGTCGACAAGTTCTCGGCCGACATCCAGGCCAGGGACGTCGAGACCGCGGGCGAGATCGGGAAGCTCGGTACCCGCTGATGCGGCCCACGATCCCCCAACTCGACACCTGGAATCTCGAGGGCCTGCATCGTGCCGCCGAAGCGGCCCGCGCCAATGCCGATGTCCTCTCGACCTCGGTCGACGACTGCTCACGCGCGGTTTCGGCGGCGGGTAGCTGGCACGGGCAGACCAAGGACGCGGCCTCGCGACGCATCGATGAGGAAGTCGATCACGGGTACGAGGTGCGCACCGTGCTGCTGCGGGTCGCCGACGATGCCGAAGATGCCTATCTGGGCCTCGAACACTCCAAAACCTATGTGCTGGACCAGAAGAACCTCGCGGTCGCGCAGGGTTTCGCGGTTGGCGCCGACGGGCGGGTGACTCATCCCGATCCAGGCAAGGAAGGCGACGCTGGGGTTTTTCAGCTCAACCTGTTGAGTGGGTTGGACGAAATCGAGCGCCTCGACAATCTGTTCGGGGCGCGCCTGCGCGAGTCCGTGGGCGACCTCGGCGCGATGCGCGACGGTCAACCCGACATCACTCTCGCCGACGGGTCGGTCCAGGATCCGGATGCCGTGGCGATCCAGTTGGCAGCGATGTCGCCGGATGAACGGGCGACCTTCCTGGCCGGATTAAGTCTCGAAGCGCAACGCCAACTGGTGATCGCGGCGCCGGAGAAGCTGGGCAATCTGAACGGGGTGCCGTTCGTGATGCGGATCGAGGCCAACGAGATCAACGTCCGCAACGCGCTGACGTCGGAGAAGGCGAAGCCGAACCGCGACGAATCCCGGATCAAGCAGTTGGAGGCGATGCTGGCGCCGGTCCCGAACCCCGAAGGTGCGGGCACTCTCGACACCACCGCCGCGTCGACCGGCGACAAGGCGACGGCGCAACTGGGCATGGTCGACCGCAAGTTCGTCATGTTCAGCACCGAGGGCAACGGTCGAATGATCGAGATGGTCGGTGAGATGAAGTCGGGTGCACCCGGGGTCGGGGTGTATGTGCCCGGCACCAGCACCAATCTCAACGGTTCGGGGTCGAATCACGTAGCCGCATGGAATCTCGCCGATCAGACGGGCGGCCCGATCTTCCTGTACATGGAGGGCGACTTCCCGCAGAGTCTGACCAGCCTTTCCGATGGTGCGCCCAGCCCGAAATTCGCGGCCGACATGGCGCCTCGGCTCGTCGACTTCGGCCGCGAGATCGACCGGGAGGTAGGGGCGACCGCACCTGGAACGCCGGTCTCCTACGTAGGACATTCCTACGGCGGCTCGATCGTCGGGTCAGCCGAGCAGTTGGGCCTTCGGGCCGACCGTGTACTGCACGCCTCGTCGGCGGGAACCGGCGTGTTCGACGGTGGTTGGAACAATCCGAACCCGGATGTCCAGCGCTATTCCATGACCGCGCCCGGCGATCTGATCGGCGTCGTGCAGTCCTACCCTGAAGGCGGGCTGACCATTCCCGGCGGGATTCATCTGCCCGGCAATCCTCACGCCTCGGACGTTCTCGGTGGCGATCCCGATGAAGTACCCGGCGTGATCCGCCTGGACACCGGCTATTACAGCGACGAATCGACCGACCACCGCAGCGAGGTCGTCTTCGGAAGCGACGGGCACGGCAACTACTGGGACGACCCAGGCTCGACAGCGTTCGAGAACATCGTCGGCGTCATCAATGGATCGGACGCGACAGCCTACGTCGAGCGCGGGATCGAAACACGATATGTCGACATCGGTTTGGGCGACAACGGCGACGGTGGCAAGGAAGGATTCGATGCATCGAAGGCCGCCGCTGCCGCGGCCCTCGCGGATGCCTTCGGCAACCCGAACCTCGACCCGTACGCGAACCCTCGCGTCACCGACAACCCCCAACTCGGCGAGAAGATCGACATCACATGAGGACGGCCGTACTCGCGGTGCTTGCCACCGCGAGTCTGACCGGGTGCAGCGCCTTCATCAACGAAGGTCCGACCAACCAGGAGATCAAGGACACAACGGGGCTGACTGTCGCCGAAGCGGGTCCGATTGTCGAGCACAATCTCGAACTCGTCTGGCCGCAACAGGTTCGGATCCAACGCGCCCCGCTGCCCTATTCTGGCGTCGGCTGTCGAACCAACAACTCGATGATGTCGGAAGGGCCGCCGTGGCGGGTCCGCGTCACGATGGAGGAGGTGAACCCGCCCCAGGAGTTTGTCGACCGCGCGCTGGCCAACCTCGAAGTGATGACCACACGGGGATTCACACTCGAACCGAGCCGGCGGCCGGACGACGACCCGGCGAATCGGTTCTACCGCGATTCACACGGCTACACCATCTCGTCGTCCCGCGACACCTCCGTCGGGCCGACAAAAGAAGTGCGGTTCTCGATGACCGCGACCTCACCTTGCGCGGCGGAGTAGGACGGAACTGTCGCGATCAGCATCGCAGTGACTACGATCTCGGAGGCGGGGACGTCATGAACGAGCACTGGTTCTGTGGGAGGGACAAAGGCATGGCAGTTCGAGGTGCGGTGGCGAGAACGTTCGGTGTTGTCGTGATGGCGGGGTTGGCTGTGACGGGGTGCGGGGACGGGAAGCAGGGGACGGCTGCTCCGCAGACGAGCGGTGTGAGTGTGGCGGCGAGTCCTACTTCTGTGGATGCCGAGGCGAAGGTGTGGGATCCGTGTTCGTTGCCGGATTCCGCGATCACCGGGGCTGGTCTGAACGTCGGCAGTCGAAAGAACGAGGTGGCTGGGGTCGACTTCACAGGCTGGAAGACGTGTAGCTGGCAGGACTCTGCCAAGCAGTACACGTTCTCGGTCCTGTCGTCGGAACACACACTCGCCGAATCCCGAGCACGAACAGACTTCACCGACTTCGCCGAGACGACCGTGGGCTCGCACAAGGCGCTCCAACTTCGGACAACCGGATCCACGTACGAACTGGGTTGTACTGTCGCCGTTGAGGTCCCGAATGGGTCTGTCCTGTTCAGGCTTCTGAACCGCGTCAGCGCATCCTCGCCGCCTGCGCCATGTCCGGAGGTGCGCGAACTCACCGACAGCTTCGCTCGATACCTTCCCGAGAGCTAGTGGGTGACCATGCTTTTGAGCATCGACCCCGGCGAGTGGAGCCAACTCTTGGTTCAGGCGGAAGCCGGTCAGCTCTCACTCGATCCCGAAGTCGGCAAGAACCTGGACAGGGTGTGCGACGACCACCTGGATCGACTGGAAGAGGTTTACGCCCAGGTTGACCAGGTCCGCAATATCTCAGGCTTCGGCTCGTTCGATTCGAGTCAGACGCTGGAGCGGAAGTTCTCGCTGACCGCGTCAGGAGGCGACCGCCCGCTGGACGAAGTCCTCAAGAAGCACATCGAGGCTGTTCAGACAGCGAAAGAAGTTGTCGCCAAGGCGATTGCGAACTTCGTCGCCCAAGACGAAGCGACCGGCGCCGAGATCTCCGCGACGGGAGAACACCTGTGACCTACGAGGACTACAAGAGCAAGGTGATCGCCGCACAGGAGCAGTGGAACACCGAACGGGCCAAGATCTACGAGCGACAGATCGCGGGCAACTACTCCACGATCTTCGACGGCGACATCCAACCGCCGCATATCACCACCCCTGACAACTACGACAGCATGACCCTCGAGCAGATGCAGGCGGCGGTAGCGGCGATGAAACCGCGACTCGTCGATGACGCCGTCACCGCGTGGGCGAATATCGGTGGTGCGCTGATGGGCACGTTCACCGGTTTCAACCAGCAGTTCGCGCGCACCGTCACCGGCGCCGACGGACACAGCGGGTGGACAGGCGCGGCGGCTTCCGCCGCTGTCGCCGCTGTGAACAACTATGCACAGCAATCGATTCCGCTGTCTCAGGCCGCGACCGCGATCAGTCTTAAACTGAGCGAGATGCGCACCGGAATCGAACAGACCCAAGCGTTGATGCCCGGTCTCACCGAGCGCACCAACGTCACCGGCAAGTCGCTGCCCGCCGACGGCGTGATGAAGGTCGACGACCACAATCGCGACGAGGCCACCCAGGAGGGCAGGCGGATCCTGCGCTCGGTGTACGGCCAGGTCGCCGGTCAAACCGACAACGGCGTCCCCTTCCTGCCCACAGCACCGACCATCGCCGGCGATGACAGCGGACCCGGCAGCAATGGCGACACGAACACCTTTGGTAACCAAGGTGATTCGAACACCGATGGCAGCAAAGCCGAAGACCCGGCAACGGAAACGCCAGACGGCGGCGCGACGTCCGAGGAATTCGGCACCGAACCATCTCCCACCACAACGTCTTCGACCGACCCCGGCTCGACCGCACCCCAAAGCACCACCACTACAACGCAATCCATCACACCAACTACGACAGCGCCGACCGCCACAACGCCGACCAGCCCCGGCGCGGCGACGCCGGTCGTCGGCAGTCTCGGCGTCGGCGGCTCGGCCGTCGGCCGTCCTGGTGGCAGCAGCCAGGGCGGGAGCGGCTCTCCCCGGGGCAGCAGCGGAACCCCGACGAGCGCGTCCCCCGGCAAAGCAGTACCGGGCGGCCAGTCCCCCGTAGCGGCAGCCGCAGCTGGAACCCGCTCGGGCACAACTGGTCGCGGCGCGGCGGGTATGGGTGGCATGGGCGCCCCCGGCGCGAGGCGTGGCACCTCCGACGAGGACCGAACCAAAGATATCCCCGACTACCTGATCACCCAGGAAAACGGTGAGCTCCTGCTCGGCACGAACGAGATCAGGACCGTACCCCCCGTGCTCGGCGGAGACGGCGACAGTGCACCGAACTGAATTCACCGGAATCGAGTTCGAGATCCTGTGGTCCGGCTACGGGCGCGACCGCCTCCCCTACCCCCTCCAATACCGCAGCGACATCGCCGCATTCGACGAGCTGAAGCAGCACCGAGAAGCGGCCGTCGACACGCTGCTCCGCAAGTACGACCCCGCGGTGGAGCGCGCACTGTCCGTCCTGCTCGACCCCGAAGCCAGGGTCGAGTCCAAAGGCTATGTGGGCCAGGACAACGCGAACATCATCCGCTTCCACGGCGCGGTCCGCGGCACGGTCGGCGCCACCCTGCAACAAGCGCCGGGCACCACCGAGGACACCGGCGCCGACGTCACCCTCACCTACTGCACCCCCATCCAGGTAGCCGCCCTCACCGTCGCCGCGCTCCCCCGCACGAAACCGGGCAAGAAACCCCCGGTCGAGGTCCGCCGAGACCAACTGGCCGCCGAAGAAGACCACTTCGAATACCGAGCAGGCCGCCTCAGCTCCGTCGACCAACTCAACCGCATCTTCCACCGCCCCCGACGAGCCTTCGGCGAAATCTCCGCCCTCTCCGGCCCCGCCCTGGACTCCCGCCCCACCCCCGCCCGCACCTTCTGGTGGATGGACTACCCCGACGGCCGCTACTACGTGAAAACCGGCGACCCCATCGTCGCCGAACCCCTCCCCACCGACCGCATGATCGCCGGCGTCCACCGCATGCTCACCCGAGCCCAGCGCTACCACCAGGAATTCGGCACCGACGACTACCGCACCGGATAGTCGGCCAGCGTCCGGTGCAGCGAAACTCACACAGGGATGTCTCGCCACGGGCGCAGTGGTACCTCGCTCCGGAAGGCCTCTATGGCAGCGGCGACTTCGAACGGCGTGGCAGCGTGCTCGACATGGCTGCGGTACAGAACGCGCTGGGCGACAGCATCGAGATCGAATCCCCACACCATCGACATCAGCGGGTTGATGAACAGTTCAGCGCCGTCGGCGCGGGTGCGGGCGAGCGAATGATGGTTGCCGAACTCTCCGCAAGACGCATCGGTGATCGACGCGCACACGATGCTCTCGCGGCCAGGGGTGTGGCGCTGCGCCCAGGAGACGACGTCCAGCCAATCGTCCACGGCCGGGATCCCCGGCATCAGCGCGAAAACACCGTGGTAGGCACCAGCTTTGGCAAGGGCGGCCACGTTCTCCAAGAAGTGGGCGTGGCAGACACCGTGGAAGGTGTCGACACCGAATCCGACGCAGACTGCGAGCTTGACCGGCAAGTCCAGCGCCGAGGCGGCCAGCAAACTCGTGACATCTTCCACCGGGGTCCCGAGTCCCGCCTCGTCACCGGTCATCAGCAGATCGGTACCGCCATCGACGAGCACGATGCTGTCGAGGTCCAGCTCACGCGCCAGCCATTCGTAGGCTGCACGAACCGAGACGGTGCCACCCTTACGAATCATGAACACCGTGTCGGCGTGACCATGGTCGGCAAGCCAAGTCGCAACATGCTTCTCCGGAAAATATTCCGATTGCCCCTCCGTGTGGGCATCCACCGCGAACAGGTCCGGTGCGACCGAGCGTGCAGTGGTGCGCGTGGCGGCGGTGAACGTGAGATTCGCCAGGTACACGGTCTTGCCCCGCTCCCGCAGAGCGAAGGCGATAGGCAACCCACTGAGCAGATCGAAGCCGCCACCAGCACCTACCACGAGGACACGCTCGGCGTCGGCGAGCCGAAACAGCACTGAGGTGTCCAGCAATGAAGGGGTGAGCATCCATATTCTCAGTTCTGTCGAACAACCCTCTCCGCCTGTTCGGGCGAATACCGTATCGAACCATCCCCGCATACCGAGGCCACGAAGACTTGCGATATAGCGGTCGCGGTGACGATTCAACAGCGAAATGCTCCGCACGAAAGTCGTTCGTGCGGAGCATTTTCGCGGTCATGGTCAGGCGGGAACTGCCACCGGTTCAGGAATTTCGGTAGGGGCGCTCGTCTGGCGGGAGCGCAAGGCGCCGAGGCCGAGGAGGGCGACACCGCCTGCTGCCCAGGCGAATAGGACGGCGAGGGGGGCGATGGCGCCCGCACCGTCGAAGTAGGCGACCGAGCGGAGGAGCGAGGCGGCGGCGCCAGGGGGGAGCACCTGGCCGATGGTGCCCCAGGGCTGGGGTAGGAGTTCGGGGGCCGAGGTGGCGGCGGAGAAGGGGTTGCCGATCAGCAGCATGGTGAGGGCGCCGATGCCGATGCCGGGGCGGCCGATGGCGGCAGCCAGGCCGACGATGACGGCGGCGACGGAGAAGGAGGCGAGGCCCGCGATGGCGGCCAGTTCGAGGTAGGAGCCGGGCAGGATCGAGAGCCAGGTGTGGAAGATGAGGGTGCTCAGGAGCCCGCCTGCGATGCCGAACGCGGCCAATCCGGCGAAGCGGGCGCCGAAGGCAGGGATCAGCAGGGTGAGGAGAACCCCCGCGGCCATGCCGGACATGACCAGAGGCAAGACCATCGAGCCGAAACCGGCGCCGCGCTGGTCGTCGGGATCGATGGCGATCACGTCCTGAATGGCAGCGGCGGGGACACCGCTGAGCTGCTGGGCGACGACGGTGAGTTGCTGGGCGACGGCCGGCGAGGCGGCGGAGGCGACCAAGACCTGCGGTGCACCGTTGCCGGTGACGATGGCGCCGTAGATCTCATTGTCGACCATCGCCTTTCGCGCCTGCTCCGCGTTGGCGACGGTGGTGATCTCGAAGGCATCGGGATCGCGCTGCTGCAGTTGCTGGGCGACCTGAGCGGAGGCGGGGCCCGCGACGGCGATCGGCAGATCGCGCGGGCTGATATTGACGGCGGGCCAGGCGAAGGCGATCAGCATCAGGGCCTGAATCGCGGTGGCCGCGAGGCCGAGAGCTACGGCTCGGCGGGTGATCGTCATGCGGTTTCTCCCATTAAAGCGAATGTTCGTTCTTTTTGGTTTTTCCACCGTGACACCGCCCACCTCGCTTGTCAAGAACGGACATTCGTTTTACGTTTGACCCATGCCCCGCGTCAGCGAAGAACACCTGGAACGCCGTAGACAGCAGATCCTCGACGCCGCGCAGTTGTGCTTCGCCCGCAAGGGCTTCCACGAGACCTCGATGCAGGACGTATTCGCCGAATCACAGATGTCGGCGGGTGCGGTCTATCGGTACTTCACCAGCAAGAACGAGATCATCGGCGCGCTCGTGAACCGGACGATGGGGCCGTTGCGCGAGCGGCTCGCCGAGATCATCCGCAGCGAGACCCTGCCTCCCCCGGCAGAAGTCATCCGCCTGCTCACCACCGAGATCGTCAAGCGGAGTGGACCCGACGGGCCGCTGCGGCTGGCCCCGCAGGCGTGGGCGCTGGCCCTGGTCTCGCCCGAGGCGGCCGTCCCGGTGCGCGCGGCCATCGCGGCGATGCGCGAGCTGTGGTTCGAGTACGCGGACCGGTTGTGCGAAACCGGCTGGCTGCCCCCAGGCACGGATTCCGACGTGATCGCCAAGACGATCATCGGCTTGCTGCCCGGGTTCATCCTGCAGCACCTGCTGCTCGGGGATGTCGAACCGGACGACTTCGCCCGCGGGCTCGCGATCATGCTGCCGGGACCACCACATCCCCCCAGGTGAGCAACGCCACTGTTGCCACCGGCGCCCAACGGGTAGGTTCGGGTGCGGCACCGGAGGGGGTCCCGAGCGCCGGACATCGTTGAATATCGATCCGACCAGGGAGTTTCCTGTGACATTGCACCGTCGAACCCTTCGATCACGCGGCCTGGCCGCACTGGCGACAGTTACCGTCGCGGCCGCGCTGCCCGCGGCCATGGCAGGCACCGCGCAGGCCAGGATGATCGGCGGATTCGAGGTCGGCGGCGCGATCGAGGCCGAATACGACCAGGCGGGCGGGCCTTCGCTGGGCGAGCCGACCTCACCGGAGGCCGACGCGGCGGCCGGTGGCAAGTACCAGACCTTCGCCAACAACGCGGCCATCTACTGGCACCCCGACACCAACGCCAACACCGTCGCGGGCCAGATCCGCGACAAGTTCGCCGAGACGGGCAACGAGTCGGGCAAGCTCGGCTACCCGACCACCCGCGAGCAGAGCACCCCGGTCGGCGGCGGTCGCTACAACCACTTCCAGAAGGGCTCGATCTACTGGTCCGTCGGCACCGGCGCGCACCAGATCAGCGGCCCGATCCGCGACAAGTGGGCTGCGCTCGGTTGGGAGTCGAGCCCGCTGGGCTTCCCGCTCACCGACGTCTCCGCGGCGGGCAAGGGCGACGGCCAGTTCACCATGTTCCCGACCGGCGCCATCTACTGGACGGCGAAGACCGGCGCGCACGCGGTGTGGGGCAGCATCCAGGCCGACTGGATCCGCGCGGGCGGCGAAAACGGCCGCTACGGCTACCCCACCAGCGACGAATACGACTACCAGGGCGGCAAGGCCCAGGATTTCACGGGCGGCAAGATCACCTGGAAGCCCGAACGCTGAGCTACAACCAGCCGTGACGTTGCGCCGCCAAGATCGCCTCCGCGCGGTTGCGGGTGCCGGTCTTGCCGATCGCGGCCGAAAGATGGTTGCGCACAGTCCCTTCCGAGAGGTGTAAACGCTGGGCGATGACCCCGGCCGCCGAACCGTCGGCGGCCGCGGCCAGCACTTGCCGTTCCCTCGCCGTGAGCGGAGAGGTTCCGGCGGTGAGGGTCTCGGTCGCCAGCGCCGGGTCCACAACGCGTAGTCCCAGGTGTACCCGGCGGACCGCGTCGGCCAGTTCCCGTGCGGGAGTGTCCTTCACGACGAAGCCGCTCGCGCCGGCATCGATAGCGCGGCGTAGGTAGCCGGGGCGCCCGAACGTGGTGACCATGAGGATCCGCACACGCGGGTGTTCGGCGTGCAGGCGGGCGGCGACCTCGATGCCGTCCAGGCCGGGCATGTCGATGTCGAGGAGTGCCACGTCGGGGCTGGTGCGGGTCACCGCGGCCAGGACTTCGTCGCCGCGGCCTACCTCGGCGACCACCTCGAGGTCGGATTCCAGACCGAGCAGGGCGACGAGCGCGCCGCGCACCAGTGCCTGGTCGTCGGCGAGCAGCAGCCGGATCATCGGGCACTCCCTTCCGCGGGCACCGCCGCCAGCAGGCCCACGCCGCCGCCCGGTGGCGTGGACACAGTCAGCGTGCCACCGGCCGCGCGCAGTCGCTCGGCCAGCCCGCGCAAACCCGCGCCGGACGGTGCGGTGACATCGAAGCCGCGGCCGTCGTCGGTGATCTCGATGCTGTTCTCGGTGACGACGACGGTGCAGTGTTCGGCCGCACTGTGGCGCACGACGTTGGTCACCGCTTCGCGCAGTACCCAGCCGAACAGCTCGCCGTGCTGCGTGTCCACCATCGTCGAATCAGGCAGTACAGCAACGATTTCGGCGGCGGTCAGCGCCGTATGCGCGGTGGCGAGTTCTCGGTGCAGACTCACCTCACGCAGACCACCGACGGTGTCGCGTACCCCGGCGAGCGCCTCGCGGGCCAGTCGTTCCACGTCGGCGAGTTCGGCCTTGGCGCGCTCCACGTCGACATCGATAAGGCGTTGCGCGAGTTCGGTTTTGATGGTGATGACCGTGAGGGAATGGCCGAGGATATCGTGCACATCGCGGGCGACCCGATTGCGCTCGGCCTCGATCGCCAGGTCGGCGCGCTGACTGCGGGTAATCGCCTGGAGTCGCCTGCCGCGCAGGCCGATCTCTCTGGCGAGCCAGATCACCGGCGGAATCACCGCGAGCACCAGCGCTGTGCCGCCGAGCCACCAACCCGGCGCGAACACGGGTACTGCCACCATCACCGCCGAGACCGCCACCACCACGGCCGACGAGAGCCGGGTGGGTAGCGAGAATATCGCGACCACGGCGATGTAGAGAACGGTCGGGAGCGCGGACGCGCCGAGCAGCGCCATCATGGCCACCGACAACGCGGCCATGCCGGCCAGCAGTGGCCAGATCCGCGGATCGACGGACCGCGGATCGTCCTGCTCGTCCCAGTCGAGTCTGCGGAAGACGACGAACGCCGTCACGATCAGCCCGCCGAACGCGAGCACGGCTGCCGTCGCACCGACCGCCCGCACCGTGCCGTGCTCGACCCAGCTGTCGTGGATCTGCGGCACCAGGTACAGCAACCATCCCGCCGCGAGCGCGGCACCGAACCACCCGCGGCGCATGCCGCTGGCGTCGACCGCCCCGGTGCCGAACACCCGGTCGACGAAGTCACCCGAACTCACGAACATTCCCCTTCTCACAGCACTTGCGCAGATACGCGGGCCGACCCGGCGAGTACCGACGGTACCCACGAATCGGCCCGCGTGATCGTTCGTTCAACGGGCGGTGTCCCGGCGGAACAGAGCGGCCGCGCCCACGACGAACACCGCGGTCCACGCGACGACATTCACCACGGCCAGCGCGATGGTGCCCGCACCGGTGCCACCGAACGGAGTGCGCACCAGCGTGGCGACCCCGTTGGTCGGCAGCACCTTCGACACAGTGGCGAACCACCCGTGGATCGGGAAGAACAGCCCACCCGCGAACGACAGCATCGCCAGTCCGGGGCCGAGCAGTTGCATGACGTTCTCCGAGGGCAACAGATAGCCCATGAGCAGACCGAAGGCCGCGAACACCAGCGAGCAGACCCAGGCGAGCAGGAAGCAGGCCACCCACGCCACCGGCGTCAGAACGGCACCGGAGAACGCGCCGACGACGAACACCGTCACCACCGCCACCAGCCCCAGCGACATCGCGACCGCGACCTTCGTGGCCACGTAGGCCACCGGCCGCAGCGGCGTCAGCCGTAGCTGGCGGGTCCAGCCGTGGGCACGTTCGACCGCCACCATCGCGCCGCCGCTGGTGGTCGCGAGCAAGGCGCCGTAGAGCGCCATCGACACCATGACGTAGCCGGTGATGTTGCCCGAACCGAAGGATTCGTCCCGATTTCCGCCCTGCAGACCGAAGATCACGAAGAAGACCGGCGGCATGATCAGGGTGAAGATCAGGGTGCGCCGGTTGCGGAGCATGCGACGGAGTTCGAGTGAGAGAAAGGCCGGGCTGAAGCCGCCGAGGCGAGGTGTGCTCATCGGTTTCGTCGCGGTGCGGGTTGTCTCGATCATGTCAGCGCTCGCCTTCGGGTGCGGAGGTCAGCGCGAGGAACGCCGATTCCAGGTTGTGGGTGGTGATTTCGATGTCGTGGGCCGCGGTGTGGGTGAGCAGGAAACGGGCGATGTCATCGGAGTGTCTGGCCTGCACCAGGATTCGATCGCCGCGCAGCTCCACGTGCTCGACACCGGGTAGCGCCGACAGGTGAGCCGGGTCGGCGCCGGGCAGGGTGGCCGTCACGGTGCGGCCGACGGCCAGGTTCTTGATCTGGGCGGCGCTGCCGTCGGCGACGATGCGACCGGCACGTATCAGCACGATCCGGTCGGCATAGGCGTCGGCTTCGTCGAGATAGTGGGTGGCGAACAGCACGGTGCGGCCGCTCCCGGCGTCCTCGCGCATGGCCGCCCAGAAATCGCGCCTGCCCGACACGTCCATGCCGGTGGTGGGTTCGTCCAGCACGATCAGGTCCGGGTCGGGCAGCAGTGCCAGTGCGAACCGCAACCGCTGCTGCTGGCCGCCCGAGCACTTGCCGACGAGGCGGTCGGCGATATCGGCGATGCCTGCTCGCTCGAGAACCTCCGGCACCGGCCGCGGCCGGGCGTGCAGGGCGGCGACCAGGCGGACGGTTTCGCCGACGGTGAGGTCAGGCAGCAGCCCGCCCGACTGCAGCACCGCGGCCACCCGACCGGCCTGCACGGCATCCTCTGGTGCTTCGCCGAAGACCGTGACTGTGCCGGAGTCGGGGGTGGCCAGGCCGAGGAGCAGGTCGATCGTGGTCGACTTACCCGCGCCGTTGGGGCCGAGGAAGGCGACGATCTCCCCCGGCGCGACGGTCAGGTCGAGACCGTCGACGGCACGGACCGGATCCGTGGTTCCGGGAAAGGATTTGCGCAGGTCACGCAGATCGATGGCCGCGCGGGTCGTTCGTGGTGAAGGCATGGTTCAAGATTCGCGCGAACCGGGCCGCGAAACCTGAGCCGACTGTCACCCTTCGCCCATGACAGGTGTCACGGACTAGGGCGCGAGCAACCCCTGTCGGGCTCGGCTCGCACCGGACAGCGCGAGCAGCAGCATGGTGGTGAGTGCCCCGTCGTCCAGGCCTTCGGCGGGGAAGGTGTAGCGCAGGATGACATCGCCCAGTTGGCCACGGGCGATCAGCGTGACCGAGCCGAACTGGATCTCGTTGTTGCGTTCGGCGACGCGTTTGTGCAGGGCCGCCTTGAGCGGACGATCCCAGGCCAGGACGCTGGTCAGGGACAGCACGGTGAGGCCGGGGGCGAGGGTGACGGCGCGGATCGAGCACAGTGCGCCGTCGTATTCGAAACCCAGCGACCTGTCGGCGTCGACGCGGACTTCGATGTCCTGCATCTGCAAGCAGGCACCGGCCCGCGCCTGCAGGTCGAGTTCCGGGGTGAGTAGCGCATCCATGTCGGCTCCGTCTTGACTGTCGCTCATTTGGCGCCACCGAAGCGACGATCGCGCTTGGCGTATTCCAGGCACGCGTCCCACAGGTTACGCCGGTCGAAGTCGGGGAAAAGCGTGTCCTGGTAGACGAATTCGGCGTAGGCGGCCTGCCAGATCAGGAAGTTCGAGCTGCGGAACTCACCGGAGGGGCGAAGGAACAGGTCGACGTCGGGCATATCGGGTTCGTCGAGATATTTCGCGACGGTGGTCTCGTCGACCTTCTCCGGGTCGATCTCGCCCGCGGCCACCCGGCGCGCGATTTCCCTTGCGGCGTCGGCGATTTCGGCACGGCCACCGTAGTTGACGCACATGGTCAGCGTCATCACGTCGTTGTCCTTCGTGAGCTCTTCGGCCACCTCGAGTTCCTTGATCACGCTGCGCCACAGGCGAGGTCGGCGACCGGCCCAGCGCACGCGCACACCCATCTCGTGCATCTCGTCACGGCGGCGGCGGATCACGTCGCGGTTGAAGCCCATCAGGAAGCGCACCTCGTCGGGACTGCGCCGCCAGTTCTCGGTGGAGAAGGCGTAGGCGGACAGCCACTTGACGCCGATCTCGATGCAGCCTTCGACGGAGTCCATGAGCACGGCCTCGCCGCGTTCGTGTCCGGCGGTGCGCGGCAGACCACGTTCCTGGGCCCAGCGGCCGTTGCCGTCCATCACCAGCGCGACGTGGTTGGGCACGAGCTCCGGCGGGATCGCGGGCGGGCGCGCGCCGGAGGGATGCTGGGACGGCGGGCGCACGGTGCGGGTGCCGCCGTCCGGCTTGCTCGCGGGAGAAGAGTCACGACGCAGGATCACGGCATCCATCCTGCCTGATCGCCGGGTGCGGGCTGCACGGGCTCCGGATTGGGGAGCGCGGCGGCACGTCGACCGGTCAGCCGACCCGGCCGACGACAGCGGCGTCGGACCGGTCCGTGGACGGGGATTCGATGCGGGATCGCTCGATCAGCGGCAGCGTGCGCAGCTGACGTTCCAGATGCCACTGCAGGTGGGCGGCGACCAGACCGCTGGCCTGGCGGCGGACATTGTCGGGGACGCTGTCGACATAGGCCCACTCCCCCTTCAACAGGGCGACGAGCAGATCGAGCACCCCGGTGAGGGGCGTGCTCGCGCCCGGCGGGCGACAGTGCACGCAGACCGCGCCGCCCGCTGCCACGTGGAAGGCGCGGTGCGGGCCGGGGGTCGCGCAGCGGGCGCATTCGTCGAGCGCGGGCGCCCAACCGGCAAAGCCCATGGCGCGCAACAGGTATGCGTCGAGGATCAGTTCGTGCGGGCGCTGCTTGGCGGCGATGGCGCGCAGGGCGCCCGCGGTGAGTACGTGCAGCTTCGGGGCGGGTGCGCGTTCTTCGCCCGCGAGACGTTCGGCGGTTTCGAGGATCGCGCACGCGGTGGTGTAGCGGCCGTAGTCGTCGATGATGTCGGCGGCGAACGCCTCGACGGTGATGACCTGGGTGACGATGTCGAGTGTGCGACCCGGGTGCAACTGCACGTCGATGTAGGAGAACGGCTCGAGCCGCGCCCCGAACTTCGACTTGGTGCGCCGCACCCCCTTCGCCACCGCCCTGACGAGACCGTGTTGCCTGGTCAGGAGCGTGACGATGCGATCGGCCTCGCCCAGCTTGTGCTGGCGAACCACTACCGCCTCATCCCGATACAACCGCACGTGGCCAGTCTTGCACGCGGGCCCGACACCGCGGTCACGGACACGGATCAGGATCGGAGCAGGCCGGCGATGAGCAGCAGCAGCGATTGCTGGGTTTCGATGCGGGCGCGGTCGGGGTCATCGGCGTGGGCGACGATGAGCGAGGCTTCGGTGATGGCGCTGAGCAGTAGTTGCGCGAGTACCGGGACCGGGGCGACCGGGATCAGGCCCGCGTCGGTGGCGCGTTGCAGTTCGGCGGTGATGAGGCCGAGTCCGTGGCGCGCTTCGAATTCGCGGAAGGCGGGCCAGCCGAGCACGGTCGGGGCGTCCATCAACACGATGCGCAGCATTTCCGGGCGGGCGCAGATGTCGAGGAACCGCGCCAGACCAGCGGTCATGCCGCCGATGATGTCGGCGCGGTCGACAGCGGCCACGGCGCTCGCGATCTCCTCGGTGGCCTCGGTCTCGACCTGTTCGAGGACGGCGAGGAACAGTCCGCGCTTGTCGCCGTAGTGGTGGTGCAGGGCACCGCGGGTGACGCCGGCGGCGGCAACCAACTGCTCGGCCGACGTACCGGCGAAGCCGCGCTCGGCGAACAGGCTGCGGCCTGCCTGCTCGAGCGCGGCTCGGGTAGTGCGGGAACGATCCTCCTGACTACGGCGCTGCATGCAGCCGAGTGAACTCCACGATCAGTTCGGTGAGCAACTCCGGCCGGTCCTCGGAGACGAAAGTGTAGGAATTGTCGATGGTGCGCAGGCTCGCCCGCGGTAGATCGGCGACCAGCCGTTCGGCCAGCGCCATCGGGAACAGTTTGTCCTCGGTCGACCAGACCACCAGCACCGGGACATCGACCGTGCCGAAGTGTTCGGCGGCGGCCACGGTGCATCGATTGTCGACACCGGCGGCGAAGCGGCGCAGGTCGTCGCGAATAGCGGCGTTGCGACGGGTGGGCCCCAAATAGGACTGCGCAATCTCTTGCGGCAGTCCACGTTTGGTGACCATCCCGAATCCGAGCGGCAGTCGCTGCACGAATTCGAAGCGCATCGGCGCCAGCAGCGGGCGGATCACGCCGGGAATCTTCGCCACCTTCAGCAAGCTACGGAAAGGCTGCGGCGGGAACATTTCGTAGCAGTCGACGGCGGCCAGCACGACGCGACCGATCCGTTCCGGTCGGCGGGTCATCAGGATCTGGGTGAGCGCGCCGCCGGTGTCGTTGGCGACGACGGTGACATCGGTGAGGTCGAGTGCGTCGAGGAACTCGGCGATCAGGTCCGCGATGGCGGTGGGGCTCAGGTCGGCGTCGGGCAACGGGATCGTGTGGGATCCGAGCGGCCAGTCGGGTGCGAGGCAGCGGTGTCCGGCGGCGACGAGGCCGGGTACTACCCCGCGCCAGATATCGGCGTTGACGAGCAGTCCGTGGACGAAGACGACCGGCGATCCGGTGCCGGTGTCGTGATAGCGGATACGGCCGCACGACAGGGCGATCTCGTGCGCCGGGCCGAGTGCTGAGCTGATTCCCATGGGTCCTCCCCTGGTCGAATGCTGGACTCCTCCACTGTTACATACATCCCGTATGTATGTCTATACCCACCCTAGGGGATGTGGACGGGTGACCAGCTTCGGGTTACCGTCGAGCCAAGTACCTGCAGAGATGGAGCTCACATGTCCGCGCCCGACCACATCGCGCCGAATTCCTCGGCCGACCTCGGTCTCACCGACCTGTCCGCGGCCATCGCCGAGGGCAGCGTCTCCTCGGTTGCGGCCGTCGCCGACGCGCTCGAGCGGATCGAGGCGTCGCAGCCGACGCTCAACGCGTTCCGGGTCGTGCGTCGCGAAGCCGCGCTCCGGGAGGCTGCCGAGGCGGACGCGCGCGTGGCGGCGGGTGTGCGGCTGCCGCTGCTCGGTGTGCCGATCGCGGTCAAGGACGACACCGATATCAGCGGCGAGGTCACCGCGTTCGGGTGCGGTGGGGAATTCGCGCCGAAGACCGCCGACGCCGAATCGGTGCGCCGATTGCGCGCGGCGGGTGCGGTGATCGTCGGCAAGGCCAATACCTGCGAGCTGGGACAGTTGCCCTTCACCAGTGGTGACGCGTTCGGATACACCCGTAACCCGTGGGATCGCACGCGCACGCCGGGTGGGTCATCGGGCGGGTCGGCGGCGGCGGTCGCGGCCGGATTGGTCCCGGCGGCACTGGGTTCCGATGGTGCGGGGTCGGTGCGCATCCCGGCCTCGTGGACGAACCTGGTCGGGATCAAGCCGCAGCGTGGGCGCATCTCCACCTGGCCGTTGGCGGAGGCGTTCAACGGGCTCACCGTCAACGGCCCGCTCGCGCGCACCGTGCGTGACGCGGCGATGCTGCTCGACATCGCCGCCGGACCGCACGACGGCGACCGACACAGGCCCGCGCCGATCGATGCGAGCGCAGCGGTCGGGCGCGATCCCGGCAGGCTCAGAATTGCTCTCTCCCTGAGCATTCCGTACACCGCGACCAAGACCGCGCTCGATCTGCAGATCGCGGCGGCCGTGCACGCACTGGCGGGCACTCTGCGCACGCTCGGCCATACCGTCACCGTGACGGACCTGCACTACGGGTTGATGATCGGCGCGTCCTTCCTGCCGCGCTCGCTGGCGGGGATCAGCCGCGTGCACCGGGATATGCCCGGAGCCGTTGTCGACCCGAGGACCACGGCCAATGCGCGCATCGGCCGAGTACTCAGCGGGCCCGCACTCGCCGCGGCGCGACTCGCGGAACCGCTGCTGCACAAGCGAATCGGTTCGTTCTTCGACGACTACGACCTCGTGCTGGCGCCGACCACCGCTACCCCTCCCCCGCAGGTGGAACAGATCGATGGCATCGGCGTCGGCGCGACCAACAGCCTGATCACCGCCGCGTGCCCGTATACGTGGCCGTGGAACGTACTCGGCTGGCCGAGCGTGAACGTGCCTGCGGGCTTCACCGAATCCGGGCTGCCGATCGGCGCGCAATTGATGGGCAGCGCAGACAGCGAACCGCTGCTGATTTCCCTTGCGGCCCAGTTGGAATCAGAACTGCACTGGGACCGCAACCGTCCCGTGCGGTGGTGGTGATTCACCGGGTGCTCTAACGCGCCGGTTCGATCCATCCTTCGAGATCGCTCTTCGTGCCCGACGGACAACCGTCCTGGCCGGTCTGCCGAGGAAACATCATCAGGCAGCGCTGCGGGCCCGATCCGCCGACCGCGGCGGTGACCAGGACCGCGATCGACGAGCCGTCGGCGACGCGGCTGGTCGAGAAGCCGAGCGTGCCGGTGACGCCGCGATAGTCGGACTCGCGCAGCTGGACCGCGATGGCGGTTCGGTTCGGCGGGAGGTCGGCGAGGACGCCACGGCTGTTGCGCACAGCCTGGACGAAAAGGCCGCTCACGTCGAAAGCCAGACCGGTGCGGTCGCCGGCCCAGGTGGGCCGGTAGTCGGTGAGCCCGGCGTAGCCACGGAGGTCTTCGATCAACCCGGCCAGTTCGGTACACAGCTGCTCGTGTTCGAACGGCACCGGCTGGCCACCGAGTTTGCCGATGCCGCTGACACAGTCGGCCCCGCCGAGCATGACCGGCGACGCCTTGGACACGTAGCGCACGGTGAGGTTGGCGGGAAGCGCGGCGGTGGCTTTCGGATCGGTGATCAGCCTGGTCACCGCGTCGTTGCCGAGGATCGCCGGGCCCGCGCCGCTGAGGCAGCCGCGACTCACCGATTTGGCGAAAGTCGGGAAGTCGTCGTTGCGGCCCGCGAAGAACAGCAGGGTGCGGCGGCCGAAGCCGGCGGTTTCGCACGGCGCGGGAAAACGGTAGAGCTGCTGTTGTTCGCGCCAGCTCATACTCTCCTGCGCCACCCCGCGTTCGGTGAGTTCTTTCTGCACGTCCTCGACCAAGGTGGTCACGTACAGGTCACCGGCGGCCTCGGGGTGATAGATCGCCACCTTGTCGTAGCGGGGCGCGCCGTTGAGATCGCGAGCACCCTGCACATAGTCGGCGACGAGGCGGGCCTGCACCCTATTGCTCGGTGCCGCTTGGAAATACAGCGGAGACGCCTCTTCGAGACCATCCGCGGACAGCGTGGTGGCTACCGCGGGCACACCCAGCTCGCCGAGACGAGTTATGGCTCTGCGGGTTTCGTCGTTGCTGCGATCGATCCCGACGACGCCGAGCACGCTGGGGTCATCGGCCACGAGCTCGCGCAGCGGATTGTCGACCACCCACCCGGCATGGCGCATATCGGAGCCGCCGTTGGCGATGATGATGCGCAGCAACGGTTCCGATTCGTCGGAGGCCAGTAACGCGCGACGCTGCTGCACAGCCAGACCCGCGAGTTCCTCCACCTGGGCGTGCGGATAGCGCACATTGGTGTCGACGTAGCTGAGGCCGGCGAAGTACACCAGCGAGACCAAGGGGCGGTTCGGATTGCTCGCGCGCGTCGGACGCGGCGACGTTGAGCCGGAACACCTCTCGCTGCATCGCCGACAACTCGGGGTCGTCGGCGAAGGTCTGCCGGGGGTTGTCGCTGTAGCCGACGCATTCACCGCCGCGCAGACTCACCGAGACACCGTTGGTCCACGGCCAATGCGAACACTGCGCACCGCGTAACGGTGGAAAATAGACCAGTGTCGCGGCCGCGGCGATCACGATCGGGATCAGCACGCACAGACCGACGAACCAGCTGCGCGCGGCGAGCGGCGGCGCGGGCGGCAGTGCGAGACCACGGAATCGGGCGTCGCTCACACGCGGTGTGGTGTCGGGCGGCAGGATCGCGCGCAACGGCAGGAACCACGCGTCGGCCTGGCGATGAGTGCGCCGGTTGTCGATCTCGCGCACCCACTCCTGCAGCGGATCGGGCGGTTGTGGGGACGGCGTGTCGGCGAGACTTTCCAGGGTGCGCAGCGGGCGCAGATCACTGATGTGCGAGAGCTCGCCGACCTCGCGGCTCGGCCCCTCGTCCCGCAACGCCACGACCACCAGCGGATCGAAAAGCCCTGTCTCGTTGCGGATTTCGTTGATCCAGGTCAGGATACGCGCACCGTCGCTGCCTTCGGCGAGACCGCCGAGCAACGCCACCGGGTACGCGGTGCGCCGCCAGCTCGACGGGCGCCAGATGCGCCGTCGGTAGGCATCGCGCAGGTCCTCGAGAAACGCGTGCACGAGGAGCTTGGCGACCTGCTCCTCGTTCTCGTCGACCCGGTGCGAAGCGGTGAGCCGGGACGCGAAACCCAGGAAACTGCCCGATAATTCAGGCGCCAGGTAGCGCTGGTGCAGGAACCACCGCGTCACCTTCGACATACCGGGAATGCGCCCGGACACCCACAGCCACAACCGCAGCACCGGCCACAGGGCGAGCACACCGAAGACCACCCGTGAAATCGTGTCGCCCGCAACACCTTCGGCGGTGTCGGAGCGGCTCGTCGGCGAACCGCTGCGCAGTAGTTTGGGCAGCCTGCGGCGCAATTCGTCGGGCGCCTCGGATTCGTCGGAGGTCACCCGCTGGCGGGTCAGCCAGTCGGCGGTGCGGTAGCGCGGGAACTTGATCGCACCCATCGCGGTGTCGTCGGCGGCGAAACCGGCCACCAGATGCTGGACGATCGGCAGGCAGTGGCCCGGGATCTCCTGATCAGTGGCGTGCGGGCCCGCATCGATCGCGTTGAGGTCGGGGGTGAGCTGGGTACGCGGCAGGTCGGGGGCGTGCAGGTCGATCTTGACGCGCGGGGTCGCCCGTCTGCCACCGGATTCACTGAGCCAACTGTAGATTTCACCGACCAACGCCGTATGCCCGGTGACGCCGACGACCTCGATGATCGGGCGAGGCAGCGCATGCCGTCCGTGTACCAGTGTGCGCAGCACGCGCGGGCGGGTATCGGGAATCTCGAGCGCCCGCAGCAACTCCAGCAGCTTGCCGACATCATTGGCATCGGGCACTTCCACGGCCTCCCCGGACGATCAGCGAAGCACGCCGAACGAACCGGCGTGTTCGCCGAACGATACCCCGTACCGCCGACACTCAAACGGTCAAAAGCCCAGCTTCCCCAGCTGTTTCGGGTCACGCTGCCAATCCTTGGCGACCTTCACGTGCAGGTTCAGGTAGATGCGAGTACCGAGAATGTGCTCGATCTGTTTGCGGGCATTGGTGCCGACCTCTTTGAGGCGGGCGCCGTTCTTGCCGATGATGATCGCCTTCTGGCTGGGCCGCTCGACATACAGCAGGGCATGCACTTCGAGCATGTCCTCGTTCGCCGCGTAGGGCTCGATGTCTTCGATGACCACGGCCAGCGAGTGCGGCAGTTCGTCGCGCACGCCCTCGAGCGCGGCCTCGCGGATCAGCTCGGCCATGAGGGTTTCCTCCGGCTCGTCGGTGATCTCACCGTCGGGGTAGAACGCCGGGCCCTCGGGCAACTGCGAGGCGATCAGGTCGACGAGCACCTCGACCTGTTCGCCCTTCACCGCCGAGACCGGAATGACCTCGGACTCGGGGCCGAGCAGCTTCACCAGGGCCATCAGCTGATGGGCGATCTCGTCGCGGCCCACCTTGTCGATCTTGGTGACCACGCCGAGGATCTTGGTCTTGGGCGCCATCATCTTGATCTGCTCGACGATCCAGCGGTCACCGGGGCCGATCTTCTCGTCGGCCGGGATGCACAGCGCGATCAGGTCGACCTCGGAATAAGTGTCGCGGACCAGGTCGTTGAGGCGCTGGCCGAGCAGGGTGCGCGGGCGGTGCAGACCGGGGGTGTCGACCAGGATCAGCTGGGCGTCCTCACGGTGCACGATGCCGCGGATGGTGTGGCGGGTGGTCTGCGGGCGCGAGGAGGTGATCGCGATCTTGGTGCCGACCAGCGCGTTGGTCAGCGTCGACTTGCCGGTGTTCGGGCGGCCGACGAAACAGACGAAGCCGGAATGGAATTCCTTGCCGGAGTCAGCCACCGTGCACCTCGCTCAGCACGGCGCCGGCGCGGTCGGTGCGGACGATCGAGGCCGAAGGCGAGACCTCACGGACCGCGTCGATACCCGCGTCGTCGGCGTCACCAGCGACGACGAACGCCGCTTCGAACCCCTCCGCGCCACTCGAGATCGCGGCGGCCACAGCGGCCTGCAACGCGGTCAGGCGCAGGGCGGTCAGCGCTACCTCGCCCGCGGCGTAGGTGCGCCCGTCGGTGTCGCGCACCGCGGCGCCGCTCGCGCCGCCGGTGCGGCCAAGCGCGCCACGCGCCAGCACCAGCAGCTTGTTGTCCTCGGCGTCCAGTTCACTCATGGTTTTCTCCGTTGTCGTCGGGCACGCGCACCTGGTCGGTGTCGGCGGTTGCCTCGTCGGTCGCGCCCTTGCGGGGCTTGTCGGTCTTCTTTTCCGCTTTGTCCGCTTTGTCGGCCACCCGGCGCACCAGCACGGTGTTGACGCGCATGCGCCCGCGCGCGTCGGCGCCACCCTCGCCGCGCAGCACCAGCCCGTAGACGGTCACCTTGGAGCCGGGCAGCGGGACGCGGCCCAGCTCGTGCGCGAGCAGCCCGCCGACGGTGTCGACGTCGTCGTCCTCGATGTCGAGGCCGTACAGCTCCCCCAGGTCCTCCACCGACAGCCGCGACGAGATGCGGTAGCGGCCGTCACCGAGGTCCTCCACGGGCGGAGTCTCGTCGGTGTCGTATTCGTCGTTGATCTCGCCGACGATCTCTTCCAGCACGTCCTCGATGGTTACCAGCCCCGCGATGCCGCCGTACTCGTCGACCAGCAGCGCCATGTGATTGCGCCGCCGCTGCATCTCGTCGAGGAGTGCGTCGAGCGGCTTGGAATCGGGGACGAAGATCGCGGGCCGCATGACGTCGCGCACCGATACCTTGCGGGCGCGATCGGCATAGGGCACCAGGTCTTTCAGATAGACCACGCCGCGCACGTCGTCGACGTTCTCACCGATCACCGGGATCCGGGAGTGGCCGGAGCGCACGGCCAGCGACATCGCCTGGGCGGCGGTCTTGTCGTCCTCGATCCACACCATCTCGGTGCGCGGCACCATCACCGCGCGAGCTGGAGTGTCGCCGAGTTCGAAGACCGACTGGATCATCCGGCGTTCGTCGTCGGCCACCACGCCGCGCTCGCGGGCCATGTCGACCACCTCGCGCAGCTCGATCTCGGAAGCGAAGGGGCCGTTGCGAAATCCCTTACCCGGGGTGATCGCGTTGCCGAGCAGAATCAGCAGCCGACTGACCGGGCTGAGCACCGCGCCGATGATCTGCAACGGCACGGCGGCGGCCAAGGCGATCGAGTAGGCGTGCTGGCGGCCGAGCGTACGCGGGCCGACGCCGATCACGACGTAGGAAACCACCACCATCAACGTGGCGGTGACCAGCAGTGCCGTGCTCTCGTTCCACAGTTCCAAGGTCGCCGCGGCCAGCAGCACGGTGGCGGTGATCTCGCACAGAATACGCAGCAGGACAACGAGATTCACATAGCGCGGACGGTCGTCGACAATCGTGCGCAGCCGGGCGGCACCGGAGCGCTCCTCGCGGACCATGTCGTCGAGCCTGGCCCGCGACACCGTGTTCAGCGCCGAGTCGACGCCCGCGAACACCCCGCCGATGCCGATCAATACGATCGCCAGCGAAATCAGGGTCAGTACTGTCACGCGGGGCCTTCGCCGGGTGCGGTGAAACCTGCCTTGCCGAGTAGTCGGTCGTCACGCTCGGCCAGCTCCGCACGGCGCTGTTCCTCACGCAGGCTCACGTACCACTCCTCGAGCAGTTGGGCCTGCAGCGCGAACATCTCCTTCTCCTCCTCCGGCTCGGCATGGTCGTAGCCGAGCAGGTGGAGCACGCCGTGCACGGTGAGCAGGGCCAGCTCGTGGTCGAGCGAATGGTCGGCCTTCTGGGCCTGACCCATCGCGAACTCCGGGCACAGCACGATGTCGCCGAGCATGGACGGGCCGGGCTCGGGGCTGTCGGGACGACCGCCGGGCTCGAGCTCGTCCATCGGGAACGACATCACGTCGGTGGGACCGGGCAGGTCCATCCAGCGCACGTGCAGGTCGGCCATGGTGTCGAGATCGACGAGCACCATCGACAGCTCGGCGGCCGGATGGACGTCCATCCGAGCGATCACGAAACGCGCGACGCTGACCAGGTCTTCTTCGGGAACGTCCATACCCGATTCGTTGGCGATCTCGATGCTCACCCGTTCAGGGTACGGTGCCGACCCGACGCCGCCGGGAGCGGCATCGGGCCAGCTCGATCGTGTCCCGCCCCGGTTCCGCCGGTTAGCGACGGTCGGTGCGGCCCGCTGCCCGGCGCTGGGCCCGATTGCCCGGGTAGTGCGGGCCGGGGACCGCGCGCGTCTCGGATTCGAAGCGGTCGTAGGCGTCGACGATGTCGGAGACCAGCCGGTGGCGCACCACGTCGGCGCTGGTGAGCTCCGAGAAGTGGATGTCGTCGATATCGGTGAGGATCTCCGCCGCCGCCCGCAGACCCGAGCGCTGCCCGTTGGGCAGGTCGACCTGCGAGATGTCACCGGTGACCACCATCCGCGAACCGAAGCCGAGGCGGGTGAGGAACATCTTCATCTGCTCGGCCGTGGTGTTCTGTGCCTCGTCGAGAATGATGAACGAATCATTGAGGCTGCGACCACGCATGTACGCCAGCGGCGCGACTTCGATGACACCGGACGCCATCAGCTTGGGAATCGCTTCGGGGTCCATCATGTCGTGCAGCGCGTCGTAGAGCGGACGCAGATACGGGTCGATCTTGTCATTGAGCGTGCCGGGCAGGAAGCCGAGCCGCTCGCCCGCCTCGACCGCGGGCCTGGTCAGGATGATGCGCGTGACCTGCTTGGACTGCAGGGCCTGCACCGCCTTGGCCATGGCCAGGTAGGTCTTGCCGGTGCCCGCGGGGCCGATGCCGAACACGATGGTGTTGTCATCGATCGCGTCGACATAGCGCTTCTGGTTGAGCGTCTTGGGGCGGATGATCTTGCCGCGCCGCGACAGGATGTCCAGACTCAGCACCTCGGCGGGCGATTCGGACACGCCCTCGTCGGTGAGCATCGAGATGGTGTGGCGAACTGCCTCAGGGGTGATCACCCGGTTGCGGCCGGTCAGCGCCACGAGCTGCTCGATAACCCGCTCGGCCAGCGCCACGTCGCCGGCTTTACCGGTGATGGTGACGGTGTTGCCGCGGACATGGATATCGGCCGGGAGCAGTTTCTCCAGCTGACGCAGGTTCTGGTCGGCCGAGCCGAGGAAACCGAACACCGACTCCGGGGCGAGCTCGATGCTGGAACGCACTGTGCGCGGCGCGGGCACTGTGCCGTTGCCGCCGGTTACGGGAGTGGTGGGATCGCCGATCTCGCCTGTGTTCTTCAAAAGTGGCTATAGCCTGCTTCCGGTCTCGACCTGGTGTTCGATGAGTCCAGTTTACCGCCGAGCACCGACACCGCACAGCGGATAAAATGCCGACGGACGAGCCGTTCATCGCTTCACCGGGCGGGTACCCCGTTCCGGTACCGCCCACTCCTTGCGCGATCCGCGGTGTTACCAGCGCGGTGTCAACGCACCGAGAGCACCCAGCGCGACCGCGGCCGCGGTCGAGGTACGCAACACGGTGGGGCCGAGCAGCACGATCTCCGCGCCCGACTCGGCCAATGCCGACAGCTCGGTGTCGTCGAGACCGCCCTCCGGGCCGACGATCAGCACCACTTCACTCGCCTCTGCCAGTGGCAGTTCGGTGAATTTTCCCGCGCCGGATTCGTGCAGGGCCGCGACGATCGCACCGTCCGCCTTGGCTTTTCGCACCAGCTCGACCAGATCGCGGGTGCGGTGCAGGCCTGCGATCTCGGGAATGTAGGCGCGACGGGACTGCCGGGCCGCGGACTTGGCGGCCGCGCGCCACTTGTCGATTCCCTTGGCGGCCTTGGCCTCCCAGTTCGCGACGCAGCGCGCGGCCTGCCAGGGGACGATCAGGTCCGCGCCCGCCTCGGTCATCAACTCGACGGCCAGCTCGGAGCGATCGGACTTGGGCAAGGCCTGCACCACGGTCACCTGCGGGGTGGGCGGGGTGGCCAGGCGGCGGTCACGGACCGCCAGCTCCAGGCGATCCTTCTGGGCCGCGACGACTTCGGAGTCGGCGAGCACACCGTGCCCGTCGGACAGGGTGATCAGCTCGCCGACCTTGATCCGGCGCACGGTCGCCGCGTGGCGACCCTCCGGACCGTCCAGCACCGCGACGGCCCCCGGTTCGGGCACCTCGTCGAGGTAGAAGACCGTCGCGGCCACGGCCTCAGCGTCCGCTGAACGACGCGCGCAGCCGGGCGAACAGGCCGCTGTTGTGCTCGGACTGGGTCGACATCACCTCGGCGCGATCCTTGTCCCGCATGCCCTTGAACTTGCGCAGCAGATCGGTCTGCCTGCCGTCGAGCTTGTTCGGCACCACGATGTCGAGGTGGGCGAGCAGGTCGCCACGCGCGCCCGAACGCAGGCGCGGCATGCCGTGGGCACGCAGCTGGATGACCTCGCCGGGCTGGGTGCCCGCCGCGATGGTGAGCTCGGTGGGGCCGTCGAGGATGGTGTCGACGACCACGGTGGTGCCGAGGATCGCGTCGACCATCGGCACCCGGACGGTGCAGTGCAGGTCGTCGCCGTCGCGGACGAAGGTGTCGTGGGGCTGCTCGACGACCTCGACGTAGAGGTCACCGGCGTGGCCGCCACCGGGGCCGACCTCGCCCTGAGCGGCCAGGCGAACCCGCATACCGCTGGCGACACCGGCCGGGATGGGCGCGGCGATCTCGCGACGAGCGCGCACTCGGCCGTCGCCACCGCACTTGTTGCAGGGGTCGGGGATGGTCTCGCCCGCGCCACGGCAGGTGGGGCAGGGACGCGAGGTGAGCACCTGGCCGAGGAACGAGCGCTGCACCGACTGCACCTCGCCCGCGCCGTCGCAGGTCTCACAGCGGATCGGCTTGGAGTTGCCGTTGGTGCCGGAGCCCACGCAGACATCGCACAGGATCGCGGTGTCGACGGTCAGATGCTTGGTGACGCCGACCGCGCATTCGGCCAGGCTCAGCCTGGTGCGGATCAGCGAGTCGGCGCCGGGCTGCACGCGGCCACGCGGCTTGCGCTGGCCACCGCCCTGGCCGCTCATCCCGCCGAAGAAGGCTTCGAAGACGTCGCCGAGACCGCCGAAGCCGGCACCGTTGAATCCTGCTCCGCCGCCGCCGTTTTCGAGCGGGTCACCGCCGAGGTCGACGATCCGGCGCTTCTCGGGGTCGGTCAGCACCTCGTAGGCGGTGGAGACTTCCTTGAAGCGGGCCTGCGCGCCCTCGTCCGGGTTCACGTCGGGGTGCAGTTCGCGGGCCAGTTTGCGGTAAGCGCGCTTGAGCTCCTGGTCGGTGGCATTCTTGCCGACGCCGAGCAGTCCGTAGTAATCCCGTGCCACGTGAGTTCTCTAGTCCTTGGTCGGTGTGGGCCGGCCGAGCGCCGGGCGCATCCTTTAGTCGAATCCACTCAACTTTACCGGCCGAAGTATCGACCTTAACAGTCCGGTTGTTGTCGTTCCCGCGCTGGCTTCACCTTTCGGCGAGCACCTCGCCGATGTAGCGGGCGACGGTCGCCACCGATGCCATGGTGCCCGGGTAGTCCATGCGGGTGGGGCCGAGCACGCCCATACCGCCCAGTACGGCACCGGCGGCGCCGTAGCCGGTGGAGACCACCGAGGTGCCGCGCATCTGCTCGACCTGGGTCTCCTCGCCGATCTGCACCATCACCTGACCCGGCTGCTGCGCGGCGGCGAGCAGTTTGAGCACGATGACCTGTTCTTCCAGGGCTTCCAGCACGGTGCGCAGGGAGCCGGGGAAGCCGAAATCGGCGACATTGCGGGTGAGGTTGGCGGTGCCGCCGAGGACCAGCCGTTCTTCGGGATGCTCGACCAGCGTCTCCACCAGGACGGTGGAGACCCGGATCAGCACGTCGCGAATCTTGGCCGGTGCGCGTTCCGGCACCCCGGCCACCGCGGCGCTGGCCACCGAGAGCAGTTTTCCGTCCATGGCGCCGCCGAGCAGACCGCGCACGGCGACGAGGTCCTCGTCGGAGATCACCGCGCCCAGGTCGACGATGCGTTGGTCGACGCGGCCGGTATCGGTGATCACCACCAGCAGCAGACGGGCCGGATTGAGTGCGACGACCTCGATGTGGCGCACGATCGCGGCCGAGACGGTGGGGTACTGCACGACGGCGACCTGGCGGGTGAGCTGGGCCAGCAGGCGCACGCCGCGACGCAGGACGTCGTCGAGATCGACACCGGATTCGAGGAACTCCATGATCGCCCGGCGTTCGGCGCCGGAGAGCGGTTTCACCTCGGCGATCCGGTCGACGAATTCGCGGTAGCCCTTGTCGGTGGGGATACGCCCCGAGCTCGTATGCGGCTGGGTGATGTAGCCCTCGGCCTCGAGCACCGCCATGTCGTTGCGGATGGTGGCGCTGGAAACACCCAGGTTGTGCCGTTCCACGAGGGACTTGGAGCCGATCGGTTCCTTGGTGGCGACGTAATCCGCGACGATCGCTCGCAGGACCTCGAAACGTCGATCCTCGGTGCTCGACGCCATCGACCCCACCTTCCTCGCTCGTGCCTGGTACGTCACGCCTGCCGTGCTGCGTTCGCACAGGGTCGCACGTCGACGCCCGTAGCGTCTTGTTCTCCAGTCTAATTGTCTTGTTCTCGATCCCCGGACCGCACGGCTGTCCGGCATCGAACTGTCACACGGGGATATCCGGCCGCGGGGGCGGCGTCCGGCCCGCCGACTCGGTCGAGCGCGGCGGCGAGTTATCCACAGGCTCTAGTTGTCCACAGATGCGGTTCCGGGGGTTGTCGGGGCTCGGGGGGCGGGCGTAGTTTCGGGACTGAATCAGGGGATATACCAGCGATTTTCAACTATCGGCACGTGGCGCGGGGAGGGAACTGTGGTGCATCAGGGTGGGGTCGGCGAGGCGTGGCATATCGGGTCGAGCGCGGTCGCGGTGCGGCCGGCGGAGTTCGCCCGGATCGACGATGCGTGTGCGGAATTTCTGCGGGTGATCGCGCGGATTCGGGCACTTGCCGTGGAAGTCGGCGATCAGACGCAGTGGGGATTGGGCGAGGGGCATGCGCGGTTGATATCCGGTTCCGCTCTGGTGGCGCGATTGCGTTCCGTGGCAGCGGCGAAGGAGAACAGTATCGTTGCCGTCTCGGATGCGCATTCGCGGGTCATCGGCGATATTCGCCGGTCGTTCCGGGAAGCGCGCGATCTGATGGTGGTTGCCGACGAAGAGTGGGCTTATCGGCTTCGGTCGGCGGAAACCTTTGCAGGACAGCAGATTTCCACGGAGCCAGTGTGACCGGCCACGCGCCGAGCGGTATTCGGGGCGGCGGGAACACATATTCGGACTATTCGAGCGACGCCATGGAATCGGGTGTTCCCGGCGGAGGAGAGAACACACATTCTTGGCGACACCGGGAGATCGTCGCGGCATTCGCGGCGCTCGAGGTGACCGACGCGTTGACGCAAGCGGACAGGTTCGAGCAGATCGCGCGGTGGTGGGACGACGGCTTACACGCCTTCCGGCACGCGGTGGAGGGATCGCTCGCACTGGCTTGGTCGGGCGTGGGCGCCGCCGCGGCAGGTTCCGCGGTCGCAGGCTATGTCGCGCGAGCGCACGATCTGACGCTCGCTTTGGAGGAGTTGCCGGGTGTGGTTCGGGCGGCGGCCGAGGCGATCGCGGCGACCAGATACGCGGTCGGGTCGCCGGATGTCGAGGAATCCGACGCTGCGGCGTGGTCGGTGAGCACGGCGGTTCACGCCACGGGCTCAGCATCGGCGCACGGCGCGGCTTCGGCCGCGGAGGAGGATGCGCGAGCCGCGATGCGGCAGCGGTATGTGTTGCCGTTCGCCGAGTTGGTCACTCGCATTCCCTTGCTGCCCATGCCGCTTCGGTCCTTCGACTCCGACGCGACAGGCGATCGACAGTTGCTGATCGGCACCGCGGGGCAGTCGCGGGGCGAGAGACGTATCCAGCCGCCGGACGAGATTTCGACCGGCGGCGCAGAGAACGAGACCACAGCGACCGGGAGGGGCTCTGCGCTGCACGAGGTGATCGGGGATTCGGAAACCATAGGACGCGATGGTCGCGGAACGGACGTTCCGAACGATGGTTCGGACGGGTTCGACAACCTGTCGGCGAAATCCGATGACGGGGCGGTGAGTTCCGGCACCGCTACGACGGTGACCTCGACATCTACTGCTGCCACCGGCATGACTCAGCCGGACGGTACGCCTAGGTTGACAACACCTGGCGGCTCCGGATTACTCACCGCGCCTACCGGGACTTCGGCAGCAGCCATCGACCCCGCGGTCGTTTCGACAGGGCGCGGTCCATCGGCTGACTCAGTAGCTCGGCGTGCGTGGCCGAACGTCAACCCGAGCGGGGCCCGTGCCCGAATGCCGGGTAGCTCCGCGCAGTATCGACCGCCCGGTCAGCGTGACGTTTCCGGTCCAGGGATCGGGAACAGCATCCCCGGTTCCACCGGCCCGGTCATCGGCGCCAACCCGCCGTCAGGGCATACCCCAACCAGGTCGGGCGATCGCTACTTCCATTGCGGCGGAGCACTACCGGCAGCACCAGGCGTGGATGCCACACGTGGCCTGCCGGAGTACTTGATCACACTGGCGAACACCGCGGAACTGCTCGGCGAGCCACGACCGGCAGTAGCAGGTGGCGTGATCGGGGGTGGCGATGACTTCGTGCCCGGCGAGCAGCGCTCACCGGCGACTCGGGGCTGACGGCGATGTCAGCGAGTCGACGGGACTCTTCAGCAATGGCCGCCCGGTCGGGCGGCCGATGCCGAATCAGACTCGGGCAGCTGCGCCGCAGCGAGCGGCCGAGTCGGGAGCGCCGACCTCTTTGCCCGCGAGGGCATCCAGGCCGAGCATCGCCAGCAGCGAGCCGCAGTCGTCGGCGTCATTGGAGTGCGACGCGACCGTCCTAGCGGCGACCGCGCACTGACGCGCGTTCTCCGCCTTCTCAGCGGAGCGCGCTTCAGCGAATTCGCTCTGCTCGTGGACGAGGGTGATGTGCCGTTCGGTGGACATATAACTCCCTAGGATCGAGTTGAAGCCTACGCCCCTAATCGTTATCTTCCACCCCGAACCCACCGAACATACCCTTAGAGCACCCACTGTTCCGAGCTCCTCATCAGGTGTGCATTGGTTTGTTCCCCCACTATGACCGGGCATTTTCTGGTATCGATCCCAGGGCTGAAAAATCTCGAAATTCAGATCACGATGACATCACCGCCGCGCGATTCGTCAGCGGACGAAATGATCAGTCGAGAAGGTCGCGAACGATGCCGTCGGCTAGGAGACGACCTCGGTCGGTGAGCACCAGGTTGTCGCCGGTGATGCGAACGAGGCCGTCGGCGAGGATCCGGTCGAGGGCGGGGGCGGCGGACGGGGCCAGGTCGGCGAGGGGCAGGCCGGTGCGCAGGCGGACCGTGAGCATGAGGTGCTCGGTGTAGCGCTCCTCGTCGGTGAGGGCTTCCCAGCCCGCGGCGGGGAGGCCGCCCAGCGCTACCCGGTCGGCGTAGCGGGCGGGGTGTTTGACATTCCACCAGCGAACGCCGCCGACGTGGCTGTGCGCGCCCGGGCCCGCGCCGAGCCAGTCACCACCGTCCCAGTAGCCGAGGTTGTGCAGGCAGCGGGCGGAATCGCTTGCGGCCCAATTGGATACCTCGTACCACGTCAGACCGGCGGCGGCGAGGCGGGCATCGATGCGTTCGTAGCGGGCGGCGAGGACATCGTCGTCGGGTGCGGGCAGTTCACCACGGCGGACCTTGCGTGCCAACGCGGTTCCGTCTTCGACGATCAGGGAGTAGGCGGAGACATGATCGACACCGGCCGCCAGCACCGCGTCCAGACTCAGGTCCAGATCGGCGTCGGTCTCGCCGGGAGTGCCGTAGATCAGGTCGAGGTTCACGTGATCGAACCCGGCCGCGCGCGCTTCCTTCGCCGCGGCGACCGCGCGCCCCGGGGTATGCGTGCGGTCGAGCACCTTCAGCACATGCTGTGCGGCGGACTGCATACCGAGCGAGATCCGGGTGTATCCGGCCGCGCGGAGCCGCTCGAAGAACTCGGGCGAGGTGGATTCCGGGTTGGATTCGGTGGTCACCTCGGCGCCGGCGGCCAGGGTGAAGTTCGCCCGCACCGCATCCAGCACCGAGACCAGACCGTCGCCACCGAGCAGCGACGGCGTCCCGCCACCGACGAAGATCGTCGATACTTCGGGGGTCGCGCTCGGCAGGGCACCGAACTCGGCCGCGGCGGTCGCGAGCTCGCCGCGCAACGCCTCCAGCCACGACTGGGGCGAGGCCGAAGTACCCAGCTCCCCCGCCGTATAGGTGTTGAAGTCGCAGTACCCGCAGCGCGTGGCACAGAACGGCACGTGCACATACACCCCGAACGCGCCGCCCCCGAAATCGCGCAGCACCGGTCGATCGGCATCGGCCGGTGTCACGCCGGGAGCCCCGGAAGCAGCGCTGGTAGTCACCCCTCCAGTCTGCCGGGCCCTGGTCCTGCGTCCCGCGCGACCCCTCTCGCGTCAGTCCGTCACGACAGGGGTGTTCTGGTTGGCGGTGAGCACCCAGGCGCCGTCCTCCTTCGTCATCACATACATCGGCGTGCCCTGACCGGACAGCTCGCCGTCGAGGGTGAAGTAGCTCTGCCGGATCTTGACGGCGGCGACATCGGGCCGCAGGAAGAGCACGTGCTCGACGTCGTAGGTCGCGGAGCCGTGCGTCGTCGCGCCGGGCAGCACCTGAGCGGTGAACTCGGCGATGGCCGGGCGGCCGAACAGGCGCTTGCCGTGGCCGGTGGTCCAGATCGCGTCTTCGCGGAAGACGGCGACGAACTCCTCGGCCAATTCGTTGGCCTGGGCGTGCGCGATGGTGTCGACGACGGCGCGGATGGCCGCGAGTTCGGCGTCGAGATCGGCGGGGGTCTGACCGGTGGCAGTGGCGTCGTTGCTCATGCGACTACTGTGCAACCTCGAGCGCGCTCCAGGTCAACCGAGCTGTGCGACACCGCACGCGCGCCCCCTCGGGCGTATCACAGGCCGGTTCCGGGCGATGGGCTATGACCCCCGTCACAGAACAGGACGGCCGTCCAGGGAATTTCCCCCAAAAGTGCGGGAAATATCTCCTTGCGGTCGGAACGACCCGGCTGACGTGGCACAATAGGCACATGCACGCAACTGGAGTACGACTCGTGGCCCGTCGCCACGTCGACTTCCAGCGTGTCTGTAGCGCCTGTTGTCGGCCCGGTTTCCACCGGTAGCGCAGCGGCGTCCACGCCCGGGTATCCCCCGGTGCCTTCGACTTTCATCGGCCCGCTGACCGCCTGACGCGAGCCAGCCCCTCGCGCCTTCAGCACGGATGTCCAACCACCCCGCAGGAGCGACCCCACCATGACGTCGAGCACCGACGCCGGTTCGACCGAACAGTCGACGGCGCAGGCCCGCACTGAGCGTTCAGCTGCCCAGCGCCCGGCCCGCCCGAGCACCGATGCCCCGGTCGCACCGCGCGCCCGCACCGGAAAGCCGGTCCGCCGCCGTTCCGAAGGCCAGTGGGCCCTCGGCTACCGCGAGCCCCTGAACCCGAACGAACAGTCCAAGAAGGACGACAACCCGCTCAACGTGCGCGCGCGCATCGAGAACATCTACGCCAAGGGCGGCTTCGACTCGATCGACAAGGCCGACCTGCGTGGCCGTTTCCGCTGGTGGGGTCTCTACACCCAGCGTGAAGAGGGCTATGACGGCACCTTCACCGACGACGACAACATCGACCTGCTCGAAGCCAAGTACTTCATGATGCGGGTGCGGTGCGACGGCGGTGCGCTCTCCGCCGCCCAGCTGCGCACGGTCGGGCAGATCTCCACCGAGTTCGGCCGCGACACCGCCGACCTGTCCGACCGCGAGAACGTCCAGTACCACTGGATCGAGGTCGAGAACGTCCCGGAGATCTGGCGTCGGCTCGAGTCGGTCGGTCTGCACACCACCGAGGCGTGCGGCGACTGCCCGCGCGTGATCCTCGGTTCGCCGCTGGCCGGCGAGTCGCTCGACGAGATCATCGATCCGACCCCGGCGATCGACGAGATCGTCAAGCGCTACATCGGGAAGAAGGAGTACTCCAACCTTCCCCGCAAGTTCAAGACCGCGATCTCGGGCCAGCAGGACGTGGTGCACGAGATCAACGACATCGCCTTCGTCGGGGTGAACCATCCCGAGCACGGCCCCGGTCTGGATCTGTGGGTCGGTGGCGGTTTGTCGACCAACCCGATGCTGGCCCAGCGCGTCGGTGCGTTCGTGCCGCTCGACGAGGTGCCCGATGTGTGGGAAGCGGTCGTCGCGCTCTACCGCGATTACGGCTACCGCCGCCTGCGTACCAAGGCCCGGCTGAAGTTCCTGATCAAGGACTGGGGCATCGAGAAGTTCCGTCAGGTCCTCGAGGACGAGTACCTGAAGCGCAAGCTCATCGACGGCCCCGCCCCCGAGCAGCCTGCCAAACCGATCGACCACGTCGGTGTGCAGAAGCTGCGCAACGGCCTGAACTCCGTGGGGTTCTCCCCCATCGCCGGTCGCGTCTCGGGCACCATCCTGAGCAAGGTCGCCGACGCCGCGGAGAAGTACGGCTCGGACCGCATCCGCTTCACCCCGTATCAGAAGCTGATCGTCCTCGACATTCCCGACGACCAGGTCGACGCGCTGATCGACGAGCTCGAACCGCTCGGTCTGCAGGCCCGCCCCTCGGTCTGGCGTCGGAACCTGCTGGCGTGCAGCGGCATCGAGTTCTGCAAGCTCTCCTTCGTCGAGACCCGCAAGCGTTCGCAGGTGCTCGCACCGGAGCTCGAGCAGCGCCTCGCCGATATCAACGCCGAACTCGATGTGCCGATCACCATCAACATCAACGGCTGCCCGAACTCGTGCGGCCGGTCCCAGATCGCCGATATCGGCTTCAAGGGCCAGCTCGTCGACGACGGCACCGGGAATCAGGTGGAGGGTTTCCAGGTTCATCTCGGTGGCAGCCTCGGCCTGGACAGCGCGTTCGGCCGGAAGTTGCGTCAGCACAAGGTAACCAGCGTCGAGCTCGGTGACTACATCGATCGCGTCGTCCGCAACTTCGTCAAGAACCGGGAATCCGGGGAACGCTTCGCGGTGTGGGCTGTGCGCGCCGACGAGGCCGACCTCCGATAGTCGATGAGGAGATCCCCACTGTGACAACGAATCTCGCGGCAAAAATGTCCGAAGAAGAACTGCGCACGCTCGCCGAGCAGGGCGCGGCCGAGCTGGGCCCCGATGCCTCGCCCGCCGACCTGATCGCGTGGACCGACCGCAACTTCGGCAACGGCTACATCGTCGCCTCGAATATGCAGGACGGCGTGCTGGTCCATTTGGCCGCGCAGACCCGACCCGGTGTGGACGTGCTGTTCCTCGACACGGGCTACCACTTCGCCGAGACCATGGGCACCCGCGACGCGGTCGAGGCCGTGTACGGGGTGAACGTGATCAACGTGCGCCCCGAGGCGAGCGTCGCCGAGCAGGACGAACTGCTCGGCAAGGATCTGTTCTCCCGTGATGCCGCCGAGTGCTGCCGGCTGCGCAAGGTCGTCCCGCTGAAGAGGTCGCTGAGCGGCTACAACGCGTGGATCACCGGCATCCGCCGCGTCGAGGCGCCCACCCGCGCCAACGCGCCGCTGATCTCGTTCGACGAAGCTTTCGGCCTGGTGAAGATCAACCCGATCGCACCGTGGTCCGACGACGAGATGCAGGCCTACATCGAGGCCAACGGCATTCTCGTCAATCCCCTGGTGGAGGAGGGTTACCCGTCCATCGGCTGCGCACCGTGCACGCGCAAGCCCGAGCCGGGATCCGATCCGCGCAGCGGCCGTTGGGCCGGTATCGCCAAGACCGAATGCGGATTGCACCAATCATGACCATCACCACCACTGGGAGTGAGCCTGTGAGTACCAACACCACCGAACGCGAGCTCGGCCTGACCGAGTTCGACACCCTCGCGGCGCTGGAATCCGAGGCGATCCACATCTTCCGTGAGGTCGCGGGCGAATTCGAGCGCCCCGTGATCCTGTTCTCCGGCGGCAAGGACTCCACCGTCCTGCTGCACCTGGCACTCAAGGCCTTCTGGCCCGCGCCGCTGCCGTTCACGCTGCTGCACGTGGACACCGGGCACAACCTCGACGAGGTGCTCGAGTTCCGCGACAAGGTGGTCGAGCGCTACGGCCTTCGCCTGCACGTCGCCTCGGTCGAGGAATACCTCGCTGACGGCCGCCTGACCGAACGCCCCGACGGCATCCGCAACCCGTTGCAGACCGTGCCGCTGCTCGACGCCATCACCGAACACCGCTTCGACGCCGTCTTCGGCGGCGGGCGCCGCGACGAGGAGCGTTCACGCGCAAAGGAGCGGATCTTCTCGCTGCGCAACGCCTTCGGCCAGTGGGACCCGAAGCGTCAGCGGCCCGAGCTGTGGAACCTGTACAACGGCAAGCACGCCGCGGGTGAGCATGTGCGCGTGTTCCCACTGAGCAACTGGACCGAGCTCGATATCTGGCGCTACATCGCCCGCGAGGACATCGACCTGGCGTCGATCTACTACGCACACGAGCGTCCGGTGTACTCGCGTGACGGCATGTGGATGACCCCCGGCGTGTGGGGCGGCCCGAACGAGAACGAGGTCCTGGAAACCCGTTCGGTGCGCTACCGCACCGTCGGCGACGGTTCCACCACCGGCGCCATCATCTCCGACGCCGCCGACAACCAGGCCATTCTGGCCGAGGTCGCGGCGTCCCGACTGACCGAACGCGGTGCGACCCGCGGCGACGACCGTGTGTCGGAAGCCGCCATGGAAGACCGCAAGCGCGAAGGCTATTTCTGATGCGTTCTGCGCTACTCACCAGACCGAACGCGGTGCACAGTGCCCGACTCGGGGCGAGCGACGACCGCGTGTCCGAGGCCGCCATGGAAGACCGCAAGCGAGAGGGTTATTTCTGATGTCCGACCTATTGAGGCTGGCCACCGCCGGTTCTGTCGACGATGGTAAGTCCACCCTGGTCGGACGCCTTCTCTACGACACGAAGTCCGTGCTGGCCGATCAGATCGACGCCGTCACGCGCGCCTCGGTCGACCGTGGGCTGTCCACGCCTGACCTGTCGCTGCTCGTCGACGGTCTGCGCGCCGAGCGCGAGCAGGGCATCACCATCGACGTGGCGTACCGCTACTTCGCTACGCCCAAGCGGTCTTTCGTGCTCGCTGATACCCCGGGCCACGTGCAGTACACGCGCAACACGGTCTCGGGCGCGTCCACCGCGCAGCTGGTGATTCTGCTGACCGACGCCCGCAAGGGCGTCATCGAGCAGACCCGTCGCCACGCGGCCGTGCTGGCGCTGCTCGGTGTGCCGCGTCTGGTGCTCGCGGTGAACAAGATCGATCTCGTCGACAATCCGGCCGAGGTGTTCGCCGAGATCTCCGCCGAGTTCAACGATCTCACCTCGAAGCTGGGCTGGGCCACCGAAGACGTCATCGAGATCCCGGTTTCGGCGCTGCACGGCGACAATATCGCCAGCCGCTCCGAGAACACCCCGTACTACGACGGCCCCTCGCTGATCGAGCACCTGGAATCGGTTCCGGTGGACGCGGATTCGACCGGAACGCACGCGCTGGGTCTGCGTTTCCCCGTGCAGTACGTGATTCGCCCGCGCACCGCCGAGTACCCCGATTACCGGGGCTACGCGGGTCAGATCGCGGCGGGTTCGGTTTCGCCCGGTGACGAGATCGTGGTGCTGCCCTCGGGCAAGAAGACCACCGTCGAGCGCATCGACACCCCCGACGGCGAGCTGGCCGTGGCGCAGGTCGGGCGCAGCGTGACGCTGATCCTGGCCGACGAGGTCGACATCTCGCGTGGCGACATCATCGCCTCGGCGCACGACGCGCCGGAGCCCATCGACGCCTTCGACGCGACCGTGTGCTGGCTCGGCGACAAGGGTCTGCGTCCCGGCGCCCGGCTGCTGCTCAAGCACGGCGCCAAGACCACGCAGGCCATCGTCGGCGCGCTCGTGGAGCGGTTCGACGAGCAGACGCTCACCGCGCAACCGAGCCCGGAATCGCTGGAGCTCAACGACATCGGTCGTGTCTCGCTGCGGCTGGCCGAGCCGATCCCGGCCGACGACTACCGCACCAACCGGCACACCGGTTCGTTCCTCTTGATCGACCCCGCCGGTGGCAACACCCTCGCCGCCGGCCTGGTCGGCGACGTGCTGGCTACGGTCGAGGTCGGTACCGCGGTCTGATGTATCGTCTGTCCGCCCCGCCGCGTGGCGCCGTTTCGGCGCCACGCGGCGCAGGCGGGCCCGCGTTGATCGCGGTCGCCCACGGCAGCCGTGATCCGCGTTCGGCGGCGACCATGGCGGCCGTGGTCGCCGAAGTCGCCGCCGCCCGGCCCGAAATCCCGGTTCGGTTGGCTTTCCTCGATCTCAGCGCCCCTTCGGTGGACGAGGTCGTCGACGATCTCGCCGCGCGGGGGCACACCGACGTGATCGTCGTTCCTCTCTTACTGGGCAACGCTTTTCACGCGCGTGTCGACCTCCCGGCGCTACTGGCCGATGCCACCCGTCGGCACTCTCGGCTACAACTCACCCAGGCACCTGTCCTCGGCCCCGATCCTCTGCTCATCTCGGCACTCGCCGATCGGGTCGCGACGGCATGCAGGCTCCCGTCACTTACTGCCCCGATGACGACGGATTCGCAACCGACGGTGCAGCTCTCAGCGGACCAAGGCTCGACGGCGACCGCACTTCACACCTCGGTGGGACCATCGTGGCTCGCGCCGCTGAGCGTGGTAACTCCCATGACCGGACCGATAGGTGGACCTTCGCTGGGGATCGCCGTCGCCGCTGTCGGATCGCGCGATGCCGCGGCCAATCGGCGGACCGCCGCCGTGGCGCGCCGACTGGCGGCCGTCACCGGCTGCCCGACCGAAATATGCTTCGCGACAGTCGAACCCGGCCTCGCTCCGGCCGTGGATCGACTGCGCGCTCGCGGTGCGGAACGAATTGTCGTCGCGCCGTGGTTCTTGGCGCCGGGGCTGCTGACCGATCGGCTGGTCGCCACCGCGCCCGAGGTCGTGCATGCCGACGTCATCGGTGCGCACACCGCGCTGGTCGACGTGATCTGGACCCGTTACGACGACGGCGTCGCCGCCGATCTCGATCTCTCCGCCTGATTCCAGCGCGATCCCGGCTGCAGACTTCCCCACGAGTCTTAGCTCGACCGTGTTCTATGCCGAACCGCGGAGGCGAGTGCGAGGCCATCCAAGTCCTCCCACGACCCGCTTCGCCCCTCTGATGGACACCGTCGGCAGCAGGGCGGCTCGTACCGAGGCCCCCATTCACAGAGCAGCTTGTAGCGCGGCTGATCTATAGCCCCGAGCGTTCGGCACTCCAGTGCCGCAGCTCACATGCCTCCACCTCTTTACTGCATACCCCCCTGGGGTATATGTTGAAGTCAACGCACAGCGAACCGAGAGAGGCGAAACAATGACCACCCACGCCCACGCCGGACACACCGACCACGCCGCTACCGCAGCCGAGCCCGCACACGGCGATCACCTGAACCACACCGCTCACCGCACCCCTGCCGACAACCACGACCACGGCCGACATGTGGCCACCGAGCAAGTCACGCACGCGCACGCAGGACATGCAGCCGGTCACGCCGGGCACGATGCGGGCTCACCCGGCGGACTGCAGATCACCCAGGACGGATACACGCTCGATCTCGATACCGCGATCGCCGAACCGGGCAGGATCGACTTCCGGTTTCGGATCCTCGGACCAGACGGATCAGCCGTGACCGAGTTCGACACGATTCACGATCGGGAACTGCACCTGATCGTGGCGCGACGGGAGTTGACCGGGTTCTGGCACGTACATCCGCAGCGGGAAGCGGACGGCACCTGGGCGATCCAGCTGGAACTGCCAGAGGCGGGGGCTTACCGGGTGTTCACCGATATCGCCCCGCGGGCACTCGGCCGGACGATCACGATCGGCGCGGACCTGGCCATCGCCGGACACTATGCGCCACAACCCGTTCCAGAGGTAGCTCGCGTCACCGAGGTCGACGGCTACGAGGTGACCGTAGACGGCGAGTTGCGCACCGAGGGCGATCTGTTGACGCTCACCGTGCGCAAGAACGGCGAGCCGGTCACCGATCTACAGCCCTACCTGGCAGCTTTCGGCCACCTCGTCATCCTTCGCGCGGGAGACCTCGCCTACGTCCACGTGCACCCCAACGGCGCACCCGGCGACGGCGTCACCCCCTCGGGCCCCGAAATCACCTTCCACACAGCAGTTCCCGGCCCCGGTACCTATCGACTGTTCCTCGATTTCGAACACGACGACGCCGTCCGCACCGCCGCCTTCACTCTCACCACCGCTCCCCAGCACGCCCCCGCTCACAACCACCACCAATGATCCCGGCCGTACCCACGCACCACACGGGCTCATCACACCGAGCACAGGCGGCGCCGCTACCCTCACCGGTGGCGGCGCCGTTCTGTTCCGCCTCCCCGTCGGAGCAGTGTCATCTCCCGCTGCGGCCCGACCACCCTGGAATCCCCAGCCATCACTATCGCAGAACTCCGCGCCGCGTATTCCGGCCGGAATCAGGCGCCACCTCGGCAACATGGGCGAGCTCGCCAGTGCCCGGCGAGTGGCCCATACTCTCCGGAATCACTGACCGAAGCGGGTCGACGAAGCAGCGTTTCCCGTCGCGTCAGAGCTGAATACGCGCGCCGACATACCGCGAGAGCGCCCGGCTAGGCCCCACTCGCCGCGTCCGACAACAAGCGGGTCGCGATGGTGCGGGCCGCCTTGACGCGGGTCGAGTCACCGGTCTGGCGGGCGATATTGGCGGCGCTCACGATCGCATCCAGCTCGAAGACCAGCAGGTCGGGGTCGACGGCGGCGAGTTCGCCCATGGCTTGGGCCTTGCGGACCTCGTCGGCAAGGAAGGACAGCCAGCTGTCGTGGTCGGCGACGACGGCGTCGCGCACGGGGCCGGGCTTGCTGCTGAATTCGGTGAGGGTGGCCACCCGGAAACAGCCGCCGGGGAAGGGGGGATTCTCGATGTGGGCGAACCAGCCGTCGATCATCGCGCGGACCCGGGTTCCGCCGCGCGGGGTGCGCAGACCGGGGGCGATGACTCGTTCGATGAAGATGTCGCGGCCTGCCTGGACGGCGGCGAGTTGCAGGGCCTCCTTGGTGCCGAAGAGGGTGGCGATGCCGCTTTTACTGATGCCGAGGTCGATGGCGAGTCGGCCGATGCTGAGGCCGTCGAGGCCTTCGACAGAAGCGAGTTCGGCGGCGCGACGGGCGATGGTGGCGCGGGCGCGGGCGCCCTTGGCCAACCGCTGGTCGCTCGGTTCCGTCAGCTGGGTCATAGGAATCATTGTTCCACCGCGGGGTTGCAAAGGCGAACGATCGGTCGTACTTTTATTTACGAACGATCGTACGTTCTTATTTCTCCCCCGCAAAGGACTCCGCATGACCGACGTGTCAGCTCGGCCCGAAGATCCGCTCGACACCGCGACTCCCGACTCCAGCGCCGCGGGCCGCACCCTCGCAGTCGCCGCAGGTGCCGCATTCATCGCCTTCCTCGATCTCTCCGTCGTCAATATCGCGTTCCCGACGATCGCCCTGAGTTATCCCGGCACCTCCACCGGCACGCTGACCTGGATCGTCAGCGGCTACGCGATCGGGTTCGCCGCCCTACTCACCCCGGCCGGTCGCATCGCCGACGCCCTCGGCCGTCGGCGTCTGTTCGCCCTGGCACTGGCCGGATTCGCCGTCACGTCACTGCTGTGCGGGCTCTCGCCCGGCGCGAACTGGCTCATCGCGGGACGAGTTCTGCAGGGCATCGCAGCGGCATTCATGGTGCCCGCGGCGCTCGGACTGGTCTTGGAGGCCACGCCTCGGGCAAAGATCGGCGCCGCCATCGGCGCCTGGTCGGCGGCCGGCGGGTTCGCGGCGGTGGTCGGTCCGGCGCTCGGTGGCGCGTTGGTCGAGGTGTTCGGCTGGCGTGCGGTCTTCCTGATCAACGTGCCGATCGCCGTGGCGTTGATCGTGCCGGGGTTGCGACTGCCCGGCGGCGACAAGGCTGCGGGCGAGGCGGCGCTGCCCGATCCGCTCGGCACGCTCGCCATCGCGATCGGACTCGGCGCGATCGTCGCCGCCGTCACCGAAGGTCAGTCATGGGGTTGGACCGCGCCCGGCACGCTAGTCGCCTTGCTCGGCGGTAGCGCGTTGACGGTGTTCGCGTTGGTTCGCTCGCGTCGACATACCAACCCCGCGGTCGCCGTCCAGCTCTGGCGTGAGCGGCAATTCGCGCTCGCCAACGCGGGTTCGTTCCTGTTCGGCGCGTCGATGTTCGCGTGGCTGCTGGCCGGGCCGCTCTTCCTGAACGCGATCTGGGGCTACTCCGTACTCGAGTCGGCGGCGGCGCTGACCGTCGGCGCCGTGGCATCGATGGTGACCGCCGTTGTCACCGGACGGATCACGACTCCGCGTGGCCAACGGTGGGTGGGAGTGCTCGGTGCACTGATGTCGACGGCCGCGCTGGCCTGGATGAGCACCGACGCCTTCGGGCCCGAACCCGCGCTGTGGACGGCGTGGATTCCCGCCGGCGTGCTCGGTGGCGGCGGGATCGGCATCGTCGTGACGGTGCTCGGCACAGCGGCGGCGAATTCTGTTCCACCGCAGCAGTTCGCGGCGGGCATCGGGATGAACGTCACCGCTCGCCAGGTGGGCGGCGCGCTCGGCATCGCCGTACTGGCGGCGATCTTCTCGGCGACCTCCGACGACCCACTCAGCGGTTTCCACATCCTGTTCGCCGTGTGCGCGGGGATCAATATCGCCGTCGCTGTGGTACTCGCCTTGCCCGCACAGGCCCGTTCGACCGACTGAACCAGGAGATCGACATGTCTTCCAGCACACCACTGTCCGTAGGATTCGCCGTCGAGGCCGAGGACCCGCTGGTGCCGGCGCCGGAGCAGATCTCCGCACTTCTCGCGGGGGCACCGTGGCAGCGTTTCGCGGTGCTCGGCGATTCCATCGCGGCGGGGACCGGGGATCGGAGCCCCGGTTACGCCCCGACCGGCTGGGCCGACCGGGTCGCGGCGAACCTCGCCTCGGTGAATCCCACACTGGCCTACCGCAATACGGGCCGTATCGGTGCGACCAGCGGCCAGGTCATCGACCGGCAACTGTCCGAAATCCTGGATTTCGCACCGGATCTCGTGCATGTCAGCTGCGGCGGCAACGATCTGTTCACGGCCGGCGGCAATGTCGATCAGCTGCGGGAGAATCTGTCGACGATTTTCACCGCGCTGGCCGCCACCGGGGCACAGCTGTCGATTTTCACGATGGCCGACGTGTGGGACGTCGAACGGATGGCGCCGATGCGACCCATGCGGTCACAGATGATGGTGCTCAACGAGGTGCTGCGGGCGGTGGCCGACGAGTTCGATGCGGTAGTCACCGAATTCTGGACGCATCCACTGCGGTCGCGACCCGAGTTGATGAGCGCCGATCTCATCCACTTCACCACGAGCGGGCACGCGGTCGTGGCCGGTGAGGTGGCCAGGTCGCTGGCCGCGCGCATCGACAGGGCGTAGTGGACGCACCGCCCAACACTCACTCGTTGTCGCGCACCAATCGAGTGCCGAGTGTTACCAGTTCTGATCTGACCTCGGCGGGGCCGACGACCTCGATGTCCCCGGCCCAGCCCGCCAGCTGCCGGGCGAGCATTTTCGCGGTGTCGGCGGTGATCCGCGCTCGCACCCGGCCGTCCGGGGCCGGGCCGAGCAGGGTGCAATTGCGACCCTGCTGGTCGGCCAGGATGGGGGCGAGACCGGCGGAGACGAGGACCGTCGCGGCGACGGCGGCGCGACGGCCCTCCATCCGCTCGACAATCCGCGACCACTGCGCCTGAAGATCGAAATCTGCTGGGCGGTCAGCTGTTTCATCGAGGGTGACCACCTCGACGACACGGTCCAGCCGGAAGGTGCGCTGCCCGCGTTCGGTGCCCGCGACGAGGTACCAGACCGTTTCCTTCTCGACCAGGCCCCATGGATCGATCGTGCGGACCGTGCGTTCACCCTTGCTCAGATAGTCGATGCGGACGCGGCGGCGTTCTACCACCGCTCGTTGCACAGTCTCGAGCACCGCGGGTGCTTGCGGGTCGGGGCGCCCCCAGCGGGCCGGATCGACGACGACGGCGTCGGCCGCGGCGGCCGCATCGGCACGGAAGGTGTGCGGGAGGGCCCGAACCAGTTTGCGAAGCGCCGACTTCAGTTCGGGCGCGGCCTGAGCCGCCGGACCCGCGAGCAGGAACAGCGCCCTTGTCTCCCCCGCCGTGAGTCCGGACAAATCTGTGCGTGCGCCGCCGATCAGCGACCAGCCACCCCCGCGACCAGATTGCGGGTAGACCGGGATGCCCGCGGCCGACAAGGCCTCCAGGTCGCGCCGGGCCGTCGCCACCGAGACTTCGAGCTCGGTGGCGACCTGGGCGGCTGTCACCCGCCCGCGCGCCTGCATCAACAACAGGGTCGCTACCAATCTATCGGCTCGCATACTCGGCAATTCTGCCGAACAAAGTGCTCATTCGGTGAGCACTTTGCCTGGCAAAGTCGTTTTCACACCGAAGCGACAACCGAATGGAGCAGACATGCTGCGCGGAATGGCCACCACCACCTACTACGCCGACGACCTCACCGCCGCCAAGGACTGGTACAGCGCATTCCTCGGCATCGCGCCGTATTACGAGGTTCCCGGTGGGTACTACGAGTTCCGGCTCGGGCCGTTGCAGGCCGAGCTGGGAATCATCAACCGCGCGTATGCCCCGGCGGGCGCGCGCAATGCACCGGGCGGGGGTGGAGTGGTGTTCTGGCAGGTCGACGATCTCGCGGCCACCTTCGCCCGGCTGCTCGAGCTGGGCGCCACCGAGTACGAGCCGATCACCGAACGCGGGGAGGGCACGGGTTTCGCGACCGCGGCGGTACTCGATCCGTTCGGCAATGTGCTCGGGATCATGGCCAACCCGCACTTCGTGGCGATGACGACCTAGGAACTCAGGCGAACCAGCGTTCGAGGACGGTGGCGACACCGTCCTCGCTGACGTGACCGGTCACTTCGTCGGCCAGGGCCAGCACGGCATCGGGCGATCCGGCCATGGCCACCGAATGTGCTGCCCAGCGCAGCATCTCGCGGTCGTTGAAGCCGTCGCCGATGGCCAAGGTCGCCTCGGCCTCGATGCCGAGAAGGAGCCGAAGTTGTTCCAGCGCCCAGCCTTTGGATACCCCACGGCGGGAGACGGTGAGCCAGGGGCCGTACTCACCGTGCACCCAGGACGCATCGGGAACGTCGAAGGCCTGCAGCAGGCGCAGCATTTCATCGGGGCTGCCGTCGGGCCACCAGCCGTTGAGGCGCGGCGTCGGCACACTGCTGAGCTCGCGGTGGTCGACGAGCTGGAAGTCACCGATCGAGAACTCCCCCGGCCCGTGCCCGGTCGCCCAGATCCCGATGCCGACCCGTTCCGCGGCGAAGACCATCTCCGGGAACAACGTGCGCAGAGCGAGCACCGCCGGTCCCGGATCGAAGGATTGGACCGCGACCGGCTCGCCCCGCGCCACGTCGATGTGCACAGCACCGTTGGAACACAACGCATGCCCCTCGGCGAGGCCGAGCTCGCTCAGCACCGGACGTGTGGTGAGCAGGGTTCGCCCGGTGGTGACCACCACATGCGCCCCCGCCGACACCGCCGCACGCACAGCCGCCCCCACCCGCGCGCTGATCTCGAACCCTGTTGCCAGCAGAGTCCCATCCACATCGAGCGCGATCAGCTTCGGCGCTCCCCCGACTTCAGCCACTGTCCTATTGTGCCCGCCCCCACCGACACTCACCGCCGATTCACCACCGCCACGATGCGGACAACCCGGCATCCGTTGCGGCACTTGCCGTCGCGGGCCTCGGCGATTGCCTAGCGCAGACCCGAACCGAGGGCGTGCGCGACGAAATTCGCCGAGGCTCCGTCTCGTCGATCCTGACAGCACTTGTTACAGGCTCGGGTATCAGCAAGCACTTACTGTGCGACAGCTCTTTCGTCGCGACTACGGAGGCAAACGCCTGATCGCTGATATTCGACGCTCCATCAACGTAATAGCCCTCAGTCTCTGCCCTGCCCCAAGACCTGTGACTGCCTCGCACTGGCACACCGAATGCCGCTGCACGCCAACATGTTCCGTCATGGATATACCGATGTGCCGGCGTACCCGGCTAGTCAGCGGCGAGAACCGCCGCCACCGCCACCTGCGGAGCCGCCCGAAGACGCTCCACCCTTGGAGCCGCCCGAGGAGGCTCCACCAGAAGAGGCACCGCTCGAGGAGGCACCTCCAGACGACGCACCTCCAGACGACGCACCTCCAGACGACGCACCGCCAGACGACGCACCACTGTCCGATCCACCACCGGACACACCGCCGCCCGAGGCGCCACCACCGGACGCACCACCGCCCGACGCACCGCCACCGGACCCACCACCCCCGGAAGCACCGCCACCCGACGCACCGCCGTCGGCTCCACCGCCGGACGCTCCACCACCGGACGCACCACCGCCGCCCCCGGCACCACCTGATGCGCCCCCACCGGAGGCACCGCCATCGGATTCGCCGCCGGACGCGCCACCACCGGTCGACGTACCCCCACCGGACGCACCGCCCCCGGACGCGCCACCACTGGCACCGCCGCCGGAAGAATCTGTGCCGCCGGTGGTTCCACCGCCGGTCGAGCCTCCTGAGGCACCGCCGTCAGTGGTTCCGCCGGTCGCTGTTTCTCCCGAGGTGCTTCCACCAGGATCGGAAGCTGTTGTGCCGGTATTCGTTCCACCCGTCGACGCAGATCCTCCGACTTCGACGGAGGCACCACCCGTACTCGGTGTCGACGGCCCGCCGGTCGATGCGGACGTGCCGTCCTTCGGAGCGGTGCCCGGCGCGTGCGCGGTACCAGCCGCCGGAACAGTGCCAGGGTCTGTCGCACCGGGCGCGGTGGAAGTGCCCGGGGATTCCGGCGTGCCGGGGGTCGAGATCGGTCCGCTGTGGGGAAGTTCGGGCGTGCCGGGTGCGGTCGGAGTGTGCTGGGGTTGGGCGGCCTGCTGACCGAAGGGTAGGGGGTTGATGAAGCGGGCCGGGTCGCCATAGGTGGTGCGGGCCAGGAACGGCGACTTGCAGTCGTCGCGGACGTCCGGACGCCCGAGACCGCTACGGTCGCCGCCACTCCCGTTGTGCGCGCCGGGACGTGACTTACCGCCGGGCGCGGTCGCGGGCGCGATGAAGTTCTCATAGGCGCTGCGGGCCGCGGCCACGCCCGCGACCTGGATGCGGCCGGTGACCGGGTCGACCTCGCTGACCAGGCCTGCGGTTCGAGCGGCGAGGAGGTCGGCGCTCATGTCGTAGAGCAGCGCGTCGACCGGGGCGCCGAGAACCGGGAACCGGTCGAGGACCGGCATCAGGCCGGGATCGAAGGGGCTGCCGAACACCGTCATCGCCGACATAGCGAGAGCGGAAACGACTGCCGCGCTGGAGAACACCGCGACGTGCGGCACCGGACCACCGCTCTGCTGCTCGGGCGCGAAGGTGCGAGCCGCCAAACCCGCTGCGCCTGACGCGATCACCTGGCCGGGGTCGGCCACGGTGACCAGCGGAACGCCGAGTTCGGCGAGGGTGCGAGCGACTTCGGGTGGGCGCGAGGCCCCGCCGACGACGAGGATGCGCGACAGGTCGGCCAGCCGCAGGCCTGCCGCGGCGACGCTCTTGCTGACCAGCGGAAACGTGTCGCGGACGTGTTCGGCACGCAGCGCGTCGATGTTCACCATGGAGGTGAGGGTCTGGGTCGCGCGGCCGAGCCCTGGTTCGCCCGCGTAACGGGCGACCATCTCGCCGAGCGGCTTGCCACCGAAATCGGTGGACCGCCTGGGAGTTCCGACCATCGGGTGGTGCGGCCAGTCGGGACCGACACGCAACACCGTGAGGTCGAGGCTGGTGGCACCCAGGTCGTAGACGAGCACGAAGCCCGGCTCCAAGGGGCCGCGATCGATCTCCAGCCATTCCGCGGCGGCGACCGGTTCGGGCACCAGCAGGACCTCACCGGCGCCCGCGAGATGCAGCGCCTGGCCGAGTAACGAGACCTGCTTATCGGTGTAGACCGCCGGATAGGTCAAGACGATCCCGGCCGGCGTCTCGGCCAGCTCGATCAGACCGGTGACCACCGCGGCGATCAGGTTGGTCGCCGAGTAGAACCGCCCACCCATCACCATCGGCTCCGGCTCGCGGGTCAGATCCGCGAAATCCGTGATCGCCGAGGCGAATTCGTTGATCGCGCCGATGCGGGGCCTGCCCGCGGCGTCGAATGTCAGTGCGGTGCGTCGTGTACGCACCGCCGGTTTGGCCGGATCATCGGCGACTACCGCCGAAATCGCATTGACCGCACCGATACTCAAGCCCAGACCTCTGGTCATGTTTTTGCTATCCCGTCAACGCACCGTGACCACGTCCAGCACGCGAGCGCACCATGTGGCCGCGGTCGTTTTCCAAACAGCTCGCCTAGATTAACTGGCACGTCCGCGAATTGCTGCCAGATTGATACGGAATCCGCAACCACGCGTCGCCACAAGGTGATTCATGCAGGTGAGATGGTTGAAGGTTAGATATCCACCCCCCTGAACACACCACCGGCAATGCGCAGACTCCGAGAGGCAGCTACCTGTGAGTAATCGGACAGAGCGCCCAATTAATACATTCCTAGGGTTTGTTATCCCCGCCAATAAGTGCACTTACCGACCGGTAACCGATTTGTTTACTACCGGCATGATTTCCCTGACGGCGAATCACATTCCCTCACATCGAAATAGACCCCTTAGTTGGTGACACGTCAACGCAGCGGCCGATTCCCGCCAGCACGGCCCAGCGCCCGCCGGTTGACTGAAAGAGCGGACAGATACCGACCGTTTCTTCGAAACACCAAGGGAAAGCAGGCACTACGCATGTCCACTCGATTCGCCGACCAGGTCGTACTCATCACCGGGGCCGGCTCCGGCATCGGCAAGGCGGTCGCACTGCGGGTCGCGTCCGAAGGTGCGGCCGTTGTCCTCGGCTCTCGCGGCAAGGACCAGGGCGAGCAGGTTGCCGAGCAGATCAGAGCGACCGGCGGACGCGCGCTGTTCGTCGCGACCGATGTCACCGTCGACGCCGATGCCGAACGGCTCACCCAGGCCGCGCTCACCGAGTACGGCCGCCTCGACGCGGCCTTCAACAACGCGGGCGCGGTGAATGCCTTCGGGCCGATCGCCGAGATCGACGACGCCTCATGGCGCGCCGACATGGATCTGAACCTCGACGGCGTCTTCTATGGTCTGCGCCACCAGGTTCCGGCCATCACCGCCTCCGGCGGCGGCGCGATCCTGAACAACGCCTCCAACCTGGGCGTGGTCGGGATGGCACAGGTGGCGCCGTATGTGGCGGCCAAGCACGCCGTTGTCGGCCTGACGAAATCGGTGGCGCTCGAGACCGCGGCGACGGGCGTGCGGGTCAACGCCCTGGTCTCCGGCGCGGTCGACACCCCGGCGTTCCGTGCGTCGATGGGCGCGACACCGGAGGGTGAGGCCGCCATCGCGGCGCTGCACCCGCTGGGGCGGATCGCGCGGCCCGACGAGATCGCCGCGCTGTGCGCCTTCCTGCTCAGCCGCGAGGCATCGTTCGTCACCGGCGCGGCCATCGCCGCGGACGGCGGCTTCACCGCGCAGTAGAAACAGAAGGCCCGCAACGTCCAGTGACGTTGCGGGCCTTCGGTTTCGAGATGATCAGCTGCGAGCGAACAGTCGCCGCACCGAGCGCTCGCGCGGCACCGCGGCGCCACCGGCGACCGCCTGCGGGCGACGGGCGCGCACGAGTCGGTCGAACTCCTGCGCGTCACGAGTGGGCTCGCGCAGCGTGCCACCGTTGAAATCGTCGGCGAGCTGCTGCACGGTCTCCTGCGCACACGACTTGTTGGTACCGATGAAGCCGGTCGGGCCACGCTTGATCCAGCCGGTCACATAGGTGCCGGGGAAGATCTCGCCCCCGGGCGCGGTGAGCACCCGGCCCGCGTCGTTCGGGATCACCGCGCGGGCGTCGTCGAACGGCAGATCCACGGTCGGCACGCCTCGGTAACCCACCGAGGTGAGCACGACACCAGCCTCGAGGAGCGTGGTATCGCCGGTCGGCCTGGCGGCCACGCGACCTTCGGCGTCGGTGACGAGCTCGTTGCGCTCCACCCGCACCCCGGTCACCGTGTCGGTGCCGACGATCTCCACCGGCGAGGACAGGTAGCGGAACACGATGCGCTTGCGCGCGCCGAACGGGCGATTCGCGACGCTGTGCAGCAGGCGCAGCTTCTGCTCGACCTTGTAGGGCAGATCGGACGTGACCGCGGGCAGTTCACCCTCGATCGCGATGTCGATGTCGGCGGCCAGCAGGCCGACGAACTCGGGCACCGTGAACGCCGACTCGGCCGGACCACGACGGCCGAGGATCACGACCTCTTCGATCTTGCTCTCGCGCAATGCCTTCAGCGCGTACGGCGCGATGTCGGTGTCGGCGAGCAGGGCCGGATCGACGGTCAGGATGCGGGCGACGTCGAGGGCGACGTTGCCGTTGCCGACGATGACGACCCGCTTCTGGTCCAGATCGAAACGGTCGTCGACGTGGTCGGGATGGCCGTTGTACCAGGCGACGAAGTCGGTGGCCGACACATTGCCCGCCAGACCCTCGCCCGGGATGTCGAGCTTGCGATCCGAGGACGCGCCGACGGCGTAGATCACACCGTGGAAGTGCTCGAGCAGCTCGGCATGGCTGATGTGCTTGCCGATCTCGACATCGAGGTAGGTACCGAAGTCATCCTGCTTCGACATGATGTCGAACAGATCCGCGACCTTGCGGGTGTGCTTGTGATCGGGCGCGACGCCGAGGCGGGCCAGACCGTAGGCCTGCGGCAGGCGGTCGAACATCGTGACCGCGACCCCGGGCTGAGTGAGCAGCTCGTCGGCGGCGTACATCGCCGACGGACCCGACCCCACGATGGCGACACGCAGCGGCGAGCGCTGGGTGTCGATCGCGGGCGGCATCACCGGTACGGCCAACGTCGGCCGGTCCCGCTGCACGCGGTAGAAGTCGGCGTTGATCTCGATGAACGGCTTCTGTTCGTCGGTCAGCTTCTTCGACGAGGTGATGGCATCGACGGGGCACGCGGTGGCGCAGGCACCACAGTCCACGCAGGACGCCGGATCGACGTAGAGCATTTCCGCGGTACGGAAATCCGGCTCATCCGGGGTGGGATGAATGCAGTTGACCGGGCATGCGTAGACGCACGAGGCGTCACTACAGCATGACTGGGTGACAACGTATGGCATCGATCTACCGGCTCAGGCAGCGTGCTTCGCGGAGCGCTTGGGCTCCGAGCGGTACCGGCTGGACGGGCCGTCGATGCCGAGCAGCTTCCACACCTTGCGGGCGACCGGGTTCATCAACCCGATCTCCTCGGCCAGCGCGCGCACGTCGACGTAGTAGTCGGCGAAGGTCCGCTTGGCTTCCTTGGAACCGTAGAACAGGTCCTTGCGAACCTCGGCGGGCATGTCGAACTGCTTGAAGAAGGTCTTCGGCGGCGTCGCGATGGCGCGGCCCAGGATGAACATCACGATCGGCATCGCGATCGAGAGCACAGCCTTGTTCAGCGCGGGCTGAGCGGGCACGTTCTTCTTCAGGAACTCGTGAGCGAAGGAGATGTGACGAGCTTCCTCGGCCACATGGATCGCCATCACCCCGCGCATGATCGGGTGGATATCGTCACCCGAGCGCAGGATGTCCTTCTGGATGTGGTCGATCGGCTCTTCGCCGGCGAGCACGGCCATGAAGAAGAAGTTCGGGAACAGCGCACCGGCCGGGGCGGCCAGGTGACGCAGCTGACGCACGAGCGGGTTCATGCCCGGCACGTCGGCGACGCGGTTCACCATCTCCTGGAACATCAGAGTGTGGTTGTGCTCTTCGATCATCTCGTGCGAGCAGTACCGGAACTCCGGGTCGTTGTTGTCCAGGTTGAAGATGTGCTGCATCATGCCGATGATCAAGATGGCCTCGAACTGCAGGCCGACCTTGGCGACGTTGGCCTGACGTACCTTGCCGATCTCGATCTTCTGCTCCAGCGGCAGCGCCTGGTACCAGGGGTGGCGACCGATGGGGTCGGCCGAGGTCACCAGGACCCAGCGCTCGGGCTTGCAGTTCGGGTCGAAGTCGGGGGCGTCCCAGTCGATGTCCTCGAACGGGTCGAAGTGGCGATCGACCGATGCTTCGGACAGCATCAGCAACTTCTCGGCGTACGCCTGAGCCTCCGCGACTACAGGATCGACGTCAGGGGTGGTGGGCGCAGACATCGTCGTCACTGCCTCTCCTCTAGGGACGTTTACTGTTTCCAATGGTTACACCTACAGCGAGTCACGTCAACTCCGTGCATCGCCGGATTTTGCGTGTTCGGCGCGCCGAAAGCCCTGTTGAGAAAGCTACTGGCCAGTAAAAGCGCTTCTACCTGTGACACTGCGTCATGCACAATCCGCGAAGGTCTGTTGTGAGAGGCGGAAAATAGTTGTCCGCCGAGCACGGCGTGTCGGCCGACGGACCGTCGGTACCGGTTAACCTGCGCCGATCCGCGTCCGGCGGCGGATCGCGGACCGTCGGCGAATCCCTCGACAACGCGACCGGGGCCCCGCGACGTATGTCGCGGAGCCCCGGTCGCAGCAGGGTGGATCAGGCGTGGGGAAGGTCCGGGATCCGGGTGGCACGGGCATAGACCGTCTCACCCTCGGCCAGGCGCAGCGCCGCCGCGTCGCCACGGGTGACCTGGGCGGCGAACTGGTCGCCGGTCGCGGCATTGCGCAGTTCCAGGCGCACCTCGAAACCGAGACGCACGATCCGCTCGACCGTAGCCCTGGTGACGCCCGCCGATTCGGCGGTGCCCTCGTGTTCGGCCAGCGCCATGCTCGGGTCGCGGCCGACACGGATGTCGTGCGGGCGGACCAGATGACCGTTAAGCCGGGCGACCGCGCCGAGGAACGACATCACGAACTCGTTGGCAGGCCGGTCGTAGACCTCCTCGGGCGAACCGACCTGCTCGATACGGCCCTTGTTCATCACCGCGATCCGGTCGGCCACGTCCAGGGCCTCCTCCTGGTCGTGGGTGACCAGCACGGTGGTCACGTGGACCTCGTCGTGCAACCTGCGCAGCCACTGCCGCAGATCGGTGCGCACTTTGGCGTCGAGCGCGCCGAACGGCTCGTCGAGCAGCAGCACCTGCGGGTCAACGGCCAGCGCACGGGCCAGCGCCATGCGCTGACGCTGACCGCCGGAGAGCTGCGCCGGATAACGGTGCTGGAAACCGTCGAGGCCGACGATGCCGAGCAGTTCGTCGACGCGCTTGTCGATCTCCTTCTTCGGCCGCTTGCGGATGGTCAAGCCGAAGGCCACGTTGTCGCGCACGGTCATGTGCTTGAACGCGGCGTAGTGCTGGAACACGAAGCCGATATCGCGCTTCTGCGGCGCCACATGGGTGACGTCGTTGCCCGCGATCACCACCACACCCGAGTCGAGGGCCTCGAGTCCGGCGATCGAGCGCAGCAGCGTCGACTTGCCCGAGCCCGAAGGGCCGAGCAGGGCGGTGAGCTGGCCTGCGGGGATATCGATACTGACATCGTCGAGGGCGGCGAAGGAACCGTAGTTCTTGCGCCCGTTGGTCACGGTGATCATTCGGTGCCCCGCTTGCGTTCGAGGAGAGTCATCAGGAGAAGGACGATCAGCGCCATACCCATCAGCAGGGTGGCCGCGCTGTAGGCGCCGAAGGTGTTGTGGTCGTTGATATAGCGGCCGTGCACCAGCAGGGTCAGCGTCTGGGATCTTCCGGGCAGCGCGGTGGAGACCATGATCACCGCGCCGAATTCGCCCAGCGCGCGGGCCACGGTGAGCACGACGCCGTAGGTCAGACCCCAGCGGATGGCGGGCAGGGTGATGCGCCAGAACGTCTGCCAGCGCGAGGCGCCGAGGGTGGCCGCGGCCTGCTCCTGATCGTCACCGATCTCGTGTAGCACCGGCTCCACCTCACGCACCACGAACGGCAGCGTGACGAAGATGGTCGCGATCACCATGCCGGGCAGGCTGAAGATCACCTTGAACCCGAGTGATTCAAGCCCGCCGAACCAGCCGCCCGCGCCCCACAGCAGGATCAGCGACACACCGACGACGACCGGCGACACCGCGAACGGCAGGTCGACGATGCCCTGCATCAGGCTGCGGCCGGGGAACTTGCTCCGAACCAACGCCAGCGCCGTCACCACACCGAAGACCACGTTCAGCGGCACCACGATGATCACGATGATCATCGACAGCTGGAACGCCGAGATGGCCGCGGGCGTGGTGATCGATTCGATGAACGCGCCGATCCCCCGCTCGAAGGTGCGCAGCAGGATGATCACCAGCGGCAGCACCAGCAGGATCAGCAGGTAGCCAAGCGCGACCGTGCGCAGCGAGATCCTGGTGAACGCGGACAGTTTCATCGAGCCGCCTCTTCCTTACGCGCCGTGCGTTCGGCGAGGATCCGCAGCACGAGCAGGCTGATGAACGAGATCGCCAGCAGCACCACCGACACCGCGGCCGCGTTGACCGGCCGGTCGACTTCGATCTGCTGCTGGATGTACTGCGAGGTCATCTGGGTCTCGCGCGGGATGTTGCCGCCGATCAGCACCACCGAGCCGTATTCCCCGATCGCCCTGGCGAAGGCGAGGCCGCCGCCGGAGATGATCGCCGGAGCCAGGGTGGGCAGCACGATGCGGCGGAAGGTGATCCAGTTGCTCGCGCCGAGGGAAAGCGAGGCCTGCTCCACTTCCTTGTCGACCTCGATCAGCACCGGCTGCACCGACCGCACGACGAACGGCAGCGTGACGAAGGCCAGCGCCACCACCAGACCGGCCTGGGTGGCGTTGAGGTGGATATCGACCGGGCTGTTCGGGCCGTAGAGCGAGAGCAGCACGATCGAGGCGACGATCGTGGGCAGCGCGAACGGGAGGTCGATCAGCGCGTTGACGATGCCCTTGCCGGGGAACTCGTCGCGCACCAGCACCCAGGCGATCAGGGTGCCCATCACGACATTGATCACGGCGACGATCACCGAGACGCCGACCGTGATGCGCAGCGAGTCGAGCGCCGAGGGCGCGGTGACCGCGTCCCAGAAGCCCGACCAGCCGTCTTCGAAGGAGCTGACGGTGAGTGCCGCCAGCGGCAACAGCACGATGATGCTGAGCCACATCACGGCGACACCGATGCCGAACGGACCCACCGAGCCGGTGACGCGCAGCCACGACCAGCGGGGTCCGCGCGGGGTCGGCGGCTTTTTGTCCAGTTTCACGGCCACGCCGGGATCGGGGGTTTCCCCGGTCCCGGCGGGCCCACTGCTGTCAGTCACAGTTTTCCAGTATCACGTGTGAGCCGGGTCACCGACTACTTGGTGGCCTTGTCGTAGATGACAGCGACCTTGCCGGTGCCCTGCGCGAACAGATCCTTGTCGACGGCCTTCCAGCCACCGAGGTCATCGATGGTCCACAGCTTGGCCGGGGTCGGGAAGTCCTTGGCGAACTCGGCGGCGACCTTCGGATCCACCGGGCGGAAGCCGGCCTGCGCCCATGCCTTCTGGCCTTCGGCGGTGAACAGGAAGTCGCGGAACGCGGTGGCCTTGGCCAGGTTCTTGGAGTTCTTCAGCACCGCGACCGGGTTCTCGATCTTGAAGGTGGTCGGCGGGTTGAGGTGCTCGATCGGGTCGCCGTTGCGCTCGGAGAAGATGGCCTCGTTCTCATAGCTCAGCAGCACGTCGCCGGTGCCCTGAAGGAAGGTCTCGGTGGCTTCGCGGCCCGACTTGGGCTGCACCTTCACGTGTTCGGGCGAGATCAGCTGCGACAGGTAGTCCAGACCGGCCTGCTGGTTCTTGCCGCCATCGCTCTTGGCGGCGTAGGGCGCGAGCAGGTTCCACTTGGCCGAGCCCGAGCTGAACGGGTTCGGGGTGACGACCTCGACACCTGGCTTCAGCAAGTCGTCCCAGTCCTTGATGCCCTTGGGGTTGCCCTTGCGGACCACCAGGGTGACGACCGAGCCGAAGGGGATGCCCTTGGTGGCGTCGGCGTTCCAGGTGGACTCGACCAGGCCTGCGTCGACCAGGCGGGTGATGTCGGGCTCGACGGAGAAGTTCACGACGTCGGCCTCGGCGCCGTCCTTGACCTTGCGCGACTGGTCGCCCGAGGCGCCGTAGGAGGCCTGGACCTGCACACCCTTGCCCGCGTCGGTCTTGTTGAACTCGGGCACGACCTTGTCGAAGCCGGGCTTGGGCACAGCGTAGGCGTAGAGGTTGATGGTGCCCCCGCTGCCGTCGGCGGTCGCTTCTCCGTCGGTCGAGTCGCTGGCGCCACCACCGCAAGCGGTCAGGGCGACCGCGGCGACAGCAGTGAGAGCGACGGCGGCGGCGCGGCGGCGCGAACCGATCCAGGTGTTGCGAGACATCGGGGTGAACCTTTCGGGAAAGGACCTGCGGCACAACGAATTTCGTGTGCGGCAGGGAATGCTCATGTCGATCGGTAGACCTGCCGCATATGGATACACGACAGTTGGCGCGACTCGGGCCCATCGGGCCCCGGAGTTACGGACAACGACTGCGAAAGGAAAGCGCGCGCCAGTCTACTGGGCAGAAACGCGCAGACGAGTCCGGAAGCCGATCATCGACAGAGAATGTCCGCGACCGCGAGGTTGCCGACAGCGATCAACGCCAACTCATGGCGGATCTGCGGGGCGACACTCGACGACACAGGCAGACTGTAGCAGATTGCGCCATGATGATCGCAATCGACGAGAGTTCTCTAACCAGGGGGGATTTCATCCTATGACCATGGCTCCAGACCGGGTTCGCACGCGCTTGCCGGAGATCAGCACGCGCGCTTGGGAACACCCGGCCGACCGCACCGCGCTCGTGGCGCTGCGCTCGCTCAGCGGCTTCGACACGGTGCTGCGGACGCTGTCGGGATTGCTGCGGGAGCGTCAGCACCGGTTGATGTATCTGGCCACCGCGGTGCGGGTCGACGATCGACAGTTCCGCACGCTGCACCAGTTGCGCGCGGACTGCGTCGGCGTGCTCGACGCGCAGTCGACCCCGGAGATGTTCGTACTGCAGAACCCGTCGGTGAACGCGTTCACCATCGGGATGGACAAGCCGTTCATCGTGCTCACCACCGGCCTGCTCGAACTGATGGACACCGAGGAACTGCGGTTCGTCGTCGGCCACGAACTCGGCCACGCGCTGTCGGGGCACGCGGTGTATCGCACGATGCTCATGCACCTGATGCGGCTGTCGGCCTCGGTCGGCTGGATGCCGGTCGGCGGTTGGGCGCTGCGGGCGATCGTGGCGGCGCTGATGGAGTGGAGCCGCAAGTCGGAGCTGTCCGGCGACCGGGCGGGGCTGCTGTGCTGCCAGGACGTGGAGGCCTCGGTCCGGGTGCACATGAAAACCGCTGGTGGTGCGTGGCTGCACGAGATGAACCACGGCGCGTTTCTCGACCAGGCCGACGATTACATGCGCTCGGGCGACCTGCGCGACGGCGTGCTGAAGCTGCTCAACCTGGAGCTGCAGTCCCACCCGTTCTCGGTGCTGCGCGCGGCCGAGCTGCGCCGCTGGATCCAGTCCGGCGACTACGAGCGGGTGCTCGGCGGCAGCTACCCGCGTCGTGGGCAGGACAAGGACGCGAGCATCGGTGACGAGGCCAAGGAGGCCGCGCGGCACTATCGCGAGACCTTCGATCAGTCCGAGGACATGCTGGTTCGCACGGTCCGTGATCTCGGTCGCGACGTGGGCTCGGCGGTGAACACGGTCGGCCAGGAATTCGGACGGACGGTATCGGACCTGGGCAAACGGTTCGACGACTGGCGTAAGAACTAGTCGCTGGGCCGGCGCGGGCGATCGCCCGCGCCGGTCACCGCGTGAAGAACCAGGCGATGACGACGAGAACGAGCAGGGCGATGAGCGCGAGCTGAACGCGAGAACGTGGCATCAGCGGGCACCGCTGCCGACGGCCGGGCGTTCGGCGAGGGTGACCGGCATCGGCGGTTCGGTGCGATCGTCGCGGCGCAATACGCGGAAGGCCATACGCAAGCCGCGATCGAGCAGGAAGGCGATGGCGAAGCTGATCGGGACCATGCCGACCAGCACCACGAGAAACTGGGGAATGAAGGGCAGCCCGGCTACCCAGAGTTCGAAGCCGTCCCACCAACCTGCGATGCGTTGCACGTCGACCAGCCTAGTCGGTCACCGTGAACGCCCTCGCCGTCCGCATCGGGTGCAGGGGAATTCCGGGCCACAACCAGCCGATCCACCGAGATCGCCGTTCGCAGCGGTGGACGGGCGCCCGTACCGCCGTGATGATGGGGTATGGAGTCTTCCAGCGCTGACAGCCTGCCGATTCTGAGTCCGGTCTCCGCCATCGGCCGCCGTGGCGCGTTTCCACCGATCGACGACTACGCCTTCCTGTCCGACTGCGAAACCAGCTGCCTGATCTCCAGCAGCGGCTCGGTGGAGTGGATGTGTGTGCCACGTCCCGACTCCCCCAGCGTTTTCGGCGCGATCCTGGACCGCAGCGCCGGGCATTTCCGGATCGGCCCCTACGGAAAGAATGTGCCGGCGGCACGGCGGTATCTGCCCGGCGGGATGATCCTGGAAACCACCTGGCAGACCGAAACCGGCTGGCTGATCGTGCGCGACACACTGGTACTCGGCCCGTGGCACAACAACATCGCCCGATCCAAGACCCACCGCCGCACCCCGATGGACTGGGACGCCGAACACGTCCTGTTGCGCACGGTCAAGTGCGTGAGCGGCACCGTCGAGCTCGAAATGAGCTGCCAGCCCTCGTTCGACTATCACCGGGGCGGAGCCAAGTGGGAGTACACGGGCAAGGTCTACGAGCAGGCGACCGCACGGGCGTCGAGCGATCCCGAGAGCGGGCCGTCACTGGTTCTCACCACCGATCTGCGCCTCGGCCTGGAGGGCAGGGAGGCGCGCGCCCGCACCAGGATGGCCGAGGGCGACCAGGTGTTCGTCGCGCTCACCTGGTCGGAACTGCCCGCGCCCGCTACCTACGACGAGGCCGCGCAGAAGATGTGGGCGACCACCGAGTGCTGGCGACGCTGGATCACCCAGGGCGATTTCCCCGACCATCCGTGGCGCAGCTTCCTGCAGCGCAGCGCGCTCACGCTCAAGGGCCTCACCTACGCGCCGACGGGCGCGCTCCTCGCCGCCTCCACCACCTCACTGCCGGAAACCCCTGGCGGACAACGTAACTGGGACTACCGCTACACCTGGGTGCGCGACGCGAGTTTCGCGCTGTGGGGCCTGTACACCCTCGGTCTCGACCGCGAGGCCAACGACTTCTTCGCCTTCCTCGACGACGTCACCACCGGCGAGAACGGGGACGCGGTCCCCCTCCAGGTGCTCTACGGGATCGGCGGCGAACGCCACATCACCGAATACGAGCTGCCGAATCTGGCCGGCTACGACGGCGCGCGTCCGGTCCGCATCGGCAACGCCGCCTACGACCAGGACCAGCACGACATCTGGGGCACCATGCTCGACGCGGTGTACCTGCACGTGAAATCGCGTGGGCAGGTGCCGGAATCGCTGTGGCCACTGCTCGAACGCACCGTGCACGCGGCCATCGCCAACTGGCGCCGACCCGATCGCGGGATCTGGGAGGTGCGCGGCGAACCACAGAACTTCACCTCGTCGAAGGTGATGTGCTGGGTGGCGCTGGATCGTGGTGCCCGACTGGCACAGCTACACGGCCAGCACGAGCGCGCGGCCGAGTGGTTCGCGATCGCCGAGGAGATCCGCGAGGACGTCCTCGAATTCGGTGTCAACAAGGACGGCGTCTTCACCCAGACCTACGGCGGCGACACCCTCGACGCCTCGCTGCTGCTGGTGGTGCTGACCCGGTTCCTGCCGCCGGACGACCCGCGCATCCGGGCGACGGTGCTCGCCATCGCCAACCACCTCACCGTCAACGGTCTGGTGCTGCGCTACCACACCGACACCACCGACGACGGCCTCGACGGCGAGGAGGGCACCTTCACGATCTGCTCGTTCTGGCTGGTCTCGGCGCTGGTGGAGATCGGCGAACTCGAACGCGCCACCAATCTGTGCGAGCGACTGCTCGGCCTGGCCAGCCCGCTGCGGCTCTACGCCGAGGAGATCGACTCACGCACCGGTCGGCACCTGGGCAACTTCCCCCAGGCGTTCACCCATCTGGCGCTGATCAACGCGGTGACCCACGTGATCCGGGCCGAGGATCAGCGCAACGCGGGTCAGTTCCAACCGGCACACACACCGGCCAACCGGTCGTAAGGGATCAATACCCGATACGTTCGGCGCGGGCTCGCAGCCCTGCCACGGTGCGCAGGCCCGCGTCGATCTCGGTGATTCGCAGTTCGCGATGGTCGCCGTAGCGCAGGCCGGTTTCCTCGGCGGCGCGCAGCGCCTCGTCGGCGGTGCGGCCCACTTCGGCGGCGATCTCGGTGTAGTGGTCGCGCAGCACCCGCTGTAGTGAGCGCAGGCGGTTACGTGATTCCTTGCCCACCTGGAAGATCACGTCATCGGCCAGCCGGGCGACGGCCACCTTGGCCTCGGCCTGCCTGCGATGCTTGCGGTTCTTGCGGTCGTCCCAGAGCGCGTTCACGCCGAGCAGCACACCCGCGCCCGCGGAGTACCAGTTGACCAGCGACATGCCGAGCAGGCTGGTGGCCAGACCGACCATCAGGATGCCGCCGTAGGAGCCACGCAGTGCGGTGAGCAGCTGTTGCCCCACACCGGCTTTGGCGCTTTCCAGCGGTTCCAGCGGCTGTACCGGCTCCAGCACCTCGCCGGGGTTGGTCAGTCGCAGTTCGGGCAGCGGCGGGGTCCGGTTGTCGGGCGGGAACTTCGAGGCCACCTGCTCGGTGAGCTCGACGGCGCGGTAGTGCGCCATCACGAAGTTCTCCTCGACCGCCTCGCAGATGCGCGCGTCGAGTTCGGAGGCGAAATCGGACCACTTGCGGGCGGGGTCGGTGCGGGTGATCTCGGCCTCGGCCTCGCGGACCAGTGTGCGCAAGCGGTGCCGCAGATCGTGTTCGATATCGGCACTGAGCTCGGAACTGCCGTCGACGAGAGTGACCTGCCAGGTGGCGGTGCGCTGGCGCAGCTGATCGGCGGTGGTGCGCGCGGCGGCCAAGCGCTGGGTGATCTCGGCGCGCCTGCGCGGGTCGCGCAGCGTGTCCGACTCGGCCCGCAGGGTGACGGTGAGCTGGTCGGTGATCAGCACGATATCGCGGACCGCGGCCGTCACAGCCACCGAATCAGCCTGGGCGACAACATATTCACGTAGGTGATCGAGGAGCTGGGGCACACCCGACTCGGCATCGCGCTGCTGGTCGCCGCGCTCGGTGGCCTCCCGATGCAGCAGAGCGGAAACGGGAGCCACGGCGAAGTTCAGCCCGGCACCGTCGAGCAGTGTGCGATTGCGCCGCTGGGTCAGCGACCAGTGCGGGTTGCGGTCGATCTTGGTGAGCACGCAGACCACCGACGGACACACCTGCTCGACCCGGCGCAGGTAGTCCAGCTGGGCTTCGGTGAGTTCGGCGGCGGCATCCGCGGCGTAGAGGACCACGTCGGCGGCGGCGATCATCGACCAGGCGGCCGCCTCGTGGGCGGTCGAACCCGGAGCGTCCATCACGACGAGACCGTCGGCCAGCAGGGCGCTCGGCTCGGCGAATTCGGCGCGCAGCACGCCGAGTGCGGTCAGCGCGGGAAGCGGATTCAGCGGATCGACGGGTACCCGTTCGACCCGGCTGCCCGGCGCCGATTTCACCAGCGTCGCCTTCGGCGCCTGGCCGTATTCGACGATCACCGGAACGCTGGGCTTGCCCTCGGTGGCACTGACCGGGGATCCGACCATGCTGTTGACCAGCGTGCTCATCCCCGCCTGGGGCTCACCGACGACGACGATCCGGACCCGTGGATCACTGAGCCTGGCCCGCACCATGCCGAGGCGCGCATCGAGGTCGTTGCGCCCGCCCGAGCGGACCAGTTCCCGCAGTTCGTCGACCAGCGCTACAACGGGAGCCATCACATCCGGATGCTTCACCGTCGCGGTCTGCAGTCCGGCTGCGGCAGACAACTGTTCCTCACTCTCGTCACATCGACACGGCCGAAATCGTCGTGTCAGACCACGAAGTCATACCCATGGTGCTCGATGGGAAACGCGGCAGCGAGCAAATCGCCACCACCGATGCCCGTATCGAACAGTCCGGCCGAAACGCCATGGTAACCGCCGTCGTGCTGGTCGAACTCGGCGGCGATCGGCTTGGTCTCGATGACCGGGGGTTTTACCGGCGCGACGGTGGGATGCACGGTGACCGGCGGCGGGGTGACCACCGACGGCGGATCGATGTCGACGGTGGGCTGCTTGGTCGGCACATCGATGGTCGGTTGCTTCGTGGGAGCGGTCGACTGGGTGGTGGGTACCGGCACGGTCGTGTGCGGCGTGGTCTGGCTCGGCACGTCGACGGTCGGGGTGCTCGTGCCGGTCGAGGGCGTCGTCACGCCGCCGGAGGTGCCCGGCGTGGTGGTGAGGTCGTCGTCGGGGACGGTGGGCTTGGCCGGACCGGTCGGCGAGACGGTGGTCGGCACCGGCACCTTGGTGATTTCGGGCACGGTCGGGACCGTGGACGAACCGGGCAGCTTCACCGTGGTCGGGGTGTCGAGATCGACCGTCGGGACCTTGGACGGGACGGTGACCGGCACGGTCGTCGAGGGGTGAGAGCCACCGGTGACATCGGGCAGCACAACGGGTTTCGTCGGCGTGGCCGGGGTGAACAGCGCGGGCACCGAGGCCGCGGGCGCGGTGAGCGGCGAAACACCCTGGTGGCCGAACACATTCGCGATCGGGGTGGACGCGGCTTCGGGCTGGATGGTGGTCTGCAACGGCGTGCTGACCACGGGGTTGACAGCGACCGATGCGGGCGCGGCGGGTGCGATCGGGGCCGGAGCCGGGGCGAACGGCGCCGCGGCGACGGGTGCGGGGGCAGGCGCCAC
>NZ_BDBR01000030.1 GCF_001613085.1 Nocardia salmonicida NBRC 13393
GTTTCGGTGGCGTCGGCCCATTCGGTGGGGGCGATGTTCCCGCGGATTTGGCGTTCCACTTCGGCCCGGAGGTTGAACTCGCGCCAGGTCGCGCGCTTGTCCGACACTGCCGCTAACACTTGGTCGGCGAGGTGGGTGATGAACGCGTGATCCGGTGCCGGACGCTGCACGCGCGCAACACCTACGACGCGGGCTTCGATGTTGTCCACCACGTCGATCCCACCGAGCAGTGCGGCGGCCTCGGCGCGCCAGTTGGCGTGTTGTTCGGCGCGGGAGGCGGGGGCGTGTTTGCGTGGGCGGGTTTCCAGGGTCGCGCGTTGGCCGAGGTCGTGGACTTCGCTGGGGGTCGGTTCGCGCCCGAAGGTCGTGTGAAACGCGGCGGTCAGGGTGTCGAGCCGGTCAGTGATCACAGCGGTACGCCGGGACCAATGGTGGATCAACGGCAGTGGGAAGCCGACGATTTCCCGGACTCGGACCTGGTCGGGGGTGCGATCGGTGCGGGTTTCGAACTGCACTTCGAGAGCGGTTTCTAGGTGGTGTTCGAGGCGGGTGTCATAGATTTCTGACACCGTGACCACCGCCTCGTGAATCACGGTGCCGTTGACGGTGCGCCACTTCCCATCCTCGGTTAGCACCCGGTTAGCGACCAGAACATGGGTGTGCAGGTCCGGGTCACCCGCGCGGGATTCGCGGTGATCGAACGTCGCGGCGATCGCGCCTTGCACGTCGACGTGCCGAATTCCGTTGCGACCCAACCGGGTGAATAGCGCGTTGTGCTCCAACCACGACAGTGCGTCGGTGATCGCGGCACGGTGCGCGGTCTCGATCGTGCGCGCCAACTCCGGTGCCGCGATCGCCCACAGTCCCGACACTGACTTGACGGGGCTGAACGTGAAGTCGAAACCGGCGACCGCTGTGCGGTCCGGGCGCGAGTTCTTCGCGACCCACCCGGACAGTTCGCGCGCGTCCAACGGGGCACGCTCGTACTCGGCGGTGAACATTTCGGTCGCGACTTCGGTGCGGATCTGCGCGCGGATCTGGTCGGGAATGTGGGCGGTGACGCACTCGTCCTGGCTGGTGTTGTAGTCGCGGTATGCCTGCGCGGTGGCGGCGGGGAACCCCGATGTAGTCGAATAGACGGCGAACTTGTTGCCGAGTTTGGTTGCTTTGTCGGCCAATCGGGCTGCGTGAGCGGGCCGCACACCCGCGTTGAGGTGGTGGGCGTAGACGCGTTCGCGGACCTGGTCGGCGTTCGGGTGCATCCCCGCACCGAACAAGAACTTCATCTGTTCTTCGGTGACTTCCGCGCCGGGGCTGATCTCGAGGTCGGAAAGTCCGCTGCCGTGCCAGGTTCCGGGGGCTTCGCCGTGCTCGTTGTAGTACTCCGACAGCGAGGCGCGCCCGCGCGCTGTGGTGTCGTTGGCGGCGGTGTTGCGCAGGTAGTACTCGTAGCCGTTGCCTGCGGCGACCTTGTGCATGGTCGCGACCATGCCTCCATGAGACACCCAAAACGCCCGATTTCCGGCGGCCTACCCTGTGAATCTTTGGAGGGGAACACATTTCCCCTGGTCGTTACCAACCCGTTACCCTCAGATGAAAGATGTCTGGATGTGAAGGAGGGAGAAATAGGGGTAGGGGGTATCTGGGAATAGGGGTGAGTTTAGTTGTGGGGGTGAGGCATTGATGGAGTGGGGTGAGATGTTTTGCGGGGGTATGGGTGTGACTGGGATGTGTTGGGTACCGGTGGGATGGGGCCGGTAGGGGCTGAGGTGATGAATCCGGCGCGCCGGTGGGACCGCGCGCCGCGCAGCGGGTCTGTCTCGCGCGCCGGACACGACACGCGGGCCGGGGCACTGTTGATCAACTGGCACACTTGGAATGGGAAGAGCCGCTGATCGGGGCAATCGATAAAGGAAATCGAAATGTCCCACAACAGAAAAGATCGACCGCGCACCGCTGAGTTCGGTGACGCACAGTTACGCCATGACGCGCAGCCACAGCAGGCAAGCGCGCCCGACCAGCCACCGCCGCGCACTGCGTTCGAAGACTGGATTGCCTACTGGCAGCCGATCACTCGGGAGTGGCCGCCATTGGATGCCGAAGGGATCGCGGCCGTTGCTGCGATCGTGGCCCGCATCGACCGACGCCGTGCCGATACCGCTGACGATGACGACAGTCGAAATGGCTAGGGCACGCCGTCTATCGGTTGAATTTGTCATCGGGCGGCGACGGTGAGTTCGCTGGTCTCGGCGAAATCTGACGCCACTTACGGGCGTGTCTCGCGGACTAGGGCGTGTCGACTGAACATCCGCTCATGCCGATGAGCGAGCGTCTGCTCCGGAAGCAGACTCGGGTCGATTTTCGTGGTGTTCGATCGGTCGTGGCCGTCCGGCGACCTCAGCGTTCGGTCTGGCTGTGTCCGCCGATGTTCGGCTCAGTTTGCGGGACTTGTGTAGGTCAGGCAGGCGATCGCGGGGTTGGGGCGGAACTCGTACTGGTAGATGCGGGCTGCGGTGGTAGTCATGATCGGTTCCTCTCCGGTCGGTCTGGTCTGGCGGAGGGTGTCTCGATCACGGGTCCGGCGGGTTCCAGGGTGGATGAATGTCCATCGCTTGTGACGGGCAGCGCCCTGAGTTCCTGCCGGAGTTGTGATAGCCCTCGATTTCGTCAGACCTGGCCGACCAGAGAGGAACCGTGACCGGTGCTGATCTCGCTACTGGTGCGTCAGCTGCCCGGAGGTCTTGGCGGGCACAGCGTTCGGAGTCGAGGGACTGGAGCCGCGGCCAGGCCGGGTTTTGGTTGATGCGGAACTGGGGGATGCCCGAGGCTCGCGACAGTGCTGTGTCACCCCAATCGTCTAGGTTTGCCGCCATGGATGAGCAACACCGTTGGAGCGAACACGCCTTGCTGGCATCGCGCGCGTATGAGGCGGCGGAGCAGGCGCTGCGGACGGCGGAGCACACGTTTGCGGCGGCGATTGGTGCGGCATGGCCAGACCTGGATCCGGATCATGTGATTGCGGTGTGGAAGGAGCTGCGGAGGTCGGCGCAGCACACGAATGTTGGGCAGGCCGCATTCCTCGCAGGGTTGGATCGGCGGGTGACCGCGGACCAGGCGGGGGAGGTGTTGCAGGCGGTGTGGGCAGCGTTTCCGGGCTACACGTTTCATGACGCGCAGCGCGCGCCGGGTGTTGTCGTGGATACGAGGCATCCGGGGACCTGGTTGTTGCACTGGCTGGATGGCCCGGATGGGTGGGCCGCATCGTTTGTTGATCGCGGGCAGCCGGTGCCGGGTGTGACCGTGCGGGCGACGCGAGACGGCCTGCTTATCTCTCCCGAGTAGTGGAGAAAGCCTCTGCACTTGACTGTCCGGGTGGCCGAGGGTGAGCGAAGTGGATGAGTGCGGGGTTCGGCCGTACGGGCCGTTGCCGTCGCGCCGACGCTCCGGTTGGGCGGAGCGCAGCGGAACCCCATTGCCGTGGTGCGTTCGTAGCGCGGCGGCGGCCCGTCGGGCCGGCTACCGCTCTTGATCTGTAGGGTGCAACTCGGCAACAGCCAGCCGCATATCCGGTAATGGCACCCCTTTAGGTCAAGACCCCGCTAGGGGTTTCGGGGTTAGCCTGTTGAGTGGGTCCGGGTTGTGCAGCAGTCCCCACGCAAATGCCGCAAAGCGCGCGGCGCACGGCCTTTGAGGCTCGGCCCGACGCACGCTTCTGCCGAGAGCGCGCATCGCGGCCAGTCGGCTGTCGGAGAATCGGCGCACCGCCGTCGCTGACGACAGCGGCGACGGCCGTGACGGCTTGCCGATCGGCGCGGGTCCTGATTCCTCAGGCGGTGATTGGATCTACCACGATACGGTCTCGGTCGAACTTCGGGCCGCGCTTGGTGGCGGGCATGACGCGAACTCGGCGGCCTCGTAACGCGCGTTTGATCATCACCCGCTTTTCGGTGGTGTTCGCGTCTTCCCACCGCTGGGTCCATTCCTGTACCGACTCCGCGTGTGCACGGCTGCGGGAAGGTTCGTCGAACTGGGGTGCGACGTCCAGTTCTGCCAACTGCTGACGTAGCCCGGCGATACGCCGGTCCAACGGCGCGGTTGCCTTGTCGTAGCGCGCCAAGGTGATTTCCCCGCGCCCCAACCGGCCGGACAGTTCCTCGGCCAGTTCCTCACACTCGGCTAGGTTCTCGGCCACCGGTCGGCGCGCATCCTGGGCTGCTGTCGCAGCAGCGGCCACGGCTTCGCTGTGGGCTGGATCGGACAGGATCGATACCACCAGCGCGCCGATGGCGGTATCGAGTTGGCGCATGTCCACCGAAACCTTGCTGCATCCGCCACCGGTGAGGCGTTTCTGGCACCAGTACCGCCGCCGCGCCGACCCATCGGCATATGGATTGCGGTCTTTTTGCGGGCGACCTGTCAACCCCCGACCACACCCGCCACAAGCGACCGCACCCGAGCACACATAGACCTCGCTGGTGGGCCGTCCTCGCCCCTGGGAGTTGAACAGCCCGGTCAGTTGGTCCCACTCGGCTTCGCTGATCAGCGGTGTTCCCGCCATCCTCGCCACGATTTCGCCGTCATAGACCACGTGACCGGCGTTGCGCGGGTTCGACACAACCCGTTTGAGATTTTCCCCGGACCATGTCGCACCGGCAGAGGTAGTGATTCCACGGTTGTTCAGATCGATCGCGATCGGGCGGCATTTCTCCCCGGCCAACAGACGCGCAGCCACTTCCCGCAACACGGGGGCTTCGGTTTCGTGCGGTGTGATCCCGTCGATGAGGAACCCGAACGGACGATGAGTATGGTTGGACTCTCCGCGCGCAGCTTTCAACCGCTTGCCGCGCTTCACGCGAGTCGACAGGCGGTCTGATTCGTAGGCGGCAGCGGTGAGCTGGTCACGAAAAGACTTACGCCCGTTCGCAGTCGACAAATCGTATTCGCCTTCACTGTCCAACACCGTAAGTCCGCGTTCGGCGGCCAGGATCAACCGTTCGCCCTCGATCGGTCGGCGGGAGAACCGCGCCATATCGAAGACGACCACGCCGCCGGTCGTCCCGGACTCGAGGCGTTCCATCAACCGTTCCCACTCACGACGGCGTACGCGCGGGTTCCACGCCGACCGGCCGGAATCGATGTGGACTTGCCCGACCTGGCCACCGTGGTCGGCAACGCGCGCCGTGCAGTCTTCGACCTGCCCGGTGGTCGACCGTTGGCGCTCGTCGCCGAGTCGAGATACGCGCGCGTAGATGTCGAGAGTTGTGCTACCGGCAGTGACTTGGTTGTTTGGCATCATGCTGCTCCCTTGGCAAAGGGGCCACTAAATCCATGCTAGCCCCGGCCAGCATGGCCACCTCCTCGCGCCGCAGTCCGGCGACTCGGCGCTGACCGCCACCGGCCATCCCGAACTCTTCGGGGCTGACCTGCTGGCGTCGGGCCCGCAGGAACGCACCGAGACGATTGCCGGAATCCATGCTTCGAGGGTATGCCGACCCCGCGGTTGCTGGGTGGCCCTCCCACTACCAGGAAGTTTCCGACCTGGCACGCCCCGGGGACCGAGACGAACGTGGTGGCCATGACAAATAACAACATCGAAGGCCGGGTCGCCGTCGTGACCGGAGCATCCAGTGGCATCGGCGCCGCGACCGCACGGCGGCTGGCGGCCGACGGCGTGAAGGTCGCGCTGCTCGGGCGGCGCAAGGAGCGGCTGGAGGAGCTCGCCCACAGTATCGGCGCGAACACGCTCGCGGTGACCGTCGACGTGAGCGCGCGGCAGTCGGTCCTCGACGCCGCGGCTGAGGTGCGGGCCGCGTTCGGTCCCGTCGATCTGGTCGTCGCGAACGCGGGCGTCATGCTCGGCGCGCCGTTCGAGCACGCCGAGATCGACGAGTGGGACCAGATGGTGGGGACGAATATCAACGGATTGCTCTACACCGGAAGAGCTTTCATCGATGACCTACTCGCCGCCGCGGACGCCGGTCGGCGCGCTGACCTGGTGCTGGTCGGTTCCATCGGCGGCCACGTCGCGTTTCCGAACTACGGCGTCTACTGCGCGACCAAGGCGGCGGTGGCCCATCTGACCCGCACGTTGCGAACCGAGTTCGGCCCACGCGGAGTTCGGGTCAAGAACGTCGAACCCGGATTCGTGAGCACCGAACTCGGTGCCGGAATGCGCGACGACAACCGGCGCGCTGAGCTCGATGCATGGCGGAACGACTTGGAAGTCCTTCTCCCCGAGGACATCGCCGACGCTGTCGCTTTCGCCGTCTCGGCGCCACGACGGGTGAATGTGGCCGAACTCGTCGTCGTCCCCACCGAGCAGGGATGACCTGGACTCCGCTGGTGGAGGTTCACGGCTGATCGGGAGCCCCCTCCACCCGCCACCGCGTCAGCACCGCGCGCACGCAGGATGCGTCGGTGAGCGCGTCGACCGTGTCGGTGAGGGCGGATTCCCTGGCGCGGTGGGTGAGCACGATCAGGTGGGCGGCGTCGTTGTGGTGCTCCTGAAGGACCCGCTCGATGCTCACCCCGTGGTCGGCGAAGATCGAGGCGACCTGGGCCAGGGCGCCGGCATGGTCGGTGACGCGCAGGTTCAGGTAGTAGCGGGTCGGGGTGTCGCCGAGGGGGCTCACGGGGAGTTCGGCGTAGTAGGAGGCGCGGGGTGCTCGGCCGCCGTTGACGCGATTGCGCGCGGCGGTGACCAGGTCGCCGAGCAGAGCTGACGCGGTGGCGGTCGGGGAGTCGCGGCCGGTGAACATCAGCCGTCCGGCGCTGTCGGCTTCGACGGTCACCGCGCTGAACGGTGCGTCCACCTGGGCGAGCGGGTGGGCCTCCGGGAGCAGCGCGGGGTGCACGCGTACCGAAATGCTTTCCTTGCCACCGGCTTCGGGGCCGGGTCGCTCACTGATCCTGGTGCAGACGGTGAGTGCCCGCAGCCGCAGGGACAGCGCTGCCGCGGCGGCGAGGTCGTGCGGGTCGGCCGTGCCGAACTCCTCGAAATGAACGTCGGTGACGTCCACGCGGGTGTGGAAGGCGAGCGTCGCCAGGATCGCCGCCTGCGCCACCGCGTTGGTCCCGTCGGTGGGGAAGACCGCGAGCACCTGCCGCACCCGATCACCCGACAGCGATTGAGTCAGCGGCCGGACCACGGGGACGCCGCCGGTCACCGCCGCCTCGAAGAACAGATCGGCCCTGAATTCCTCAGCGGCCGAGGCCAACCGGGGCCCGTGCTCGGCGACCAGCGCCGTGTTCGCGGTGATCACCGACCGTCCCGCCCGCAGCGCGTCGAGCACGGCAGGCGCCGAGGCGACAGTCTCGGTCGCGTCGATGACGAGCTCGGCATCGGACATCGCACCGAGCACCAGTCGCGTTCCGGCCCGCTCGCTCAGATCGTCGACGGTGTCGCGAATGATCCGCACCGCCTCCGTGGCGAGTGGGCCGGTACCGAGAACAGCGATGTGCTGATGGGTCATAGGAATTCGCCTAACGCCGAGACTGCCGAACCGGGAGCCGACACAGCGCGCGCCACCCCCTGCCCGCCAGTATCGCGGCCGAAACCATTCGGCCGCAGCCATTTTCGTTTCCGAATTGGTACGACCGTGCCCGGATTGCCTGGATACTCGAAGGGTCACCCGCGGATCGCACGCGGGCGAGCAGGGGAGAGGACTTCGTAGATGGCCCTGGTTGTGCAGAAATTCGGCGGTTCGTCGGTAGCCACCGCGGAGCGGATCCGGCGGGTTGCCGAGCGGATCGTGGAGACGAAGAAGCAGGGGCACGATGTCGTGGTGGTCTGCTCGGCGATGGGCGACACCACCGACGAGCTCCTCGAATTGGCGGGGCAGATCGCCTCGGCGCCGGAACCACGTGAGCTGGACATGCTGCTCACCGCCGGGGAGCGGATCTCGAATGCCCTGGTAGCCATGGCTATTCATGCACTGGGGGCGGACGCCAGATCGTTGACCGGCTCCCAAGCCGGCGTGATCACCACCGGCGCGCACGGTCGCGCCAAGATCATCGATGTCGATCCGGGGCGGGTGCGCCGCGCCCTCGACGACGGTGAAGTGGTGTTGGTCGCCGGGTTCCAGGGCGTGAGCCAGGACAACCACGATGTGACCACCCTCGGGCGCGGCGGCTCCGACACCACCGCTGTCGCGCTGGCCGCGGCGCTGCATGCTGATGTGTGCGAGATCTACACCGATGTCGACGGGGTCTTCACCGCCGACCCGCGCATCGTGGCCGACGCCCAGAAACTCGACCAGATCTCCTACGAGGAGATGCTGGAAATGGCGGCCTGCGGTTCGAAGGTTCTCATGCTGCGTTGCGTCGAATACGCGCGCCGCTACCAGGTGCCCGTGCACGTGCGCTCGTCCTACACCGACACGATCGGCACCACCGTCTTCGGTTCGATGGCCGACATCCCCGCCGACCAGGCCGTGCTCACCGGCGTCGCGCACGACCGTAACGAGGCCAAGGTCACCGTCGTCGGCCTGCCCGACGAACCCGGCTACGCGGCGAAGGTGTTCCGCGCGGTCGCCGACGCCGAGATCGGCATCGACATGGTCGTTCAGAACACCGGTACCGGTCGCACCGACATCACCTTCACCCTGCCCGCCGCCGACGGCGCGCGTGCGGTCGCTCTGCTGCGCGAGCGCCGCGCCGAGATCGGCTTCGCAGATGTCCGCTACGACGACCGCGTCGGCAAGGTCTCGCTGATCGGCGCGGGTATGCGCAACAATCCGGGCGTCACCGCCTCCTTCTGCGAGGCGCTGGCCGAGGCGAACATCAATCTCGACCTGATCGCCACCTCGGAGATCCGCATCTCCGTGCTGGTCCGCGACACCGACCTCGACGACGCCGTGCGCATCCTGCACCGGGCCTTCGACCTCGGCGGTGCGGAAGTCGCCGTGGTGCACGGTGGAACGGGCAGATGAGCCTGGTTGACGTCACGCCCGAGCCGGTAGTAATTTACCAATGAGTAAATTACCGAATCGGAGGGTTCGTTGAGTACCCAGTTGACCACCTTCACCAGGGCGGGACTCGAGTTCGACGTCGTCGACTCCGGCCCACCCGACGGCCCCGTCATCGTTGCGCTGCACGGCTTTCCGCAAACCGCCACCTCCCTGCGGCCGCTCACCGACTTGCTCAACACCCGCGGCTACCGCACCATCGCCCCGAACCAGCGCGGCTATTCGCCGGGCGCCCGCCCGGCGGGCCGCATGGCCTACCGTGTGCACGAACTCGTCGACGACGTGGTCGCGTTGATCGACGACATCGACCGTGGTCCGGTGCATCTGGTCGGACACGACTGGGGCGCGATGGTCGCCTGGTCGGTGGCCGCGGCCCGCCCCGAACTCGTCCGCACGCTGGTCACCGTGTCGGTGCCGCATCCTGGCGCCTTCACCCGCTCGATGATCAGCAGCGATCAGCTGCTTCGCTCGTACTACATGGCGCTGTTCCAGCTGCCGGTGCTCCCGGAGCGCTTCATCCGCGCCCGGCCTGCCGTCTTCGACCAGATCTTGGCCAGATCCGGCATGTCCGCCGACGCGATCGCCCGCGTGCATACCGAGATCATCGATTCGGGCGCGCTCACCACCGCGTTGAACTGGTATCGGGCACTGGCGATCACCACGCCGCGCGCCGTGACGGCGCGCGTCAGCGTGCCGGTGACGCATGTGTGGAGCACCGGCGACGTGGGGCTGACCCGCCGCGGCGCCGAGCTGACCGGCGGATTCGTCACCGGTGACTACCGCCTTGCCGTGCTCGACGGCTCGCACTGGCTGCCGGAGGAGCACCCGGACGAACTCGCCGCGCTGGTCATCGACCGGATCGAGTCGCTGCGGGGCTGAGGTCTCAACCGATCGGCGAAGAAGCCAACGGCCGCAACGCTTCCACGGTCGCCGGGATCAACGGCGCGCGCCGCAAGGCCGCGCGGGCGGCCAGTTGCTCGATGATCCGCCCGCGCACCCCCGGCCACTCGTCGTGCAGGATCGAATAGAACGCGGTGTCACGCACTTCGCCGTCGAGCCCACGCGAATGTGCCCGTCGCACACCGTCACTCACCGCACCCAGGCGTTCGATCGCCGCCCGGGAGCGCAGGTTCCGGGCGTCGGCGCGCAGGGTCACCCGCCGCACGCCCCAGCTGTCGAAGGCGTGGGCCAACAGCATCAGCTTGGAGTCGAGATTGACCTGACCGCCCCGCACCGCCGGGGTGAGCCAGGTGTTGCCGATCTCCACCGCGTCGGGGATCGCCCCGCCCGGCAACGCGGTGACCGGTTCGGCCGACAGCGGCCAGGTCAGCGGCCCCTGCCAGTAGTCGATCCGGGTGAATCGGGTCGCCCCGACTACACACTCGTCGGCGACGGTGACGATCGCGAAGGCCAGCGCCGTGCCTGCCAGCTGCGCCGCCTCGGCCTGGAAGACATAGGTGCGTGCCTCCTGTTCGCCGTGCGGGACGACAGTGAACCCGGCCGGTCCGTCGAGCGCGGCGGCCGCGGCGATCAGTCCGGGTACGTGGTGGGGTGCGAGAGGTTCCAGCCGTGCGATGCGGCCGTGGAGGATAACGGGTGCGGGCATGGTGACCGGCGTCCCTTCGTCTGAGAGGGTCGCCGACAGCGCGAGGCGTGGATCTCACGCGGCACGCGATTTCGGCGAAGCGACACGAACGATCCAGCAGCATCGAAAAAACTAGATGCAAGATAGCCGACGCGAAGCGTTCGCCAGTTCGAACCCACGCGGATGTCGCGGCCGGAAAGTTTCGGGTCGCGATGATCGGTCCTACCGCGGGTCGATGCCCCCTTTCGCGGTGCTGAGGGCGCGCCGTGGCCCAGGGGGGAGATGTTCCGTGTCACGGCCCGGTTTCTGCGCGACATAGCGACCGAAGCGGTTCGGGGCGTGCGGGTTCGGGGTGGGTGTCGCACTCGTCGATCGGTCTTCGTCACGGTGCCGTGTCGAAGGGCTCGTGGACGTACCAACTGTATCGCGGTGCGAGTCGGGGCTCGTTTTCCCACGTCAGGGCCGTAACGGTTCGATAAATGACACGCATGTCGGCTTCTTGAGCGAATGTCCAGTTCAATGGGAGTTTCGCCAGTTCCAGCCCGTGTTCTTCAGATATGTAACGCGCGTTATCCCCTTGTGTCGCACAATTGTTCGATGTGATGCAGATCACACCTCCTATTCTCTGACCTGCCCAGCTGGCAAGCTCGTAATTGCTGAACGTTAACCGTTCGTGATCACCAACCGGATCGACGCCGATTCTCGGTCACGAACGGCCCGCAGTCCGCCGCGGCGCGACGGTCATCGAAAGATCCGATACGGATCGTCTGTCGGCCGTATCGGGACGGCTGACCGGAAGGGGCCTAGTTGAAATGAGCAGCTTCTACTTCGACTCGAACAGCAATCTTTCAGTTACCGAACGAAGTCGCCGCCTCGCCGCGACCTCGGCCGTCGAATCGTCCATCGCCCCGCTGGCGACGCCCGGGCTGATCCTCGGCCTGATCCTGCTCGGTCTCGGCGTGGCCGGCCTGCTGCGGCTCGGTGACTGGGTGGGCAATTACGGTTCCGTCCTGGTCGTGTTGGCCTATCTCCTCTATATGACCGCGGCTGTGAGCCTGGCGCTCTGGGGTGCGGTCAGCGTCTGGTCGCTGCATCGGCGATAGTCCAGCGGTCGGCCGTGCGCGAGAGCCGGGCAAAAGCGACACTCGCTGGTTACGGTTCGACCGATGGATGGTGTCGGATGGCTACACGGTGCGTATTGTGGAATCTGGCAAATGTCGAGCATTTCGGTCGCCGGCGATTCCGATAAAAGCGTGTTGATCGGGGAATGTTATCCACCGCAGGGGGTGGGATAACATTCCCCGATCGTCACTTACCTCTCGTCGCCGACGAAATGTGCGTGGATTTCGAGCTGTTGCCGAGCTTCCGAGCTCGATTAAGGTGCAGGAATCGACCTACTCCATCCGGCGGAGGTGTGGACATGCCCGATTCCCCTCGTGGATCCACCGATAAGGAGCCGGAGCGGCTCGGCGCCATCATGAATCGGTCCGAGAAGGTGGTCGTTTCCCCGGTCGCCGTACCGCCGGTCGATTCCACGCCCGACTCGCCCGAACGGGTCGCGATGCGGGCCGAGATCAAGAAGTTCGTGCTCACCGTCGTCGTCATCGCCGCGCTCGGCGGCGCGCTGTTCGGCTACGACACCGGCGTCATCTCCGGCGTGCTGGTCTACCTCACGCCCGACTTCGCGCTCAGTCAGACCCAGGTCGGCGTCATCACGAGTTCGCTGCTCATCGGCGCCGCGATCGGCTCGATCACCGGCGGCTGGATGGCCGACCGGTGGGGCAGACGGATGACGCTGCTGTTCGCAGGCGCCCTGTTCTTCGTCGGTGCGCTCGCCCAGGCGCTCGCACCCGATGCCACGGTCATGATCATCACCCGCCTGGTCCTCGGCGTCGCCGTCGGTACCGCCTCGCTGGTGGTGCCCATGTACGTCTCCGAGATCTCCCCGCCGACCTATCGCGGGCGCCTGGTTTCGATGAACTCGCTGATGATCGCCAGCGGGCAGTTGCTGGCCTACATCGTCAACGCACTGCTCGCCCCGACCGGGAACTGGCGGCTCATGCTCGCGATGGCGGCCATTCCCGCCGCGGCGCTCGTGATCGGCATGTATTTCATGCCGGATTCGCCGCGGTGGTACTTGAAGCAGGGCCGCACCGCTGATGCGAAGAAGGTGCTCGAGCGGTCCTACTACCCCGAGAACGTCGAGCCGACGATCGCCGAGATCGAACAGTCCGAAGCCGCTGACGAGGCGGTCAGGGACAGTTTGAGCGACCAGTTGCGCAAACCGAAGGTGCGCGCGCTGTTCTACACCGGCGTCGGATTGGCCTTGATTCAGCAATTCGTCGGCGTCAATACCGTCATCTACTACGCGCCGTCCACTCTCGCCCAAGCGGGCATGGGTGACAACGCGGCGATCACTTCCTCGATCGGGATCGGTGTCGGCGCGGTGATCGGCGTGATGCTCGGCATGAGCCTGGTCGACAAGATCGGCAGGCGCCCGCCGATGTTCATCGGGCTGGGAATCATGGTCGTCGCGTTGGGCGGAATGGGTCTGATGGAAGGACTCACGCAGAGCACCGCCACCGGCTACGTGTTGGTGACATTGATGATCGTCTACGTCTGCGCGTTCCAGCTCGGCGTCGGTGTCCCTACCTGGTTGCTGATCTCGGAGATCTTCCCCGCCCCGATCCGCGCCACCGCGATGAGTATCTGCACCTTCCTCATCTGGATGGGAAACTTCACCGTCTCCCTGATTTTCCCGCCGCTGGGCGAACTGTGGGGCGCCTCGACGATGTTCTTCCTCTTCGCGGTCGTCTCCGCGATCTCGCTGGTGTTCTGCTATCGCCGGGTGCCCGAGACCATGGGCCAGTCGCTCGACGACATCACCAACGAAGCGGAGAGCTGAAAGAGCCTACGGGTAGGCTGACCAGGTGAAGCAACTGTGAAAAACCTGACGGTCGGCGTCGTCGCGACCTCTCGCAAGGAAAACGAACATCGGCTGGCCATCCACCCGGCCCACTTCGACCGCATCAGTCCCGAACTGCGCGGTCAGATCTACCTGGAACACGGTTACGGTAATCGATTCGGTTACCGCGACGATGTCCTCGCCCCACTGGTAGCGGGCCATCGCACGCGAGAAGAGCTCTTCGCCGAATGTGATGTGCTGCTCCTGGCCAAGCCGTTGGCCGAAGATCTCGCGCAGATGCGCCCCGGCACGATCGTGTGGGGCTGGCCGCACTGTGTGCAGGACGCGAGCATGACCCAATTGGCTGTCGACCGCGACCTGACCCTGATCGCCTGGGAGGCGATGAACCACTGGACCAAGTCGGGTGCGTTCAGCGTCCACGTGTTCCACAAGAACAACGAACTGGCCGGTTACTGCTCGGTCATGCACGCTCTCCAATTACGCGGCGTGAGTGGCGATTACGGTCGCCGGATGCGCGCGGCGGTGATCAGCTTCGGCGCCACCGCGCGTGGCGCGGTGCGGGCGCTGTCGGCGCTGGGGATCAGCGATGTGACGGTGCTGACCCAGCGCAGTGTGTCGGCGGTGGCCTCGCCGTTCGCCTCGGTGCGGATGCAGCATTTCAAGCGTGATCCAGCACTGCCGGGCCGGACACTCGCGCTGAAGGCACCGGAGCCGGGGCCGCTGGCGGAGATGCTGGCCAACTACGACGTGATCGTGAACTGCATGTTCCAGGACACCGAGGACCCGTTGACGTTCGTCATGAACGACGACCTCGAATTGTTCACGCGCGGAACACTTTTCGTCGACGTCTCGTGCGACGAGGGAATGGGCTTCGAGTTCTCGCGCCCCACCTCGTTCGCCGATCCGATGTTCACCGTCGGTGACGGACTGCACTACTACGGTGTCGACCACAGCCCCTCGTTCCTCTGGGACTCGGCGACGTGGGAGAACTCCGAAGCCCTGCTCGAGTACCTGCCCGTCGTGCTCGGCGGCCCCGAAGCGTGGGATGGCAGCGAAACGATTCGCCGGGCGATCGAGATTCGCGGCGGTCGGGTGCAGAACCCGCGGATCCTGTCGTTCCAGGGTCGCTCCGACACCTATCCGTACGCGGTGAACTGACCTTCGACCATCAGCGGCGCACGGGGTATTTCCCGTGCGCCGCTGGTCTGTCTGGTCGAAATCGGTTGGCCGGTTCCTGGCATATGCGCAGTAAGATGGCAGGAAATCGAGAGTTATTCGCAATGGCGAGGAGCGGCGATGGATGGACACGACGCCGCGTGGAACGAGCGAGTGCGCGGTGAGAACACCACCCAGCGCCTCGATCGGAACTGGTCCTCGCTCCTGCAGGAATTGCGCGTCTTGCAGACCGGCGTCCAGGTGCTGACCGGCTTCCTGCTGACCTTGCCGTTCCAATCCAGGTTCGACACCCTGAACACCCCGTTGCGTGTTGTCTACCTCGTGGTGGTTTCCGCCGCCGTCGCGGCGACCGCGCTGCTGGTCGCCCCGGTGGCTATGCACCGGGTGCTGTTCCGCCGACATCGTCTCGATGTGCTCGTGATCGGCGCCCACCGCCTGGCACTCGTCGGAATCGCGCTGCTCGGCGTCGCGTTGAGCGGCATGGCGGTGCTGATCTTCGATATGGTCATCGGCACGGCCGCGGGCGTCATCGCGGGAATTGTCGCGGCTGTGCTGTTTCTCGGTCTCTGGGTGATCCAGCCGTTGCTTTATCGGCGCTAGTCAAGCCGAGCAGGCCGAGGGCGAAATCCGCGTAGGCGGTGGCGATCTGTTCGGGGGAGGACGGGCCGTCGAGTCGGAACCATTGGGGGAGCGCGGTGCACATCGTCGCGATGGCTCGCCCCGCGTCGCGGGCACGGTCGGTCGATCTGTCCGCTTCGGCGAGCGCGGTGTCGATGTCGGCATCGAGAAGGTACTGGATCTCGTTGCGGGAGGCCGTGATTCGATTGCGATCGGCCGGGTTCAGGCTGCGCATCTCGCTGGCGCCGATGAAGGCGAGTTCGCGGTGGTGGGTGTGGAACAGCGCGAGTGCCTCGACGACACGGATCACCCGTTCGCGGCCGTTCGCGCCGTCGAGACGTGCCGCGCGCACCCGCCGGTGCAATTCGTCCATGGTGAGGTCGAGTGCGCGGACCAGCAGGTCCTGTTTGTCGCGGTAGTGGTGGTAGACGCCGGGCACGCTCATGCCGGCGCGCGCCGCGATCGAGCGCATCGTGGCGCCGTGGTAGCCGGTCTCGACGAAGGAGTCGATGGCGGCGGCGAGCACCGGGTCGATATCCAGCGGCGGGAACTCGCGCCAGGAATCCGCTGTGGCGCCGGTGTGCGGGCTGGGTTCGTCGGGGCGGGCATCGTGCGCGCGGCGCGGCTGGTCGCCGATCAGCCAGGCCACCGTCGTGCCCAACTCGACAGCAAGGGATCGCAGACGTGCGACCGATGCGCCGGTCTTGCCGGTCTCGACGGCGCTCAGGGTGGCCGGACTGACGCCGATCCGCTGGGCGACCGCCCGCAGTGACAGCCCCGCCGCTGTCCTCGCCTGGCGCACCCGCGCGCCCACTGCGTGTTCGGTTGCCGTCGACTCCATGTTGTTCAGAATACCTGAACATTGGGGCCCAGCGACCACGCCTGTTGACAGCAGTAATAAGCGCATGTCACTGTCATTGCAGTCTATTGCCGAGCGATCGTTCGGCAACCGAGCCGAGGAGCGGACCCGTGCCGATCGACCTGTCCCATCCGTCCGAGGTGCAGAGCCTGGCCGAGCGCACCCGCGCCTTCATCCGCGACCATGTGCTCTCGGTCGAAGACGCGCACGACGGCGACATCGCCGCGGCAGGCGGCGAGAAGCTGCGCATCGAACTCCAGCAGGCCGCCCGCGACGCGGGTGTCTTCGCCCCGCACGCGCCGATCGAATACGGCGGCCACGGTCTCGACATGTCGAGTCGTGCTCCGGTGTTCGAGGAGGCGGGCTACTCGCTGTTCGGCCCGACGGCCCTCAATATCGCCGCCCCCGACGAGGGCAACGTCCACATGCTCGCCCACATCGCCGACCCGGAGCAGAAACAGCAGTTCCTCGCCCCGCTCGCTCGCGGTGACGTACGCTCGGCCTTCGCCATGACCGAACCGGCCCCCGGCGCGGGCTCTGACCCGTCCGCGCTGAGCACCCGCGCGGTCCGCGCCGACGGCGGCTGGCGCATCACCGGCCACAAATGGTTCATCACCGGCGCCGACGGCGCGGGATTCTTCATCATCATGGCCCGCACCTCGGGCGAGCCGGGCCAGCGCGGCGGCGCCACCATGTTCCTCGCCCCCGCCGACAGTCCTGGCATCCGCGTCGGCCGGCACCTCGACACCCTCGACAAGTCGATGATCGGTGGACATTGCGAGGTCTTCTTCGACGACCTGCTCGTTCCGGAATCGGCGGTACTCGGCGAGGTCGACCGCGGCTTCGAATACGCCCAGGTGCGTCTCGGCCCCGCCCGCATGACCCACGTGATGCGCTGGCTCGGCGCCGCCCGCCGCGGCCATGACGTCGCGGTCGCGCACGTGGCCCAGCGTGAGGGCTTCGGCTCCCGGCTCGGCGACCTCGGCATGGTCCAGAAGATGATCGCCGACAACGAGATCGATATCGCCGCCACGCGCGCGCTGCTGACTCGCGCCTGCTGGGAACTCGACCGTGGTGAACCCGCCGCGAACGCGACCTCCATCGCTAAAACCTATGCCGCCGAGGCGATCTTCCGCATCGTCGATCGCAGTATGCAGATGTGTGGCGGTCTCGGTGTCTCCGCCGACCTTCCGCTCGCGCGGCTCTCGCGCGAAGTGCGTCCGTTCCGTATCTACGACGGCCCGTCCGAGGTGCACCGCTGGGCCATCGCCAAACGCGCGGTGAGCGCGGCCAAGCGCGCGAAGCGAGAATCCGAATGACACTGCCGGGCATGGACATCGCCGCGCTGGAGCAGTTCCTGCGCGGGCAGGGCGTCGAGGTGCGCGGCGAGCTGCGCGTCGAACTGATCAGTGGCGGCCGGTCCAATCTGACGTTCGCCGCCGCCGATGACGTCTCGCGCTGGGTGGTGCGCCGCCCGCCGGTCGCCGGACTCACCCCGTCCGCGCACGACATGGCCCGCGAATACACCGTCACCAGCGCGCTGCAGAAATCCGCGGTGCCCGTGGCGAAGACGACCGCCTTCGACGCGACCGGATCCGCGCTCGGTGCGCCGATGACCGTCGTCGAGTTCGTGGACGGGACGGTGTTCCGCGACCAGGACGAGCTGGCGACGCTCACCGACGAGCAGGTGAATTCCAGTGCGCGCGAACTGGTCCGCGTCCTGGCCGAGCTGCACGCGGTCGACCCGGCAGCGGTCGGGCTCGAATCATTCGGTCGGCCGAACGGTTTCGTCACCCGGCAGGTCAAGCTCTGGGCATCCCAGTGGGAGCGCGTCAAAACCCGAGAGCTCCCCGACGTGGCAACCCTGCACGCGGCGCTGTCCGCCGCGATCCCGCGGGAGTCGGCGTCCTCGATCGTGCACGGGGATTTCCGGATCGACAACACGATCCTCGACAGCGCGGACCCGAATATCGTGCGTGCCGTGGTCGATTGGGAGCTCTCCACCCTGGGCGACCCGCTCACCGACGTTGCCCTGATGTGCGTGTACCGGGCTCCGATTTTCGACCTGATCCTCGGCACCCGCGCCGCGTGGACCAGCTCTCGCCTGCCGTCTCCCGACGATCTCGCCCAGACCTACGCCGCCGCGTCCGGGCGCGAGCTGGACAACTGGGGCTTCTATCTCGCCCTGGCCAACTTCAAACTCGGCATCATCGGCGAGGGCATCACCCACCGCGCCCACCAGGGCTCCGATACCGGTTCTGCCGCCGACCGGGCCGCCGATGCCACGCCGGAATTCATGGCCGCCGGTTTGCGCGCGCTGAAGGGGTCCGCGCAGTAATCAGCGGAGCGCTGTGGGTCAACCCCTCACTGCCGTCAGGAATCCTGGTCGCCGATGATCTCCGTCGGCAGGAACGTCGCGCCGAGCTGCATCGCGATCGCACTGCTGTGTTCGACGATGCGCTCGGCGTCCACGTCGAGCACGCCCGTGCGCCAGGCCGACACCAGTTCCATGAAACCGCCGATACCGGCCAGCGTGCTCATGCGCATGGCGGTTTCGTCGATATCGGGGCGTAGATAGGGCCAGGCGATAGCGATCAGCCCATCGGTCGCATCGGTGAGCATGGCTTTGCGTCGCTGTTCGAGCACAGCACTGCCCGCGTGATCGGCCAGCAGGATCCTGGCCCGCCCGCGTAGATCGGTCTGTAGCGCGACGGCGCGGGCGATGGTCGCGCGGGTGATCTCGAGTGGTGTCCGGTCGGCCTGTTCGACCACGACGTTCACCAGCTCGGCGAACACCTCGGTGCGCACCTCGTCCCAGACCGCAGCGAGCAGTTCGTCGCGATCGGCGAAGTGCTCGTAGAAGTAGCGGTCGTTGAGCGAGGCCCGTTGACAGACCCCGCGCATGGTGACCGCGGCCCATCCGTTGTCGAGCCAGATATCGAGGGCGGCCTCGACCAGGCCGACCCGTCGCTGCGCCCTGCGCTCCTCGGCGGTCCGCCCGCCCCACGTCCGTGCCGGTGCGCGCACATCCATGGTTGACAAAGTACACCTCCGCGCGCCTAATTGGTGTCAGGTGCGGCCATTGGTGGCAGATGCCACCAATTAGAGTCTCGCCGGTAGAACCGGGAGTTGCCATGCGATTGTTCCCCTTCGGCGGTCACCGCCGGACCACGAACGCCGATGCGGTGGTGACCGGCGCGGGCAGTGGGATCGGACGCGCGTTCGCCGTCGAATTGGGTCGCCGTGGCGGTCGCGTCCTGTGCTCCGACATCGATCGAGACCGCGCGAACGAGACCGCCGAACTCGTCGAAGCGGCGGGCGGCAAGGCGATCGGAACCCGCTGCGATGTCACCGTGATCGATGAGGTGACGCAATTGGCCGCCACCGCGCAGGACTGGTTCGGCGGCCCGCCCACCGTGGTGGTCAACAACGCGGGCATCGGCGCGGGCGGGCCGGTGGTCGGCGAGTTCGCCCTCGACGATTGGCAGCGCACGCTCGGCGTCAATCTCTGGGGCGTCATCCACGGTTGTCACGTCTTCGCGCCGATCCTGCGCGCGGCCGGGCGCGGATCGCTGGTGAACGTCGCCTCGGCGGCCGCGTTCGGCGCGGCACCGAGGATGGCCGCCTACAACGTCAGCAAGGCCGGCGTGCTCGCGCTGTCGGAGACTATGTCGGCCGAGCTGTCAGGCACCGGTGTCGGCGTCACGGTGCTGTGCCCGACCGGCGTGAAAACCAATATCATGCAGGCGGATTCACCCATGGACGACACCGCCGAACGGCTGGGCGGACTGCTCCTGCGCTGGACCGGACGCGCACCGGCGGCCATCGTCCGCACCACCCTCGACGCGGTCGACCACGGCGACCTCTATGTGGTGCCGCAGCTCGAGGCCAAGATGCTCTGGCAGGCCAAACGATGGCTGCCCACCACCTACACCCGTTCGGCAGGCCTGCTGGAGCGGGTCGTGCGCTGATCCACCCCACCGAAGGAGATCGAACAATGACGTTCGCCTATCCCGAGATGCTCGCCACCATTCGCGCCAAGCAGTGGGCGCTGGCCGATATCGATTGGGACGCACCGGGTGCCGACACCATCACCGACGAACAGCGCCCACGGCTTGCCACCTTCATGGCCGATCTGGTGTGGATCGAACACGTCGGCGCCCGGGGCTTCGCCGCGCTGACCCACCAGGCGCCGCCCGGCCCGCTGCGCGAGATCTACCGGTACTTCCACGCCGAGGAACAGAAGCACGCCAACGCCGAACTCGCGCTGATGCGCCGCTGGGGAATGCTCCCCGACGGTGACGCGATGCCGTTGCCCAACAAGAACATTCGCCTGGTCATCAGCTGGCTCGACCGCTATGCCGACCAGCTGACCCTGCCCGTGCTCGGCACCGTGATCCCCTCGCTGGAGACCGCGCTCGACGGCGCGCTGGTGAAATTCCTGCTCGACGAGGTCGAGGACCCGGTGTGCCACGAGGTGTTCCGGCACATCAACAGCGACGAGTCCCGGCACCTGGCAGTCGGATTCCAGGTTCTCGAACAGCTCGGCGCGGGCCCGCTGCGCCGGATCGCCATCGAGACGGCCGGTTTCGCGGTGCGCCCGTCGTTCGTGCTCGGCGCGTTGCTGTACGCGCCACTGCTGTCGCGGATGTCGACCAACATCATCGCGCTCGGCCTCGACGAGGAGAAGCTGTGGCAGGCAGTGCGCCGCTACGAGAACGTGGGGGAGCGCAGCCCGGCCATCCGCCGGGTCCCGCTCTACCACGTGGTGAAGATGCACGGAAAAGCCACCATTCACCGTCGCCAGCCGTTCCAGCTGCTGGCCGATGTGTCCAACGCCTGCATCGACCGCTTCCCGATTCGTGTCCTCGGCCGTCGGCCGTCCTGGTCGGACGAGCTCACCTACGAACCGGTGGCGAAATGACGACGCCGCGTTACGCCGATACCTTCACCGGTCCGCAGGTTCACCGCACGGCCTTCGCGCCCCGGCACGAATTCACCGGTCAGCGCGTCGCGATCATCGGCAGCGGGGCGGCGGCCGCGCGACTGCTGCCCGGCATCGCCGCCGAGGCCGCGCGGGTGACGGTGTTCCAGACCGAGGCGGTGTGGGTCCTCCCGCGCCTACCGCTGCCCGCGGCGACGACGCTGCGCGGCGCACCGCAAGGACTGCTTCGGCTCGCCGCTCGCGTCAATCTCCGGGTCCAGGTGCGCGATTCGTGGCTGCGCCACCGCCTGACCCCGGACGACACCGCGGGCGTCGCGGTGCACAACAGCTACTACCGTGCCCTGCGGCAACCGCACTGCACCCTGGTGACCTGGCCGATCGCACGACTGGTGCCGCTGGGCGTGCGTACCGTCGACGGCATAGAGCACCGGGTGGACGCCATTGTCTACGCCGACGACGCGGGCCATGTAGTGCGCACGGTCGCACGGCCCGGCCGCCTGCATCCGTCGGCGGAACTGATGAAGGAGATCGCATGACCACCACCGGAATCGAGCACGAGATCGTCATCGTGGGAGCCGGGTTCTCCGGGATCGGCGTGGCGATCGAGTTGCGCAAGGCCGGGTTCGACGACTTCGTGATCATCGACGAGGCCGACGGTGTCGGTGGCACCTGGCACTGGAACACCTATCCCGGTGTCGCCGTGGATATTCCGTCGTTCAGCTACCAGTTCTCCTTCGAGCAGCGCACCGACTGGTCGCGGGTCTACGCGCCCGGCCGCGAGCTCAAGGCCTACGCGGAGTCGTGCGTGGACAAATACGAGCTGCGCTCGCGCATTCGCTTCGGCACCACCGTGACCGGCGCGGACTTCGACGAGGACGCCGACCGGTGGGTCTTGCACACCGCCGACGGCAGCGATTTGACCGCGCGTTTCGTGATCAGCGCGACCGGCGTGCTCACCAGACCCAAACTCCCTGATATCCCCGGCATCGAGTCTTTCGCGGGGACCGTCATGCACACCTCACGCTGGGATCACCGCCAGGACCTGCGGGGAAAGCGTGTGGCGATCATCGGCACCGGCGCCTCCGCGGTCCAGGTGATCCCGGAGATCGCCTCGCAGGTCGAGCACCTGACGGTGTTCCAGCGCACGCCGATCTGGTGCCTGCCCCGCCCCGACCTGCCGTTGCCCCTCGCCGCCCGGCTGGCGCTGAAGGTCCCCGGCGGACGAACGCTGACCCGACTGGTGAGCCAGACCTACGTCGAGTTCACCTTCCCGCTGGCCGCCCACTATCACAACTCGCTGCCCACCGCCGCGATCGGCGAACGTGCGGGCCTTGCCCATCTGCGGCGCCAGGTGAAGGACCCCGCCGTGCGGGCCGCGCTGACCCCGAAATACGCCCTCGGGTGCAAACGGCCCAGCTTCTCCAACGACTATCTGTCGACGTTCAATCGTTCGAACGTGACGCTGGAAACCGACCCGATCAGCGAGATCACCGCCACCGGCGTCCGCACCGCCGAAGGCGCCGAACACCCCGCCGACGTGCTGATCCTCGCCACCGGCTTCAAGGTCATGGAATCGGGCAATATGCCGACCTATGACCTGCGCGGCGTCGACGGCCGCGATCTGGAGACCTGGTGGGACAAGAACCGGCTGCAAGCCTACGAGGGCGTCAGCGTCCCCGGCTTCCCGAACTTCTTCTCCATCATCGGCCCCTACGGCTACAACGGCGCGTCCTACTTCACCCTGATCGAGAACCAGACCCGCCACATCCTGCGCTGCCTGCGCCACGCCCAAACGCACGACGCGGACCGCATCGAGGTCAGCGAGGAAGCCAACGATCGCTTCTTCCGTGAGATGCTCGCCCGCCGCGGCGGCCAGGTGTTCTGGGACGAAAGCTGCGCCACCGCCAACAGCTACTACTTCGACAAACACGGTGACGTGCCCCTGCGCCCCAGCTCCACCGTCGAAGCTGCTTGGCGCAGTACGCATTTCCCACTCACCGACTATGTCTTCACGTAGCCGTGTGCTTCGGGGCTACTCGGTGTCGGTACCCGAGGCCACCGCTTCGGTGACGCGAGCCGCCAGTGCGCGCAGATGATCGATGAGTTCCGGTGGTTCGTGGACCCGGAAGCCGAAGCCGAAAAGGCCGACGTAGACGGCGATCTCGTCGAGCGAGTTCGACCCTGTGTGCAGCAGGCAGGAGCCGGCGTCGATGGCTTCGATGACACCGACTGTCGCCGGGATCCGGTCGGCGGCTTCGACAGCCGACACCAGCAGGGTGATGCGAGCCTGGTACCGATAGGGGGCAGTGCTCACGCTGCGTGAGACGAATCCGGCGAGATCGATGTCGGGCGCTGGACGTGGGTCGTAGCGCGGTCCGGTCGGGATGCGGGGTTGTAATCGGTCGACACGGTAGGTGCGCCAGTCGGCGCGGTCGACGTCCCAGCCGACCAGATACCAGCGTCGTCCGGTGTGGACGAGCCGATGTGGTTCGGCGGTGCGGCGGGTGGTGCCGCCGTCATGGGTGCGGTAGTCGAATCGGAGTAGGTGTCGATCGCGAATCGCACCGGCGATGGCGGTGAGAGTCTCGGGGTCGACCGGTGTGGTGCCGCTGGGCACGGTCACCGTCGCGGCCTGCAACGCGGCGATGCGATGGCGCAGCCGCGACGGGAGCACCTGTTCGAGTTTGGCGAGCGCCCGCAGCGACGACTCTTCGATGCCTGCGACGGTGCCTGCGACGGCCGTCCCCAGTCCCACCGCGATCGCGATCGCCTCCTCGTCGTCCAGCAGCAGGGGAGGCAGCGCGGCCCCGGCCCGCAGCCGGTACCCGGCCGAGCCCGCGACGGCGTGTACGGGGTAGCCCAGCGTGCGCAGCTTGTCGACGTCGCGACGCACTGTCCGGATATCGACATTGAGGCGTTCGGCGAGGTCACGACCGGTCCAATCGCGGGGGGTCTGCAGCAGGGAGAGCAATCGGAGCAGTCGCGCTGAGGATTCGAGCATGAATTCATTCTTCCGGAAAGCTAGGGCCGAAGCTGTCCTAGGTGCTGCTTAGCGTAGTTCTCATGAGTACCGAGATCACCCCCTTCCGAATCGACATCCCCCAGGCGAACCTCGACGATTTGCACCGCCGACTGGACGACACCCGCTGGCCCGACGGGGTTACCGGCGTCGGCTGGTCACAGGGCATCCCGCTCGACTACACCAGGGAACTGGCCGGCCACTGGCGCAACACCTACGACTGGCGAGCGCAGGAGGCCCGGCTCAACTCCTTTCCACAGTTCCGCACCGAAATCGACGGACACGACGTGCATTTCGTCCACGTGCGATCGGCGGAACCCGAGGCATTGCCGTTGGTGCTCACCCATGGCTGGCCCGGCTCGATCGTGGAGTTCCTCGATGTGATCGGACCGCTGACCGATCCGGTGGCGCACGGCGGCAGCGCCGACGACGCTTTTCATGTCGTGGTGCCGACCATCCCCGGTTACGGGTTCTCCGGCCCCGCGGTCGGCTGGTCGACCACCCGAGCCGCGCACGCCTGGGCTCAGTTGATGGCCCGGCTCGGCTACGACCGCTACGTCGCGCACGGCGAAGACACCGGTGCGGCCATCTCCCGCGAGCTGGCGGTGATCGACGCCGAACATCTGCTGGCACTCCACGTGACGATGATCGCCTCGGCCACGGTCACTCCCGAGACCGCCGACCTCGACGACCCCGCCGAGAAGCGCGCGCTGGAGCTTGCCCAACGCGCCGACTACGAACTCGGCGCGTACGCGTTGCTGCAAGCCAGTCGCCCGCAAACTCTGTCCTACGCACTCGCCGACTCACCGGTGGGCCAAATGGCGTGGATCGTCGAACGATTCAAGGACTGGACGGATTCCACCGACGCGCCGGAGGACGCCGTCGACCGCGACGCGATGCTCACGAACGTGATGATCTACTGGCTCAACGGCACCGCGGGCTCGTCGGCGCGCTACTACTACGAGGGCGCCGCGACCTGGGGCCGACCCGAACCTGCCACCGATGTTCCGGTCGCCGTGGCCGTCATGCCTTTCGACCTGGGTGTCCCCGTGCGCCGCATGGCCGAACGCAATCACAACATCGTGCGCTGGACCGAGTTCGAACGCGGCGGCCACTTCGCCGCCATGGAAGAACCCGACCTGATCATCGACGACCTGCGCGCCGCCTTCGGTGACTACCGCTAGTCATGCTCGCGGTGTGACGACAACGCCGATTCGATGTCGGCGAGGTAGGTCCGAACCGGGCCCACGCTGAGAAGTCCGCTCTGCGCGGTGGTTTCGGCCGCAGCGGGGGCCAGCTGAGTCCGGGCTCGGCGCATGACCTCGACGTCGTCGACGGTGACGGCCGCATGTGCCACGATCGCCCATAGGGCTTCGAACAACAGGTCACGCGGCGGTGAGGTGATGTCGTGCAAGGCATTTCGCGCGTCGTCGAGCTGTCCTCGGGCGACGAGCAGGGTCGGCTCGACCCAGGATCTGTAGGGTCCCCAGTCGGTATCGGGGGCGATCGCCGCGATCCGCGCGGTCTGCTGGTGTCGCAGATACAGGCTCAGCTCGGCCAGCGGCAACAGGCCGTGCTCGAGCCCTGGCATACCGGCACCGGCGAGGGTGGTAGCGGCTGCCGTATACGCCGCCGCTCCGGTCTCGAGATCTGTTGTCGCACTGGTGCGTAGGGCTCGGAACCAGGTGGTGAACACCTCGACCAGCGGCAGTTCGTAGCGCTGCGCGAGTGCGTCGGCGGCATCGGCGTGGCGGTCGGCGCCGGTGTGATCGGCCAGGGCGCAGCGCGTTTGCACGAGGATCAAGTGGCCGAGTACCTCGTAGGTGGCGAGCTTGTTCTTCGCCGCTACCGCGACGATCTCGGCGCCGACGGCTTCGCGCCGCTGCGCGAGTCCGGCCCGCTGGAAGCTCTGCATGAACACTCCGTTGAGCGCGAATGTCAGGAGTGCGGGGTCGTGCAGTCGGCGCGCGATGTCCTCGGCCTGGCGGGCGGCCCGCAACGGGCGCAGACCGGCTTCCGTCGGATCGTTCACCGGCAGGCCACCGCGCGATTCGACGGCGATAGTCGCGAGCAGCCTGGTCCGGTCGGCGTCGTCGTCGGCGGGCAGTTGTAGCAGGGTCTTCTCGGCGATGTCGACGAGTCGTCGGTCCTGCGCCGGGTCGTCCGAGCGGGTCCAGATCGCGGGCACGTCGTAGATGCCGATCACCCGTGCGGTCAATTCGGGGTCGCCGAGTTCGTCGGCCGCGAGGACTGCGGAAATCCGGTGTGCACGTGCCGCTGCCAACCCGCCGCCGCCCGTCACCGCGAGGTCGCGCATCAGTCCGGCGGTCGATTCCAGGCGCGTCCTCGTGCGTGGCGGGACGGCGCTGTCGTAGGCGGCGCGCGCCTGTTCCCAGACCTGCGCGGTGGGGTCGGTCGCGACCGGGTCGAGGTGCGCAGCCTGGCGCCGCAGGTCGTGTTCGAGGCGGCGCAATGCCGGCCCCGGGTCGATGCCCAGATCCTCGGCCAGCAGCCGCCGGGCCCTGGTGAGGACGGCGAGCGCGTCGGCTTGACGGCCCGAGCGATACAGGGCGGTGGCCAGCAGCCCCCACGCGTCTTCGCGCCACGGATGCTCGGTGACGTGCGCGTCGAGGTCGGGAACCGCTGCCGCGGCGGCACCGAGCGCCACTTGGGCTTCGGCACGGCGTTCGACCGCCAACAGTCGCTGCTCGGTGAGCCGCGATCGTTCGGCCTGTGCCCACCCCGCATCGGCGAAGTCGGTGTAGGCAGGTCCGCGCCACCAGCCCAGTGCCTCGGTGAGTACCGAGAAGGCTTGTCCCGCAGGCAGAGTCGATGCCATCCGGACCGCATCGTCGAACCGCCAGGCGTCGACGGCATCGGGTTCGGCCCGCAGCGCGTAACCGAGCCCTTCGGTGACCAGCAGGCGCGCCGGTGCGCGAGGCGGGCGGTCGGGCTCGAGCGCGCGCCGCAGTCCGGCCACGAAGGTGCGCACCGCGCCCACCGCGTCCGCGGGCGGCTCGTCCCACAGATCGTCGACCAGTCGACTGACCGGAACCACGCGCCGGTCGGCGAGGATCAGCCGCGCGAGCACCTCGCGATAGCGCGGTCCGCGCAGCGCGACCGGTCTGCCCAGGTCGTCATGCGCGGTGACGGGACCGAGCACCTGAAACCGCATCAGGCCAATGTAGTGCGCGTTCATCGGGTGCTCATCGCGACACCGCACGCTCGAACTCGATCCGCTCAGACCTCCGCGGACCAGCCTTCGAACGAAAGAGTCAACGCGATGACCCGCACCATTCCCGTATTCGACTACCACCGCGTCCCTGTCGCCGACGAGGTCGCGCTCAATGTCGCCGTCGCCGGTTCGGGTGCTCCGATCGTGCTGCTGCACGGCTTCCCGCAGACCCACCTGATGTGGCGTCACGTCGCCGCCGACCTGGCCGCCGACCACACGGTGATAGTGCCGGACCTACGCGGCTACGGAGACAGCGACAAACCCGCCGACACCGCACCCGATACCTACTCCAAGCGGCGCATGGCAGCCGACATCGTCTCCGTAGCAGCGGCTTTCGGTCATGAACGCTTCGCGCTCGCCGGGCACGACCGTGGAGCACTGGTCGCCTTCCGCGCAGGACTCGACCACGCCGCGACGATCACCCACCTCGCCTGCCTGGACGTGCTACCCACCCTCGACATGTGGGAAGTGCTGCACGGTGTCGACGCCGCCGTCGGGTTCCACCTGTACCTGATGGCCCAGCCGCCGGGTCTGCCCGAACAGATGATCGCGGCCGGCGCCGACGCGTTCTTCGCCTACTTCCTCGACCTGTGGACCAAGGATCCCGCCGCGATCCCCGCACCCGTGCGCGCCGCGTATCTGGAGGCCAGTCGCGAAGCCGTCCCTTCGATCGTGGCCGATTATCGCGCCTCGGCGACCATCGATGTCGACCACGATCGTGCCGACCGCGCGGCAGGCGCGCGGCTGTCCATGCCCGTGACGGTCCTGCAGCAGGACTGGGGCGCGGCGCTCGGATTCGAAGCGGCGGCGCTGTGGTCGAGTTGGGCACCCGATCTCGACCACCGCACCGTCGACGTGGGTCACTTCATGGCCGAAGAGGACCCCGAAACTGTGGCCGCGGCCCTTCGTGAGCTGGTCCTGCGCTGAGCCAGGCGTGCGTAGGCTCAGTACGAGACGGTGAAGCGCTGTCCGGCGAAGGAGCCGTCCTGTAGTGCGTCGACGATGGCGCTGGCGTAATCGCCGACGCTGATGCGACTTTCACCGTCGGCATCCGTGATCGGGGTATCGCGAGCCTCGGCCCGGTAGGAGCCGGTCGCCTCGCCGGGGACCAGGTGCACGGGCGGCGGGCTGACGTAGGACCACCGGACCGGCGAGTCGGACGCCCGCAAGATCTCGAGCGCTTCGGTCTGGTCGCGAGCCGTTTCCAGGTACTGGGCCGGGAAATTCGGCGCATCGACGAAGCGCTGTCCCGGTGCGTACTCCAGGCTGCCGCCCCCACCGAGGAACACCAGGCGATCGACCCCGGCGAGAGGAAGGGCTTCGAGCAGGGTCGCGGCGCCGCGCGGCACCAGTCGGTCTTCGCCCTTGATGGCCGCGACGACGGCGTCGTGACCCGCGACGGCATTCTTGACCGAGGCCGCGTCGGTGACATCCATCGTGTCCCGGCCGAGCGCGGTGACCTGCCAGCCGCGCGCGACGGCCTCCCTGGCCACCGCACCGCCGAGGTTGCCGCCGGCACCGATGACCGCGATCTTCATGGGCCCGCGGTGATACAGGCGATCGACGAAATCATCGATGAGCGGCGCGATGTCGGGCAGATTCTCTTCGAGCGCGAAATGTCCGGTGTCGAATAGGTGGACCGCGGCGTCGGGGAGGTCACGGAGGTAGGCGGTAGCGCCCGACTCTGGGAAGAAGGCGTCGTTGCGACCCCACAGCACCAGCGTCGGCGGTCGGTGCTCGCGCAACCACTGCTGCCACACCGGGTAGAGCGCCACATTGGTGTGGTAGTCGAGGGCCAGCTGCACCTGTGCGTCCTTGCGGCCAGGGAGGTCGAGGAAATGCTGATCCAGGGTCCAGCCGTCGGGCGCGATGAGCTCCGGATCGGTGGTGCCGCCCTCGTATTGGCCGCGGGTGACGGGCAGTTCGAGGATCTGTCGAACGTTGTCCTCGGCGCCCGGTAGGCCGGGCTTGTTCGCGGTCATCGCGCGCGCCATCTCGGACAGGCCCTCGTCGTAGGCGTTGGAGTTCTGGACGATCAGCCCGGCGATCTGTGCCGGACGGCGGGTGGCGAGCCGCAACCCGACCGGACCGCCGAAGTCGAAGGCGTACAACACGAATCGTCGCAGTCCGACCGCGTCGACGAACCCTTCGACGATATCGGCGAGACGCTCGAAGGAGTAGACGAAATCGTCGGGGACTTCGGTATGCCCGAAGCCGGGGTAGTCCGGGGCGATCATCCGGTATCGCCCACCCAGTGCGTCCATGAGCCGACGGAACTGGTGCGATGCCGAGGGGAAGCCGTGCAGGAGAAGCAGTGCCGGCGCGTCGGTCGGCCCGGTTTCCCGGTAAAAGACCCGGACGCCGTCGATCTCGACGACCCGATGCCTGATGTGCGGAACGGTCACTACCGCCATGTCGAAACCGACCTCTCTGAATTCTTTGTAGACGGATCTATGATCAACCGTTCGCCGGGCGTGATCACGCTGTTCGAACGGACCAGTCGCAAGGTCGTCCTGACGCCGGTCGGATGTCAGCTGCGCGACGAGCTTCGGCCGGCCTACGAACAGGTTCAGCGCAGCGTACGCAATGCCACACTGGCCGGACGCGGCATCCACGGCACCCTGCGGGTCGGCTATTTCGGGTCGGCCGGTGGACGGTACCTGCTCGAGGTGGGCGAGATCTTCCAGAACCCGCCACAGCTTCCCGCCTACTACGACGAATTCCACCACCCCAAGCAGACCCCGTCCGGCCGCCCCATCGAACCCGGCCCGACCGCCGCCACCTTCCAGGAGATCCTCGCCCTCGTCGACGCAGGCAAAGGCGTCTACCTCACCACCGAACAAGCCCCCCAGTTCTACGTCCGCCCCGACGTCACCTTCATCCCCGTCACCGACGCCCCACCCCTTCAATTCGGCCTCGGCTGGCTCAACACCGGACGCACCGCACGAGTACAGGCCTTTGTCCAGACCGCGTGCGACACCGCCCGAGTCCGACCGTAGGCGGGCATGGCGGCACGGTTTCGTGCCATCTCGGTTACCGGGGTAGGAGCTGAAGGATGCCCCGGGAGGCCCGGCGGAACGGTTCGCCTGACTGTGCGCCACGAGCGAGAACGTAGGCGCCTTGTCGAACAGCGAGGATGGTGGCGGCGAGGTCGTCGATATCCAGGCTCGCCTCGAGTTCCCCGTTGCGGACGCCCTCGGCGAGGACCTGTCGGATCTGATCCTGGATCCAGTCGAACATCGTGGCGATCGGCTCTCGGAGCGAATCGTCGGCCACCACTGCCGCGTCCTGGGCCAGCCGCCCGAGTCTGCAACCGCGCAGGACGTTTTCGTCGAGGGTCAAGAACGCGGCGACCTTCTCGCGGGTTGTCGATCCGCTGTCGAGTCGGGCAGTGATCTGTTCCCTCAGCTCTTCGCCCATCCGAAGCTCGGCGGCAACGGCGAGTCCCGCTTTGCCCCGGAAATGGTGGTACATGCTGCCTTGGCCCGCATCGGCGAGTTCTTGCACCGCGCGTGGGCTCGTTCCTGAGTAACCGCGCTCCCACAGCAGAGTTTGCATGCTTTCGATCAAGCGGTCGGCCGTCGTCATACGGCAACTGTACCTACTGGTATGTACAGTATCGCTCTGTACTCATAGGTACAGGATCGGCGAAGGGGTGGGTCATGGGGTCATCGAGCTCGGAGTGGGCACGCAGGTCGGTCGGCGTATCCGAACAACCGGACAGCAGTCGAAGGCGGACGCCGAATGAGAGCGCGGCTCTGACGGCAATCTGCTTGGGATTCTTCATGATTCTGGTGGACGGCAGCGCGCTGAACATCGCGTTGCCCTCGATTCGAACCGAGGCGGGCGGGTCGATGGCGGCTATGCAGTGGTTGGCGAACGTCTACACGATCGCGCTGGCGGCGTTGCTGCTCAGCGCGGGAACGCTGGCCGATCGTCTCGGTGCCCGACGGGTGTTCGTCTGGGCGCTCGGCGGATTCACTGTCGCCTCGCTGGTCTGTGCCGTGAGCACCAGCCTGCCGATGTTGCTCGTCGCCCGATCTGTTCAGGGGATCTTCGCGGCAGGAGTACTGCCCACCACGCTCGCGATTATCGTCCGGACGTACCCGGATGCGACGAGGCGGGCGCGCGCGATCACGGTGTGGGGCGCGACCGGCGGTATAGCGTTGGTCGCCGGGCCCATCGGGGGTGGGTTGCTCACCGAGTCGCTGGGTTGGCGGGCCATCTTCTTCATCAATGTGCCGATCGGTGTGTCGGCGCTGTGGCTGACGTGGCGCCACATCGCCGAAACCACGCGCCGCGGCGACGAATCCCTCGACTGGGCAGGTCAACTGCTGGCCATCGCGGGGTTGGGTGCGCTCATCGGCGGATTGATCGAAGGTGGCGACCGTGGTTGGTCTTCGCCGTTGACGCTGCTGCTGCTCGTCGCATCCGTGCTCTTCCTGCTGGTATTCGCCTGGGTGGAATCACGAGTGCCGTCTCCGGTCCTGCCGTTGGCGATCTTCCGGAACAAGTCGTTCGCAGCTTCGATAGCGAACGGATTCGCTTTCCAATTCGGTGCCTACGGACTGCAATTCATGCTTGCCGTCTTCTTGCAGAGCCAGTGGGGCTACGACGCCAGGACCACTGGCTTGTTCTTCCTACCGTTCGCGGTGCTGTGGACTTTCGCGACCCTGGTGCTCAATCGCTTGTGGTCGGGTCGCGGGATGCGGTGGCTACTGGTCACCGGGTCGCTGATTGCCGTGGCCGGTGCCGTCGTGTGTTCGGCGGTGGGAGATTCGACGAGTTGGCCCGTACTGTTGGTCGGCTCCGCAGTGGTCGGATTCGGGTGCGGATTGTTCGGGCCCAGCTGCAACGGGGCGGCGATGGCTGCCGCGGACCCACGATATGCAGGCTTGGCATCGGGAGTCCTGAACACCTCCCGTCAAATCGGAATGGCGATCGGGATCGCACTGCTGGGTGCATGCCTGGTGCTTCCGAACCCGATTCTCGGCGCACGCATCGGGATCACCCTGACAGTCGCGTGTTTCCTCGCGATCGCGCTACTGAGCTCGCACTACGTTCCGGGCCGTCCACGAACCTCGGCACGACCCGGTTCGAGCTGATCGAGCACACTCCGCGCCGGGGCATCGACTGTTTCCAGACTGGCAGGGGGCGGGGTCAGCGCTCGCTGTTGGGCTCGGTGGGTGAGGGCGTTGACGATGCGTTGCCAGGCGGGGGAGGACTCCGAGATTCGGGAGGCTACGAGTTCTGTGGATCGGATGGTGGGGCGTTCGTGGCGGATTTGCCAGGTGTCCAGGTCGTCGATGAGTTGGTCTAGGCGTGGATCGTGGGGGTTCCAGTCGACCGATTCGTCTACGGCGAGGTAGAGGCGGGTGGTTTCGGGGTCGTCGAATTCGGCGTTCTTCTCGCGGATTCGCTGGGGGAGGGCGTCGGCGTCCAACGCTTGTAGCAGGATCCAGGAGTCGCGCTCCAGCCGCACTCGTTGTTCGCTGATGCCGAGACCGCGCATCCGGTTCAGGACGGCGACCACTTCGGTGGGGAGGAAGAGGCTTTCGCCGCCTGCCAGTTCGGCGATCCGGTGGCGGTACTCGGCGAGCTGATCGATCTTGCGCTGCAATGCCGCGTCGATATCGCTGATGGCGGAAGCGAATTCGGTCGGTTGCGCGTGCAGCAGCGCGTCGATCCTGGACAGGGGGACGCCGGCGTCGGCGAGGGTTCTGATCCGGATGAGATCCACCGCCGCCTGCGCGGGATAACGGCGGTAGCCGGAGGCGTCGCGCTCTGGCTCGGGCAACAGCCCGACCTGGTGGTAATGGCGCACGGTGCGCACGGTCACGTCGGCAGTCGCCGCGAGTTGGCCGATGGTGAGCACCGCGCCGATTCTAGGGGCCTGCCACCTGGTCGACGACATCGCGGATCGCCTCGACCACGGCATCGGGACGGTCGAAACAGAGTCGGTGGTGCACGGTGTCGGTGATGATGCGCTGCTCTCCTCGCGAAACTCCGTTCACCAAGGCCGCGTCCATTCGTCGCCTGCCGTCGTGGATCTCGGCCAGCGCCTCAGCGGTCTGGCTGGGGTCGGCGCCCATCACGCTGAGCGCTACCAGAGGGACATCAGGAAGGTTCGGCCCGGCGTGCAGTTCGGTCGCCACCTCGGTCAATCCGCTGCGCTCGGCGAAGCCCGCACGAATCCATTCGGCACTCGACTTTGCATCGGTCAGCGGCTGCCGGACGTACTCGGGGTAGTCCGCGAGCAACTCGCCGCGCAGCTCACGCAATGCGGTCCGCATCTGTTCGACCTGTTCGTGATCGGGCGCGGGCGCCGCGGCCGCCGCCAGTCGCATCGCCTGCGGCATGAACTCGTCCCAGTCGCGATGCAGACCGTCCATCCAGACCAGTCCGGCCACGTCCTGTGGGTACAGCTGAGCGAACCGGTGCGCGTAGAGGCAGCCGAGGGAGTGCGCCGCGAGAACATAAGGGCCGGGGATGTTGTGGGCGCGCAGCAGCTGATGCAGTTCCGTGGCGACCGCTTCGGCGGTACGAGGCAAGGGCAGCGGATCGCTGTAGCCGGTGCCGGCGCGGTCGTAGACGACGGCAGTGGTGAACTGAGAAACCTGTTGCTGCACACCGAAATAGTCCAGACCGACCGCGCTCGCACCGGGCAGGAACACCACGGCCGGTCCGCCGCTGCCCGACCGGCGCGCGAAGACGCGCGTGCCGTCGATCTCCTCGAATCCACCGACCGGCGGGGCAAGCCGGGTCGTGGACGTGTTGTTGTTCGTCATGCGACAAGGGTGCAACCCTGACGCGGCGTCAGGGTCAACCCGTGCTGATCACCGAGGTGGGACGTCACATCGCCAGAGGCGGTGTCGTGACAGTGGGTCTGTTCGGTGGGCGGTAGGTGCGCCAGGCTTCGGCGAGACGGTCGACTGCCGTCGTGAGGGTTTCCAGCGGATGGAGGAAATGAAGCCGCAGGTAGCGCTCGCTCCCGCCGGTCGGATCCAGGCCGCTGCCCGCGAGGATCGAAACATGGTGGCGCAGTGCGGCTTGTGCGAAGGAAGCGCCGTCGCCATGTGGCAATCGAATCCAGAGGGTCTGTCCGCCATCGACCGGCGGTACCTCCCATTCGGGGATTCGGCGGGCTAGTTCCGCGCGGAGATGGTTGTGGCGAAGTCGGCGCTCGGTGGCTTGCGCGCGCAGCAGGTCGTCGAGGCGGGGGACCAGCTCGGCCGCGGCCAGCTGGGCGGGCAGGTTGCCGCCGAGGTCGTGTACCGCGCGAAGCCTGGCGAGCTTGGTGACGACAGGGGATGCCGCGCGGATCCAGCCGACTCGCAGTCCACCCCAGACGCTTTTACTCAGCGAACCGATGGTGATCACGGTGTCCGCGAACGCGGCGACTGGTCGCGGAGTCTCGTGGCCGGGGAAGCCGAGCTCGGCCAGGACTTCGTCATCGATGAGCGGAATCCCTTCTGCTGCTGATATTTCCGCGAGCCTGCGCCGTGTGAGCGTGGACAGCACCGAGCCTGTCGGGTTCTGGAAGGTGGGGATCACGTAGGCGAGAGTGGGGCGCTGGTCGCGGATCGCTCCCGCGAAACCGTCCAACCCGGGCGGCAGACCGCACACGACCGCCGCTTCCGCGCGAAAGGCTTCCAGCGCGCCGGGATAGGTCGGAGCCTCCGCGAGAACGCGATCACCAGGCCGGAGGAAGGCGCGTGCGAGAAGTGAAAGCGCTTGTTGCCCACCGGTGGTGACGAGGATCTGCCCGGCCTCGGTCGGTAGACCCCGCCCTCGGTAGTACTCGGCGACGGCCTCCCGAAGCGCCGGATGGCCGGACGGGTAGTAGCCGATGTCGTCGGTCGTGGCGGCCAAGGCGGGCAGCATCGCCGCGTAGGACTCGGCCAATGCATGAGGAGGTCGATCCGGTGCCGCACACGCCAGCGAGATCACGTCGGACCGCGGCTCGAGCAGGTCGAGGAACATCGGCTCACTGGTAGTTTCCGGCGGATCGACCTGCGGCGATCCCGCGACACGGGTGCCACTGCCTTGTCGTCGAACGATCCGCCCTTCGTCGTGCAGCAGGTCATAGGCCGCCACCACGGTGCTCCGCCCGACCGACAATGCGACAGCCAGCTTGCGGTCCGGCGGCAGCAGCGCGCCAGGAGGGAGTTCGCCGTCCTCGATCAGCCCGCGCAGCCCCGCCGCGAGCAGCGCATACAGCGGCCCGCGCCCCGCCGACCAGCGACCGAGCCGATCTGTCACAGTAATTGGATCCATAACCAAACCAATTATGGCCGATTGGCGCTGGATCGTCGCCCCGAGCAGCTCGACGATGATTACCATGACAGCTTCGAGCACTACCGGTTCAGTATCGATCCCCGCGGCCATCGCCGCTCTGCCCGGCCCCTTCTGCCAACAGGAACTGGCCATGGTCAACGACACTGTTGTCCGCGTCGCCCAACTGTCGGGCGAATTCCCTTGGCATCACCACGACGAAGACGAACTCTTCCTCTGCTGGGACGGCGCCTTCCGGATCGAACTGGAAGACCGCGCCCCCATCACCCTGCATCCGGGCGAATTGTTCGTGGTGCCCAAGGGAATCCGGCACCGCCCGGTCGCCGACGAGGTCGCGCACGTGCTCTTGATCGAGCGCCCGGAGACAGCGCAATACGGCAACTGAACTTCCTCGGCGACGACCTCGGTGTTCATGCGAGCGGCGGCGATCAGTCGATGCGGTGGGTGCCGAGGTTGTGGGTCATGGTCGGGTCGCGGTGATCGAAGAACAGCGACTTGCCGGTGTCGAGGGCGGCGATCTGTTGCATCTCGTCAGCGGTCAGGCTGAAATCGAGGCAGTCGAAGTTCTCCGCCATGCGTTGCGCGCGAACAGATTTGGGGATGGCGACGACACCGCGTTCGGTGAGCCAGCGCAATACGACCTGGGCAACCGACTTGTCGTGGGCCTCGGCGATCGACACCAGGGTCGGATTGGTGAACAGGTTGTTCTTGCCCTCGGCGAACGGCCCCCATGACTCGATCTGCACACCCAGCTCGCGCATCAGTGCCTGGTCGTCGCGGCGCTGGAAGAACGGGTTGGTTTCGATCTGATTCACCGCCGGAGTGACCTCGTTGTGGTCGATCAGGTCGATTAGGCGGTCCGGGTAGAAGTTGGCGACGCCGATCGCGCGGATAAGGCCCTGCTTGTGCAGCGCTTCCATGGCACGCCACTCGGCGTAGTAGTCGCCGTAGGGCTGGTGAATCAGGTACAGGTCCAGGTAGTCGAGGCCGAGGCGGCGCAGGGAATTCTCGAAGGCGCGCTTCGTGTTGTCCTCGCCGGAGTCCTGCACCCACAATTTGGTCGTCACGAACAGTTGCTCTCGGGGGATGCCCGCAGCGGCGATCGCGCGTCCGACGCCTTCCTCGTTCTGGTAGGCCGACGCGGTGTCGATCAGTCGATATCCGGTGGCCAGGGCGTCGCTGACGGTCTTCTCGACCTCGTCGGAGGGGATCTGGTAGACGCCGTAGCCCAGGATCGGCATCTCGACACCGTTGTTCAACGTGACGTGCTGCATGCTTGCGGTCCTTTCGCGAGTTCGGTGGGAGCGGTCAGCGTGGCTGTCGCGACGACGGCCACTGCGAGCATGACCGCACCGCCGAGTCGGGTGTCGGCGACACGCGCTGTTCACACCATTCGACACCGTGGGTGTCGCGCGTGGCAGTGACTGTTGTTCCAGGTACTGCCAGTCACCTCCTGCGACTCAGTGTCCGGATTCGACCGGCACGGTCCGTAGGAGTTCAGCGACTTCCGCGGGCGTGGCGGACGGAAAGAGTTGCCGCACCCCGATCATGGCCAGCAGCCTGTCCTGATCGGCGCCGACCCCCATTCGCGACACCACATCGTGCGCGGCGCGGTTGGCTTCCGCGATCTCGTCGGCTTTGCCCAGGCGTGCGAGATTCTCGCCCCCGATTTTATCGAGGTCGGTGGAACGCTTGTAGAACAACGCGGTGATTCCGACCGGCACCGCACCCATGATCGAGGTCGCGGCGGCGGCGTCTCGATTGCCGAACGCCACCATCGACGCCGCGGCGAGAACGACCACGACTCCACAGCAGCCGCTGATCATGTACGCCCAGAAGAACGCCGTGCTCTGCGCCATCGCGCTGCGCACCTGCCGGAGGTATTCCTCGGTTCGAGGTCGCGGCGTCTGGGTGTGGTCGGTGTCCTGATCCGCCGGTTCGGTCGGTATCGAGACGACGGGAGGAACGGCGTCGGCGCTCATGGTGGTTTCGATCGCCCGCTTGTTGATTCGGCGACTGAATGTCGTCGAGAACCACGCCGACACCGCCGCGATCACCGTCGGGATCAGCCCACCCACCCCGATCAAGGCCAAGATTTCGTTCACGGTATCCCCCCGAATCCAGCTACACCCCTGCGAATTACCCCGCGCACTCTACCGCGAGCCGTTATTCCCTCTCCTGTTGTCCACTCGCGCAGGATGATTCGCGTTCATCGTTCGGCCGCCGGCTTGGTCGCAGGGCCGTCGGGTTCGCGGACCAGGGTGTAGGTCTGGGTTTTCGACAGCTCGGCGGGCTTGTTCTTGTCGTATCGGTCGCTGCGGCTGGTGACGATGGCGACGTCGGCGCCGTAGAAGCGGATGTCGAGAAAGGAGTCGGCCAGCTTGCTGCCCTTCAGGAACCCGCTGAACAGTGCGCGATGCGCCTCGGTCACATCCGCACGGCCCTGATAGTGGGTGCCGACCCGCACGATGGTGCGCCGCCGGGACTCGGTGGGACGGGTGGTGTCGGTAGTGGTCATCGCCAGTGTGAATCCCTTGTCAACGGCAAAGGTCGGGCGTTATGAACAAGCACTCTTGTTAGAAACAAGCGCTCGTGCTGTAATCAGCGTCACCTACCAGAGGAGACGCCATGCAGCGCAGCGCGGCAGCCACCATCCACTCGAGTCGCCGGGGTGGACGCGGTCGGCCGAAGCGGGGACGAATGTTCAGAACGAGATGGGCGGCAGTGCCGCTGGCGGCGGTATGTCTGGCGGTGGCGAGCGCGGGCAACGCCACCGGCGACCCGTATCCGAGTTTCCCGTTGGACCAGAACCAGCTCCCGCAGCTGCCCGCCGAACCCCAGCTCTACGACATGCTGCCGATCCCGGTGCCCGCGGAAGATCCCTGGTACGACGACCCGGCGGACCTGAATTCCTATGCGCCCGGACAGATCATCCGCTCCCGAACGGTGCAGACGCGACTGCTCGGCCTGCCCTTCCCGGTGCACACCGAACAACTGCTGTTCCGAAGCAATGACGTGCACGACAACCCGATCGCGACCGCGACCTCGGTGATCGTCCCCGGCATCCCGTGGTCGGGCAGTTCGCGACCGGTGGTGTCGTTCCAGGAGGCCATCGACGCGACCGATTCGTCGTGCAACCCGTCGTACACGTTGCAGACGGGCACGATGAAAGAGGCCGCGTTGGCGATCTATTGGCTCGCGCAGGGATTCGCGATCAACGTCGCCGACTTCGACGGCAAGTTCAATACCTTCAACACCTATGACGAAGGCAAAATGGTGCTCGACAGTCTGCGCGCCATGAAGAACTCGGCGTTGGGCCTGACCGACTCCGGGATCGCGCTCTACGGGTACTCCGGCGGCGGCTCTGGTTCGATCCGCGCGGCCGAACTTCGCGAGAGTTATGCCCCCGATGTGCGGTTGCTCGGCACCGCGGTGGGCGGATTCCCCGCCGACCTCCGCGCCCAGGCCCGTTACGCGATCGCCCAGCAGCCGGGCCTCACCGGCGCCAGTAATTTCACGATGTGGCTCGGCTTCGCCGCGTTGTCGCGGGAATTCCCCGACCAGTTCGACGCGAAGGAATTGCTGACCCCCGAGGGTCAGGCGATCGTGGCGGATATGCGGAGTCGCTGCGTTTATACGATCGCCGCGGCGGGCGCGTACCGGCCGATCAGTGCTTATTTCCAGCCGGGGAAGTCACTGGAAACGGCGCCGGGTGTGATGGAGGTGCTCGCGGATCAGAGTCTGGGGCACCATATTCCGGACAGCCCGATCTTCTGGTGGCACGGAATCTGGGACGAGCTGATCCCGACGTCGGCGGTCCTGCCGACGGTGAACGACTACTGGGCCCGCGGCGCGGACCTGCGGTTCTACACGATGCCGCTGCCCGAACACGTCGTCAACGCCGTCGCGGGCTGGCCGCCCGCGGTGGCCTGGACCAGTGCGGTGCTGCGCGGTCTGGCGCCGGGGGAGCGATTCAAGGCCGATATTCCGCTGCCCAACTAGACGAAAACAGCACGGCGCGCGGAGGGAATGCGCGCCGTGCTGTCGACGAACCGAAGCTTTACGCCGAAGCCTGCTCATAGGCCGAGATGACTTCCGCCGAGATCCTGCCGCGGCTGGACACGGTGTGCCCGTTCTGCGAAGCCCACGCGCGGATCTCGGTCAGATCGTTGCGGCGGGTGGATTCAGCTGCCGGTGCCGAGCCGAGGCGACGTGCGGCGCCTGCTTTGGCCCGACCGGTGCGACGCGCGTACGGAACCCACTGTTCGAACACCTCACGCAACTCTGCCGCGTTGGCATCGGACAGGTCGATTTCGTAGGCTGCCCCATCGATTCCGAATGTGACAGTCGCATCGGCAGCGGACGTGCCATCGAAATCATCGACAAGTGTGACAACGACTTTGCGCGCCATGGGAGTCCTGTTCGTTCGGGTGCCGAGAATTACCGTCGCTGATCTTAGTTGACCGCGGCGCGGGTTATTCGCTCGGTTCGTCGACCAGTGTTCGGACGTCGCCGAAGAATCCGCCGAGGAGTGGTCAGTCGGCGCGGGGGATGCGTCCGTCGACGTCGGTGAACCCGTAGTCCTCGGCGAGATCGGCGACCTTCCAGGATTTCCCGGTGCGCGTCGACCGGCCGGGATCGGCGGCCAGCGCCACCACGGCGCGCCCGGGGAAGCGGGGGGACTCGGCGGTGTCGAGATCGAAGGTGCCCTCGCCGGGCAGGGTGACCTCGCGACGGCCGTGTTCGTCGGCCGGAACCATCTGCAGCAGTTCGGTATTCACGATCCCGGGCCAGATCGAGACCGCGGTCGCGCCGGTGCCGGATAGGTCGTGCGCGAGGTCGGCGGTGAGGCGATCAAGGGCGGTCTTGCCGACGCCGTAGACGGCATTGTGCATGTACCGGCGGGCGCCGGGGGAGGAGACGTTGACGATGAGGCCCGCTGACTCGATGAGCAGCGGTGCGGCGAAAACACTGGCCACATAGTGCGATCGCACGCCGATCTCGAAGGTCTCGTCCCACGCCTTCGGCGGCACGTCCCAGAATTTGCGGCCCAGCCAGCGGGCGGCGGCGGGGGAGTTGTAGACATTGTTGACCAGCACATCGAGGCGCCCCTGCTCCTCGCGGATCCGGGTGAAGAGCTTCTCGACCGCATCGTCGTCGCGATGATCGCAGACTGCCACGACGCCGTGTCCGCCGAGCTCGGTGACCATCGCTGCGGTCTCCCCGACGGTGCCGGGTAGCTTCCCGGGCTCGGTGGTGCGTCCGGTGACGTACACGGTCGCCCCAGCCGCGCCCAACTCGAGGGCGATGCCTTTACCGATGCCACGACTTGCCCCGGTGACGACCGCGACGCGCCCGGCCAGAATCTTGGGTGTTCCGCTCATGACCTCAGGACACTACCGTCAAATCAGAACACGTTCTAGAAATTGGAGGCGGTAGTGGAGCAGAGATTTCTCGACACAGGCGAAATCAGGATGCATGTCACCGAGCAGGGGCAGGGCTACCCGGTGGTGTTCTGTCACGGATTTCCGCACACGGGGTTCATCTGGCACCGGCAGATAGCGGCCGTGGCCGAGGCGGGATTCCGAGCCATCGCGCCCGACCTTCGCGGCTACGGTCGAACCGAGGCGCCCGCTGACGTCGCCGCGTACACCAACGAGGCCGTGATCGGTGACCTCCTGGCCCTGCTCGACGACATCGGCGCCGAGAAGGCTGTGTTCGTCGGCCTCGATTTCGGTGCCCAACTGGTGTGGGAGCTGTCGCTGCGCGCTCCCGAACGCGTCGAAGCGCTGGTGGTGCTGAACAATCCGTACTCGCCGCGCCCGCCGCGTCCACCGTCGGCCTTCTGGACGAAGGCCGCCCAGCGCCACTTCCTGCACCTGTCCTACTTTCAGGAGCCCGGCGTCGCCGATGTCGAACTCGCCGCGCGACCGAGGGAATTCCTGTCCCGCGTCTACTTCTCCCTCTCCGGTGACTACCACTATCTCGACACCTGGAAGAACCCGCCGGGGCTCGGTTATCTGGATGTGCTGCCCCAGGCGCCCGCACTGCCGTGGAGCTGGCTCAGTGACAGTGAATTCGACACCATCGCCACGGATTTCGAGCGGACGGGCTTCACCGGGGGATTGAACTGGTACCGCAATCTGGACCGCAACTGGGAACTCGCCGAGCCGTTCGCCGATGCCCGGATCGAGGTCCCGACCTACTTCCTCTACGGCGAGAACGACCCCGACATGGAGGGCTTCAGCGGCCGCGACCCGCTTGCCACCCTCCGGGCGAATGTCACCGAACTCCGTGCGGTAGTGGAACTTCCGGGTGCGGGCCATCTCGTGCACCTCGAGCGAACCGACGCGGTCAACGACTTCCTGGTCACCGCGCTGCACGAGGTCGGTGTCGATCAGCGCGCGCGGTCGTAGGTCAGGGCCATCTCGCCCAGTTCGCCGACCTCGTGACGGATGAGCGTCCACCGCGAGCCGGGCAGCGCGGGTGAGGTGATCGCGGGCGACATCGGTGGTGGCGTAGCGGACGATCGCCCGCATGTCGGTGGGACCGCCGGGGCCGTTGTAGCGTCCGTCGAGGGTGAGGCCGATATTCGCGGTGACAGTGCGTTCGGCCACGGCTGTTCCTTGTCGCGGGGGAGTGTGTCGGCGGGATCGTCGAAGAAGTATGAATCGCTCGGCGGAAAGTCGCGAAGAGGCGGTACTTTTGGTGGGAGGCACATCGGGCGGACCACCTGAAAGGATGCGGCCTCTTGAAGATTGCACTCGGAGCCGACGAACGGACGACGAGCTAGTGTTCACGCGCTGGGGCGATGTGGTCTATCGGTTCCGGTTCGGTGTGCTCGGCGTCGTGGTGGCCGCACTGCTCGCGCTGGGCGGGTACGGGCTGGGGCTGCACGATGAGCTGAGCTCCGGTGGCATGGACGATCCCGGCTCGGAATCCGCGCTGGCGGGGCGCTTGGCGGACAGTGCGTTCGGTCGCAATCACGACCTCGATGTGGTCGTGCTCTACACCGCACCGCCCGGTAGGACCGTCGACGATCCCGAGTTCAGCCGCAAGATCGTCGACAACCTCAACAGCTTGCCGCGTGCGTACTCCGGGGTGATAGCCGGCGTCAACGGGGCCTACTGGCCGACGGAAACGGGTCGGGCGAGCGGTTCCCTGTTCGCCACCGCGGACCGTACCCGCGCGGTGGCCGCCGTCGCCATCGTCGGCGACAACGACACCGAGATGCTGCGCAACACCAGAAAGGTGAAGGACGCCTTCGCGATTCCCGGTGTCGATGTGCAGGTGGGCGGCCTGCAACCGGTGGCGGGAACACTCAACGACACCCTGGCCGACGACATCCGCCGGATGGAATTCCTCGCGTTCCCGGTGGTCGCGCTGCTGCTGTTCTTCATCTTCGGCGGTGTGGTGGCCGCCGCGCTGCCGTTGATCGTCGGCGGGCTGACGATGCTGGGCGCGAGCGGGATCGTGCGCACCTTCACCTACGTCACCGAGGTGAACTCCTTTGTCGCGCCGGTTGTTTCGATGATCGGTGCCGGATTGGCCATCGACTACGGGCTGTTCATCGTGAGTCGCTTCCGCGAAGAACTCGCCGAGGGCCACGACGCCGCGGCGGCGGTACGGCGCACGATGACGACGGCGGGGCGCACCGTGGTGTTCTCCGCGACGATGATCATCGCCAGTGCGGGCGGCATGCTGCTGTTCCCGCAGGGGTTCCTGAAATCCATCGCCTATGGAGCCATCGCGACCGTGTCGCTGGCCGCGCTCACCGCGATCACCTTGCTGCCCGCGATGCTCGCGATTCTCGGCGCGCGCGTGGACATGTGGGGAAGTAGGCGGCTCCGGAGAACGAAGTCCGCGCATGAGGTGGAGAACGGTTTCTGGGGCCGCAGCACCCAGTGGGTGATGAAGCACCCGGTGAAGATCGCGGGCGTGCTGTGCGTGGTGTTGGTGCTGTTGATCCTGCCTGCGCGTAACCTGGCCTTCGGTGGCTTCAGCGAACGATATCTGCCGCCGGACAACAGCACTCGCGTCGCACAGGAGCAGATCGACGCGACCTTCCCAGGCCGCAGATCCGATCCGATCGACCTGATCTTCGTTTCCGGCGACACCGTCGCGATCGGCACCGCCCTGAAACTGGCCAATCAGGCCCCCGGTCTGGCGACGAAGTTCGAATTGCCGTCGCGGTCGCCGGTGCAATCGGACGTGTACCGCACCACAACGACACTCGCGGACTCCGATTCCGCCGACGCCACGATCGACTATCTCCGCGGCATCGAACTGCCCGACGGAGTGCGGATGCTCGTCGGGGGCGTCCCCGCCATCCAGAAGGACAGCCTCGACGCGCTGCTCGAGCGCATGCCGTGGATGATCGCCCTCGTCCTGCTGGTCACCACACTGCTGATGTTCTTGACCTTCGGTTCGCTGATCCTGCCGATCAAGGCCGCTCTCATGAGCGCTCTCGGCCTCGGCTCGACGCTGGGCATCCTCACCTGGATCTTCATCGACGGCCACGGCGCGGGTCCGCTGAACTTCACCCCGCAACCCATTCAGGCCAACATGCTGGTGATGATCATCGCGATCATCTACGGCTTGTCCACCGACTACGAGGTCTTCCTGCTCTCGCGCATGGTCGAAGCGCGGGCCCAGGGCGCCACCACCACCGAGGCGGTCCGCATCGGCACCGCGCACACCGGTCGCATCATCACCGCCGCCGCCCTGATCCTGCTCGTGGTCACCGGCGCCTTCGCGTTCTCGGACCTGGTCCTGATGCAATACGTCGCCTACGGCATGATCGCCGCGCTCATCATCGACGCCACCGTGCTGCGCATGCTCCTCGTCCCCGCGACGATGAAGTTGCTCGGCGACGACTGCTGGTGGGCTCCGACGTGGATGAAGACTGTCCACGACAGATTCGGACTGGGCGAATCACCGTCCCCGGCAACCACCGCGGCAGATTGTCGGACCCCTGGCATACGGTGACGGAAAGGTCTGCCACCCGTGTGTTCAGCTGCCATGAACGGAGTCATGATGAGCCGCCATATTCAGATCACCTTCGACGCGCACGACCCGGCCGCGCTGTCGACCTTCTGGCGTGACGCGCTGGGTTATGTGCATCCGGGGCCGCCGGGAGTCGAGGTGCCTGCCGGGGTCGACCCGCTGGTCGTGTGGGACCAGTTTCTCGCGCGGATCGGTGTTCCGGCCGAAGAGCGGAACTCGAAGTCGGCCATCGAGGATCCGGAGGGGCATGGCCCTCGGGTGTTCTTCCAGCAGGTGCCGGAGGGCAAGGCCGCGAAGAATCGGGTTCATCTCGATGTTCGGGCGGCGCCCGGATTGCAGGGCGACGAGCGAATGGCGGCGTTGGAAACCGAGTGCGAGCGGCTGGTCGCGCTGGGCGGCAAGCGGGTCGAGCGCTTCGAACCCGAGCCGCCGATGAGTGCGGGGTGGATCGTGATGACCGATCCCGAAGGCAACGAGTTCTGTCTTGATTGATCTGACACCCACCTCATGAACCACGCTCCGATACGCGCGCTCGCCCTGCTCACCACCGGCCTTCTCGCCGGTGCGTTCGGCTACGGCGCCGCGAATCTGGTCCCGACTTTTCATCGGGTCCCGCTGCAGATGCGCCTGGAATTCCACACCGAGCTCATGCAGAACAACAGCATCAGCATGCAGCTCACCATGGCCGCCGCCGCGCTGAGCTGCCTCGCCCTGGCCGTGGTGCAGACCGGCAGGGATCGGGCGCTCGCCGCGGCGGCCACGGTGCTGGTGGTCGGGTCGTTCCTCATCACCCGGCTCGGCAACGTGCCGATCAACCACAAGATCAATGCCTGGGCCGTCGACGGAGCGCCCGCCGACTACGCCGTCATCCTCGAGCGATGGGACTTCTTCCATTTCCTGCGTACCGGGACAGCGCTGGCGGCTTTCGCGCTGATCATCGCGCTGGTGGTGTGGTGTTCGGGCGAGGCGAAGCGGGAGTTTCGCCGTGCGAGCGAGGGTGTCGGCGCTACCGTGGATCGACCACGACGACGTGGTCACGTGGCTGCCACTGGAAGGAAGCCCCGGGATGCGGCATTTCGACTTTCGCGGGACCTTGATCGCCTATGACGAGGCGGGTGCGGGGCCGCCGATCGTCTTCCTGCACAACCTCGGCGGAGACCGTCACATCTGGCGTGCGCAATTCGACGCACTGAAGCACAACCATCGGGTCTTCGCGATCGACCTCATCGGCTACGGCGACTCGGACGCCCCCGACAACGGGTACACGGTCGAGAACTATCTGGCCATGGTCACCGCGTTCCTCGAGGAGCAGGATCTGCGCGATGTGACGCTGGTCGGCCACTGCTTCGGCAGCGCGCTGTCGCTGCTCTATACGCGGCGCAGCCCCGACCGGGTGCGGTCGCTGGTGCTCAGCAGCCCGCTCACCCCGGCCACCTTGCGACCGACCCGCACCGCATGGGCGGCAGCGCTCGGCCGACGGCTGCACATCGACTCGGTGCTGGCGCGAGTCCGCATTCCCGGCCCGGTGGCCGGGCTGCTCGTGGCAGAACAACTCGGTTCGGAGAACGCCCCGGCCGAGATCGTCGCGCATCTGCGCGAGAGCTGGACCGAACCCCGTCGGCTGATGGTTACCGCCGCGATCTCTCGCGAGATTCCGCTGCTCGGCGAACTGGACAGCTTCGTGCCGCCCGCCGGCTTTCCGCCCGTCACCACGATCTGGGGCAGTCGTAATCGAGTGCTGTGCGCGCGAGCCGGCGCCACGCTGAACAGCACGTTGAAACCGTCGCGGTCGATCGTCGTCGACGGTGCGGGTCACCTGGTGATGGTCGAGTCGCCCGAGCAGTTCACCGCCGCGGTGCTCGCCGCGACGACGGGCACGCGCGTCGTGGATTCCTAGTCCGAACCGCCGTCGCGGTCGAGCGTTGATCCCGCCGCCGCGACATGCGGTCACAGCGGGCGCTGAGCGGCGGTGAACCGAACTTGTCGGTGCGCACCTTTATTCTGCTCACATGGACGGACCGGACTCTGCGCTACGCCGCCTGACTCGCGAGGCGGGAAAGTTGTTGCGGCCATATGGCTTTCACGGAACGGAAGCCGCCTGGACGCAGATCACCGCCGACGGTGTCGCAACGATCCGCCGCACCCGCACCCAGCGGACCTGGACAGACGGTCAGCAGGCGATCGGATTCGGCCTGGAACTCGGCGCGACGCCGACTGCCTGGTGGGAATACTGCAACTGGCGCGACACCGTGCGAGGACTCCCACCGACCGCGCTCGAACAAGCGACCGGGCCCGCACTGATCGACGATCGTGGAATGGGCGAGGAGCTGACCGAGTTGTGGTCGCTGCGGGTCGATCCGGCCCATCGGTCGCGCCCCGCGCTACAAGCCGACGTCGACGCCATTCGCGCCGACTTGCCGGTGCGCGTGCATGCCTACGCGCGCCGGGCACTGCGCCTGCTCGAACCCGACGCCTACCTCGATGAACTACTGGCGGAACCGAATCCGCAACCCGCCGCCCTGGAGGCGATCGTGGTTCTGCTCGCCGATCAGGGCCCGGGACCGCGACTCGATGACGCGGTGGACCGGTTCCGATCATCCGTCGCCGACCCCGATGACGCAGGCGCCGACAGCGTCATCGCCTACCTGCGGGGTCGAGCCGTCCCGGTCTGATTGTCCAGCTCGGGCGGCCCGATGGACGACTCGCCATTATCATTCCGCCCGTGGGAGATGCGGTACACGGGAATACTCGGCGGATTCGCCCCGGCAACAGGAAGGATTTCGGCGTCGCCGCCGAACTGTTGGCCGCGGCCTTGGCGGACGACCCGGCGACCCTGTGGCTGCACCCCAAGGAATCCACCCGCAGGATCAGGCTCGCCTGGTCGTTTCGATCCTCGCTCGACGATTCCCGCGATTGCAGCGATGGGGTGGACCTCGCCCTCGACGGCACCGGCGCGATCGTCGGCGTCGCGGTCTGGCTGGCGACCTTTCATATCCTGCCCCGAGCGACGGTAGGTCGACAGCTCAGCGCGCTGCGTACCTACGGTTCACACGCCGCGCAGGCGCGCAGGCGACCTACGCGGCGGGCGTGCAGGAGCAGCATCGGCACCTGTTGGCGGTCGGCGTCTCCGCGAAAGCGCGCGGACGCGGACACGGACAGGACCTGATCGCGGCGGGAATGTATCGAGCGGCCGCCGACGGTGTCCCCGTTCATCTGGAAACAACGAACCCGAACAACCTCTCCTTCTATGAACGTCTCGGATTCGACACGACCGCGGTGATCGACCTCCCCGGCGGCGGCCCGCGCAGATGGCTCATGCGCCAAGTGTCGCAACCGATCTCGAGTCCTGCTCGCGGTAGAAGGTCACGCAGTACCTGACGGCGCTACGAAATGCGAGTAATTCGTGGAGGAAATTGTTGTGGAAATCCATGACGATTCCGCGGAAAGGGAATAGGAACGTCAAAACCTGTGCATGGTGATAGCGATCGGCGTGATGTTCGTGATCTGATCGAGATGTCCCGAAGCTGGGATGTTTCACAGACTGTAAATGAGGATGACCGTATGAACTCCAGAATTTCCCGTCCGCTCGCCGTCGCCGCCATCGTATTGTCCGCCGGTGCGATCGGCGCCGGTACCGCTACGGCGGCGGCTCCGGCGCCCGTCTCGGGTTCGGTGGAAGTGTGTGTCCCGCTTCCGCTTCCGGTGCTCGAGGTCAGCCTTTGTCTGTGACCGGCTAACACGGATACATGCGGCGGTGGCGGCACCGGTCACGGGGTGAAGATGTGCGCGGCTCCGTTCGGAAGCCGCCACCGCCGCACCCGAGTAGACCCGCAGGCCTGCGGGCTTTCTTGTCGGAAAGCATCAATGATCCAGCGTTCTCTTACGCTTTGTCACAAGCGAAGCTTGGACGGCCGATTGTCGTTCACGGTAGTTTGGGGGCTTGCCCAGTGATCTGGGTGGGAAGGATTCATCATGGCTGGCGCAACTTCCATCGAACCGTTCCTGACAGTTTCGGGGCGGCCGGTATCGAACCCTCTGAAGGATGTGCGGACGATATCCCGCCAGATGGTGGTGCATTTCATCGAGAATGTCGTACCGTGTGGCACGCTGCCGGGCGAAGCGCTCGACGGAGACGTCACGACGGTGACTCGCGTCTGTCTGGAGCTGACCAGGAGCATGCTCGACGGCCGCGATATCCCGGGGCGCGTGGAGCGGGTGCAGGCCGCCGCCGCCGACTGGGCGCGCGAAGGAATCCCGATCGACACCATCCACGACGCGGTGCACGAGGGCTTCAAACTCGGCTTCGATCTGGTCATTACCAATGTCACCAACCACGACTACGACACCCTCGTCGGGGTGGCTCGGCGGCTGATGGACGCCCAGAAGATGATCACCTCGGCGGTCTCGGTGGCCTACGTTCGTGAACTGCGATCGGTGGACAGCGAGCACCACACGGCGGTGCATACGCTGACCTCGGCATTGCTCGGCGGCCAGAACACCTCGACGATGGCGCGGGAGTGCGGCATCGAGGTCGCCGATCGCTATCACGTGATGGCACTCGAACTGCCGCCGCACGCAGAGGAATTCGATCCCACCCTCGATGCCAAGGTCGTCGCTCGACGCAAATTGCGCCGCGTGCAGGCAGAACTGGCGGACCGCTGTGACGGGAAGGTGCTGTCGTTGTTGAGCGTGGACGGCGGCACGCTCCTGTTGCCCGCGCACGAATTCACCCAGGTGGAATTGGACGAGTTGATCGTGCACCTGTCCGCCGCGGCCCAGGTGCCGGTGCGTGCGGTGGCGACGCCGGCGACGCCGGCCGAAATCCCGCACGCCGCCGAGCAAGTCCATGAACTCGTCGAAATCGTGCATCGGTTCGGTGGTCCGAGCAAGGTATATCGCCCGCACGAGCTGGCCTTCGAATATCAATTGACCCGACCGGGGCCCGCGCGCGATTATCTGAGCTCCATCGTGGATTCCCTCGAAGCCCATCCTGAACTATTACGCACGCTCGAGGTGTATATGTCCACGAATATGCAACGTGCGCGGACCGCGCGCCTGATGTTCATTCACACGAACACCGTCGACTACCGATTGAAACGGATCGGCCAGATGACCGGGTTCGACCTCAATGACGTTTCCGGTGTGTGCCATCTGCGCGCCGCGCTGTTGATCCGGGCCCATCGTGGGTCCGGATCAACAGAGCTCTATCGAAGCCCGAGCGAAACCAGTTCGCGCGCAGGCTGATTCACATGGGGTAGAGCGGGTGCTTGCGCGGGTTGAACTCCGGCTTGACCTGCGGCTTGTCGCGCAGCAGGCGCAGTGCGTGCCGGATCTCGAGGCGGGTGCGTGAGGGCTCGATCACCGCGTCGATGTAGCCGCGCTCGGCGGCGATCCACGGGGTGGCGATGGTCTCGTTGTACTGGTTGATCATGAAATCGCGCGCCGCGGCGCGGTGTTCCTCGGGGACAGCGGCCAATTGGCGTTTGGCGGCGAGGTCGACCGCGCTTTCGGCGCCGATCACGGCGATCCGGGCGGTCGGCCAGGCGAAGCTGACATCGGCACCGACCTGACGGCACCCCATCATTCCGTAGGCGCCGCCATAGGACTTGCGCACCACCAGGCTGATGATCGGTACCGTCGCCTCGATGATCGCCCGCGGCATCCGGCCGCCCCGGATGATCACACCCGCGTCTTCCTGCTCGAGGCCGGGCAGCACGCCGGGGGTGTCGGTGACGAAGATCAGCGGGATGTTGAAGGCGTTGCACAGCCGGATGAAGTAGGTCCCCTTGTCGGAGCAGGCGGCGTCGACGGACCCGCCGAGGACCAGTGGCTGATTGGCGATCACGCCGACCGGACAGCCGTCGACCCTGGCGAACCCGGTGATCAGGTTCGGGGCGAAAGTCGCTCGGATCTCATGAAATTCACCATCGTCGAACAGGCGCAACAGGATGTCGCGCATGTCGTAGCCCGCACGATCGGAATCCGGGATGATCGTCTCGAGTTCCAGGTCGTAGGCGGTGATGTCGGGTTCGAGGCCCGGATTGACGATCGGCGGCTGTTCGAGGCAGCTCGACGGCATGTAACCGAGGTAACTGCGGGCCCAGGCGAAGGCTTCCTGCTCGTTGTCCGCGACGTGATGCAGGGTGCCACGTTTGGCCTGCACCTCCGCGCCACCGAGCGCCTCGGCGCTGATGTCCTCACCGTTGACGGCCTTGATCACGTCAGGCCCTGTGACGAACATGTAGGTGTCCTTCGTGCCCACGAGCACGTCGGTATTGATCGGCCCGTAGACCGAGCCCGCCGCGCATTTGCCGAGCATGATCGACACCTGCGGCACATAGCCCGACAACTTCTCCAGAACCCGGGTCATATCGCCGAACGAGGCGAGCGAACCGGCCGCATCCTGAACCCGCGCGCCCGGGGATTCGTTGATCGTCACCACCGGGCAGCCGTTGTCGAACGCGAGTTTCAGCGCCTGCATGAACTTGCGCGCCGCCGTGATACCGACCGACCCGCCGTACACGGTCGGATCGTGAGCGATCACGACCACTGTCCGGCCATGGATCAACCCACGACCGGTCACCAGTCCGTCACCGTAGAGGGCATCAGGCTGTCCGGGCTGACGGGCCAGTGCTCCGATTTCGATGAATGTTCCAGGGTCGAGCAGCATGTTCATCCGCTCGCGAACGCTCGGAACGCCCTTCTTCGCTCGCTTGGCTACGGCGGCTTCACCTGCTGGTTCCGCGGCGATCGCCAGAATCTCAGCCAGCCCGTCGAGCTTCGCCTTGGTGCTTACCACGCTTACTGCCACCTTCCAACCAACTCAAGTGCTGTGCGCGACGGTAGTCGAATCACCGTGTGGCAGCGCGAGAAGCAGAGGAGGCGGGAGAGGTCACAAAGTCTCGCCCAGCTATCTCATCGCATTCTCTACAGCGCGTTCAGCGGTCCTTCGGTACGGTCGCGGTGACCGGCCAGATCGGCAGACGCAGTGCGGCGGTCGCGGTGGCGGGGACTACGGGGGCGTTCGGCGCCACCGTGGCGATCCGCTCGTAGGGATCGCCCATCGCCGGGCGCGGATCCGATTCGCCCTTGTTGGGCCACAGGGCGGCGGCGCGTTCGGCCTGGGCCGCGATCGTCAGTGACGGATTGACACCGAGATTGGCCGAGATCGCCGAGCCGTCGACGACGCTGAGACCGGGGTAGCCGTAGACCCGGTGGTAAGGGTCGATGACGCCGTTGCCCGCATCGGTGCCGATGACGCAGCCGCCGATGAAATGCGCTGTCATCGGGACGTTGAACACATCCGGCCACGTGCTGCCGGGGGTGGCGCCGAGTTTCGCGGCGACGTGCCGTGTCGCCTCGTGACCGGGCGGGATCCAGGACGGATTGGGTTCGCCGAACCCCTGCTTGCTGGTGAACCGGCGACCGAACACCCCGCGTTTGGTGTAGGTGGTGATCGAGTTGTCGAGGCTCTGCATCACGAGCAGGACCAGCGTGCGCTCGCTCCACCGATTGGTGCGCAGCAGTCGCACGGTCTGTACCGGGTGGCGCCCGGCGATCAGCAGGACTCGCGACCAGCGCGGCAGTCGGTGATCGCCGTCGACGAGATAGGTGTTGAGCAATCCCATGGCATTGGAACCCTTGCCGTAGCGCACGGGCTCGACATGGGTGTTCGGCGTGGGATGGAACGAGGACGTGATCGCCACGCCCTTGGTGATGTCGACGGCCGGGTCGACCTCGGTGCGTCCGGCGCCGAGGATCGCTTCGGAATTGGTCCGTGTGAGCACGCCCAGCCGCGGCGAGATCTCGGGGAGTATCGCGGCGTCTCGCATGCGGAACAGCAGATGCTGGGTGCCCCAGGTGCCCGCGGCCAGCACGACGCGTCGCGCCGACAGCGTGGCGCGGTTCTTGCGCACCCAGCGCCCGGTGCGTTCGGTGTCGACCAGCCAGCTGCCGTCGGACTGCGGCCGGATCGCGGTCACGGTGGTCATCGGCGAGACCACGGCCCCGGCTTTCTCCGCCAACCCGAGATAGTTCTTGACCAGGGTGTTCTTGGCGCCGTGACGGCAGCCGGTCATGCATTCGCCGCACTCGATACATCCGGTGCGCTCGGGTCCGGCACCGCCGAAGTACGGGTCGGCGACGGTCTCGCCCGGAGTGCCGAAATACACGCCGACCGGGGTCGGCACGAAGGTGTCACCGACTCCCATCTCCTTCGCCACCGACTCGATGATGGTGTCGGCCGGTGTCATGTGCGGATTGCGCACGACGCCGAGCATGCGGCGTGCCTGGTCGTAATGGGGGCTGAGCTCGGCGTCCCAGTCGGTGATGCCCGCCCACTGCCGGTCGCCGAAGAACGATTCGCCGGGCTTGTAGAGGGTGTTGGCGTAGTTGAGCGAACCGCCGCCGACCCCGGCGCCGGCCAGGATGAAGCAGTCGCGCAGGCGGTGGATGCGCTGAATCCCGTAGCAGCCGAAGCGTGGGGCCCACAGGTACCGGCGCAGATCCCAGTTGGTCGCCGCGAAGTCCGCGTCCGCGAACCGGCGACCGGCCTCGAGGACACCGACGGTGTACCCCTTTTCCACCAGGCGCAGGGCGGTGACACTGCCGCCGAACCCCGACCCGACGATCAGGACGTCGTAGTCGTAGGAAGGGGTGGCGCTATGGGAGGAGGCTTCTGACACGGACCCGACGGTAGAAGCCCACGTGCCGAAGTGACCGATTCGACGCGCCCACTGGCAGAACTCACGATCTCGGGCGCGCGCGTATGGCACGGATGACAGTGGATGAATTCGTTGTGGATCGCCATTGCCGTCGCGCTTCGTGACCGCTGTGCGATCATCGAGAACGAGTTCGTTCGCGACACGGGTGTGGTGGCCGTGCTTTTCGCTGATCTCCCGGGGGTTCTTCATGTCTTCACTTCCACCCGAGCCGCTTCCCGCCCCGCCGCCGAGGCCGAGACGGAGGGCCACGTTCGCCGTGCAGGCCGGAGTCGCGGTGGTCTTGCTCGCCGCTGCCGTCCTCGCCCTGCGTCCACCCGCTGCGAATGTCGCCGACACGGTGTCGAATACGACGCTAACGGTCGACGAGAGCGCGAAGGTCGATCTCGCCAGGCCCTTCGTCGATACCCCCGCGGACAGCTGGGCCGAGGGGGAGACCGGAATCGTGCCGCCGGCCGCGGTGGCCATCGGCCGTTACTCCGCCGAACAGGTGGCGACCGCGATGGGCGCCGTGCGCCGACTCATCGCGACGTCGCGGCTGAATCGGTATGTGATCGAGACCCACGACGCGGAGCCGGTGCTGGCGCTGCTCGCGCCGCACCAGGCCGAGGAGATGCGGAGACAGCGGGCGAACAACGAAGCGGGCAACTGGCGGCTCTCGGTCCGGATCGCGCGAGGATACGAGCTGTTGCCGGTGACGCCGCGGGTGAGCGGCACGATGGCGGTTCTGGTCAACGACAAGGGTGAGTTGGTGATCCGGACGAATTACCTGGTCGCGTACGCGTTCGACGCGCCGGACCCGAGGCCCGAGAGCTACTTCGATCCGAACGCGCCGATGCAGACCGTAGGCGGCTGTTGATCGATCGGTGGGGGGAGAGGGATGTCACCTCGAATATGTTGTAGGTCAACATGATTGATAGGATTTCGAAGTGAGTGGATGGTCCGGGACCGCAGACCTTGGCCGTCCACTCGCTTGGGGAATGTGATTGTTCAACTGTGCGGCATCACAATGCCCGCCAGCCGTCATCTCGGCGCCTTCGCCCGCTCGCGTTCGTCGAGTTGTATGGTGCTCGGCGGCCACCCGTGTTCTGGCTACGTGCCGGTAACCCCCGCACGGTGTTTCCTTATGAGACACGGGGGTGCAGACTGCGCACGGACCGGGAGTTGCAAACCTCACCCGCAGGACGATGTCCTGGGTAAATGGAAGGAGTCGGCGAGTGTTCAGCCGTATCGCCATCGTGAATCGGGGCGAGGCCGCAATGCGCCTCATCCATGCCGTCCGTGATCTGGCGGCGGCAACCGGGCTACCTATCGAAACCGTAGCCCTGCACACCGACGTCGACCGGAACGCGACCTTCGTCCGGGAAGCCGATATCGCCTATGACCTCGGTCCGGCGTCGGCACGCCCGTATCTGGACCTCAAGGCACTCGAGAACGCGCTGGTCGCCACCAAGGCCGACGCGGCCTGGGTGGGCTGGGGCTTCGTCGCCGAGGATCCCGCGTTCGCGGAGCTGTGCGACCACATCGGTGTCACCTTCGTCGGGCCGAGTGCCGACGCGATGCGCAAGCTCGGTGACAAGATCGGCGCCAAGCTGATCGCCGAGGAAGTCGGTGTGCCCGTCGCGCCGTGGAGCCGGGGCGCGGTCGACACCGTCGAGGACGCCATCGAAGCGGCCACCGAGATCGGGTACCCGCTGATGCTGAAGGCCACCGCCGGTGGTGGCGGTCGCGGCATCCGCGTGATCACCAACGAGGCCGAGCTCGTCGACGCCTACGAGCGCACCAAGCAGGAAGCCGCCCGCGCCTTCGGCAGCGGTGTCGTCTTCCTGGAGCGCCTGGTCACGGGCGCCCGCCACGTCGAGGTCCAGGTGATCGCCGACGGTCAGGGCACCGCGTGGGCGCTGGGCGTGCGCGACTGCTCGGTGCAGCGGCGCAACCAGAAGGTGATCGAGGAATCCTCCTCGCCCGTGCTGAGTGCCGAGCAGACCGCCGAACTCAAGGCCTCGGCCGAGCGTCTGGCGATCGCGGTCGGGTACTGCGGCGCGGCGACCGTCGAATTCCTGTACCACCCCGGCGACAAGCTGTTCGCGTTCCTCGAGGTCAATACCCGCCTGCAGGTCGAGCACCCGATCACCGAGCTCACCACCGGTTTCGACCTGGTGCACGCGCAGTTGCGGGTGGCCTCGGGCATCAAGCTCGAGGGTGAGCCGCCGGTCGAGCGCGGCCACGCCATCGAAGCCCGCCTCAATGCCGAAGACCCCGACCGCGACTTCGCGCCCGCTCCCGGTCGCATCGTGCGACTCGATCTTCCCGCGGGCCCGGGCATTCGCGTCGACACCGGCGTCAGCCAGGGTGACACGATCCCCGCCGACTTCGACTCGATGATCGCCAAGATCATCGCCTACGGCCGCGACCGCGACGAAGCCCTCGGCCGACTGCGCCGGGCCATGGCCCAGACCCGCGTCGTCATCGCGGGCGGCGCGACGAACAAGAGCTTCGTGCTCGACCTGCTCGATCAGCCCGAGGTCATCGACGCCAGCGCCGACACCGGCTGGATCGACCGGGTGCGCGGCGAAGGCCGCCTGGTGACCCACCGTCACTCCACCGTCGCGCTGGCCGTGGCCGCGATCGACGCCTACGAGGAAGACGAGCGGGTCGAGCGACATCGACTGCTGTCGACCGCGTCCGGCGGGCGTCCGCAGGTGCAGCACGAGAGTGGTCGACCCCTGGATCTGAAACTGCGTGGCGCGGGATATCGCGTGCGCGTGGCCCGGATCGGCGCGCACCGCTTCCGCGTCGGCATCGAGGCCGGTGGCGACTTGCGCACCGCCGATGTCGATCTCGAGCGTTTCGATCACCACACCGGCCAGATCGTCGTCAACGGCACCCGTTACCGCCTGATCACCGGCACCCACGGGCCCACCCACGTGGTGGATGTCGACGGCGTGACCCACCGGATCAGCCGCGACGAAGGCGGTGTCGTCCGCTCGCCCGCTCCCGCGCTGGTCGTGGGCACCCCGCTCGAGGTCGGTGCCGAGGTCGAGGCCGGAGCGCCCGTGCTCGTGCTGGAGAGCATGAAGATGGAAACGGTGCTGCGCGCACCCTTCCGGGCCCGGTTGAAGGAATGCGCGGTCTCCGTCGGCACCCAGGTCGAGGCGGGCGCGCCGCTGCTGCGGCTCGAGCCGCTCGCCGACGACGACGAAGCCGCCGAAGCCGAGACCACCGGCACCGTCGAACTCGACTTGCCCAGCGCGGCAACACCGTTGCGCGCACACGAGCGCGTAGCCCGCGGCCTGCAGGACCTGAGCAGCCTGCTGCTCGGCTTCGACGTCGACCCGCACGACGACCGTCGCGTCCTCGACGACTACCTCACGGCCCGTCGCGAAGCCGTCGCCGACAGCCTGCGCCCGCTCGCCGAAGAACTCGAACTGGTGCAGATGTTCGCCGACCTCGCCGAACTGAGCCACAATCGGTCGGCCGACGACGATCACGGCCACGGGCACGTGCACAGCGCCCGCGAGTACTTCCACACCTACCTGCAGAGCCTCGACGTCGAACGGGCCGGACTCCCGGAGTCGTACCAGGCCAAACTCGGTACGGCGCTGCGCCATTACGGGATCACCGAGCTGGACCGGACGCCCGACCTCGAAGCGGCGGTCTTCCGGATCTTCCTCGCTCAGCAGCGTCCCACCGACACCGTCACCGTCGTCGCCGCGCTGCTGCGCGAATGGCTGACCGAGCCGATGCCCGACCAGGTGCTGCGCGAACCCGTCGGCCTGGCGCTCGAGCGTCTCGTCGCGGCGACGCAGGTGCGTTTCCCGGTGATCGCCGATCTCGCCCGCGGTCTGGTCTACGCCTGGTACGGCCAGCCACTGCTGCGCCGCAACCGTGCTCGCGTGTACACCAATGTCCGTAAGCACCTGAGCTACCTGGACGCGAACCCGCAGGCCGATGATCGCGACGCCAGGATCGCCGAGATGGTGCGCAGCACCGAACCGCTGGTGCGGTTGCTCGGCCAGCGGCTCGAGCGCGACAAGCCCGACCACACCTCGATGCTCGAGGTGCTGACGCGGCGCTACTACGGCAACAAGGGTCTCACCGGCGTCCGGACCGAACAGGTCGGCGACACCACCTTCGTCGTCGCCGAACGCTACGGTTCGACGTTGGTCTCGACCGCCGTGAGTTTCGACAAGCTCGACTCGGCACTGGACGGGCTCGCCGAATTGGCAACCGGCACCGTCTCCATCGACGCCGACATCTACCTCAGCTGGGAATCGCAGCCCGAGGACTTCGACGCGATGGCCGCGGCCCTGCAGGAGGTGCTCGGCGCGCACCCGGTGCCCAACCAGGTGCACCGGATCACCGCCACCGTCGCCGGCAGCGGCGGCTCGGTCATGCACCACCACTTCACCTTCCGTCCGTCGGTGACCGGAATGGCCGAGGAGCGGCTGATCCGCGGGCTGCACCCCTACATCGCGCAGCGGATGCAGCTGGAGCGGCTGCGCAAGTTCGACCTCACCCGGTTGCCGTCCTCGGACGAAGAGGTCTACCTGTTCCGCGGCGTGGCCAAGGAGAATCCCTCCGACGAGCGCCTCATCGCCTTCGCCCAGGTCCGTGACCTCGCGGCGTTGCGCGATCACGACGGCCGATTGGTGGCCCTGCCCACCGCCGAGAGCGCCATCGCCACCTGCGTCGACTCGATCCGTCGGGCCCAGTCGCGGTTCCCCTCGGCCAAGCGGCTCAACACCAACCGCATCGTGATGTACATCTGGCCGCACATGGATGTCACCCGCGCGGAGCTCGAGACCATCGGCGGCCACGTGCTGCCGACGGCCGCGGGCGCCGGGCTCGAGGAGATCCTGCTCATCGCCCGCCAGCGCGATCCCGAGACCGGCGAGTTGACCAAGGTCGGTGTGCGCATCTCGTTCCGCCCCAACGGCGAATCCGAGGTGACGGTCGGCGAACGGACCGACGAACCGGTCGAGCCGCTGGACGAATACCGGCAGAAGGTCCTGCGCGCCGCGGCTCGCAACACCGTGTATCCGTACGAATTGACCTCGCTGCTCGGCGATTTCGCCGAGTACGATCTCGATGCCGACCATGCGCTGGTGCCGGTCGATCGGCCGAAGGGCCACAACACCGCGGCGATCGTCGCCGGTGTGGTGACCACGCCGACCGTGCAGCATCCGCAGGGTGTCACCCGCGTACTGCTGCTCGGTGACCCGACCAAATCCCTCGGGGCGCTGTCGGAACCGGAATGCCGTCGCGTGATCGCCGCGCTGGATCTGGCCGAGAGCCTGCAGGTTCCGCTCGAGTGGTACGCGCTGTCCTCGGGCGCGCGCATCTCGATGGCCTCGGGTACCGAGAACATGGACTGGGTCGCGGCCGCGCTCAAGCGGATCGTCGAATTCACCCAGGACGGTCGCGAGATCAATATCGTGGTCGCGGGCATCAACGTCGGCGCGCAGCCGTACTGGAACGCCGAGGCCACCATGCTCATGCACACCAAGGGTGTGCTGGTCATGACCCCCGACTCGGCCATGGTGCTGACCGGCAAGCAGTCGCTCGACTTCTCCGGCGGTGTCTCGGCCGAGGACAACTTCGGCATCGGCGGCTACGACCGCGTGATGGGCCCGAACGGGCAGGCGCAGTACTGGGCGCCGAACCTGTCCGCCGCCCGCGATGTCCTGATGGCGCACTACGACCACACCTACGTCGCCCCCGGTGAGCTGGCACCGCGCCGTGCGGCGACCGGCGATCCCGTCGACCGCGATATCTCGGGCTTCCCGCATGTGTTGGCGGACAGCACCTTCGCCACCGTCGGCGAGATCTTCTCCGCCACCGCCAACCCGGATCGCAAGAAGCCCTTCGACATTCGCACGGTGATGCGGGCGCTGGCCGATCAGGACCACCCGGTCCTGGAACGCTGGGCCGGGATGGCCGACGCCGAGACCGCGGTGGTGCACGACGCGCACCTCGGCGGAATCCCGGTGTGTCTGTTGGGCATCGAGTCACGCAATGTGGCCCGGCGCGGCTTCCCGTCCACCGACGGGCCCGACACGTACACCGCGGGCACGCTGTTCCCGCGTTCGTCGAAGAAGGCCGCACGGGCCATCAACGCCGCCAGCGGCAACCGCCCGCTGGTGGTGCTGGCCAACCTGTCCGGCTTCGACGGCTCGCCCGAATCGATGCGCAAGCTGCAACTCGAGTACGGCGCCGAAATCGGCCGCGCCATCGTGAATTTCGAAGGCCCCATCGTGTTCTGCGTGATCTCGCGCTACCACGGCGGCGCGTTCGTGGTGTTCTCGAAGGCACTGAACCCGAACATGACGGTGCTCGCGCTGGAAGGTTCGTTCGCCTCGGTGCTCGGCGGCGCCCCGGCAGCGGCGGTGGTGTTCGCCGGTGAGGTGAAGGCAAGGACCGCGGCCGATCCGCGCGTGCGGGAGCTGGAATCCCGGGTCGCGAACGCCGTCGGCACCGATCGAGCGGAGCTGAGCGCCGAACTCGACGAGACGCGGTCCTCGGTGCGTGCGGAGAAGCTGGGCGATGTGGCCGCGGAGTTCGACCGCGTCCACAACATCCAGCGCGCGGTCGAGGTCGGCTCGGTGGACGCCATCGTCAGCGTCGCGGATCTGCGGCCACGGATCATCACCGCTATCGAGGCTCGACTGCCCGCGTAGTAGCGGCCGACCGGGCTCGGAATTCGACCGAGCCCGGTCAGCCTGCGCCGTACAGGCGCGATACCGACGATCGGAACTGAGCGGCCACAGTCGCCACGTCGAGCCCGCCTCCGCGCAGCTGCCGGTCGGCGGCATGGCCGAGCGCGATCGTCGCGGCGACGAGCCACTCGGTGTGCAGATCCGTCGTGAATTCGCCTCCGTCGCGGCCACGGCGGATCAGTGCATCGAGGTGCTGTTCGATCGGTACGTGGCGCGCGGCGTCGGCGGCGTGGTCGTCGTCGGAATAGTCGAATCTCGTCTGCTCGGCCAGCATCGTGGTGACCGCTGTCAGGAACCGATCGAGAGCCGCGGTGGCGGTGCCGGTTTCGAGGTCGGCCGCGTCCAAAACGTCCAGTGCCCGTCGGCTCTGTTCGTCGCGCACCGAGGCGAGCAGCATCTCGCGGGTGCCGAAGTGCGCGTAGGCGGTCTGACGTGTGACACCCGCCGCGGCGGCGATCTGGGCCATGCTCGCCTCCGGGTGCTCGCCCAGGACCTGGATCGCCGCGGCTACCAGCGCCGATCGATTGCGCCCGACCTCGATTCGCTGACGTCGTCGCCTTATCTCTGACATGATTGACAATGATAACAGGCCGCTTAAAGTTGTCAGGTATGTCAGAGATAACTGAACGCGCGGCCCGTCGACTCATCCTCGACTACACCCGCGACATGGCCCTGTCCGACGAGGATCCTGCCGAGATCGTGGACCGCACCCTGACCGAGGACGTGATCTGGCGAACCGACGGCACCGAGCTCGATCGCGTTCAGCTGATCGCGCACGCGGCCCCCTCCCGGAAGAATGTCACCGCCGTCGACGTCCGGATCGGCGACCTGCTCGTCGACGGCCGCCGATTCGCTGCGCACTGCCACCTCGCCGCCGAACATCGCAAGCTCGGACCCGTGGCGATCGAGTGGATCATGATCGGCAGCGTCGCCGATGACGGGCGGGTGCGACGGATTCACCAACTCGCGAGGACCCCGAAGTCCTAGGAGGTGGTCCGGACCACAGTGAACGCCCAGCTATTCTGGGCTCTTCGCATCACGACTAGGAGCGTTCTGATGGCCTTGGCTCGACACTGCGACCGGGATGGTTGTGACAGCTGGCAGCGCATCGATCACGACGTCAACAACCGGTGGATCACCGTCGATCTCGGTGCGGGCGACGTGCGGCACTTCGACACCCGTGATTGCCTGCTGCACTGGGCGGCGGCCACCAGCGTCCCCACCGAGGTCTATCCGGCTGTGTGATTTTCACAGGTTCGCAACCTATGGTCGGGTCCGCCCTCAGAACGCCTACCTGCACAGGAAGGAAGACTGGCGAGACATGCCGAGCATCACAACATGCCGAGACGCGCTGGAATTGGCGGTGCGTGCTCCCTCGGTGCACAACACCCAACCCTGGCGGTGGCGAATCCAGCGGGGCCGGGTCGATCTGTTCGCCGACTTCGGGCGACAGGTCACCGCGACCGACCCACTGGCGCGCGCTCTCGTGGTGAGTTGCGGCGCCGCGTTGCATCATCTCGAAGTGGCGTTCGCCATGCTGGGCTGGCAGGCCGAAACCGACCGGATGCCCGATCCTGATCGTCCCGACCATCTCGCGACGATGAAGTTCACACCGCGCCCGCCGTCGGATCTCGATATCCGGCTCGCCGCCGCCATCCACCTGCGGCAATCCGATCGGCGCCGCTATCCCGGTCTGCCGGTGGCCGCACACGACCTGCGTGCGGTCTCGCGATGTGCCTCCCGGTTCGGGGCCGCGGCCAGGCATGTCCCCGACCGCATGCTCTCGCAGCTGGCCGCCCCCATGCGCCGAGCCGCCGCCCGGCACGCGACGGACACGAACTATCTCGCCGAACTCGAGCAGTGGAGCGGCTGCCACGGTGAGACCACCGGCGTGCCTGCGCGCAACGCGCCCGCCGCCAGGGCATCGGACGAACTGCCGGTGCGGGTCTTCGCCGAAGCCGAGCTGTCGGAGTACACCGATGAACCCGACTCCGCCCATTGGCTGGTCGTGTGCACCCCTCGTGACAACCGCCTCTCCCAGCTGGGCGCAGGTCAGGCGACGAGCGCGATATTGCTCCAGGCCACCTACCTCGGCCTGGCTACCAGCCTGCAATCCGAACCGCTGGGAATGCTCGACCTGCGTGAACAGATCCGCACCACAGTCCTGCAGGAATGTGCCTATCCCCACGTCATGATCCGGGTCGGCGTCATGCCGCACGCCGCGGCCCCGCTGGAATCCACCCCGCGCCGCCCGGTCGCCGACGTCATCGAGACGAACTGAACATCGGATCGACCGGTCACGGTCCGGGGTGCCGGCTGATTGCTTTGCCCGATTGCGGGCATGTCCACGACAGGGCGGTCTCGTCCTCGAAAGGAGCATGCGCATGAACCAGACGGAGAAGCAGTTCCCCGATGACGCTCGGACCACTCGCTCACACGCGGGGGAGTCGATCAGGGACGCGAGGAACTGGCCCGGATTGATTCTTGCCGCGATCGGATTGGTGCTGCTCGGTCTCACGCTCACCGCCGCCGGGTACGGCTTCGCGGGGTGGGCCGTGATCGCGGGCGTGGCCTGTGCGGTGTGTCTGTTGCTCGGAATCGGGCTCGTGGTCGCCGAACATCGGCGGGTGAAGGCGCAAGAGGGTCTCGCCCTGGGTGAACCGCGGGGTCACTGACGTGGTGGTCATCCGCGCGCCGCGTGTCTACCGCCCGCAGGCTGACACCTGGATGCTGGCCCGTGCCCTGAGCGAGGTGCCCTCGCTGCGCGGCGGCCGGGTGCTCGACGTGTGTGCTGGTACCGGCGCGTTGACGGTGGCGGCCGCGGCGGCGGGTGCGGGCAGTCTGACCGCGGTCGACCTGTCCCGGTCGGCGCTGATGTCGACGTGGATGAACTGCCGGTTGCGTGGGGTGGCGGTGGAGTTGCTGCACGGCGATTTCGCGTCCGCGCTGCGGCTGCCGCGCTTCGACGTGGTGGTCGCGAACCCGCCCTATGTTCCCGCCGAGCGGGCGGGCGGTCGCGGTGCGGCTCTGGCGTGGGACGCGGGGCCGGACGGCAGGAGCGTGCTCGACCGGCTGTGCGCGATGCTGCCGGACCTGCTCACCGAGCGCGGCGTCGGGTTGATCGTGCATTCGGCGATCAGCGATCCAGGGCGCAGCTTGGACCAGCTCCGTGAGCTGGGTGCGAACGCGGAGGTCGTGGCGACGGGAACGGTGCCGTTCGGACCGGTCATGCGCTCGCGTGCCGGATGGTTGGCCGCGAAGGGCTTCATCACTCATGGCCAGCGCGATGAAGAATTGGTGGTGATCCGTGTCGACCGAACCTCGTCCCCTGTTGTCTCCGACCCCGCTTGAACCGCGGCGAGTCGTGCTCACCGACGACGGGCCCGCGCTCATCGACGGACCTGTCGACCTGGTCACCGCCGACGGCGCCGTACTGCACTGCGACCGTTTCGTGGTGGCGCTGTGTCTGTGCCGTCGGTCGAGCACCTACCCGCTCTGCGATACCAGCCATCGGCGCCGACGTCATCCGAGGAGCGCGCAGTGATGCCCGGCCGATCCCTCCCGCGCCCACGCGGCGAGCTGTCCGCCGCGGTGGTCGAATTGCTCACGCGCACACCAGGTTCGGCGGTTCCTGAGGCTGCCGGACTCGACCCCTACGGCGAAGATCTTCTGCTGACCCTGCACACCTGCTACGAACTGCACTATCAGGGATTCGCCGGTGTCGACGAGGACTGGGAATGGGACCCCGACCTCCTACGCGTGCGCCGCGACCTGGAGAACACCCTGCTCACGGCGCTGCATGCCGATGTCCCCGGTGGCGACGACGTCGAGGGGGAACTCGACCGCCTGCTCGAACCGACCAGCGACACCGACGGCATCGCCGGATTCCTCGCCGAGCGGGGGACCGCCGACCGATTGCGCGAGTACTTCGTCCACCGCTCGATCTACCACCACATCGAGGCCGACCCATATGCCTGGGTGATCCCGCGGCTGCGCGGACAGGTGAAAGCGTCGCTGGTGGCGGTGGAATTCGACGAATTCGGCGGCGGGCGTGGCGAACGCGTCCACGCGCAACTGTTCGCTGACCTGCTCGCGGGCGCGGGACTCGAGCCGGGCTATCTGCACTACCTCGACACGGTGCCCGCGCCGATGCTCGCACTGGTGGACATGATGTCGCTGTTCGGCCTGCATCGTGGGCTGCGCGGCGCACTGATCGGGCATTTCGCCACCGCCGAGATCACGTCGTCGCCCGCGTCGCGGCGTCTCGCCGAGCTGGCCCGCACGCTGCTCCCGCATCCCGCCTGCGCGCACTTCTACGCCGAGCACGTCGAGGCCGATGCCGTGCACGAGCAGGTGATGCGGCGCGATGTGATCGCCGGGCTGCTGGCCGCGGAACCAGGCTCGGCTGCCTCGATCGTCTTCGGCATCCAGGCGACGAACCTGCTCGAAGACCGCTTCGCCGATCACGTCCTGAAGTGCTGGAACGAGGACCGCGGTTCCCTGCGTGAGCCGCTCAGTGCACCCGCCGAACCTGCGTGAAGGTGATGGCGACCGGATAACCGCCCTGTGCCCGGTCGAAGGCGTCGTGATCGGCGGTGAGGTGGTCGGTGATCGAGTGCATCACATGCCAGCCGAACCCCGCCGTGTCGATCGGGTCGGTGTCCCCGCACACCGCACCTACCTCGATCCGAATCCGGAACCCGTCGGCGACGACGTCGCAGTTGAGCTGGGAATCGGGCACCGCGCCGAGAATCAGGCAGGTGGCGGCCTCGTCGAGCGCTACTCGCGTGTCTGCCACCTCGTCGACGGTGAAACCCGCGATCAGGGCGACGGTTTCGGCGACGGCCCGGAGCATGACAACCTGGCTGAGATCGGCGTCGATCTGAATTTGGATCGATGTCGCATGTATCGAATCGGCGATGATCCTGTCGCTCGAATCCACGATGTCCTCCTCCCGAACTGCGCTGGAGTGGCTTCACGGTGCGCATACCCAGGAATCGGTGGGGTGAAACAGCTCCTCAGTAGCCGGATTCCGGTCCCGACGCCTCGTCGATGGACAGGTAGTACCGAAACAGCGGCCGCACGCCGACCAGGCCGAGTGCCCGCTCCACCTCATGGCTTCCGGTAAGCAGTCGGATATCGACCCCCTGTGCCCACGCGTCGGCTTTGGCGACGCCGAGCAGCGCGGCCACCCGCAGGCTGAGGAACTCGGTATCGCGCAGATCGAGGACGACCACGCGCGCGCCGGAACGCACCGAGCGGTCGAGCAACGCACAGAAGCGGGGCATCCGCGCCGCGTCGAGTTCGATACCGCCGTGAAGTACCCAGCAGCCGGGTCGTCCCGGATCGCGCAGCGCCAACTCCGCCGCGGCAGCCGCGGAGCACCCGCGATACCAACGCAGTCGGCTCGGATGCCGACGATCCATGACGACAGACATAGAACCTCCTGTGCGACAGGAATGTCCGGCTCGCGCCCGCCGAGGCGGAACAGGCCGACTTGCGGGGAGCGGCACACGAGAACCAGGGTCGGCTGGAGGTCTCAACCTGCAACAATTCTGGCACGTGTCGCCGTTGCTGTCACCGCGTTGGCGTCGGCTCGGCGAGTGCCTGCTCCCGCAGCAACGCCAAGGTCCGCGACAGGATCCGGGAGACCTGCATCTGGGAGACGCCGAGCTCCTCGGCGATCTGGCCCTGCGTCTTGGCCTCGTAGAAGCGCATGATCAGCACCCGCCGCTCCTCGGCGGGGAGCGCGGCGATCAGCGGGCGCACCGCCATCGCGTCCTCGGTGAGCTGATAGCACGGTTCCTCCGAGCCGAGGGTGTCGGTGATCGGCTGCGAGGAATTGTCGCGACCGTCGTGGGTGACACCGTCGATGGAGTTGGTCTGATAGCCGTTGCCCGCGACCAGCGTGCGGGTGACCTCGACCAGGTCGACGTCGAGTTCGTCGGCGAGTTCGCGCGCATTGGGCAGCCTGCCGAGTCGCTGCGACAGCTCCTCGGTGGCGGGTCCGATCCTGAGCTGGATCTCCTTGAGCCGACGCGGCACGCGCACCGCCCACGTGCGATCACGGAAGTGCCTGCGCACCTCGCCCATGATCGTCGGGATCGCGAAGGACAGGAAGGAGGAGCCACGGGTGACGTCGTAGCGATCGACGGCCAGCACCAGCCCTACCCGGGCGGTCTGCTCGAGGTCGTCGAACTGCTCGCCACGGCCGTTGAACTTGCGCGCGATGTGGTCGGCGAGCGGCAGACACAGTTCGATGACCTGCCCGCGTAGCGCGTCGTGGTGTTCATCGCCGTCGGGCAGTGCCCGCAGCTTCTCGAACCACGGTTCGATGTTGTCGTAGCTGTCACCGTGCGAATGTGATCGTCGGGCGGTCGGACGATCGGCTGCTGCAGTTGAATCCCATGTCATCGCTACTTGCCTCACTTCCAGGCGGTTGCGGATGTGTTCATGGGGTACCCACCGGGACCCGGGGCCATGCCCTACCTATGAGGCTAGCGCCCGATGGTCACGACTCGGTAGGTCCGTGCAATCGTCGGATCCAGCCGAATTCGACGGTGGTCGGATAGCCGCCGCGGGCCGGGTCGAAGCCGGCGTAATCGGTGCGCAGCGCGTCGGTGAGCGTCGCGACGACGTGCCAGCCGAAGGATTGTTCGTCGAGGGCGTCGGGCTCTCGTGCCAGTGCGCTCACCCGGGCGCCCAGGGCGCCGTCGCCACCGGTGAACGAGCAGTCGAGCTGGGAGTCCGGCATCGCGACCAGCATCAACGCGGTGGCGACCTCGTCGAGCGCCAGGAGCAGATCGGTGACCTCGTCGAGCGCGAAACCACCCACGAGCAGAACGGTCTCGGCGAGTGCGTGCACCATGCTCAGTTGGTCCAGCTCGGCGGGCACCTGGAATCCGACGGTTCTCGAGCGGGGAGCGGTGTCGCGATCTCGAGCTCGCACGCCACCTCCCTCATCACCGACCGTTTGGTCGGAGGTTACCCCGTAACCATCAGGTCACGCCTCGGACCCGTTTCGGATCGTCCTCCGCCGAGGCCGAATCGCTGTTTGCCGCGCGCAGAACGCGGTAGTCCATCCTGGACGGCGGCAGCCCGATTTTCGAATTCCGCGAGTGTGACGAAGGGACGACGAAATAACATGACCGACCACGATGTTCCGTCCGAATTCACCCACCCGCCCACCCCACCGGACGAGGATCCGGGGACACCGTGCGAGCAGGCGGGACCGGCCCCCGACCAGGAGGGACCTGCATTGCGCGGCCCCACCGGCGCCCCGATTCCCGGCGAGGCGACCGTGCGCGCCCAGCAGGGCCCTCGGCTCACCACCCCGCAGGGCGCGGGCGTGGCCGACACCGATCACGCGCTCAAGGCGGGTCCGCGGGGTCCGACGTTGCTGCAGGACTTCCATCTGCGGGAGAAGATCACCCATTTCGATCACGAGCGCATTCCCGAGCGGGTGGTGCACGCCCGCGGCACCGCCGCCCACGGGGTTTTCGTGGCCAACGGCGCCGCGGCGTCGCTGACGCGGGCGAAGTTCCTGGCCGCCGACGCGCGCACACCGGTCTTCGTCCGGTTCTCCACGGTGCTCGGCTCACGCGGGTCGGCCGACACGGTGCGTGACACCCGTGGCTTCGCGGTGAAGTTCTACACCGGCGAAGGGGTCTACGACCTGGTCGGCAACAACATCCCGGTGTTCTTCATCCAGGAAGCGATCAAATTCCCCGATGTGATCCACGCCGGGAAACCGGAGCCGGACCGCGAGATCCCGCAAGCGCAATCCGCGCACGACACCTTCTGGGACTTCGTCACCCTGCACACCGAGGCGACCGCGCATACCTTCTGGAACATGTCCGATCGGGCGCTGCCGCGCTCGTTGCGGATGATGGAGGGATTCGGCATCCACACCTACCGGCTGGTCGCCGAGGACGGCACGACGAGTCTGGTGAAATTCCACTGGAAGCCGCGACTGGGCGTGCACTCGATGCTGTGGGAGGAATGCCAGCTGACGGCCGGGTTCGACCCCGATTTCCATCGTCGGGATCTCGCCGACTCGATCGCGGCGGGCATGGCACCGGAGTGGGATTTCGGCGTGCAGGTGTTCCCCGATACGCCCGAGCACCTCTTCGAGGGCATCGATCTGCTCGACCCGACCAAGCTCGTCCCCGAGGAACTCGCGCCGGTGCAGACGATCGGCACCCTGCGGCTCACGGCGAATCCGGAGAACTTCTTCGCCGAAACCGAGCAGGTCGCCTTCTGCCCGACGCACTTGGTTCCTGGTATCGAGGTCACCGACGATCCGCTGCTGCAGGGCAGGTTGTTCTCCTATCTCGACACTCAGATCAGTCGCCTCGGCGGACCGAACTTCACCCAGCTGCCGATCAATACACCGCACGCCGATGTCAACGACCTCTCCCGTGACGGTATGCACCAGGGCGCCGTGCACGCCGGAGTCGCTGCCTACAAACCCAATTCGCTGGGCGGTGGTTGCCCCTACGCGGCGAGTTTCGCCGACGACGCCTATGTCGAATCCCCGACGCCCATTCCGCCGCCGACCGCGAAATTGCGGACCTCCGCCAACAGCGCGGGCTCGGTCTCGTTCGCCGACCACTACTCGCAGCCGCGGATGTTCTATCGCAGCCTGACCGCGGGCGAACAGCGGAATCTGGCCGACGCGTTCTCGTTCGAACTCGGCAAGTGCCTGTCCGAGACGATCCAGAAGCGTGGTCTGCAGATGCTGGTCAATGTCGACGACGGGCTGGCCGACTATGTCGCCGGGCAACTCGGGCTCGACAAGCCTGCCCCGAACAGCGAACCCGTTGAGCTCGCGCCGAGTCCCGCGTTGTCGCAGCGGCACGGCAGTTTCCCGGTGGACGGGCGGACGGTGGCCGTACTGGTCGATGACGCCACGTCGGCCGACGCGGTGCAGGAGGTCTCGACCGCTTTGGAAGAGGCCAAGGTCCGGCCGATGGTCGTGGCGGCACGCGGCGGAGTGATCGACGGCGTACCGGTGGCACGGACCTTCGCCACGATGCGGTCGGTCGAATTCGACGGTGCGCTGCTGCTGGCTGCCCCGGAGGACCCGAGGGTGAACCTGCTGGTCGAGGAGATGTGGCGGCACGGCAAGGCGATCGCGGCGGCCGGTACCGCGGTCTCGGTGCTGCAGCGCAACGACATCGATTCCGACGCACCGGGAATCACCGTCGCCGATTCCGGGGCGGCCGCGAGCGGACTGCTCACCGACCTGGGTGAGCATCGCGCGTGGGCGCGCATCGAAGGCGAGTCCTGAACCGTGCCGACGTTTCGGGTGCCCTCGTCGTTTCGAGTGCGGGCACGCGGGCATTCCCTCACTGTGGCAATCGGCCGAATGTAGAACGGGCGCCGAAGAACCGGCCGAGCCACGCGTTTCGTTCGACGGTGTCGACACCGGAATACCTCGGGGCAGGTCGAGCGTCCCACCACGATGCCAACGACGTCATCGCGGTGTGCACGCTCGACCTGCGTCGCGGCCTTCGCGGGCGCGCGATTCGCGCGCCCGCGTGCTTTGACGAACAGGAGGCGATGATGTTCGCGATCGAGCTCACCGAGCCGAGCCCGGTGCCCGCACCCCCGGATCCCGCGCCGCCGGGCCCCGCGCCCGACCCGTTCCCGCCGGGTCCCGGCGACCCCGTGCCCGCGCCGCCCGTCCCGCCCGGCCCGGCTCCGGTACCCGCTCCGCCGGTACCGCCCGGTCCCGATCCGGTGCCGGCCCCGCCGACTCCGCCCGGTCCCGGTGAGCCGGTACCCCCACCTGCCCCGCCCGGCCCCGACCCGGTGCCGCCACCGGTCTTTTGATGACCTGGTGTCCGTCGGACCCTAGCTGAGGGTGTCGACCTGGGCGCCTTCGTGCGCGGTCAGCAGCACGTGGTCGAGCCGGGTTCTCAGCCGCACCTCGTCACTGGCCACGGTCGGCAACTCGGCCACCACGTGTTCGGCGATCGCGCGCAGCTTCACGTTGGTCTCCTGCGAACGCCACCGAAGCACCCGGAACGCCTGGTCGGCATTGACGCCGTAGGCGAGCATCAACGCGCCCTTGGCCTGCTCGATCACCACGCGCGCCTCCAGCAGTCCCGGCAGCGTGCTGTCGAGCGCCTCGCGCCGGTATTCGGCCGCGGTATCGGACAGGTCGATGTAGTAGCCCTCGGTGCCGATCACCGTCCCGTCCTCGTCGACGAGCGGCTCCGACACGACCAGCACATCACGCACCCGCCCCTGCGTATCGACGATGCGGTGATGGCTGGAGAACACGCCGCTGTCCTCGACCGAGGTGATCATCGCCGCGACCCGATCCCGATCGTCGGGGTGCTTGTGCGAGACCAGCATCTCGGTCGTCGGCACGGTGCCGGGCAGGTACCCGTGCATCTTCGCGACCTCGTCGGACCATTCCCATTGCCGGTCGGCCGATCGAAAGCGGAAACGGCCGACCGTCAACGAGTCGCCCACTCCGATCACGCGCTCGACAAGAGCGCGCTCTGCCATGGATTCGTCGTCCCGTTCGGTCATGGTCTGATTATTCACCCTGGATGGCGCGCCTGTTTGCACCTGGCAGACCCGGGTAGGCCGTTGATGGGTCCCCAGGACGGCCCACGGTCACCAGGTGGCCGAGAAACAGCCTGAAAGGAACACCATGGGTATCGCTGACAAGGCGAAGAACAAGGCCGACGAGCTGGCAGGCAAGGCCAAGGAAGCTACCGGTCGCGCTACCGACGACCGCGAACTCGAGAACGAGGGCCGCGGCGAGCAGGCGAAGTCGAACCTCAAGGACGCAGGCGAGAAGGTCAAGGACGCTTTCCGCGACTGACCTGCTATACGCCGCCCGGGTCATCGGTCCTGCACGGGCCGATGACCCGCGCTCACTCCGCAGGTGCTGGAGGTGATGGAAGTGTCCGCGCATGTTCCGACGGTCGGCGTCGAAGAAGAGTTCCTGCTCACCGATCCCGAGTCCGGGGCGCCCGTGGCGAAGAACACCCAGGTCGCCGCTACCGCGAAACGGGCGGGGATCGATCTGCAGTTGGAGCTGACGAGCTGTCAGGTCGAGACGAGCAGCGCGGTGCACTCCGATATCGGCGCCCTGCTGGCGGAATTGCGGACATCGCGGCGCCGGGTGGCCGAATGCGCGGACGAGAACGGATCCCGCCTGCTGGCGGTCGGGGTGCCGCCGACCCTGGTCGAGGGATATCCGGTCACCGATACACCGCGCTACCAGCGCATCGCGCACTCCTTCGGCATGCTCGCCCACGAGCAGGGGCTGTGCGGGTGCCACGTGCACGTGGCCGTTCCCGACCGCGATACAGCGGTCCTGGTCAGCAATTATGTCCGCCCGCGGCTACCGATCCTGCTGGCGTCGACCGCGAATTCGGCGATCTACCGTGGCATCGAAACCGGTTACGCGAGTTGGCGCAGCATTCTGTGGCGCCGATGGCCCAGCGCGGGTCCGCCACCGTATTTCACCTCGCTGCGTGACTACGAATCGATCGTCGCGATGATGCGAGCCAGCGGCAGCATTCTGGACAACAAGATGGTGTATTGGGATGTCCGCCCGTCGGAGAGCTTCCCGACCGTAGAAATCCGGGTCAGTGACGTTCCGGCGACCGTGGAGGAATCCGCCCTGCTGGCCGCGCTCATTCGAGGAATCGTCAGCACCGCACTCGATGCGATCGCTCAGCACATTCCCGCTCCGGCGGTGTCCGGCGAGGTATTGCGCGCCGCCTACTGGAACGCCGCGCGCTCAGGTCTGGACGGCGACGGCCTCGACCTTGTCGCCGGTCGCGTCGTTCCCCATCGCGAGCTACTCGCCGAGCTCATCGACGACATCGCACCGGCACTGCGTCGTTGCGGCGACCACACGTTCGTCACCGAGACGGTCGCGAGACTCGGCGAGCGCGGAAACGGCGCGCGTCGGCAACTGGCGGCGTGGAATCGAAGGCGCGAGATCGCCGATGTCATCGGCGAACTCGCCGACGCCACCCTCGAAGGATGCCGCTGACCGCTTCCGGCGGCATCAGATCCATCACAATCGCTGACACCACCGACTCGGCGTGCTCAAATGGAAACACCTGCCGTCTTGAGCTACCAGGATCGGCCGGGGCAGTGTGTACCCCTGCCGGTGTCGAGGGATCGAGCACTCGTGAACACCCATTCCAGTCATGGCGACGATACGATCCGGGTCGAGCAATCCGACTCGGCGCTACGCGCGGAGGTCACCCTCCATCACACAGCGACCGTGCTGCACGTGCACGGCGAGATCGACGCGTGCAACCTGCTTACGTGGCGCGTGATTCTGGACGATGCCATCGCGGCGGAGGGGGAGTCGGGCCATCTGGTGATCGACATCAGAGATGTGACCTTCATGTCGTGCCGGGCGATCCTCGACATGGCTACCCGTGCCCAACAGAGCGAGCTACGCACGAGCGTGGTCATTCCCGTGCCGTCGGTCACCAACCGGATCATCATCGCCGCAGGCCTCACCGAGTGGCTACCGGTCTACGTCAGTCGCACCGAAGCCATCGCCGCCGCGCCCACGGTTCCGGTCCAACAGTCCATCCGGACCATCCCGCCGGCGTCGTGGACGACGACGTAGGCACGGTTCAATCGTTCGCGACGGAATTCGTCAGGAGCGGGAGCAACGCCTTGGCGCTGACCATGTGGTCCTGTCCGGCGAGCACCCGATGCGTCGCCTGGGGAATCGCCGCGGCCAACTCCCGCGCCACCTGCTGCATGCCGGGCGGGTTCTTCTCTCCGACAACGACATTCACCGGCACCCGGATGTTCTCGAAACGCTCCACCGGGGGAAGTACCTCGGTGATGGCGATGTCGTACATCAGCGTGGGAGCGAGTGCCTTCATCGTTGCCCAGCCGGGGAACAGCGGTAGCAGCGCGACGAACGCACCCGGCATCCCGATCCCGCGCAGGAAGGCCTTCAGCGCCCGCGCGTTCTTCGCCTCGCCGAGAAGTGCGCGTACCGACTCGCCCAACTCGGCATAGGACGCCCGCTCGGCCTCGTCGTGCACATAGGGGGCGTCATAGATCACGACCCTGTCGATCTTGTCCGGCACCCGGAGCGCCGCTTCGAGTGCCAGCGCGGCACCCGACGAATGCCCGTAGAGAATCGCGCGCCCACCGACGGCATCGACAACGGCCTCGATATCGTCGATTTCCCGCTCGATCGCATACGGCAGCTCGTTCCCGCTGTCCCCACGCCCGCGCCGGTCATAGCTGTAGACGGTGAACTTCGTGGCGAACACCCCCACATCGGCGACAATCGGCCGAAACCTCCGGAAACACGTCGCTCCGGTGATGTACACCAGTACGGGTCCGTCGCCGGACACGTCATACGCGAGTTCGGTGCCATCCTTCGATGTAGCGATCCTCATGACTCGTTCCTCTCGGTGCCGGCGCGCGGATCTCTGATCCGATGTCTTCTACCAGTACGACGCCCTCGCTCCCCGAAACTCATCGGTGCGTCGAGAAGCCCTGCCCGTTCCGAGCTGTATATTTGCGCCGCAGTCGGACCGGGACGCGCGTTCGACACGGCGAATCGGGAGGATCAGTGGTGACGGGTTCGGGCGTGAAGCGGGCAGTCGCTGTGGCGCTGGCCATCACTGTATCGGCGGTACCCACCGCCTCCGCTGATCCCGCGTCCGACGGACTCGAATTCTATTCGCCCGCACCGGAATCAGTGGTCGGCGAGCACGGCTCGGTGATCGCGTCCCGACCGATAGTCGGGGATCCCGGACTACCGGGCGCGCATAATTTCCTGGTGCTCTACCGGTCGGTGGATATGCACGGGCAGCCTGTGGCTGTGTCGGGCACGGTCGCTGTTCCCGAAGGAACTCCGCCGCCCGGTGGTTGGCCGCTGATCTCCTGGGCACACGGAACCACCGGCACCGCTGATGTGTGCGCGCCTTCGCGCGATACCGGTGCCGAATTCCCCGCCCACGACTACACCTCGTTGACCCGCGAGACGCTGGCTCAGTGGGTGGCCGCCGGATACGCGGTGGCGCAGACCGACTATCAGGGTCTGGGTACGCCGGGGCCGCACGGATATCTCATCGGTGAGGCCGAGCAGCGTGCGGTCGCCGACATGGCGCTGGCCTCGCGCGCGATCGCGCCCGAGATCGGCACTCGCTGGGTGGCGATGGGACATTCCCAGGGCGGCCAGGCCGCGGTGTTCGCCAACGCGCGCTCGCAGCAGTGGGCGCCGCAGCTGCGGTTGCTGGGTTCGGTGGCCATGGCGCCCGCCTCGCATCTGGGGTCGGTGGTGCGGGTGTTCGCCCTCGCCGAGCGCACCGGCATCGCGGAAAAGGTCGACGCGCCGGCCGGGTCGGTGTCGTTCATCCCGTTGTTCATTCGTGGCGCCCAGACCGTCGCCGCTACCGACCCCTCGAAATTCCTTGCGGAAGAGGCTGTTTCGATGGTGGATCAGGCCGACGATCGCTGCATCGGACAGTTGCGTGAGCGGAATTCCTGGGGTGGCCTCGGCGCGGGCGAGGCGTTCTCCGCCGATGCCGACCCCAGCGCGCTGGTGCAGGTCCTCGACGACAACGACCCCAGTGGGTTGCCCCTCACCACCCCGATCCTGGTGCTGCAAGGCAAGGCCGACACCGTCGTCCTGCCGACGGGCACCGACGCCATGGTCGCCCAGCAGCAGCTCAGCGGCGGATCCGTGGAATACCGCACCTACCCCGGCGTCGATCACCGGGCCGTCCTCGGCGCGGGCAACGCCGACGCCCTGGCGTGGGTGAACGCCCGCTTCGCCCGTTGAAGCGTCCACGGGCGAGGAACCGGACGGCGGTCACGATGTCCGGCGGACCACGGCGGATGTCGTCGCGGCGTCCGACGGTCAGGCGTCGGGGTTGGTAGCGTGGCCGACGTGCGCTTGCGCACAGCAGTTGCGTAGGTGCTGGTAGCGGGCCTGGAAGGGTCGGCTGCGGTTGCCTGTGGAGTCGCCTGTCCCACGACGAGAGGCCGTTCGATGCGTGCGCGAATCAGTGTGACCGTCGATGGGCGGACGCGGGTGGTCGACGTCGACACCCGCACCACCCTGTTGGATGTCCTGCGCGAACAGCTGGGCGTCACCAGCCCGAAGAAGGGCTGCGATCGCGGGCAATGCGGGTCGTGCACGGTCCTGTTGGACGGACGAAGGGCGACCTTGTGCCTCGCGCTGGCCGTCGCCCATGACGGCGCCACGATCGTCACCGCCGACGGACTCGCCGACGGCGACGACCTGCATCCGGTCCAGCAAGCCTTCCTCGAACACGACGGCTTCCAGTGCGGATACTGCACGCCGGGGCAGATCTGTTCGGCGGTGGGCATGCTCGACGAGGTGAAGGCGGGCGCTCCGAGCCAGGTGAGCGCTGATCCGACGGCCGAGAACGCGTTGAGTGCCGCCGAGATCCGGGAGCGGATGAGCGGCAATCTGTGTCGCTGCGGGGCGTATCCGAACATTGTCGCGGCGATTCAGGAGGTCGCCCGATGAGGGAGTTCGCCTACGAACGCGCCACCGACGCGGGGCACGCGGTCGCCGCGGTTCTCGCCGAACCCGACGCCGTATTCCTCGGCGCGGGAACCAATCTCGTCGATCATCTCAAACTGGGGATCATCGCGCCCGGCAAGCTGGTGGATGTCAGCAGACTGCCGTTCGATCAGGTGACCGACCTGCCCGACGGTGGTATGCGCATCGGTGCGGCGGTACGCAATGCCGACCTGGCCGCGCATCCAGTGATCCGGGCCCGCTATCCGATGCTGTCGGCCGCACTCGTGGCGGGAGCGTCCGCCCAACTGCGCAACCTCGCCACCACCGGTGGAAACCTGTTGCAGCGCACCAGATGTCCCTACTTCCAGGACTCGACCGTGCCGTGCAACAAGCGCGAGCCGGGCAGCGGATGCTCGGCGATCGGCGGGTTCGATCGCGACCAGGCCATTCTCGGGGCGTCCAGCCAGTGCATCGCCACCCATCCCTCCGATATGGCGGTGGCGATGGTCGGGCTGGGCGCGATAGTGCGGGTGCGCGGCGCGCACGGCGAGCGCGAGATCCCGCTGGTCGACCTGTACCGGTTGCCCGGCGACGAACCCGAACGCGACACCGTCCTCGAACACGGGGACCTGATCACCGCCGTCGACCTGCCCGCGCTCGAGTGGGCTGACACCTCCACCTACCGCAAGGTCCGCGATCGTGCGTCGTTCGCCTTCGCGCTGGTCTCGGTGGCGGCCGCCGTCGACATCGCCGACGGAGTCGTGCGAGATGTACGGATCGCCTTCGGCGGTGTCGCGGCCAAACCATGGCGAGCGCACACCGCCGAGGCCGAACTACGCGGGCGGGCTCCCACCGAGGACAACGTCGCCGCCGCGGCGGATGCCGAACTCGCCGACGCGCGCCCACAGCGTCAGAACGGATTCAAGATCGCCTTGGCGCGCAACGTCCTCGTCGCGACCCTGCGCGAGCTGAGCGAGGCGCCGTGAACTCACCGGCGATCGGCACCTCACCCACCCGCCTCGACGGACCGGCCAAACTCCGCGGTGTCGCGCCCTACGCGATGGAGCATCCGCAACCGGATCCTCTGTACGGCGTCGTGATCCAGTCGACGATCATCCGAGGCCGCATCCGTGAGATCGACACCTCCGCGGCCGAGCGGATCGACGGTGTCGTCGCGGTGCTCACCCACCACAATGCCGCCCGGCTGGCCGTCGACGACGACAACGAACTGTTCATCCTGCAGAACGACGAGATCGCGTTCCGCGGGCAGGTGATCGGCGCGGTCATCGCGACGAGCCCGGAAGTGGCCTGTGAAGCCGCCGCGCAGGTGCGCGTGACCTATGACGAGCGGCCCGCCGAGGTCACGCTCGATGCCGACAGCGAGAACCTCCACGCTCCCGAGGAGGTGAGCGGCGGCTTTTCCACCGACACCTCGATCGGCGACGTGGACGCGGCCATGGCCATCGCCCCGGTCACGATCGACCAGACCTATACGACCGCGATGGTCCACAACAATCCGATGGAACCGCACGCCACCGTCGCGCACTGGACCGACGACGACACCCTGGTGCTGTACGACTCCACCCAGGGCCCACACGTCGTGCGGGCCCAGATCGCGCCGCTGTTCGGGTTGGCGCCCGAACAGGTGCGGGTGATCGCGCCCTTCGTCGGCGGCGGCTTCGGGTCCAAGGGCGAGCCGCACGCCAATATCGTGGTCGCGGCGATGGCGGCGAAACTGTCCGGCGGACGACCGGTGAAACTGCCACTGACCAGGCAGCAGCTGTTCTCCCTCGCCGGTTACCGGACCCCGACCATCCAGCGGGTCCGGCTCGGCGCGCATCCCGACGGCACCCTGACCGCGATCGCCCACGCGGCGATCGCACAGGCCTCCACGGTGAAGGAATTCGCCGAACCGACCGCAGTGGTCAGCCGCGTGATGTACGCGGCGGCCACCCGATCGACCTCGCACCGTTTCGCGACGCTGGATGTCCCCGTCGCGTCGTGGATGCGGGCGCCCGGACACTGTCCTGGAATGTTCGCGGCGGAGACGGCGATGGACGAACTCGCGGTCGCCCTCGGCATGGACCCGATCGCCTTGCGCATGCACAACGAACCCGAGGTCGACCCGGAATCAGGGCACCCCTTCTCTACGCACGGGCTGGCCGAATGCCTACGAACCGGGGCACAGCGCTTCGGCTGGGCCGAACGCGACCCGGCGCCGAAGTCGCGGCGCGAGGGCCGCTGGCTGATCGGATCCGGGGTCGCGGCGGCCACCTACCCGGCCGACACCGCCGCGGGCAACAGCGCCCGCGTGCGTCGCACCGGCGACCGCTACGAAGTCGCCATCGACGCGGTGGACATCGGCACCGGCACCTGGACCTCGCTCGGCCAGATCGCCGCCGACGCGCTCGGTGTCGACCCGGACCGCATCGAGCTGCGCATCGGCGATTCCGATCTCCCCGAGGCGACGGTCGCGGGCGGTTCGACCGGCATGGCGTCGTGGGGCTCGGCCGTGGTGGCGGCCGCGCGGGCCTTCCGTGACAGATTCGGCCAGGACCCCGCCGACGGCGCCGAGATCACGGTGCGAGCCCCCGAATACCCTGAGCGAGAGAACTTTTCGACCCATGCCTACGGTGCACACTTCGTCGAGGTCCGCGTGAACTCCGACACCGCCGAGATCCGGGTTCCCCGTGTGGTCAGTGTCTTCGGCGCGGGTCGCATCATCAATCCGCGGCTTGCCCGTTCGCAGTTCGTCGGCGCCGTCACCATGGGTCTGTCGATGGCGCTACTCGAACAGAGCGAATTCGATCCGCGCCTCGGCACGGTCGTCAACCACGACCTGGCCGGGTACCACATCCCGGTCAACGCCGATATCGGCGAGATCGATGTCAGCTGGATCGATGAACACGACCCGCATCTGAACCCGATGGGCAGCAAGGGAATCGGTGAGATCGGCATCGTCGGGTCGGCGGCCGCGATCGGCAACGCGATCTACCACGCCACCGGCGTCCGCCTCCGGCATGTCCCCATCCATCTGGAAGACCTGCTCGGCGCGCTGTGATCAACAGCGAGTCGGCGCGGGTTCGCCGCGGAATCGCGCTTCGATGAAGTTCCAGGCCTCGGGCAGACCCGCCACCGCGGTCGTCATGTGTTCGGCGATCTGATAGCGGGAGAAGGTGACCGGCGCGCCCGCCGCGCAGTAGCGGGTGGCCACGTCGTCGACGGCGTCGAAGGGTGTCAGTTCGTCGAAGACGCCCTGCCAGATCAACATCGGGGTCTCGGGAATCTCGGGGTCGTAGCGCAAACTGTTCTCGCGCAACACCGCCCGCGCTTCGGGACTGTCCATCAGGGACTTGGTCGCCGCCAACTGTTCGGCGCTGCGGGCCACACCGTGGAACAGCAGAAAGCGCCGGCATTCGTCAGCGGTGAAGTCGCGGAACCACAGACCCTCGCCGTTGAGCTGGTCGGAAATGGGCAAACGCTGCGGGTATTCGCGTTCCAGGCCCATTGCCGCCGCCCAGGCGAGGCCGAAACCGGGATGGTGGCCGAAGCCGATCCCGAGGGCCATCTGTTCGAGGTCGGCCGGGATGCCGCCCGCGGCGACGCCGGCGAGCTTCAACTCCGGTGCGTAGGTCGGTTGCATGGCGGCGGCCCACGCGGTCGCCAGTCCGCCACCGGAGTACCCGGCGAGTGCGATGGGGGACTGTCCGAGGCCGAGTTCGGGCGCTCGCTGCAGCGCACGCACGCTGTCGAGGGTCACCATGCCGCTGAGCCTGGCGGCGCCGTAGGCGACATTCGGGCCGAGGTAGTCGGGCAAGGCGACCGCCCAACCGCGCCCCAGCGGCAGGACCGCGCCGAACGCATCGGGGGTCTCGTCGTTGATCAGCGAGGTGGACGGGTTGCACTTGGTGCCGAGGGAGTTGATCAGCGCCTGATACGACACCAGCGGCGGGTTCGCGACACCGGCGGGGATCAAGACCGTGGTCACACCCATGATCGGGTCGCCCGCGGAGTCGGTCGAGCGGAACGCGACGTGCCAGATGTCGGTGCCCTGGTAGGCGCCGAGGTTGAACTTGCGCTGCCGCACCACGTCACCGGGAGCGAAGTCGCCGATATCGGCCGGTGCGGTGAAGAAGGGGTCGGGATTCGGTGTGGGGTAACGCGGTTCCGGCGTCGCCATGGGAGCGAAAATGGCGACGGTGAGGCTGTAGAACAGCGCCGTCAACGCGGCCGTCAATATCCGGCGCATGGAAATTCCTATCTCTCGAGAAGTCAGCAGTTGCTCGGGGCGGTCTCGCCGCGGAATCGGGCATCGAGCCACGCGACGGCAGACGGAAAACCCATCACCGCGGTGGCCAGATGATCGGGGCTCGGATAGAGCTCGGACAGCACCGGTGTCCCGGCCCGGCAGTAGCGCTGGTTCGTGCGATCGACGGCGTCGACGGGGATGAGCGGGTCGATGGGGGTGTGCCACTCGAAGATCGGCATCGTGGGCACGGGCTCGAACAGCTCCAAACTGTTGGCGTCGCCCACTTCCCACGCCCGCGGGTCGTCGATCAGGGACACGGTCGAGGCGAGATCGGAGGCGCTGTGCATCGCACCGGCGGCGATGAGTTCGACGGTGCAACCGTTGGACATGGCATCGCGCACCGCCAAGCCGGTGTCGTTGAGCTGCGCGCTGATCGGAAGACGATCGGGGTACTCGCGTTCGAGCCCGAGCGCGGCGGCCATCGCGAGCCCGAACATGGGATGCGGGGCGAAACCGAGTGCGCGCGCCATCGTGGTGATGTTCATCGGCACACCGCCCTGCGCGGCGCCGACCAGGCGCAGTTCGGGCGCGTACTGGGGCGCGAGCGCGGCAGCCCAGCCGGTAGCCATGCCACCGCCGGAGTAGCCGAGCATGGCCGAGGGGCTGTCGGCGAGGCCGAGCTCTCCGACCCTGGTCGCGGCGCGAATGCCGTCGAGGGTGATCTGGCCGCCGAGTTTGGCCGCGCCGTAGGCGGCGTTCGGGCCGAGATGGTCGGGCAGGGCGATGCTCCAGCCGCGCAGCAGCATCGTATTCAGCAGCGGCACAGCACGATAGAGCAGATTGGGATCGTAGGCGTAGAGAGCGCGCGAGACCGCGCACTGGGTGCCGAGGCCGTTGATGATGTGCTGATAGGACAGCAGCGGCGCGCCCTGGCGATGATCCTTCGGGGTGAGGATCGTGGTGGTCGCGGCGATCGGTCGCCCCTGCGAGTCGTTGGATCGGAACTTCACCAAAGTGACTGTGGCGGTGGGGAAGTAGGGCAGTGGTTCCTGAACGCGGACCGCGAGCACGGCGCCGGGTTCCTTGCTCGCGATGTCGGCGGGCGCGGCGTAGAAGGGGTCGGGGTCGGGCGCCGGATACACCGGTGGCGCGCCGACAGCCGACGGTGGGCCCGAGGCGGCGAGCAATCCGACCATGAGGGCACAGGTCAGGGTGCGCAGACTAATTCTCATGGATCACCGCCGACGCGGGGAAGTGGACACCGGTGGCGCGTTCGGACACCGTCCACAACTGCTGCCACAGGGCCCGGTCCTGCGACAATGCGCTCGACGGGCAGGCACCGACCGGCCCTCGGGTCTTGAAAAGCTTGGTCGGGCCCCAGTAGATGTCGGGGTCCGCATCCGGTGCGGTGGCGGCATACAGCATGGATCGGGCCGCGGCGGTGCGTGATTGGCCGACCAGGCGGATGAACGGCTCGGCGACGTAATCGAGTGGCGTCTGGGTCTTGGCGACGAGCCCGGTCGGCGCGACACCGGGGTGCACGGCGTAGGAACGCAGCGTCGACCCGGATTCGCGGAGCCTGCGCTGCAGTTCACGGCCGAAAATCAGAGTCGCCAGTTTCGATTCCGGATAGGCCGCATGCCGGCTGTATCGACGGTGTTCGAAGCGCAGATCGTCGAGCGGAAGCGCGTTGGTCCACCCGTGGGAAATGCTCGACAACGAGAGCACCCGGTCTTTGATCCGATCCAGCAGCAAGCCCGTCAACGCGAAGTGCCCGAGATGGTTGACCCCGAATTGTGTTTCGAATCCGTCGGCGGTACGGGCGAACGGCACATTCATCAACCCGGCATTGTTGATCAACACATCGAATTCGCCACACTCTCGCGCGAATCGGCGCACATCGGACAGGTCGGCAAGATCCAAGGCGGCCACGGAGATATCGCCGTCCAGCTGATCGGCGATATCCCGCCCTCGTTTCGTATCCCGGCAGGCCATGATCACCGTGGCGCCACGGGCAGCCAACGTGCGGGTCACCACCTCGCCGAGTCCGCCGTTGGCCCCGGTGATAACGAATCGTCGGCCGTGCTGATCCGGTATCGGATCGGGAGTCCTTGCCATGGCGCATGACCTTACGAATCGCAGTCATCGGGTGGCAATGCGTTTGGAAAATGTCAGGGACGACGCGGCGGCCATTGGTCGTTTCCCAAAGAGGTTCGGCGCGCCGCGAATTCGCTTGCCCACTGTCGTAGCGTGGCGCCGGTCAGTGTTGTCGAGTAGATCGCTGGGCGAATACCCGATCCCGCCGCACTGCTCGCTTCCCTGTCGATACCCCTGATGCAGGAGATGTTTGCCCTATGGCTCGCGAAGACGAACTACGCACTTACATGAAGAAGGCGATCCGGGAACTGCAGACCACCCGCGCGCGCCTCGACGATGTGGAAGCGCGGGCGACCGAGCCGATCGCCATTGTCGGCATGGCGTGCCGTTACCCGGGTGGGGTGACCTCGCCGGAGCAGTTGTGGCAGGCGGCGGTCGACGGGCGCAGTCTGGTGTCGCAGTGGCCGACCGATCGCGGCTGGGACATCGAGGGTCTGTTCGATCCGGAACCGGGCGTGCCGGGCAAGTCGTATGTGCGAACGGGCGGATTCCTCGACGGCGCCACCGGATTCGACGCGAACTTCTTCGGGATCAGCCCCCGTGAGGCCCAGGCGATGGATTCGCAGCAGCGGCTGGTGCTGGAGACCGCATGGGAAGCCTTCGAGCGGGCCGGCATCGACCCGACGACGGTTCGCGGCAGTGCGACGGGCGTCTTCGTCGGCTTGATGCCGGACTCCGAAGGCCCGTCGTCGCGCGATATCGATGATCGATTGCGCGAGACGATCGACCAGTTCCTGATGACCGGTCAGGCGTCGAGCATCGCCTCGGGGCGGGTGTCGTATGTGCTGGGACTCGAAGGCCCGTCGGTCACGGTGGACACGGCGTGCTCGTCGTCGCTGGTCGCGATACACCAGGCGGTGCGATCGTTGCGCTCCGGTGAGTCGACGATGGCGCTGGCCGGCGGTGTCACCGTGATGTCGACACCGGCCGCGTTCGTCGCGTTCTCCACCCAGCGCGCGCTGGCGGCCGACGGCCGGTGCAAGTCCTTCGCCGCGGGTGCCGACGGCACCGCGTGGGGCGAGGGTGTCGGCATGCTTCTGCTCGAGCGCGTCTCCGAGGCCAGGCGCCTCGGGCACAAGATCCTGGGTCTGGTGCGTGGCACCGCGGTGAACTCCGACGGCGCGTCCAACGGTCTGACCGCGCCGAACGGGCGGTCCCAGCAGCGAGTGATCCGATCGGCGCTGGCGGACGCGGGGTTGGCCACGACGGACGTGGACGTCGTCGAGGCGCACGGGACCGGGACCCGGCTGGGCGATCCCATCGAGGCGGAGGCCTTGCTCGCCACCTACGGTGCCGAGCGCGAGGGCGGCGAGCCGCTGTTGCTCGGCTCGCTCAAGTCGAATATGGGACATACGCAGGCCGCCGCCGGGGTCGGTGGGCTGATCAAGATGGTGATGGCGATGCGGCACGGGGTGGTGCCGCCGACGCTGAATGTCGATGAGCCGACGCCGCATGTGGATTGGTCGTCGGGCTCGGTCCGATTGGTGACCCAGGCACAGGCGTGGCCCGCGACCGGGCAGCCGCCGCGCGCCGCGGTGTCGTCCTTCGGCATCAGCGGCACCAACGCGCACGTTGTCATCGAGCGAGGCGATTTCTCGCCGGAGGTGGATCGAGCTGCCGAAACCGTTGCACCGCCGGTGATTCCGTGGGTCGTCAGCGCGCGCTCCGCGGCCGCGGTGGCCGCTCAGGCGAGCGCGCTGCTCGCCCGGCTCGAGACAGCCGACCCTGTCGATGTCGGCGTCGCGCTGCTCGGCACCCGTGCTCGATTCGAGCATCGCGCCGTGATCGTCGGCCACGACGCCGAGGAACTGACCGCCGGGCTGCGAGCGCTCTCGGATGGGCAATCGGCGCAGAACGTGGTGCGTGGCACTGTCACCGGGGCGGTCACAGCGGTGATGTTCCCCGGCCAGGGCGCTCAGCGCGCGGGGATGGGGCGCGAGTTGTACGAGGGCTATCCGGTGTACCGCGCCGCCTTCGACGAGATCTGCGCGGAGTTCGACCAGCATCTCGAAACACCGCTGCGCGAAGTCGTTTTCGACGATCAGGACACCGTGGGCGCGCTCGACCGGACCCAGATCACCCAGGTCGCCCTCTTCGCCACCGAGGTGGCGATGTACCGCTTGGCCGAATCATGGGGATTGCGACCGGCGTTCGTGCTCGGTCACTCGATCGGAGAGATCGTCGCCGCCTATGTGGCCGGGGTCTGGTCGCTCGCGGATGCCTGCACCCTGGTCGCCGCACGCGGTCGACTCATGCAGTCCGCGCCCGCGGGCGGGGCGATGATCGCGGTCGCCGCGGACGCGGAGACCGTGGCCGAGCTCGTGCGCCGACACGATGATGTCGGCATCGCCGCGGTGAACGGGCCCGCGTCCGTGGTTGTTTCGGGTGCGACGGATTCCGTGGACGCCATCGCCGGGCAACTGTCGGCCGACGGCGTGCGAACCACCCGGTTGCGGGTGAGTCATGCGTTCCATTCGTCCCAGATGGACGCGGTGCTGGCGGAATTCGGTGCAGTCTGTCGTGGACTCATCTATCGCCCGCCGACCGTGCCGGTGATCTCGGCGCTCACCGGCAAGGTGGCCGAGGCCGCGCAGCTGTGCTCGCCGGACTACTGGGTGAGCCACCTGCGCGAACCGGTCCGCTACCTGGACGCGGTGCGGTGGGCGCGCGAACAGGGCGCGGTGAACTGTTTCGCCGAGATGGGGCCGGGGGCCGCGCTGACGGCGATGGTGCACGAGATCGTCGATGATGGCGCGGGGATGACCGCCGCCGCGTTGCAGCGGCCCGGCATCGCCGGTGATATCGCGTTCGTCGCCGGCTTGTCCGCGCTGTATTCCCAAGGGGCAGCGCTGAATCTGGCCGCACTCTTCGAGGGCGCCGACCCCCGTCCGATCGACCTGCCCACCTATGCCTTCCAGCGTGAGCGGTTCTGGCTCGAGGTGAGCGAGGGCAGCAATGTGCGCGGCGCCGGACTCGACGCCGACGATCATCCGCTGCTCGGCGCGAAGATCGGCCTGGCTCGGGACGGCGGATTGTTGCTGACCGGGCTGCTGTCGCTGCACTCGCACCCCTGGCTGGCCGGGCACCGGATCGGTGGCGCGGTACTGCTTCCCGGCACCGCGTTCATCGAACTGGCCTGGCATGCGGGTCAATCGGTGCAGTGCCCGGTTGTCGGCGAGCTCGTGCTCGAATCCCCGCTCGTGATTCCCGAGACCGGTGCGGTGGAACTGCAGGTACTGGTCGGACCGGCACAGGAATCAGGGCATCGGACGATCGGGGTGTACTCGCGTCTACAGACAGCTTCCGCGCCCGAGCTGCCGTGGATCGGACACGCCACCGGCACCGTGCGACCGTCGGACGAGATCGCCGCTGCCACAGCGGACGGCGGCGCGTGGCCGCCCACGGGCGCGGTCGCGCTGACCGTCGGCGACCCTTACGACGCGATGGCGGCAGCCGGATACGAGTACGGCTCCGCCTTCCGCGGCCTCGGTCAGATCTGGCGCCACGGCGACGACGTACTGGCCGAGGTGGCGCTGCCCGAATCGGCCACCGCGGACGCTGCCGAATTCGGTCTACACCCGGCACTGCTCGACGCCGCACTGCACGCGATGATCGCGACCGGCACGGTCGGCCCGACCGAATCCGGCAAGATCCGCCTGCCGTTCGCCTGGGAAGGCGTGTGTCTGCACGCCGTCGGCGCGTCGTCGCTGCGGGTTCGGCTCACCCCGGTCGGCGCCGACCGCATCGGCCTCGAACTCACCGATTCGGCGGGTAGGCCGGTCGCCAGCGCGGAATCGCTGGCACTGCGCGAGATTCCCCTCGCGGCGTTGGGTCAGCGGGCATCCTCCTCGGACGGCGGACTCTACGAAGTGAACTGGGTGACCGTGCCGTCACCCGGACCCATTGCGGGACACGGTGAATGGTCCGAGCTGGACTTCGCTGCCGGCGGCGTAACTGTCGAGCGGTGCGAACGCGCTGACCGCGACCTCGTCGTCGTGCGCGTTCCCACAACCAGCGTCGGTTCGGTGGATCCGGCCGCAGTGCGCGAGCAGGTGACCGCCGTGCAGACGGTGGTGCAGCAATTGCTCGCCGACGACGACTTCGCCAAGGCCCTGGTGATTTTCGTGACCAGCGGCGCCGTCGCGACCCACGGCGCCGAAGATGTCGGTGATCTGGCAGGCGCGGCGGTGTGGGGGCTGCTGCGGACCGCGCAGAACGAGAACCCCGGCCGCATCGCGCTGCTCGATCTCGATGGTCGTGTCGACTACCGCGAAGCGGTGCTCAGCTGCGCTGTGATCACCACCGAGCCGCAGTTGGCGATCCGGCACGGTGAAACGCACGCGCCGCGCCTGGTACGCGCCGGTGCGGACACGGTCGGGTCCGCCGAACTGCTCGGTGACGACGACTGGCAGTTGGTCGACCACGGGCGCGGAACGCTGCACGGCGACAACATGATTCTGGCCGCGCGACCGGAGACGGAACCGCTCGGACCGGGGCAGGTGCGGATCGCGGTGCGGGCGGCGGGTGTCAACTTCCGTGACGTGCTGATCGTGCTCGGGATGTACCCGATCCCCGATACCGCCATCGGTGGTGAAGGTGCCGGCGTGATCGTCGAAGTCGGCGCCGATGTCGTCGATTTCGCACCCGGCGATCGGGTGATGGGCATCTTCACCGGGGTGAGCGCCACGGTGGTGGCCGACCGGCGCACGGTCATCAAGATTCCCGCGGGCTGGTCGTTCGAGGATGCGGCGGCCGCGCCGATCGTGTTCGCGACCGCCTACTACTCGCTGGTCGACCTGGCGCAGGTGCGGGCGGGGGAGTCGCTGCTGATCCACGCCGCCACCGGTGGTGTCGGTATGGCGGCGGTGCAGTTGGGGCGCCATCTCGGGTTGGACCTCTACGTGACGGCCAGCCCTGGCAAGTGGGATGTGCTGCGCGCGAACGGCTTCGACGACGAGCGGATCGGCAATACGCGAACCACCGAGTTCAAGACGAAGTTCCTCGACGCCACCGGTGGGCGCGGTGTCGATGTGGTGCTCGACTCGCTCGCCGGTGACAAAGTGGACGCGTCGCTGGATCTGCTCCCGCGTGGCGGTCGGTTCATCGAAATGGGCTTGACCGACCTGCGCGACGCCGACGAGATCGCGGGCACCCACCCGGGCGTCCACTACCAGAACTTCATCCTGATGGAGGCAGGCCCCGACCGGCTGCGCGAGATCCTGACCGAGCTGCGCGCACTCTTCGAATCCGGTGTCCTGCGACCACTTCCGGTCACCCGCTGGGATGTGCGACGGGCGCCCGAGGCGTTCCGGCAGCTGAGCCAGGCCCGCCACGTCGGCAAGTACGTGCTGACCGTGCCGACTCCACTGGATCCAGACGGCACCGTCCTGGTGACCGGCGGCACCGGCGGGCTCGGCGCGCTGGCCGCCCGGCACCTGGTGACCGCGCACGGGGTTCGTCACCTGCTGCTGACCAGCCGTCGCGGACCCGACGCGGACGGCGCGGCAGAACTCGCGGCCGAACTGTCCGCACTCGGCGCCCAGGTCGAGATCGCCGCCTGCGATGTCGGCGACCGCGCCGCGCTCATGGCACTGGTCGCGGCGATACCCGCCGCGCACCCGCTGACCGGGGTGGTGCACACCGCGGGCGTCGTCGACGACGCGCTGTTCACCGAGCACACCCTGGAGCACATCGCGACAGTGTCGCGCCCCAAGGCCGATGCAGCCTGGTATCTGCACGAGGTCACCCGGGCGCACCCCCTGTCGATGTTCGTCCTGTACTCCTCGATCGCGGGTCTGCTCGGCAACCCCGGCCAGGCGAACTACGCCGCCGCCAACGGTTTCCTCGACGCGCTGGCCCAGCATCGGAGCCACCGCGGCCTGCCTGCCACCGCGATGGCCTGGGGGCTGTGGGAACGCGGCACGGGCATCACCGGTCATCTGACCGAGCGGGACCTGCGGCGAATGCGCCGCGAAGGTCTGATCCCGCTCACCGACGACGACGGCATGGCCCTGTTCGACAGCGCCCTGTCGACCGGCAGACCGCTGGCGGTGCCCGCACGGCTCGACCTCACGGCACTGGGCTCGCTCGGCGACGTCGACGAGATGCCCGCGATGCTGCGGTCGCTGCTTCGCGGTCCGCGCCGGGCGGCCGGCGGCGGCTCCGACGAGTCGGCGAAGCTGCTGGCGAGCCTGACCGGTCGCGAACCGGCCGAACAGGAGGCAATCATCCTCGGCGTCATCCGATCGCACGCGGCAGCCGTCCTCGGTCATGCGTCCGCGGAGGCGGTGCCCGCCGAGACCGCGTTCACCGACCTCGGTTTCGACTCGCTGGGCGCCGTGGAATTCCGTAACCGGCTCGAAGCGGCCACCGGCGCGAAGTTGCGCACGACGATCGTCTTCGACTATCCCAATGCCGCCGCGCTGGCCGATTACCTGCGCACCGAGATCGCCCCCGTGGACGACCCGGCAGCGCGGATCGTCGGACAACTCGACGCGCTGGCCGCGGGTTGTGTCGGAGTGGAGCTGGCGCCGGAGCGGGTCGACGAACTGCTGGTGCGGATCAACGACCTCGTGCGCACCCTGCGCGGTGACGCGGCGGGCGATGTCGTCGACAACATCGACGGCGCCGATGACGACGCCCTTTTCGATCTCATCGACCAGGTCCGTTCGGTCTGAGCCGGACCAGAAAGCGAGAGAGTCGAATGGCCGACGAAGCGGAACTGCGCGCCTATCTCAAACGCGCCACCCGACAGTTGCAGGAGACCAGACAGCAGCTCGGTGACGAGCAGGCACGCGCGCGGGAACCGATCGCGATCGTGGGAATGTCGTGTCGGTTCCCCGGCGGGATCGCATCACCCGATCACCTGTGGCAGGCGCTGATCGAGGGACGCGACCTGATCACCGAGTTCCCGGCGGATCGGGGCTGGGACGTCGACGGGTTCTACGATCCCGACCCGGACAAGTTCGCCAAATCCTATGTGCGCGAGGGTGGTTTCCTCGAGGGCGCGGGCGAGTTCGATGCCGGGTTCTTCGGGATCAGCCCGCGCGAAGCCGAGGCGATGGACCCGCAGCAGCGGCTGTTGCTCGAGCTCGCCTGGGAATCGGTCGAGCAGGCCCGCGTCGACCCGACGACGCTGCGCGGCAGCGACACCGGCGTCTTCGTGGGATTCAGCGATCAGGGGTACGGATTCGGCGCCACCCAGGCGTGGGACGGTGCGGAGACCTACTACTTCACCGGCAATCACGCCTCGATGGCGGCGGGACGGGTCGCCTACCTGTTGGGTCTGGAAGGTCCGGCGGTCACCGTCGACACCGCCTGCTCGTCGTCGCTGGTCGCGATTCATCAGGCGATGCAGTCGTTGCGCCTGCGGGAATGCGGCATGGCACTCGCCGGGGGCGTCACGGTGATGTCCACCCCGATGCCATTCGCGCTGTTCTCCCGTCAGCGTGCGCTGGCGCCGAACGGGCGGTGCAAGTCCTACGCCGCGGGCGCGGACGGCACCGCGTGGGGTGAGGGTGTCGGTTTCGTTCTACTGGAACGTCTTTCGGACGCGCAGCGCCACGGGCACCGGGTACTCGCGGTGCTGCGCGGCTCCGCGGTGAACAGCGATGGTGCGTCCAACGGCCTCACCGCACCGCGCGGTCCGGCTCAGCAGCGGGTGATCGGATCCGCGCTGGCCAACGCCGGTCTGCGCCCGGCCGATATCGACATGGTGGAGGGCCACGGCACCGGCACGGTGCTGGGCGATCCGGTGGAGGCGCAGGCCCTGCTCGCGACCTACGGGCAGCGCGACGGTGCGCCACCGGTGTTGCTCGGCTCGGTGAAATCGAATATGGGACATACGCAGTCGGCCGCGGGGATAGCCGGACTCATCAAGGTGGTCCAGGCGATCCGCCACGAGATGGTCCCGCCCACACTGCATGTCGACGCGCCGACCTCGCACGCCGACTGGACCGAGGATCGCATCCGGCTGGCCCTGCGACTACAACCGTGGCCGCGCACCGAGCACGCACGAAGGGCGGGGGTGTCGTCCTTCGGCATCAGCGGCACCAACGCCCACCTGATCGTCGAGCAAGCGCCGCAAACCGCAGAGGCAGATGACCCGCCGACACCCGCTCCCGCCCATCCGCCGAGGCCGTCCCATCCGCCGAGGCCGTCCCATCCGCCGAGGCCGTCCCATCCGCCGACGCCGTGGCTGCTGTCGGCGCGCACCGCCGCCGCACTGTGCGACCAAGCGGCCCGGGTAGGTGAGGCAGTCGCGAACTCCTCGCACCGCCTCGCCGACATCGCCCACTCCTTGGCCACCACGCGAACGCGATTCGACCATCGCGCCGTTGTCGTGGCGAACACCCGCGGTGAGTTCCTGGACGGGCTCGCCGCCATCACCGATGGACACACCGCCCCCTCGGCAGTCCTCGCACATCGTGGCACCGGCGGCAAGCTGGCGATGATGTTCCCGGGTCAGAGCGACCGACTCGCGGGCATCGGCAGCGGGCTGTACGACGCGTACCCGGTCTTCGCCGAGGCCCTCGACAACGTCTGCGCTGGTTTCGACACCCATCTCGCGCACCCGCTACGCGCGGAGATGTTCGGAACGGGTGAACAGCTCACCCGGACCGAATACACCCAGCCCGCCGTTTTCGCACTGCAGGTGGCGATGTTCCGGCTGTTCGAATCCTGGGGAACAACACCGGATTTCGTTGTCGGGCACTCCGTCGGTGAACTCAGCGCCGCGCACGTCGCGGGTGTGCTGTCGCTGGACGACGCGATCGCGGTGGTGGCGGCGCGCGGTCGGTTGATGCAACGAATGGCCGTGGGCGCGATGGTCTCGGTGCGGGCATCCTGTGCCGAGGTCACCGACTCGATCGCCGGTCGAGAGTCCGAACTGTCGGTCGCGGCGGCCAATGGGCCGAACGCCACCGTGATCGCAGGCGATGTCGCGGCGGTCGGCGAGCTCGCACGGTACTGGCGAGAACGTGGTCGACGGGTTGCCCGGCTCGGCGTCGACCGCGGTTTCCACTCGCCGCACGTGGATCTGATCGCCGACGAGTTCCGCGCCGTCGTGGCCGGCGTCGGGCTCCAGGAACCGCGCATCCCCATCATTTCCACGGTGACCGGCATGGCATCGGCACCGGGACAGCTGACTTCGATCGACTACTGGGTACGGCAGGCCCGGGAGCCGGTGCGTTTCCACGACAGCGTGTTGCGGTTGCACGAATCCGGCGTCGTCACCTACCTCGAACTCGGCGCGGGAGACACCCTCTCCGGGCTGGTCTACGAGGCACTCGCCGATACCGGCAGCACGGCGGTCCCGGTGCTGCGCCCCGGCGTCGACGAAGCGACCTCGGCGGTGAAAGCCGTTGCGGCAGCGTGGGTTACCGGTGCCAAAGTCGGATGGTCGGCGCTGTGTTCCGACGAGACGACCAGGGCGGTCGATCTGCCGACCTATCCGTTCCAGCACCGCCGCTACTGGGTCCACACCGACAGTGCCGTACTGGAGAGCATGATCGGCGTCGCGGGAGCCGAACTCGCCGGTGACCGGAGCGTCGGCCGACGCGAGGTATCGGCGGGGGAGGTGGCGCCCACGCATCCGGACTGGCAGGCCGTCCCCGAGGACGAGCGCTCCGAAGTCGCGGTGCGACTCGTAGTGGATCAGATCCGCGAGATCCTCATCGACCTCACCGAAGACGACATCGATCTCGACGCCACGGTTCTCGCGATCGGACTCACCTCGCTGTCCGCCCTCGAACTGCGCGGCAGAATCAATGCCGCCGCGGGCACCGCTCTCTCACTGGAGGACCTGTTCACCCACCCGACCCCGCGGGCGCTCGGCGCTGTACTCGCCGCCCGGATCTGGAGCGACGCGTCGACCCACGAGGCGGTGCTCGCATGAGCGGGCGATTGTCGCCGGTGCGTGGCACCCTCGGCTTCGAACAACTGGTGCCCGCCGCGCTGGCCCACCGGCGCGGGCTCGCGGAGGTCTACGTCGCCGACACGGCGATGGTCGGGAGCTCGGAATACCTTGCCGCCGTGCAGGTGCCGCGGGCGCACTCGCTCTGGTTCGATCGGCTGGTTCCCTACCATGATCCGTTCTCCGCCGTCGAGGCCGTCCGGCAGGCGCTGCTCGTAGTCGGTCAACGGCACCTCGGTGTTCCCGCCGACGCGCCGGCCAGCCTGCAGCGGATGGCGTTCGCGGTGGAGGACCTGAGCTTGTTCCGCGACAGCGAACGAGAACCGCTCGAGGGGGTGGTTCGCCTGCGACCGGGTGCGGCGGGCACCGGGCGTGGCTACTACCACGACGTATCCTTCGACGCCACGCTGACCATCCACGGAGCGCTGGCGATGACAGTGCGCGGCAGCGGAATCACCTTCCCCCGTGACGCCTACGACGAGTTCCGCGAACTCCAGCAGGGCAAGCGCTCGGCGCTCGTCGCGGTCGGTTCCGATGCGGTGCGGCGCCTCCCACCGGAACTCGTGGGGCGGCGCGATCCCCGCAATGTGGTGCTCGCCCGCACCGCGGCGCAGGACCTGGTCGTGGTGGTGGATCGCGGGCATCCGAGTTTCTTCGACCACCAATACGACCATGTGCCGGGGCCGTTGCTTCTCGAGGTGTTCCGGCAGGCGGCGGTGCTGGCGGCGACCGCGACGGGTCTGCTCGCCTCGCCGGTCGCCGCGGTACTCGACCTCGAGGCCCAGTTCACCGACTTCGCCGAGCTGGACGCCCCCATCACCTGCACCACCGCGGCTGTCGGCGATCTCGACCTGGACGAGATCACGGTCGAGGTGGCGCTGCACCAGTACGGCAACCGCATCGCCCTCGCACACGTCGAGCTGGCGCACTATCCCGTGTCCGGGCAACGACAGGAGAACCTCGGATCATGACCACAGCATCGGCGAAACGGTACGCGGTCATCGGTGGCGGCTTGTCCGGCATCGGCGCCGCCTTCGCACTACATCGGGCGGGCCACAGCGTCGAACTGATCGAGCAGGACGCGGTGCTCGGTGGCCGCTGCGGCTTCGACACCCTCGGCGGCCGGCCGATCATGATGGGCGGCAAAAACATCGGCCGCCACTACCAGCAGCTGCGCGGCTTCATCGCCGCGTCCGGGGAGCGAACCTACGAGCCGTTCGGAATCAACAGCTCGCAGATCATCAACGGCGAACTGGTGACCCTCGACAACCCCGGCATCGCTGGTTTCCTGCGCCATCTGCTGCGCATGGGTTCGCCGGTCGACGCGGCGCGCATGCTCTACTACGGTGCGCGCGTGCGGTTCGACGAGCGCAACCGCTACCTGGGGTCGGACTATTTCGGCAAGGCGGGAACCGACAGCGACGACGTCGCGCTCGGCGCGCACTTCGGAGCCAAATTCGGTCGTACTGTGCTGCGGCCGTTGACAGTTCGGCTCAACGCCGCCGAACCGGACGAGGTGTACCTCGGCGCGTTCGGGGTGAGCCTCGGCATGGTGCAGGACAGATACGACCAACTCGTCGACGGTTTGCAGCCGGTCCTGGACTGGTTCGCCGGGCAGGTGCCGGTCCGGCTGAACACCCGCGTCGATCGCATCGTGCTGCGGGAAGGCCGGGTGATCGGACTCGATATCTCCGAAAATGGCGGCGCCACAACGTTTTCCGCCTATGACGGTGTAGTGGTGGCGATCCCGGCGTACGCGGCGGCGAATCTGTTGGAACCCGTGGCTCCCGCGCTGAGCAAGGTGCTGGGCCAGGTGACCTACCAGCCGTCCACGGTCGCGGTGGTGCAGTACGAGCAGCCGTTCTTCGGCAGCACCGTTCGATCGATCGCGTTCGACTCGGGACCGTGCAGCGCCGCCGGGGTCTATGGCGTCAACGATCTCGATATCGTCCGCTACACCTTCAGTGGGCGCGATGCCCGGCCGACGCCGGATGCGCGACAGTTGGCGAACTGGATCGACGAGGCCGAGGCGCAGGTGCGCGGTCATCTCGGTGGACCGTCGATCGCGAGGGTCCGCACCGAAACACGCAGTTGGGCCGCGGCGCACTGCGCCTACCTCCCCGATCACGCCGGGTTCCGCACGGCTCTCCGCGAGCAGACCGAATCCGTTGCGGGACTGCAGCTTGCGGGTGACTACCTACTCGGGGCGCAGTTGGAAGCCTGCTACCGATCCGGTGTCGCGGCAGCCGACGCATTGACCGCGTGAGCGTGGGCCCGGGGCGCCGCGTGTGAGCTACGCGGCGCCCCGGGCATGCACCATGTCGTCGGCGAGCAGTGCGATGCGAGCCCGCAGAATGCCCTCCGCGGTCGTCAGGTCCAGGTCGGTCAGGCCGCCCACCCGTCGCAGGCGGTAGTCGATGGTGTTGGGGTGCACATGAAGTCGCCGCCCGGTGGCTTTGCGATTGAGACCGGTCGCCATGTAGGTCCGCAGCGTTTCCAGGAGCTCCGGATGGGCGGCGAGCGGGGCGATGACATCGGCCAGATGCTCGCGCGCCGGTCCGGGCCGGGTGAGCTGATACTCGATCGCCACATCCGAGAGCTCGTACAGGCCGGCGGGTTTGGCGATGCCGCGCACCAGATCGAGCAGCTCGTGTGCTTCCTCGGTGGCCTTGGGGATCTGGTCGGTCGGGGCGGGCACCAGGGTCGCGGTGAGCTCGACCCCCGAGGTCGCGCTGATCGTGGCGAGGATGTCGCCGGTCATCCGCGCCGTGTCGGGCTCGTCGCTCGGGATCAGCAGGGTTCCGCCGGTGGTGCTCAGCAGTGCGAGCGACCGGGAGGCGAAGGCATCGGCCAGCGCCGCCTGCACGCGTCGAAGTTTGCGCCGCGCGACCACCTGGGCGTCGACGCGTGGGTCGTGCTCCTCGGGCAGCTCCGGAATCATCAGTGCCACCACCTGATACGAGTCGGCCACTCTGATGCCGGTTTGCCGGGTGAGGGCGCCGATGCCATGGCCGCTCAGTAGTGCCGACATCATCGTCTGCGCACCGGTCTGGTGTTCCTTGGCGACCTGGCGCTGCTCTTCGAGATAGGCACTCGTCACCGTCGCGTTGATGACCTCGAGCGTGCGCAGCAGCAGGCGAGTACCCGCGACGACTTCGGCGAGATCGGCCGCTGTCACCTGTCCGATCACGAGTTCGAAGCCGATCCGGAACCCCTCGGCGTACGCGCGCAGTAGTGTCCCGACGGGTACACCCTCGCGTGCGTGCTGGGCGGATGCCGCGCGCAGCGCCACCAGTTGCGGCTCGGACGGGGTCGTCCGCCTGTCCAGCATTTCCATCGCCAGCATCAGACAGCGGCGGGTGAACTCGGTGACGTCACCGCGCATCGCCTCGCTCGGCAGTGCCTGGCACGGCATGACATTCTCGGCGAAATAGGAGACGAGCTGTGACACCAACTCGTCGGCGTTTCCCAGGAAACTCGATGCGGTTCGACCGTCCGCGATGATGAGCGGATCGTAGATCCGATCCATGGCTGAAGAATTCATCGAAGGCACTCCGTCGTGGCAGACAGCGAATGGGGCTGGTCGTAGGTCTGTGTGAATCGCAACATAGCCACATCAGAGGTCGTAGTCGTCGGTCCCATCGAATGGGCTGGTGGGATCACGATCCCCTGACATCCGGGTTTGTGCGGGCTCACAGGCGGGCGGTGCCGCCGGTCGCCGATCGGTGGCGAGGCAATCCGACGCGGTCATAGACCGACGTGCTCACCGCACCGAGAACGAGCCCGACCGTCAGGCCGAGCAATGTCATCCAGAACCCTCTCGCGAGGCCCGATCCGAGGTCGCTGTCGAAGTACAGGATCGCGCGGACCGCCGTGTACACCTGATGCAGTGGTTCGAACGAGGCCAGCACACCGAAGTAGCGAGGTGTGGCCTCGATCGGCACCGACCCGGCCGAGGACGGCAGTCCGAGAATGACGAAGACGATGAGGTTCACCAGCAGCCCCGCGGAGCCGAACGCGGCCAGCACCGACAGGCCCGTGACGCCGACGGCGATCACGGCGAAGGCGCTGTAGAGGAAGAGCGGAAGCGGTTGTGCGACAGGCATTCCCACTATCGACGCGACGACCAGCAGCACCGCCGTGACCAGATGCGCGGCGACGACGAGTACGCCCCATTTGAGGAGCAGGGTGCGCTGTCGGGAGATCCGCGCGGGTGGCACATGCGGCGACCACGGCCCGTACTCGGTCGGCACGAACCCGAGCGCGCCGTCGACCATCGTGTGCACGATCATCGCGCCCAGCGTGCCCGCGAGCAGGAGCACGAGTGCGTAGAAGAACGCGCTGAGCCCGGCGCCGCTGCCGTCGGGCAGCGGATGGAACTCGGTGTGGATCACCTCGACGGGGCTGCGCAATGCCACAGCGGTTGTCCCCGGCAGTGCGTAGTCCGGGCCGAGTGTGCTGGTCACGGTCGCGAGCAGTTGTTCGCCGATCCGCGCGTTCACCTCGGTCAACGCTCGATCGCTGACCCGCCCCACGATCGCGGAGGCGAACGCCCCGGTGCGCGGATTGGTCCGCACGGTGATCGTGGGGCGTTCGATCTCGCCGGGAATCACGCTCCCCGTGCCGAGATTGCCGAGACGTTTGGTGAAGTCGCCCGCGATGATGATCGCGCCGTAGAGTTCGCCGCTGCGTAGCTGGCGCTCGGCCTGGGCTATCCCGAGTACGCGCAGGTCGATCTTGTCCGCGGGCACACCGTCGCGCAGTGCCTCGGTGATCTCGTTGCCGACATCGCGCCACTGCGGTGGCGAGCCGAGCGTATCGCCTACATCCAGGTCTACCAGCGCGATCGGGAAGTCGTGCAGATGCTTCTCCGGGTCGACGACGTAGCCGAGATACATCGTGGCCATCAGCGCACTGAGCAGGGTCAACACGATCGTCGGGAACAGCCAGATACGCACCGCCGCACGCTAACAGCGGCGAAGGCCCGGCGGCGGTGCGTTGGAATCTGTCCAATGCCGGTGATCGAGGACTGGCATCGGTCCGAAACAACTCAGATGTCGGGGAGCAGTCTCGCGTCCGACGGTACGTTCATGAAGGCCGAGATCACGTGATCACTGAGGTAGAGCCTGAATTCCGTGCGGTACTCGGCGGGGATATCCGCCGGGACCATGTCGAGAGCGTCCTCGACCTCCTCCCAGATTCGAGGAAAGGGAATTCCGTTTCGGGAACAGGATTCGACGGCGACCATCAGCTGATGTGTCAGGCTATCCATCTGGAGAGTCGATGTCACACTGAATTCTGTGTCGAGTAGCAGCTCGAGATCGTCCATTGTTTTCCCCTTACCAGTTTCGCACCCCTGCAGTGCGCTCAAGGTAGGTGACCGATTCGCGGTGGGGGAAATCGTGCGGGGGTTACTGGGCGTTCGGATATTTTTCGGCCCTCGACTTGTGATCCGCACCGACTGACCGGTGTAGGTTCGACCGATGATCTCCACGGCCCTGTACTGCGGCACTCGCTGGGACGAGCAGGGGCGATGGTTCTACGAGCTGCTCGGCGACGACGGGACCACCGAGCTGATGCCCGGTGTCGGCACGCGGCTGGCCTTCCGGATTACCGATTCCGGCCGATTCTGTCTCGGCTACCACGGGTTCGGCGGTGGGCGTCGGGGGCGGCTGGCCTGTCCTCGCCGTGCACGGCTCGACGCGGGGCGCCAGTGCGAGCAGTGCCGGATCAACGAGGGGTGGTCGGTGGTGCACAGCCATCGCGGTCCGCTCACGGCGTTGCCCGAACAGGTTCGCGACTACATGTCGCAGCCGCACCATCTCTACATCGCGTACTTCGGTGACGGGATGACCAAGGTCGGTACGGCCTCGGCGTCGCGGCGCAATCGCCGGCTGTTCGAACAGGGTGCGCTGGTCGCTCGATTCATCACCGATTCTCCCGACGGACTCCATGTTCGAGACCTCGAACGGACGGTGACCGAGCGAGCCGGCATCGGTCAGGCGGTCGCCGGTGTCACCAAGACCCGCATTCTGACGAAACCGCTGCGTCCGTGGGCGGCCCTGGAATCAGCTGTCGCCGACGCGGCCGAGCATGCCGCGAGCGCACTGCCCGCCGACATCACGCGTACCGACATCGCCTGGTCGGGCGGACGGGACTTCTACGCCACGATCCTCGCGCACGGCCGCTTCCCGGCCGCCACCGAAATCGCCGGGGAACCAGGCGAATACGTCATCGACGCGGTCACCGCGCACGGTCACACCATCGCGTGCCGGGACCCCGCGGGCGCGAGCGAACTCGTCCTGGTCAACGACACCCGGCTCGTCGGTCGCCGCATCGAACTCGACCCCACGATCACGGCGACTCCGGAACCCGCGCAGACCAGCCTGTTCTGACGAGCCCTCACTCCATGGCGGCGAGTTGCGCCCGCATGGTATCCAGACCCATGCCGCCCAATCGCAAAGCGCGAGTGTGGAATTTCTTCGCATCGAACGCCGCGCCCGCACGTTCGCGCGCCTCGTCGCGGGCCGCGAGCCACAGCCGTTCACCGAGCTTGTACGCGGGCGCCTGTCCCGGCCACCCCAGGTAGCGGTCGATCTCGTCGCGGGCCGTGGCCGAATCGGTAACCGTTCGGGTCAGCAGGAACTCCAGGCCGAGGTCGGGAGTCCAACGTTCGCCCTCGTGGAAGTCGGTGCCCGCGGGGATCTCCCATTCGAGGTGCATTCCGATATCCACGATCACCCGCGCGGCGCGAAACAGCTGCTGCGACAGCATGCCGAACAGATCGCCGTCGTCGCTGAGATAACCGAGCTCCTGCATCAGGCGTTCGGCGTAGAGCGCCCAGCCCTCGCCGTGGCCGGAGACGAACGACATCATCCGCTGGTACTGATTGAGCGCATCCGCCTCGCGCACAGCGGTCGCGATCTGCAGATGATGGCCCGGCACGCCCTCGTGGTAGACGGTGCTGACCTCACGCCAGGTCGCGAAGTCCTCTTTCCCCGGCTCCACCGACCAGCACATGCGCGCGGGACGGCTGAAATCCGCACTGGGCCCGACGTAATACGCCCCGACCACCCCGCCGGGCGGTGCGATCGTGGCTTCCAGTCGCATGAGCTCGTCGGGAATATCGAAGTGTTCGCCGCGCAACGACTCCAGCGCCTCGTCGGACATCTTCTGCAGCCAGGCCCGAAGCTCTGACTGCCCGCTCACCCGGTACTTCGGGTCGGCATCGAGCACGGTCGCCGTCTCGGTGAGCGAGGCCCCCGGCGCGATCCGGGCAGCGACGGTCGACATCTCGGTTTCGAGCCGCGCGAACTCCGCCCAGCCCCAGGCGTAGGCCTCCCGGAGGTCGAGGTCGGCGCCGGTGAAATAGCGCGACCAGAGCCGGTAGGTGTGCTCGCCGACGGCATCGTTGGCGGGAGCCAGAGGTACGAGCTCGGCGCGCAGGAACTCGGCGAACTCGGCGTAGGCCCGCTGGGCGGCGTGCGCGCCCTGGTGCAGTCGCGCCAGCGGCGCACCGTCGATCTCCGCGGCGGCGGCGACGAAGGCGGTGAAGAATCCGTCCCTCCCGCCGGAACCGGCCCAGGTGTCGGCCTGCTCGGCGACTTTGACAACCTGTCGCAGCCCACTGATCTGGCCGCGTTCCGCCGCGACCAGCAGCGACGAGCGCACACCGGCGAGCGCGGCGGGCACCCCCGCGAGGCGCTGCGCGATCACCGTCCAGTCCGCGGCGGTCTCGGCGGCCATCACGTCGAACACCATCCGAATGTTCTGGACCGGACTCTCGATCACATTGAGCGAGGCGAGCGGGAGCCCGGCGTCATGGATCTCCACGTCGAGCCCTATGCGTTCGGCGAAGACGGCTTTCGCCACCCGTTCACCGTCATCGGCGGGTTGCGCGGAGAGTATGGCGCGCACTGCGTTTCGAGCGATTTCCGCCCGGAGCTCGTGTCCGGCGGGCGAATAGTCGGTCAGGCGATCGTCGTGCCCCGCGATGCCGAACATGGTCGCCGTGACCGGATCGGCGGCCGCGTAGTCCTCGACGAACCGATCACAGATCTCATCCACACCCATGCCGACACGCTAACGGCCATCGGGCCACGGTGGGTGACGTACTTCCGGGAGTACGGCGGGTCGACGGCTCGTCGGTGACCGGGGCTGCGATGTTCCCGGCGGCGTCAGCCGTTCTGCCGACCTACCATCTCGGTGATCCAGGCGGGTGCGAACGGGGAGGTGCAGCCAGGGGGAGTCGGGTAGTCCTTCAGGACCTGGAGACGCTCGCCGATGTCGAGCGCGCGGGCGCGGTGGTCGGGATGGTCGATACCGATCTGAGCGAGGCAATGGTTCATCGCCCATTGCAGGCGATCGGGCGCGGTCTTCATCTGTGCCTCGATGAGGTCGAGCAGACCGGTGAGGTCGAGGCCATCGGGCTTCTTCGCGACTCGTTCGATTGTCAGCGCCCAGCCCGCGCTCGCGACCACCGGATCCGGGTCGGCGAACCACACCGTGCGCAGCTCCTCGGCGTGCGGGTTCTTCTTCACGACATAGTTGACGAGCCAGTCGTGGACCTTGGGGGTGCGTGCCTGGCGGATCATGGCGTCCAGCTCGTCCCGCTCGAAGATCTTCGGGCGGCAGATCAGCAGCGCGAGCAGTTTCGCCGCGGTGTCGTCGGTGTCCCAGAGCCGGCGGGCCGATACCGGTTGGGTCTTCAAGCGTTTGGCCAGTGCGCGCAGCTCGGTGAGGTTGACGCCGTGATCGTCGCCGTGCTTCTCGTTCACCGCACGCATTCTGGGATCGTCGAGGGCGGCCAGTTCGGCCATCACCTCGTCCACCGTCGTCTCCGACACCTGTGCCTCCCGGTCTATCGCTCGTCGCTGCCCATCATGCGTCGCGCCGGGTGTGTGCGTTCGAGTCGGGTGCGTGCGAGAACACCGCGACCAGGAAGTCGGAGTCGTCGGTGAAGGGCCGTAGATCCCAGGTCGACAGCAGTAGATCGGCTGTGAGACCGACAGCTTCGGCATCGGTCAGGAACTCGGCGAACTCATAGCCGCGGTCCGCGCCGAAGCCGATAACGACCCGGCCGCCCGGCGCGAGATGCCCGGCGAATCCCGCCAACACCGCCGACCGGGTGGACGGAGCAAGAAAGGTCATCACATTGCCCGCGCACACGATGGCATCGAAGTCGGCGCCAGGCACATCCAGTTCGGCCAGGTCGCCGACCAGCCACGTCGGACCGGGATGATCCGCGCGCGCCGCATCGATGAGCACCGGATCGACATCGACCCCCACCACCGTGTGCCCGGCGTCGTGCAGGTATCCGCCCGTGCGCCCCGGCCCACATCCCGCGTCGAGCACGCGACTGCCACGCCCGAGCATCGCGTCGATCAACCGAGCCTCGCCCACGATGTCGGTCCCCTGTGCGGCGAGGTCCCGAAACCGCGCCACATACCGACTCGAATGCCCTGGATCCGCGGCGATGATCTCTTCCCACCCGCTGGGTGTGCGCTCGTTCGACGCGTTCATGATCGCTGCCTCCTGGGCTCGGTCCACCGAATCACCCTGCTGACCTTAGTCGCGCAGGTGAGAAGGCCGAGTCACCAGATAGCGGCGTGAGTGGTGGCCGTCCGATGGCCGACCACCACTCAGGACCCGCTACGGCGTCGAGTAGCCGATGAGGGCGCCGATACCCGCACCGATCGGGATGGTGACCAGTGCGCCGACTCCGCCGAGGAAGAAGCCGAGCACCGCGCCGATGCCCGCGCCGATGAGCGCGCCGATGCCCGCGTTGTGCTGCTTGCGAGCCTCGACGTCACCGGCCGCGTCGATGAACTCCGCCATGTTGGCGGTGACGACGGCCGGTGCCGCGGTGGGAGTCAGCGTCGCGGAACGGCCGTCGGCGGAAATACCCGCCACCAGGTCGAAATCGCCTGCGCCGGTGATGATGCGGGTCGGCACCGCGGCGACCACCCGCCCCTCCCCGTTCGTGAGCGTGACCGCGCCACCGGCGACACCGAAGGTGCCGTCCGGGGCGGACACTGTGAGCCCGGAGCCATCGGCCCGCGGACTCGCGGTGAACGCCACGCCGCCGTCGACGCCCTGCACGATGGGAACCGCTGGTGATGGTGCGGCCTGCGCGGTGGTGGTGGCCGCGAGGCCGACAGCTCCTGCCGCGAGAACGGCGATCGAGCTGAATCGCGAGAAATGCATCCTGCCCCTCCAGTCTGCCCGCCGAATCCGGCGGAACATCCTCTGCCGGACCGGATCTCGGTCCGAGGACATTTTCGCATCGTCATCGATTCCGTGGAACCCACCAGGAGTGATACCGGAAAAACATCATCACTTCGACATAAAAAGCGAATTACATTGCCATACCGTAGATATCGATACGGTTACCGGAAATTTTCCTCTGCCCAGCGGTCCGGAACTTGTTCATCCGCGTGTGCGCGACGACCTCGACGCTGATTCGACAGCCGCGCGAGCCCCTGTCGTGGCGGCCGGACTCGTTGCGGCGCTGAGGACTCGCGGGTCCGGTACGGAGCTCCCGGCGCAGATCGCCATGTGCGCCGGTCGGATTTCGTTGGCAGGATCGAAGGGTTCAACGAGCCGAGGCGGAGGGAAAACCGATGACAATCCTGGTTACCGGGGCGACGGCCAATATCGGGCGGCTGGTCGTGGACCAGCTGATCGCGCGAGGCGCCACCGACATTCGCGCGCTGACCATCGACCCGGGCAAAGCCGCACTGCCCGAGGGGGTTCAGGTGGTCCGAGGTCATCTGGGTCGACCGGGCAGCTTGTCCGCGGCGTTCGAGGGCGTCGACCGGATGTATCTGGCACCCTCGCCGGGCACTGTCACCGAGGTGCTCGAGCTGGCGCGGGCCGCCGGTGTGCGACACGTCGTCGATCTGTCCGGTGAGCCCGAAAGCTGGTGGGGCAGTGTGTGTAACGCGGTGGAAGGCAGCGGCTTGGCCTGGACCCATCTGTGGCCCGCCGACTTCATGGAGAACACCCTGACATGGTCCCAGCAGATCCGTGAAAGCGGTGCGGTCCGGGAACCTCACCCTGACACCGCGAGCGCGCCCATCGCCATGAACGACATCGCCGCGGTCGCCGCGACCGCGCTACTGACCGATGGTCAGATCGGCCGCGCACACGCCCTCGCCGGCCCGGAGGTCCTCAGTCGCACCGACCTGCTCGCCCATGTCGCCCACGCGCTCGATCGCGAGATCACCTTCCGCACCTCCACTCGTGAGGAAACCATCACCGCCCTGCGGCCCACCATGGGCGACAACGCCACCTGGTACGTCGACAATGTCCTGATCGGCTTCGCCCCGACCCCGGAATCCCTGCCTATCACCAGCGTCGAGGACATCACCGGCAAGCCCGCCACCACCTTCAGTCAGTGGGCACACGCGAACACCGCCCGCTTTCTCGCCGATTGACATGCCCGGCTGAGAATTTCATTGCCCCGCGGTAGGAAATGTTGTGGGAAACAAGGAATCGGGCGACACTGAGGGAGTTCGACCAAACCTTGTGTGGTTGGTTCCTGGAGGGCGGGTGAAATGCCATTATGTGGGCATTTCGGGTGGCTTCCAGGGGTTCGGCGGTACAGCAGTGGGAAAGATATTGGCGCCAATAGGTCGTTTGTTCGCGGCGGTCGTGCTGATTGTCGCAGCGATTATCGCGCTGCACGGGCATTTACCTGGGACCACTGTTCCCAATGAAAACGGCGGTGCTCCGCCGTTGGCTGTCGCATTGATGCCGGTATTGTTGCTGGTCTCGGTGGTGATCTTGCTCGCCGGAGTCATTGTCAGTCAGCATCGGTTGCCCTTGGCGATGCCCGCGCTCGAGGGTGATCTCGGGGTTCGCCTGTCGTTCAAGCGGTTCGCGGTGCTGGCTCCCGTCGCGCTCAGCGCTGTCGCGCTGACATTCGCTGTCGGAATCACCATGCTGTTCGTCCTGCCCGGTGCCAGGCGGCAACCGACTTCACCGGCCGCGACGGAAGGGACGCCGCCGGTGTCGGGTGCGGTCGAGGTACAGGTGGTCGACTCGGCGGTCGACTCGTCGCGTCTGAGCGGGACGGCGTTGCTGGGGGCGGTGGGACTGGCGGTCGTGCTGATCGCCATCGCGCTGGTCGGTCTCGTCGGTGTCACCGTCTCCGGGCGGCGGACGCCCCTGGTGGAAGGGGTGAAGCTGACCGAGGAACAAGTGGCGAACACGGTCGACTCGCTGACCAGGGCAGCGGAGATGGGTCTGGCCGCGATGAACGCGCCGGGGCAGGATGCGCGGACCGCCGTGATCGCCTGCTATGTGGCGATGGAGGCCGGGCTAGCGGCGGATCGTGCTGCGGCACCACTGGTTTCGGATACACCGAGGGAAGTGCTGGAGCGGGCTTTCGATAGTGGCGTGCTGCACGACGACGGCGCGCACGAACTGGTCGCGCTGTTCGAGGAGGCCAGGTTCAGTCCGCACGCGATGCTGGGTTGGCAGCGCATCCGTGCCGAACAACTACTGCGTCTGGTACTCGCCGATCTCCAATTCCGCGACGAGGTTTCGGTGTAACTGCCTGCGCGGGGGGCCTATTCGTGGCGTCGCAGCTCGGCGTACAGCCACGTGCCGATCATCCGGGCGGTCATGGCGATGGCGGCGGCGCGGTCGCCGTCGGCCACGTCGTCGGCCGAGGCGCGCAACACCGCGGCGAAACCGGTGTTGACCAGAACCCACGACATCATGTCGTGGTCATGGTCGTGTCCGGGCCCGACGAACTGGATCACGATGAGCTTGAGCAGCATTCGCAGTCGCGGTTCGAATTCGGGCAACCCGCTGCTGTAGAACTGCACGCTGCGCACGAGCGCGCGAACCAGATCCGACTTGGCGGCCAGCGCATCGGCGAAGACGTCGAGAATCTCCGACGCGATCGCGATGTAGTCGTCACTGCTGGTCGGCGAGGTCTCTACGGTCAAGCTGAATACGCGCTGGGTGAAATCCTGCTCGACGTCGGTGATCAGGCGATCGAGGAGTTCGTCGACGAGGAAGGACCGCTCCGGAAAGTACCGGTACAGCGTTCCGATGCTGATCCGCGCGTGCGCCGCGATGACATTGGTGGAGGTGTTGTCGATTCCTCGCTGGCCGAACAATTCCGCGGCGGTATCGAGAATGTGTTCCCTGGTCGCCTTCGCCCGCTCTTGCTTCGGGCGGATTCGCCGGTCGACGGGTTTCGGTGGCATCGGAGTTCCTTTTCGGCGAAGTCGGTCCCACCGCTGACATCGGTCGGGCGATCGAGGCGGCGGCATGGTGCGCGTACTGCAGGGGAACTGCCGGGCGGGGAACGTCGAGTTGTCATGGGCGAAGAGTAGATTTCGCGAGCGGGTTTTCGGTGCTCGGTGGACCGGTATTGAGTCGGCTCATCAGGTTCGTGCCAGAACGTGCGTTTGCCGCACAAAGGCACTCGGGGGTGAGCCGAACCGGAAACTACGGGACGACCAGCGCGGCGGCGCGTTCCCAGTAGGTGTGCATGTCCTGCTCCCAGTAACCCCAGGAATGGGTGCCTGCCGGGCGGAAATCGAACGTCGCCGGGATATCGAGTGCGGCCAGTCGGTCGCGCAACAACGCGGTGCACACCACGGTGATCCCGTCGAGCACACCGCCGATGATCAGCTGGTCGAGCAGTTTCATCGGACTGTTCTTGACGCCGGGGCCGTTGAGGGTGTCCAGCGGGCCGGGCAGGCCGTTGCCGGTAGTGACATACACCTGCACTCCGCGCAGCTTCTGGGCATTGAGGGCCGCGTCGTTGGTCGTCCAGGCCGGATCGGTGGGCGGCCCCCACATATTCAGCGGGTTGCCGCGCCGCGCGGTGACGATCGAGGCCACCATCGCCTGTCCGGCCGGGTTGCTGGTCTGGATGCAGCCGCTGAAGGAGCCGACCATCCGGAATCGTCGCGGCGCTTCCTGTGCCATCCGGAACACCGCCGCGCTGGCCATCGACAAACCGGCGACCGCGTCGCGGCCGGTGCCGTGGAAAGCCGAGTCGATGATCGGAGGCAGTTCGGTGGTGAGGAACGTCAGCCAGCGATTGCGTCCGGTGCCGGGATCATCGGCCTGCCAGTCGGTGTAGAAGGTGCCCGCGCCGCCGATCGGCATCACCACGTTCGCCTGCGCGGCGCCGAAGAATTCGACGGCATCGGTCTTGGTGAACCAGTTGCTGCCGTCGCGCCAATCGGGGGTGTCGGTGCCACCGTCCACCCCGTTGATCAGATACAGCGAGCCCGCGGGCGCCGCGGGATCGGCGGCGGGAATGACCGCGACGGTGACCGGGCGGTTCATCGCCGCCGAGTGCACGGTCAGGTCGATCACCTTGCCGGGGCCGTTGGCGGCCGCCGAGACGGCGAACGAGCCGTTCGGCGCCGGTAGTGCCGCTGCCATGGCGTGGGCCGCGACCAGGTCAGGGGCCGCCTGCGCTGTCGCGACGACGGGCAGGCCGGTGGCGGCGAGCGCCACCGCGAGTGCCAGCCGCCGCCTCATCGAATGCGCCACTGTCTTGTCTCCGTTCGCTCCGGTGTCGTCGCTATCGCCCATGGCGGCTCGTCCCATCGACGAACCGCAGCTGCCTGGCATCGGGCCACAGGACCGACCACGGTTGGCTCGGCCCGTCGCACAGCCACACCGCGACGCCGCGGTTCACCCCGGGAAAGCCGAGCGTTTCGTCGATGTGGGTCAGCAGGGTGGTCCGGGTGAAGCGGGTGCGCAGCGCGGTGCCCGGATCGTCGACCCCGACGTAGAGCACGCTGGTCGCGCTGTCGGGTGGTGTGCCGAAGTAGCCGTAGCCGCGGTTCGGGCTGAACACCGGGGGCAGGCCGGCCGCGGGCCCGAGGTCGTCGAGTGCGGCTGCCTGCCAATAGTTCTGGGTCACGATCACCAGAGCTTCGCGCTGCCGCGGCGGTACCCGGTCGTAGCTCTCGGCCACTGCGGTGACCAGATCGTCCCAACCGTCCAGCCCGAAAAGCAGACTGCGCGAGTGGATGTGTGAATAGTCGTCGGTGGACTGTCGCAGTGCCGAGTCCGGTAGGGGCAGCACGACCACGAGCGCGACACAGATCGCGGTCGCGAGTGCGCCGATGCCACCGCTGAAGATCGCCCCGAGCCGGGAGAAGCCGCGGTCTGCCAGATACACCGCGCCCGCCGCGAACAGACCGGGAAACGCCCCGGCGACGAAGTAGGGGCGCAGACCCGCGAGCACCACCGCGCCGAGACCGAGCGCGATCATCGGGATCAGGAAGTAGTACGGCCGGAATCGCTCGGCGCGCAGGCCCGCCCACATGCCGGCGATCAACAGCAGCCCGCCCGCCCCGGTGACCTGGATCATCGTCCACGGCACCGCCGTCAACCCGGCGGTGGCGAGTTGTTCGTCGCGCACGACCGCGCCCATCGCCAATTGCGGCCAGCCGTTGCTGTGCTGCCACCACAGAATCGGGACAGCCGACCCGGCGAGCAGGCTCGAGCCCAGCCACCACGCGGGCCGACGCAGCATCTCCCTCGGCCCGAACACGGCCACACCGAGGGCGAGCACCGCCCAGATGATCGGAATCAGCCACTTGACCTGGAAGTCGACCGCGGCGACGAACCCCGCCGCGACCAGTAGGTAGTCCTCGCGGGTCCGCACCCAGCGGATCAGCAGCCACGCCAGCATCGCCGTCAAGGTGATGTCGAGGGCGAAGGTGCTCAGCATCGCCGACTGCATCACCGCCATCGGGGTGGTCGCGTAGGCGAGCGCGGCGACGGTCTGGGGGAGTCTTCCACCGCCGAACTCCCTGGCCATTACCGCGCTGAGCACGATGGCCAGCACCGTGAACAGCAGCGCGGGCAGCCGAAGGACGGCGGTGGATCCCGGCGCGAGGTAGTCCGACAGTGCCGCCAGCAGCGGAACCAACGGGCCCTGATCGGCATAGCTCACCGACGGATGCCGTCCGGCCGCGAGGAAATACAGTTCGTCGCCGCCGATGCGGTAGCGGTCGATCCTGGCGAGGAACAGGGTCGCGGCCACGGTCGCGACGATCGACACCTCGCGCCACGCGAAGGCGGGCAGCGTGCTGGTGGGTGCGGCGGGCACGTCGACGGTGCCGCTCCGGACTTTCATGGTGGTACTCCGGGGTCAGTCCCGGTCGCCGCGGACTGGCGTCGGAGCAGCTCCGGAAGGTGTCGAGTGGGCGAGAGATTCGTGTTCAGGAGGGGGCTGCAGGCGTTTGAGCCACGCCGGCGCCCACCAGCAGGCGTCCCCGAGCAGGCGCATGGACGCGGGCACCAGCAGCATCCGCAGGATGGTGGCGTCGATGAACAGCGCGGTGACCATGCCGAGGGCGATGTACTGCATCATCAGCAGATCCGACAACGCGAACGCGCCGGTGACCACCAGCAGGATCAGCGCGGCAGCGGTGATGATGCGGCCCGTACGGGCGATACCCGCCTGGACCGCTTCGGTCGTGGATGCTCCCGCTGCCCTGGCTTCGACGATGCGAGACAGCAGGAATACCTCGTAATCGGTCGACAGCCCGTAGACCACCGACACGATGACGACCAGGACCAGCGACATGATGGGTTGCGGGGTGAAGCCGAGCAACCCCGCGCCGTGCCCATCGATGAAGACCCACGTCAGCACGCCGAGGGTGGCGCCGAGCCCGAGCAGGTTCAACGCGGCGGCTTTGAGCGGCAGTATCAGCGAACCGAATGTCAGCGCCATCAGGAGCGTGCAGGCCAGGAAGACGAACGCGATCATCAGCGGCATCCGCTCGACGAGCGCGTCGATACTGTCTTTCTCCACGGCGGGATTGCCCCCGACCATCAGTGTCGTGCCGGGCGGCAGCGGCATCGAACGCAGATAGTCGACGGTCGCCTCGGCGTCGTCGGAACCGGCGAGCACGGTGTGGGTGGTGAGAACCTGGGGCTGGAACGGCGACTGCATCGGCTCGGCGAACGGCGCGCCGATGCCGGGGGCGTGGTTGGCGTCGGCGCGGACGGTCTCGGCGGTCTCGGGGTCGAAAGTAATGATGACCAGGTCGATCGGGTCGATCTGGCGCAGCGGGAACAGTTCGTCGAAGTGCTGCTGGGCCATGCGCGTCGGATGGGTCGGCGGGAGAAAACGCTCGTTGATGGAGCCGAAGGCCAGATTCTGGATCGGGACGATGAGCAGCAGCAGTCCGAGGCAGATCGGAATCGCCACCACCAGTGGACGTTTCATGACGCCCGCGGCGAATCGGCCCCACCTGTTGTCGGGGACACGGTCGCTGGCGACCGGTTTGCGGAACCAGTCGACGCCGAGCCAGTCGACTCGCCTGCCCAGCACGGCCAGCATCGCGGGTAGCAGGGTGATCGAGGTCAGCGCCGCCAGCGAGATGGTGATGATGGCGCCGTAGGCGAACGATCGCAGAAAGCCCTGCGGGAACACCAGAATGCCCGCCGCCGCGACCACCACGATCAAGGCCGAGAACAACACCGTGCGCCCCGCCGTGGTCACCGAACGCCGGACCGCGTCGTCGACCGTTCGGCCGTCGGCGAGTTCCTCGCGGAAACGACTGAGCACGAACAGCCCGTAGTCGATCGCCAGGCCGAGGCCGATCATCGAGACAACCGGGGAGACAAAGGAGTTCACCTCGGTGACCGCGGTGAGGCAGCGCAGCAGCCCCCATGCGCCGAGCATGGTGAGTCCGCCGATGATCAGCGGCAGCGCCGCGGCGACGACGCCGCCGAACAGGAAGAACAGCAGGATCGCGACCGCGGGGATGGCGAACAGCTCCACACGTCGCTGATCCTGAACCATGGTGTCGTTCAACGCGAGAGCGACCGGCTGCCCGCCGGCGAGTTCGACCTCGACCCCGGGGATCACGAACTCCTCGGCGATCTTGCGGTAGTTGCGGCCCTGTTCGGTGGGATCGAGGCCGCTGACCGCGACCGAGGCGAACGCGTAGTCACGTTCGGGCGAGCCGAAGACGTCGGGAAGCGCCACGCCGGTATCGGTCGGCCAATACGCGCCGTTGATCCGGTCGATCTCGTTCGGGAAACGCTGCGGCAGACTGTTCAGTCCCGCCACGACTGTCTCGGTAAAGGCTGGATCGTCGATTGTTGTTCCTGCGGGCGCCCGAAACAACAAGATCACATCGCTGCTGTGATCACGGCCGAATGCGTTGTCGCGCACGTGCGCCGCACGAACCGATTCCGACGACGGATCGTCGAACCCTGTCGAACTCAGATCCGCGCCGAGCCCGAGCCCGTAAGTTCCCAGTGCCAACAATCCGGTCACCATAATCAAGATCACCAAATATCGCCGACGCACGACGGTGTCTGCCCACTGTGTCAACTCGGCGAACACATTCGCCTCCCAACTGCTCGCGATGTGTCGAACTTGTCACTGTCAGTAGCCTTTTCGGTCGCTACCACGCAATGTTGCGGCCGGTCACAACGACTCTCCGAGTCGTGTTGTGAGGCATGACTCGGCTATATGGGCCCGATCACAGAGGGGCGCGCTATTACCCGTCCGAAATTCCAGAGGTCGGTAATCGGACGATCGCCACGGTGGTGGGCTTCTACGTTGACACCAACGGTCAATGCCACAGGCCGGTCGAACCGGAGGAAATCACGTGTCGGATATTGCCATTGTCGGAATCGGATGTCGGTTCGCGGGCGGGATCGACTCCCCGGAATCGTTCTGGGACTTTATCGTCGACAAGCGCGACGGCGTGGTGGAGATGCCCGCCGATCGCTGGGACTGGCGCCGCTACTACGACCCCGAGCCACGGACGCCGGGGCGCAGCTATACCAAGCACGGCGCCTTCATGACCAATGATCCGTGGGAGTTCGATCCCGACTTCTTCGGGATCTCGCCGCGCGAGGCCACGGTGCTCGACCCGCAGCAGCGGCTGATGCTCGAGGTGACCTGGGAGGCCCTCGACGACGCCGGGATCGCGGGGCGCTCGGCCGGCGAACAGGTCGGGGTCTATGTGGGCGGCTTCGTCGTCGACCAGTCGGTGATCGGCGTGGTCGGCCCCGCGCTGTTCCACACCGACATGCACACCCCGGCCAGTGCCTCCTACACGATGCTGTCCAATCGGATCGCCTACGCGCTGAACCTGGTCGGGCCGGCGATCACCGTCGACACCGCGTGTTCCTCGTCGCTGGTCGCGCTGCACCTGGCCTGCCAGGCGCTGGAGAACGACGACTGCAAGGTCGCGCTGGCGGGCGGGGTCAATGTGATGCTGCAGCCGGAAACCTTCGTGCTCATGTGCAAAGGCGGTTTCCTGGCGACCGACGGCCGCTGCAAGTCCTTCGACGCCTCCGCCGACGGCTACGGTCGTGGTGAAGGCGCGGGCATGGTGGCGCTGAAGAAGCTCGAAGACGCTGTCCGCGACGGTGATCGCGTCTATGCCGTGATCAAGGCCACCGGGTCCAATCAGGACGGGCGAACAACCGCGATCACCGTGCCGAACGCCGACTCGCAGGAGGCGCTGGCCCGCACCGTCTGCGAACGCTCGGGCCTGGCACCGGACGAGATCACCTACCTGGAGGCGCACGGCACCGGAACGCTGGTCGGCGATCCGGTCGAATTGCGCGCTCTCGGTGCGGTTTTCGGCGCACCGTCCGGGCGCACCGGCACCATCGGCGTCGGCTCGGTGAAGGCGACGATCGGGCACACCGAGGCCGCCGCAGGCGTGGCCAGCGTGATCAAAGCCGCACTGGCGCTGCAACATCGCACGCTGCCGCCACAGGGCTGGTTGAACAATCCGAACCCCGACATTCCCTTCGACGAGCTGGGCCTGCACGTGCAGACCGAGGCGCAACCGCTGCCCGCCGACGCCGCGCCGATGTCGGTGGCGGTCAACGGTTTCGGTTATGGCGGCACCAACGCCCACGCGATCCTGCAGGAGTTCCGCGCCTCCGCATCGCCGACCGAACCGGCCCGCCACCTCGGCATCCTGCCCATCTCGGCCCGCAGTACCGGCGCCGCGCGCGCGTTGGCGGGCCGGTTCGCCGACCTGATCACCACGGGGGCCGACCCGGATCAACTGGCCGAAGCGGCGTGGACCCGAATGTCGCACCACCCGTTCCGCACCGGCGTCCTCCTCGACGGCTCCACCGACGAACTGGTCCATGAACTGCGCGAGTACGCGTCGGGTACCGGCCGCGACGCCAGCCGCACAGTCTCCTCAAGCGCCGCCGAGCCGGTGTTCGTGTTCTCGGGGATGGGTCCCCAGCACTGGAAGATGGCCCGTGGTCTGCTCGCGGCCGGCGGGGTGTTCGCCGAGACCGCCGCGGAGATCGACGCGGAATTCCGCGCGATCGCGGGCTGGTCGATCATCGAGGAACTGAGCAAGCCGGAGCACGAGTCCCGGGTCACCAGCACCGAGGTCGCCCAGCCCGCGAACTTCCTCGTCCAAGTGGGTCTGGTGCGCGAGCTGGCCGAATACGGCATCGTCCCCGCGGCCATCGTCGGGCACAGCGTGGGTGAGGTGTCGGCGGCGTATATGAGCGGCGTGCTGTCACTGCGCGAGGCGGTGCGCGTGGCCTATCACCGGGCGCGATTGCAGGCCACGACCGCGGGAAGTGGCGGGATGCTCGCCGTCGGCATGACCGAGGAGCAGGCCGACGCGCTCATCGTCGGCGATCCGCGCGTCGACATCGCGGCGATCAACAGCCCCACGTCGCTGACCCTGTCCGGCGACGTCGACCGGCTCGACGAGATCGCCGAAAAGCTCACGGAGGACGGAATATTCGCCCGTCGGCTGCGGGTCGAGGTGCCCTATCACAGCCGACTGATGGATCCGATCCACGACGAACTGCGCACGGCGCTGGCCGATCTGGCGCCGCAGGCGCCGTCGGTGCCGCTGTACTCCTCGGTGACCGGCGAGTTGGTCACCGAGGGTGACTGGAACGCCGAGTACTGGTGGTCGAATGTCCGTCAGCCGGTGCGGTTCTTCGCCGCGATCGGGAGTCTGATCGCCGCGGGTAATCGGATCTTCCTCGAGGTCGGTCCACATCCGGTGCTGTCGGGCAATATTCGCGAAGCGCTGGTCGACGCGGACGTGAACGGCACCACGGTGCCCACCCTCGACCGCGAGCAGTCCGATTCGCACAGCTTCCGGCGCACGCTCATCGGCCTGCATGCCGCCGGTGTGCTCGATCGTGGGCTGCTGTTCCCGGCGGAGCGGGGCGCCACCGCGCACGTGCCGCTGCCACGGTATCCCTGGCAGCGCACCCGTCTGCACTCGGCGCTGCCACTGTTCGAGCAGGCCCGCCTCGGCACGCCCGGCGGCCACGCCATGCTCGGCGACCCCGATGTGGAGGGGCGTCCCGAGTGGTTGCTGCAGGTGGGCACCGAACTGTTGCCGTGGCTGGTCGACCATGTCGTCAATGGCGTCAAGATCATGCCGGGTGCGGCGTACCTGGACGCGGCGCTGAGCGCCACCGCCGCCCGGATCGGCAGCAAACAGGTCGCGCTGGAAGGGGTTCGGTTCGTCGCACCGCTGATCATGGGCGCCCCCGATGTTCCGCTGGTCGCGATGAGCGTGGAGGAGGCCAGCGGTCGCTTCCTGATCAGATCGCGCAGCGCCACCGGTACGGCGTGGACGGTGCACTCGACGGGGCGCTCGTTGACCGGCAGTCACGAACAGACCGACGTCGAGCTGCCCACCATCGAGATCGGTGTCGATGTCGACCCGGCGATGTTCTACGCGGGCCTTGCCTCGGCCGGCCTGCAGTACGGTCCGACGTTCCAGCGGGTGACCTCGGTGCGGGTCGGGCGCGACGTCGTGCTGGCCACCGTCGACGGCAGTATCGCCCGAGGGTCGGGGCATCTGGCGCATCCGGCTGTGGTCGACGCCGCGATGCAGTGCGCGGCGATGCTTTTCGCCGACGAGCGGATCAACGAGGGCGTCATGGTGCCCGTGGGAGTGAACGCGGTGCGGCTGCTCGCCGAACTGCCCGCGGAGATCACCGTCGTCGCCCGCCGCGACCCCGGCGCCCGCCTGCGCGCCGATGTCGACCTGCTCGACCGGGACCGAAAGCTGGTCGCGCGATTGACGGGCCTACAGATCGGCGCGCTCAAGCCCGGTGACAGCCCACTGCACCGGATGGCGGACTTCTACTACACCGAGGTGCTCGAAGAGCGCGACCCGATCGACCCCGCGGCACTGGCCGAAGCCGGGTCGGTGTCCACCCTGATCGTCGCGCTCGGCGACAGCCCACGCACCGCCGAACTCGCCGCCGCGATTCCCGGGTCGCGAGTGTTGCTCGTCGACCCGAACAGCGACGAACTGGAGTCCGATCTCGTCGCGAATCTGGCGGCGGCGAAAGCCGACGACACGCAGCGCACACACGTCTGCGTCGTGGTCGGTGCGGGTACCGATGACGTCGCCGACCTGTGGACGCTCAAGCGCGTCGCGGTCGCGGTGTCGGAGTACGTCACCCCGACCGTGGAAGGCGCCCCGCCGCAGATCAGCTTCGGCGACGGCAACGTCCACGCCACGCTGGTGACCGAATCCGCCTTCATGGCTCCCGGTGGCGAGGTCGAACCGGACCCGCGCCAGGCCGCGCTCGCCGGTGGCCGCCGGGTGCTGCTCAATGAACAGACCCCACTGCGCTGGCGGTTGGTCGATACCGAGCCCGCCACCACGATCGGCGAACTCGTCACCGAACTCGGTGTGCCCGGTGCCTTCACCCTCGACAACAGCGACGAGGTACTGCTGCGCGCGGGCAAGCGCTTGGCGCCGATGGTGACCAAGCCGCTGCCCGAGCGCATCGAAGAGCTGGAGACGTCGCATCCGCTGGCCGATCCGGAGGTGAACTTCGAGCTGGACATGCCACGCACGCGCGTGCTCTCGCAGGTGGCGTGGCGTGAGTGCCCGCGGCCGGAGCCAGCCGCGGGCCAGATCGAGGTCGCGATGGCGGTGATCGGATTGAACTACAAGGATCCGCTCAAGGTCATCGGACTGCTCGGCGAACGTGAACTCGCACCGACGTATTTCGGCACTGTGCCCGGCATGGAGGGCATCGGCACCGTGGTGCGGGTCGGCGCCGACGTTACCGACGTCGCGGTCGGTGACAAGGTCGCGGTGGCGTCCAAGGGCATGATGCGCAGATTCGCCGTCGTCGATCGGGCGCTGGCGGTGATCGTGCCCGCCGACACCGATCCCGGCTACTGCACCAGCACCATCGCCTTCGGCACGGCCGAATACGCTCTGCACGATCTGGCCCGCCTCGAAGCGGGCGAGACCGTGCTGATCCACGGCGCGGCAGGCGGTGTCGGTACCGCGGCCATCCAGGTGGCCAAGTCGATCGGCGCCCGTATCATCGGCACGGCGAGCTCACCCGAGCGGCGCGAACACGTCCTGGCCATGGGCGCGGACTTCGCGGTGAACTCGCGCTCGCTCAACTTCGTCGACGACGTCCTCGCGCTGACCGGCGGTGCCGGCGCCGACGTGATCGTCAGCAGCGCACCCGGTGAGATCCTGCGCCAGAACTTCAACGCCGCGGCCGAATTCGGGCGCATCGTCGAGGTCGGCAAGGCCGACATCTACACCGGCGGGCTGCTGGAACTGGCCAACTTCGACAAGAATCTCGCCTACTACTCGATGGATCTGGACCGCCTGGTCGCGGTGCGCCCGCAACGACTGTCACGACTGCTGCAGCGGGTGTTCGCGAAGGTCACCGAGGGCGTCTACACCCCGTTGCCGTACCAGATGTTCCAGACGCACGAGGTGAGCCAGGCGTTCGAGGAGACACTGCGGTCCTCGCGCGTCGGCCGGGTCGCGCTGCGGATGGACGACCCGCAACCGCCCGTGCGGCCCTACCTGCCGCCACTCGACATCGACGGCGCTGGAAGCTATCTCATCACCGGCGGGTTCGGTGGATTCGGCATGGCGATCGGTCGCTGGCTGGCGATGCGCGGTGCGCGCAGGCTGGTGCTGGTCGGGCGCAGCGGCGCCGCCACCGAGACGGCGCAGCGCCAGCTCGAGGCGTGGCGCGCGGTGGGTATCGAGGTGATCGAGGAACACGCCGACGTGACCGATGCCGACGCCGTCGCCGCGATCATCGATCGCGCGCACAGCGAACACCATCGGTTGCGCGCGGTGTTCCACGCCGCGGGCGCGGTGGCCGACAACCGACTGGCCAGCATGGCGATCGACGAGCTCGACCGGGTCTATCGTCCCAAAGTCCATGGCGCGCAGGTGATCCACCAGGCGGTAGCCGATGCGGGCATCACCCTGGACATGTTCGTCCTGTGCTCCTCGGGTGGCTCGATGTACGGGATCTACGGTCAGTACAACTATTGCGCCGCCAACGTCGCCGTCGAGACATTGGCACGGCGCTGGGCGGCTGCCGGTGAGCGCGCGCTGTGCATCGGCTGGGGCCACCTGTCGGGCGCCTCGGGCGGCATGGCCTCGGACGAAACCGCCGAAAAGTATCTGGACCTGGTGGGGTTCGGTCCGATCGATATGGCCGACGCCACCGCCTACCTGGAACAGGCCCTGCGCCTCGGCGTGACGAACGCGGCGATCATCCCCACCGACTGGGCGAAACTGACCGGAACCTTCCCGCAGCTGGTGCGCACCGGCCGCACCGCCGCCTTGGCTCAATCCTCGGCCAAGGACACCTCCGAATTGGCCAGGCTCCGTGCCGAACTCGCCGCGATGGAGGAGGCCAAGCGCGGACCCGCCATCGCCCGCAAGATGGCCGACGAACTCGCCGTTGTCATGGGGGTTCCGGTCGAGTCGATCGACATGACGGTGCCGGTGCCCGAGCTGGGGCTCGACTCGTTGATGGCGGTCGAACTGGGTGCGCGGGTCACCAAGACGCTCGGCATCGACCTGATGTCGATGCAGATGGGTCGTTCGTTCAGCCTGGAACAGGCAGGCCCGAAGGTCGCGGAGCTGATTCTCGCCTCCGAACCCACTGTGACACCGCCGCTTCCGGAGGTGGCGTCCGTGCCCGGTGAATCCGCCCCGCCAAGTGTCGAAGTGCCCGACCGGTGGACCGTCGACCGATCGGCGGAGGTCTCGATGGCGGGATCGCACTGATGGTCGACTTCGGTTTGATCGACGAATGGCGCCCGTCTCCCGGTCGGCTCGTGACCTGGTTCGCCTCGGCGGACTCGGTCGCGCGCGCGGCCGGGGCGCCGGCCCATCCGGCGCCGCCCTCGCTGCAGCAGGAGCAGTATCTGCGTCTGGCCGACCGGCACGGCGGCGCGGATTTCCGGTTCTCCGGCCTGTGCCTGGTGACCGCCGAGATCCCCACCGGTGACCTCGACCGCGACGCCATCACCCGGGCGATCCACGCATTCCTGATGCGCCACGACACCTTTCGCACGTGGTTCGCCGTCGAACCGGATGGCACGGTCCGGCGCCATCTGGTGCCGGAGGCCGATGTGGAGTTCGTCCCGGTCGACTACGGCCATGTCGACGACCCCGAGTCGATCTGCCGACACGTGGAGAAGACGACACCCGGCCCGTTCCAATGGGATTGCTTCACCTTCGGCACCATCGAGCACGGCGATTCCACCACCGTGTATCTGGCCGTCGACCATCTGCACACCGACGGTCTCGGGCAGTACCTGTCCGCGGCCGACTTCGCCCAGCTCTACGCCGCGCAGCTGTGGGACGAGGCCGAACCGCTCGCTCCCGCGGCGAGCTATCTCGACTATTGCCGCAACGAACGACTCTTCAGTGAGCAGCAGAGCCTGTCCTCTGCTGGGGTGAAGAAGTGGCTGGCGCTGTTGCGTGGCAACGACAATCGGCTGCCGGTGTTCCCGCTCGATCTGGGCGAGAAGACCGACGGCTACCATCGCAGCGCCCACCTCAGTGTCGTGCTGTTCGACGACGAACAGGCCGATCGATTCGACGAGGTCTGCCGGGCCAACGGCGCCGAATTCGTCGGCGGCGTGTTCGCCGCGGCCGCACTGGCCGAACGCGAGCTGGTCGGTTCGGACTACTACTTCGGCATGACCCCGGTCAGTACCAGGACCACCGCAGCCGAGAACAATTCGGTGGGCTGGTACGTGACGCTCGTTCCGGTCGCGTTCCCGCTCAGCGAACGCACCACGTTCGCCCGCGCGCTCATGATCGCGCAACGGGCCTACGACAGTGGACTGCTGTTGGCGCCCACCTCTTTTCACCGTGTTCTCGACCTGCTGCCCGCTGATTCCGAGATCAAGGCCGAGCCGGGGTGGGTCACCCCGATGATCTCGTTCATCGACGCGAGGGAATTTCTGGGCAACGAGCTGTTCGACGGCATGAAAGCCGGGGTCTTCGCCAACCGCGCCGCCTCGGAGGAAGCTCTCATCTGGATCAACCGGCTACCGGGGCAAACGACGCTGAGCGTCATCTTCCCCGACACCGCGGTCGCGCAGGAGTCGGTGCGGCGCTACCTGGCCGCCATGAAGTCCGTATTCGGAGCCATTATCGACAGCGCCACGGAGCACCCATGATCCGAGAAGAGTTCGAACCGACCATCTTTCGTGATCCCGGTATTCCCGATGGCGAGAAGTCGAGATACCGCGTCGGCATCTCCGGCGAGCCCGGCGGCTTCGAGATATCCCACGTCGTCGTGCACGACCGGGGCGGCTACCACACGACGATCGAGGCGAGTCCGGAAGGCAAGAGTGGGCGCGACCGTGCACTGGTCATGACGGTCGAACAGCGAATCGGGCGCATCGACGGGCGACTGCACGCGGAAAGCTATCGCGCGCAGACACGGTCGGGAGCGACGGTGGTTTCTCGCGAGGAAGTGAATTTCGTCGACACCGTGCATCTGCAGTTCGGCGGCCTGCCCGGCCCGTTCCCCCCGAATGTGATGCCGATAGCCGCCGGGCTGACCATGTTGCGCGGACTGGACTTCGCCGACGGGCTGATCGAAACGGTCGACGTGTGGCTCGCGTCCTCCGTGCACTGGCCACTGCTGGTCCGGGTGGAGAAACAAGTCGTCTTCGCGGGGACGGCCGGGGTGTTCCCGTGTTGGCAGGTGCGGTTGCGGCCCGGCTTCGAGCAGGTGAACGGGATGCTGGACAAGATGGTCGGCTCGGTGGTGCCGCCGTTCATCGCGCTGTTCGAGGTGGCGGCGCCGCATCGGATGGTGCAGCTGAGTTTCCCGACCCAGATGTCGATGTCGGCCCCGCGCGCCACGATGGAACTGGTGTCATGAGCGAAGCCACCGGGGTCGCGAAAGCTCAGGTACCCGAGCTCGGCGCGTGGCTGGCGTTCGGCGCCTGTCTGATCGCGGTGTTCATGCAGATGATCGACGTGACCATCGTGAACACCGCGCTGCCGAGCCTGACCGCCGACCTCGGTGCGTCCAGGTCGGCGCAACTGCTGGTGATCTCCGGCTATGCGCTGGCGTTCGCCTGCACCCTGCTCACCGCCGCGCGGATCGGTGCGATGGTCGGCCGACGCACGATGTTCCTGGTGTCGGTGGTCGCCTTCACCGCCGCCTCCGTGTGGTGCGGATTGGCCGGTGGCCCTTCTGAACTCGTGATCGCGCGCGTGGTCCAAGGCGCGGCGGGGGCGGGCATGGCGGCCCAGACGATCGCTCTTCTCACGGCCGGCTTTCCGCGCGAACGCCATCCCTTGGTCTTCGCGCTCTATGGGGGAGTGGCCGGATTCGCCGGGATGCTCGGGCCCATCGTGGGCGGCGTGCTGCTCACCATCGACATCGGGGGGTGGGGGTGGCGGTCGGTCTTCCTGATCAATCTGCCGATCGGGCTGTTCGCGTTCGGGTTGGCATGGAAATTCCTGGACCGGAACAGCCCGGTCGGCCGTGACCGACTCGATCTGGTCGGTGCCGCGCTGTCCGGGCTCGGGTTGTTCGCTCTGATCGCGGGCATTGCGCAGATCCAGGAGCACGGGTGGCGGCTCGACCTCGTCGCCGTGACCGGTGCCGGGCTCGTCCTGACGGCGGTGTTCCTCGCTCAGCAGCGCGCCCGCACCGCACGCGGCGCCGACCCGCTCGTGCGCCTCGACCTGTTCGGCAACCGCGGTTTCCGGATCGGCTCGGTGCTGGTCGGCACCTTCTTCGGACTGTTCACCGCGTTCGTGTTCGCCGCCTCGATCACCATGCAGGATGTGCTCGGCTACTCGCCGCTGCTCACCGGCATGGTGATGACCCTGTTCGCCCTCGGTGCGGGCGCCGGTGCCCTCGGCTCGCTGATACTGGTTCCCCGCTGGGATATCTGGGCGCTGGCCGCCGGGATCGCGCTGTTCGGCGGGTGCATCGCCGCGGGCGGGGTGTACCTGTATCTGGTCGACGGTGTGGCGAACGCGCTGCTCTGTGCCGGTCCGGTGTTCGCGGCCGGATTCGGTGTCGGCCTGTTCGGCGTGCAACTGCAACCGATGATGCTGTCCGGGTTGGACGCGAATCGGATGGCCGAGTCCTCCGGTGTGCTGCCGACCATCGAACAGATCGGCAATGCTGTCGGCCTCGCGGTATTGACCACGGTGTTCTTCAGCTCGCACAGCCTGGGCGGCAGCATCATGATGATGGGCGCTATCGCCGTCGTCGCGATGGTGCTCGCGGTGCTGACCTTGGCGATGCCGTCGCGTGCGCGTCGAGAACAGGCCGCGGTCAGCGTTTCCTGAGGTGTCGGCGCTGGTCGTCGGCGTGCGGTTGCCGCTGATTGTCGTACCCCGGTGCCAGACTCCGGCAGGTGAGATGGGCGATAGCGGAGACGGGCGACGGCGGCGCTCGGTTGTGTCCGCTCGATCAGGACGGTCACCCGGCGGGACCGGTCCTCGACGAGCCCTCGCTCGTCGAGGCGGTGCGCAGCCGTCCTGACGTCGAACGGTGGGTATGGCGGTCCACGGCCGAGATCTACCGTGCGCTGCTGGCGGCGGGCGTGTGGGTCGAACGGTGCTACGACGTCCAGGCGGCGGAGTCTCTGCTGATCGGACACGAGGAAGGGCAGGCGGGGCAGGCGCGCTCGCTGGCGGCGGGCTGGGCACGGTTGCACAACCTGGCTGTCCCGCCGGATGCTCCCGCGCGGGCCGCCGAGACCCAGCCGTCGCTGTTCGACTCGGGCCCGGTGCCGCTGCCGCCGGGGATCGACGAGTTCACCGCCTTGCTGGCGGTCTATGCCGGACAGGTCGCGCGCACCGCTCGGGCCGAGCATCCCGACCGCATGCGGCTGCTGCTCGCCGCCGAATCGGCGGGCATGCTCGTCGCTGCCGACATGGGGCAGCTCGGAATTCCGTGGCGCGCCGATGTACACCGCGAACTCTTGGATTCGATGCTGGGCGAGCGCTTTCCGGGTGGATCCGAACCGCGGCGGATGGCGGAGTTGGCCGAGGAGGTGTCGCGGGCGTTCGGGCCAGGGGTACGAGTCCGGCCCGATCTGCCCGCCGACATCATCAGAGCTTTCGGTCGCGCCGGAATCCTGCTGTCCTCCACCAGGAAATGGGAGATCCAGCAGATCGACCACCCGGCTGTCGCCCCGCTGCTGGCCTACAAATCGCTCTACCGGCTGTACACGGCGCATGGGTGGTCCTGGCTCGAGCAGTGGGTGCACGGCGGCCGCTTCCGGCCCGAGTACCTACCCGGCGGCACAGTGTCGGGGCGCTGGACCACCAATGGTGGCGGCGCACTACAGATTCCGAAGATCATCCGGCAGGCGATCAGGGCCGATCCAGGATGGTCGCTGGTGGTCGCCGACGCCGACCAGATGGAGCCGAGGGTACTGGCGGCGATCTCGCGTGATCCCGGACTGATGGAGGTGGCAGGCCGTGGCGAAGACCTCTACGCGGACCTGGCGGCTCGTGGCTTCGGCGGCGATCGAGACCAAGCCAAGATCGCGCTGCTCGGCGCCATCTACGGACAGACCTCCGGCGACGCCCTGACCCACCTCGCCGGCCTGCGCCGGCGCTACCCGGCCGCGGTGGCCTACGTCGACGACGCGGCGCACGCGGGCGAGGAAGGCCGCCTGGTGCGCACCTGGCTGGGTCGCACCTGCACGCCGTTGTCGGTCGGGCTCGACGACACGGACGCGCCCCGCGACACCCGCGCCGATTCCGCCGCCCGCGCCCGCGGCCGCTTCACCCGCAACTTCGTGGTGCAGGGCAGCGCCGCCGACTGGGCCCTGTTGGTACTGGCCGGAATCCGGCACGCGATCCGCGACCTGCGCGCGGAACTGGTCTTCTTCCAGCACGACGAAGTGATCGTGCACTGCCCGACCGAGGAAGCCACGGCGGTGGCCGAAGCGATCGCCGCCGCCGCCGACGCGGCGGGCCGGATCGTCTTCGGGCAGACGCCGGTCCGGTTCCCGTTCACCACCGCGGTCGTCCAGTGCTACGGCGACGCCAAGTAGGACGGTCGCCGCGCGCCACCTGCGCCAGTTGTCGGTGGGTATCGGTAGCGTCTTGCCTGTGGAAACAGGGGAACGTATCCAAGAACTCGCCGACCGGATCGTGGCGCTGCGCGACGCCTACTACCAGGGGGCGCCGCTGGTCGCCGACGCGGAATTCGACGCGATCGAAGACGAGCTGCGAGCCCTGATCGAGGCGCATCCCGACCTCGCACCGGACCCGAATCCGCTCGAACAGGTGGGTGCGCCCGCCGTGCTGCACGCCCCGGTACGGCACTCACGCCCGATGCTGTCGCTGGAGAAGGCGACCAAGCCGGAGCAGGTCGAGGCGTTCTTCGGTCGTTTCCCCGGTCAGTCGGTGGTCGTGATGCCCAAGCTCGACGGCTTGTCGCTGGCCCTGGTCTTCGAGAAGGGGCGGCTGGCGCGTGCGGTCACCCGTGGCGACGGCACCACCGGTGACGACGTGACCCCACTGGTCCGTGCTCTCGTCGACGGCGTCCCCGAGCGGATCGAGCTGCCCGGCCGCGTCGAGGTGCGTGGCGAGGCGGTGATGCTGCGGTCGACCTTCCTCGCCTACAACGCCGCGCACCCGGACAAGCCGCTGATCAACCCGCGCAATGCCGCGGCGGGCACCCTGCGGGCGAAGGACCCGGCCACCGTGTCCGAGCGGCGTCTACAGTTCTTCGGCTTCGACCTGGACACCTCGGCCGACGACGCCGCGCACGACCTCGGGGAAGGGCTGCGCGCGATCGGCGTCGCGGGTGCGCAGATGCGCCTGTGCGCCGACGCCGCGCAGGCGCAGGCCGCGATCACCGAGATCGAGCAGGGTCGCAATGATCTCGACTACGACATCGACGGTGCCGTACTACGCCTGGCCGACCGTGATGCCTACGCGGCGGCAGGGACCCGGTCGAACTCCCCGCGGGGTGCGCTGGCGTTCAAGTTCGCCGCCGAGGAGAAGACCACGCTGCTGCGCGAGGTGATCTGGGATGTCGGCAAGACGGGCAAGATCGTCCCCGTCGCGTGGCTCGAGCCGGTGTTCGTCGGCGGCACGACGGTCACGAAGGCGACGCTGGCGAACCAAGAGGTGATCCGCGCTCGCGACATCAAGGTCGGTGACACCGTGCTGGTGCGCCGCGCTGGTGATGTCATCCCGTTCGTGGCGGGTGTGCTCGACGCGGCCAAGCGCACGGGCGAGGAACTCGACATCATCTCGCCCACCGTGTGCCCCTCGTGCGGTCAGCCGGTCACCGAGCAGGGCAACAGCCGAGAACTGTTCTGTACCAACGTTTCCTGTCCCGCGCAGACTGTGCGCAGGCTGATCCATTGGGCCTCGCGCGCGGCCGCCGACATCGACGCCATCGGGGGAGTGTGGATCGAACGCCTAGCCGAGGCGGGCATTCTCGAAAGTCCGTCGGACTTCTACACGCTGACCAAAGAGCGGCTGCTCGAATTCGACCGCGTCGGCGAGGTCTCCGCCGCGCGCATGATCGATTCGATCGACGCCAGCCGTCAGGTCGGCCTGCGCCGCGCCCTGATCGGCCTCGCCATTCCGATGGCTTCCGACGGCACCGCCGCGCGCCTGGCTCGGTCGGGCTTCGGCTCCCTGGAGGAGGTCGCCGACGCGGGCGAGGAACGACTGGTCGCGGTGGAGGACATCGGCCCGAAGGTCGCCGCCTCCCTGGTCGCGCACCTGACGCGACTGCGTCCGGAACTGGACCGCCTACGAGAACTCGGCGTCAGTCTCGACGTGCGCGAAGAGGACCTGCCGCCGGTCATCGCGGCGGGCGCGCCCCTCGAGGGCAAAACGGTGGTGATCACCGGCGCGATCAGCGACCCACGCTCCGGCGAAAAGGTCGCTCGCCCCACCTTTCAGCGCCTCTGTGAGCAGGCCGGGGCGACAGCGGCGTCCTCGGTCTCGGCCAACACCGACATGCTCATCACCGGCGCCGGGGTCGGTGACAGCAAGCTGGCCAAGGCCGAGAAGCTCGGCGTCGAGGTCGTCGACCAGGGCGAGATCTGGACGTTGCTGATCGACGCAAAGGTCATCTGACGGTCGAAAGGCGCCACTGCGGTACCCGCCGAGTCCGGGAGCGGATACCGCAGTGGCGACAGCGTCTTCTCAATCGGTCCGGTGGTCAGGGGCGCGGTCGGTGACGTAGTCCTTCGCCCAGCGGTAGTCGGGTTTGCCGCTGGGGGAGCGGGAGATCGTTTCCGCTATCCAGATGCGTTTGGGGATCTTGTACCCGGCGAGGTGCGGGCGCAGGTGGGTACGCACGGCATCGAAGTCCAGGGTGCGGTCGGGGGAGATCGAGATGATCGCGGCGACCTGCTGGCCCCACCGTTCGTGCGGGACGCCGATGACCACCGCGTCGTAGATCGCGTCGTGGGATTTCACCACGGCCTCGACCTCCTCGGGGAACACCTTCTCGCCTCCGGTGTTGATCACCATGTTGCCGCGGCCGATCAGGGTGATGGAGCCGTCGGACTCGGCGCGGGCGCGGTCGTCGGTGACCACGATGCGGGCGCCGTCCACCGTCTTGAACAGCCGGGCGGTGCGCTCGGGGTCGTTGTAGTAGCCGAGCGGAACCGCGCCGGTCTTGGCCAGCCAGCCCTCCTCGCCGGGAGCGACGGGCCGCCCGTCCTCGTCGACGACCACCGCGCCGCGCCCGGTCTGCACCCGAGGTCCGCGCGCCGGATCGTCGTCCTTCTGCGCGAAACCGATACCGCCGAAACCGGTTTCGGACGAGCCGATCGAGTCCGACACCATCGACGTCGGAAACTGCTCCAGCAGTGCGTTCTTCACCGGCTGCGACAGCAGCGCGGCCCCCGAGGCGATCACGAGCAGCGAGGAGGCGTCCACCGGTGCTTCGACGAAGGTGTCGATGAGCGGGCGAGCCATCGCGTCGCCGGTGATGACCATGACGTGCGGCTGGTGCGTGGCAACGGACTGCCACACCCGCGCCGGGTCGAAGCGCGGCTCGAACAGCACCGTATTCCCCGACCAGAGTGCGTTGAACGTCGGCATCATCGCCGCGGCGTGGATCAGCGGCGGGAGCACGAACCAGATGGCCGGCACGCCCTTGGCGCCGGTCTCGGACTGCTGATACTCGTCGCGCACCGGTTCACCGCTGTAGAAGTCGACCCCGCCGCCGAGCACACGCCACATGTCTTCCTGACGCCACATGACGCCTTTCGGCATGCCGGTGGTGCCGCCGGTGTACATCATGAACAGGTCGTCCGCGGTGCGAGTGACCGAGGGCCGGACCGGGTCTCCCGCCGCGACGAGCTGCTCGTACAGGACCGCGCCCGCGCCCGGTACACCGACATCACGGTCGTCGTCGACGCAGATCGATTGGCGCACAGTCGGTGTGGCCTCGAGGGCCGCACGGACGGTCTCGCCGTAACAGGCGTGGTAGATCAGCACCTCGAGGTCGGCGTTGCCGTAGACGTAGGCCAGCTCGGTCGGGCCGTACCGGTAGTTGATGTTGATCGGCACGGCGGCCAGCTTGAAGCAGGCGAGCAGCGTCTCCATGGTCTCGATGCTGTTGTGCATCTGGAAGCCGATGTGCGTGCCGCGGCCGACGCCCGACTCGGCCAACTGATTGGCCAGGCGGTTGGCCCGAATATCGAGCTCCCGGAAGGTCACTCGACGATCGCGCTGAATGAGGGCGATGCGATCGGGCATGGCGTCGACGGAGTGTTCGAACAGGTCGGCGAAGTTGTTGGCCATGTCAGTCCATCTCTTGACGATCTCTCACACGACGGTGAGTGGCAGGGGTTTTCCGCGGTCGGTGAAGGAGAAGCCCGCACCGGTACTGAAGCGGGTCACCGCGACCTCGGATGCTTCTCGGAACGGTTGCTCGGCCAGGTCGATGTCGACGGTCCAGCCGTGCTGGTCCGTCGCCGTGACGCGGGCGACGAAGCGTGGGTTGACCCCGCGGACCAGGGCATCGAGGGGACGCAGGTCTTCGGGTGTCAGCATCGAAGGCCAGGCCCCGTCGGTTCGAGCCCCACTGACGTGCGGGAAGCGCAGGCGCACACCGGAGGCCAGCACCGCGATGTCGACTCCGGTGTAGTTCACCGGGTTCAGCGCCGGATGCAGGCGCAGGACCGTGGCAAGCGCGTGCGGATCGTCGCCGAGGGCCAGGCATCGACGAATGCGCTCGGAGGTCAGTCCGGCGATCCCGGCGAACTGCTTGCGCCCGATCCCGAGAGCGGTCTCGGTGTCGGAGCGTTCGTTGATGGCGACCATGAACCCGAGGGTCAGCAGATGCTGCTGCAGGCAGATCTCATCGGCCATCCGACGCAGGGCCGCATGGGAGAAATCGGCGAACCGCAGATCGCTCAGCAGGGGCCCGGTGTAGTCGGCCATGCCCTCGTCGCCGGGATCGATCTCGGCCAACTCCAGCCCCGCGGCAACGGAATTCGCGAGGAGCGCGGCATTGCGCGGCACCGAGGGCGGGACGTGCGCGGGATCGATGACCACTGTCCACGCGCACACCGGGGTGCGGTCGGCGGGCCGGCGCGGTGGGCGGTGCACCGGCCGAACCTGGGCGTGCGGATTGGTGGCCAGCGCTGTCGCGTCGAAGGTGGGGTCCTCGATGTCGTGGCACATCGCCACCACGAATTCCTCGCCCATCGGCTCGACATCGGCCAGCGCGCCACAGTGATCGAGCCAGAACTCGCCGTGATCGTGGTCGTCGACCCGGAACCGGAAGTCCATGAACTGCGGCGGCGCGCCGATATCGAGTTGCAGCCCCTTGAAGATGGTCTCGACGCTGTCGCCGGTGAAGCGAAGGGCCCGCTGCATCCGGCGGGTGTAGATCGGGCTGGCCAGCTGCCACTCCTCGATGGCCACCGCCGTCATCCCCTCCCGGCCGAAGGCGGCGATGGTGTGCGCCATCCCGGATCGATCGATGAGGTGACCGCACAGCAACAGTTCGGGGACCAGCGCGGCCAGTTGGTGCCGGGACAGCCCGGCGTAGCTGCTCATCGGGCTCACCACAGGGAAGCCGGTGATTCGCCGACGCGGTACCAGCCGGGCAGCGGGTCACGCGAGACGGAGCGTTCGATGCGCTTGTGCATGCCCGGCGACAGCGCGTTGTCGGTGATCATGTCGAGGAACATCGCCGAGACGTTGCCGAAGTCGAAGAAGTCACGCTGCCAGGACCATTGGAAGTCGCCGCCGTAGCGGAACCAGCTGCCGCCGATGCCCTCGGGGGAGTAGTGGCGGCCGTCGGCGCGCTTGCCCTCGTTGATCTGCTTCCAGAAGCCGATCACGGTGCCGCTGCGCTCGTCGATGACGAACTCCTGGTACGGATAGGTCCAGCCCTCGAGGCCGAGCATCTCCTGACCGAGGGCGTAGTCGCGGATCTCGTCGCGACCGACGGACATGAACTCCTGCTTGGGACCGTAGTTCCAGCCGTAGGTCGCATCCACCGTGTACATCTCGGCGAGGGGCTTCCAGTCGCCCTTCTCCTCGCACCGCTGGTTCTCCACGACCCAGCGCCGAACCATCTCGTCGAGTTCGGCCCGCTCGAAACTTGCCATCAGTCTGTGCCTTTCACGGAGGAGTCGGATTCGCCACCGTCGGCGATCGACAGAGCTTGGGTGGGGCAGTAGCGGATCGCGGCCTCGACGGCCGTGCGTTGCGCGTCGCCGGGGGTGGCGTCCACGATCTCGACCAGGCCGCGTTTGGGCACAGTGAAAACCGCGGGCGCCTCGTCCTGGCAGACCCCGTGTCCCTGGCACAGATCCAGATCGACCACGATTCTCATGACGCGCCTCCGTCCGGCACCGGCCGCAGGGGCGCCTCGGGCTGCACCTCGACCAGCACCATGTGGACCCCGCGCGGGACGGAGACCACCGTCGCCACCGCGTCGGCGAGATGCTGCGGCCGCAGCATGTAGGGATGGCGGGCCAAGCCCCAGTCCTTCCAGTCCCGCAGCACCGGCCCGACGATCTCGGGGGTCGAATCCATGCCCATTCCGGTCAGGGTCGGGCCCGGCCGTACCAGTGACGCGCGAATGCCGCTGCCTTCCAATTCCATGCGCAGCTGGCCGACCATCGCTTCGAGGCCGTTCTTCGCGGCGCTGTAGGCGCCGGAGCGCGGCCGTGGATTGTCGGCGCAATCGGAGCTGATCACGACCAGATCGCCGCGCCGCCGCGCTGTCATTCCTGGCAGCACCCGGTGGATGAGGCGTTGGGCGCCGACGAGGTGGACCTGCACCTGGAACAGGAATCGCTCCGGGTCCATCTCGCCCACCAGCGAGAATTCGATATCGCCCGCACCGGAGACGAGGATCTCGGTGGGACCGTGCGTGCGCTCGGCGGCCGTCACGAACTCGTCCACGGACGCGGCGTCGGTGACGTCGAGCCGGTGCGCGTATGCCTCGCCGCCGTCGGCGCGGATCTTGGCGGCGATCTCCTCGCACAACTCGACTCGACGCGCGCCCAGCGTCACCGGATGCCCGAGCTGGGCCAGCGCGACGGCGCTCGCGGCGCCGATGCCGGAGGAGGCGCCGGCTATCAGCACGGGCCTGCGGTCGGGATGGGGTTCGAATCGGGGCACTAGCTGACCTCTACTGTGATGGGGAGTTTGGCGAAGCCACGGACATTCGTGGAGTGCACTCGGGCGATGCCGCCGTCGGCGACGTCGAAAGCCGAGACCCGCGAGGCGAATTCGCCGAGCACGATGGTGGCCTCCAGTCGGGCCAGATGCGCGCCGAGGCAGAAGTGCACGCCCGCACCGAAACTGGCTAGCGCGGAGCTGCTGCTGCGGTCGATGACGTAGCTGTCACCGTCGTCGAAGGCCGCCGGATCGCGGTTGGCCGAGCCGATCAGCAACAGCACCTTCGCGCCCGCCGGAATGGTGCCGCCGTGGTATTCGAGGTCGACCGCCGCGGTGCGGGCCACGATCTGGCTGGAGGTGTCGTAGCGCAGGGTTTCCTCCACCCAGTCGCTGACCAGCTCCGGCTCGGCGACGACCTTGGCGTACTCCGCGGGGTTGGCGCCGGCCCAGTAGAGCGCATTACCCAAAAGCTTGGTGGTGGTCTCGTTTCCGGCGACGACCATCAGGAACATGAAGCCGATGATCTCCTCGTCGGTGAGGGTGTCGTCATCGATCTCGGCATCGAGCAGCGCCGAGGTGAGATCGTCGCTGGGTGCGGCGCGGCGCTGGGCGACCATGTCGGCGTAATAGCCGAACAGCCGGATCGAGGCGTCGATCGCGTCGACGGGCACATCGAGCACGCCCTCTTCGCGGTGCACCACCAGATCGGCCAAGCGGCGGATCTCGGCGCGATCGGGCTCGGGTACGCCCATCAATTCGGAGATGACGTCCATCGGCAGCTTGCCCGCGACCTCGTCGATCCAGTCGAAGCTGCCACGCGCGAGCGCCGGCTCGAGATGCTCGAGGGTGATCTCCCGGATCCGTACTTCCATCTCGGCTACGCGTTTCGGGGTGAAACCCTTGAAAACGAGCCTGCGCATCCGCATATGTCGCGGATCGTCCATTGCCAGGAACGACATCACCCGATGGGCATGCGGGCCCCAGGCCGCCGGATCCAGGGAGACGCCATTGGCGCTGGAAAGCCGATTGCTGTCCCGAAATGCCGCGAGTACATCGGAATGCCGGGAAAGTGCCCAGAAATCGAGCTCCGGATTGTGGTAAAGCGGCGCCTCGGTGCGCAATCGGTGGTAAGTCGGGTACGGGTCTTCGTGGAATCCGTAGTCATACGGATCGAAAGTCACGGGCTCCACTGTGGCGCTGGTCATCGCGAATACCCCGGTTTCGATAGATCGTCCCCTTCGGTGGCGGGGGCGGACAACCCCGAGGGAGACAGGTAGCTGGACATGTGTCTGGACGGTACCATCGACACGAGTTCGGCACAACGCTTTCAGGGGTCTTGCGGGGGCTGACCGGCTGGTGGTGGCCGAGTTTCGGGCCGGTCAAATATCTGGACCGGTGTCTGGAATGTGGTCCAAATCATATGGTACCGTCACCGCCATGGCACGGGTAGACGACGAAGTTGCACCGGTCAACGGTGGTGCGACGGACGCGAGCGACACAGATGTGCAGGACGGGGAACAGGCCGGTGCCGGGCAGATAATTCGTCGAAACTTCTCCGACACTGTCCTTTCGAGTGTCGCGACTCTGGGCCGGGCTTTGCGTATCGGCGCGGCAGCGAGCTACATCGGTGTGATCGACGCTATTCGTGGGCGATTCCAGGTACACGAAACGCTCACGCAAGCCTGGTTTCTGATCAGGGTCACCGCGGTACCGAGTATTTTGATGGCCATTCCCTTCGGCGTCATCGTTTCCGCGCAAGTCGGCAATATCGTGTCCGAACTCGGGGCCGATTCGATGATCGGTGCGGCGGGCGGACTCGGCGTCATCAAACAGGGTGCCCCGATGGCCACCGCGATGCTGCTGGGTGGGGCGGGCGCCGCCGCGATCGCGGCCGACCTGGGCGCACGGACCGTCCGTGAGGAGGTCGACGCACTGCGGGTGATGGGCATCGACCCGGTGCAACGCCTGGTCGTGCCACGTATCGCGGCCATGATGTTGGTTGCGCCGCTGCTCAATATCCTCATCATCTTCATCGGCGTCGGCTCGGGCTTCCTGGTCGCGGTGTCGGCGTTGAACGTCACCCCGGGCAGTTACTGGCAGTCCTTCGGCGCCTTCACCACCTCGATCGACGTGTGGGTATCGCTGGTCAAGGCCCTGATCTTCGGCTTCCTGGTCGTCGTGATCGCCTGTCAACGCGGGTTGGAAGCCAAGGGCGGACCACGCGGTGTCGCCGACGGGGTCAATGCGGCCGTGGTGATGTCGATCGCCGCGGCCGTTGTGCTGAACACCGTGATCACCCAGGTCGTCACGATGTTCTTCCCGGTGAGGATGGCCTGATGAGCGCGCCCTATTATCCCACCGCGCTGCGGTGGATCGGCTGGCTGCGCCGTCGTGGCATTCGTCCGTTCGGCCCGATCGAGTCGATCGGGTTCGTGCTCGGCTTCTGCTGGCAGGTGCTCTCGTCGGTGCCCTACACGCTCGTGCACTACCGCCGTCAGACGATCACGATGGTGACGGACATGACCTGGGGCCGCGGCTCGGTGATCATCGGCGGTGGCGTGGTGCCGCTGATGCTGTTGCTCGGCGCGGCCATGGGCGCCTCCATCGGCATCGAGGCGTTCAGCGCGCTCGACCTGTTGTCGCTTGGTCAACTCAGCGGACTCATCTCGGCCTTCGGGGTGACCCGCGAGCTCGCGCCGATCGCGGCGGGGATCGGATTCGCGGCGCAGGCCGGGTGCCGAATGACCGCCGAGATCGGCTCCATGCGCATCTCCGAGGAAATCGACGCACTCGAATCACTCGGTATCCGGTCGGTGCCGTTCGTCGTGACGACCCGGGTCATCGCCGGGATCTTCGCCGTCGCACCGGCATTCGTGGTCGCGCTGATCCTGAGTTACTTCTCCTGTGCCTTCATCGTCACGACGATCCACGGGACGCCGGCCGGAACGTACAACCACTACTTCGAGCAGTTCGTGGTCGGCTGGGATGTCTTCGCCGCGACTGTCAAAGTGATGGTGTTCGCGGTCGCTGTCGTGCTGATCCATTGCTATCAGGGCTTTTTCGCCACGGGCGGTCCCGAGGGCGTGGGGATCGGTTCCGGGCGCGCCATTCGGGCGAGCCTGGTGGCGATCATCGCGCTCGACATGGTCGCCACCATTCTGCTGTGGGGATTCCAATCCCCCGTCACGTTCACCGGGTGATGCCATGCCTGCCTATGCTCTGCCGGGTACCGAAGTCGGGCCACTGCGTGCCCGCATTCTCGGCACTCTCGCCGTCGTGCTCACGCTGGTCGGCGTGCTCGTGTGGCGGGTGGTGCCCGACAACGAGCCCGACGACCAGATCCAGGTCGCACTGCTGGTCGGCCAGGTCGGCGAGGGCGTCGGGGAGGGCACCGATGTCCGGCTCGACGGCGTGCGCGTCGGCTCGGTCGCCGCGATCGACTTCGCGGGCCGCGGCGAGCAGCGAATCGAGCTGGCGCTGAGTGGTTCTCAGCTGTTCGGCCTGACGAATGCCCTGACCGTCGACTACGCGCCGGGAAACCTCTTCGGCATCAGCGCCATCGAACTGCACTCGACAGCGGGCGGTGCGGAGCTGGTCGACGGCTCCACGGTCGACCTGACCGATCGCGAAGCTGATCGAGTCCACGATGCCACGCTCTCGGCCTTGCTGAAATCGACGGGACAGCTCACCGACGAGGTGCTGACACCGAAACTCGTCGAACTGCTCAGCACGATCTCGCGCGACCTCACGGCCTTCACGCCACTGCTGCAGGCGATCGGCACGACCGCCCGCTCCTATGCCGAGACCCGGCAACTCCCGCCGTCGATGCTGTTCGAACAGTTCGGTTCGGCGCTGACCGGGCTGCCGCCGATGCTGACCGGCGGACTGACGCTGCTGAACGCGGAGTACACGAACAAGTACCTGGCGGTACCCGACCAACTCCAACGCTTCGGCCAGATGTTCGAAGGCATCCAATACCAACTGCTGCCGACGGTGACCCAACTGCTCAGCACGTCCCAACAGTATTTCGGTGGAATCTTGCCCATGATCAGCCTTGTCCTCGACCGCCTTGCCGCGTCGGTCAGCGACCCGCACCGTTCGGCGCAGCAGCTGAGCGAACTACTCACTCGCCTCGACACCGCCTTTCGCGACACACCCGACGGCCCGGTGCTCACCGCCGGGGTCGAACTGGATGTGGTGCCCGGTCTGGCGGCGCCGCTGGCCTCGATACTCGGGGGCGTGCGCTGATGACGACACGTTCCCTGCTGTTGCGCGTAGCCGCTGCGGTCCTGCTGATGGGTCTGGTGCTGGTGGGCGTCCTGCGCGTGATCGAGAGACCGATCGACGGCGAAACCGACACCTACACAGCACTGTTCACCGATGCGAACGGCCTGCGTGCCGGCGACGACGTACGCCTCTACGGCGTTCAGGTCGGCAAGGTGCGTGCGTCCGAACTCGACGGCGCGCTCGCTCGCGTGACTTTTATCGTCAGCAGGGATCGGCCGGTGTTCACCAACACCGTCATCGCCATCCGCTACCAGAACCTCACCGGCTTCCGGTATCTGGACATCGAGCAGCCTGAACAGCCTGCGGGACAGCGTGATCCGGCATCGGTTTTCGGCACCGCGGAGACGGTGCCCGACTTCGACATCACCCGACTGTTCAAAGGACTACAGCCGGTGCTGGCCGAACTCTCGCCCGATGATCTCAACCAGTTCGCGACCAGCATTCTCGCGGTGGTCCAGGGCGACGGGACCGGTGTCGGGCAGGCGCTGGGCGCCATCGACAAGCTCAGCCGCTATGCCTCCGATCGGCAGGCGGTGCTGTCGACGCTGGTGGGCAACCTCGCCCAGGTGGCCGATCATCTCGGCGGGAAGTCCGGCAATGCGATGACCCTGCTGACCAATCTGACCAACCTGTTCATCACCATCACCGAGAAGCTGCCCGGACTCGTCGACTTCGCGAACGGCATACCCGGTGTACTGCAACCACTTCGGAGCATGCTGACCATCTTCGGGGTCACCGGGGAGCCCGACGGGGACCTCGATGTAGCGCTGCGCAGGGCATTCCCTGATCCGTATGACGCGGTGGCCGCATTCGAGAGCATGCCCGGCCTCATCCAGGCGATGACACAGGCCATTCCACCCACCGGGCCCGACCTCACCTGCTCGCGCGGTGCCGCCACGGCGCCCCAACCTCTGCAAGTACTCATCGCCGGACAGGGGATCGTGCTGTGTCACCGATAGCGCGCGGACGCGCCGCCGATCCGCGGGCAGGCGAATTGCGCTGGGGGATAGCGGGAATGTGCGCCGCTGTGCTCTTGCTGGTCGCGATCGGCGCGGTCTATGTCACCGGAACGACCGCCGAGCGCACGTATTCCGCCGAGATGGCCCAGGCGGGCTCGGTCCGCACCGGCGACGACGTGCGGCTCGCGGGGATACCCGTCGGGAAGGTGACCGCGCTGACCCTGCTGCCCGATCGGGTCAGGATGGAATTCACCGTCGCCGAGGACGCGTTCCTGGGCGATCAGACCACCCTCGATATTCGGATGCTCACCTTCGTCGGCGGCTACTACCTGGCCGTCCTGCCCGCCGGCACGAAACCGCTCGGCGCCGCGGTGATCCCGATGGAGCGAGTCATCGTGCCCTACAACCTGACCAAGGCTTTCCAGGACGCCGTGGAGCCGGTCCGCCGGATCGACGGGAGCGTCTTCCGCCAAGACCTCGCCGCACTGTCCACCGCGATCGACAAGAGCCCGGACGCCGTGCGGTCGACGGTGCGCGCCGCCGGTGACGTGGTCGCGATCCTGGACCAGCAGAACGCCGACATCTCCCGTGCCCTGTCCATCGCCGACGAATACCTGACCGCGCTCGACGCGAACGCCGATGTGCTGGCGGATCTGATCATCACCCTCGGCACGCTCGAACAGATCATCCAGACCAACAAGGTGCAGGTTGCCGAATCCCTGTACGACCTCGCAGTGATCCTGCAGGATCTCACGCCGCTCGGACGGGCGTGGGACACGTCGATCAAAGAGCGCGCCCAGCCGCTCGCCGATGCCATCCCCGCGCTCGAGCAGCTCGGCGGGCGGCTGGGCGCCCTGCTGGATGCCGTGCGCGCGTTCGAACAGCGACTGCTCCCGCTGATGCCGGCGGGCGGTGGGGTGAGTGTCGACCAGTCCGGCGCGACCATCCAACTCCCCGCCGTGTGCGTGCCGCTGCCGGGAGGTGGTTGTTGATGCTGAACAAGATCCTGGGATCGCGCGGGCTGATGTCGGCCGTGGTCGTCGTGGCGCTCGTCCTGGCCGGTGCGATCGGCCTGCGGCTGAGCTCGCCGAATCCGCCGATGCGTAGCTACTGCGCCGACATGCCGGACAGTATCGGGCTGTATGAAGGCAGCGCGGTCACGGTCATGGGGGTGCAGGTCGGGAGCGTCACCGAGATCAGCATCGAGGGTGCGGTGGCGCGCGTCGAGTTCACCGTCCGCGCCGATCGCAAGCTGCCGACCGATGTCGGAGCGGTGACCGTCAGCGACACCTTGATCGCCGACCGGCGGCTGGCCCTGATCGGGGCCGAACCCGCTGGGCCGGGCTGGAATTCGAGCGCGTGCATCACCAAGACGCTGACTCCCAAAAGCCTGACGCAGACCTTCGACGCGCTCGCCGGGCTCGCCGACCAGCTCAACGGTGCGGGCGAAACCGGTCAGCAGCGCACCGCCGTCGGGGCCGGAGTCGATGCGCTCGATCGCGCGACAGCGGGGACCGGTGATCAGATCAACGAGATCATTGCCGCGTTGAGCAGAGCGCTGGTCGCACCCGACGCGGCGATCGGCCACATCGGTCAACTGCTCGACGCGCTCACCGAGCTCGCCCACCGAGCCCGCAGCGGCTGGTCGCAGGTGGAGACCACGGTGAGCGGGCTGCCACAGACGTTCAACGACATCGTCACCATCGCGTTCCCGCCGATCATCGAGATCGTCGCCGCGCTCGCCGACCTGCTGCCCCAGCTCAACGACGTGATCGTGATGTTCGGGTCGCCCGCGCTGCGTGCGTTGAATTCCGTGCCGGATCTTTCGCGCATGATCGCGGCGGGCGTCGGCTCGCTCGCCGATGTCATCGCCATGGCCCCGGCCGTCGCGAGCGGCTTCGCCGGCGCTGTCGACCCGGCCGGCGGAGCGCTGACCATCGGCTACGCGCCACCGAAACTCGTACTCGCCCAGCAAGACACGGCCCAGGTCTGTGCGGCCGTACAGGTCATTACCGGACAGCCCTGCCAGGCGACCGAAAGCGGTGCGATGACGATTCCTGCCCTGCCCCTGCTGCTCGGGGCGGTGAGCGCACGATGAGACGAGTTGCCCTGCTCCTGTTCACAGTGCTGCTCGCCGCCACCGGCTGCGGCTTCCAACCCGCCGACCTGCCGGTACCGGGTTCGGGCGTCGACGGACCGACGTATCAGCTGCGGATCGAGTTCGCCGATGTGCTCAATCTCCCGCAGGGCGCCAAGGTGATCGCGGCCGGTGTCCGGGTCGGCATACTCACCGGGGTCACCCTCGTCGATCCGGTCGCCGCCACACCGGACCGTAGGGCCGTGCCGGGCTACGCCATCGCCGACGTCGCCATCGCGCAGTCGGTTCGGCTCTCGGTCGGCACTACCGCCGAACTCCGCCAGGAGACTCCGCTCGGCGACGTCCACATCGCGCTGACCGAACCGGTGCCCGCGAGGACCGGCGAGCTGACGGCGGGCGCGACCATCCCACTCGCGGACACCACCCAGTCGCCCCCGATCGAGGACATCCTGGCCGGGCTGTCCACCTTCATCGGCAGCGGCGCGGTGACCGACTTCCAATCCATCGTGCGCACCATGAACGGCGTGTTCCCCGACGATCCGCGCGACACCGCCCGTCTCGCAGGCCTTCTCGGCGCCGACATCACCGACCTCGGCGACCACCTGCACTCGGTCGACGCCCTGCTCGACGGCTTGGAGGCCACCGTCGAGGAGGGCATGCAGCAGAACCTGCCGATTCTCGACGAACTGCTCACCCCCTACGGCGTCCAACACACCACCGATGCGGTGAACGCGCAGATCCGGGTCATCTTCGTGCTGACCGCGCTCGGCCCGGTCGCGCCGAGTGCGCAGTGGCTCGGCCCACTGCTGTCCTCCTTGGATGACACCACCCGCGCCCTGGTGCCCATGCTGCTGGGCAGCCGCCCGCTCGACGCCGATTCACCGTCGAACATGAAGGCGCTCATCGACCTGATCAACACCGATCTCGTTCCCTTCGCCATGCACGGTCCGAAGGTCGACCTGGTCGATGTCACCCTCGGGCCGTCGACCGGCCCGATCACTGCCGACGAGCACACGGCCCGCATCGTCGACACCCTGCGGATGATCGGACTCCTACGATGAATGTCCGTGCGGCAGTGTCGCTCTCCGCGATCGCGGCGGTCCTGGTTCTCGGTGTCGGGTACATGTCGCTCGGGGTGCTGCGGCTGGACCCGCGACTGAGCTACATCACCGCCGACATGCGGCTGGACAACTCGGGCGGGCTCGCGCCGAATTCGCCTGTCCTGCTCGCCGGTGTGCAGGTCGGGCGCACCGAGTCGGTGCGCAAGCAGGCGGGCGGGGTGCTCGTTCGGCTGCGGATCGACAGCCGCTACCGAATCCCGGTGTCCAGCGACGTCCGGATCGAGCAGCTCTCGGCCCTCGGCGAGCCGTATATCGCCTTCGCGCCGGAATCGGGGGCCGGCCCGTATCTCGAGGACGGCCAAGTCGTCGCGGCCGACCGGATCCACCTGCCGATGACCATCACAGCCCTGTCGGCCCGACTGGTCGAGCTGCTCGAGCAGATCCATCCCGAGGCGATCGCGAACCTGGTCGACACCTTCGACCGGGCGCTCGCCGGGACGGACACGGCGATGCAGACCCTGCAGCGGTCATCGACCCTGCTCGCGGCCACTCTGCTCAGCCGCACCGAGGCCGTTCGGCAACTGTTCGCCGATGTGCAAGCCCTCGGCGGCAACATGGAATGGCTAGGGCCCTCGCTCGGCACGGCGGGTCCGCTGTTCGGCGAGTTCGGCGTGACGCTGAACGCGATCGTCGAATCGGGATCGGAGCTCGTCGAGAGCCGCCCGGTGCCCTCGTACTTCACCGGCGACGGCCTCGTGCCGTTCCTGGCCGAGCTCACCACCCTGATCAACGAGATCGGGCCCAGCATCGCCCCGCTGGGACAGGTGCTGGGTCCGGTGGTCACCGATGCGGTGAACCGCACACCCGCCATCGACATCAGCACCCTGATCGAGCAAGCCCTGCAGAGCGTGGACGCCGACGGCACAGTGCAATTGCGCATCGGCGTCAAGTAGTCGAACGAAGGACGGACCATGAGCACAGCGACCGAAGAAGCCACCACCACCGAGGCCGCCGAGCAGCCGCCGCGCACCGTTTCCCTGCGACTGTCGACCGTGCTGAGCACCGCCACGATCGCGGTCCTCGTCGCCGCGGTGGTCACCTTCGCGTCGCTGTACTTCTCGGCCGAGGCGACGATCGCCGATCGCGACGCACGCGACGCCGACGCCCGGCACGTCGAACAGATCGCCTCGGACTACGGGGTCGGCGCGTCCACCATCGACTACCGCGACGTGCGGGCGTGGTTCACCCGACTGCGAACCGGCACCACCCCGCAACTGGCCGCGAAATTCGACGCCACCGCACCGCAATTGGAGCAGATCCTGCTGCCGCTGCAGTGGACGTCGAAGGCGACCCCGCTCTCGGCGACCGTGACCTCGGAAACCGGTGGCATCTACAAGGTCAACGCCTACCTCGATGTGGTCTCCACCAGCGCCCAGACACCCGACGGAACGCGGACCACCGTCACCTACTCGCTCACTGTCGACCGCAATGCCGACTGGCAGATCACCGAGGTGGGTGGCCTGCAGAACGCGCTGCCGACCAAATAGCCGACTCAGTAGGCGATGAAGAGGATCTCGTCGGGGGTGTAGTCGTGTCCGGGGTGGTTTTCGGCCAGGTGCGCCTGGGTCTGCTTGATCAGGTCGTCTTCGTCGGTGCCCTTGATGGCGACGCCGCAGGGGCAGTTCAGACGAGTCTTCATCGGTGTTCTCCTTTGGTTCCGACTATCCGAGCAGGTTTCCGGACAGTAGTCCGGATTGTATTCCAGTTCATATGTTAGCGTGGCTCGCATGGCAGCTCTGGACGAAATCTCCGCCGGTACCAGCGAACTGTTCGCACTCGCCGAACAGGTCACCGGATTCATGCCGCCGGACGAGGGACACGCGCTCTACGCTGCCGCTCACGCGTACGCGGGCGACGGAATCATCATGGAGATCGGCACCTATTGCGGCAAGTCGACCGTCTATCTCGGCGCCGCCGCCCGCGAGACCGGCGCCGCCGTGTTCACCGTCGACCACCACCGCGGCTCCGAGGAACACCAGCCGGGCTGGGAGTACCACGACACCACCCTGGTCGACCCGGAGACCGGCGTCTTCGACACCGTGACCACGTTCCGGCGCACCATGATTCGGGCGGAGCTCACCGACACGGTGACCGCGATCATCGGCTCGTCCACCGCCGCCGCGCGCATCTGGCGCACCCCGTTGCGGATGCTGTTCGTCGACGGCGGCCACACCGAGGAAGCCGCGCAGCGCGACTACGACAACTGGGTGCCCTGGGTGGCGGGCGGCGGGCTGCTCGCCATCCACGACGTCTTCCCCGACCCCGCCGATGGCGGCCGCGCGCCGTTCAACATCTATCGCCGGGCACTCGACAGCGGCAAGTTCAGCGAACTCTCGGTCACCGGTTCGCTGCGCATCTTGCAGCGCACCGCCGCCTGCGGCTGAGTCTCAGCGGGGGAGCGCGTCGCGGAAGATGCCGTTGCCCGCGGTGGTGCGGCTGAGGGCGTCGGCGGCCAGCACGACAGCCGCCCCGGTCCACGTGGTGCGTTCTTCCGGCCAGCGCTTGCCATCGGTGAAAACCAGTCCGGTCCAATAGGAACCGTCGAGTTCGCGCAGATGCTGCATATTGGCGAACAGTGTGGCGGCGGCAGCGGTGTCGCCGATGGCGTCCAGGGCGAGCACCAGTTCACAGGTCTCCGCGCCGGTGACCCACGGTGCGTCGGAGACGCAGCGGATCCCGAGGTCGCCGACGACGAATTCGTTCCAGCGCCGAGCTATCAGCTCCGTGGCCGCGACGCCGCGCACCGCGCCGCCGAGGACGGGGTAGTACCAGTCCATGGAGTAGCGGCTCTTGTCCAGGAAGGCGTCCGGACGATGGCGCAGGGCGTGACCGAGCCGGTCGCGGGCCACCGCCCAGTCCGGGCGTGGATCGCCTACCCGCTCGGCGAGCGTCACCGCACAGCCGAGGCTGTGGAAGATGCTGGAGCAGCCGGTCAGCAAGGCTTCGCCGGAGGACCCGGATTCGTTTGCCGACCAATGGATCTCGCCGTGCGCGCCCAGCTGGAGGCCGAGCACGAAGTCGATACCGGCGCGAACCGTCGGCCACAGCTCGGCGGCGAAGCCGGTATCGCCGGTGACCGACAGGGCGTGCAGGACGCCGGTGGCCAGGTAGGCGCAGAAATTGGTGTCGGCGTCGTGATTCTCGATCACGCCACCGCGCACCTGCATCGGCCACGAGCCGTCGGAGCGTTGCGATTTCGCCGACCAGATGTAGGCCTCGCGGGCCTCGTCCCACAGGCCGGCCACGGTCAGTGCCATCGCGGACTCGATGTGGTCCCACGGATCGGTGTGACCGCCGCTGAACCAGGGAATCGCGCCATCGGGTTCCTGTGCGGCGGCGATGGATTCGGCGGTCCGCCGGATATCCCGCGCGGAGAGGACCCCGGGAAGGGCCGGTAGCTCAACGGGCATCGCCGCGCACCGCCGGTTTCGTGAAGTAGAGCGCGACGGACTTGCCGACCAGCGGATTCAACACACGTTCGGCCGTGCGCGTCACGGCGGGCGCCGACATCATGTCCCACACCAGCATGCGGTGATAGGCGCTCACCAGTGGGTGCTTGTCATTGCGCACGCCGACAGCGCATTTGAGCCACCAGAAGGGTGTGTGCAGCGCGTGCGCGAAGTCCTGGTGGTGGTAGCGCAGACCGCGCGCGGTGATCTTGTCGCGCAGCTCGTCGGCGCGATAGATGCGCACGTGGCCGCCCTCGTTGGCGTGGTACTCGTCCGAGAGCGCCCAGCAGATGCGTTCGGGCAGCCAGCGCGGCACCGTGACCGCCAGCGTGCCACCGGGTTTGACCACCCGCGCCAGTTCGGCGATCGCCTGCGTGTCCTGCGGGACGTGCTCGAGGATCTCCGAGGCGATGACCACGTCGAATTCCTCGTTGCCGTAGGGCAGATCGAGCGCGTCGCCGCGCACGGTCTCGGCCTTGGCGTACTCCGGTGCCTCGCCTGCCGCGGCCATGGCCTCGAACATGATGTCTACATCGGCCAGGTCGGCGGCGTTCTGGTCGAACGCGACGATGTCGGCTCCGCGGCGGTAGGCCTCGAAGGAATGTCTGCCCGCGCCGCAGCCGATGTCGATCACCCGTGATCCGGGACCGACGCCCAAGCGGTCGAAATCGACGGTCAACATGAGGCCTCCAGGTGCTGCACAGGGTCGGGCGGTGTCGTCATCGGGCGGTGCCCGGCGGGGTGGGGGAGCGGCGGGTGATCGCCTGGTCGTAGATCGCGACCGTCTGCGCGGCGACGGCCGACCAGCTGAACAGCTCGAGAACGCGAACACGACCCGCCGCGCCGAGGAGCCCGCGCCGGGCGGGGTCGGCGAGCAGTTCGCCGAGCACCCGGGTCAGCGCGTCCACATCGCCCGGCTCGACCAGTTCGGCGCACTCGCCGACGACCTCGGGCAGCGCGCCCGCTCGGCTGGCGACCAGCGGCGTGCCGCTGGCCATCGCCTCGACCGCGGGGAGCGAAAACCCCTCGTACATCGACGGAATGCAGGCGAGCTCCGCGGAGGCCAGCAGTTCGGCCAACTGCTCGTCGCTCATTCCGCTGACCGGGGTGACGATATCGGCGATGCCGAGTTCGGCGATCAGCTTCTCGGTGGGGCCGTTCGGTTCCAGCTTCGCGACGAGCCGGAGCTCGACATCGCAGGTATTGCGCAGCCGAGCCACAGCTTTCAGCAGGTGTGCGATGCCCTTGAGCGGCTTGTCGGCGCTGGCGACCGCGACGATCCGCCCACGCACCCGCGGTGTCTCGCGTGGCCGGAACAGCTCGGTGTCCACGCCGAGGGGAACGGTATGCAGCTGTCCCGGCCGCACGCCGAAGTCTTCGGCGATATCCGCGGCCGAAGACGACGACACCGTGATCAGGTCCGGAATCTGCTGTGCGACTCGCTGTTGCATGCCGAGGAACCCGTACCAGCGGCGCACGAACAGCTTGCGCCGCCACGGCGTCGCGGCCAGATCGACCGCGCGGTCGCGCGTGATCGGATGGTGCACGGTCGCCACCAGCGGCAGCTGCTCGGCGATGTCGAGCAGACCGTAGCCGAGGCACTGATTGTCGTGCACGACATCGAAATCCTGTGCGCGCGAGGCCAATAGCCGTGCGACGCGCAGGCTGAACGTGCGCGGTTCGGGGAACCCCGCCGTCCACATCGTGGCGAGCTCGAGCAGATCGATGCGATCGCGGATCTCGCGCGGATGCGGTGTGCGAAAGGGGTCTTCGTCGCGGTAGAGGTCCAGACTCGGCACCTCGGTGAGACGCACCCGCGGATCGAGATCCTCGGGATAGGGCTGGCCGGAGAACACCTCGACCTCGTGGCCGAGCTCGACGAGCCCCTGGCTCAGGTACCGGACATACACTCCCTGTCCGCCGCAGTGCGGCTTGCTCCGGTAGGACAGCAGTGCGATCCTCATCAGTCCCGTTCTCCTGACTCGTAGCTGACCTGCCAGTGTTTGATGCCGTTGATCCACCCAGACCGTAGCCGCTGCGGCTCCGATACCTGGGACAGATCGGGCATCACGTCGGCGATGGCGTTGAAGATCAGCTCGATCTCGAGCCGGGCCAGGTTGGCGCCGACACAGAAGTGGGTGCCGGTGCCGCCGAAGGCCAAGTGCGGATTGGGGTCGCGCAGGATGTCGAAGCTGAACGGGCGCTCGAAGGCGTCCTCGTCGAAATTGGCTGAGCTGTAGAACAATCCGATGCGATCACCAGCGCGGATGAGTTGCCCGCCGAGCTCGGTGTCGGCGGTCGCGGTGCGCTGGAAGACCGTCACCGGGGTCGCCCATCGCACGATCTCGTCGATCGCGGTCCGTGGGCGTTCCCGTTTGTAGAGCTCCCACTGATCCGGATTGTCGATGAACGCCTTCATGCCGTGGGTGATGGCGTTGCGGGTGGTCTCGTTGCCCGCCACGGCCAGCAGGATCACGAAGAATCCGAACTCGTCGGAGCCCAGCGCCTCCCCGTCGAGATCGGCGTGCACCAGTGTGCTGACGATGTCGTCGGCCGGTTCGGCGCGCCGCTGTTCGGCCATGTTCCAGGCGTAGCCGAGGATCTCCATCGCCGCGGTCGACGAGGCGTCGGTCGTGGTCGCGTCGCCGTACTCCGGATCGTCGTAGTTGAGCATCTGGTTCGACCAGTCGAACAGCTTGCGGCGGTCCTGCTGGGGGACACCGACCAGTTCGGCGATGGCTTGCAGCGGAAGCTCACACGCCACCTGTTCGACGAAGTCACCGCCGCCCGCCTCCCGCGCCGCGTGCACGATCGCCGCCGCCCGTTCGGTCAATGCCGCGCGCAACCCCTCGACCGCGCGCGGTGTGAACCCCTTGGAGATGATGCGGCGGATCTTGGTGTGCTTGGGCGGATCCATATTCAGTAGCAGAGCGCCGGTGAGTTCGATCTGCTCGGGAGTCACCTCACCGGGCAGCCGGATGACCGAACCCTTGCGCTGGGAGGAGAACAGCTCGGGATTGCGTGAGATCTCCTTGATGTCCTCGTGCTTGCTGATGACCCAGTAGCCGCCGTCGCGGAACCCGCCCGACTGCGGGTCGGTCTGGGCGTTCCACCAGACCGGGGCGGTGCGGCGCAGCTCGGCGAATTCCTGGACGGGGTTGCGGGATTCCCACAGGGCCGGATCGGTGAAATCGAATCCGCTGGGAATGGACGACGCTGTCACAGTGATTCTCCGCCCGCGCTCAGCGCTGCCTGCGGCGGTAACGGACGCGGCAGGGTTGCTCGAGCTGCACCACCATCTTCGAGTGATCGTTGCGGTAGGTGTCCGATGGCTGGGCGAGTTCGAACTCCCAGTCCCGCAGCAGAATCGAGAAGATCGCCTTGAGCTGCATGAGTGCGAACGGAGCGCCGACGCAGCGATGCTTGCCCGCGCCGAACGGAATCCAGGTCCATCGGTTGAGGATGTCTTCCTGGCGCGGATCGAGGTAGCGCGCGGGATCGAAGGCGTCGGGGTCGGGGAAGTCCTCCGGAATCCGGTTGGAGATGGCGGGCGTGGCCGCGACCATGTCGCCCGGGGCGATCTGATGTCCGCACACCTCGAACTCCGCGCGCGCCACCCGCATGAGCACGATCAGCGGCGGATGCAACCGCAGCGACTCCTTGAGCGCGGCCTCCAGATTCGGAATCTGGCGCAACGCATGGTGACTGACATCGGCGCCATCCGCGTACAGATTGTCGAGTTCGGTGACCACACCGGCCATCGTCTCGGGATGCCGCAGCAGCTCGATGATCGTCCAGGCCGCTGTGCCCGAGGTGGTGTGGTGGCCCGCGAACATCATCGAGATGAAGATGCCGGTGATCTCGCTGGCCGAGAACCGCAGTGCCCCGTTCTCGTCCTTCACCGAGATGAGGACATCGAGCATGTCGCGGTCGTCTTTGCCCTCGGGCGGATTCGCCTCCCGCTGATCCATGATCGCCTGCACCAGCTCGACCAGGGCGACACGCGCCGCGTCGCGCCGGGTGAAGCTCTCGATCGGCGCGTACGGATCGACATAGGCCAGGGCGTCGGTGCCCTGCTCGAGTTCGTGATAAAGGTGCGCGAAGCGCCCGTCGAGCTGATTGCGGAACTTCACGCCGATCAGACAGGCGGAAGAGGTGTAGATGGTCAGCTCGGCGAAGAACTCGAGCAGGTCGATCTCGCCCTCGTCGTCCCACTGGGCGACCATCTGGTCCACCTCGTGGGCGATGGTGCCCGCGTGCCCACGCATGTGGTCCGCGCGCAGTGCCGAATTGTGCAGCATCTCCTTGCGGCGTTCCGGTGGTGCGTCGAAGACGACGCCCTCGCCGAAGATCGGCTTCATGAACGGGTAGGCCGCGGCTTGATCGAGATCGTCGTCGCCGGCGCGGAAGAAGAATTCATTGGCTTCGGCGCCGGACAACAGGACGACATCGCGTCCCGCGAGTTCGAAGGCCCCGACATCGCCGCACTCGGCTCGTACGCGGCGCATCAGCGCGATCGGGTCGGTGCGGAACTCGGCGAGGTGCCCGTGTTCCTCTTCGCCTCCGGATACGCGCTGCGGTTTGACCAGCGTCATTGGAACGTCCTTCCCGGAATACTGTCCAGACACTTGATGGACATGTGTCTGGACAGTACTACGGTGGCGAGCCTGCGACAAGGCTCGATCGGCCCGAATCCAGCGCGTCAGTCGTCGGTGGCGGGCTCGACCATCAATCGGCGCGCGCACATTTCGAGCAGATCGGCGACCTGCTCGTAGGACAGCAGGCCCATGCCGCCCTGCAGGAGCGCGCCCGAGTACAGCAGTTCGAGTGCGGCCAGGCGTTCCGGATCTTTCGCGCTGAGCGCTTGCTCCAGTCGGTGGCGGATCTCCATGCCGATGCGTACTCGCAGGTGGTGCACGTCGGGATCGTCGCCGAGCAGCGCGCTGCTGACCGCCCCGGCCAGTGCGGGTTCGTCGGCCACCAGCATCGAGACCTGTCGAAGGACAGCGACCACGCGCGTGGTCGCATCGGCATCGCCTGCCTCCAGCGGGGGCATCGCGACCAGTCGTCGCCAGAACACCTCCGAGATCAGGTGTTCCTTGGAGGAGAAGTACGTGTACGCGGTGGCGGTGCCGACGCCTGCCGCCGCGGCGACGAGCCGGATCGTCGTCCCCGAGTAGCCCTCGCGGGACAGCACGTCGACAGCGGCGACAGTCAGGCGGTCCACGGTATCGGCCTGCTTCTCGGTCAGACGTCGGCGCGTTGCTTCTATGCCGGTAGGCGCGATTTCGGACATGTGTCCGGATACTACTACAGTCGGGTGTACGGACCAATGGACTGTATGGTCTTGCGTCTTGTCATTAAACCGAACTATATTCCGTACACCTGTCCAGACACGTATCGGAGCCCCGCTATGAACGGCCTCGTCCCCCCCGAAGGCACACCACTGTTGATCGGCGGCAAGTTGATTCCGGGTGGCTCCGGTGTCTTCGCGACAATCAATCCCGCCACCGAGGAGGTGCTCGGCTACGCAGCCGACGCCTCGGGCGCCGACATGGAGGCGGCCATCGCCGCGGCGCGCACCGCTTTCGACGAGACGCAGTGGTCGCGCGATCCGGCGTTCCGTGCGCACTGCCTACGTCAACTGCGTGACGTACTCGGCGAGAACCTGGAGGAACTACGGGCGATCACGATCGCCGAGGTCGGCGCACCGGTCATGCTGACCAGCGGGCCGCAGTTGGAGGGACCGATCGCGGATCTGTCCTTCGCTGCCGACCTGGCCGAGAACTACGTCTGGGAAACCGATCTCGGCACCAGGGGCCAGATGGGCATCTCCAGCCGTCGGGTCGTCCGCCGCGAGGCCGTCGGTGTCGTCGGCGCCATCACGCCGTGGAACTTCCCGCACCAGATCAACCTGGCCAAGATCGGGCCCGCCCTGGCCGCCGGCAACACCCTGGTGCTCAAGCCCGCCCCGGACACTCCGTGGTGTGCGGCCGTGCTCGGCCCGCTCATCGCCGAGCACACCGATATCCCGGCGGGCGTGATCAATATCGTCACCTCGTCCGATCACGGCATCGGCGCCCAGATGGTCCTCGATCCGCGGGTCGACATGATCACCTTCACCGGCTCGACCCAGACGGGTCGCTCGGTGATGGTCGGCGCGTCGTCGACGCTCAAGCGCACCTTCCTCGAACTGGGCGGCAAATCCGCCGCCGTCGTGCTCGACGATGCCGATATCGCGACAGCGGCCAGCTACACCGCGTTCACGGTCGCCGTGCACGCCGGCCAGGGCTGTGCGCTCACCACCCGGCTGCTGGTGCCGCGCGAGTCCTACGACGCCGCGGTCAGCGCGGCCGCTGGTGCGCTGCGCGGCCTGAAGGCCGGTGACCCGAACAATCCCGGAACCGTTTGCGGGCCACTGATTTCCGAGCGGCAGCGCGCGCGGGTGGAGCGCTACCTCGAGAGCGCGCGCGCCGAAGGCGGGCACATCGAAGTCGGCGGGGGCAGGCCCGCGGACAAAGAGCGCGGGTACTACATCGAACCGACCCTCATCAGTGGGCTCGACAACTCCGCGACCGTCGCGCAGGAGGAGATCTTCGGGCCGGTGCTCGTCGTGATCGCCCACGACGGCGACGACGACGCGATCCGGCTCGCCAACGAATCGCCGTACGGTCTGTCGGGCTCGGTCTGGGGCACTGATCCGGACCGGGTCGAGCGCGTGGTCTCGGGGGTGCGGACCGGGACCCTGAGCGTCAACGGCGGGCTCTGGTACCACGCCGACGCGCCGTTCGGCGGCTACAAGCAGTCCGGCATCGGCCGTGAGATGGGCGTCGCCGGCTTCGAGGAATACCTCGAGACCAAGCTGATCGCCACCCCCGCCTGACCTCACCGAATCATCCACACTCAGGAGCTGAAAACCATGGCACGTTTCACTGGTCGTACCGCGATCGTCACCGGCGCCGCGCAGGGTATCGGTGCGGTCTACGCCACCGCGCTCGCCGCCGAGGGCGCCAATGTCGTTGTCGCCGATCTCAATGTCGAGCGCGGCGAGGAGGTGGCCAAGCAGATCGTCGCCGACGGCGGGTCGGCGGCCTTCCGCCGCGTCGACGTCGCCGATCCCGAATCCGCCGCCGCACTGGCGGAATTCACCGTCGCCGAGTTCGGCGCCATCAACCATCTGGTCAACAACGCGGCCATCTACGGGGAGATGAAGCTCGATCTGCTGCTCACCGTGCCGTGGGATTACTACAAGAAGTTCATGGGCGTGAACTTCGACGGCGCGCTCAATGTGACGCGCGCGGTCTGGCAGCCGATGGTCGCGGCGGGCGGCGGCTCGATCGTCAACCAGTCCTCGACCGCCGCCTGGCTGTACTCGGGCTTCTACGGGCTGGCCAAGGTCGGCATCAACGGCCTCACCCAGCAGCTCGCCACCGAGCTCGGCGGTTCCCAGATCAGGGTGAACGCCATCGCGCCCGGCCCGATCGATACCGAAGCCACCCTCACTGTCACGCCAGGAAACATGGTCAAGGACATGGTGAAGCGCATCCCGATCAAGCGAATGGGCACTCCGCAGGACCTGGTGGGCGCCTGCCTGTACCTGCTCTCCGACGACGCGGGCTGGGTCACCGGCCAGATCCTCAATGTCGACGGCGGACAGATCATCCGATGACCACCGAATCCACCAGTGCCCCGGTTGGTTTCATCGGCCTCGGCAATATGGGCGCGCCGATCGCGCGACGGCTGCTGGAATGGCCGGGCGGGCTGACGGTCTGTGATGTACGCGCCGAGGTCACCGAAGCGTTCGTGGAGGCGGGCGCGCGTTCGGTCGCCGATCCGGCGCAGGTCGCCACGCACGCACGGATCATCTGCGTGACCGTCATCGACGACGCGCAGGTGACAGAGGTCCTCACCGGCCCGACGGGCATCCTCTCCGCCGCCGCGCCGGGCACGGTCGTCGCGGTGCACTCCACCATCAGTGACCGGACCGCGCAGGAACTCGCCGCCCGCTGTGCGGAGCACGAGGTCGAGTTCGTCGACGCGCCCGTCAGCGGCGGCGCGCCCGGCGCCACCCAGGGCAGGCTCGCGGTGATGGTCGGCGGCAGTGCCACCGCGGTGGACCAGATCAGGGCGCCGTTCGGTTGCTTCGCCGACCTGATCGTGCACGCCGGTCCGGTCGGAGCGGGCACGCGAATGAAGTTGGCGCGCAACCTGCTCCACTTCGTCTCGTTCACCGCCACCACCGAGGCGCAGCGGCTCGCCGAGGCCGCCGGGATCAGTCTCACCGCGCTCGGCAAGGTGGTCCGGCACTCCGACGCGGTGACCGGCGGGCCGGGCGCGATCATGCTGCGCGACACCACCGCGCCGATCGAGCCGGACGACTTCTGGTTTTCCATCCTCGGTCACGTGCGCGATCTCGGCGAGAAGGACCTGTCGCTGGCGCTCGAACTCGGTGACCGGCTCGACGTCGACCTGCCACTGGCACAACTCGCCATCGCGCGCCTGGCCGAGGGACTCGGCGTCGCCCACCCTGTGCTCGACAAGGAGACATCATGACCACCAATGGAGAAACTCCCGCCGACGTCCGGCAGCGTGGCCTGGCCAAGATGAGCGAGGTCTACGGCTGGGAATTCGCCGACGGCCCCGGCGATCATTTCGCCGTCACCGCCGACCATCTGTTCGCCGACATCTGGTCGCGGCCCGCGCTGACCGTGCGTGAACGGCGACTGCTGCTGCTCGGCGCGCTCACCGCGCAGGGCAGTTTCGACATCGCCGAGATCCAGATCGGCGCCGCATTGCGCAACGGTGAGTTGTCCGAGGAACAGCTGCGCGAGATCGCGCTGTTCCTGTGCCACTACGTCGGCTGGCCGGCGGGGACGACGCTCGACGGCACCGTCGGCAAGGTGATCGCGCAGGAGCGGCGCAAGAAATGACACACACCGAACGCGGCCGTCCGCGACCGCTGTAGCGTGCGGTCGATGGGTATGCCGAAGAATCAGCCGAAAGGGCTGAACGCGCCGATGACGACGCGGATCATCCGATACGGATCGCGCGCGCAGGCGTGGATCTATCGCCGCACCAACGGGCGCGTCGGTGGAAACTGGCGGATCGGCGCCGGGTTTCGCAAGCCTGTGCCGACCCTGCTGCTCGAACATCGAGGTCGCAAGTCCGGCAAGATCTTCACCGCGCCACTGCTCTACCTCGTCGACGGCCAGGATCTGGTCATCGTCGGTTCACAGGGCGGCCTGGCGAATCACCCGCAGTGGTATCTGAATCTGCTCGCGGATCCGAACGCGCACGTTCGGATCCGCGCCGAGCACTACCCGGTCCTGGCCCGCGTCGCCGATGCCGACCAGCGGCAACGGCTGTGGCCGCGGTTGACCGAGCTCTACGCCGATTTCGATGCCTACCAGTCGTGGACGGAGCGGGAGATCCCCGTGGTGATCCTCTCCCGCACCGGCGCCTGAGGTCAGTCGGTCGCGAGCCGGTCGTCGTAGACGCGACGGGCATCGCGGTCGACATCGATGAAGGTGCGGTGCACGCCCAACCGGCGTGCCATGAATTCGCCGAGCGGGCGTGGGGTCAGCTTGTTGAATGCGGCGAGCACGCCCGCGAGGCGGGTGACCGAGACGCGTCGTCGTGGCCGGGCGATCAGTGCGGCGACCGCGGCGGCGACATCGGCGGGGTCGGCGAGCAAGGCGCGCGGCGCGCGGGTTCCGGTGATCATCTCGGTCCTGGTGAACGTCGGCAGGACCGCCGAGAACCGCACGCCGGTGCCGCGGTGCTCGAGGCGCATGGTTTCGGTGAAGCTGAGCACGGCCTGCTTGCTCGCGCAGTAGGTGGCCATTCCCGGCGTCGGGTTCTCACCCGCCATCGAGGCCATGTTCACGATGTGGCCGCGACCGCGAGCCAGCATCGACGGCAGCACGAGTTTGGTGCCGAGGGCGACGCCGTAGACATTGATGTCGAGAATCCGGCGGGTGATCTCGTCGGACTCCTCGGTGAACCGGCCGACCGGCATGATGCCCGCATTGTTGATCAGCACATCGATAGGGCCGCAGGTCTTTTCGACTTCGGCGAGGAAGGTCGCGAACGAGGCCGGGTCGGTGACGTCGAGGTGCAGTGCCACCGTCGCGGCGATCTCTGTTCCGGTGCGGGCGACCGTGGTCGCGTCGATGTCGCCGATGGCGACGACCGATCCGGCGTCGACGAGCGTGCTCGCGACCGCCCGTCCGATGCCGCGGGCGCCGCCGGTGACAACGACTACCTTACCGACGGCGGACCTGGTGTTTCGTTCATCAGACATGTGTCCAGATACTATTCTGGACCGCATTCCGAATCAACCCCGGACAACCCGCCCACGCGGTGCGGTTCACCGAGGCATCGGAACTGCCGAGTAACATCCGGACGCATGTCTGAAAGCGATTCCATCAGCCTCGAAGCAACCAGGCGTCGATTGACCGGTAAGCAGGCCGATACCGTCGATCGATTGACCAGGGCCGCGCTGGTGGTGCTGACACGCGATGGCTTCTCCGGCATGACGATTCGGCTGGTCGCCGCAGAGGCGGGCGTCGCCACCGCGACCGCGTACACGTACTTCTCCTCCAAGGAGCACCTGGTCGCCGAGATCTTCTGGCGTCGCCTACTGGCCTCGGCCTCGCCCGCGAACGAGGATCCCGACCCGACGGTGCGGGTGCTGGCCGAGCTACGCAACATCGCGCTACTGGTGGCCGAAGAGCAGGAGTTGTCCGGCGCGGTCACCGGCGCACTCCTGGGCTCGGACCCCGACGTCGAACACCTGCGCACCCGCATCGGCATCGAGATCCGCGGCAGGCTCGCGCGCGCACTCGGCCCCGACGCCGACAACGAGGTCATCGAATGGCTCGAGATGATCTACGCCGGTGCGCTGGTGCGGGCGGGTATGGGCTACGAGTCGTACTCCGAAATCGCCGACCGTATCGAGCGGGCGGCATTGAGGATCCTGCGCCCCGCCTGACGTTCACGGTTCGAAGCTCACCAGCATCTGCTCGAGAGCAGCCTGATCAGGACCGACGAACGGCTCTGCCTGCGGCGCCTCGGCAAGCATGTCCCAGTACTGCGACATGCGTCCCGATGCGGGCGGAAGGTGGGTGCTGAGTATCCGTCGCGGGTCGAACGCGCGCACAGCCGACACCGTGGCAAGGTATGTTCTCTCGTCCACGGCGTGTATCCACGGACTGTCCACCGCCGCCCAGAGATGCTGCGCCGCGCGAATCGCGTCCGACGGCGCGTAACCCACATCGTCGGCGGTCGCGAGTTCGGCGCTCGGCATCGGAGCGCCGAAACAGTCCGAGGTGAAACATGATTCGCTGTGTTCGTCGTAGAACCCGACGGTGCTGGGGTTGTCGAACAGCGGTGGCCGGAACGCAGTGAGGAGCCGGTCGCCGACGTCGAGGGACTGCCCCGGATTCAGCAGGTACACCCGATCCATCGGGACCGGTCGAGCGCACGACATGATGCCCAGGCCCAGGAATGTCGTGATCAGCCGGGCGTTCGAGGCGGCGTCGAGCAGGTCGAACAGCGATCCGGTGTGGTCGCGATCAGGATGGGTGAGCCATATCCATTCAACGTCGGCGGGATCGATGACAGAACTCAGCGCCGCCATGAATCCACGGTCGGGAAGGCTGAGTCCGGTATCGACGACGACGGGTTCCGCCGCGTGCAGAACGTAGGCATTCACCGGTAGATGGCCGATACCCGGAACCTCCAATTCGTCGGCGAGAACAGTGATGTCGGGCTGGATTCGATTGATACGCATGGTGTTTCCTCAGTCCTCGAAATCGACTCGAATGATCGAGCGCGCGATGACAGCGAGATCGTCGGCGGTCGGGTCGTAACCACGGGTGACCTTCAGTCCGAGCTCGAACGGGCGGGCACCGTCGTCCATCGCCGCGCGCATCGCGGCGCCGACTCGCGAAGGTGCGGCATCGACGAGCACGGCACGACCGTGACGGATATGCCCGCGATGGGTGACCGTGACGGGTGCGCCGCCGGTCAGATTGTGGCGCCACGGCCGCTCGGTGAAGATCAGCGTCTCGTCACCGACTCGATGCAGACAGACCGGGATCCGCAGACTGCGACCCGTGCGACGGCCGGTGATCTCGACCATTCCCTGCCGCCGGATGCGATTGCCGAGCCATCGGGTCGCCAACACGCGCCGAACCACAGGATTGATCAGTCGCATCAATTCCGGCGGCGGCGGACTGAGTCGCACATTCGTGGTTCCGGAATTCGTCATATATCGAGGTTAGGAGCCTTCCGGTCCGAGCGATATTCCACAAACGTGGTATTTCCCCTGGTCCGGCAACGGCCTACCGTTGATCTGGTGAGCACGGATTCGATGCGACGCGCCGCCGATCAGATCGGACTGCTGTGCCGCGAGCCGCGCGATCTGGTGTCGCTGTGGCAGCAGGTGACGGAGGTGTTGGCCACCGCCGTCCCGCACTACTGGACGCCGTGCTGGTACACCCTCGATCCCGCGTCGTTGCTGATGACAAGTCACTTCCATCTCGGCCTCGCCGAGTTTCCGCCGCAGTGGCTGGCCGCGGAGTACGGCGAGGAGCGCAACGGCATCGTCGACGTCGTCAGGTCGGCGACCGGATTGTCGACCCTGCACGACACCCTCGGCGGTGACCCATCCAACAGTGAACGCTGGCAACGCAATATGACGATGGGCGGGGACCAGGAACTGATCGCGCGCCTGCGCACCCGCTCCGGTGAGGTGTGGGGAGCGCTCGCGCTCTATCGCGAACCCGGCGCCGCGATGTTCGACCCCGCCGAGAAGGAGTTCGTGGCGACGGTGGCGCCGACACTGGCCGACGGCGTACGCAGGTCCCTGCTGATCGGGCAGGCCGACGAACCCGAATACGCGGATTCACCCGGTCTGCTGGTGCTGGATTCGGCTTGCGAGATCGAATCGGCCAGTGCGGGCGTACAGCGCTGGATAGCCGATCTGCCCGACGGTGACTGGGATCGTCAGAAGCTGCCGAGCGCGGTGGTCGCCCTCGCCGCCCGTGCGTTCCGCAACGCGGCCGAGGACCGCCCCGACGAGGTGCTCGTCTCGCGAGCGCTGTCCAGGTCGGGCACCTGGGTGGTGTTGCACGGCGCCCGCCTGACCTCGACGGGGCAGACCAGGGTCGCGGTGATCATCGAACCCGCCCATCCCAGCCGTATCTACCCGCTGCTGATGTCGGCCTACGGGCTCACCGAGCGCGAGCGCGACGTCACCCGGTTGGTGCTGCAGGGCGCGTCGACCTCACAGATCGCCCACGACATGACCGTCTCGGCACACACCGTGCAGCAGCATCTGAAGGCCATCTTCGACAAGACCGGCGTCCGCAGCCGCCGTGACCTGGTCGCCAAGGTGTTCTTCACCCACTACGAACCCCGCTTCCGGGACAACGAGCACCGCGTCACCGCCACCAAGCCGGTCCGGGGCGGACCATGGCCGACCTACTGACCTAGTTGTCGACGGCGGTGGCGAGCAGTACGCGCAACTCTTCGACAACCTCGTCGAGCGGGGCAGTGGAGCGGTCGACGCGGCACAGGATCACCGCCCCTTCCACGCCGGCGATCGCCATCGTGGCCAAGCGCGCCGCACGCGCCGGTGCGACACCTTCCGCGGTGATCGCGATGGTCAGGGTGTCGTGCCAACGGTGCAGGATGTTGGCTACTTCGGTTTGCAAGTGGTGGTCTTCGGGGGATCCGCCGACCGCCACCGACACCACTGGGCACCCCGCCTCGAAATCGGATGCCAGCAGGGTCGCCGTCCAGAATTCGGCGATCCCGGCCAGCACTCCGAGGGCGCCGCGATCGGCTGCCGCGGTGATGAGGGCGCTGATCGTATCGCCTGCGAGAGTGAGTGATTCGGTCATGATCTCGGCACGTCCGCCGGGAAAGTGGTGGTACACCGAGCCGCGCGGAGCGCCACTGCGCGCGAGCACCGCGTCGACGGTCACGCCCGCCGCACCGCGCTCGCCCAAGAGTTCGATCGCACCGCACAGCATCTTCTGGCGCGTATCTGTACGAGCTCCCACCGTCAGGCCTCCTTCACCGGCGCCGTGAGCACCTCGATACGGGCGGGGACATCTTCTATGCAGTTTTGCATAGCCCAGGGCACTGTTGAGTCAGCGGTCGTCAAGCCGAACAGACTGCCTGTTGAGTTTCTGTGATGAGGTCCGCAAGTTTGCTAGGACTATTGCCGGAATCACAGTCCACCTCTCATGATGGTCTTTTGATCACTATGACGCCGAGGAACCGCTGTGACGCACTTCGCCGCCCGCCTCAATGAGCTCTTCGACAACCCCTCGGAGCCGGACGTGCGTCTATGCACGAACCGCCACGTGGCGCGCATGCTGCAGGCGGCCGGTCACCGCATCTCCGCACCGTACTTGTCACAGCTGCGGTCGGGGCATCGCGACAACCCGTCCCCGAAAACTGTGGCGGCGTTGGCCGAGTATTTCCAGGTCACGCCCGATTACTTCTTCCTCGCGGCGAACCATCCGGAGGCCGACGATCACACGCTCATCCGCGAGCTGGAACTCGGCGAGCCGCGCGCACTGATGCTGCGTGCCGTCGGATTGTCGCGCGAGGCCATGGACATCCTCGTCACGATGGCCGAGCGCCTTCGCGTCAGTGACGGATTGCTCGAAGTTTGCCTAGACGGCTGAGGCGGGCTATCGATCCGTGCACTGGATCACAGCTACCGCTCGTCCGAAGATCCTCTTGCTGTCCTGTTGTGCGGTGATGGCGATCGTCGCGGTCTTGCGGTCGGGATCGACAGCCTTGACTGTGCCCGTGTACTCGACCGTGGCTCCGCTGTTGGGCACGTAGACCGGGCTGGCCAGGCGCACCGCGTATTCGGTGACCACGCCGGGATCGCTCGCCCATGAGCTCACATACCCGGCGCCTATGCCGACCATCAGCATGCCCTGTGCGACAGGCGACTCCAGATCAACCGATGCCGCCGCCGCGTTGTTCCAGTGAATGGGGTTCGGGTCGCCCGCCACGCCCGCGTAGTTGACCAGATCGCCGAGCCTCACGGTGACGGTTCTCGACGGAAGCTCGTCGCCGACGGCTACCGCGCTGAACGGCACTATATTCCGGTCCGGGTTCGCGATTGTTGCCCGGCGGAGCGGCGCAGGATGCTCGGGTGCGTGGTGTTGTCGTGGGATCGACGTGCCATGGCGGAAGTTCTGCATTCGCACTCCGTCGAATATGCGCGACGTGGCGATGTTCACCTCCGACCGGCCGGCGAATGATGTACGTGTGGTGACGATCTGATCGCCGTGCTGGTCGACGACCGAACACTTGATTCCGAAGATGGTGCCTCCGAACACCTTTCGGATCGCATCGAGCTCGACCTCGAAGCGCAACGAGTCGCCCACGAGGATCGGCCTGTCGACGGTGAGAGAGTAGTCGGTCTGCGTGATGCGGCTGAGGTCACAGCTCTGGGCGACTCGATCGAACATATCCATCTGGGCGAGAAGCGCTGGTATCGAGACGAAGGTCAGTGGCGCGACGAGACCGCCGTAACCGCAGTCGACGGCCGCTCGCTCACAGTGGTGAGCGGGATGGTCGTCCTGAACCGCGCGGGCGAACTCGCGGACCTTCTCACGCCCGACCACATAGCAGTCGCTGGTTCGATAGGACTGTCCCAGCGTCGTCGAGGATGCGACTGAATCGGGCAACCGGGAGTCGTCTGGGGTTGTGCGCACATCCATTAAGGTAGCTAATAGTTAGCCAGATGGGCGATATTTGCGGTTCTCAGGGTGTCGGATGGTCGATCTGTTCACGGAGGATGTCGCCGTGACCTGCGTGGCGAGCGAATTCCTCGATCATGGCGAGCAGTGTCCATCGCATGCTGACCGTCCCCTCGCGCGGATTGTCTTTCGTCTCGTCGAGGTCGAAGCGGGCGGCGATCACCCGTGATCGCGCGCTTGCCCGCTCGAATTCGGCGATCACGTCGTCCAGTGATTCGTCGTCGGCGACGACGAAGGTGCCCTCGTCCCGGCTCGAGTATCCGTCGCACTCGGTCTCGTCGAGTCCGGCCCAGAACCGCTGAAACCAGATCCGCTCCGCCGCGGCGGCATGTTTGATCAAGGAGATCGGCGTCGTCAGCGATGCGACGAGCCGTCGGCGGGCGTCATCGTCGGACAGGCCGCGTGCGGTCGCGATGAGCGCTTCGCGGTTGCGATCGAGTGTGTTCTCGATGATCGTTCGCTCGGCGCCGGTGGTAATCGGGTTGTTAGACATGGACTTTCACTCCGTTCTGTTGCTGATCGAAGACTTGGCGAACTCGGGTAATCGGTAGGGCGCCGATTCGGCCACTGACTACGGGGCAGATGCAACGCGCCCAACTGCGGAGGCGAAGCGGGGGAGAGGTGCATCTTGTACTCGTCGCAGAATGTGCGCTCAGGAAGGCGATGCGGGTCGATCTTCACCGCGGCCGAGGTAGGTCGAGCGTCGAAGGACTCGATGCCACCTGACGCGAGTATGGCACATTGCCGATCCGGCACCGAGGCTTCCCTCTTCCGCTATGCGACCACACGGAACCGCGTGGTACCCCGAGGATCTCGGCGCTCCCGTTGGAGCGTTGCATCCTTGGTGGCCGCTCGTCCAGATCGCGAAAAAGGTGCATCTACCAGCCGATTAGTACCTTCGCCAAGGGGTGAGGTAATCTTTTCGAGCACCCGGAGACGGACGCAAGAACGGGCTGTGGCGCAGCTTGGTAGCGCACTTGACTGGGGGTCAAGTGGTCGCAGGTTCAAATCCTGTCAGCCCGACAGTGAAAACCCTCTCTGACCTGGGTCGGAGGGGGTTTTCTTGTTCCCGGAGATTTGACGTGGTTTGGCCAAACTTCACAGAAACTCCACAGTTTTGAATCTGATCACCTGTCCAGTGCCCCGTGATTCCCCTCCACCGGATTGCTGGGAGAGTCGTCCGTGCGGTCGGTCAGGTGCAGTCTTTCTTCACGTCCGCCGTCAACGCCGACCTGTGCGGCGGAGTCCCGCTCCGCCCCGACCGATGCCGCAACGCGCCTGGGTCCGATATGACGCCGCCAACCGTCCGACCTGTTGGGTGGTCCGCGCGTGTGAGTCGAACTGGACTCTGAGTGGTCCCGTGCGCCGTCTCTCGATGTCAGGTTTGCGCTGATACAGCCGAAGTCGCTACTCCCTATAGGGAATCGCGAAGCTCGGCCTTCGTATCCCGTGTGGCGGACAGCAGAGCGATCCGCGAAGTCGCTTGTGGCAGTGGCTATCAAGCGACCGTAGATCCGATATCCAGTCGGCGGGCGCGGCTCCTGCGCCGGTGGCCCTGCAGAGCCTAGGCTGGACCGCGCCCCGCGACGTGGCGGCGGCGCGTGGGTGCACGGGGAAGGACTCGCCTCGACCAGCTCATCGGTCGAGGCGAGTCGCCGGTGGCAAAAAAAGGGGAGGGGCTCATCGGCAAGATTAGGGCGAACCAGTGATCGAGCAAGGCCCCGTCCGTTCCCAACATCTGGGATCGACGTAGTCCGGTGGCGGCGTAGACGGTGATGATGTCGACGAGGTCAGCGCCTTCGCAGTACTCGGCGACAGTGGGCGGGGTATAGGCCTTGACCGGTGTGCCACGCTGACGTTCGGCTTGCGAGAGTTTGCGTGGGCACGGGAGCTGAGAGGTTCGCACAGCGCTGAGGATGAAGCGGAGTTGGTCGATGGTCGGGCCACCCGCGCCGGC
>NZ_BDBR01000031.1 GCF_001613085.1 Nocardia salmonicida NBRC 13393
CGGAGTCACCGCGACCAAGCCCGGCGCGGCGATGGGCCCCCTACCGGGCATTTCCGCCGCGGTCGTCGACGACGACGGCACACCACTGGGTACCGACGGATCCGGTCTGCTCGTCCTGGATCAGCCGTGGCCGTCGATGCTGCGCGGCATCTGGAACGACATGGACCGCTACCGTGAAACCTATTGGCAGCGTTTCACTTCCGAGGGCTGGTACTTCGCCGGGGACGGCGCCAAGCTCGACGCCGACGGCGATCTGTGGATCCTGGGGCGCGTCGACGACGTCATGAATGTGTCCGGTCACCGCATCTCCACCGCCGAGGTGGAATCCGCGCTCGTCGGCCACCCGGCCGTCGCCGAGGCCGCCGTGGTCGGCGCGTCCGACGAGACCACCGGTCAGGGGATCGTGGCCTTCGTCATTCTCACCGGCAGGGCCGGTGCGGCCGAGTCGCTCGTGGCCGAGCTGAAGGCGGCGGTCTCGCTGGAGATCAGTCCGATCGCCAGGCCGCGTGAGATCCATATCGTGCCGGAGCTGCCCAAGACGCGCAGCGGCAAGATCATGCGCCGATTGCTGCGCGATGTCGCCGAAGGTCGCGAACTCGGCGACACCTCGACACTGGTCGACCCGACCGTGTTCGAGTCGATCGCCACCGCGTGAGCGGTCGGCGACGCGGTCCCTCGTCACCATGGAGCGTGCCCGACCTTGCCGAAAGGACACAGCATGAGCGCGCCGGATGGACGTAGTCCGCGCGACACCGGGCATGCTGGAACGGTGGAGATACCAATATTCCCGCTGGGCGCGGTGCTGCTACCCGGTGAGTCGCTGTCGTTGCAGATCTTCGAGCCGCGGTACGTAGCGCTGGTCGAGGACTGCACGGATGGGCGGCGGGAGCCGGAATTCGGTGTCGTGCTGATCGCGCGCGGGCACGAGGTAGGAGGTGGTGAGGTGCGCACGGAGGTGGGCACCGTCGCCAGGATCACCGAGGTGATCGAACTGCCCGGTTCGCGATACCGGCTGCGCTGCAAGGGAACCGACCGCATCCGCGTCGAGAAGTGGCTCGACGACGCCCCGTATCCCCGGGCGGAAACCGAGCTCTGGCCGGACGGCGCCGGTGCCGACGACGGCGAGTTGCTGGCGGGCTTGCGTGAACGCGCGGACCGTCTGCACACGCTGACGGCCCAGTTCGCGCGGCGCAACGGCATCCGCAGGCCGCCGCCGTCGGCATCGCTGGACGATCTGTCCGACGATCCGACCACCCGCTCCTACGAGCTCGCCGCCCGCCTGCCGATCGGGCCGACCGACCGCCAGTCGGCCCTGGCCGCCCCGGATGCATTCAGTCGGCTCGCGGCCCTGTCCACCTCCGTCGATGACGCGATCGCGATGATGGAGTTCCGCCTGCTGTGAGGTCAGTCCGTCGACGCGACGGTGATCACGATTTTCGCCCGCGCGTGTTCGGTCTCCATGTACTCGATCGCGGCGGGCGTTTCGGCCAGCGGATAGGTCCGGTCGATTGCCGGGCGGAGCAGGCCCGACTCGATCAGTTCCCGCAGTTCGGTCAGCGACTCCGAAGTCTGCTCGGCCGTGGGAACCCGGATAGCGGGTTTCACGAACGGTCGCGCCAGCTGACCGCGCGCGAGCAGGCCGACCGGGCCGAACCAGCTGCCGCCGTCGAAGTTGCCGCCACCGGACAGCACCAGCGTGCCGGTGGGTTCGACCAGGTGCAGCAGTGCCCGCAGGGTCCGCGTTCCAGCCAGGTCGAGGACGGTGTCGTAGCGGCCGGTCACGGTGTCGCGGGTGTAGTCGACGACGTGCTCCGCGCCGAGCGAGCGCGCCGCCTCGACATTGCGGGTGCTGCACACCCCGGTGACCTGCGCGCCCCGTGCTCGGGCGATCTGGACCGCGAAGGTGCCGACCCCACCGGACGCGCCGATGATCAGCACACGCTCCCCCTCGCCGACGTGGCGCAGGCAGGTCAGGGCGGTATTGGCGGCCAACGGCACCGCCGCGGCTTCCTCGAAGCTCAGATTCGCCGGTTTCCGGTCGAGCAACGCCCGCGGCACCGCGATGTACTCCGCGAACGCACCGCTGACCGCCTCCCCGAACACCTCCTCGCCTACGGCCAGGTCCGAGACACCGTCCCCCACCGCCTCGACGGTCCCCGCGAAATCCCCACCCTGCACCGGGTTCGTCGGCCCATGGCGACCGAACACCGACCGATCCATCCACCGCGCGATCTTCGGATCCCCCCGCATCACATGCCAATCCCGCGCGTTCACCGACGCGGCGCGCACCCGAACCAGCACCTCACCCGCGCCCACCGACGGCCGCTCGACCTCCACCGCCGCCAACATCGCCGCTGACCCGTATACCTGCTGCGCAATCGCCCTCACACCGAGAACGCTAGGCTCCCCCGACCGCCCACCACATCAGGGAATCCCCCGATCTACCCGGAGATTTCACGCCGGGTCGGCACTACCCGGCGAGGCACCGGCCGCTGGGGCGAACCGGGTACCTACGCGTCGAACAACGCCTGTAATCGGGTTCGGTCGAACCGGGAGGGGATGTCCGACGTTGACAGGGGAAGAGCCGGTCGGCGGACCGGTGGGGGTATCGACTGAATCGGAGAACGAGCGATGACCATCAACGATTTCTCGCTGAACCGGCGCGCTGTTGTCGTCGGCACGGGCGTGTTGGCCGCCGCGGCGACGCTGACCGCGTGCGGCGCCGCCGAGATGGGCGACGCGGCACCCGTGGCGCCGCCCGGGCCCGGGGCACCCGCCAGTGCGCTGGTCAAGGTGGCGGATGTCCCGGTGGGCGGCGGGGTGATCGTCGGCGACACGGTGGTCACCCAGCCGACCCCGGGCAACTTCGTCGGGCTGTCGTCGACCTGCACGCATGCCGGGTGCAAGGTCGCGACCGTGGCCGATGGCACGATCAACTGCCCGTGCCACGGCAGCCGATTCGGGCTCGACGGCGCCGTGCGTGGCGGGCCGGCCACGAAGCCGCTGGCCGCCGAACCCGTTCGCGTCGAGGGAGACTCGATCGTTCCCGCGTGAGCGGACGATCAGCCGGCGGCCTCCATCATCTCGGACATGCGCCGTTCCATTTCTTCCGGCGAGACGTCTTCGATGTGGGTGGCCACCGTCCAGCGGTGACCCCACGGATCTTCGAAGGCGCCGCTGCGGTCACCGTAGAACTGGTCGGTCATGGGGGTGGTCGCGGTGGCGCCCGCGGTGAGCGCCGCGGCGAAGGCGGCGTCGGCGTCGGCGACGTAGACCATCAGGTTCACCGGGGAGCCCCCGACGGACTTCGGGTCGACGAAGCCGATCTCGGGGACCGGGTCGCCGACCATGAGTACCGAGTCGCCGACGAGCAGTTCACTGTGGACGACGGTGCCACCCGGCCCGTCCATCTTCATGCGCACGGTCGCGCCGAAGATCGCGGTATAGAAGTCGATCGCGGCGGCCGCTCCCGCGCACGCCAGCCCGGGACAGATCCGCGGATAACCGTCAGGAAAGGGGGAAACATCAGACATCGGATACCTCCGTGTCGAGAGTGATGCTCGGACCGAACCAGCGTATTCCCCTCGCCTGATCGGGGAAAGGCCATCACCCGTTCGGCCGTCCCTCGAGATCAGGACTAGTAGAACTGGTTCTACTCATGTAGAACTGGGTTCAGGTTGTAGAACTTGTTTCAGTTTTGCTGTCGAAGTCGGAGGGCCGGGACGTGCGCTACGGGGTTGTGTTGTTCACCAGTGACCGGGGCATCACGCCCGCCGATGCGGCCAAGGCCGCCGAGGACGCCGGATTCGACGCGTTCTACGTCCCCGAGCACACCCATATCCCGGTCGTGCGCGCTGCGGCCCACCCGCAGACCGGGGACTCCTCGCTCCCCGACGACCGGTACCTGCGCACCCTCGACCCGTGGGTCGCGTTGGCCACCGCCGCCGCGGTCACCGAGCGGATCACGTTGTCGACGGCGGTGGCGCTGCCCGCCGAGCACCATCCGATCACCCTCGCCAAGACCATCGCCTCCCTGGATCACCTGTCCGGTGGCCGGGTGGAGCTGGGTGTCGGATTCGGGTGGAACACCGACGAACTCGCCCATCACGGCGTTCCCGCGAACAAGCGACGCACGGTGTTGCGCGAGAACCTCGACGCGATGCGGGCACTGTGGTCGCAGGAGGAAGCCGAGTTCTCCGGCGACTTCGTGAAGTTCGGAGCGAGCTGGTCTTGGCCCAAGCCGGTGCGCGCCGGGGTCCCGGTGCTGCTCGGCGCGGGCGGTACCGAGAAATCGTTCGGTTGGCTCGCGGCCAACGCGGACGGTTGGATCACCACCCCGACCGAAGGCGACCTCGGTGCCAAAGTCGAACTGCTGCACCGTGTCTGGAAGGACGCGGGTCGCGACGGTACCCCACGGGTGATCGCGCTGGCGGGTCGTCACGACGGCGAGCAACTCGCTCGCTGGGCCGACCTCGGCGTCACCGAGGTCGTCTTCGGCCTTCCCGACAAGAGCTCCGACGACGTCCGTGGCTATCTCGGCCACCTCGGCGGGAAACTCGCCGTCTCGGCGTGAGTCCGAACCGGTTTCAGCCGCGGAGCTTGCGCACCTGCGCCGCGGTGAGATCGGAGAGCACGCCGGGGTCGACGACTTCCGGCGCGGTGACGACCACCTGAACCAGCGTGTTGCCCACCTGGACCAGCGATGTCGCCGAGGTGAGGGTGAGCCCGTCGCTCGTCGCGGTCAGGGTGAACGCCGAGCGGGCGTCGCCCACGGGCGGCTGCGCGAGCGCGCTGGTTCGATACTCGATCCGCACTCCCGCGTCGTCACCGGAGTAGCTGGTACAGCGCCGGGGCTGGGCCTGGAGCGCGTCGAAGGCCGGAGCCAGCGCCGCGTCCGGGTAGCTCGCGGCGTCGATGTCGATGGTGGCGAAGCTGGGCCCCGCGAACTGCACCGACGCGGCCGCGGCCGACCCCGGCCACTGCTGCGCGATCGGCGAGAGCAGACGCCCGCAGTCCGGCGGATCCGTCGGCGCCGCAGGCGGTACCGCGGGCTCGGCGGCGTCACCGCGCGGCGGCACCACCGCGAAATCACCGGGCAGATCCGTAGCGGCGAGCAGACCGGCCGACAACTGCGCCGCATCGCGAACGACAGCGCCGGTTCCGGGGGCGGCCGTGACGGGGGCGGAGAACGGACCCGATCCCGGCGAATCCGCCGCGTCGTCGGACCCACAGCCCGCGACCGCGGCCAACCCGACACATGCCGAAACAGCCGCGCCGACGCGCAGCGCACCTGCTCGCATCATTCCGTCCAGGAAACGCGGGTCGACTGCGTCTGCACCAGGGTGCTCACGCTGCGCGCGTCCCGATAGGTCTGCTGGCCACCGATCTCGATGGAACCCGAAACCGGCAGCGGCATACCGAGATCGATGGTGATCGAGCCGACGCCTTCCATCACGTAGCCGTCGATGTCGAGCTCACCCGCGTCGTTGGGCAGCTCCCACACAGTGTCGGTGGGCGTCTGATTCACCTGCAGATCGATGGTGAGCCGGTCGCCCTCCCGGCTGGTGAGCGTGGCCGTGGTGATCTGGTCCAGGGTGACCCCGCCGGTGATCGTCTGGTGCACCGTCCACACCGCACCGACCCCGACAGGCTGGTCCGGGAACGCGATCGACTGATACACAGCCTGGTAGAAGGCCTGTTCGAGCGCGGCCCGCGCGGTATTCGGGGTATCCGGCGACGGGGCCATGCGCAGCTCGGTGATCGCGCCGAAGTCGCTCATCCCCAAACCGGCGTGTGAACCGTCGGCGGAAGTGAACGCCTTGTTGAGCGCGGGGTCGGGGGTGGTGACCGCGCCGACGGTGAGGTCGACGCCATCGCTGCCCGCGCGTGCGGTCATCGGGATGGTCAGCGCGGCGGGCGAGAAGTCGCGGGAGGGCTGATCGTTGACCTGCTGCTGGATCCGGTAGTCGGTGCGCAGCGTCACTTCCTGGGTAGTGCCCGTGGCATAGCGCGGCCGCAGCAGATCGCGCGGCTCCTCGCCGGGCGAGACCATCGTGGTGACCGCGGCCGAGATCGGCACGGTGACTTCCTTGCCGATGCCGAGCGGCTCGGTGCCGTCCACCTCCGCGGCAGGGGCCGAGCGGTCGGCACACCCGGCGCCGAAGGTCGCGAACCCGAGCACGAGCGCCACCAGTAACACCCCGGGGCGCGCGATGCGGGGTACGCGAGATCTAGACAACACCGTCACAGCCATCAGGGTACGACCGCTTCCTGAGTAACACCTGGGACTCCTCGGCACCGCGGCGCAGGCCAGATCACCACTAGGGAATGATGGACGCGTGAGTGAAGACCGGCCCACCGACAACGCTGCCGTCCCCGAGACCGGCGACGACTCAGCCACCCCCTCGGCCGCTGCCACACCAGAGGCCGCCGAGACGGCGAAACCCGCTGGTCGCCGCCGTTTGACGACGCTGCTGATCATCGCCGTCGTCCTGTTCGGGCTCGACCTGCTGACCAAATGCCTCGCGGTCGCCTTCATCGACCCGGGCGAATCGGTGCCGATCATCGGCGATTTCGCGCGGTTCACCCTGGTGCGCAACCCGGGCGCGGCGTTCTCGATGGCGACCGGCATGACCTGGCTGCTCACCCTGATCGCCGCCGCGGTGGTGATCGGCGTGATCCGGATCGGGCGCACCCTGCGTTCGCTGTGGTGGGCCATCGGCCTCGGCATGGTGCTGGGTGGGGCGCTGGGCAACCTGGTCGACCGGATCTTCCGATACCCAGGCCCGCTGCAGGGCCATGTGGTCGACTTCGTCGCCGTCGGCTGGTGGCCGGTCTTCAACGTCGCCGACTCGGCCATCGTGTGCGGGGCGATCCTGCTGGTCGCGCTCACCGTGTTCGGTTTCGAACCGGACGGCACCCGCAGCGGTCGCAAACACACCGAGGAGACCGTATGAGAGAAACCAGAACAATGCCCGTCCCCGATGGACTCGACGGGATGCGGGTGGACGCGGGGCTCGCCCGCCTGCTCGGCCTCTCGCGGACCGCGGTCGTGGCGCTGACCGAGGACGGCTCGGTGCAGATCGACGGGGTCGCCGCGGGTAAGTCCGACCGGCTCACCGCGGGCGCGTGGCTGGAAGTGATCTTCCCCGAACCCAAGCGCGAACTGACGGTCGAGGCCGCCCCGGTCGACGGGATGAACATTCTCTACGCCGACGACGACATCGTCGCCGTGGACAAGCCGATCGGCGTCGCCGCGCACTCCGGTGTCGGCTGGACCGGACCGACCGTGGTCGGCGGCCTGGCGGCGATGGGTTATCGCATCTCCACCTCGGGCGCGCACGAACGACAGGGCATCGTGCACCGGCTCGACGTGGGCACCTCCGGTGTGATGGTGGTGGCACAATCCGAACACGCGTACACGATGCTCAAGCGCGCCTTCAAGGAACGCACGGTCGACAAGCAATACCATGCACTCGTGCAGGGACACCCCGATCCGAGCAGCGGCACCATCGACGCGCCGATCGGGCGCGCGCGCGGTAATGCCTGGAAGTTCGCGGTGACCGGCGACGGCAGGCCGAGTGTCACCCATTACGACACCATCGAGGCGTTCCAGGCGGCCAGTCTGCTCGACGTCCACCTCGAAACCGGCCGCACGCACCAGATCCGGGTGCACTTCTCGGCGGTGCGCCACCCCTGCGCGGGTGACCTCACCTACGGCGCCGACCCGACGCTGGCCAAACGCCTCGGCCTGGAACGGCAGTGGCTGCACGCGCGTCAGCTCGGCTTCCATCATCCCGCTGACGGGCGCTGGCTCGAGATCACCAGCGAGTACCCCGCCGACCTAGCGGGCGCCCTGGACGTATTACGCAATGCCTGACGACCCGCGGTCGTCCGAACCGGCGCCGGACACGGCGCCGGACGACCGCGGGGAACCGCCCGCCGAACCAGCGGGAGCACCGGTGGACGACAGCGCACCCACCTCCTCGGAAACGCTCGGGAACATGCCCGCCGAGCCGGGATCACAGGCCGACGACGGCGATTCGGACGACCGACGACACTCCCTACGCAATGCCGTCATCTACGGGATCGCGACGATCGGTGCGGTGATCCTGCTGGTCGTCGCGTTCCGCGAGCCGCCGCCCGCGTCGGCGGTGGCGACCGACCGGCTCGGACCCGCACCCGGCGAGCAGGTTCAGCACTACCTCGACGACGCGCGGGCCTCGCTCGGCGGTGACGACGCCGACCAGCACTGGGCGCTGGTGTCGTTCTCCGAATACCTGACGCCCCAACAGATTCCGGCTACGGCCGAAGGGTTGCGGATCTCCGGGGTGATCCAGCACGTGCCGGTCGATCGGGTGCAGACACCGGTGATCACGGTCGCCACTGCGGCCGGCGACGAGCCCGCGGTGAAATCCGGCGAGGCGGCAGCGGGTCTGGTCGCGGCACAACAGTTCCGCGATCAGCGCAGCGCCGAGATCGCCCATCTCACCGAGTCGCGCCTGCGCGCGGGCTGCGCGTGCACGGCGGGCGTCGTCGTGCGCGGCACGCTGCCCCAATTACGTGACCTCGCAACACGATCCGGAGTTCGGGCGGTGCAGGCGCTACCGGCCGACGCCGTAGCGGGCCGGTTCGCGGTGAGCCCGTTGCTGCCGGGCAGCACCGATACCGTCACCCCGAACCCCGACGACGGCCCGGTTCCGACCGAGTAGCACTCCGGTCGGCCACCTACGGCCGATCGCCGGCACGGCGTGAATCGGCCAGCTCCCACAGCGTGCGTGCCCGGTCCACATCGCCGGCCTGGTCGTAGGCATCCGCCATCACTTCGAGCGCACCGGCATCGAGCCGGTCGACAGCCACGATGAGATCGGAAAAAAGATCGTCCAGTTCGTCGGGGGTCACCGGGTGGTCCCGAGACGGCGCGACAGCGTTACCTCCATAACCGGCAAAGGTACTCCAACACCGAATGTCGGTCCGGCACAAGGGTTCTGGAATCGGTTACGGCAGGGTCAGCTACTCCTCACGCCCCCTGCGCGCCCACCGGAGGAAAGAGCTTGCCCGCGCCGCCGGAGCGCCGGGCCTGCACCCACCATGCCAGCTCGACCAGCACGATGCCGATCGCACCGCACACCACCGCGGCCAGCGTCAGCCGCGGATTGGACGGGTCGAGTTTGAAGAACTCGCGGGTGAACGGGATGGTGAACAGCGCGACGTAGGCGAGTACGGAGACCGCGATCAGCACGACCTTCCACCACACATACGGCCGCGCCACCAGCACGAGCACCCACACCGCGATCATGATCAGCGTGATCAGCGCGGTGGTGCCCGCCTGCACCTTCTGCGTCTCCGAGGCTTCCGGTCCGGCGTAGGCGATGAGGTAGGACACGAACGTCGCGACGCCGATCACCACGCCCGACGGCACGGCCAGGCGCATCACCCGACCGACGAAGCCGGTGCGGGCGCGCTCGTTGTTGGGCGCCAGCGAGAGCACGAACGCCGGGATGCCGATGGTGAACCAGGCCGCGATGGTGACGTGGCGCGGCAGGAACGGATACCCGATGGGGTCGTAGCCGAAGATCTGCGAACCGACGCCCGCGATGCCGACGAGGAAGGCCAGCAGCACCGAGTACACGGTCTTGGTGAGGAACAGGTTCGAGACGCGCTCGATATTGCCGATCACCCGGCGGCCCTCCCCCACTACGTACGGCAGGGTCGCGAACTTGTTGTCCAGCAACACGATCTGCGCCACCGCGCGCGTGGCCGGGCTACCCGCGCCCATCGCGACGCCGATATCGGCATCCTTGAGCGCCAGCACGTCGTTGACGCCGTCACCGGTCATGGCGACGGTGTGCCCACGCGACTGCAAGGCGCCGACCATGGCGCGTTTCTGGTCGGGACGGACCCGGCCGAAGGTGGTTTCGTGGTCGAGGATGTCGGCGAGCGCGGCCGGATCGTCGGGCAGGGTGCGCGCGTCGACGGCGTGGTCACCGCCGGGCAGGTCGAGCGAGGAGGCGACCGCGCCGACGGACACGGCGTTGTCGCCGGAGATCACCTTGATCGAGACCTGCTGGCTCGCAAAGTATTCCAGGGTCTCCTTGGCGTCCGGCCGCACCTTCTGCTCGAGCACCACCAGGGCGGCGGGCTCGACCCGGCCGGGCGCGTCGTCGGCGTCGACCGGGCGGTCGCTGCGTGCCAGCAGCAGCACACGCAGACCCGACGAGCCGAGCTCCTCGGCATGGGCCGCATCGGCGGAGCCGGAATCGAGCAGCACGTCGGCGGCGCCGAGCAGCCAATCCCCCTGGGCGCCATAGGAAATGCCGCTCCACTTCTTGGCCGAGGAGAACGGCGCGATGGCGGTCTGCGCCCAGCCGGGCGAGTCGGGCAGCGCCTCGGCGATGGCCTGCACGCTGGCATTGGGGCGCGGGTCGTCGCCGGCGAGTGCGGCCAGTGCGGTCTTCACCTGTGCCTCGTCGAACGCGCCGAGCGGTTCGACCTGAGCCAGTCGCATGCCGTTCTCGGTGAGGGTGCCGGTCTTGTCCGCGCACACCATGTCGACGCGGGCCAGGCCCTCGATCGCGGGCAGTTCCTGGACCAGGCACTTGCGTTTGCCCAGACGCACCACACCGACCGCGAAGGCGATCGAGGTCATCAGGACCAGGCCCTCGGGAACCATCGGCACCAGCGCGGCGACCATCCCGGTCACGGCGGGTCGCCACGATTCCCCGCTGGAGACCAGCTGGTTGTAGATGCTGAGCAGACCGGCCGGAATGAGCAGGTAGGTGATGAATTTCAGGATTTTGTCGATACCCGAACGCAATTCGGAGTGCACCAGCGTGAACTTGCTGGCTTCCTCCGCCAATTGCGCGGCGTAGGCGTCCTTGCCGACCTTGGTCGCGCGGTAGGCGCCCGAACCCGACACCACGAAGCTGCCCGACATCACCGGCGCGCCGACGCCCTTGTGGATCGGGTCGGCCTCACCGGTCAGCAGCGACTCGTCGATCTCGAGCGCGGCGGCCTCTTCGACCTCGCCGTCGACCACGATCTGATCGCCGGGGCCGAGCTCGATCAGATCGTCCAGGACCACCTCGCCGGGCGCGACCTGCTGAGCGAGGCCGTCGCGGCGCACGGTCGGCTTGGCCTGGCTGACGATCGCCAGCTCGTCCAGGGTGCGCTTGGCCCTGACCTCCTGGATGATGCCGACCGCGCTGTTGGCCACGATGAGCAGCCCGAACATGCCGTCGATGATCGAGCCCGTCGAGAGTACGAGCAGGAACAGCACACCGAGAATGGCATTGATACGGGTGAAGACATTCGCGCGAACGATCTCGGCGACCGAACGACTCGCCCTGGCCGGGACGTCGTTGGTGCGCCCGTCGCGGCGACGCTCATCGACCTGTGCTGCGGTGAGCCCGGCGGCCGCGGGTTCCTGCACGGATATGGACATGCTCGCCAGATTAGCCGGTCGTAACATGGGATGAATGCAGCGCAGCTCCTCCCCGCCCGGCGTGATTTTCGGTGCGGGGGCCTACCTCATCTGGGGTTCGTTCGCCGCCTTCTTCGGGCTGCTGTCGTTCGCCTCACCTGCCGAAGTGGTGGCGCAGCGGATCGTCTGGACGCTGGTCGTGGTGCTGCTCGTGCTCACGCTGACAGGGCGACTGGGGAACTTGCGCGGGATCGATGCCAGGACCTGGCGTCTGGCGGCCGCGGCGTCGGCGGCGTTGTCGCTGAACTGGGGCGTGTACGTCTTCGGCGTCACCACCGGGCACATCGTGGAATGCGCGCTCGGTTACTTCATCAATCCGCTGGTCACCGTCGCCATCGGCGTGTTGCTGTTCCGGGAACGACTCACCCGGGCGCAGTGGGTGGCGTTGGGGCTGGGCGCGCTGGCGGTGGTGGTGCTGACCGTCGACTACGGCAGACCGCCGGTGATCGCGCTGATTCTGGCCTGCTCGTTCGCCACCTACGGGCTGGTGAAGAAGGTGATCCGGCTCGACGCGCTGCCCGGGATCGCGGCCGAGGGCATTGTCGCCGTTCCTTTCGCGCTGGCCTTTCTGATCGTCCTGATGGCCACCGGCCGCAGTGAGATGACCTCCAGCCCTGCTCATTTCGGTCTCATGCTGGCCACCGGGCCGGTCACGCTGCTACCGCTGCTACTGTTCGCCGTCGCGGCCAAGCGGGTCCCGCTCTCGACCATGGGCATCCTGCAATACCTCACCCCCGCCCTGCAGATGGCCTGGGGCGTGGCGGTCATGCACGAACCCATGCCCGCCTCCCGTTGGGCCGGATTCGCCTTGATCTGGACGGCGCTGGCGGTGTTCACCACCGACGCCCTGCTGCGGGCGCGCCGCACCAGGCAGCTCTCGGTGACCGAGACGGCGGACGCGACCACGCACTAGCCCGATTCGGTGTCACACCGGAAGCTCGATTCGGTGTCACCCCGGCGTGAATCGCCGGTGGATCACAAGCCGACCGGTAGGCTTGTCAAGCGGACAATCGGATAGCGGACACACCCGAGAGGGGTGGATTCTGTGCACGATGCGGGGTACTCGGATCGGGTCGCCGGCGTGCTGGTCGGTACCGCCGCCGGTGATGCGCTGGGGGCGGGCTACGAGTTCACTCATCCGGGGCCGGACACGGTGATCGACATGATCGGCGGCGGGGTATTCGACTGGGCGCCGGGCGAGTGGACCGACGATACGTCGATGGCCGTCGCCGTGGCGGTAGCCGCGTCCAGTGGGCCGGGAATCGATCTCGACGCGGTCGCGGCCGGGTTCGTCTCCTGGTACGACTCGAAGCCGCCGGACATCGGGAACCAGACGCGAAACGTGCTGTCCGCCAGGCCTTCCTCCGCGCTGGACATGCAGGCCGTGGCGATGTCGCTCACCGGCCGAACCGGCGGAAACGGCTCGCTGATGCGGACCGCGCCGGTCGCGCTGGCCTATCTCGACGACGCCGCGGCATGCATCGCGGCAGCGGGCCGGGTCGGGTTGCTCACGCACCACGACGAGAACGCCGTCGAGGCATGCAAGCTGTGGACCTACGCGATCCGGCACGCGGTGCTGAACGCCGATTTCGACGGAGTTCGCGAATATGTCAGCGGCTCACCACAATCCGCGTACTGGACCGACCGTCTCGACGAAGCGGAGAAGGGCACGCCCGCCGACTTCCCGAACAACGGCTGGGTCGTGCACGCCCTCCAGACCGCGTGGTGGGCGATCACGAGCACCGACCAGTCGACGCCCGAACACCTTCCGCTCGCCTTGGAGATGTGTGTCCGCGCCGGAAACGACACCGACACCACCGCGGCCATCGCGGGCGGCCTCCTCGGCGCCCGCTGGGGCGCCTCGGCCGTCCCCGCCCGCTGGCGCGGCCTCCTCCACGGGTACCCCGGCCTCACCGGCGCCGACCTTCCCGATCTGGCCCTGCGGATCGCCACCAACTCCCGCTGACGCGGGGCAGCCGATCACCACAGCCACCGCCTACCAGGCGGTGATGACCGGACCGGGGGTCCAGGTGCCCCAACGGTTCTCGGAGTCGACGCTGACCTTCGCGGGGCCGGCGGTGGTGTCGAGGGGCAGGTACTGCTCGAGAGAGCCCCAGTCCCTGTCCCAGTCGTTGTTCAGGTACGTCGGCAGGGTACGGGCGGTGAACAGGAGCTGGGTCCAGCCGAGCGGGCCACCACCGTCGTGGCCCTGCCACAGGTTGGTGATGGTGGCGCCGTTGCGGTCGGGCAGGATGCGGTATTCGGGGAGTTCGGCGATGCCGTTGTAGGTGGGCATCTGGTTCTGGCACGGGAAGTGCAGTCCCACAGCCCAATCCAGCAGGACCGGGGCGGAGCGGCCGACGACCGCGCTGAGCGTGGTGGTCTGCGGCATGCGCGGCGGGGTGAGCGCCAGCCACTGGTCGGCGCCGAGATCCTTGTCGGCGGCGACCAGGCGGACGACGCTCGTGTCCGAGGGCAGCTGATCCATCGGGACCCGCAAGTTGCGCCACATCGGCGCGGGGCCGATATCGGTCGGCGCGATCTGGCCGGTCACGGTGACGGTGCCGTCGGCCGCGGCGGTGCCGTACTCGACGGCCAGTTCCTGGCCGGGGTGGACGATGCCGTCGGCGTCGACCGAACGGATCCGGCCTGCCACCGACATCGCCAGCAGCGGGCCGCGCGGGCCGTCCGGCAGGCGGAACCAGCCCGTTGTCAGCGCGGCGGGTTCCTGGGCGCCGGAGCGGTAGCTACCGAGGACGGGGGTGGTCGCGGGGTCGAGACCGAACGGCAGCTGCAACGAGCCCTGCCGCGATTCCGAACCCGCCGAGGTCGAGGCGTCCCGCAGCTTGTCGGGATCGTCGGACACCGAATTCGCTTGGCCGGTGGTCGATTCCACCTCGTCTGAGGTGAGCACCGGCGCGACGCCGTCGGCCCGGAAGCCGGTCGAGTCGGTGCCGTTCATCGTGGTGGTCAGGTCACCGGACAGCGGCGCGAGCATCGAGGCGTTCGGGTCGGTTTCGACGAGAACCTCGTCGGCCATCCCACACCCGCCGGCGAAGGCCGCGGAGAGGTTGGCGCCGGCGAGGGAGTACGCGGGGTACTGGGAGACGGTGGCCTTGGCGAAGGAGGCCACTTCGAACAGCACCATCATCGCGGCGGCGACAGCGAGGACGGGCGTCCCGGCGAACCGGCCCACCTCGGCCTTCGGGTTCGGATTCGGGTGGACGTGGAACCACGCCGCCACCGCGAGCGCCAGCAGGGTCAGGCCGACGAACACAGTCGAGACGCCGTAGCCTGCGACGGTCGGCGGCTTGTCCCACCAGGGGATGCCCCACGAGGAGACGTACCAGTACCCGTTGGCACCGACCCAGGTCATGGCGAGGGTGAAGAAGAGGCCCGCGGCGAACAGCGCGCGATTGCGCAACGGCCGCAGCACGTCCGAACTCACCGCGACCGCCGTGACCGCGGCGACGCAGGTGGCCAGGCCCGCGAACACGCCGAACTGGTGGGTCCACTTCGTCGGCGAGAACATCATCAGCACCATGGCGGCGAGGGTGATGCCGAGCATGCGCCGGACCGGGCCGACCGCGGTGCCGGGGATGTGGCCGCCGCGCCGCAGCATGACCGCGGTGCAGACGATCAGGCCGATCAGCATCACGAAGACACCGAATCGCCTGGTCAGCCAGCCATCGGCGTTGAGCTGGAGCAGATACTGGTAGCGCAGGAATTCGAAGAACCAGGATTCCCCCGGCCCGATCACGCTGTGCACGGCGAACATCTCCCGCACACCGGCGAAGGTCCGGTCCGCGAAGACGACGGTGAGCACCACCGCGCCCGCGGCCAGGATCGGCAGCAACTGCGCCGCATAGCCCACCGACTTCGACCGGCGCACGATGATCGCGGTGACCACGCGTGCACCGGCCACCAGCGCGCCGAGGCAGATCAGGCCAGAGGGTGCGCCCGTGAGGGTGAACGCGGCCACGATCACCGCGACGGCGAACGGCACGAGCCGCCGGGTCGCGATCGCTCGTTCGACCGAGACCCAGGTGACCAGAACGCCCAGCGCGACAACGAATTCCGCGCGCAGACCATTGTTGTAGGGCAGCCAGAAGGCGAGGAAGACAAAGGCCGCGGTCCAGGTGGCGACGCGTTCGCGGCGCACGGCCACGCCGAGGCGCGGCAGCACTTCGCGGCTGATCAGCCACCAGGTGAGCACGCCCGCGCCGAGAGCGGGCAGCCGAACCAGCGGGCTGACCGCGGAGATGTGGGTGAGCCAACCGATGATGTCGACGTAGGGGGTGTAGAACGGGCCCTCGTCGACACTGAACCAGCGGTAGTAGTTGGACATGTTGCCCGAACTGCGCGCACCCCTCGCCATGCCGAGGATGTAACCGTCGTCGGAGGTGTTGGCGCCGATGAAATGCCAGACGACCAGTACCGAGAACACCAGCCAGTCGACCGGGCGCAGCCGCCACCAGCGTTGCGGCAGGAATCGGCGCGCGGAGCGGCCGTCGAGGGCGTCGAGGCGGTGCAGGGCGAACAGGGACACGGCCGTTGCCAGCAGGCACAGCACGATCGCGGCCAGCTTGAGCCAGGTCGGGGACGACGTGTAGCGGGCGTCGACGTCGATACGCACCGCGAGGTCCGCGGGGGCGGCGCCGGTCAGCTCGCTGAACACGCCCACGACCTGCGGACGCAGATCGGCGGCCACGGCGGCGCCGTCACCGAGACCTGTTGTGGTGACCGTGGATTCCTGCGGAGTGATCGCGATAGTCAGCGCGCAGGATCGGTCCAGCACGTCGGCGAGCGGGGCCGTCCACACCAGGGTCGAGCGGGAGACCACGTCTACGCGGCCGGGGCGTTCGGCGGTATCGGCGACCACCTTCACGACGAAGCCGTACTTCTCCATGTCGGCCGACTGACGCGGCACGGTGGAGACAGCGACACCGCCGGTTCCGGCCAGCGAACTCAACGCGGCACACGGCACCGTCGCCGACAGCGCGGCGGGCGCGTAGGCGACGAGCGGGGATTCGACCGCGGCGGGCGAGCCCTGCTGGGGCCACGACACCGTCGCGGCGTCGACCCGCACGGGCAGGAACGGGATCACCGCGGCACTGAGAATGCCGATCAGCCCCGCGACGATCGCGACGATGCGCGCCCACCCCGGGCGAGCACGTCGCGCGGGCCCCGAAACATCCTTGGGCGGATGCCCCTGCCGCACGATCGTCTCTACCACGGGGCCCGATAGTAGCCGCGCCACCGACAGCAGGCGAAACACCGTCTCGACTCACACGTAAAAGCCCCGTTCGGAAACATCCGAACGGGGCCGAGCGCGGAAGATCAGGGGCAGGCGACCGAGGTCTGACCCAGGTTGGTCATCATGCCGCAGGCCCACGACTTCTGGACCTTCCACTTGCCGTCCTCGGCCACGAACGGCACGTCGACGACATTGGTCTGACCGTTCACGGTGAAGTTGGCCTTGGCGTTGACGCTGTCACCGAAGGAGGTCACCTCGGTGACCTGCACCTGAACACTGGCGTCCGAGGCAGCCTGGGCCAAGCGGTTCGGCAGCTCGGGATCGGCCTCGCCACCCTGGACGAAGTCCAGCTTCTGATCGTTGGGGACCGCCGGATCCAACGCGGTGGTGAGCTGCTCGTTGAGCTGCTCCACGGTCGGCACGGGGGGCAGGTTCGCTGCCGCCGAGGCCGAAGCCTTCGCGCTGCTGGTGACCTTGGCGGCGGGCTTGTCACCCTTGTCGTCGCTGCACGCGCTCAGGCCGAGGGCGGCGACCACGGCCAGTCCGGCGATCGCTACACGTCCGGTCGTACGAAGCTTCAACTGCTCGTCCTTTGCGTTCGAGGTGGGAGTTGTTCCATCGCGGTAGCCGAGGCTACTCGCTCACGTGAGACTGGCGAGCGGATCGGCCCGTGTCAGCCCCGTGTCGTCGGCTGGAAAGGTACGCGCCGCGCCGGGGCCTGTCGAACTGGTCTCGAAACGCACGGTCACCACGCCGTACCCCGCACCCTGCACCCAGCCGTGCCCGAATTCCGGATGATTCACATCCATCCCCGGAAACCACAGTCCCACAGGCAGATTCGACTGGTCCTCCGGCGACGGTGGTGGCGGGTCCTCGGCGGTGCCGACATCGGCGGGTACCGCCTGATCCAGTTCGGGGAACAGCGATTCCTGGCGCACCAGCGACAGTCCGCCGTAACCGACGCCGACGAGGCGGATCGGGCCGAGCTCGGCGGGATCGATCGCCGAGCGTTGCGCGGCCGCGGTCAGGGTGGTCAGGTCGGCGGTGGCGTAGGGCAGGGTGAACGACCTGGTCACGATGCCCATATCCGACTTCTTGAGTTTGAGGACCACGGTGCGGGCGGCGCGGCCGTCGCGTTCGAGCCTGCGATGCGCCGACGCGGCCATCGCCGTGACGGCGGCGCGCAGGTCGGCCATGGTGACGATGTCGCGCTCGTAGGTGTTCTCGGCGCTGATCTGCTTGGCCTCGGCGCGTTCGGTGACCGGGCGGTCGTCGATCCCGCGCGCGAGCCGGTGCAGGGCGGCGCCCATGCTGCCACCGAGGGTGGAGACGGCCTCCGACTCCGGCAGCGCGGCGAACGCGCCGACCGTCTCGATGCCGAGGCTGCGCAGCCTCGCCTCGGCCACCGGACCGATCCCCCACAGTTTGCGCACCGGCAGCGCGGCGAGCAGCTCGCCCTGTTCCGAGGGTGAAATGACCCGCATGCCATCGGGTTTGGCCAGGCCGGAGCCGATCTTGGCGAGTTGTTTCCCGGTCGCCGCGCCGATCGAGGCGGTGAGCCCGGTCTGCGCCCGCACCAGAGCGCGCAGCATCGCGCAGTAGTCCTCGACCTGCGCGACACTCGCGCCCGCCAACTCGGCCGGTTCGGCGAAGGCCTCGTCGAACGACAGCGTCTCGAGCACTGGAACACAGCTGCGCAACGCGTCGAACACCCGCGCGCTCAGCACCGAGTACAGCGCGCCACGCGGCGGCACGACCACCGCCGACACGCCGATCAGACGCCGGGCCTGATGCATCGGCATGGCCGAGCGCGCGCCGTAGACCCGGGCCTCGTAGCTGGCCCCCGCGACGACACCGCGCTGAGTCGCCCCGCCGACGAGGACCGGGCGACCGCGCAGGGTGGGTCTGGTCAATTGTTCTACCGAGGCGAAGAAGGCGTCCATATCGATGTGCAGCACCCAGCGACGGGCGGTGACCGCCGCATCGGGCCTGGCCGGAGCCCCGGCGGCAGGGGTGTGGATGCTCACGAGGCGCAATCTACGCCGGGCGACCGACAAATTCCTCGAGCACATTGCCAGCCGTCGCACACAGATGACACAGCCGAATATGTGATGATCGGGAGATGAAGATCCGCAAGGCTGTCATTCCGGCGGCGGGAATCGGCTCCCGGCTGCTTCCGCTGACCAAAGCGACGCCGAAGGAGATGCTGCCGGTCGGGGACAAACCGGTTATCGAGCACACGGTGCGTGAGCTGGTGGCCTCCGGGATCACCGACATCACCATCGTCGTGAGCAGCGGCAAGTCGCTGATCCAGGATCACTTCCGGCCGAATCCGGCGCTGGTGGCGCAGCTGCGCGCCGACGGCAAGTCCGCCTACGCCGATGCCGTGGAGGAGGTGGGCGAGCTCTCCCGCGAGGGTCACATCACCTACCTCGACCAGCACGGCCCGTACGGCAACGGCACGCCGGTGCTCAACGCGGCGCGCCACCTCGGCGACGAACCGATGCTGGTGTTGTGGCCCGACGACGTGTTCGTCGCCGAGGTACCGCGCGCCCAGCAGCTGATCACCGCCTACGAATCGACGGGGTGCCCGGTGTTGGCCCTGCTGCCGATGTCGCCGGGTGAGTCGCAACGCTACGGCGTGCCGGTGGTGCGCGAGGACCTCGACGACGGACTGCTGCGCATCTCCGGCCTGATGGAGAAGCCCAAGCCCGAAGACGCGCCGTCGGCCTTCGCGGCGATCGGTGGGTATGTCGTGACGCCGGGCATCATCGACGAGCTGCGCATCCAGACCGAGAACTGGTACACCCATCAGACCGGCGAGGTGTACCTCACCGACGCGATCAACAACTACGCCGCCGAGCACGCGGTGTACGGCCAGGTGATCCAGGGCCGCTGGTACGACACCGGCAACCCGGCCGACTACCTGGTGGCCCAGTTCGCTTCGGCCCTGGCCCATCCCGAATACGGCCCGTTGTTGCGTCAGCTGGTGGACGAGAACTAGAACCGGCGAATCGCGAAGATATCGAATTCGCGCAGCGGGTGCAGGCCGACCGGGACACCCCAGTCGTGGGCGTCGAGGAGCTGGCCCATGCCCGCGTAGATGCCGACATGGGAGCCGTCGCCGTTGAGGATGACGACGTCGCCGGGTGCCAGCCCGCCGAAGGTCACCGGAAGGCCGACCTTCGCCTGCTCCCAGGTGGTACGCGGCAGGGTGACACCGACCTGCCGGAACGCCCACTGGACCAGCGCCGAGCAGTCCCAGGAGTGCGGACCCATGGCGCCCCACTCGTAGGGTTTGCCGAGCTGGGTCATGGCGGCGGTGAGTGCGCCGATACCGGTGGCGCTGGGAAACGGAATCATGCCGGAGCCACTGGAACTCCCCGACGATGATCCCGACGAGCCCGAGCCCGACCCTCCCGAACCCGACGCGCTACCCGGCTGCGAAAAGGCGGGACCGGCGAGAGCTGCTGTCGTGGTGACGGTGGCGACGAAGCCCAGGGCCAACCGTCTCAGGATTTTTCGCTTCATGTGCGCGCCCTTCCTCACGGCCGGGAGCTGAGCTGCCGGCTGGTCGGCTATCGGGCGGCATCGCCTGATCCTCGGGTGAGCCACCCACTGATCCGGTGTCGCGCCGGGATGTCACCATCTCCGGCGCGGCACCGTTTCCACAGGACAATCGTCACGAGCAGTCACTGTCGCCTCAGCGGTTCCATGCGCATCAGCAGCAACATCACGATTGTGCCGGACGAGCTCGCCGATGTCATCAACTTCAGCAACTTTCCAGCATATTTTCGAGAACGCTCAGGCGATGTGGGTCAATGCCGCACGGATACCGGCGCGCACCGTATCGGTGTCACCGACACCGCCGCTGATGGTGACGCCGTCGCGGGTGAGCAGCAGGGCGCGGGCCGCGTCGTCTGGGGCGGAGTGGCCGCCCGCACGGAGGTGTTCGGCCATCAGTTCGCGAAACCAGGTGCGGTAATCGTCGACGACGCGACGCACCGGGTGTCGCGGGTCGGGGAATTCGACGGCGGCGTTGAGAAAGGGGCAGCCACGGAAGCCGGGGCCGCAGCTGATATCGCTGAGGGTGTCGAAGATGGTGGTGATGGTGGCGAAGCCTTCGCCCTGCACCGATTCCAGCGCGGCGCGCTGGCGGGCGTACTCGCGCTGCAAATAGGCGACCACCAGGTCTTCTTTGGTCTTGAAGTGGCGATAGAACGTGGCCTTGGCGATGCCGGCCTCGGCGATGATCCGGTCGATGCCCACCGTGTGGACACCCTCGGTATAGAACAACCGGGTTGCCGTGTCGAGTAGACGTTCACGAGCCGCACTCATCGCCTGACCTGTGTCCTTTCCGGGAATCAGCGCTTCCTCTTGACGATACCAGACAGATCTGTCTACTCTGAAGTCCACAAGCGAACAGACAAGTCTGTCTAGGAGGACAACATGGCACCCCTCTACACCGCGGTCGCAACCTCGGTCGGCCGCGACGGCCGTTCCTACACCGATGACGGCGTCCTCGATCTGACGCTCGCCCGCCCCAAGGCGATGGGCGGCGACGGCGCGGGCACCAACCCGGAGCAGCTCTTCGCGGCGGGCTATTCGGCCTGTTTCGCCAGTGCGCTGCAGTTGGTCGCCCAGCGGATGAAGCTCGACGCCGACGACGCCTCGGTGACCGCCGAGGTCGGCCTGAACCCCCTGGAAGGCGGCCGGTTCGGACTCTCGGTCGTGCTGCGGGTCGAACTGCCGGAACACCTGCACAACGAGCAGGGGCAGCAGCTCATCGAGGCCACCCACCAGGTGTGCCCTTACTCCAACGCCACTCGGGGCAATATCCCGGTGGAACTGGTTGTCGAGTAACCGAATTCACGCGAAAAAGGGCGGGACCAGCAGGTCCCGCCCTTTCACTGTCTCGAAGTACTAGACCTTCGCGACCGACACCTTCACACCGCCCGTGATCTCGGCGGCATCGGCACCGGCGTCACCGAAGGTCAGTGCGGTGGCGAGGATTTCCCCGGCGATCAGGTCGCGGTGGGTCGCGGCCCACTCCGCCCGTTCGGCGGGCACATCCAGGACCACACTGATCCGGTCGGACACCTCCAGACCCTGCGACTTGCGGGTTTCCTGCAGGTCGCGGATCAGGTCGCGGGCCCAGCCCTCGGCCTCGAGCTCCTCGGTGACCACCGAGTTCAGCACCACCAGGCCGGCATTGCCGGGCAGGGCGGCGGTGGACTCGGGTTCGGCGGCCACCAGACGCTGGGTGTACTCCTCCGGCAGCAGGGTGATTCCGGCGGCGGTGACGACACCGTCGGCGGATTCGCTCCACTCCCCCGCCTTGACGGCCTTGATCACCGTCTGGACCTGCTTGCCGATGCGCGGGCCCGCGGCGCGCGCGTTGACGACCAGCTCGAACCGGCCGTGCGCGGAGACGTCGGTGGTCAGGTCGACCTTCTTGACGTTGACCTCGTCGGCGATCAGCTCGGTGAACGGCGCGAGCCGCTCGGCATCGGCCGCGGCGATGGTGACCTCGGCCAGGGGCAGCCGCACCCGCAGGTTCTGCGCCTTGCGCAGACTCAGCACGGTGGAGCAGACCACCCGCACCTCGTCCATCGCGGCGACGAGTTCGGGATCGTGCGGCAGCTCGGTCTCGGTCGGCCAGTCGGTGAGGTGCACCGAGCGCTCGCCGGTGAGCCCACGCCAGATGACCTCGGTGATGAGCGGCAGCAGCGGCGCCGCGAGGCGGGTGACCACTTCCAGCACCGTGTGCAGGGTGTCGACCGCGTCGCGGTCCTCGGACCAGAACCGCGAACGCGACCGGCGCACATACCAATTGGTGAGCGCGTCGGCGAACCCACGCAACTCGTCGGCGGCACCGGCGATGTCGTAGGCCTCCAGCGCCTCGGTGACCACGTCGCGGGTGACCGCGAGCTTGGCGAGGATGTAGCGATCGAGCACGTTCGGCGAATCCGTGCGCCATACGCCGGGCTTGGAGGCGTAGAGCTGCAGGAACGTCCACGCGTTCCACAGCGGTCGCATCGCGTGGCTCACGCCTTCGCGGATGCCGCGCTCGGTGACGATGAGATTGCCGCCACGCAGGATCGGCGAGCTCATCAGGAACCAGCGCATGGCGTCGGAGCCGTCGCGGTCGAAGACCTCGTTGACGTCGGGGTAGTTGCCCTTCGACTTCGACATCTTCAGACCGTCGTCGCCGAGCACGATGCCGTGCGCGGCCACAGTTTTGAACGACGGCGAGTCGAACAGCGCGGTCGAGAGCACGTGCAGCGTGTAGAACCAGCCACGGGTCTGCCCGTTGTATTCGACGATGAAATCGCCGGGGAAGTGACTGTCGAACCACTCCTTGTTCTCGAACGGGTAGTGCACCTGGGCGTAAGGCATCGAACCCGATTCGAACCAGCAGTCGAGCACCTCGGGCACCCGGCGCATGGTCGAGTTCCCGGTCGGGTCATCGGGATTGGGCCGGGTGAGCTCGTCGATGTGCGGACGGTGCAGGTCGGTGGGGCGCACGCCGAAGTCGGCTTCGAGCTGGTCCAGCGAACCGTAGACGTCCACGCGCGGGTAGGCCGGATCGTCGGAGACCCAGACCGGGATCGGGCTGCCCCAGTAGCGGTTTCGGCTGATGTTCCAGTCGCGCGCGCCTTCGAGCCACTTGCCGAACTGGCCGTCGCGGATGTGCTCGGGCACCCAGCTGATCTGCTGGTTGAGCTCGACCATCCGGTCGCGGAACTTGGTGACCGCGACGAACCACGACGGCACGGCCATGTAGATCAGCGGCTGACCGGAGCGCCAGCTGTGCGGGTAGGAGTGCTCGATCGTCTCGTGCCGCAGCAGCTTTCCGGCCGCCTTGAGGTCCTTGATGATCACCGGGTTGGCGTCGAACACCATCAGGCCCTCGTACGGCGGCACCATCGAGGTGAACTTGCCCGCCGGGTCCAGTGGCTGGACGATCTCGATGCCGTTGGCCGAGGCGACGTCCATGTCCTCTTCACCGAAAGCCGGTGCGAGGTGGACGATTCCGGTGCCGGAGTCGGTGGTGACGTAGTCGGCGGTGAGCACGCGGTGCGAGTTCGGGTGGCCGACGAAGAAGTCGAACGGCGGGGCATAGGACAGGTCGGCCAGCGCCGCGCCGTCGTACTCGCCGAGCACCTCCGGCTCCTCGCCCAGTTCGCGGCTGTAGTGCGACAGACGTTCGGCGGCGAGCAGATAGCGCTTGTCGTCGGCGCCGCGCACGTGCACGTAGCGCACGTCGGGGTGCACCGCGATCGCGAGGTTGGACGGGAGGGTCCACGGGGTGGTGGTCCAGATCAGCGCGTTCGCGCCGTCCAGCGCGGCGAAGGGGTGCTCGGCGGGGACGGACAGGCGCATGTCGACGGTGACCGCGGGGTCCTGACGCATCTTGTACGCGTCGTCGAGGCGGGTCTCCTGGTTCGACAGCGGCGTCTGCTCGTACCAGCTGTAGGGCAGCACGCGGAAGCCCTGGTAGATCAGGCCCTTCTCGTGCAGCGACTTGAATGCCCACATGACCGACTCCATGAAGTCGAGGTCGAGGGTCTTGTAGTCGTTGTCGAAGTCGACCCAGCGGGCCTGGCGGGTGACGTAGTCGCGCCATTCACCGGTGTAGCGCAGCACCGACGACTTACAGGCGGCGTTGAACTCGGCCAGCCCCATCTCGTCGATCTGAGCCTTGTCGGTGATGCCGAGCTGCTTCTCGGCCTCGATCTCGGCGGGCAGGCCGTGGGTGTCCCAGCCGAAGCGGCGGTCGACCTTCTTGCCGCGCATGGTCTGGAAGCGCGGGATCAGGTCCTTGACGTAGCCGGTCAGCAGGTGGCCGTAGTGCGGCAGGCCGTTGGCGAAGGGGGGCCCGTCGTAGAAGACGAACTCACCCTCACCGTCGCGGTTGTCGATGCTGGCGCGGAAGGTGTCGTCGCGGGCCCAGTAATCGAGCACCTGGGTTTCGAGCTCCGGGAACGTGGCGCCCGCAGCCGCGCCGAAATCGACCCGGGGGTATGCGCTACCGGTAGTTGTCTCGTCCGCCATCGCGGATTGCTCCTCGTGCCGCCGCGCCGTGAGCGCGGAATGTGGGCACGGGGACGATGTCGGCGCCGGTGCGCCGTACCGCGGTACCACCCCGTTTGCTCGCGCTGTCCCTCACCGGGGAGCGGCACGAGCCTCTCGTTGTGTGAGCTGTGACGGGCTCACCCGTTCGGTTCTACTGAGCGCTGCGCGCCGTTCTTCCGAAGGCTCCCCGGTGATAGCCGGATCGGCGCCATGTGTAGTTCGATTCTAACCGGGCGCGTCCAGTCGATATTCCGCGCCCGTTCAGTTCCGCCGGGCGTGTCGGCCGGGTGGGACCCGTTCGTTCTCGGGTTTTCGGCTGGTCAGCGCGCTCACGAGCAAACTCGCGGCACCGACAACACAGATCAGAATGCACCCCCACGCCCATACCACCGAACCGGTGGCGAGCGCCGCGACGAGCAGTGCGAAGCCGATCGCCGCAAGAACAAGCGTCAAGACGAGCATGGTGACTCCCAAGCCAACCGAGCAGCCCGACGATAACTGGGCATTCCCGAATCACGCGACGCGCTGCGCCGCGCGACTCGGAAACCAGTTTACTTGCCGCCCTTGGCGAAGGAAGCGGGAGCCAGACTGTTGGCCGAACCGTTGGTGTCGCCCGCGAACTCGCCGCCGTCGACCGGCACGGCCGACCCACGGTTCTCGAGCTCTTCCAGCTGCGATTCCAGGTAGGACTTCAGGCGCACGCGGTACTCGCGCTCGAAGGTCTTGAGCTGCTCGATGCGGCTTTCCAGCACCGTGCGCTGCTGGGTGATGGTGGCCATGATCTCGGCGTGCTGACGCTCGGCGTCGGCGGTGAGCGCCTCGGCCTTGTCCTTGGCCTGCCGGATCTGGGTGTCGGAGCGATTCTGCGCGTCGGAGAGCATCGCGTCGGACTTCTGACGCGCGTCGGCGATCATCGCTTCCGAACGGGTGCGGGCGTCGCCGACCAGTCGCTCGGAGTTTGCTCGCGCATTCGAGAGCAGTCCCTCGGCCTCGGTCTTGGCGTCGGTGGTGAGGCGGTCCGCCATCTCCTGCGCCAGGGTGAGCACCTTCGCGGCCTGCATGTTCGCGTCCGGGCCGTTGTTCTGCACCGGCGCCGCGACGGGCATCGGGGCGGGCGGCGCGACCGGGATCGGCTGCGGAACAGGTTCCGGCGCGGGGGGAGGTACCTGCTGCACGGGCGCCTTGGCGGCGCTGACCGGGGCAGGTCCGCGGTTCTTCTTGGCGTCGGCCAGCTCGGTGTCGAGTTCGGCGACCCGCTGACGCAAGTCGGCGTTCTCCTCGATCAGGCGCGAAAGCTCCTGTTCGACGAGATCAAGGAAGGCATCGACCTCGTCCTCGTTGTAGCCGCGCTTACCGATCGGCGGTTTGCTGAACGCGACGTTGTGCACATCGGCAGGAGTCAGCGGCATCGAAGGATCCCTTCACGCGTCTTTTGGAGAACTAGCAAGCGGTCTACTCGTTTCATTGTGTCACACGGAGGTCACGGGCTGCCCGAGCCTACCCACGATCGACATCAGGATGAAGACGAGGAAGAGCAGGACCATTATCGAAAGATCGAGACGAATCCCCCCAAGATTCACAGGAGGTATCAACCGCCTCAGAAGTTTCACCGGAGGGTCGGTAACAGTGAAGATCACCTCTAAGACGATCACCACTACACCGGTCGGGCGCCAGTCGCGCGCGAAACTGCGAATGAACTCGACGATCACCCGACTGATGAGCAACAGCCAGAAGATGAAAAGCACGAGGTACAGAACCGCGAACAGGGCCACGGCTTCACTCTGCCGCAAAATCGGCAGGGTGCAAAATGGCCGCGCCGCGCAGTGCGCGGGCGGCCATCTCGGCATCGGGTGTGTGTTGTCTATTTCTGGTTGTAGAAGCCGTTTTCGGCGATACGGCGGCGTTCTTCCGCTGATACGTCGACGTCGGCCGGTGAGAGCAGGAACACCTTCGTCGCTACCTTGTCGAACGAACCACGCAGCGCGAAAGCGAGTCCGGCCGCGAAATCGACCAGCCTTTTGGCATCGGCATTGCTCAGGTCGACCAGGTCCATGATGACCGGATTCCCTTCACGGAACCGTTCACCGATGATCCTGGCCTCGCCGTAGTCGCGTGGACGCAGCGTGGTGATCTTGGACAAGGGACCTCCGTCCTCGAAGATCCCAGGACGCCGCGCGGGCGCGGGCTCGGGGCGCATGCGCTCCTCCAGCCTGCGCTCCTCGGCGTCGGGATCGACCGCGAGCGCACCACGAGTGGAGCCGCGCATACCGGGTGCGACGCCGCCTGCCCGGAAGGACCGGCCCGACGACGGCGCCGTTTCGATCCTGGTGGGGCGACGCGGCGTCTCATAGCGATCGTCGGCGTAGGTGTCGGCGACATAGTCGTCACGACGCGCCTGGTAGGCCGACTTGTACGCCGGCTGTGGGAAGTCGTCGGCCTCGTCCTCGAAACGGTCGGAGCCGTACCGGTCTTCGGCATAACGGTCGTAGCTGCGCGGGCGGACGCGACCCGCGCGCTCCTCCGCGCCGCGAGGGGCATGATCGTCGACGTAGTCGTCTTCGTACTCATCGAGCGGAACCATGCCGAAGTACGCCTTGAACTTATGCAGGGTACTCATCTGGTCGACCTTCCTTCGGCCCCGGTGGCGGCCGGGTGTTGAAGTTCTTGCTCAGCGCCTCTTCAGCCCAATCGTATGTGTCGAATGTGACTGGTGAGGTTTCTTTGCTACGCCGAGGTTATCGGTCGGGCGCCCATCAAGGCGGTTCCGACACGCACACACGTCGAACCGTGTTCGACCGCAATCTCCAAATCACCCGACATACCTGCAGAAAGGTCGGTGGCCTCGGCGTGTTGCGCAAGCAGCGAAGTGTGCAATGTCGCAAGATTCGCAAACGACACATGACTCGGGACGTCAAGGGGCGGAATCGCCATCAGACCGGCCAGATGCAGGCCGGGCGCCTTCGCTACCAGGTCGGCCAGGGAGAGCAGATCGGCCGGTGCGACACCCCCGCGTCCGGGGTCGGCGTCCAAGCTCACCTGCAGCAGCACCCGCAGCGGCGCGATACGCTCGCCGGCTGCCAGTGCGTCCTGCGCGGCACGGTCGAGAGCGTTTGCCAGCCGTTCGCTGTCGACCGAAGCCACGGTGTGCGCCCACCGCGCCACCGCGCGTGCCTTGTTGCGTTGTAAACGGCCGATCATGTGCCATTCGACGTCGTCGTAGCCGAGCTGATCGACCTTCGCGGAGGCTTCCTGCTCGCGGGACTCGCCGAATTCGCGTCGGCCGAGAGCGTGCAGGATGGCGACGTCGGTGGCGGGAAAGAACTTCGTCACCGGGAGAAGGCTGACCGAACCCGGCGGACGACCCGCCGATTCGACGGCGGCGTCGATGCGGGCGAGCAAGCCGTCGAGACGAGCTGAGAGCTCCGCGGCGCGTCCCGTTTCGGTCATGCGGCGGAGTCCATCCAGATCACACCGGCGATGCGGCCGGTGGGTGCGCCCCGGCGGTGGCTGAACAGGGTTTTGTCCTCGATGGTGCAGCGTGGGTCAACCGCGATTCCGCTGACACCCGCCTCGGTGAGCTGTCGGCGGATACCCGCCCGCAGGTCGATACCGGGGGTCTTTCGGACGGTGGTGGTCGCGCTGCCGGGTAGGTGGGCTTCGACGTCGGCGCGCATGGCGGCGGGGACTTCGTATTGGCGGCCCGAGGCGGCGGGGCCGAGGAAGGCGCCGATGCGGTCGACGCGGGCGCCGACCGAGACCATCGCGTCGAGCACGCGCGGCACGATGCCTATCCGGGCGCCGATGCGCCCCGCGTGGACGGCGGCGATGACGCCCGCCTCGTCGTCGGAGAGCAGGATCGGCACACAATCGGCGGTGAGCACCACCAGCGCCAGTCCCGGCACGGTCGTGACCAGTGCGTCGGTCACCGGTACCGGTTCGGCGCTGGGGCCGTCGACGATCTCGACGGTGCGCCCGTGCACCTGCTCCATCCACACCAACCGATCAGGGGTGAGGCCGATACCTTCTGCCAGCCGAACCCTGTTGCGGCGCACAGCTTCCGGATCGTCACCGACGTGGTCACCCAGGTTGAACGAGTCGTAGGGCGCGGCGGAGAAGCCACCGGTGCGGGTGGTGGTCACCCGGCGAACGGTCACGGTAGGAGGTGCGGAAGTCATGTGTTCGAGCGTAGTGCCGTTGTGAGGTCGCGCGGTCCGCGCCCGGCGTGACGTCGGTCAACCCGGGTAGGAAGTCCGCCGATCACGCGGACGAATCGGCGCCGTCGAGATCGCCGAGCCTGCGTGCGATGCCCGCGCGGCCGGTCAGTCCCAGTTTGCGCAGGACCCGGCCGAGATGGTCCTCGACGGTGCGGGGGCTGAGGTAGAGGTGCTCGGCGATGGCCTTGTTCGTGTGGCCGTGGGCGGCCAATTCGGCGACCTCGCGCTCGCGCCTGGTCAGGGCGGCCGGCGCGCCGACTCGCTGGGCGCCTGCGAGCCTGCGCTGCGCGGTCGTCACCTCGTCGAGCAGGCGGATGGCGCCGGTCTCGGTGAAAGTCGCACGGGCGGCGGCGAATCGGCTGGTCGCCTGGCCGAAATCACCGCGTCTGCCCGCGATCGCACCGGCGAACAACTCGGCTTGCGCACGGTGCACCACCATCCCGGCGCGCGCGAACGCCGCGATCGCCATCTCGGCGGCCGCGGCCGCTGCCGCGGTATCGCCGATGGCCGCGGCATAGTCGGCGCGTGCCAAGGCTGCCGCGCCGACTTGGCTGCCGAGTCCGTCGACTGCCCGACTCGGGGGCGCTCCATCGGGGGCAGCAGGGTCACCGGTGATACAGGAGACGAGCTCCGGCTCGATGCCTGTGTTCGGGGGCTCGTCCGCTGCCAGTGGCGACTCCGCGTTCACAATCGCGTCACCGATCGGGACAGATGCGTCGGGGATGTGTGTAGGGCGGGCGCCGTGGGTGGTGACGGTCGCCGCGGCGGCTGCTTCGGCTCGGGTGATCAAGGCGTCGGCGGTCGAGAGATCGCCGGTGACAATCGCGGCGTGGGCCGCTCGGGAGAGGTGGGTCGGGTGGAGAGGACCCTGGCGGTCCTCGGGGGGCATCGGGCCGGGAAGGGCTGGGGCGGTATCGGAGAGGGTTGTCTCCACGACTTGTCGCCACCAGCGCATGGTGGGGCGTGGGAGGGCGGCGACGGTGTGCCACTGGACGGCGACCGCTGCGGGCGCAGCGGTCAGTTGCAGGGTGCGCAGTTTCAGTGCGCCGGCGAAAGAGAGCAGGTCGGGGTAGTGGAAGGTGGTCGCGGCATCGGTGGCTTCGTCGGCGGCGGCGATGGCGTCGGTGAGGCGGCCGAGTTTGGCCAGGCAGTAGGCACGGACGGTGTGGAGTTCGGCGAGGGCGTAGGTGCGGCCGAAGCGGCGGCTCACCGCGATCGCGCGATCCAGCTGACGGAGGCCGCTCGCGTCGCGGTCGAGGAAGTACGCGCACCAGCCGAACACGGGAGCGGCGTGGACGACTTCGCGCAGGGCGGTGTCGGTGAGCCGGCCGAAGGCACGGTCGCAGGGGTCGTAGAGCTGCGCTGCCTCGACGATTCGCGCGTCGGCGAGCAGCCCGAGGCAGCGCAGGGCGGTCGCGGCGGCGCGCACGGCCGGGTCGTCGATGGCATCGGAGTCGAACAGGGCGGTGAGGCGGGCTCGGCCTTCGGAGTCCTGGTGGTCCTGCGTTTCCAGGATCGCGAGTTCCAGTTGCACCGGTCCGTCACCGGGGCGGCGAGGCAGTGTCGCACCGTGGGCGAGCAGTGTTCGTGCCTGATCTACGCGGCCGAGCATGCGCGCGCACCGGGCCGACAGCAGCAGCGCCTCCAGTTGGTGCCTGCCCGCGGTGGCCGCCGCCGGTTCGAGGGTCTCCCCGGCCTGCGCGGCCGCACCGGACAGCAACTGGGCCCGGCCGAGTGCCAGAGCTTCGGCGAGTGGGTCGTCGGTCGCGGGGGCGACGCGCGCGGCGGCCGAGAGCCAGCGCGCGCTCGCCGCCGGTGCGTCGGCGAGCACCTGCTCGGCGGCCAGTCGCAGTTCCGCGCCCGCGATCTCGTCCGCGCCGAGGAGCGCGTGCTCGAGATGGCGTGCGCGCGAGGGCATCGACGCGTCGCGGGCCCGCAGTGCGAGGGCGGCCCGGCGGTGGGCCATCGCTCGCCATGCGTGGCCGGAAACGCGATAGGCGGCGGTGCGGATCAGCGGATGGGCGAACGTCACCGCGCCGTCGCCCACACCGACCACGCCGCGCCCGACCAGGCCGTCCACCGCCGCGACCACCACGGACTCCGGGAGAGCAGCTGTCGCGCACAGTAGTTCGAAATCGGGTGGCACCCCGCACACCGCGATGGCCTGCGCGACCAGCCGCTCGGTTTCCGGGAGCTGGGCCAGTTCGGCGCGGATCGTCCGATCCAGCGCCGCGAAGTCGTTCGACGCGGGGTCGGGTTCCTCCCCGCGCAGCGCCCGGTCCAATTCGCGGTCGGGTAGATCGGCGAGCAGCGTCAGATACAGCGGATTGCCATGGGAGGCACTCAACAGTCTGGCCCGCCGACGCGGATCCTCCCCCGGCAGCAGACCGTCGACATCGGCTTCGGTGAACGGCGGAACCCGCACCTGCACGGTCCGCACCCGCGGCGCCCGCACCAACCGGGCGATCGACGGCGGGCAACTATTTTCGCGGAAGGCGAGCAGCAGCCGGAATCCGCGGGCGGGGCGGTTGCGAATCAGAAAGTTCAGCAACCGCAACGATTCGAGGTCCGACCATTGGAGGTCGTCGACGACGAGCAGGGTCTCCTTCGCGCCGAGCGCACGTCGCACCCGGCGAGCCAAGTCGGCACCGTCGGGCGCCGATGGCGCGATCTCACTGCTGTCCAGCGCGGCGAATTCCGGTGCGGCCGGTGCCTCGTCGGCGTCGACCGGGCTCTCGTCCAACTGCTCGACGATGTCGTCGGCGAGGTAGCGCGGTTGGGCCCTGGCGTCTTCGGTGCCGGTGACCATCAGCACTCGACAGCGGGCGGCGCCGACGAACTCGGCGATCAAGCGAGACTTGCCGATTCCGGCCGGACCGTCGACCAGCAGCAACCAGGGTGCGTCGGGGCCGGTGAAAGTCGTGGTCAGTGCGGCGAGTTCGGCGGCGCGGCCGACGAATGCGCGTTCGAACATGACACTCCGTAGCTCACTGGCGAAATCGGCCGTGAACGGCCGGATCAGAGCATAACGGTGCCACCTACCCGGAATTACCGTGGTTTCCCGGATGCTCGGCGGCTCGGGGTGAGGTTGGGTGATCGGGGCCTACACCGCCGAAGGGTCCGCGGTGAGGTTCTGCAGAAAGAAGGTTCGCATGACGTTCACCGGCAAGGGCATGGTTTCGCGGTTCTCGCTCGCGCTGCTGGCGGTCACGGCACTCGGTGCCGCGGGTTGCTCGGCCATCGACAAGGTCTCCGAGGTGGCCAAGGACGCGAGCAAGTCCGACACCGCCCGCTCGAAGGTCGGTGAGTGCATCAACGTGATCTCGGCGTCGATCATCGACTCCAAGACCGAGCCGGTCGCCTGCTCGGCCGAGAACGCTGTTTACCAGGTCGTGCAGGTCCACGACAAGAAGGTCGAGTGCCACGAGGACTACACCTCCTACGAGGAGACCTTCGGCAGCGGCGGCACGGTGGCGTTCCTCTGTCTCGCCCCGAACTTCAAAGAGGGCAGCTGTTACAACGAGGGCATGATGACCGGCTACAAGTTCGTGCCGTGCACCGCCTCCGACGCCAGCTTCAAGGTCGTCACCCGCGTCGACGGTCAGGTCGACGAGCAGCTGTGTGGCGAAGACGCCGACCAGGTGCTCGTGGTCAACGATCCGAAGATCACTTATTGCCTCGGCAGCGCCAAGGGCTGATCCCCCGCACAACGCGAAAGCGCCCGGACTCGACAGGAGTTCGGGCGCTTTCGTGTCTGCGAATGCTTATCGACGCATGAAGTCCGGGACGTTGATCTCGTCGTCGTCGTCGCCTTCGTGCACTTCCGGGTTGTTGACGCGGTTCATGGCCGCCTCCGTCACCCGCTGACGCTCCGACTCCCGGTACCGCTCGGTATCGCGGTAGTTCGGCGCCGCGGCCCGACCACTGGACACCCCGGCCGTGGCGGGCTCGGTGGGACGCGACGGCGCCTCGGACGGACGTCCTTGGCCGATCTCGCCCGCGCGACCCGAACCGATCGGGTTCGACCCGGTCCGGCTGGTGGTGACCGCGCTGGTCTCGGTATTGCGTCGAGACGGGCCGCCACCGTCGAAGCCCGCGGCGATGACGGTGACCCGCACCTCGTCGCCGAGCGAATCGTCGATGACCGTACCGAAGATGATGTTGGCCTCGATGTGGGCCGCCTCCTGCACCAGCGAGGCCGCCTCGTTGATCTCGAACAGGCCGAGATCGGAACCGCCCGCGATCGAGAGCAGCACGCCGTGCGCACCATCCATGGAGGCTTCGAGCAGCGGCGAATTGATCGCCGTCTCGGCCGCCTTCACCGAACGACCCTCACCACGCGCCGAGCCGATGCCCATGAGTGCCGATCCGGCACCCGACATCACGCTCTTGACGTCGGCGAAGTCGACGTTGATCAGACCGGGGGTGGTGATCAGGTCGGTAATACCCTGAACACCGTTGAGCAGCACCTCATCCGCGGAGCGGAAGGCGTCCATCAGACTCACCGCCGCGTCGCCCAGCTGCAGCAGCCGGTCGTTCGGAATGACGATGAGGGTGTCGCACGACTCGCGAAGCAGGTTGATCCCTACTTCGGCCTGGTTCCCGCGCCGCTTGCCCTCGAAAGAGAACGGCCGGGTGACGACCCCTATAGTCAGGGCGCCCAATTTTCGGGCGATACTGGCGACGACAGGGGCGCCACCGGTACCGGTGCCACCTCCCTCGCCTGCCGTGACGAAGACCATGTCGGCGCCCTTGAGCACCTCTTCGATCTCGTCCTTGTGGTCCTCGGCGGCCTTGCGGCCGACTTCCGGATCGGCTCCGGCTCCGAGTCCTCGGGTGAGTTCGCGGCCGACATCGAGTTTGACGTCGGCATCGCTCATCAGCAGGGCTTGCGCGTCGGTATTGACCGCGATGAACTCGACTCCCTTGAGTCCTTGTTCGATCATTCGGTTGACGGCGTTCACGCCGCCGCCGCCGATACCGACGACCTTGATCACTGCAAGGTAGTTGTGCGGGGGCGTCATGGGCTCTCGCCTTCCTTCGATCTTAAACCCTCAACCTCAACCATAGGGTTGGCGTTATGTCAAGTATCCGACTGCTGCGGAACGCTATTCGCAGCCACTGCGATCGCGGCGCAGGCGCGCCGAGATGAGAGCCAGAATCTTGTGCCACAAAGAATGTCGCTCACTTTACCGTGACCAGATTCGGACTCGAAACGTCGAACACGGTCCCCTCACGGGTCAGTAGCGGCAACACGACGGCAGCTTTGCGCTCGCCGTCGCCCGTGCCGCCCCACACTACCTTCCTGCCATCGCGAAGGCTCAGCGAGACGTCCGAAATCGACCGTGCGACAACCTCGCCCACCTGCACCGACAGGGCGGGCGGCAGGGTGACCAGCACATCGACCGCCGCCCTGGCCGCCGCGGGCCCGGTGAACGAGCCCTCGGTGAGCAGTTTCGGCACCCCGATGGGCTGTTCGGGCTCGATCGCGAATTCGACGCTCTCGGCGTCGATCAGGTGGGCGCCGTCCGGGGCCTCGAAATACACCACCGGGGTTCGCTCCACGACCGTGACCAGCACTGTCGAGGGGAATTTACGCTGCACTCTGACCGAGCGCACCTTCGGGATCGCGGCCACGCGCTGGGCGATCGCGGTGGTATCGATCCGTAACATCGAACGGCCGTCAGGAATTTCGAGTCGGCCTCGCACCTCGGCGTCCGGCACCGCCGACAGGCCGTCGATGCGCACGGTGCGCACCGACAGGGCCGGGGTGAACCAGGCCAGTGCCACCAGCAGGGTCACCACGACCACCCCGACCACCGTCCAGAGACGGTAGCCGTGCCACCCGCGCGCGGCGGGCATCGGCAATCTCACCGGCCGCCCTGCTGCGGCCTGGCCCGCAGGCCGTCGAGGATCTGGCTGCCGAGCATCGTGACATCGCCCGCGCCCATGGTGATCACGACGTCGCCGTCGCCCGCGAGCCCGGCGACCTGCTTGCCGACCTTGGACATATCCGGCTGGTAGTGCACGGGTTCGGTCACCGACTGGGCGACCAGCGCGCCGTTGACGCCGGGCAGCGGGTCTTCACGGGCGCCGTAGACGTCGAGCACGACCACCTCGTCGGCCAAGCTCAACGCGGCGCCGAACTCCGTGGCGAAAGTGGCGGTGCGGCTGTAGAGATGCGGCTGGAACACCACGATCACCCGGCCGCGCTGCAGGCGGGCGCCGTCACGCGCTTCCTGGGCGACCAGTTGGGCGGCGGCCTCGAGCACCGCGCGGACCTCGGTCGGGTGGTGGGCGTAATCGTCGAAGACACGCACCCCGTTTTCCCGACCGGTGAACTGGAACCGGCGATGCACGCCGCCGAATCCCTCCAGGCCCTGCACGATCTCGTCGATATCGGCGCCGGTCGCGCGGGCGGCCAGCAGCGCCGCCAGCGCGTTGAGCGCCATGTGCCTGCCGGGCACCGACAGTCGCAACGACCGCGGCACCGTCTCGCCGTCGAGCTGGAACTCGACGATGCCGCCCACGTCCCGCGGTTGCCAGTCGATCAGCCGGGCGCCGACCGGCACGGGAGCGTCGGCCAGATCGCCGGAGCCGTAACCGAGAACCTCGATCCCGCGTTCGGCCATGCGCGGTGCGACCCGCTGGGCCAACGCGAGCGAGCCGGGATCGTCGAGGCACACCACCAGCAGACCGCCGGGGGCGAGCCGGTCGGCGAAGTCGTCGAAGACCTGGATGTAGGCCTCGTCGGTGCCGAAGTAGTCGAGGTGATCGGATTCGATATTGGTGACCACGGCGACGTCCGGGTCGTATTGCAGCAGTGAGCCGTCGGACTCGTCGGCCTCGGCGACGAAGATGTCACCGCTGCCGTGGTGGGCGTTGGTGCCCGCCTCGTTGAGCTCGCCGCCGACCGCGAACGACGGATCGGCGCCGCAGTGCTGCAACGTGACGATCAGCATCGAGGTGGTCGAGGTCTTGCCGTGGGTGCCGGAGACCAGCAGGGTCCGGTGCCCGCGCATCAGCGCGGCGAGCACGGTCGGACGCATCAGCACGGGGATGTCGCGCCGATTCGCCTCGACCAGTTCGGGGTTGGTCTTCGGGATGGCGGCATAGGTGGTGACGACGACCGTCGGGCCGCCGGGCAGCAGATCGAGCGCGTCGGCGGCGTGGCCGATGCGGACCTCGGCGCCGCGAGCCCGCAGCGACAACACACCGCGGCTCTCGCGGGCATCGGAACCGGAGACCTGCCCGCCGCGCGAGAGCAGGATGCGCGCGATACCGGACATGCCTGCACCGCCGATGCCGACCATGTGCACGCGTTGGAGTTCGGGGGGCAGGGCCGCGCCGGTGGACTCCCCGATCTCCTGTTCCGGCTTGCTCATCGGGCGACCTCGGTGACGATCCTGGCCACCGTGTCGGCGGCGTCGCGATGGCCTGCGCCTGCGGCGGCGCGGCTCATCTGCGCGAGTCGAGCGGGGTCGAGCAGCAGCGGAATCACCTCATCGATCACGTATTTCGGGGTCAGCTCGGCGTCGGCCACAATTGTGCCACCGCCCTGCGCGACCACTGGTCGGGCGTTGAATTCCTGTTCGCCGTTGCCGTGCGGCAGCGGCACGTAGAAGGCGGGAAGTCCGACCGCCGACACCTCGGCCACGGTCATCGCGCCGGATCGGCACACCACCGCGTCGGCGGCGGCGTAGGCCAAGTCCATCCGCGACAGGTAGGGCACCGCCACATACGGCGCCGGCGCGTCGGCGGTGCTCACCTCCACGCTGTTCTTGGGCCCGTGCGCGTGCAGCACCGAGACGCCGGCGGCCGCGAGTTGCGGTGCGGCGCCGGAGACGGCCTCGTTGAGGCTGCGCGCGCCCTGCGAGCCACCGAACACCAGCAGCACCGGCCCCTCGGCAGGCAGTCCGAAGTGCGCGCGAGCTTCCGCGCGCAAAGCGGCACGGTCGAGTTCGGTGATGGAGGCGCGCACCGGAATGCCGACGACCTGCGCGCCCGTCAGCCCGGAATCCGGAACGGCGGCGAGCACTTTCGCCGCGAGTTTCGCGCCGACCTTGTTGGCGATACCGGCCTTCGCATTGGCCTCGTGCACGATCACCGGCACCTTGCGCTTACGACCGAACAACCCGCCGCGCGCGGCAAGATACGCGGGTAGCGCGACGTAGCCGCCGAACCCGATGATCACGTCGGCCTGCACGTCGTCGATCACCGCCCTGGTCGCCTTCACCGAGGCGAGCACCCGGCCGGGCAGTCGCAGCAGATCGGCGGAGGGCTTGCGCGGCAGCGGCACCGGCGGAATCAGTTCCAGCGGGTACCCGCGTTCGGGCACCAGTTTCGTCTCGAGTCCACGCTCGGTACCCAAGGCGGTCACCCGGATCGAGTCGTCGAGTCTGCGCAGCGCGTCGGCGACAGCCAGCGCGGGTTCGATGTGGCCTGCGGTTCCCCCGCCTGCGACGATCACCGACAACCCGGATCGCGGGTTACTCACCTGGATCTACCTCGTTCTCTCTATCTCGAATCGATCTCGCGAAGGCGGGCGTCATGCGCCGCCACCTCCGCCGGTCCGCCGTTTCACCGGGCGGTGTGGCATCGGGTAGGTCGGTTCCCATGCTCGTGTCGACCGTAGCGAACTCGTGCCGCGGCTCTCCGGCGCGCGTCGCCTGCGGTCGGCGGGCGGCTGGCGACGAGGGGCCTGACGTGGGCGTTCGGTTCTTGGGCGCGGCGCGACTTTTCGCGGCGCGGGCGGGGTGTACACCTCGGGCACCGGCAGCCGTAGCAGCCTGCTGAGTCGGCCGTCCTGGCCCGCCTTCAACGCCGAGACCGCTTCCGGTTCGTGCCGGGCGGCGCTGGCGATGATGCCGAACATGAACAGCGTGATCGCCAGCGACGAACCACCGGCCGAGACCAACGGCAACTGCAGACCGGTCACCGGCAGCAGCCCCACGACATAGCCGATGTTGATCAGTGCCTGCGCGGTGATCCAGGTGGTGGCGGTGGCGGTGAGCAGGCGAAGGAACGGGTCGACCGAGCGCAGCGCGATGCGGATGCCCGCGTAGACGAACAGCGCCAGCAGCGCCAGCACCAGCATGCAGCCGAGGAAGCCGAGTTCCTCGCCGATGATGGCGAAGATGAAGTCGTTGTGCGAGTTGGGCAGGTAGCTCCACTTCGCGCGGCTCTGTCCGAGGCCGCGGCCCCAGATGCCACCGTCGGCGAGGGAGTACTTGGCCTGACGCGCTTGATAGTTGGCGCCCTGCGGATCGTCACCGGGGTTGAAGAACGCGCGCACCCGGTCGGAGCGGTAGCCGGCCGACAGCGCCAGCACCGACGCTGCCACCAGGCCGGTCACCATGATCCCGACGAACAGCCGCACCGGCAGCCCGCCGAACCACAGCAGCGCCATCAGCACGATGCCGAGCGCGATGGTGGTCGACAGGTTCGGTTCGAGCACCACCAGCAGGCACACCAGCAGACCGGCGGGCACCAGCGGCACCAGGATGTCCTTGAGCGCCGCACCGCGTCGCGAGGCGAGCAGGTGCGCGCCCCACACCACCAGGGTCACCTTGACCACTTCGGACGGCTGGATCGACAGCGGGCCGATGTCGAACCAGCGCCGCGCGCCACCGTGCATCGAGCCGATGCCGGGGATGAGCACCAGCACGAGCGCGAGCACCGAGATGCTGAAGATCGGAAACGACCACTGCCGCAACAGCCGCAGCGGCAGCCGCAACGCCACGTAGAAGGCGATCGCGCCCAGCCCGGCGAACATGGCCTGCTGGATGAACAGCGCGTAGGCCGAACCGCCACCGGCGTAGGCCTCGACGCTCGACGCCGACAGCACCATCACCAGACCGAGCACAGTGAGCAGGGTCGCGATGGTGACGATCAGATGGAACGACGCGAGCGGCCGGGCCAACCAGGCGCCGAAGCGCTCCCCCGCCCAATTCGGTTGCCCCGAACCGCGTCGGGTGGCACCCGCGCTATTCCCGACCCGGCTGCTGTCGACGCTGCCCCGGCTCTTACCCACGCTGCCCCCTTTCGGGCGACGGGTCGGCCGGGCGCGCCTTCGTCACAGCGCCCGCCCGATGTCACCATCTTCCAGTGCCGTCACCGCATCCACGAAACAGCGTCCGCGATGGGTGTAGTCGTCGTACATATCCAGGGAAGCGGCCGCGGGCGCGAGCAGGACGGTGTCTCCGGCGCCGGCCAGGCCCGCCGCGGCGCGCACCGCGCGGCCCATGACCGCCTCGGCTCGCTGGGATCTCGACGACTCCATGTCTGCATCGTCTCCCGCATCCAGCTCGATGACCGGGACTTCGGGTGCGTGTCGCGCCATCGCGGCGGCGATCACCGGCGCGTCGGCCCCGAACAACACCGCGCCGACCAGTCGATCACCGACCTCCTCGATCAGGTCGTCGACACTGGCGCCCTTGAGCAGACCACCAGCCACCCACACCACCTGCGGGTGCGCCATGATCGCGGCGCGTGCGGCATGCGGGTTGGTGGCCTTGGAATCGTCGATGAACTCGACACCACCCAGTTCGCGGACGAACGCGGTGCGGTGCGGGCCCACCTTGTGCTCGGCGAGACCTTCCTTGACGAACTGCGGCGCCACATCGATGGCCCTGGTGAGCGCGGACGCGGCCAGCGCGTCGGCGATGCCCGCGGGTCCCGGCGGGCTGATGTCGCTGGTCTCGGCGAGGATCGCGGCCTTGGTGAAGGCGCGATCGAGGAGCTTGCCGTCGACCACGCCCAGCTCACCGTCGGCGGGGACACCGATGCGGAAACCGACCGTGCGGCGGGCCTTGGCTTTACGGGCCAGTGCGCCCGCGACCGGATCGTCGAGGCCGACGACGCCGACCCGACCGGTCAGCGCGCGCGCTTTCGCGGCGGCGTAGGCATCGAGACCGCCGTGCCAATCCAGGTGATCCTCTGCGACATTGAGCACGACGCCTGCCTCGGGTCGCACCGACGGCGCCCAGTGCAGCTGGAACGAGGACAGCTCGACGGCCAGGACCTGCGGCCCGGGGTTGCGGCGCAGTGCGTCCAGGATCGGCAGGCCGATATTGCCGCAGGCCACGCTGGAGATGCCCGCGGCGCGCAGGATCGAGTGCGTCATCTGGGTGGTGGTGGTCTTGCCGTTGGTGCCGGTGATCACCAGCCACTTGCGGACCGGGCCGTAGATGCGGGCCTGATCGACCCACCAGGCGAATTCGACGTCCCCCCAGACGGGCACGCCGTCGGTGACCGCGGAGACCAGCACCGGCGAATCCGGTCGCCAGCCGGGGCTGGTGATCACCAGCGCGAACCGGCTCAGGTCGGCGCCTTCGAGTTCGACGCTGGTGGCGATCTCGAGTCCGAGTTCGGCGGCTTCGGCCAGTGCCTTGGCGCCGTTGTCGGTGACCACCGGGTGCGCGCCGATATCGCGCAGCGGTTCGATCAGCGAGCGCCCGGAGACGCCCCAACCGGCGACGAGAACGTCACGACCACGCAGGAATTCGAGCATCGGGCCCGGGGAACGCAGGGCGCGGGGCGAGTGTTCGACCATGTCTCTACTCACCCGACCTGTGACAGATATTCGCTGTAGAACAGGCCGAGGCCCACTGCGGCGGAGATGCCCGCCAAAATCCAGAACCGGATGATCACCGTGGTTTCGGCCCACTTACTCAACTCGAAGTGATGGTGGAACGGCGCCATCTTGAACAACCGATTGCGCGTGGTGCGGAACACCGCCACCTGCAGCATCACCGATGCCGCCTCGGCGACGAACAGCGCGCCGATCACGGCCATCAGCAGCTCGGTGCGGGTGGTGATCGACAGACCGGCGATCAGACCACCCAGCGCCAGCGAACCGGTGTCGCCCATGAAGATGCGCGCGGGCGCGGCGTTCCACCAGAGGAAGCCGATGCACGCGGCGGCCGCGGCGGCACAGACCAGGGCAAGATCGAGCGGGTCGCGCACGTCGTAGCAGCCGGGGCCCGGGTTGGTGGAGCAGGAATTGCGGTACTGCCAGAAGGTGATGATCACGTACGCGCCGAGCAGCAGGCTCATCGAACCGGCCGCGAGACCGTCGAGACCGTCGGTGAGGTTCACCGCGTTGGACCAGGCCACGACCAGGAACAGCACCCAGACGACGAAGATGAGCGCGCCCATCGACACCGTGCTCCAGTCGCGCACATACGACAGATGCTTGCTGGCGGGGGCGAGCCCGTCGGCGCTGCGGAACTGCAGGGCCAGTACCGCGAAGATGACCGCGGCGGCGGTCTGCCCGATGTACTTGCCCGCGGCCGAGAGTCCGAGGTTGCGCTGCTTGCGCAGCTTGATGAAGTCGTCGAGGAATCCGACGATGCCGAGCGCGGTGGTGAGCCCGAGCACGAGCAGACCCGACGCCGTCGGACCCTCCGCGTCGTAGCCGATACCGATCAGGTGCGAGCCGAGATAGCCCGCCCACATACCGATCAGGATCGCGACGCCACCCATGGTGGGGGTACCGCGCTTGGCCTGGTGACTGGCCGGACCGTCGACCCGGATCTCCTGGCCGAAGCCCTGCCTGGCGAACACCCGAACCAGCAACGGCGTCAACAGGATCGACACCGCCAGTGCGATCCCCGCCGCGAACAGAATCTGCCTCATCGAGCTGTATTACCTTCCGCTGCCCCGGTCAGGTGCTCGGCGACGGCCCACAGGCCCACCGCCTTCGACGCCTTGACCAGTACCACATCGCCTGCGGCGATCTCGTCGTCGAGCAGCGCGATCGCCGCGTCGATATCGGGAACGAGGATCGATTCCTCGCCCCATGAGCCTTCCATCACCGCTCCCTGGTGCATGCCGTGGGAGGGTCGTCCGGTGCCGATCACGATCAATCGGTCGACATCGAGGCGCACGGCCAGGCGTCCGATCGCGTCGTGTTCGATCACCGAGGTGTCACCGAGCTCGCCCATCTCGCCGAGCACGGCCCAGCTGCGCCGGGGTTCCGAGCTCGACTTCGCGAGGGTGACCAGCGCTTTGAGCGCCGCGCGCACCGAGTCGGGGTTGGCGTTGTAGGAGTCGTTGATGACGGTGACGCCCGCGGGAGTGGTCGTCACATCCATCCGGCGGACCGAGGCCGCGGTGGCGCCGGACAGCGCCTCGGCCACAGTCGCCAGATCGGCGCCGCATTCGAGGGCGACCGCCGCGGCGGCCAGGGCGTTGCCGACCTGGTGTTCGCCGTGCACCGCGAGCTGGATCGGGATCGATTCGCCCGCCGCGTGCAGAGTGAAACGGGCGCGGGCCTGGTCGTCGGTGATCACGTCGGTGGCGCGGATGTCGGCGTCGCCGGACAGGCCGACCTTCACCACGCGTGCCTTGGTCCGCGATGCCATGGCCGCGACGTTGGGGTCGTCGGCGTTGAGCACGGCCAGCCCTTCGGCGGGCAGTGCTTCGACCAGCTCGCCCTTGGCCTGTGCGATCGCCGCACGGCTACCGAATTCCCCGAGGTGGGCGGTGCCGACATTGAGCACCACGCCGATCCGGGGCGGTGCGATGCGGGCCAGTTCCGCGATGTGTCCGCGACCGCGCGCGGACAGTTCCAGCGCGAGGAACTTCGTGTCGGTGCCCGCGCGCAGGGCGGTCCACGGGTGGCCGAGTTCGTTGTTGAACGAGCCGGGCGGCGCGACCACCGCGCCCAGCGGTGCCAGCACCGCCGCGAGCAGGTCTTTGGTCGAGGTCTTGCCGGAGGACCCGGTGACGCCGACGACGGTGAGCCCGGTCCGTTCGGCCAGCCGCTCGGTGCTCACGCGGGCCAGTTCGGCCAGCGCCGCCAGCACGGCGGCACCGGAACCGTCACCGTCGGCGCTCAGCGCGACCGAGCTCGCGGGCACCGAGCCGAGATCAGGGGCCACGACGATCGCGGGTACGCCGACCGGGCGGGCGGCGAGTACCGCGACCGCCCCGGCGGCGACAGCGGTGGTGGCGTAGTCGTGTCCGTCGGAGTTGGCTCCGGGTAGGGCGAGGAACAGATCGCCGGAACCGATTCGGCGCGAATCGAATTCGACCGAACCGGTCACCAGTGCCTGGGGGTCGGGTACGTCGTGCAGCTCGCCGCCGACGACGTCCGCGATCTCCCGCAGTGTCATCTCGATCATGAAACCGTCAAGTCCTCCGAGTCCGTGTGCGGACTGTCTCGTCTCCGTAAGGCATCCAGCGCCGCCGCGACAACCTCGCGGTCGTCGAAGGGATGCTTGACGCCCTTGATCTCCTGCCCCGCCTCGTGGCCCTTGCCCGCGACGAGTACCACGTCGCCCGAACGCGCCCAGTCGAGTGCCGCGGCGATGGCCGCCGCGCGGTCACCGATCTCGCGGATCTCGCCGCGGTCGGTGGCCGGGAGTTCGTGCGCACCGGCCACCACGGCGGACCTGATGTCCGCCGGGTCCTCGGTGCGTGGGTTGTCGTCGGTGACGATCAGCAGGTCGGCACGGGCCGCCGCGGCGCCCATGAGCGGGCGTTTGGCCACGTCACGGTCACCACCGGCGCCGAGCACGACGGCCAGCCTGCCGACTCCGGCTTCGGTGAGGTGGCCACGCAGGGTCGTGACGACCGATTCGATGGCGGCGGGCTTGTGCGCGTAGTCGACGACGGCGAGGAAATCCTGGCCGTGCTCGACGCGCTGCATCCGGCCCGGCACATCGACAACGGCGAGCGCCGGGGCCGCCACGGCGGGATCGACGCCGGCCGCGGCACAGGTGGCGACGGCCAGCAGCGCGTTGGCGACGTTGTAGCGGCCGGGCAGGCGCAGGCGCACCGTCAGTTCGCCGTCGGGTCCGGCGGCGGTGAATTCCTGTTCGCCGCCGGTGGTCTTGATGTCGCCGCTGACCTGCCAGGTGGCCGCGCCGGTCGTCGACACGGTGACCGGCTCGACCAGGTCACCGGCCAGGCGGGTGCCCCATTCGTCGTCGACGCAGATCACCGTCGTGCGCGCGGCGACCGGCGAATCCGCGTCGAACAGCCGACGTTTCGCCGCGAAGTAGTCCTCGAAGTCGGAGTGGAAGTCCAGATGATCCTGGGAGAGATTGGTGAACGCGCCGACCGCGAATCGCACACCGTCGACCCGGCCCAGCGCGAGCGCGTGGCTCGACACCTCCATCACGACCGCGTCGACGCCCTGCTCGACCATCGCGGCGAACATCGCGTGCAACTGCGGCGCCTCGGGCGTGGTGAGCGCGCTCGGCACCCGCTGCCCGCCGATGCGGGTCTCGATGGTGCCGATCAGCCCGGTGGACAGTCCGGCCGCGGCCAGACCGGCCTCCACCAGATACGAGGTGGTGGTCTTGCCGGAGGTGCCCGTGATGCCGATGATGCGCAGCCGATCGCTGGGATGGCCGTAGATCTCGGCGGAGAGTTCACCGAGTACCGCGCGGGGCTGCTCGCGCACCAGCACGGGTACCGCGACGTCACCGATCAGCTCGGCGCCCGCGGCATCGGTGAACACCGCCACCGCGCCGTTGGCGATCGCGTCGGCGGCGAATCGGGCGCCGTGCGCGTTCGCGCCGGGTAACGCGGCGAACAGGTCACCGGCGCGCACCGCGTTGGATCGTTGCTCGATGCCGGTGACGCGCACCTCGGCGGACGCCGGAGTCGCCGTCGTGGCGCCGGTGAGGTCCGCCACGGCCTGCAGCGACGTCGACAATGGAGTGGTTGGCCGGAGCGCGTGCGGGCTGGACTGCGCGGGCACAAGGCTCCTCTCTGAGAGTGATCGAGCGCGTAGGCGAGACGAGCAGTCAGGTTACCGACGCGCGGTGTCGGTCGGACAACGCGGGTTGAGTTAATTGTTGTTCTCGGCCCGCCCGCCTCTGGACTGAGTGGAGGGTGCGACGAAGGAGTACCCGGAGGGAGGGAAGGGGCGGGCAACCAGGGGCCGAGAACTGCGGCACCAGCCGTTATGTCACCGCCTCCAGCACCAGTCGCTTGGGCTCCGGAGACGGCGGCACGCGGTCGCGCTGCAACGCCCAGGAGGCGATGCTGTGGAACAGCGGGGCGGCGGACCCGCCGCCGGTGCCGTCGGAGCTGCGCACGGGCGCGTCGAGCATCATGCCGATCACGTAGCGGGGATTGTCGGCGGGCGCCATCCCGGCGAACGTGCTGTAGAACGCCGAGGTCGAATAGCACCGGCACGCGGGGTCGACCTTCTGTGCCGTGCCGGTCTTGCCCGCCACCTGATATCCCTCGATCGAGGCCGGTACGCCGGTCCCCATCTGGACGCCCATCGGGTCCTTCTGCACGGTCGCCTGGAACAGCTCGCGCAGGGTGTGCGCGGTCTGCGGGCTCACCACGCGCACGCCGTCGGGCTGCAGTTCCTCGGTGCGGGTGCCGTCCGGGGCGACCTTGGCCTTGACGATGCGCGGCGGAATCCGCAGGCCGTCGTTGGCGATAGCCTGGTACATGGCGGTCATCTGCAGGGTCGTCATCGAAAGACCCTGACCGATGGGCAGATTCGCGAAGGAGCCGCCGGACCACTGGTCGCGGGCGGGCACCTGGCCGCCGCTCTCGCCGGGCAGACCGACGCCGGTGCGCTGTCCGAGCCCGAACCGGCTGACCATATCGGCGAACCGGTCCTCGCCCACACGCTGGGCGAGCATGAGAGTGCCGACGTTGGAGGACTTTCCGAAGATGCCGGTCGTCGTATAGGGCGCGACGTCGTGTTGCCACGCGTCGTTCACGGTGACGCCCGACATGCGGATCGAGCCCGGCACCTGCAGCACCTCGTCAGGAGTGGTCACGCCGTATTCGATGGCGGCCGCAGCGGTGACGATCTTGTTGACCGAGCCGGGTTCGAAGGGTTCGGCGACCGAGGGGTTGCCCATCTTGCCCGAGGCCCAATGATTCGGGCCGAGTGCGGGATTGAAGGTGCCGTCGTTGGCCATCGCGAGCACCTGGCCGGTCTTGGCGTCGAGCACCACCGCCGAGGCCGAGGACGCGCCGGACACCTGTTTGGCCTGTTGCACCTGCTGCTGCACGTAGTACTGCAGGTCCGCGTCGAGGGTCAGCTCAACGCCGTAACCGTTCACGGCGGGCTGCAGGTCACGGTAGCTACCGGGGATCACCGCGCCGTCGGAGCCCTGGTCGTAGGTGCGCGAACCGTCGGTACCCGACAGCACCGAGTCCAGTGCCGATTCCAGGCCCATCTGACCGTGCCGGTCGCCGCCGATCGCGCCGACGACATTCGACGCCAGCGAGCCACCGGGATACTCGCGCAAGTCCTGCCGCTCGGCGCCGACCTCCGGGAATTTGGCGGTGATCTCGGAGGCCACTCGCGGATCGACATTCTTGGCCAGGTAGTGGAACTTCTTGTCGCTGCGCAGTTTGTCGAGCAGTTCCTGCTCGGTGGGTGCGCCGAGCTTCTCGTGGATGAACTTCGCGATGTCTTCGAGCCGCTGCTCCGGATCCGGTGCGCTCGGCTTGAGCTTCTTGGCTTCGGCCAGTTGCTCGCGCACCGTCACCGGTTGGAAGGTCAGGGCTTTCACGGTGAGCGTGAAGGCGAGCTGATTGCCGTGCCGGTCGGTGATGGGACCGCGCACGGCCGCCTCGGTGGCCTTGATGGTGCGCTGTGAGGCCGCCTGCGCCGACAGGGCGGGGGCGGCGAAGCTCTGGATGTAGAGCAACTGCAACGCGACCACCGCGAGGGTGGCCAGCAGGGTGACCCGGCCGACACCGAGGCGAAGGCGGATCGGCCGGTCCGGCGAGAGCGAGCCCGAGCGACGGGCCCTCGACGAGACCGGCCCGCGTCGCTGCTGCGACGCGGGCCCGCTCTGCTTCATCGAGGACCATCCTGCGGTTCGACGACCTGCGGTTGTTCGCTCGGCGGTCCGGCCGCGGGGGCTCGTTGTCCGGGGGCCGACGCGGCGATGCCCGGCGCCGGTAACGGCGCATCGACCGGAGCCGACGGGTCGGCCACGACACCCGGTGCGAGCGGTGGCGTGTCGGCCGCGACCAGCGGTTCACCCTGACCTGCGACGTCGATCCGATCGGGCACGGTCGTCGGGGCGAGCGGAGCCGGGGCGCCGCCGTCCGCCGGCGCGGGAACCTCGCCGTTCGCCGGAGCGGGGACGGCCACGTCGACCGGAGCCGGCGCGATCGGAGCCGGGGCGGCCGCCGGCTGCGGCGCGTTCACGACGGGGGGTGTCGGCGCGGCCGGTGACGCGAGCACATTCGCCGGAACGCTGCTGGGCACAGCGCCGCGGGGCGCGCTCGCGGTAGCCGCACCGGGCTGCACCGGCACCACACGCTCACCCTGCGCCTGGGCGTGGCCCGGCGCCGGATTCGGCGTGGTGGTCGGCGGACCGTTCAGCGGCGGCACCGGCGCGCCCTGTGCGGGCGTCGGGTTACCGATCACGGTGACCTCGCCGTCGGGGCCGAGTACCAGCCGGGCCGGATCCTTCGCGGGGATCATGCCGAGTTCACGTGCGCGGGCGGCCAATTCGGGAGCGGAGTCGGCGGCGGCGACCTCGCGCTGCAGCGCGGCCCGCTCGTCGTCGAGCTTGCGGTTGACCGCCCTGGCGTCACCGAGCTGGTAGCTGTCCTCGGCGGCGCGGGTGGTGAGCAACAGGGTCAGGGCGAGGCCGCAGCCGAGCAGTCCGATGATCGCGGTGACGAACGGGATCCGCCCCGCCATCGTCGAGGACCGTTCGGGCAGTTCGATGCCGTCGAGCAGCTGTTCCCTGGTGCGCTTGCGGGCATAGGCCCGCTGTGCCGCACCGGACTTCACTCGTTCGGCCGCCTCCACGCGCCGGGCAGTCTTGCTCGGCACCGCGACTGTGCTCGTCCGCACGCTCATCGTGTCCCCTCCTGTGTCCTCCCTGACCTCTCCGCGATTCGTTCGGCCGCGCGCATCCGCACCGGCGCGGATCGCGGATTGACCTCGATCTCGGACTCGGTCGCTTTTTCCGCTCCACGGGTCAGCATCCGGAATTCCGGGCCCATGCCGGGCAGTTCGACCGGCAGGTCCATCGGCGACCGGGAGATGATCCGTGGCGCGAGTTCGTGTTTGACCAGCCGGTCTTCGAGCGACTGGTACGACATGACGCAGATCCGTCCGCCCACACGCAGTGAATCCAGTGCCGCGGGCAATGCCGCCCGCAGCGAGTCGAGCTCACCGTTGACCTCCACCCGCAGCGCTTGGAACGAGCGCTTGGCCGGATGTCCGCCGGTGCGGCGCGCCGCGGCCGGAATGGTCGCGTAGAGCACCTCGACGAGTTCGGCGCTGGTGGTGAACGGCTTGACCGTCCGCCTGCGCAGCACCTCCGACGCGATCTTGCCCGCGAACCGTTCGTCGCCATAGGTTTTCAGCACCCGGGCCAGATCTCCGTGGCTGTAGGTGTTGAGCACGTCGGCCGCGGTGATTCCGGTGGTCGGGTCCATCCGCATGTCCAGCGGCGCGTCGACGGAGTAGGCGAAGCCGCGCTCGGCCTCGTCGAGCTGCATCGACGACACCCCCAGGTCCATGAGAATGGCTGAGACGGAACCCGTTTCGTCCAGCCCCGCTTCGGCCAGCGCCGCCGGGATGCCGTCGTAGCGGGTGTGCACCAGCGTGATCCGGTCGGCGTAGGGCGCCAGACGCTCGCCCGCCATGCGTAACGCGGTGGTGTCACGATCGAGACCGACCAGACGCGCCTGCGGGTAGGTGCGCAGGAAATGCTCGGCGTGCCCGCCCAATCCGAGGGTCGCGTCGATGTAGACCGCGCCCGGCTCGCTCAGCGCGGGGCCGAGCAGATCGTCGGCGCGCTCGAGCAGAACTGGCACATGACGGGGGTTCTCGGCGTCATGGTTCACCTCGACCTCCCGGGATACTGCCTCGCGTCGCAGACAGGTCGCCTTGCCACACAGTGCTTTTCGAATGAGTGCTTGTCGAACGAGTGGGTGATGCGAATGCTTCGAGGTCTCTGACCGGGGCAAGGCACCTGGCGTCGGGGAAGTACGTCAGGGTCCACGCCCGGGCAGAGGCCTCGCAGCACTCGCGTGCTCCGGGTCAGAAGATTCCGCCCAGCGACTCGTCTCCGGCTTGCGCGTAGTCCTCCTCGTGTTCTTCGAGGTAGGCCTCCCACGCCTGCTTATCCCATATCTCGAGGAAGTCGACCGAACCGATCACCACGCAATCCCGCGAGAGGTTCGCGTAGCGCCGATGATCCGGCGACAGCGTGATCCGGCCCTGTGCGTCCGGACGTTGCTCATCGGTGCCTGCCGCCAGCGCTCGAACGAAAGCCCTTGCCTGCGGGTTACTTCGGGACGCCGACGCGGCTCGCCGCGCGAGCGCGGTGAACTCGTCTTTGGGATACACGGCCAGGCTGTGGTCTTGGCCTTTCGTGACCATCAACCCTCCCGCCAGATCGTCTCGAAATTTCGCAGGCAACGTCAGCCGCCCTTTGTCGTCCAATCGGGGGGTGTAGGTACCGAGGAACATCTCGGCCACCTCCCTACTGGATTCACCTCGCCGTACGGCCTCTCCTGTAGTGCGCGACCCACATTACCCCACTTTCCCCCACTTTCAATCGAAACCCTGAGTGATCCTGCTCCCCGCCAACACAATTCCGCAGGTCATCCCAGCTATCACTGAGATTCGCGGTTATCCGGTGTTCGGGCAACCCGCGCGGGTCGGCAACCCGCGGTTCCGACAACGTTCAGCAAACATCGCAGGTGCGACCTGGGCCGGGCGCCCGGGTGGGGCAACTGTGGGGAGTGGTGGGGAAGGTGGGGGGACCGCCCTGACCGCGCGCCATCAGCGCGGGGACCCACAGACGCACGAAGGCGGCGCCCCACCCGGTGCTGGGTGGGGCGCCGCCTTCGTGGTCGGCTAGGTCTGAGCTATTCCTGCTCGAACCGTCGTCGGAATCGGTCTTCCATTCGCTCGGAGAAGCCGCCGGACTTACGTTGGCGACCGCCTCGGGCGGCGGGTCCCGTCGCCGGGCCACTGCCCGCCGCGGGAGACTCGGTCGCGTCCGGTCGGGCGGCGCGACGCGAGGTGCCGATCATCAGCAGGACACCAGCGCCGAACATGGCGATGAATCCGACGAGACTGATGATCGGGAAACCGCCCGGTTTGAACGGGGCGGCGATGCCGGCGACGAGCAGAAAAAGGCCGACGGCGAACAATGCCGCAGCTTGGAGTCTGCGTCGACTCGACGTGGAGCGAAGTCGTCCGCCGCGAACTGACGAGGCGAACTTCGGATCCTCAGCATAGAGAGCGCTCTCGATCTGTTCGAGCATGCGCTGCTCGTGCTCGGAGAGTGGCACGGTACCTCCCCCGGCACTAGGCGTGGCTGGTCGCCTCCGGGTAGGCGACGGGTAGCCGACCTTGGCGGCTATCTGCTCCCCATGATACGAGTTCGATCGGCGGCGTACCACCTACTCGGTCATAACTAAGCGGTCATGTCGCGGCCACGACTCGGCTGCGGGAGGGTCTTAGCCGTGGCTACCAGCGCATCGTCGACGTCGTAGAGGAATGCGCCCACCCGTGAGCAGAACTCGTCAGCTTGTGTGTCGGTGATCGCGCGGTCCAATCCGGCCTCCAACGCGGCCCGCAATTGCGAGTGCGCCTCGAAGTAGTCGGCCCACATCACGAATTCCGGGCTGGCGCGTCTCAGTAACACCCAGGCGCTGCGTGAGCGTGCTCGTGGCGCCCGGTCGGCGCCGGTGAGCGCGATCATCGAGCCCGCGCCACGCAGCGCGGCCAGGTACGCGGTGCGGAACCGCTCCCCCGGTTCGTGCTCCCATGCGGAATCGGTGAGCAGGGCATCGGCCTGGCGTAGTAGTCCGCCGGCCCGCCCATCGTGGCCCGCGTGTGCTCGACCATCGTTGTGACCAGCCATCTGCTGCCCCTTTCGCCCCTCGCACTGATCGAACTAACATTCGAACGTTTGAATTGAGATTGAATATAGGGACACCCACCGACAACTTTCCCCGTCCGCGCGCCATCGACGAGAGCCATGACAGCCGTCAAGCCGAATCACACCCCCGCACCCGTCGTCGTCGACCTCAGCGTCGCCGCCCTGCGCGCACGCCTGCACGACGCCCTGTCGGTCTATGTCGCCGCCATGGATTACCCCCGCGGCACCGAACACCATCGCGCCCCGATGTGGACCGAACACACCACACGGGCGGGCTGGCGGGCGGTCGCCGCGGTGCTGCCCGACGATTCGGGCGGCGTCGACCTGCGCACCGCGCCCATCCTGGCCATCGCCTACGGCTACAGCGGCGCACCGCGGCAGTGGTGGCATCAGCAGGTGCAGACCGGGATGCGGCGCTGCGGGTGGCCCGATGCCGCCGCCCGCGACCTGCTCGCCGACTATTTCGAACTCACCGAACTGCACGTCCACCCGGCCGCGCAGGGGCGTGGGATCGGGGCGCGGCTGCTCGAGCGATTGCTGGCCGACCGCGCCGAGGCGGCCGTGCTGCTGTCGACGCCGGAAGTCCCGGAGGAGGCGAACCGCGCTTGGAAGCTGTACCGACGAGCCGGATTCACCGATGTGATCCGCAATTTCGTGTTCGCGGGCGATACGCGTCCGTTCGCCATCCTCGGGCGCAGGCTGCCGATGCCTCCCGCGCACCCGTGACGACAGTAGTGGTCGGTTCGGGCCACAACGCACTGGTCGCGGCCTGTTATCTGGCGAGAGCCGGGCAGCGGGTAGAGGTGCTCGAGCGCGACGAGGTGCCCGGTGGCGCGGTGTCGACCGTCGAGCGGTTCCCGGGGCATCTCGTCGATCGCGGATCTTCGGCGCACATCATGATCCGGCACACCGGGATCATCGAGGAGCTCGAGCTCGAGCGGTTCGGGTTGCGCTATCTCGACTGTGATCCATGGGGGTTCACACCGTCCGATGGTGTGCGCGCGCCGATCGTGTTCCACCGTGATCTCGACGAGACGTGCGCGTCGATCGCGGCGGCCTGCGGTGTCAAGGACGCTGACGCGTATCGGCGTTTCGTCGGCGTGTGGGGCGAGCGCAGCGCACGGGTGATGCGCTCGTTCGGTGGGCCGCCGACGCCGGGCAGGCTTCTTCGCTCGTTCTGGGGGCTGGACGCGCGGGCCGGTGGATCCGCGCTGTCGCGGGAGTTCCTGCAGACCGGTGACGCGCTGCTGGACTTCTGGTTCGACGACGAACGGCTCAAGGCCTCGCTCGCGTGGTTCGGCGCGCAGTCGGGTCCGCCGATGTCGGAACCGGGTACGGCGTCGATGGCCGGGTTCGCCGCGCTCATGCATACCTTGCCGCCCGGTCGCGCGGTGGGTGGCAGTGGGGCGCTCAGTGCGGCGTTGATCGCGCGCCTTCGTGCCGACGGCGGCGAGCTGCACACCGGTGACGCCGTCACCTCGCTGCGCCGATCCGGCAGCGGTTGGCAGGTGGCGACCGAGTCGGGCCGGACTCTGCGGGCCGACACGGTGATCGCGGGTTCCCACATCCTGTCGACGCTCGACCTGTTGCGCGCGGGTGATTTCGACGCCGCTGCCCTCGACGATTGGCAGCGCCGCATCCGGGTGGGCCCCGGCATCGGCATGGTGGTGCGGCTGGCCACCGATCGGCTACCCGAATACCCCGGGGCTTCCCCCGCCGAATCCGCCCGTGGTCTGCAGTTTCTCGTCTCGGATCGTCGACAGCTCCGACTGGCCCACGGTGCCGCGCTGGCCGGTTCACTGCCGCCACGTCCGGTGGTGCTCGCGATGAGTTTCAGCGCGCTCGACCCGTCCATCGCGCCCGCGGGCGAACATCAGCTATCGCTGTGGGCGCAATGGCATCCCTATGAGCTCGCCGACGGCGGCGACTGGGCAGCACACGCCGAGCACGAGGCCGATCGGATCGTCGCCGAGGTCGAACGGTACGCCCCGGGTTTCGCCTCGTCGGTGCGCCGACGATTCACGCAGACGCCGGTCGATCTCGAGCGGGAGATGGGTCTGCGCGGCGGCAATGTCATGCACGTGGAGATGTCGCTCGATCAGATGATGATGTGGCGCCCGCTGCCGGAGTTGTCGGGCCAGCGCGTCCCCGGCGCTCCCGGCCTGTACCTGACCGGCGCGTCCACCCACCCCGGCGGCGGAGTGTCCGGAGCAAGCGGGCGCAGCGCGGCCCGATTGGTTCTTGGCGATCGCCGTAAGCGCCGCTTCACCCTGCCGCACAAGCGATGAAAGCGTCGTCGTCGTACCGCCTGAGTCCGTTCGGGTGCGCTCCGCCGCGAACTCGCTGGGTTCGGGTCGATCCCCGCCGTGCGATTCCCGCTGTCATCGCGCTGGCTTTGGTGCTCGTGCAGATCACCTATCCCTTGAGTGCGGGTGTGGCACGCGATCGGATCACCGTTGTCGTGGTGGCTCTGTCGGCCGCGACGGCCTTGTCGCACGCGGCGACGACGCGCGGATTGCGGTGGGCCTGCGGATTCTTCGTCATCGTGTCCGGGCTCGGGCTCATCGCCGAGATCGTCGGCACCGCGACCGGGTTCCCCTTCGGCAGCTACGCCTACGCCGTCGATCGGCTCGGGCCGGCGTTCGCCGATGTTCCGCTGGCGGTGCCGTTGGCGTGGACCGGCGGGCTGTACCCGATCTGGATCGTCGCGAGCATGCTGGTGTCCGACGGGCCCCAGGTCGGGTCGAACGTCCGGCGGGTGGGGCTGTTCGCCCTCGGTGCGGTCGGCTGGGATCTGTTCCTCGATCCGCAGATGGTCGCCGACGGCCAGTGGACGTGGGCGGTCACCGACGCCGGTCTCCCCGGTCTGCCCGAGATCCCGTACACGAACTACCTGGGCTGGGCGCTCGTCGCCGGGATCATGGCGGTGCTGCTCACCGTGCTCGACCAGCGCCTCGCGCCCCCGCACGACCCCTCGGTGGCGGTCCCGGTCGCGGTGTTCGGGTGGACCTGGCTCGGCTCGGCCCTCGCGCACGCGGTATTCCTCGGTCTCCCCGCGTCGGCGATCTGGGGTTTCGCCGGTCTCGGTGTGCTCGGATTCCCCTTGTTTCGGCGTGTGCGGCCCCTGGCAACGCGCGTTCCGATCGGCCGACCCCGCCGAGACACACCCCGATTCCGGGCGAAAACGCCTGATCGGCACGGGTGAGCGGTGCGCGGTGGGCCCGTCGTGTGGGCTCTGGGGCCTGAGCCTGGCACGATGTCAACCGTGCAGCCGAGTCCCGTCGCCGAGATGCCCGCTCCTTCGCCGCGTCGTTCCGTGCCCGCGCGGCGCGTCGCGGCCGTTGCCGTCCTGCTGGCATTGCTCGTGCCCGCGCTGGCCGGGTGCCTGCGAGTGCAGGTGTCGATGGGGGTGTCGTCGAACGACCGCGTGTCGGGGCGGATCGTCGCCGCGGTGGTGCCGACCGGGCCCGAGGACAAGGGACCCCAGCTGAAGGCGCCGGAGTCGTTGGCGGCGAAGGTACGGGTGGAGAACTACAACCAGGACGGGTATATCGGCACCCAGGTGTTCTTCGACGATCTGTCCTTCGGCGAGGTCGGCCAGCTGGGCGGGCTCTCGGATCAGACGCAGGGCATGTTCACCCTCGACTTCCAGCGCAGTGGCGATCTGGTGAGTCTCACCGGGCGGGTCGATCTGGAATCGGTCCCCCCGCATGGCTCGGATGTGCAGTTCTCCGTAGCGTTCCCCGCCCGCGTCGCCAAGACCAACGGCACCCGCGAGACCACCGACAGCGAGAACACCGTGTCGTGGAAGCTGCCCGCGGGCGAGGTGTCGACCATGCGCGCCGAGGTGAAGTACGCCGACCCCAACACCCGTTCGTTCGCGGGCTGGGCGGGCATCGTCGGCGGCATCACCCTCGCGGTGGCCGCGCTGATCGCGGGCCTGGCGTTCCGTGATCGCAACCCCGGCCCGCCGAACGCGCCGCGCGGCGGCTTCTCCCCCTCCGAGATGTGGCGCGAGATCTCCAGTCGCAGACTGGGCCGTTGACGTGGGCGCGGCGGCCCGCTACCTGACCTGGGCGGGCACGGGTCTGGCCGTGCTCGGCGCGACCACCGCCGCCTACAACCTGGTCACCCTGCGCACCCTGCCACGCGGAGTCGCTGGCGTGATCGAACCGGTCACGGTGTGCGTCCCCGCCCGGGACGAAGCCGCCCGTCTGCCCGCGCTGATCGCCGACCTTCGCGCCCAAACCGGCGTCCCCCGCATGAATGTGCTGATCCTCGACGACGCGTCCACCGACGACACCTACGAAGCCGCACTGGCCGCGATCGCCGCAGACGAGCGCTTCACCGTCCTGCGCTCTGCCGCCCACCCCGCCCCCGGCTGGACCGGCAAAGCCGCCGCCTGCGCGCGCCTCGCCGCCCGCACCGACGCGGCCGCCCTGGTCTTCGTCGACGCAGACGTCCGCCTCGCGCCCCACGCCGTCGCCGCGGCGGTGACCGAATTACGCAGGCGCTGTGCGGGTTTGGTGTCGGCCTGGCCGATCCAGGAAGCCGGTTCGACCACCGAGCGCTTGGTCCAGCCGTTGCTCGCGTGGTCGTGGGCGTCGACCCTGCCGGTCGGCCCGGCCAATCACAGTCTGCGACCGTCCACCGCCGTCGCGTGCGGGCAGTTCCTCGCCGTCGACGCCGAGGCCTACCGCGCGGGCGGCGGTCACGCGGCCGTCGCCGCCAGCGCCACCGAGGATCTCGACCTCGCCCGTGCCGTGCGTCGCGCGGGCCACCGCACCGCGCTGGTGACCGCGGGCCCGGCCGCCAGGACCCGAATGTATACCGGCCGAACCGAGCTCACCGACGGCTACACCCGCTGGCTGTGGTCGGCCTACGGCGGCCGTCTCGACACCGGTGCGGCCATCGCCATCCTTGCCGCCCTTGCCTATTGGATCCCCCCACTGGCAGCGATCTTCGGCCGCGGACGCACCCGTCGAGCAGGTCTGCTCGGCTACCTGGCCGCCGTCACGAGCCGACTCACCGCCCGCACCATCGAAACCTGCCGAGCGCCTACAGGTTCCGACATAGCCTCGGCTGTTGCCCACCCACTCTCGGTGGCCCACTACCTCAGCCTGTGGACCCGCTCCCACCATCGTCACCGCACCGGCCGGCTGCGCTGGAAACAACGCCCCCTGGTCACACCCGACAACCCGATCGCCAAGCACGCCTGAGCCGCTTCGAACCCCACCGCCGGCCAGCGAGCGCACTCACTTCACTTCGGTGATCCCGATGGTCGGAAAGAAGAAGCAGGATCGGCCCGCATTGTCGGTGGTGCCGAAGACAGCGGCCAGCACAGTGCCCCGACCGGTATCGACGGGCACAGCACGAACACCGCCGACCGGGATCGCGGCGAAGAGGAAGTCACGAATGGCGGTCTCGGCGAGCGGACGCAACTCGACGGGAACCTCGGGCGGCACCATCGCGCGCACGATGTCGGCGATCGGACCCATCGAGGCCATCCCGCCCCGCCCGGTGCTGATATTGAGCCAGGCCACCTGCATACCGGAGGTCTTCGTGGCGGCGGTGTCGGGAGCGAGCCCGTAGGGCAGGAAGGTGAACAGCGTCTGGCCGGATTTCACGGCCGAGAGATCGAGTCCGGGTATCGGGAGGGTGCTCGTCGGCCACGGGCCGGGGACCGCGCCCGCGACGGCCGGGACGAGGCCCGCTCCGTCACCGGTGCAGTTCGCGGCGACCGTGGGGTAGAGAAACGGCTGGATACCCATGGCTTTCAGCGTCTCGACGACGGTTTGGTAGGCGCCGAGCAGATCACCCGGCCCCGCCGCGGGCGTGGCATTCGGTGCGTCCCTGGTGACAACAGGCGTCACCGGCGCGGCCGGTTCGCCGACGGCCGACGGCACGCCCAGCAGCAGCGCGGCGGCGCAGGCCACCAGCGAGGTCAGTGTGGTGGAACGACGCGGCATGATCACGACGTACTCCTCATCGACGCAGAGGAGCCCGACGCTACCGCGTGCGAGGTGTGAATCAGGCCAGGTGAAGTAACCGGCCGTTCGGCGCGTCGCAATCTCGCAGCGACCGCAGCTCGGCGTCCGCCCGCAACTCGCCACCCGATCCGGCGACCACTGCGCAGCGCTCCCACGCCACCCGCCTGGACGACCGATCGTCTCGCCCCCCCGATCACGGCCGTCCGCGGGTCACTGACCACGCCGAACCGGGGCAATTATGACTGCGTCTACGGCCGCCTCCAAGCTCTGCGCTCACGATGATTTCTACCGTTGTGCGCAGTCGCGCATATGCCACATGCTGATTCAGCTCGGGCCACGAACCCGGGGCGCAACCATCCAGAGCGACCGAGAGACCTGGCTCGATGACGTCGCAGCAACCCGCCCGTTTCAGGGTGTGGGTGCTTCTGCCGGGATCGATGGAGGAGATTTTCGTGCTGAACGTGGGCTACCGCCGCCGACATATCGACCAGTGCCGGGTGACAGCGACGGCGTGTCGGGTCTGAGCGCCGCCAGATCGCGAACCCGTCGCTGGCCGGGTGGAGGTCACCGTGCCTCGTTCCACTGTTTTCCGAAGGACTCCCATGACCGCGTCTGCCGTATCCGGCGCCGAGACCGCGCCCTTACCGCCCGGCGACGCTCCCCCCACTGAGCCGGAATCCGCCGACAAGGCGCCCGAGGACCTCCCCCGGATCGCCGGATCGTGGCACCCGTGGCGTTGGATCGTCGGGACGGTCGCGCTGGTAGTCGTCGCCCAGTTCGCGCACGGTCTGATCACCAATCCCGGCTGGGACTGGGGCACTTTCGCCCAGTACTTCACCGCGAAGTCGGTGATGGCCGCGCTCCGGGTGACCATCGAGCTGACCCTGTGGGGCACCGTTCTCGGTTTCGTGCTCGGCACGCTGCTGGCGATCGGGCGGGTGTCGAACAATCCCGTACTGCGGGTGATCGCGTGGACCTACATCTGGGCGTTCCGTTCGATCCCGCTGATCGTGCAGCTGCTGTTCTGGTTCAACATCGCCTACCTGTATCCCCGCCTGTCCGTGGGCATTCCGTTCGGTCCGGCCGTCTTCGATTTCGAAGTCAACGGCGTCATCAGTGGTTTCACCGCGGCGGTGATCGGTCTGGCCCTGCATCAGGCGGCGTACTCGGCCGAGTTGATCCGCGCGGGTCTGCTCGCCGTGGACGACGGTCAGCTCGAAGCTGCCGCCGCGCTGGGCATTCCGCGCCGGCGGCAGTTCCGCACGATCGTGTTGCCGCAGGCGATGCGCTCGATTCTGCCGAACGCGGCCAACGAGGTGATCAGCCTGTTCAAGGGCACCTCGATCGTGTCGGTGATGGCGATCGCGGAGCTGTTCTACCAGGTGCAGGTGATCTTCGGGCGCAACGGCCGAGTGGTGCCGCTGCTCATGGTGGCGACCGTCTGGTACATCGTGCTCACCACGGCTCTGTCGATCGTCCAGTACTACATCGAACGCCACTACGCCAAGGGCGCGCACCGCGAGGCGCCGCCGACACCGTGGCAGCGGGTCCGCGCCAAGGTCACCGAGATCGCCGCCGGTGCGGCCGCACCCCGAGGAGCAACCCGATGACCGCAGCGGTGCTGGCGCGCGGAATCCGCAAGTCCTACAACGGCACCGAGGTACTGCGTGGCGTGGATCTGGCGGTGGACACCGGCGAGGTGGTCGCCGTGATCGGACCGTCCGGCTCGGGCAAGTCCACCCTGTTGCGGGTGCTCAACCATCTGGAAGCGCAGGACGCGGGCACGGTTCACGTCGACGGTGAGCTGATCGGTTACCGGCAACGTGGCAACATCCTGCGTTCGCTGCCCGACCACGCGGTGCGCGCCCAGCGCAGCCACATCGGCTTCGTGTTCCAGCAGTTCAACCTGTTCCCGCATCTCACCGTGCTCGACAATGTGGTGCTCGCCCCGATCTCGGCACAGCGCCGCCCGCGCGGTGAGGTGGTCGCCGAGGCGAAACAGCTCCTGGATCGGGTGGGCCTGGCCGATTTCGTCGACGCTTACCCCCGGCGGCTCTCCGGCGGACAGCAGCAGCGCGTGGCCATCGCGCGGGCGCTCGCCTTGAAACCACGACTGATCCTGTTCGACGAGCCCACCTCCGCACTCGACCCGGAACTGGTGGGCGAAGTCCTCGCGGTGATCCGCGATCTCGCGCACAGCGGCACCGCCCTGGTGATCGTCACCCACGAAATCGGATTCGCCCGTGAGGTCGCCGACACCGTGGTGTTCCTCGACGAGGGACAGATCGTCGAACAGGGCCCGGCGGCCACCGTTCTCGACCAACCGACACATCCACGCACGCAGGCATTCCTGTCGCGCGTGCGCTGATCATCCCCTCCCACGAACAGGTTTCGACACTGATGAAGCTCTCCACACTGATCGGCATCGTCGCGGCAGCCACCCTGCTGACGACCGGCTGCACCGCCGATCCCGAAACCGCGAACACGGTCGAGGCAGGCAATGTCACCTTCGATCTGTCCCCGGGTCAGGAAGGTCGCCTGCACGTGGCCAGGGCCGACGCGATCGCGGCCAAGGTGCCGAGGGCGATTCGCGACCGGGGCACCCTGGTGGTGACCGGCGCCTCCGGTGCCGCGCCGCCGCTGCGGTTCTACGCCACCGACGACAAGACCGTGGTCGGATCCGAGGTCGACTTCGCCGCCCTGGTCGCCGACATCCTCGGTCTGAAACTGGTCACGCAGGTGGCGGATTGGTCGCAGAACTTCGTGCGCGTCGATTCCGGCGAGGTGGACGCGTTCATCTCCAACGTGACCGTCACCGAGGAGCGCAAGGAGAAGTACGACTTCGCGACCTACCGCAAGGACAATGTCGCGCTCGAGGTGCCCAAGGACAGCTCGCTGGTCTACACCGACCGCAAGAGCCTGGCGGGCAAGCGGATCGGCGTCGGCGCGGGCACCAATCAGGAACAACTGCTGGTGAAGTGGAACGAGCAGAACGTCGCCGACGGCCTTGCTCCGATCGACATCGCCTACTACCAGCAGAACACCGACTACTACCTGGCGTTGTCCTCCAAGCGGATCGACGGCTACATCGGCCCGAACCCCTCCGGGGTCTACCACTCGACGACCACCGGCGAGACCGAGCTCATCGCCACCTTCTCCGGCGCGGGCGAGGCGCTGCAGGGCGAGATCGCGGTGCTCATCAAGAAGGACAACGGCCTCATCGCCGCGGTGCACGAGGCACTGGTCCATGCCATCGCCGACGGCAGTTACCAGAAGGTCCTCGATCGCTGGGGTCTGGATTCGGAGAAGGTCACCGAGTCGCGGATCAATCCGCCCGGACTGCCGAAGAAGCCCGCCGCATGAGGTCATCGGAGAAGCGGGGAGTCCGCGCATGAAATTCCTGCTGATGACGCTGATCACCCGGGTACCCGATCCGGTCACCGGCGTGGTGCCGACGACCCGCGATCGCCTGCACGAAGTGATCGAACAGGCAAGGCGCGCCGAGGAATTCGGCTACGACGGCTTCGCCGTCGGTGAGCGGCACGAGGATCCGTTCCTGTCCGCCGCTCCCCCGGTGGTGCTGAGCCATATCGCGGCCCTCACCTCGCGGATCAGCCTGTTCACCGCGGTCACCACCTTGAGCCTGCTCGATCCGGTGCGCGCGTTCGAGGACTATTCCACCCTGGACAACCTGTCCGAGGGCAGGCTCGAACTGATCATCGGCAAGGGCAACGGCGCGGCACAGGCGCAGCTCTATCACGTCACCACCGAGGATCAGTGGGACCGCAATCGTGAAGGGTACGAACTGTTCCGGAAGCTGTGGGACAGCGACGAAGTGACGTGGTCGGGACAGTTCCGGCCCTCGCTCACCGCCGCCAAGGCCCTGCCGCGACCGCTACAACCGCGATTGCGGATCTGGCACGGCAGCGCGACGAGCAAGGAATCGGTGGAACTGGCCGCCCGCCACGGTGACCCGGTGTTCTCGGCGAACGTCACCAATCCGATCGAGCCGTACGCCGAGCTGATCCGCCACTACCGCGAGCAGTGGGCGCACTACGGGCACGACCCGGCCGACGCGCTGGTGGGCGCGGGAACCGCGGGTTTCCACGTCGCGCGCACCTCGCAGGAGGCCGTCGAGGTGTTCCGGCCGCTCTACGAGGCCCGCACCTCCTTGCAGCGCAAGATCGGCAATCCGGTCGTGTTCGAGACCATCGAGGACTTCGTCGCCCGCTCGTCGGCCTTGGTCGGCAGCCCGGAGCAGGTGATCGACAAGGTCGGCCGCTATCACGAGCAGTTCGGGCACGAGGTCATCCACCTGTCCGCCGAACGCGACGGCCGCACCGAAAACCGATACCTGGACAGTCTCGAACTGTTCCAGGCCGAGGTGGCGCCCGAACTGCGCCGCCGCATCCCCAGCCGTCCCCTGGCCACCGGCCGTGAATTCTCTGGAGTTACCTCGTGATCCGTCCCCGTCATCGCATTGCCGCCCTCGCCGGCGCACTGGCCGCCGTCACCACGGTGGTCGCGTGCGGCAGTGACTCCGGCGGCTCGGGAGGTCAGGCCGGACCGCCGCAGCCCGGCGGCACGCTGCGCTATGGCCTCTCGCAGGCCCCGACCTGCTCGGATCCGGCTCAGTCGGCCAGCAATCAGACCATCTATGTCGCTCGCCAGATCGTCGACTCGCTCACCGATCAGGACCCGAAGACCGGCGCGATCACACCCTGGTTGGCCAAGAGCTGGGAGGTCAGCCCGGACGCGAAGGTGTTCACGTTCAAGCTCGCCGACGGCGTGACCTTCAGCGACGGCACTCCGCTCACCGCGGACTCGGTGCGCGATACCTTCGACTCGACGATCAAGCTCGGCGGAGCGAAGGCCGCGCTCGGCGTCAGCTATCTCACCAACTATGTCGGCACCACCGCCGTCGACAATCTCACCGCCCGTGTCGAATTCAGCCAGCCGAACGCACAGTTCCTGCAGGCCACCTCGACCCCGCAGCTGGGCATCCTCGCCCAGTCCACCAACGCCGAGCCCGCCGAGGCGCGGTGCGCGGGCGACAACATCGGCAGCGGACCGTTCACCTACACCAGCTGGAAGCAGGGCTCCTCGGCCACGCTGGCCAAGCGGGCCGGCTACAACTGGGGCTCGGCCGTTTTCGGGCACCAGGGCGAGGCGTACCTGGACAAGATCGAGTTCACCGTGGTCCCGGAATCGGGTGTGCGAACCGGCAGCCTGTCGTCGGGTCAGCTCGATGCGGTCAGTGACGCGCTGCCGCAGGACGCGCCGCAGATCGAGGCCGCGGGCGGGCGGGTGCTGTCCACCTCCAACCCGGGAACCCCGTTCGGCTTCCAGCTCAATGTGACTCGTGGTCCGCTGCGTGACCAGGCCGTCCGTCTGGCTCTGCTGACCGCCCTCGATCGCAAGCAGCTCGTCGACACCGTGCTGGGCCCGCAGTTCGAGTACGCGACCGGCAGCCTGGCCTCGGCCACGCCTGACTACCTGGATCAGTCGGCCCGGCTCGCCTACGACCCGGCCAAGGCCGAGGCCGCCCTCGACCAGGCGGGCTGGGTGCCCGGCGGCGACGGTATCCGCGCCAAGAACGGTGAGCGCCTGAGCTTCTCGGTAACCTTCAGCCAGGTGTTCGCGGGCAACCAGGCGATTCTGGAACTGGCTCAGCAGCAGCTGCGCCAAGTCGGGGTAGATCTGAAGCTCGACCTGGTCTCCGGACCCGAGAGCACCGCGAAGATGAACTCCAAGGACTACGACTCCTTCTACGGCAATTCCACTCGCGCCGATGGTGACATCCTGCGTACCTCGTTCTCGCTGACCGGTCGCAATCTCAATGTGCGCGGCCCGATTCCGGCTCTGGACGAGGCCCTGGACAAGCAGCTGGCCACCAACGACCCCGCGGCTCGCAAGGAGCTGCTCGCGACCGTGCAGAAGCTGGTGCTCGACAACGGCCTGTACCTCCCCACGATCGAACTGTCGCAGGCGATCGGCGCGGCCGGGCACACCCAGGACCTGAAGTTCGAAGCCTCGGCACGGCTGCAGTTCTTCGACACCTGGCTGAGCGGGCACTGATCATGGGCCGATACGTGGGTTCGCGGGTACTGCAGGCGGTCTGGGTGCTGTGGGCGTCGTTCACGATCTCCTTCCTCGTGCTGTACGCGCTGCCCTCGGACCCGGTCTCGATGGCGGCCGACGGCGCCGGTCTCGGCACCCCGGTCGACAAGGCCGCGGTGGCGGAGATGCAAGCCCGCTACGGGCTGGACAAGCCACTGTGGGAGCAGTACGTGACCGCGCTCGGAAACGCCGTCACCGGCGATCTGGGCCGGTCCATCAACACTGGTCAACCCGTCACCGAGGCCCTCGGTGATTCACTACCGCCCACGCTCGGGCTGGCGGCTCTCGCACTGCTTTTCGCGGTGATCGGCGGGACCGCGCTGGCCTTCGCGGCTACCTACACACGACGGCCGTGGCTGCGCAACACCCTGAGTGCGCTACCGCCACTGGGTGTTTCGGTGCCCACCTTCTGGACCGGTCTGCTCCTGCTGCAGCTGTTCTCTTTTCGGCTGCACTGGTTCCCGGCCTTCGGTGGGACAGGGGTGCGCGGGACCCTGCTACCCGCGCTGACCCTGGCCTTACCGATCGGAGCGGTGCTCGCTCAGGTTCTCGCGGCCGGTCTGGAACAGACCTGGCGGCAGCCTTTCACCGACGTGGCGGTGGCCAAGGGCGCCTCGCGGTGGTGGGTACAGCGCCGCCACATCGCTCGCCTGGCGAGCGTGCCCGCCTTCACGATCGCCGGCGTGCTGGTCGGCACGATGCTCGCGGGGTCGGTGGTGGTCGAGTCGGTGTTCGCCCGTGTGGGCGTCGGCCGACTCACCCAGACCTCGGTGCTCAATCAGGACATTCCCGTGGTCCAGGGCGTGGTGTTGCTCTCGGCGCTGATCTTCGTCGGCGTGAATCTGGCGGTGGACCTGCTCTATCCCCTGCTCGATCCACGCATCACCGGATCGCGGCGCAGTCGTCCGGTCGAGGCGCAAGCAGACGCGCCTGCCGACAGTCCCCTACCGGTCGCCGCGGCGTCTGTGGCCGCCGCAGACCTCGCGACAACGCCGCGCAGCAGCGGGGCGTTGACAGGTGCCACCGCTGCTCGGTGGCCTCGCACCACCGACACCGAAGGAACCGAGCATGGTTGACGTTCTAGTGCGACGTGAGGTGGTGGCTGATCGGCCCGTCGCGACGTCCGGCGTCGCGCCCCGCAGTCGCGGTGCACAGGTTGTCCGCTGGACGCGCGGACACCTCGGACTCGCGCTCTCGGGTGTCGTTCTCGTGATCGCCGTCGGGTGGGCCGTGGCGCCATCGCTGTTCGCCTCCGGTGATCCGCTCATCGGGGTACCCGCGGAGAAGTTCCAGGCACCCAGCGCCGCACACTGGTTCGGCACCGACAATCTCGGGCGCGACCTGTACACGCGGATGGTGCACGGTGCGGGGCTCTCGCTCACCGCCACCCTGACCGCGGTCGCGATCGCGTTGGTGGTCGGGTCGGTGCTCGGGCTGCTGTCCGGCGCCGCGGGCGGCATCGCCGACACCGCGATCATGCGGGTCGTCGACGTGCTGCTGTCCATCCCGTCGCTGCTGCTGGCGCTCGCGCTGGTCACCGCCCTCGGTTTCGGCACCCGCAATGTGGCTGTCGCCGTGGGTATCTCGCTGATCGCGAATTTCGCCAGGGTGATGCGGTCGGAGGTGCTGCGGGTGCGGCACGCGCCCTATGTCGAGGCCGCGCACGCATCGGGGGTGCGGTGGTACGCGGTCCTCATCCGCCACGTCCTGCCCAACTCCTTCCAGCCCGTACTCGCCTTGGCGGCCGTCGAATTCGGTATGGCGGTGCTGGCCGTGTCGTCGCTCAGCTTCCTGGGCTACGGCACCAAACCGCCTACCCCCGAATGGGGTTCGCTGATCTCGGAGGGGCGCAACTTCCTCGCCTCCGCCTGGTGGCTCACCACACTGCCCGGCCTCGTCATCGTCGCCGTGGTGTTGTCGGCCCAGCGTCTCGGCCGCTTCGCGGGAAGGACCGAAAGACGATGAACGACAAGAAGAACGCAACGCAGCGCTCCGCGGCGGACGGCCCCTTGCTCCAGGTGGAGGACCTGCATATCGCGTATCGCACCGGCGCGGGGCCCGTTGCCGCGCTGCGCGGGGTGTCGATCGAGGTGGCGCGAGGAGAGGTCGTCGCTCTCGTCGGCGAGTCGGGGTCGGGGAAGTCGACGTTGGCGCATGCGGTGATCGGGCTGCTCGGGGATTCGGCGGAGGTCGTCTCCGGCAAGGTCGAATTCGCTGGTGAGCGGGTCGATCCGGCTGACGAGAAGGCTCTGCGGCGGCTACGCGGGGCGCGAGTGGGGTTCGTCCCGCAGGATCCGGGCCTGTCGCTCAATCCGGTGCTGCGGATCGGTGATCAGGTGGCCGAGGCGCTGCTGGTGCATCGGCTGGCCGACCGGCGTGGAGCGGGGTTGCGGGCGCTCGATCTGCTGGAGGAAGTCGGGCTGGATCGGCCGGAGTTGCGGGCACGGCAGTATCCGCACGAGTTGTCCGGAGGACAGCGGCAGCGGGGGTTGATCGCGATCGCGCTGGCGTGCGGACCGGAGTTGATCATCGCGGACGAGCCGACGAGCGCCCTCGACGCGACGGTGGCGCGGCAGGTGCTGGATCGGCTGGCCGAACGGATCGCGGCCCGCGGCACGGCCGTGCTGCTGATCACCCATGATCTGGCCGTTGCCGCCGAACGGGCCGATCGGCTGGTGGTTCTCGAGCAGGGCAAGGTCGTCGAATCCGGCACTACCGCACAGGTTCTGACCCACCCGGCACAGCCGTACACGCAGCATCTGCTCGCCGCGTCCCCGGCGCTCTCGGCCACCGAATTCCGGCCCCTACGTTCCAGAGCGGAAACACCTTTGCTGTCGGTTCATGCCCTGCACAAGCGATTCCATGCGGGAGCGGGGTCCATCACCGCCGTGGACGAGGTGGAGTTCAGCCTCGATCGCGGGGAAACGCTCGCGCTGGTGGGTGAATCCGGTTCGGGCAAATCGACGACCGCGCGGATCGCGCTGCGGCTCACCGAGGCCGACAGCGGGACGGTCACCTTCGACGGCCACAACCTCAGCAGTGCCCGCCGCAATCGTCTGCGTGCGCTGCGCAAACGGTTCCAGGTGGTGTATCAGAACCCGTACTCCTCGCTGGACCCGCGCTGGGAAGTCGCCGACATCATCGCCGAGCCCTTGCGCGCCTACGGCGTCGGTGACCGCGCCGCCCGCACGGTACACGTGGCCGAGCTCCTCGAACAGGTGGCGCTGCCCGCGGATTTCACCACTCGCAAGCCCGCCGAACTGTCCGGCGGGCAGCGACAACGAGTGGCGATCGCCCGCGCGCTGGCCCTGCGCCCCGACCTGCTCGTGCTCGACGAACCGGTCTCCGCGCTCGACGCCTCGGTGCAGGCACAGATCCTCGACCTGCTCGACGGCCTCCAGACCGAGCTCGCCCTCGGCTACCTGTTCATCTCCCACGACCTGGCCGTGGTGCGCCGCATCAGCGACCGGGTCGCGGTGATGCGCCACGGCCGCATCGTCGAAACCGGGCCGACCGCGACCCTGTTCACCGATCCACAGCACGCCTACACCAGGGAGCTGCTCGCGGCGATCCCGCGACCGGGTGTGCGCATCGATCCCCTCGACGGAAAGGACATCACCCGATGAGCGAGCCCGCACTGTTCCTCGGCATCGAAACAGCGGGGACCGGAACCCATCCCGCGTCATGGCGGCGCGCCGACTCCGGGGCCGAGGACCTGTTCACGCCCGGATATTGGACCGGCGTGGTGTCCTCGGCCGAGCAACTCGGGTTCGACGCGGTCTTCCTGCCCGACTCGTTCGCCATCCAGGAGGGCGGCGCGGCCGTGACCCGCGGCCGACTCGATGCCGTCGCGATCGCCGCCCGAACCGCGCCACCCACCGGCCGGATCGGCCTGATCCCCCAGGCATCGGTCACCCACACCGAGCCGTTCCACGTGTCGAAGGCGGTGAGCGCGCTGGACTTCGCGAGCCGAGGGCGCGCCGGCTGGGAGGTGACGGTGTCCACCGACCAGGTCGAGGCGAAGGCGTTCGGCCGCAAAGAGGTTCAGCAGCCGGAGTCGCTGTGGCACGAGGCCGACGAAGCGATCGAGGTGGTGACCCGACTGTGGGACAGCTGGGAGGACGACGCCGAGATCCGCGAGGTCGCCACCGGCCGGTTCATCGACCGCGACCGCCTGCACTACATCGACTTCGCCGGTGACAACTTCTCGGTGAAGGGCCCGTCGATCACCCCGCGATCCCCCCAGGGACAGCCGCTCGTCACGGTCCGCGCCGACGACCCCGAGTCGACCGAGGTCGCCGTTCGCCGCGCCGACATCATCCGGATCACCGCGCCCGATCTCGCCACCGCGACCGAACGACGCCTGGCCCTCCGTACCGCCGTCGCCGCCGCGGGCCGCGACCCGGAAACGGTACGGATTCTGTTGGATCTGCCTGTTCACCTGGCTGATTCGGCCGACGAGGCGCGGGCAGCGGTAGGTGAGCTCGACCGGTGGACGGCACGGTCCGACGTCGCCACCGAGCAGCCGCATCTCGATACCGGTCTGCTCCACCATGTGGGCACAGCCGCCACGCTCGACGATCTGCTCGGCGAGATCACGCGGTCCCGCGTCGTCGACGGCGTAGTCCTGCGACCACTGGCCCTGCGCGCCGCGCTGACCGCGCTCACCGCCCACCGCCCTGCTGCCGCACCGCACGACACCGGCGCGCCCCGCACCCTGCGTGACCGTCTCGGTCTCCCCCGCCCACTCAGCCGATACGCCATGACAGGAGCAGCGCTGTGACCTCGAAACCGCGCAAGCAAGTCCGCCTTGCCGCGCATTTCCCCGGCGTCAACAACACCACCGTCTGGGCTGACCCGGCGTCGAAGTCGCAGGTCGACTTCGCGTCCTTCGAACATCTGGCGCGGACCGCCGAACGCGGCCTGTTCGACTTCTTCTTCCTGGCCGAGGGGCTGCGGCTGCGCGAGCATCGCGGGCAGATCCACGACCTGGACGTGGTCGGCAGGCCCGACACGTTCACCGTGCTCAACGCGGTGGCGGCGGTGACCGAGCGGCTGGGGTTGGCGGGCACCATCAACAGCACCTACAACGAACCGTTCGAGCTGGCCAAGCAGTTCGCCTCGCTCGATCACCTCTCCGGCGGTCGGGCCGCGTGGAACGTGGTCACCTCTTCGGACGCGTTCACCGGCGAGAACTTCCGGCGCGGGGGCTACCTCGAACACGGTGAGCGGTATCGGCGGGCCGAACAGGTGGTCGCCGCGACCAGGGCGCTGTGGGACAGCTGGCCCACCGACTCGCTGGTGATCGATCGGGAGCGCGGTGTCTTCGCCCGCGAGGTTCCCGAGACCACCTTCCGCAGTACGCAATTCGACTTCGCGGCGCCGTTCGTCGTCCCGCCGAGTCCGCAGGGACACCCGGTGTTGCTGCAGGCGGGCGATTCCGACGAAGGACGCGAGTTCGGCGCGAAGACCGCCGATGCGATCTTCACCGGGCACGGCACCCTCGAGGCGGGCCAGAAGTTCTATGCCGATGTCAAAGGTCGGCTGGCCAAATACGGTCGCGCACACACCGATCTCTTGGTTCTGCCCGCGGCCACATTCGTCCTGGGCGACACCACCGAGGAGGCGAACGAGCGGGCCCGCGCCATCCGCTACCAGCAGGTGAGCCCGCAGACCGCCATCGCCTTCCTCGAACAGGTCTGGGGCCGTGACCTTTCCGGCTACGACCCCGACGGCCCGCTGCCCGATGTCGAGCCCGACGCCGCCGCCGAGATCACCCGAGGCCGGGTCAGGCACGCGAAAGATCCGCTGGCCGTGGCGACAGCGTGGCGTGAGCAGGCCGAGGCGGGCAACCTCAGCATCCGCGAACTGATCATCGAGGTCACCGCCCGTCAGCAGTTCATCGGCACGCCGGCCCAGGTCGCCGAGCAGATCGACCGCTACGTGCAGTCCGATGCCGCCGACGGTTTCATCCTCGTCCCCCACCTGACGCCCGCCGGACTCGACGACTTCGTCGACACGGTGGTCCCCGAACTGCAGGAACGCGGCAGTTTCCGCACCGAATACACCGGCACCACTCTGCGCGACCATCTCGGTCTGCGTCACCCCCACCACCACACCGTCGCCGAAGGAGCACGCGCGTCATGACAATCACCGTCGAGAACCCGACCGCCACCACGACATTCGCCGACGACTGGGCGCGCTGGCACCATGCCCGCGAAGACGGCCTGCGCGATCCGCTCGGGTGGCTCAGCCTGGCCGGGCTGCACTGGCTCACCGACAGCCCGGAGCGCCTCGACGGCGTCCCCGGCACCTGGTGGGTCACCGACGAGAAGGTGTTCATCACCGCGCAGCCCGCGGACCGGCTCGATGTCGACGGCGAGCGGATCGGCGGCGTGCAGATCGTGGTCCCCGTGGAGGGCGCGCCGGGGGTGAGCGTGCTCAACGAGTCGAGGGTTCTCGAGGTGATCCGCCGCTCCGGGAAGTACGCGGTGCGCGTGCACGATCCGGCCGCTGCGACGCTGACCGCGTTCACCGGGGTCTCGGCCTATCCGGCCGACCCGCGCTGGGTCGTGACCGGGCGTTTCACCGCGTTCGAGCAGGCACGCACCATCACCACGGGCGCCGTGGTGGACGGGCTCGAGCACCAGCACAGCGCCGCGGGGATCATCGAATTCACGATCGGCGACAGCCACGAAGCGCTGCTCGCCTTCGGCACCCCCGCCGATCTGAAAGTGCTGTTCACCGACGCCACCAGCGGCGTCACCACCTACCCGGCCGCCCGTTCGCTCGCCGTCGGAGCGGTCGAGGCCGACGGCACCGTCACCCTCGACTTCAACCGGGCGGTGAACCTACCGTGCGCGTTCACCGATTTCGCCACCTGCCCGGTGGCGCCACGCGAGAACCAGCTGCGCGTGGCGATCGAAGCGGGAGAACAGGATCCGAAGCTATGAGCGTTCCGCTGTCGATTCTCGATCTGTCGCCGATCAGCGAAGGGTCCAGTGCCGCACAGGCATTGCGCAATACCGTCGACCTCGCTCAGCACGCCGAGCAGTGGGGATATCACCGATACTGGTTGGCCGAACACCATTTCGTGTCGGTGGCGAGTTCGTCGTCGCTGACGCTGCTCGGCTTGGTCGCCGCGGCCACCTCGCGCATCCGGGTCGGGACCGGTGCGGTGCAGGTGGGCCATCACACGTCCGCCTCGATCGTGGAGGCGTTCGGCACCGTCGACGCACTGTATCCGGGACGACTCGATCTGGGTCTGGGTCGGTCAGGACATCGGCGCAGCCAGTTCGGCGCCGAGACCGCGACTACACGGGGCGGACGTCCGGTGCTCGACGCGGTGACCGGACGCACCGAGATCCGCGACGGTGTGGTGGTTCCCCCGCCGTTCGATCCGCGCCGGGTCACCGACCGCACGAAGTTCCTCGCCTCGGCGGAGGCGCTGCAGCAGCCCGGCGCGGAGTCGCTGGACTTCGCGGACCAGGTGGCCGAGGTGCAAGCGCTGATCGAAGGCCGCTACTTCACCCCCAAGGGTGTGGAACTGCACGCGGTTCCGGGTGAGGACATCGATGCCGAGCTGTGGCTGTTCGGCAGTTCGGCGGGCGAAAGTGCCGAGCTGGCGGGCAAATCGGGGTTGCCGTTCGCGGCGGCTTACCACGTCGCGCCGGGCACCGCGCTGGACGCGGTCGCGGCGTATCGGGCGGCGTTCCGACCATCGGAGCAACTGGCCGAACCGCGCGTCATCGTGTCGGCGGATGTGGTCGTCGCCGCCGATGACGACACCGCCGGTCATCACGCGAGCAGCTACGGACACTGGGTTCACAGCATCCGCAGCGGAGGCGCCACCGAATACCTCGACCCCGCGACGGCGTCCCCACTCACCCCCGACCAGCTGCGCCTCGTCGCCGACCGTCTGGCGTCCCAGATCGTCGGCTCGCCCACCACGGTGGTCGAGCGGCTCGATGCCCTCCAAAAGGTCACCGGCGCGGACGAACTGCTGATCACTACCATGACCCACGACCACTCCGACCGCCTCGAATCCCATCGTCTGCTGGCCGAGGTATGGGGACTGCGAGCCGCCCGCGCCGCCTGACCACGCCGACCGGCCCATCCGACCGATGAGGGCGCCCCGAGATGTCGACTCGACGACGGGGCGCCCTCATGTCGTCTGTCCGTCGCCGTTCACAATCGACCGAGCAAACGCTCGAACTCCGCGAGCTGAGCGGGCTCGTATTCGGCCGGGATCGCGTCGTGCTCGTCAAGCCCGCATCCGTCACACTTCCACCTCCTATACGTAGGCGTATATCAGCGGTATTCTCGAGTTATACGCAGCCGTACACATGGAGGTTCCGTTATGCGACTACCCGAATCGGCCCACACCGGCCAACCCTGGCGCATCCACGAGATCGCCCCCGACTTCGACGTCGAGGACATCTGGCAGTTCCGCACTCCAGGCGGCGGTCCCGACGACTTCCCTGCCCTACTGGCCGCCCTCCAGGCCGAACGCGCCGCCGAGTCCACCGGCGCCGGCGGCCTGCTGTTCGAGATCCGCTGGAAGCTGGGGGAACTGTTCGGCTGGGACCGCGAAGACTCGGGCACCGGCATCCGAGTCGCCTCCCTCCGCGACCGCCTCCCCGCCGACCTCCGCGACACCGGCGTCCCCGCCGACGACAGCCCCCTCACCGCCCTCTACGTCCTCGACACCGAATACGCCGCCGAAATCGCCAACGGCACGATGCACGGCATCATGCACCTCGGCTGGGTCCCCGACCCCACCGGCTACCACCTGCAAATGGCCGTCCTGGTGAAGCCCAGCGGCCGGTTCGGCCGCCTCTACTTGGCCCTGATCAAGCCCTTCCGCTACGGCATCGTCTACCCCGCGATGACCCGCAGCTGGGAACGAACCTGGAACGACCTCGCCGTCACGCGGTGAGCGCTGCTCCTACGCGCTGAGCGGGGCGGCGGTTACGCCGTAGCCGAGGTTGGTGAGGACTTCGCTGGTGGCTTTGGCGAAGTTCAGGGTGATGAAATGGAGGCAGGGGGCGCCTTCGTCGGTGAGGCGTTGGGCCATTTCGGTGGCTATTTGGATGCCTTCGGCGCGGACCGCGGCGCGGTCTTCCTCCGGGCCGGTGCCTGCCGCGCGGGTGAGGCGGGCTACGACGTCGGCGGGGACGGGGCGGCCGCTGAGTTCTTCGGCGCGGGCGACGGTGCGCAGGGAGGTGATGGGCATCAGCTCGGGGATGATCGGCTTGGCGCCCTCGATGGGGTCCAACGCGATCACGCGGTCGCGCAGGCGCAGGTAGTGCTCGACGTCGAAGAACATCTGGGTGATCGAATACTCCGCTCCCGCACGGAGTTTCGCGGCCAGGTGGCGTGTGTCGTGGTCGAGGTCGGGCGAGCGGTGGTGACCCTGGGGGAACGAGGCGACGCCGACGTGGAAATCGCCGAGGTCGCGCACGATGCGAACCAGTTCCTCGGCGTATTCGACACCGCCGGGGTGCTTGGCCCATTCACCCAGTGGGTCGCCGGGCGGGTCGCCGCGCAGGACCAGGACGTTGCAGATGCCCGAGTCGGCGTAGGAGCCGATCAGGGAGCGCAGTTCGGCGATGCTGTGGCCGACCGCGGTGAGGTGGGCGACCGGGAGCAGCGTGGTTTCCTGCGCGAGGGCACCGGTGATGCGCACGGTGCGGTCGCGCGTGGAGCCGCCCGCGCCGTAGGTCATCGACACGAAGGCGGGATGCATGCGTTCGAACTCGCGGACCGCACGCCAGAGCCGAGCCTCGCCCGCCGCGTCACGCGGGGGGTTGAACTCCACGGAGAAGGGCACATTACTGCCCGAGTGAGTGCGCAGACTCTGCACCACCGAGGGGGTGTTCGAGACGATCGACGGCCGCTGGGCGGGTCGATCTGGGGTCGAACTTCCCCGTCCATTGTCGAAATCCACCGGCTCAGTCTAGTGGGAAGCGATGACGCTCCGGCACCGACTGGGAATCCGGCCACCGAACACCGGGCATTGTGTCAAGTCCGATGGACGAGCCGCCGCGACAGAACCCACCGAAACGCCGGGTGTGGGCTGCGTCGCAGCGGCGCTGTGCGCCGGGAGCCCGCCGAGCCCGCCCGCGTATCGTTCGACACAACGCTGGTGACCGCACCACCGAGTGCCCAACCGGTCCCGCTGTTCGCCCACTTCGCCCCTGGAGGCCGCCCTGTCCGCCGGAATCGGTACCCCGCTCTCCCGGTCCGCCGCCGACGCTCTGACCTCGGTCGATCTCGTCGCGCTGACACCGGGAACACCGGCCTTCGTCGCCGCTGTCGAACAGGTGCTGACCAGTTTCTTCGCCACCCGGCGTGAGATCGTCGAGCCGCTGGGACCCGTCTTCATCGATGCCGTCGAGGCGCTGGAACAGTTCGTTGTCCGTGGCGGCAAACGGACGCGGCCGGGGTTCGCGTGGACCGGGTGGCTGGGCGCCGGTGGCGACCCCGCGGGGCCCGACGCCGCCGCGGTACTCACCGCCTGTTCGGCGCTGGAATTAGTTCAGGCGTGCGCGCTCGTGCACGACGACATCATCGACTCCTCGCGGACGCGGCGCGGGTTCCCGACCGTGCACATCGACTTCGAGGATCGGCACGAGGCGGCGGGCTGGCCCGGCGACGGCGCCGCCTACGGCTCGGCCGTCGCGATTCTGATCGGCGATCTCGCGCTGGCCTGGGCAGATGATCTGGTCAACGAAGCCGGGTTGAACCCACACGCGCTGGCCCGGTTCGCACCGGTGTGGGCGCGGATGCGGACCGAGGTGCTGGGTGGGCAGCTCCTCGACATCAACGGCGAGGCCGGTGGCGACGAATCGGTCGAGGCCGCCTTGCGGATCAACCGGTACAAGACCGCCGCGTACACGATCGAACGGCCGTTGCACCTGGGTGCGGCGCTCGCGGGCGCCGACGAAGCGCTGGTGGACGCGCTGCGGACCTACGGGACCGACGTGGGGATCGCGTTTCAGCTGCGTGACGACTTACTGGGCGTGTTCGGCGACCCAGTGGTGACCGGCAAGCCGTCGGGCGACGACCTGCGGGAAGGCAAGCGGACCGTACTGATCGCCGAAGCGCTGCGCCGGGCCGACCCGGCATCCGCGGACCTGATCCGCACGGGCCTCGGCACCGACCTCGACGATGCCGCCGTCGATCAGCTGCGCACGGTGCTCACCGACCTCGGCGCGGTCGACGAGGTGGAGCGGCGGATCGGCGAGCTCACCGAGACCGGGCTCGCCGCGATCGCGACCAGTTCCGCGACGCTGGAAGCCAAGCAGTTGCTCCACGCCATGGCGTTGGCCGCTACTCGCCGCGCAGCCTGATAGGAAAAGTGTTGTGGGACAAGTGAATCATGTCGTCGTAGTCGGAGCCGGGCTGGCAGGTCTTGCAGCCGCGCTGCATCTGCGGGGCGCGGGCCATCAGGTGACGGTGCTGGAGCGGGCCGATCATCCGGGCGGGCGGGTGGGTCGATACCGGTTCGACGACTACGAGATCGACAGCGGCGCAACGGTACTCACCCTGCCCTCGGTGATCGACGACGCACTGGCCGCCGTTGGGCACACCAGGGACAGCGTCGACCTGCGCATCCACCGTCTCACCCCCGCCTATCACGCACGCTTCGCCGACGGTAGCGCCATCCGCGTCTTCGACGATGCCGACCAGATGGCCGCCGAGGTCGAAAGCGCTTGCGGGCCCGCCGAAGCGCGCAACTACCGGCGACTGCGCGACTGGCTCGGTCGCGTCTACGACGCCGAGTTCGACGAGTTCATGAACGCCGATTTCGATTCGCCGCTCGATATGGTGCGCACGCCGCGCGCCAGGGCCGCGTTGGTCGCGCTCGCCAAGCTCGGCGGGTTCGGCAAGCTGGGGCCTCGCGTGCGGTCCTACCTGCGCGACGAGCGGCTGACCAGGCTGTTCACCTTCCAAGCTCTGTACGCGGGCATGTCCCCGGATGACGCGCTGGCGGTCTACGGCGCGATCCCGAACATGGATACCTGCCTCGGGGTCTACTTCCCCGAAGGGGGGATGCGCGCGATCACGGCCGCGCTCGCCGAGGCCTTCACCGCCGCGGGTGGTCAGCTCGTTCTGAACGCCGAGGTCGACGGCATCGACTACGGGACGCGCACCGATCGGATCGCGAGCACCGGTGGCCGACGTGCCGAAGCCGTTCGCACGACAGACGGCGGCACCTATCCTTGCGACGCGGTGGTCCTCACCGCCGACATCGGCTCATTGCCTCGATTCGGCCTGCGTCATCGCCGCGGCCTGCGCGCTTCGCCGTCAGCGGTGGTCGCCCACGGCACCATTCCCGCCGAGATCGCCGCGACCTGGCCCGTGCAGGCGCACCACACCATCGAGTTCGGCGCCGCCTGGGCACAGACCTTCGCCGAGATCGCCGCGCGCGAGGGTCGCGGCCGACTCATGAGCGATCCTTCATTGCTGCTCACGCGGCCCGCGCTGACCGACGCCGCCCAGTTCGTCGACCGGGCGACCGGCCGCTTCGAACCGCTGTCGGTGCTCGCACCCTGCCCCAACCTGACCGCCGCCCCGCTCGACTGGGACCGCCTCGGCCCGGCCTATCTGCGCGAACTGCTCGCGGTCCTGGAGCAGCGCGGCTACACCGGGATCACCGAGCATTTCCGCGTCGACCACCTCGACACACCTGCCACCTGGGCCGCCCAGGGCATGATCGCCGGCACGCCGTTCTCGATCGCGCACCTGTTCCGGCAAACCGGCCCGTTCCGGCCACGCAATCTGCCAAGGGGTGTGGACAACGTCGTTCTCGCAGGTTGCGGCACCACTCCGGGGGTGGGTGTGCCCACCACGCTGCTGTCGGGCAAGCTGGCTGCGGCACGAATCACCGGCAGCCGGGCACACGCCGGTACCGACCACCGGGTTAGTGTTCCCACTTGAAGCCGTAAACTGACGGCCGACTTATCAGCTCGCGGTTGCGACCGCCGACCATCCGGGGGGACCGACCGAACATGCCGCCCTCCGAGACGACCGTAGGCACAATGGACAACACGCGCACACTCGAGCGCCAGCGCCACCTACCCGCTCGAACCGACCCGGGCGTTCGGACATGGCTGCGCACCGCAGGTGAGTTCGCCAGGAGCCCCGAAGGCCACGCGGCCATCATGGGATTCTTCGGCGCGGCCATGATCACCTTCGGCGGCTTCGGCGCGGGCGCTGTCCGCAAACGCGACCCGCTGCTCGAGGCGCTGCACCTGTCCTGGCTCCGGTTCGGCCACGGGTACGCGTTGTCGTCGATCCTGATCTGGATCGGTGTGTTGATGATGATCACGGCGTGGGTTCGACTCGGCCGGATCACCAGCAGCAAAGGCGAATCGACGGTCACCCTCAACGAGTTGCGGGCGATCGTCGGAATCTGGATCACGCCACTGCTGTTCGCGGCGCCGATGTTCAGCCGCGATGTGTACTCCTACCTTGCCCAGGGCGCGCTGCTCCGCGACGGTTTCGACCCCTATCAGGTAGGGCCCGTCGCCAATCCGGGTGTGCTGCTGGACAACGTGAGCACGGTCTGGACCACCACCACCGCGCCCTACGGGCCGGTGTTCCTACTCATCGGCCGCGCGATCACCTCGATCACCGGCGACAATGTGATCGCCGGGACCATCGCCCTGCGCTTCGCGATGCTGCCCGGCCTGGCGCTGATGATGTGGGCCGTGCCGTATCTGACCAAGCATCTCGGCGGTAAGCCGACGGTGGCGCTGTGGTTGGCGGTGCTCAATCCCCTGGTGCTGGTGCACCTGATCGGCGGCGTGCACAACGAGATGCTGATGGTCGGGCTGATGTGTGCGGGCGTCGCGCTCGTGCTCGAACGCCACCATGTGGCGGGCATCGTGGTGGTCGCCATCGGCGTCGCGATCAAGGCGACTGCCGGGGTGGCGTTGCCGTTCCTGGTGTGGATCTGGATTCTGCACGAGAAGGAACGACGAGCCGCCGAGCGTCGAGCCGTAGTGGATTCCGATGCCGCGCTCGCCGAAGAGCAGAAACACCCCGACGCTGCCAGACCGTCCCCGGATATGCCGCACCCACTGCTCGTCTTCGCCAAGATCGCCGGAATCGGCGTGGGCGTATTCGCGCTGGTATTCGGCGCGGCGTCGGTGATCGCGGGGGTCGGCTTCGGCTGGGTCACCGCGTTGCAGGGTTCGAACAAGATCATCAACTGGCTTTCGTTACCGACGATTCTCGCGCACATGGTCACCTGGGTGACCCCGCTGGATCGCGACGCGGTACTGCAAGTGACCCGTCCCCTGTGCCAGATCGCCATGGTGGTGTTGCTCGTCGCGACGTGGTGGCGGTTCCGCCACAGCGAACGCGAGGCCGTGATGGGCATCATCATCGCCTTCGTCGCGATCGTGCTGCTCTCTCCCGCCGCGCTGCCCTGGTACTACTCGTGGCCGTTGGCGCTGGCCGCCGCGTTCGCCCTGTCGACCACGACGTTGATGTGGCTGGTGGGGATCTGCACATGGTTGATGCTGGTGTTCCAGCCGGACGGGTCGATCGGGCTCTACAACTTCTGGCACGTAGCGCTGGCGACGTTCGCCGCCGTGGTCGCGGCGGTGTCGCTGCGGACCGTTGATCCGCTGCGTCTGCGTTCGGCCACGTCGAAGGCTGTGGCCGGCAAACCGGCGCCGCCCGTCCGGGCATGAGTGGTGCGCGGGAGCGCCAGGCATGATCGCGCACTCGGTACTTCCCGATGCCCTGCCGCCCAGCGGCGATCTCGACGCCGCCTATGCGAGTTGTCGGCGGATCGCCGCCGAGCACGGGCGCACGTACTACCTGGCGACCACGCTGCTCTCGCCGGAGCGTCGGCGGGCCGTGCACGCGCTGTACGCGTTCGCGCGAATGGTCGATGACATCGTCGACCACGCCGACGACCCCGCCCGTGTCCTCGACCCGCGCGACGGCGCACGGCAGGTCGTCGACGTCTCCCCCGGCGCGCATCTCGACCTCGTCGAGAGACAGCTGCGCACAGCCCTCGAGCACCGTGACGTCGTCACCGCCGACGCGCGCCGACGCCAGATCGTCACCGCGGCCGCCGACACCATCGCCCGCTACGACATCGCGCACAGTCACATCTGGACGTTCCTCGACGCCATGCGCATGGACGTCCCCGGCACGGCCACCCACCGCACCCGCTACGCCACGATGAGCGAGCTCCGCGAGTACATGCGCGGATCCGCTGCCGCTATCGGCCTGCAACTGCTGCCGGTCCTCGGCACCGTCGTCCCCGTCACCGAGGCCGAACCCGCGGCCGCCGCCCTCGGCGAGGCCTTCCAGCTCACCAATTTCCTGCGCGACGTCGCCGAGGACCTCGACCGCGATCGCATCTACCTGCCCACCGACGAACTGCGGGCCTTCGGCGTGGACGAAGCCCACCTGCGCGCCTGCCACCATCGTGGCCATACCGACGCACCCCTGCGACGCGCGCTGGCTCACCTGATCGCCGTCAACCGCGGCATCTATCGGCGAGCCGTGCCCGGCATCGCCCTGCTCGCCCCCCGGGTCCGCCCGGCGATCGCCACCGCGGCCACCCTCTACGCCGAGATCCTCGACCGCATCGAAGCAGCCGACTACCAGGTCTTCACGAGCCGCGCCACGGTCCCCCACCGTCGCCGAATCCTGGTCGCCGCCAAAGGCTTGACCACCCCACTGGCCACCGCTGATCGCCGGACCAGCATCGCAAACCAGTCGTCCATCGACATCGGGCCGAATTCTGTCTAGTCTGTCCAGATAGGAGCCGATCAGGGGTGGTGCGCTATGCGGTGGCAGGTACAAGAAGCCAAACAGCGATTTTCTGAAGTGCTGCGCGCGGTCGAGGCCGAGGGCCCCCAGACCATCACTCGCCACGGCGACGAGGTCGCTGTTGTCATCGACATCGCGGAATATCGGCGACTGACCAGGCCGGATATCAGCTTCGTCGATCGATTACTGGTGACTTTCGGTGGGCTCGACGACGAGACCGCCGACGTCATCGACGAAGTAGAAGCCGAGCGGGCGCGGTCGCTGCCTCGCGAAGTCGACTTCACCGAACTGCCGTGAGTTTCCTCATCGACACCAACGTCGTCTCGGAACTGATGCGGCGGGCACCGCACCCCGCGGTTCTCGACTGGTTCGCGCGTAACCGCACCAACGAGTTGTGGTTGAGCGTGATCACCGTCGGCGAACTCCGTCGTGGCGTCGCTCTCCTACGCGCGCGGCGGGAGAGCGCCCGCGCGGATCGGATCGAGGCTGCCGTCGACGAGATCGAGGGCAGCTATACGCAACGCATTCTGGCTGTCGATGTCCCCGTCATCCATCGATGGGCGCTCATCCCCGCCACCGTCGACGTCAGCGACGGTCTGATCGCGGCAACGGCATTGACACACGGGCACACCGTGGCGACCCGAAATACCAAGCACTTCAAGGGTTCCGGTGCCGCCCTGGTGAACCCGTTCGATCCGGTCTGACGATCAGAAGGGTTCGGCGTGGGCGCGGCGGACTACCTCGCGTGCCAGGTGGCCGTGGAGGGCGTCGACGGGGCGGCCAGGGAGGGAGGGGTCATCGGTATAGAGCCACTCGAGGATGTCCTCGTTGCTGTACTTGCCGTCACGCATCACGGTGATCACGCCGGGGAGCATGCGGACGATCTCGTCTTCGGAGTCGAAGAAGCGGGAGGGAATGCCGGGGATGCCGTTGCGGCGGATCGCCAGGATCTGGTGGTCACGCAGCAGTTGGTGCACCGAGGTGACCGGGACACCGAGTATGTCGGCCGCCTCGGGGAGCGAGACGATGGTTTCGGTGTCGGGCAGCACGTCGTCGCTGCAGGGGAAGGCACTCACCCACACAACGGTAGTACGTGTCGGCACACACGCATCGTCTGGCATGCCCACACCACCCGGTTACCATCGTGGTGGCCGCACACGGCGGCCGGTTGAATGCCGGAGGACATCACTTGATCGGCCAGATGCTGGAAGGGCGCTATCGCATCGATGCGCCGATCGCTCGTGGCGGGATGTCGATGGTCTTCCGCGGGACCGACACCCGGCTCGATCGCCCCGTCGCGATCAAGGTGATGGACCCGAAGTTCGCCGGCGACCCGCAGTTCCTGAGCCGCTTCGAGTTCGAGGCGCGCGCGGTGGCCAAACTCAAGCACGCGTCACTTGTCGCGGTCTACGACCAGGGTGTCGACGGCGAATACCCGTTCCTGATCATGGAATTGGTCGAGGGCGGCACGCTACGTGAGCTCCTGCGCGAACGCGGGCCGATGCCGCCACACGCCGTGCGGGCCGTGGCCGAGCCGGTGCTGCGCGCGATCGGCACCGCCCACGACGCCGGCCTGGTTCACCGCGACGTGAAGCCGGAGAACGTGCTGATCTCCGACGCGGGCGAGGTGAAGATCGCCGACTTCGGCCTGGTCCGCGCCGTGGCCGCGGCCAATACCACCTCCGCGAGCGTGATCCTCGGCACGGCCGCCTACCTCTCCCCCGAGCAGGTCACCACCGGCACCGCGGACGCCCGCAGTGATGTGTACTCCTTCGGCGTCCTGATCTTCGAACTGCTCACCGGGCGGGTGCCGTTCACCGGCGACAACTCGCTGTCGGTGGCGTATCAGCGGGTCGAGAACGACGTGCCCGCGCCGAGCAACTTCATCGGTGGGGTGCCGCCCGAATTCGACGCACTCGTCGCCAAGGCGACCTCCCGCGACCCCGCGCAACGCTTCGCCGACGCCAACGAGATGGCGGCGAAACTGCAGTCGATCGCGATGGAGCTGAACCTGCCGCCGTATCGGGTGCCCGCACCCCGGGATTCGGCCGAACATCTCAGCGAGAGCTATCAGACCGGCGCCGCGCATCATCCCGGCGAGCGCCCGATCACCCCGCCGCCGCTGGCCGCGCACCATTCCCCCGCACCGGAGCCGCACCACACCAGGGTGGTGACCGCGCCGCGCCCGCGGCCGGAGGAGTACGCCCCCGCACCGGCGGCGACCGCGTTCGGCACCGGCGACAGCCATGCTCGCCGAACAGGCTTGGTGTGGGTCGGCATCGTCACCGCGCTGACCCTGTTGGTCGGCATCGGCGGCTGGTGGCTCGGGGTCGGCCGTTACAGCTCGGTGCCCCCGATCGCGGGCATGGACTCCGAACGGGCCGTCGCCGTGCTGCAAGAGGCCGGTTTCGACACAGAGCTTCGGCAGAAAGCTTCCGACACCATTCCGGTGGGCGGGGTTGTCGGCACCGATCCGTCGGCCGGGTCGCGGGTGACCAAGAGTTCCACGATCGCGGTGCTGATCTCGAACGGCAAACCGCGGGTGCCCGATATCAAGGCGGGCGATCAGATCAGCGCCGTCAACCAGGCGATCCGCGACGGCGGTCTGCAACCGATCGACGCCGGTGAAGCGGCCAGTACCGCACCGAAGGGCTCACTGGCGAAGGTAGAGCCCGCGCCGGGTACGATCCTGCCGATGGGCGGCCAGGTGAAGGTGTACCGCAGCAAGGGATCTCAGCCTGTCAATGTGCCCGATGTGCGTGGCAAGACCGCCGAGGAGGCGGCCAGCGCGCTGACCACCGCGGGCCTGGTCGTTCGCGATACGCGCGTGCAGTTCGACAAGAGCATCGAGGGCGACAAGGCCATCGCCACCGAGCCCGCCGTCGGCGCCACCCTGCAATCGGGCGACACCGTGACACTGATCCTGTCGAACGCGGTGAAAGTGCCCAATGTGATGGGTCAAAGCGTCGGCAGTGCCCGTTCCAAGCTGCAACAGCTCGGTCTACGAGTAGAGGTCAAATCCCTCACCGACTCCGACAGTTCGCTGGTGATCGGCCAGGTTCCGGGTTTCAACTCGAACGTGGAGGCGGGCAGCGTCGTGACGCTCACCGCCTTGCCTTGAAGGGGCAAGGATCCCGAGAAGGACAAAGAAAAACCCGGACGCGGCCCTCGCTGACCACTCCCGGGCTCGCCGACCGCACACCTCGAGTCCGCCATGACCGCACTACCAGCCAGTTGGGACCGGCAGGGCCGCGAACTCGAGCGCGCCAGCGCTCCGAAATTACCGCAGCATCTCCGCGACCAGGAACGACAGTTCCAGGGACTGCTGGGTGTTCAGGCGCGGGTCGCAGGCCGTTTCGTAGCGGCCGCTGAGGTCGAGATCGGAGATGTCCTGGGCGCCGCCGAGGCACTCGGTGACGTTCTCGCCGGTCAGCTCGATGTGCAGGCCACCGGGGTGGGTGCCGAGGGCGTGGTGGACCTCGAAGAAGCCCTGGACCTCGTCGACGATGCGGTCGAAGTGGCGGGTCTTGAACCCGGTGGACGACTCGTGGGTGTTGCCGTGCATCGGGTCGCACTGCCAGATCACCTGGTGGCCGGTGGCCTGCACCTTCTCGATGATCTGCGGCAGCACATCGCGCACCTTGCCGTTGCCCATGCGCGCGACCAGGGTGAGCCGGCCCGGCTCGTTGTTCGGGTCGAGCCGCTCGACGTATTCCACAGCCAGATCCGGCGTGGTGGTCGGCCCGATCTTGAGGCCGATCGGGTTCGCGAGGAGTTCGGCCAGCGCGATGTGGGCGCCGTCGAGCTGACGGGTGCGCTCACCGATCCACAGGAAGTGCGCGGACAGGTCGTAGAGCAGCGGTTCACCGGTTTCGGACTCGCTCAGCCGCAGCATGGCGCGCTCGTAGTCCAGGACGAGTGCCTCGTGCGAGGCGTAGATGCGCGCGGTCTTCAGGCTCGGGTCGTTGACCTGACAGGCGGCCATGAAACGCAGTCCGCGGTCGATCTCCTCGGCGAGGGTCTCGTAGCGCGCACCCGCGGGCGACTGGGCGACGAAATCGCGGTTCCAGTCGTGCAGGCGGTGCAGGTCGGCGGTGCCCGCGCTGGTCAGGGCGCGAACCAGGTTCATCGCGGCGCTGGCGTTGGCGTAGGCGCGGACCAGGCGTGACGGGTCGTGGCGGCGCAGCGCCTCGTCGGCGACAAGGGAGTTGACCATGTCACCGCGGTAGGACGTCAGGCCGAGCGCGTCGGTGTCGGACGAGCGCGGCTTGGCGTACTGCCCGGCGATCCGCGCCACCTTCACCACCGGCATACTCGCGCCGTAGGTGAGCACCACGGCCATCTGCAGCAGCGTGCGGATATTGCCGCGGATGTGGGGTTCGGTGTTGTCGGCGAAGGTCTCCGCGCAGTCACCGCCCTGCATGAGGAACGCCTCGCCGCGAGCCACCTGGGCCAGCTGCGCCTTGAGGTCCTCGACCTCGGCGGGCAGGCAGATCGGCGGCACGCTCTCGAGCACGGTGCGCATGGTCGCGGCCTCGTCGGCGTCCCACGACGGCTGCTGCAGGGCCGGGCGGGCCAGCGCAGCGTCGAGGCGACCGCGTAGGTCGTCGGGCAGCGGCGGCAGTTCCGGCAGGCGGTCAATGGGTACATCGACGGTCCAGGTCACCAGTTAAGAATACGGCCCCCAGCCACTGGCGTATATCTGGCGCACCTACAGCGGGCACCGCCGACCCGTGCGCGGTACGCGCGACGTACCGACATAAGGTTTCGTCGACCCGTCGTGGGTCTCTCGCCCGCCGCGTCGAGTCGGACCCCACGAGCAACCTACCGACACGAAGAGGCGATCTCCCTGCGATATTTCTACGACTCGGAATTCATCGAGGACGGCACGACGATCGACCTGATCTCGATCGGCGTCGTCTGTGAGGACGGGCGCGAGTATTACGCGGTGTCCACCGAATTCGATGCGAAGCGGGCAGGGCCGTGGGTGCGCAAGCACGTGCTGCCGAAGCTGCCGAGTGCCGGGTCGCCGCTGTATCGCACCAGGGAACAGATCCGCGACGACCTGTTTAAGTTCTTCCTTCCCCGGCCGAGTGTGCAGCCCGAGCTGTGGGCCTGGGTCGGCGCGTATGACCACGTGGCGCTGTGCCAACTGTGGGGCGACATGACCGCGCTGCCCAAGGGCATGCCGCGCTACACCAACGAACTGCGCCAGCACTGGGCCGTCAACGGCAGCCCCGCCCTGCCGCCCATCCCCGACGACGCCCACGACGCCCTCGCCGACGCCCGCCACAACCTGGCCAAGTTCGAGGCCATCGAGACCTACCGGCGCACCCCGCGGCTGTAGGACGAGGCGAAGGCCCCGAGTCGAATTCGACTCGGGGCCTTCGTGCTTCGTGCGGTTCGGTCAGTGACCGGACGGCTCGCTGTTGTTGGCGATCGCCTGCTGCTCGGCGAGGACGGTGAGCATACGGTGCTCCTCGTTCTCCTCGATCTCGGCCCAGCTGTCGCCCTCGGCCTTGGGGTCGGCCTTGAGGAAGCTACCGGTGCCCGGCTTGCCCGCCGAACCCAGCTTGTTCATCTTCTTGGGCACCGGGGCGCCCTGGTATTCCAGCGGGATGGCGTGGCCGTGTGCGTCGACCCCGCCCAGCGGCTGGTGCACCTCGATGTACTCACCGTGCGGCAGACGCTTGATCACACCGGTTTCGATGCCGTGCTCGAGCACCGCCCGGTCACTGCGCTGCAGACCGATGCAGAACCGGTAGGTGATGAAGTACGCGATCGGCGGCAGCAGCAGCACGCCGATACGACCGATCCAGGTGGTCGCGTTCAGCGAGATGTCGAACTTCAGCGCGATGATGTCGTTGACACACGACAGCGTGAGCACCACGTAGAACGCGATGGACATGGCGCCGATCGCGGTACGCACCGGCACGTCGCGCGGACGCTGGAGCAGGTTGTGATGCGCCGTGTGGTCGTTGGTGAGGCGCTTCTCGATCCACGGGTAGGCGATCAGCAGCGTGAACACCAGACCCATGATGAGCGCGACCCAGAACACCGCCGGGATCGTGTAGTTGCCCAGGTAGATCTCCCACGGCGGCATCAGACGCGCCATACCGTCGGTCCACATCATGTAGAAGTCGGGCTGCGAACCCGCCGACACCTGAGACGGGTTGTACGGACCGAGGTTCCAGATCGGGTTGATCTGCAGGACACCGCCCATGATGCCGACGATGCCGAGGGTGAACGCGAAGAACGCGCCCTGATCGGCGGCGAACACCGGGATGATGCGCGCGCCGACCACGTTGTGCTCGGTGCGGGCCGGTCCGGGGAACTGGGTGTGCTTCTGGTACCAGACCAGCGCGACGTGCGCGCCGATCAGCGCCAGGATGATGCCGGGCAGCAGCAGCACGTGCGCGATGTAGAGGCGCGGGATGATGATGTCGCCGGGGAAGTCGCCGCCGAACATCAGCCAGTGCAGCCAGGTGCCCACGACCGGGACACCGATGGTGATGCCCGAGAACGCGGCGCGCAGACCCGTACCGGAGAGCAGATCGTCGGGCAGCGAGTAGCCGAAGAAGCCTTCGAACATCGCCAGGATCAGCAGCAGCGAGCCGATCACCCAGTTCGCCTCACGCGGCTTGCGGAACGCGCCGGTGAAGAAGATGCGGAACAGGTGGATGATGATCGACGCCGCGAACAGCAGGGCCGCCCAGTGGTGGATCTGCCGGACGAACAGACCGCCGCGCACCTCGAAGGAGATGTTGAGCGCGGTCTCGTACGCCCGCGACATGCCGACGCCGCGCAGCGGCTGGTAGGCGCCGTCGTAGACCACATGGGTCATCGACGGATCGAAGAACAGCGTCAGGTACACACCCGACAGCAGCAGGATGATGAACGCGTAGAGCGCGATCTCACCCAGCAGGAACGACCAGTGGGTCGGGAAGACCTTGTTGATCGACCGCTTGACGAACGCGGCGGCGCGATACCGCTCGTCCATCTCGTTTACCTGGCTCATGAACGACGCTCCCAGAAGGCCGGGCCGAGCGGCTCGATGAAGTCGCCCGCGGCGACCAGGAAGCCCTCGGAGTTGACGGTGATCGGCAGCTGAGGCAGTGCGCGAGCGGCGGGACCGAAGACCGGCTTGGCCCACTCGGTCGCGAGGAACTGCGACTGGTGGCACGGGCACAGGATCCGGTTGGTCTGCTGCTCGAACAGCGAGGTGGGGCAGCCGAGATGGGTGCAGATCTTCGAGTAGGCGAAGTAGTCGCCGAAGTTGAAGCTCTCCTGCCCCTTACGCTTGATCGCCTTCTCGGCGTCTTCGGTGCGCAGGCGGATCATCATGACCGCGTTGCGGATACCGCGCAGCGACTCGAGCGTTGCGTGCTCGTCGCCGCGCCACTTCTCTTTCCACGGGAACACGGTTTCCATCGAGCCGGCGTCCAGGTCTTCCGGGCGCACCAGCACGATGTCGCCGGGGCGACCGGTGTCGCGGCGGATGTAGACGGTCTCACCCGGGTAGTCCGGGGTCCAGCCCGAGACCCACAGCGGCGACTTGTCGCGCTTGGCCCACGGGTTCTTCACCATGCCGCCGACGAACACCAGCAGCGCGCCGATACCGAGCACACCGACACCGGCGCCCGCGGTACCGAGCATCATCTTGCGGCGACCCAGGGTGGAGGTGTCGAGCGCGTCCTGCAGCTCGGCCGCCAGGGTGCGCCGCTCGACCTCGTCCGACGGGCCGTCGTGGCGCTGCTGGATCGAGATCTCCGCGGGGATGAACCGCTTGCGGATCAGCACCACCGCGATACCGATGACCAGCACCGAGATGCCGAAGGTCAGGCCGACGAGCGGGGTGAACAGCGAGTAGGCGCTGTGGCCCTCGTCGCCGTAGCCCTTCCACTCCCACGGCCAGAACAGGAAGACACCGATGAGCGCGGCGGCGGCGAGACCGGAGACGGCGAACCAGAACGTGACCGCACGTTCGGCGCGCTTCTCGGCCTTGGTGCCGGGCACCGGCCACCGCTCGTTGCGGTAGACGACATCGACGTCGTCGCGATTGGTGCCGAGCTCGACCAGCTCGTCACGCGACATCGCGTCCAGTTCGTCTTCGGTGGGTTCGCGACCCATGTCGCTGTGCTCCTGTCCACTCATGATCGGGATCCGATCCACATCGCGGCGCCGACCACTGCGGTGATGCCGATGACCCAGATCGCCAAACCTTCGGTCGCCGGACCGAAACCGCCGAGGTCCCAGCCGCCGGGCGACTTCTCCTCCGCGGAGTTCTTGACGTAGGCGACGATGTCGCGCTTCTCCTCCGGCGTCAGCTGCCGGTCGGAGAACTTGGGCATGTTCTGCGGGCCGGTGATCATCGCGTCGTAGATCTGCTGCTCGTTGGCCTCGGCCAGCGGCGGCGCGAACTTACCGCCGGAGAGCGCACCACCGCGACCGGTGAAGTTGTGGCAGGAGGCGCAGTTCATACGGAACAGCTCCGAACCACGGGCGATGTCGTCGCCGCGCAGCGATTCCTGGGCGATCTCACCGTTGGCGTCACGGATCACCGAAGGTCCACCACCGTTGGCGGCGACGAAAGCGCCGATCGCATCGGTCTGGTGCGCGTCGAACTTCTCCGGCTTGCGGATCGCCTGGGCGCCGTTGACGGCCATCGGCATACGACCGGAGGAGACCTGGAAGTAGACCGCGGCCTCGCCGACACCGATCAGGCTCGGACCACGATCGGCGACACCCTGCAGGTTCGCGCCGTGGCACGTGACGCACGAGGTCTCGTAGAGCTGCTTGCCCTCGCGAATGAGCGCGGACTGGTCCTCGTGCGCGGTCGCGACCTGGGCCTGCGGGGTGAGCGCGGTAGCCAGGAAGCCGGCTCCGACCAAGCCGATCATCAGCGCGAGAGCACCCGCGATACGACGGCGGGCGCGGCGCTGCTTACGCGCCTTGGCGGCCTGTGCGTCCTGCCCGGCGCCGGGGCCGGCGGGCTCTTGGGCCGACGGGGGAGATGAACTCATCTGTGTCCCTTTGGAGTAGACGGAACCGACTTGTGCAAATGCTGTGCGCGCCGCGCGCTAACGGACGAAGTAGATCGTGGCGAACAGCCCGATCCAGACGATGTCGACGAAGTGCCAGTAGTACGACACCACGATCGCGGCGGTGGCCTGGGCGGGGGTGAACTTGCTCAGCGTGGTGCGGACGAGCAGGAACACGAACGCGATCAGACCGCCGATCACGTGCAGACCGTGGAAGCCGGTGGTGATGTAGAAAACCGAGCCGTACGAGCTGCCGGCGATCGAAGTTCCCTCCTCCACCAGGTGGTAGTACTCGTAGCCCTGCCCGGCGACGAAGAACGCGCCCATTATCAGGGTGATCGTGTACCAGCGGCGAAGGCCGAACACGTCGCCCTTCTCCGCGGCGAACACACCCATCTGGCAGGTGAACGAGGACGCGATCAGGACGGCCGTCACCGGAATCGCGAGCTTCATGTTCAGCTCGGTCGGCTCCGGGGGCCAGTTCCCGTGCGCCTGCGCGCGAGCAACGAAGTACATGGCGAACAGGCCGGCGAAGAACATCAGCTCGCTGGACAGCCAGATGATGGTTCCGACGCTGACCATGTTGGGCCGGTTCAGCGAATGCACACGCTGAGTAATGGCCGATCCTGGGGTGCCTACTGCGGTCGTCACGGGGTAAGTATGACTCTTCGTAGTACGACACATGTACCCGGGTACGAAAGTTTGTGGCGCAAGTCGGAAAACCCACGCACAGAGGGGGTCTACGACATCCGTCGGCGTGTTGGCGACGATCGCGCGACAACCCATTGTGACAGCGTTGGATGTGGATAGGCTGAGACGAGGAGGCGACGATGGTCGTGGTGCGGATGTGGCGGCGACTGTTCGGTGGGTCGACGCGGAAGTTGGACCCGGAGCGCGACGATCTCGTCGTGGTCGCATCGAGTTTCGACGATGTCGAGGCTTGTTCGACCGCGCTGGACCGCGCCGGTGAGCTGGATCGGGAGGCCGACGCGGTGTTGCGCCATCATCTGCGGCTACCCGCCGGCCAGATCGAGGCCGCGTGCGAGATCGCCGGATACGACGGATACGAACGCGCCGAGGCCACCGCTACCGCGCCGGACCTGGTTCCGATCATCTTGCAGCGGGTACAACGGCTCGATCCGCTGACCTGTTCGCAGGAACGCTCGCGGATGGCCGGGCTCGCCCAGCGTCACGACGGCGTCGCCGACGGTTGGGACGCGCTGCAACCGCCGCGCACCGCCCCGTAAACTTGCCCGACGGCGCAAATATCCTTGCGCCCCCTCCGCCTGCCCGATCTACTGTGGCGCAACGGTGTCGTTTAAGGAGAAGCAGCAGATGAGCGTGCGCAGCTGGCCCCAGGTGCTCGGAACCCTCGCCGACGGTGGCGACCTGGCCGCGGACGACACCACCTGGGTGATCGACGAGATCTTCACCGACAACGCCACCGCCGCCCAGATCGCGGCGTTCGGCGTCGCCATGAAGATCAAGGGCCCCACGCCGACCGAACTGGCGGGCATGGTGGCCGGGATGCTCGGACACGCGCGCCTGGTTCGCATCGACGGGGACGCGGTCGATGTCGTCGGTACCGGCGGCGACCGTTCGGGGTCGGTGAACATCTCGACCATGTCCTCGGTGGTCGTGGCCGCGGCCGGGGTGCCGGTGGTCAAGCACGGGAACCGGGCGGCTTCGTCGAAGGCCGGTGGCGCCGATGTGCTCGAAGCGCTGGGGGTCAAGCTCGCGCTCGGACCCGAGTCGGTGGCGCGGTCGGTGCGCGAGACCGGGATCGGATTCTGTTTCGCGCCGCTGTTCCATTCCGGACTGCGTTTCGCCGGGGCCGCGCGCAAGGAGATCGGCATCCCGACCGTGTTCAACGTGCTGGGGCCGCTGACCAATCCGGCGCAGCCGCGGGCCGGGCTGATCGGGTGCGCGTTCGCCGATCTCGCGCCCGTGATCGCGGGGGTGTTCGCGGCGCGTGGGGCGAGTGCGCTGGTCGTGCGTGGACGTGACGGGCTCGACGAGATCACCACCTCCGACCTCACGGATGTGTGGGTGGTCAGTGGTGGGCGGATTCGTCAGACGGTGCTCGACCCGACGCGGCTCGGCATCGTCAGGGTGGACCTGGACGACCTGCGCGGCGGGGATGCCGAGGCCAACGCCCGCGTCGCACGCGATGTGTTCGCGGGAACGCCGGGGCCGGTTCGTGATGCGGTGCTGTTGAACTCGGCCGCGGCGATCGTGGCCTACGACCTTTCCCGCGGGGTCGGCGATGTCGATTCCGATCTCGACGCGGCGCTGGTCGACGGGCTCGAGCGCGCCGCCGCCGCCGTGGACAGCGGGGCGGCGGCCAAATTGCTGCAGAGCTGGGCCGAACTCACCCAGGTGCTCGACGAGCGCTGAGCCCGAGGGCTCACTCCCCCAGCGAGAATCCGGCTTCCACGTCGGCGCTGGAATAGGACTTGAAGGCGATGTGGGTGGTGGTGCGAACCACGCCGTCCACCTTGTCGATGCCCGAGGTGACCACCTCCGCGATGTGCGCGTGGTCGCGGACGCGCACGATCGCGATCAGGTCCACGTCGCCCGCGCAGGAGTACACCTCGGCGACTCCTTCGGTATCGGCGAGGGCCTGCGCGGTCTCGGGGATGCGAGAGTTCTGCGCCTGGATCATCACGATCGCGGTAATCATGGGATCACTCTAGAACTTCCGGCCCCTCGGTGGCCGCTTTGAACCGTCGCATCAGGTCATAGCTCTTCACACCGGGCGCCGATTCCACCGAACTGGACACGTCGACACCGTAGGGCCGATGCCGGGCGATCACGGCGGCGACGTTGTCCGGGTCGAGGCCGCCCGCCAGCACGACTCGGCCCGGCTGCGCGCGCACCCAGTCGGGGAACTCCTCGAACACGCCCGAGCCCGCGCTGGCGTCGTAGAAGAAATATTCGCTGGCCTGCTCGGGGGCGGGCGGGTTCGAGGAGCAGAAGGCCAGGTTCGGCAGGTCGGCCCACTGGTAGAGCTGCACGACGTCGAACCCGTCGGCCACATCGGCGACCTCGCGCGCCTCGAGGGCGACGGCGAAGGTCGTGATGCGACCGCGTGCGTAGTCGGCGAGGGCGCGCGCCTGCCCGGGGGTGCGGTAGCGCTTGCTCTTCGTCGTCACCATGATGCCGATCGCGGAGTACCCGAGCTCGATCGCCCAGTCGATCTGCTCCTCGGTGGTCAGACCGCACACCTTCACGAACATCCGCCGCTACTCCTTCATTCATAGGACCCGCCACACGGAATCCCGGTCCATGATCCCAGGACGCCGGAGCGCACCCGCCGGGTAGTGCCTCGACCGGGCCGAGTCGTCCATCGAGCGGGCGATCTCGCTTCGTCATCGTTCGGCGAGGTACTGCTCCTGTTCGCTCCTGGTGGTCGCGGCGGTTCGCGCGAGCTGCGCCCACCCCACCCACCGCGCGGCGCCGTGCAGCGGTTCGCGGTACCCGTCGCTGGTCCGCACGATCCGCGCGCCGGGTTTGGCGAGCCAGCGAGCGATGACGCCGATTTCCTCCGGTGGGGCTCCGCGCAGGGGTGGAATGTGGTCGTTGAACTCGCCCAGTGGATGCTGGGTCCCACTCCCCGTCGACGCGATGCCCAGGTCGGGAACAACTGTTTCGGCGGCGGCGACGATCTGATCGACAACGGCCATCGGTGGGGTGCCGCGGGCAGCGGTGCCCGCGGCGGCGAGCCGGCCGTAGCGGATGACGGAGAATTCCCAGCCGCCCGCACCGTCGGGCAGCGCGATGACGAGTTCCGCGAGACGAGCCAGGGCCGCGAGACGCTGGGTGCGGTGCAGTTTTGTGACAACGGTGGCGGTGCGGTCACGCAAGCGCGCAGCTGCCTCGAAATGCTCTGCGGTGGAATGGGATTCGATGCGATCGATCATCGCGCGGAGCAGGGTGTCGGCGCGGCCGGTGAACAGGTCGCGCACCGCTTCGACGGCCGGAGCGTAGCTCGTCGCGTCGTGGTCACCGTCGTGGCGGGCGGCGGGGCAGCCGCCGACGACCACGGGTGGGCAGGTGTGTTTCGCCGTGCGGGTGAGACGGGTGGCGCAGGTTCGCATCCCGGCGAACTCGGCGATCGTCGACCCCACATCGACCGCATCGATCCGAGAGTTGAACGGCCCCAATGCTGTTCGGGTCGGGGTGCGCACGGCTACCAACCGTGGGAAGGCCTCGTCGCTGAGGGTGAGCCACCACCCGCGCCGGGGAAACTTCGAGCGGCGGTTGTACGGCGGGGCGTGCGCGGCCAGCAACCGGAGCTCGCGCACCCCCGCTTCGAGGCCGTGCGCGCACACCACATGGTCGACCCGAATCGCCAGTGCCACCATCTCTTTCATGCGGCCACGGGTCTCCGAACCGGTGAAGTAATTGCGCACGCGACGGCGCAGATTCACCGCCGTCCCTATATAGAGGACTTCCTCCGATGGCCCACGGAAGAGATAGACGCCGGGCGCGGCGGGCAGATCGGTCGCGAAAGTGCGCTTGGCGCGCTGGGTTCCGGTGACGCCGGGCAGGTAGTCGAGCAGTTCGGACAGGCTGTGCACGCCCTGATTGCCGACCCGCCCGATCAACGCGTGCAGGACGTCGACGGTGGCGCGGGCATCATCGAGCGCGCGGTGCGTCGGTGTGGTCGACGCACCGAGGATCTGCGCGAGCACCCCGAGCCGCGCCGACGGGGCTTCGTCGCGCGTGAGCACCCGCCGCGCCAGCTTCACGGTGCACAGCACCTGCGGATTGGGCCACGCGATGTCCTGACGTGCCGCGGCCGCTTTGAGGAACGCGGTGTCGAATCGCGCGTTGTGCGCCACCAGCACCGCCCCCGCCGCGAACTCGAAGAACCCCGGCAACACCCCCTCGATCCGCGGCGCGTCGTACACCATCGCCGTGGTGATCCCGGTGATCTGCACGATGGCGGGCGGAATCGCGTAGCCCGGATTCACCAGTGTCGCGAACTCTCCCAGCACCTCTCCCCCGCGCACCTTCACCGCCCCGATCTCGGTGATCGCGTCCCGATCAGCGCTGGTCCCGGTCGTTTCGAGGTCGACGACGACGAAAGTGGTGGCATACAGCGGGGTATCGAGCTCATCGAAGGCCAGCTGCCGAGCGGCAGCCGGGAGCGGAACGGGATCGGGCACGGCGAGCAGCGTAGGACGAGGGTCCGACAAGCTCGCCGCGTCGAACGAATCGGCAGTGGCCGGTCCTCCCGAGGTTCGGGCGCGGCCGCGTCCCACGGCCTTCGGGTCGCCGGCGAGGTGCGCGGTCCCGGCTCAACCGCCCTGCGGCGCGTTCGGGAGGGACGGACGCGGTGTCGGCCAGGGGTTTCCGGTCGGCCAACGGTCCGACGGGAACTTCGGCAGACTCGGCAACGGCGGAAGGTAGCTCGGCGGCAACCGGTAATAGGACCACGGGTAGGTCGTTGTCCGCGAGGTCGATCCGGTCGACGGCGAGTCGGAGCCACCGGCCACAGCCAGCACGCCGTGCCACACCAGCGTCACGAGCACCAGCGCCGCCCAGACCACATGTTTGCGCCGGACGCCGCCACCATTGTTCACCGCGCGATACGGCCGCGGCGCGGTGGCAGACACCGGGACCGGTGTCGGGTTCTCGTTCGGTATCTCCGCCAGCAGTGCCCGCACATCCGGTCCGTACGCCGGATCGAGTTCCGCGGCCCGCCGCAGCCACCGCTCGGCCTCTACCCATCGGCGCCGCTGGAAGGCATGGTTGCCCAGCAGGTAGATGGCCTCGACGTTGTCCGGATCCAAGCGCAGCGCGTGCTCGATCGCCGCCCGCCCGGCCGCCGCACGCTTGCCGATCGTGCGGGCGTCCTGCCACAGCACGCGGCCGCGGACCACGTGGAATACCGCGTTCTCCGGCGCGATCTCGATGGCGCTGTCGATGGCCGCGAGCGCGGCGTCCCGGTCGCGGTGCTGCAGCGTCGTCGCGAGGATTCGATAGCTGTCGGCCGACCAGGGGTCGAGCTCGACGCATCGACGCGCCGCGCGCACCGCCTCGTCCGCGTGGGCAGTGGCAGCGGTCGGGTCGGCGTCGACACGCTCACCCAGGAGCCCGTATTCGCCCAGCGCGAGGATTCGCCACGCGAACACGTTGTCGGGGTGCGATCGCAGCGCGGCCCGAGCGGCGTCGGTCGCCGCGGCGTTCACACCGGATCGCAGCCAGGAGTACGCCAGCTGCGCGTGGGCGTCGCTGTTGTCGGGTTCGGCCGCCAGCACCGGCGCCAGCTCCGCTCGCGCCGCCTCGAACCTGCCCAGGTCGATCAAGGCGGCGGCGCGGTCGAGTTGGTGTTCGCTCATCGGCGTCTCAGCGCCGCTTCATCCGTCTGAGGTAGGTCGCGAGTTCGTCATAGCTGCCATCGCCGTTGGCGAATTCGACGACGTTGCGAGCGGATTCGAACCAGGCTCCGGTGCTCGGCCGGATCTGGGCCAGCGCCGCCTGCACGTCGGCCATGCCGATCGGGCGGACCTCGCCCGATCGCATCGAGTCGGCCATGGCCAGTTGGGTGGCCGAGGTGCAGACGTGGGCCAGGTCGGCGCCGGAGAGGCCGTCGGTGTGGGCCGCGAGGGCATTGAGGTCGATGCCTGCCACGGGCCGGTCACGCAGGTGGTAGTGCAGGATCGAGGTGCGGGCGGCGAGATCGGGCAGGCCGACGAAGATCATCCGGTCGAAGCGGCCCGGCCTGCGCAGCGCGACATCGACATCCCAGGGATGATTGGTCGCGCCGAGCACGAACACCCCCTCATTGCTGTGGGTGGCCGAATCCATCTCGGTGAGCAACTGGTTCACGACCGTGCGCATGGTCGTCGAGGCCTGCATCTGGCTGCGTTTGTGGCCGAGCGCGTCGACCTCGTCGAGGAACAGCACGCAGGGAGCATTACGCCGGGCCATCTCGAAGATGCTGTGCACATTGCGTTCGCTGGCGCCGGTGTAGATGTCGAGGATGTCGGTGATCTCGATCGGGTAGAAGTTGGCGCCGAGTTCACCCGCTACCGCCGAGGCGATGAACGTCTTGCCGCACCCGGGCGGGCCGTAGAGGAGCAGGCCGCCGCGCGCCGAGGTGCCGAACGCCTTGGCCAGCTCGGGGTTGCGCAGTGGACCCAGCAGGGTCAGATCCAGTTGCTGTTTCACCTCGACCATTCCGCCGACATCGGCCAGGCGCAGGGTCGGACGTTCGACGGTGGCGGCGTCCTCGTCGGTGACGAACTCGGTGGGGACGCCGTGCACGAATGCCGGTTCGATGATGTCGCCGACCTCGTCCTCGGCGGCGGCCCAGTCGAAGTCCGGCTGAGCGGCGGAGGATGCGGCGGCCGAGCCGGACGCGGGGGTGGCGGTCGCGGCCACCGAGGGGGTGGCAGGCGCTGGAGAACCACCGGACAACGCTGTCGTGCAGCGCATCATCAGGGCCAGGACCTGGGCGTTCCCCGGTTCGTGGCCGAGCGCTGTCCCACAGTGGGCCAGCGCGTCGGCATAACGCTCCCGTTCGATCAGCAGCTCGATGACGCACACGCGCAGCGCGAGCACCCCCGGACTGCGATCCAGCATCGTCAGCATGTCGGTCAAAACCTGGTCGTCGGCCACCCGCGCCCCCTTCTAACTGCGAACATTCGGCCGTACCCTAACCGCCACAACGGCTTTCCCGCCAAGCGGCGAGCATGCGGATACCACGAAGCAGCCCGTCCCGCGACCCGGCACAACGAGGACCCGCGAACTCCGAAGCCGACAATTCGGCGCGAGACTTTCGTTCTGATGCGAACAAAATGGCCGAGATCAAACTCAATAGTGACCGGGCTCACATATTTATCGAATTCACATGAGTTCACCAGATTTCAACGGGTAAGCGGCCTTACCAATCTCCGCGCGCCGCGGCTTACGGCGCGCCGCCCGCGAGGCGGACCGCGCGGCGAACCGGCGATGATCATCACGAGCACGCACCACCTGCGGATTTGCCGATTCGAGAGGTGGAAAACACCGCGGGAGCCCTATTGGCGACGCGCCGGTAGCACTCGAAAATCGCGATCGGCGTGACCTGGCGTTATCGTTTCGTGATCGTGTGTGACCCAGCTCGCACACTTTCCCCGGTGATATCAGCCGGAACCCCCATTGGACCGATGTCCGACTTTACAAACCCCCGTGATGTCTTCGTAACCTTTTCGAGACCTCACGGAGTCCCGCCGATCGGAAACGGTCAGCGAGACGAAGCCCGCCGCGTCAAACGGACACAGCGTCGTGGGGCAGATTGGAAGTTCCGCATCATGGCGAACAACACCGTCAAGCGTCAGGCGCAGCGTGCCGTTGCCGTCGGAGCCGTCGGCGCTGCCACCATCGGCGCGTTCCTCCTGCCGGCCGCCCCGGCATCGGCCGCCCCGGTGACCGTGCCCGGCATCGGCACGTTCGAGGTTCCGAACGAGATTCCGCTGCCCCAGGGCGTGCCCGGCATCGAGATCCCGGCCGCACCGCAGGTCTTCACCGCACCGCGCGCCACCGCCGCCGACATCGCCCTCGATGCCGCGCTGAGCAAGATCGGCTCGCCCTACGTCTACGGCGCCGCGGGCCCGAACGCCTTCGACTGCTCGGGTCTGGTCCAGTGGGCCTACTCCCAGGCGGGCATGGACATCCCGCGCACCAGCGACGCCCAACTCGGCGCGGGCACCCCGATCTCGATCGACGAGCTCCAGCCCGGCGACATGGTGTCGTTCTACGGCGGCGGCCACTCCGGCCTGTACGCGGGCGACGGCAACGTCGTGCACGCCTCCACCGCGGGCACCCCGGTCCAGATCGCGTCGCTGTCGTCGATGCCGTTCGCGGGTGCTCGCCGCTTCTGATCTGTCGGGCACGGTGCGTCGTTCACGGGGAAGGGCGCACCGAAGCCGCAGTGATCGCCCGGGTATATGCGCCGTCCACTGGGTTGGACGGCGCACGTACCTTTTACTGGACACGCATGCATGCGGTTCCGTAACCTGATCGAGACCTTCTCGGCTGACGAGGAGATCGCGCTCAGGTATTGCGCTGTATCGGCGGACAACGAGAGAACGGGGCACGGGCCACTGTGACTGCACACCACCGGAATTCGCACGCTACGCGTGGTTTCGCCGGAACCCTGTCCGCCGCGATCCTGGTGTGCGCGATCTACACCGCCGGCCCCTCCGGCGCCGACCCCGTCGCCCTGCCGACCACCGCGACCGACGCGATCTCCCGGATGGTCGACCTCTCGCGCCAGTCCGAACAGCTCAACCAACAAGCGCTCACCGCGCAGATCGACCTCGACGCCAAGCTCGCGCTGCAACGCGACGCCGACGACAAGGTCGCCGCCACCTCCGCGGTCGTCGAGGCCGCCCGCGCCGAAGTGCGCAAGTTCCAGCCGATGATCGACCGCACCGCCGTGGCCGCCTATACCGGCGTGCGCACCAACAGCATGTTCGCCGTGCTGTCGAGCGGTTCACCACAGCAGTTGCTGGACAAGATGTCGACGCTGGATGTTCTGGCTCAGCAGACCACCGAGACGGTCCGCCAGTTCAAACAGGCCGCCGACGCCGCCACCGCGGCCGACACCATCGCCCGCACCGCCGCCCAGGCCGCGCATGCCGCGACCACCGCCGCCGACGCGGTGCGCGCCGATGTCGAGCGCAAACGCCAGGATCTCGCCGCGTCGACCACCTCCGTGGTCGAGGCGTGGAGCCAGCTCTCGGCACGGGACAAGTCGACCCTGGCCGGTTCGCCGTTCCCGCCCGGCTTCGACCGTGATTCGTTGCTGGCGGGCCTGGTTCCCGGCAGCGGCACCAGCGCGCTGGCCGCCGCGCTCACCCGCGTCGGCGATCCGTATGTCTGGGGCGCCACCGGGCCCGACCAGTTCGACTGCTCCGGTCTCGTGCAGTGGGCGTTCAAGCAGGTCGGCAAGAACGTGCCGCGTACCAGTTCCCAGCAGGCGGGCTACGGCACGCCGGTGTCCAAGGATGAACTGCTACCCGGCGACGTGATCCTGTTCTATCCCGACATCACCCACGTCGGCATCTACGCGGGCAACGGAATGATGGTGCACGCCTCCACTTTCGGTGTGCCGGTCGCTGTCGCGCCGATCAACACCACCCCGTATCACTCGGCCCGGCGATACTGAGCCGGACCGGTGACCGATCCGCTCCCCCGTGCGGGCCTGCGTTCGTGGTTCTCGTCGAACGGCCGCCTCGAATTCTGCATCACGCTCGCCTCGGTCACGCTGCTGACCGGAGCGTGCGTCGCACTGATCCTGCTGCCGCGCAACGCGGGCTCGTTACAGCTGGCCACCGACGAGGCCGAGGTGCTCGACACCTCCGAGGGCCTCGACAATCCGCGTCTGAGCCCGGTGCGCCGCGAGCTACAGCCCTACGGCCCGATCCTGGTCCGTGAAGTCGCCGACGGTGCCGCCTCCCCGGCACTGCTGGTGGCGCATCCCAGCCATCGTGCCGACCTCGATGTTCTCGAACATCAACTGGGCCGAGCCATTTCGGATGTGAGCGCGGTGTGGGGCACCGACTGGAATCGCGCGCCCGTCGTGGTCGTGGCGAGCACGCCCGCCGAATTCACCGCGCTCACCAGGTCCGCGGGCGCCACCGGCACCGACGTGGCCGCCGTGTCGCTCACCGGGTCCTACGCTCCGGGCACCCAGCCCACCGACCAGCGCATCGTGTTCAACCCCGACGCGCGGCGGCGCGTCGGCACCGAGGGCCTGGCCACGTTGCTGCGCCACGAGCTCACCCACCTCGCCACCAGAGCCGACACCACCGACGGCGCACCGTTGTGGATGCTGGAAGGTTTTGCCGAGTACGTCGCCCAGCGCGATCAGAAGACCACCTTCTCCCAGATCGCGCCCACGCTGACCACTCGGTTGCGTGCGGGCACCGTGCCCACCGAACTCGTCGCCGATGCCGACTTCACCGGTGTCGACGCGGCCTACGCCTACGAAAGCGCGTGGAGCACCTGCGCGTTCCTCGCCGACCGCTACGGCACCACCGCCCTCACCACGTTGTACAAGCGACTGGCCACCGGCCCGCAGTCCCCCGCGGCGCAGGACGCCACGTTCACCGCCGTGCTCGGGGCCTCGCGCGCCGAGGTGCTCGACGGGTGGCGGGCCTGGCTGCGCGGTCGCGCTGCATGACGATCGCGGGTACGCCTGACCACGTCCGCCCACCTGTCAGCCGACCGATTAGGTTGTTCTCTTATGGCCCGAACTCTGCTGGTTACCAACGATTTCCCGCCTCGGCCGGGCGGAATCCAGTCGTATCTGCAGGCACTGTCGAATCAGCTGCCGCCCGAGGACCTGGTGGTGTACGCACCGCGCTGGCGCGGTGACAGCCACGAGAAGTTCGACGCCGCGCAGAAGTTCCAGGTGGTGCGCCATCCGACCACGCTGATGCTGCCGACCCCCGCGGTCATCAAGCGGGCGAGCGCACTGCTGCGCGAACACCGTTGCGACACAGTGTGGTTCGGTGCGGCCGCACCCCTGGCGGTGATGGCGCCGATACTGCGACGCGCGGGCGCCGAGCGCATCCTGGCCAACACCCACGGTCACGAAGTGGGCTGGTCGATGCTGCCGGGATCGCGCCAGGTGCTGCGTTCGATCGGCGAGCACACCGATGTGGTGACCTACGTCAGCAAGTACACCCGTGGCCGCTTCGCCTCGGCCTTCGGTCCGCGCGCGGCGCTGGAGCATCTGCCGCCGGGCGTCGACCCCACCGAATTCCGGCCCGACCCGGCGGCCAGGGAAGAGCTGCGCGCCCGCTACGGACTCGGCGAGCGCCCGACCGTGCTCTGCCTGTCGAGGCTGGTTCCGCGCAAGGGCCAGGACATGCTGATCGTGGCGATGAGCGAGATCCGCGAGCGCGTCGACGGCGCGGTGCTGGTAATCGCGGGCGGTGGACCCTACGAGACGCGGCTGCGCGCGCTGGCCGAGGCCCTCGGCGTGCAGAACAGTGTGGTGTTCACCGGGCGGGTGCCCTCGGGCGAGCTGGCCGCCCATCACACGATCGCCGACGTGTTCGCGATGCCGTGCCGCACGCGCGGGGCGGGCCTCGACGTCGAGGGTCTGGGGATCGTGTTCCTCGAGGCGTCGGCCTCCGGGGTCCCGGTCGTGGCCGGCGACTCCGGTGGCGCCCCCGAGACCGTGCGCGAGGGCGAGACCGGCATCGTGGTGCACGGCCGGTCGGTCTCGCAGATCAGCGATGCCATCGTCGAGCTGCTCACCGACCGGGACAAGGCCGCCCAGATGGGCGCCGCGGGCCGGGCTTGGGTGGAGCAGAACTGGCATTGGGACCGTCAGGGCGCCCGCTTGCGGGAACTGCTGCGGTGACACCCTGCCCGGACCCGGTGTGGCGTCCACTACGCTCAGCCGGGTGAGCAGTATCCAGGTCGCTGATCAGACCTTCCTCGCCGCACCGGGCGCCGCGATCGCCGAGGTGCTGAGCGCCGCGAACAACTGGCGCCGCTGGTGGCCCGATCTGCGCCTCGACGTGCGCGAGGATCGTGGCGACAAAGGCATCCGCTGGACGGTGGCAGGCGCGTTGACCGGCACCATGGAGGTATGGCTCGAGGCAGTCCCCGAGGGGGCGATCCTGCACTACTTCCTGCACGCCGAACCCGCGGCCGAACCGAAGTCGGCGCGCGGGCTGGCCGCGGCCAATCGGGCCCGCCGGGTCGCGGGCCGCGCCATGGCGTTCGAACTCAAGGCACGGCTCGAAGCCGGTCGACCCGCGGGCGTCGCACCCGCGGTCGCCGCCCCCTGACGCACGTTCTCGGCGCGCCTTCGCCGATGGACCGACCGGCACGGGTGCGACAGAGGAGAACCGCGGCACCAGCCGCCATAAACAGAGAAGAGGCTTGGGCGCCATGGCTGACCGGACTCAGAGATCGATCCTGATCGACGCACCGTCGCAGCAGGTGATGGCCGTCATCGCGGATCTGGAGTCCTATCCGGAGTGGGTGGCTGCCGCGAAGTCGGTGGAGGTCATCGAGCGGGACGCGCAGGACCGCGCGGCCACCGCCCGGTTCGTGCTCGACGCGGGCGTCGTCAAGGACACCTACGTACTGTCCTACACCTGGCGGGCCGACGGCAAAGCCGTGTCATGGCGTCTGCTCAGCGGTGACCTCCAGAAAGCCCAGGACGGCAGCTACGAACTGCTCGACCGGCCCGGCGGCGGCACCGAGGTGGTCTACGAACTCACCGTCGACCTGAACATCCCGATGATCGGCATGTTCAAACGCAAAGCCGAGAAGGTCATCACCGACACCGCGCTCAACGAGCTGAAGAAGCGGGTCGAAGGCTGAGCGCCCCGGGCGGTACCCGCGTCGAGCTGTTCGTCGGCAAGGGTGGTGTCGGGAAGACGACGCTGGCCTGCGCGACGAGCATGGCCTATGCCCGCTCGGGTCAGCGCGTGCTGATCGCCTCGCTGGATCAGGCCCATTCGCTCGGTGACGCGCTCGGTTTCCGTTTCCCGCACGATCCGGGCACCGTCGCCGGAGTGGCCAGGGTGGCGCCCGGTATCGAAGTGATCGAGATCGACTCCCTCGCCCTGCTCGAAGACCGTTTCCGCGATGTGGTGGCCATGCTGGCCACGGGCGGCGGCCACGATCACGGCTTCGACCTGGCGGCGCTCGACCCGGCCGAACTCACCGGACTGCCCGGTGTGCAGGAACTGTTGATGCTGGTCGAGATCGGCCAGTACGCCGAGGAGAACGACTGGGACGTCATCGTCGTCGATTGCCCGCCCTCGGCCGACATGCTGCGCATCGTCACCGCCCCCGACACGATGCTCAACTACCTCGAACGGCTCTGGCCCAAGCACGCGCGCACGATGAGCGCGATCGGGCTCGACCTGCGCAAGGCGGTGCTCGCGGCGGCGGTCGAACGGATCGTGGTGGCGGTGACGCAGGTTCGCGACCTGCTCGCCGACCGCACTCGCACCAGCGCCCGCCTGATCACCGGCCCCGAACAGGTCGCCGTCGCCGAGGCGCGACGGGTGCGTTCGGCGGCCGCGCTGCTCGGCCTGCGGATGGACGCGGTGGTGGTGAACAAGGTGCTGGCCCCGGTGCCGCCGCCCGGCGACAACGCCCACCCGGCCGTGCACTGGTATCTCAACCGCCGCGCCGAGCAACTCGAGGTGGTGGCCCGGCTCCACGAACAACTCACCGATGTCCCGATTCTGATCGCCCAGCACGCCGGTGCCGAACCGGTGGGGGTGAATTCGCTGTCGGCGTTCTCGCATTCGGTCGACACGCCGCCCGCCCCACACGCGCAGGGCACGGAATCAGGCGAACCGGTGGTTCGATGGGAGTCCGGCTCCGGTGTCGACTCCGTGTACGCGATGCGGATGCGGCTACCGGTGGTCGATCCCGGCACCTTGCGGCTGGGCCGAGTGGAGGACGATCTGATCGTGGGAGCCGACGGGGTACGCACACGCGTACGGCTCGCGCCGGTGCTGCGACGCTGCACGGTAGCGGGCGCCGAACTCGACACCGGTCACCTCGTGGTCCGCTTCCGGCCCGATCCGCGGGTGTGGCCCGCCGATCCGAACTACACGAAGGCCACCGCAGATGAGCACTGACTCCCAGTCCGAGCGCCACGGCCACGACGGCTTCGCCGAGTTCACCGAGGAACTGCGCCTACTCTCCGAAGTCCTGCTCGCCCGAGTCGAGCCGGTGCTGCGCCGCACCGCTGCCGACGGCCGAGCCGACCTGGGCGGCTGCGCCTGGTGCCCGGTCTGCGCGGCCGCGGCCCTGGTGCGCGGCGACCACCACGACGTCGTCGCGGCCCTCGCCGAACACGGCACCTCCCTGGTGACGGTCCTGCGCGAAGCCCTCGCGGGCATCCCCGTGGAACCGGTCCTGCCCCCGGAGTGGGCCGATCACGCTGCGGGCCACCCGGATTCGACCGACGGTGCCCGAGGACGTGCGGCACACCCCGATTCCGACCCCGCCGCGGCCGGTCCCACGGGTGAGGACCCCGCCTCCACCGCATCCGGCCCACAGCAGCACACCGCCGCCGCGCAAGCCGACGCCGGCGGCGGGCCGAAGTGGGGCACGTCCCGCAAGAACGCCGCCGCCCCGCGCCCCCGCCGGGTCGACGAGTACTCCGCACCACGCACCTCCCGCACACCGCGGGCCCCCCGCATCGCCCCCGAATCGGCCGATACCGCCGCGAACGCGTCGGGCACAGGCGCTTTCGCCACCACCGAGGATCGCTCGGCCACCGCTCGCGCGCCACGCTCGCAATATGTCGACATCCCGGTGACGATCCGGGGATGACCAGCCGGATCGACCCTCAACACCTGCTCACCGTCGGCATCGACGTGGGTGGCACGAACATTCGCGCCTCGGTGGTCGACGCCGAGGGCGAGGTGCTCGACACCGTGCAGGCGCCGACCCCGCATTCGGCGCGTGCGCTCGAGGACGCGATCGACCGCTCGGTGCGCGAGCTGGCCCGGCGCCATCCGATCGCGGCGGTCGGGCTGGCCGTCGCCGGTTTCATCTCCACGGATCAATCGACGGTCCTGTTCGCGCCGCACCTGCCGTGGCAGAACGCCCCCGTCGCGCAACGGCTCACCGCGCGTCTGGGCCTGCCGGTGATCCTCGAACACGACGCGAACGCCGCGGGCTGGGCCGAGTACCGCTTCGGCGCGGCGGCGGGCGGGCAGACGGTGGTGCTCGTCGCGATCGGCACCGGCATCGGCGCCGCGCTGCTCATCGACGGTCGGCTCTATCGCGGCAGCCACGGCATCGCCCCCGAACTCGGCCATCTCCAGGTCGTCCCCGAGGGCCGCGCGTGCCCCTGCGGCAAACACGGCTGCTGGGAGCGCTACTGCAGTGGAACGGCACTGGCCGACACCGCCATCGAAATGCTCGCCACCGACCCCGTGCGCTCGGTGCTGGCCCGTGACGTGATCCGTGATCCCGGCTCGCTCACCGGCCGACGGGTCGCGAACGCGGCCCAGGACGGCGACCCACTCGCGGTCCGGGTGATGGCCGACTTCGCCCGCTGGCTCGGACTCGGCCTCGCTTTCGTCAGCGATCTGTTCGATCCCGACCTCGTGGTGATCGCGGGTGGCGTGAGCAGTTCGGCGCCGCTGTTCCTCGACGAGGCGCGCGAGCACTACGCGATCGCGGTCACCGGATCCGGGCATCGGCCGCTGGCCAGACTGCGTACCACCCAGCTCGGAGAGGCCGCGGGAATGATCGGCGCCGCGGAGTTGGCCAGGGTGTCGATCGACACGCCGGTGGCAGGTCGCGCGGCGAGATAAGGGTCACAGCCATGTGAGCCAGCTACCATCCTGGGTTGGTTGTGACCTGCGACCAGCGGTAAAGTCGTTGTCCGACGAGGCTCTACACAATTATCCCGGTCCCTGGGGAAAGGACGCCATGTTCTACTGGCTGCTCAAGTTCGTTCTCGTGGGACCGTTCATGCACATGTACAACCGGCCCGAGGTCGAAGGGGTCGAGAACATCCCGACCGACGGCCCGGCCATCATGGCGGGTAATCACCTCTCCTTCTCCGACTGGCTCTTCGCTCCTCTGCTGAGCCCGCGCCGGATCAACTACCTGGCCAAGGCCGAGTACTTCACCACCCCCGGTTTCAAGGGCCGCCTGCAGAAGTTCTTCTTCAGCGGCACCGGCCAGTACCCGATCGACCGCAGCGGCGCCTCGGCCGCCGAGGACGCGCTCAACGCGGCCACCAAGCTCCTCGACGAGGGCCGCCTCGTCGGCCTGTACCCCGAGGGCACCCGCTCCCCCGACGGCCGCCTGTACAAGGGCAAGACCGGCATGGCGCGACTCGCGCTCGAGACCGGCGTCCCGGTGATCCCGGTCGCGGTGATCGGCACCGACAAGGTGAGCCCGCCCGGACCGTTCAAGTGGCGTCGTCAGAAGGTCACCCTGAAGTTCGGTGCGCCCCTCGATTTCTCGCGCTACGAGGGGATGAGCGGCAACCGCTTCGTCGAGCGCGCCGTCACCGACGAGGTGATGTACGAACTGATGCGCCTCACCGGCCAGGAATACGTCGACGTCTACGCGCACAGCCTCAAGAAGGGCGTCGCCCCGACCGACAATCAGCTCGACGCCACCCGGATCCCCGAAACCAAGGCGAGCTGAGCCGAAACCTGTTCCGCCGCCTGGACACCATCGCACTGTTCACGCGCTGATCGACTGGACGTCTACGCATCCACGGTCGTTGCCCGGACGCTCGCGCGCCCGATTGGTACCCTGTGCCAGGCACGGGCCGATGGGCGGGCGGGCCACCAGAGGTGGCGGGCGTCGGCGGACAGCGAGGTAGGCATGGCCGGAGGCGAATCCGACGAGGGTCGCGTCATGGCGTTCACCCGCCGTACGACACCTCGCGACGGTAATCCACCCACCGGCCGAGTAGTACGCAGCGCCCGTCTGGCCGCGGTACCGGTCGCCTACGCGGGTCGGCGCATCGCAGGCTTCGGCAAGCGCGCCGCGGGCCGCGACCCCGCCGACGTAGACCGCGACATCCGCGTGCGCACCGCCGAACACCTCTTCCAAGTGCTCGGCGAACTCAAGGGCTGCGTCGCGAAACTGGGCCAACTCCTCGGCCTGCTCGAACTCGGGCTGGCTCCCGATCTGGCCGAGCCGTACCGTCAAGCCCTCGCTCGCCTGCACGATTCGGCACCCGCCATGCTGCCCGGCGCGGTCCACGCGGAACTCGCCGCCCATCTGGGCCCGCACTGGCGCTCACTGTTCCTCGAATTCGAGGACCGCGCCGCCGCCGCCGCCTCGGTCGGCCAGGTCCACCGCGCCCGCTGGCACGACGGCACCCAGGTGGCGGTCAAGGTGATGTATCCCGGTTCCCGCCGCGCGGTACTGGCCGATCTCCAAGCTCTGCGTCGCGCGACCCCGCTGTTCACCGCGCTGCTGCCCGGCGCCGATACCCGCCCGGTGGTGGAGGCGCTGTGCGACGAGATCCGCGACGAACTCGACTACGCCCGTGAGGCCGTGAACCAGCGCGCCTTCGCCACTGCTTTCGCCGACGACCCCGACGTGGTGGTGAGCCGGGTGATCGCCCAGCGCGGCGATGTCCTGGTCACCGAATGGCTCGACGGCGTTCCCCTGTCCCGGTTGATCGTTCGCGGCAACGCCGACGAACTCGATCGCCTCGGCGTGCTGATCATGCGCTTTTTGTTCTCCGCCCCCGCCCGCGCCGCCCTGGTCTACGGCGACCCCCACCCCGGCAACTTCCTTCGCATGCCCGACGGCCGCCTCGGTGTCGTCGACTTCGGCGCCTGCACCCCCTGGCCCGCCACCTTCCTCGACGTGGCGAGCGACATCGGCGCCGCCGTCATCGCCGACTCCCCCGCCGACCTCGAGGCAGCCATGCGCCGCCACGGCTTCGTGGCCCCCGACCGCGAGCTCGACATCGCCACCGTCGCCGCACGCTTGCAACCGGTCCGAGAAGCCCTCCTCGCCCCCACCTACCCCCTCTCGGCCGACTGGCTCCGCGAACAAGTCCGCCTGGCCACCGACTTGCGCCTGTCCAATGTCCTACGCCAACTGACGATGCCCCCCGGCCACACCCCCATCCTGCGCTCCTTCCTCGGCGGCGTAGCGGTCCTGTGCCAACTCCACACCGCCGTCCCCCTCCGCGCCGAATGCACCCGCTGGTACCCCGAAACCGCCGCCGCCGCAGGGCTCTAGACGCGTCAGCCGAGTTCGGCCCGTCGTACGACATCGTTCATGTTCCGTTGCCTTGCTAACGACCGGATGTTACGACCGGTGGCGCACCGTGAGGCTCATGGCTGTCTCGGATTTCGCGATGTCTCGACGCACGCTGCTGCGCGCCACCGCACTCGGTGTGGTGACTACTCCTGCCCTGGTGGCCTGCGCTGACGACGGGCCCGCGCTGGTGCGGGCCAGGCCCGCGCTCACGCACGGGATCGCCGTCGGTGATCCGCGTAGCGACGGCGCGCTGATCTGGGCTCGGTCGGATCGGCCTGCCACGCTGGTGGTGGAGACCTCGGCGACCGAGAAGTTCAGCGACGTCAAGCGATTCACCGGGTCGCTGCTCACCCCGGCCACCGACGGCACCGGGCGCGTGCGGGTGAACGGTCTGCCCGCCGGGCAACTCGTGCACTACCGGGTGCGCCTCGACGGGGAGGACGGGGCGAGCTCGGAGACTCTCACCGGTGTCTTCCGCACGGCGCCGACCGCGCCCTCCGATATCTCACTGCTGTGGTCCGGTGACGTCGCGGGCCAGGGGTTCGGCATCAACCCCGACCTCGGCGGCATGAAGGTGTTCTCCACCATGGCCGCCCGCGACCCACACCTGTTCCTGCATTCCGGCGACTGCATCTACGCCGACAACGCGCTCAAAGAGTCCGTGACGCTGCCCGACGGCCGGGTCTGGAAGAACATCACCGCCGAGGCGAAGAACGCTCCCGCGGAAACCCTCGACCAGTTCCGCGGCAACTACGCCTACAACCTCACCGACGACAACTATCGCCGGTTCAACGCCGCCGTCGCCCAGATCGTCCAGTGGGACGACCACGAGACCACCAACAACTGGTCGCCCGGCGGCACGGTCGCCGCCGACAAGGGCTACACCGAGCGCAGCATGGACACCCTCGCGACGCGTTCCTGGCAGGCCTTCCACGAGTGGATGCCCCTGGAGCCGAAGGAAGCCGTCGACGGCCGTCTCTACCGCAAGATCTCCTACGGCCCGCTGCTCGACGTGTTCGTCCTGGACATGCGCGCCTACAAAGACGCCAACACGGCCAATACCGCGCCCCGGGGCCAGATCCTCGGCGCCGCCCAGATCAAGTGGCTCACCGAGGGCCTGAAGGACTCCAAGGCCACCTGGAAGATCGTGGCCGCCGATCTGCCGCTCGGCGTTGTCGTCCCCGACGGCAAGACCGCCTTCGAAGGCCCCGCCAATGCCGCCCCCGGCGCACCCTCCGGCCGCGAAACCGAGATCGCCCAGGTGCTCTCGGCGATCAAGGCGAACAGGGTCGCCGACGTCGTGTGGCTCACCGCCGACGTCCACTACACCGCCGCGCACCACTACTCCCCCACTCGCGCCGCCTTCACTGATTTCGACGAGTTCTGGGAGTTCGTCTCGGGCCCGCTCAACGCCGGCGCGTTCGGCCCCAACCCCCTCGACCCCACCTTCGGACCCGAAGCGGTCTACGTCCACGCGCCGCCCACACCCAACGCCTCCCCCCTCGACCCGGAGTACCAGCACTTCGGTGAGGTGAGAATCGACGGACGCACCGGAGAAATGACCGTCAACTTGTGCGACGCGACCGGAAAAGTCCTGTTCACCAAGCAACTCGCGCCCACGCGGAAATAGGTGCTAAGTACCCTGCGCAAGAACCGCCCACCTGTGGTTAGCTATGCGGTCATGGGCACGCCGCATACCGTCATCTCCGAAGAATATCTCCCCACCGACACGGCGGATGTCGTTCGCACTGTGCGTGATTCACGCGGCCGGTCGGAACGGTTGACGGTGCGCGGCGGTGAACAGACCGAAGAGTCCTACGGTCTGGCCGATCAGCGTGGCGTGCTCTCGCTGCGCAAGATGAACTCGGTGCTCGACATCAACCTGGGCAGGCGCACCGTGCGGGTGCAGGCGGGCGCGAAGCTGTCCGAGATCGACCGCCGCCTCGGCGCGCACAGTCTCGGTCTGCCGGTGGTCGGCGATCATCGCGACATCACCGCGGGCGGCTTCGCCTCCGTCGGTGGGGTGAGCACCGCCTCGCACCGCTACGGCATGTTCATCGACCAGATCGTCGACCTCGAGTACGTCGACCCCGACGGCCGGATCGGCACCTGCGGGCGCGGCCATCACACCGAGCGTTTCCACCGCATTCTCGGCGCGGGCGGTCGCGCGGGCATCATCACCGCCCTCACCCTCGATGTGGTCGAGGTCGACAAAGACCACACCATGCTCACCACCGACGCCGACCGGTTCCTCGACTTCGACTCCTTCGTCGAGCACGCCACCAACGAGATCACCAACCCCGGCAGCGCGGCGCTCCAGGTCGGCCGCTGGGTCGATACCGCCCCGCTGAAGGTGGCGCGCCCCGTCGGCGCGGGCCAGGTGACCCTCGGCGCCGTGCGCTTCGGTCAGTGGTCGAGTCTGTACCCCACCGCCCCCACCCGTGGTCTGCGGGCCCGGCGTGAGGTCGGCACCCGTACCCGGAAGTCGTTGGGCGCCATCGCGTCCGCGGCGGGCGGGCGCGCGGGCATGCCGGTCCGCAACGCGGCGGCGGGCGCGCTGATGTTCGCGCCGAAGGTGCTCACGATGCGCGATGCCGAGTACCTGGCCGACACCGTCATCAACTCCTCCGAGCGCGGCCCCGCCTACCGCGTTGGCGTGTTCGCTCCCCTGGCCAACTACGGTTCGGTCTTCTACGGCCTGCACGACCTGTTCTCGGCCCACCGTGAACGCTCGGGCTGCTTCACCGTCATCTCCGCGATGACCTACGGCGTGCGCTCGGAGTACCTGCGCGCCGAAGCCGCCGCCCGTGGCCTCACCCCCGCCGACTACGGCCTGATCACCTTCACCTGCCGCCTGCGCCCCTCAGCCCTGCCCTCGGAGCAGCTGCGCGAGATCGTCTCCGGCATCGACGACATCTGCCGCTCGGAACAGGCCCTGCGCTACAGCGTGTAAGTCACCGAACGTGAAGGCCCCCCACCGTATTCGGCGGGGGGCCTTCACGTTCGGTATGACGAAACCCCATGGGGCCGACCTCGAGGAGGCATCGCGAGCGAAGCGAGCGTCGCGGCCGCCCCGAGGAAAAACGACCCGAGACAATGCACCGCAGGTGCGAGTCTCGGGTCGTTTTTCGTCGGGGCAATCAGGGCCGCGACTCGAGCGCGCCAGCGCTCCAATAATTCAGTGCTTCTCGGCACCCAGGTAGTACTCGAACACCAGGCCCGCTGCGGCGGTGAGCACGAGCACCACGCCGAGACCGATCAGCCAGAACTGGAAGAACGCCAGGCCCAGCGCGGTGACCGAACCAGCGCCGGCCAGCAGGATGGGCCAGAAGCTACCGGGCGAGAAGAAGCCCAGGTCACCGGCGCCGTCCACGATCTCGGCCTCTTCGTAGTCCTCGGGCCGCAGGTCGATGCGGCGCGCGACGAACCGGAAGTAGGTGCCGATGATCAGCGACAGGCCCGCGGTCAGCACGATCGCGGTGGTGCCTGCCCACTCGATGCCGGTGCGCGACTGCGCGGTGAAGAACCCGTAGACGATGCCCACCAGGATGAAGAAGGCCGTGAGCAGTTCGAAGATCCGCGCTTCGATCCTCATATCAGAATCCTCACTTGCTCTCGTTCACCGAAGCGCTCTTGGCATCGCGCTTGGTGTTGAAGGGGTACGTGGAGGTGGCCACCGGCGACTCGCCGATCGATGCCAGCGCCTCACCATTGGTCTTGCCCTCGATGCGCGCCTGCATGTACTTGGCGTACTTCTCCGGCGAGACCGCGCGGACCTCGAAGTTCATCATCGAGTGGTAGGTGCCGCACATCTCGGCGCAGCGGCCGACGAACGCGCCTTCCTTCTCGATCTCGGAGATCTGGAAGACGTTGTCGGACTGGTTTTCCTTCGGGTTCGGCATCACGTCGCGCTTGAACAGGAACTCCGGCACCCAGAAGGCGTGGATCACGTCCGCGGCGGCGAGCTGGAACTCGATGCGCTTACCGGTCGGCAGCACCAGCACCGGAATCTCTTCGCTGGAGCCGAAGGTCTCGACCTTGTCGTAGTGCAGGTACGAGAGGATGTCGTTGGCCGGCTTGCCGTGCACCGGACCCGGCTGCGGATGACCCTTGTCGTTCTTCAGCTCTCGGTACTCGGCGAGCTGCTCTTCGTTCAGCAGCTCTTTCTCCGTGTCGATGCCGTTCCAGGTGAGACCGCCGACATTGTTGATGTTGCGGTAGCCGAACTTCCAGTTCCACTGGAAGGCGGTCACGTCGACGGTGACATCCGGGTTGTCGGTCTTCTCGTGCACGTAGTTCTGCACGACCACGGTGAAGTAGAACAGCACCGCGATGATCACGAACGGGATCGCCGTGTAGGTCAGCTCGAGCGACACGTTGTACCCGGTCTGACGCGGGAACTCCGGGGAGTTCTTGCGCTTGCGGTGGAAGATGATCGTCCAGAAGGTCAGACCCCAGACCAGCACGCCCATGGCGAGCGCGGCCAGCACCGACCAGGTCCACAGCTCGCGCATCCGGGTGGCCTGCGGGGTGATACCCGATGGCCAGCCGAACCGCAGCCAAACATTGTCGATCGAGCAGCCCGAGACGAGCATCGCGGTGATCCCCAAGGACACCGCCAGCCCGGCCCGCCGAAGGATCCGGCCCTGCCGACCCTTAACGGGTCGTGCCCCGATCTCTTCGCTCGCCTTGTGCGCCACGCTCACGCCTTCCTGGTCGCCACACATTCCGACACATTGCGTCGTCCGGGCGGCGATTCGCCCGTTCGACACCTCTTCAAAGCAGTTTCAGGCCGTCCCGAAGTATTGCCGCTGTGACGCCTGCACACCTGAGAAGGACCTGAGTACTACGCAGCGTAGACCAAAGCGGGCACTGTCTTGTCGCGGGGTCACTTTCGACACTCCGCCGTGACCGCCCGGATCGTCGCGACCTGCGGTTTGACTCCCGTCCGGTTGCCGCGCACCCCGAGCGAGCGGGCGAGCGCGGCGTGTCGGGCAGGTGTGCGGCATACTCGGACACAGCGTTTCGGCCCGTCAGTGGCCACCCCCATCACCGAACGAGAGAAGGTTGGGCGACACCGTGTGCGGACTGCTCGGATTCCTGACAGCTGACACCGCGACGACCGCGGTGGTCGATCAGGTGTACGACGCGCTGCACTGCCAGCGGCATCGTGGCCCGGACGAGAAGGGCACCTGGCACGACGATCACATGATCTTCGGGTTCAACCGCCTGTCCATCATCGATATCGAGCACTCGCACCAGCCGCTGCGCTGGGGCCCCGCGGACAACCCGCAGCGCTACGCGATGACCTTCAACGGCGAGATCTACAACTACCTCGAACTGCGTGAGCAGTTGGCCGCCGAGCACGGCGCCGCATTCCCCGATGGCAAGATCTTCGCCACCGACGGTGACGGCGAGGCCATCGTGGCCGCCTTCCACTTCTGGGGTCCCGAGGCCGTGCGCAAGCTGCGCGGCATGTTCGCCTTCGCGATCTGGGATACCGAGACCTCGGAACTGTTCCTCGCACGCGATCCGTTCGGCATCAAGCCGCTGTTCATCGCGACCGGCCCCGGCGGCACCGCCTTCGCCAGCGAGAAGAAGAGCCTGCTGGAACTGCTGAGCCCGCTCGGTGTGTCCGACGAGCTCGACCCGCGCGCGCTCGAGCACTACACGGTGCTGCAGTACGTGCCGGAGCCCGAGTCGCTGCACCGCAACATCCGCCGCCTCGAATCCGGCAACTACGCCACGGTGAAGGTCGGTCAGGAGCCGGTCACGACCCGCTACTTCCGCCCCGACTTCCGGGTCCGCCCGTTCGCCGGGGGGTCGGAGAAGGCCCGCTACGCCGAGATCGCCGCGGCGCTCGAGGACTCGGTCGCCAAGCACATGCGCGCCGACGTCACCGTCGGTTCGTTCCTGTCCGGCGGCATCGACTCCACCGCCATCGCCGCGCTCGCGATCCGGCACAACCCGAATCTGCTGACCTTCACCTCCGCGTTCGAACGGGAGGGGTACTCCGAGGCCGATGTCGCCGCCGAGACCGCGGAGCTGATCGGCGCCAAGCACTACATCCGCATGGTGACGCCCGCCGAGTTCGCGGCAGCGATCCCCGAGATCGTCTGGTACCTCGACGAGCCCGTCGCCGATCCCGCCCTTGTCCCGCTGTACTTCGTGGCCAAGGAAGCCCGCGAGCACGTCAAGGTGGTGCTCTCCGGCGAGGGTGCCGACGAACTGTTCGGCGGCTACACGATCTACCGGGAACCGTTGTCGCTCAAGCCCTTCGAGTACCTGCCCGCCGGTGCGCGCAAGCTGCTCGGCAAGCTCGGTGACAAGATCCCCGACGGCAAGCGCGGCAAGTCGCTGCTGCAGCGCGGTTCGCTCAGCCTCGAAGACCGCTACTACGGCAATGCCCGCAGCTTCAACGACGCCCAGTTGCGCGCGGTCCTGCGTGACTTCCGTCCCGAGTGGACCCACCAGGACGTCACCGCCCCGATCTACGCCCAGTCCGCGGGCTGGGACCCGGTCGCGCGCATGCAGCACCTGGACCTGTTCACCTGGCTGCGCGGCGACATCCTGGTCAAGGCCGACAAGATGACCATGGCCAACTCCCTGGAACTGCGCGTGCCGTTCCTGGACAGCGAGGTCCTGCGCGTCGCCGAGGGCATCCCGTTCGACCAGAAGATCACCAAGGAAACCTCGAAGTACGCGCTGCGCCAGGCCCTGGACGGGATCGTGCCCGATCATGTCCTCAACCGCGCCAAGCTCGGCTTCCCGGTCCCCCTGCGCCACTGGCTGCGCGGCACCGAGCTCTACGACTGGGCCGAAACCCAGATCGCCGAGTCCCAGACCGACCACCTGCTGAACAAGCCGGCCATCCTCCAGATGCTCCGCGACCACAAGGCGGGCCTGTCCGACCACAGCCGCCGCCTCTGGACCGTTCTGGTCTTCATGGTCTGGCACGGCATCTTCGTCGAGGACCGCATCAAGCCCGAGATCCAAGAGCCGGTCTACCCGGTCTCGCTGTAACCCACGAAAAACGCCCCCTGGATCGAAAGAGCCAGGGGGCGTTCGTGTTCCGTAGGTCAGAGCAGGGGGGCCAGTTCGTCGGCGGCGTCGCTGCCGTAGGCCTTGGTGAGGCGCTCGAGTGCGTCTTCGGTGTTGAGGGCCCACTCCTGGGTGCCGGTGGTCTCCAGGATGAGCACGGCGACGAGGGAGCCGAGCTGGGCGGCGCGTTCCAGGCTCAGGCCGGCGCGGTGGGCGGTGAGGAAGCCCGCGCGGAAACCGTCGCCGACGCCGGTCGGGTCGACCTTGGCCACCTCGGGCACCACGCCGACGCGGACCTCGGTGCCGTCGGCGTCGACCACCAGCACCCCTTCGGAGCCCAGCGTGGTGACGCGGATGCCGACCTTGGCGGTGATGTCGGCTTCGCTCAGACCGGTCTTCTGCTGCAGCAGGGCCCACTCGTACTTGTTGGTGAACAGGTAGGCCGCGCCGTCGATCAGTTCGCTGGCCTGCTCGCCGTCGAGGCGGGCCAGCTGCTGGGACGGATCGGCGGCGTAGGCGATGCCCTGCGCCTTGGCCTGGCGGGTGTGGGCCACCATCGCGTCGGGATCGTTCGCCCCGACCAGCACCAGGTCGATGTCGTGCGCGGCGGCGATCGCGGCGATGTCGATATCGCGCGCCTCACTCATCGCACCCGGATAGAACGACGCGATCTGCGCCATCGTCTCATCGGTGGTGCACACGAACCGCGCGGTGTGCGACGTCGCGGAGACATGTACCGCGGAGCAGTCGACGCCGCTGTTCTCCAGCCACTGCCGGTACTCGGCGAAATCGGCGCCGACGGCGCCGACGAGCACCGGGCGCTGCTTCAGCAGACCCATCGCGTAGGCGATGTTGCCCGCCACTCCGCCACGGCGGATCTGCAGATCGTCGACGAGGAAGCTCAGGGACACATGATCGAGTTGATCAGCGAGCAGCGCATCGGCGAACCGGCCGGGAAAGCGCATGAGGTGGTCGGTGGCGATGGATGCGGACACGGCAACAGGCACGAGGCAGGGCCCCTTCGACGCTAGAGGTAGGAAAACACAGAAGTCCGGGATCACCGGATCCCGGACTTCAACGTTAGCAAGCGCTACCGCCTGTGGTTCACCTGTTCGCTACCTCGCCACGCAACGACAATGTTCCCGGGCGTGGCACGGAAAGCACGGCTAACTCGCAGCTCCGTACGTCAGTTGAAGCTGTCGCCGCAGGCGCAGGAGCCCGTGGCTTGCGGGTTGTCGATGGTGAAACCCTGCTTCTCGATGGTGTCGACGAAGTCGATCGAGGCGCCGTCGATGTACGGGGCGCTCATGCGGTCGACGGCCAGCTTCACGCCGGAGAACTCGACGACGATGTCACCGTCGAGGATGCGATCGTCGAAGAACAGCTGGTAGCGCAGACCGGCACAGCCACCGGGCTGCACGGCGATCCGCAGGGCAAGGTCGTCGCGACCCTCCTGGTCGAGCAGCGCCTTCGCCTTGATGGCGGCAGCGTCGGTCAACGTCGCACCGTGGGTCTCGGTGGCGGTCTCGTTCTGCACAGTCATGGACACTCCTAGTTCGACTCAGCCCGTCAACGGACCTCAGGTGCACAGCGCACGACTGATTCCAACGCTGTCGCAGCAACTGCTATTCCTATTTTGCCACCCTCGGCGCAGCCAGTAGACGCCACCTGGGTGCTTGTGCCCACACTACGCCCTGTGACGGCGTGATCTGTGTCCTAGCCCACGCGAGATGAGACCGGGCTCACCGCTGAGCGGACCGCATTTCCCGATGCTCGGCATCATCGAATAGCCTGGTGAACGTGAAATTGTTTCGTCGTGACGAGTCCAGCACCATCGACGAGTCCGTCGACCCGTCGGTGTCCGGCTCCGAACAGGCCGCCGCTACCGCTTCGACCACCCCCGGTAAGGGCAGGCCGACGCCGAAAAGGCGTGAGGCCGAAGGCAAGCGGCGCGGCCCGGTCGCGCCCGCCCCGCTGACCGCCAAGGAAGCCCGCGCCCGCCGCAAGGCTGTCAAGGGCACCAAACAGGACCGCAAGGTCGCCGCCGCCGACCGCCGCGCCGCCGTGCAGGACCGCCGCGCGCGCATGCTGGCCGGCGAGGACAAGTACCTGCTGCCCCGCGATCAGGGCCCGGTCCGCGCGTACGTGCGCGATCTGGTGGACGCCCGCCGCAACCTGGTCGGGCTGTTCATGCCGATGGCGCTGGTGCTGATCCTGTCGATGTTCGTGGCCCCCGGCCTGCAGACCATCGTCACGCTCGCGATGCTGGTGATGATGGTCTTCATGATCATCGAGGGCTTCGTCCTCGGCAAGATCGTGAGCAACCGGGTGATCGAACGCTTCCCCGACACCACCGATACCGGTTTCAAGCTCGGCTGGTACGCCTTCGTGCGCGCCTCCCAGATCCGCAAGATGCGCGCTCCGAAGCCCCGGGTCGGCCCCGGCGACGCGGTCTGAGTTCTTCCCGACTCCGCAATGCCGTCTCATCCCTGCGGATGGGGCGGCATTCGCGCTTTCAGTGGTGAATGGGGCGGATGTAGTCGGCATAGCCCGCGATGGCCTCGAGCTCTGCGTCCATACGCTGGGCGTCACGGTCGATAATTCCGGTGGATCCGGCGGTGCCGCGACCGATCAGTACGGCGAGTCCGATGATGACGGCGAGGACGATCAGAAAAGTAAGCATGGCAGTAATTTTGCGCTCAATGATTTTCAGCCGAAAGTGGCTGTTACGACATTGTGCGTAAAGATTCAGCCAGATACGATGAGGCATGCTCTCGAAGGTTGCCGTGGTCCTCAGCGACCGGCTCGCCATGTTCGAATTCGGCGTGGTCTGTGAGGTTTTCGGCCTCGACCGCACCGCCGACGGCCTGCCCGGCTTCGACTTCCGGGTCTGCGGCGCCGACCCCGGCAAGCCGCTGCGCTCCACCACCCCCGGCATCTCCGTCACCCCCGAGTTCGGCCTCGACCAACTCGTCGAAGCCGACCTGGTGGCCATCCCCGCCTCCCCGATCGACCAATACGACGACCGGGTGCTCGACGCGGTGCGCGGCGCCGCCGCCGCGGGCGCGACCGTGCTCACCGTCTGCTCGGGCGCCTTCCTGGCCGGTGCGGCGGGTCTGCTCGACGGCCGCAAATGCACCACCCACTGGCGTTATGTCGACCGACTCGCCGCGATGTTCCCCGAAGCCACCGTCGATCCCGATGTCCTGTTCGTCGACGAGGGCAACCTGATCACCAGCGCGGGCACCGCCGCGGGCATCGACGCCTGCCTGCACCTGGTCCGCCGCGAGATCGGCACCGCCGCCGCCAACGGCATCGCGCGCCGTATGGTCGTCCCGCCGCAGCGCGACGGCGGTCAGCGCCAGTTCATCGAACAGCCGGTCCCCGAGTGCAGCTCCATCGGTCTGTCCACCACCCTGGCGTGGCTCACCGAGAACCTCGCCCACCCGCACACCGTCGACGAACTCGCGGCCCGCTCCAGCATGTCCACCCGCACCTTCGCCCGCCGCTTCGCCGCCGAGACCGGCACCACCCCGGTCAAGTGGCTCACCACCCAGCGCGTCCTGTTCGCCAAGCACCTGCTCGAAACCACCGACATGGCCCTGGAGCGGATCGCCGACGAGTCCGGCTTCGGCTCCGGTGCCCTCCTACGCCACCACTTCCAGCGCCAGGTCGGCCTCGCCCCCACCGAATACCGTCGCCGCTTCGGCGCGGCCGGTTGAGCCGACGTTCACTCCCTGACGACGCTCGTCTCGACGGGGTTGGGGCGGTTCGGTGCGGCACTGCCGGGATGCTGTGAAGCCGCACAATCGGCTTGACTCGATCGGTGCAAACTGGTCGTCTAGCAGGGTGTTTCACGCTGGGTGGGGTAGTTTTCTTCGGCTGAGCAGAGCTCTCACGATCGCCGCGGCGGCCGTGGTCGTGTCGTCGGTCGGCACGTCCACGGCTGTCGCCGTGCCGATCGCGGCACCGGTGATGCGGACGCCCGCGGGCAGATTCGAGGATCTGATCGTTCCGTCGAGCATGGGCCCGATCAAGGTCCAGGTGCAGTGGGCGGCGCGCGGCGGCAGTTCCGCGCTGTATCTGCTCGACGGTCTGCGCGCCCCCGCCGACCACAGCCAGTGGACCACCGACACCGACGCACTGCGCCAATTCGCCGGTGACGACGTCACCCTGGTGTTGCCGGTCGGCGGCAACTCCAGCTTCTACACCGACTGGTACCGGCCGAGCAGCACCAATGGTCAATCGACGACCTACAAGTGGGAAACGTTCCTCACCCGCGAACTGCCCGACTTCCTGGCCGGATACGGCGTCTCCCGCACGAACAACGGCATCGTCGGCGTCTCCATGGGCGGCAATGCCGCCATGACACTGGCCGCCCACCATCGTGACCAGTTCCGCTTCGCCGGATCGTTCTCCGGGTTCCTCAACCCGGCGGCCCCGATGTGGAACCAGGTGATGCGCGCGGCCATGTTCGATGAGGGTCGCTTCAACATCGATGACATGTGGGGCGCCGCGGGCGATCCCGCGTGGAATCGCAACGACGCCATCGTCCAGGCCGAACTGCTGCGCGGCCTACCGCTGTACGTGACCAGCGGCAACGGTGTCCCCGGCCCCCTCGACCTCCCGAGCGGCGTCGGTAACACGGTCAACGCGGCAGCGATCGAGGCCTTCGCCGTGGTCACGGCGAGCACCTTTCGCGACCGCACCGCCGCCCTCGGTATCCCCGCCCGCGTCGACTTCACCAACGGCACCCACACCTGGCCGTACTGGCAACAGTCGCTCGCTACCGCCCGCCCGATGATCCTGGAAGCTCTTTCCGCCTGATGTTCCTGCGACATCAGTGGGCGGCTACGGTGCTCGGATGTCCACTCGCATCCTCGTTCTCGGCGGTGCGCGGTCCGGCAAGTCGGCCTATGCCGAGGCCCTGCTGACCGACGCGCCCGCGGTTCGTTATCTGGCTACCGCTGTTCTCGACGCCGCCGATCTCGACTTCGCCGACCGGATCGCCGTCCACCGCGATCGTCGTCCCGCGCACTGGACCACCGTCGAGAACACCGAACCCGCAACGGTTCTCGCCACCGAGGCTCCCGCGACACTGCTCGACGACATCGGCACCTGGATCACTGCCCGCCTCGATGCCCGCATGGCGTGGGATGCTCCGCGCGGCACCGTGGCCCCGGACTGCGACGAGCTCGTCGCGGCCGTCGCGGCGTATCGGCAGCGGCTGGTGATCGTATCTCCCGAGGTCGGGATGGGCGTCATCCCCGCGACCCGCTCGGGGCGGCTGTTCCGCGACGAGATCGGCACCCTCAACCAGCGTCTCGCGCAGGCCTGTGATGAGGCGTATCTCATCGTCGCCGGGCTGCCGATTCGATTGAAATGAGCCGGGTCGGTCGGCGCCGCGCACCGGGATCCGGGCAAGATGAGCGTCGAACACCACGTACCACCTCCGAAAGGCTTGCCAGTGACTCACGGATTCGACCCGGTCGCGGCCCCGGACGCGCAGGTGCGCGCGGCGGCCGAGCAGCGCCAGACGCAGCTCACCAAACCGGCCGGATCGCTGGGACGGCTCGAGGAACTCGGCAACTGGGTCGCCGCGTGCCAGGGAGTGTGCCCGCCAGCGCAGTTCGAACGCGCCAGGGTAGTGCTGTTCGCGGGCGATCACGGCGTGGCCGAGCATGGCGTTTCGGCGTACCCGAGTGAGGTCACCGCGCAGATGGTGGCCAATTTCCTGGCGGGCGGCGCGGCCGTGAACGCACTGGCCGCCGTGGCGGGCGCGACCGTGCGGGTCGTCGATATCGCCGTCGACGGCGACACCGAGCCTTCGGTGTCCCAGCACAAGGTGCGCCGCGCGAGCGGTTCGATCGACCGCGAGGACGCCCTCACCGAGGCCGAGGTCACCGCCGCGCTGGCCGCGGGCCGCGCGATCGCCGACGAGGAGATCGACACGGGCGCCGACCTGCTCATCGCCGGTGACATGGGTATCGGCAACACCACCCCCGCCACCGTTCTCATCGCCATCCTCACCGGCACCGAACCCGTCGCCGCCGTCGGCCGCGGCACCGGCGTCGACGACCAGGGCTGGATTCGCAAGGTCGCCGCGATCCGCGACGGCATGCGCCGCGCCCGCCCGGTGGCCACCGACCCCGTCGACCTGCTCCGCGTCGCCGCGGGCGCCGACTTCGCCGCCATGGCCGGTTTCCTCGCCCAAGCCGCCGTCCGCCGCACCCCCGTCCTGCTCGACGGCGTCGTGGTGACCGCCGCCGCCCTGGTCGCCGAAGACCTCGCCGCGGGCGCGAAAGCCTGGTGGCTGCCTGCCCACCGCTCCACCGAACCCGCCCACGACCTGGCCTTGAAGCACCTGCGCCTGACCCCGCTGATCGACCTGGAGATGCGCCTCGGCGAAGGCTCCGGCGCCCTCACCGCGCTGCCGATCCTGCGGGCCGCCGTCGCCACCCTCGCCGAGATGTCGACCTTCGCCGACGCGGGCGTGAGCACCTCGGCCGAGGAATCGGACACCGTCGACCTGGCCAAGTGAGCGAACCGAACGTGGGCGGATCCTCGTGAACGCGCTACGGCTGGCCGTCTCCTGGCTGACCGTCGTCCCGGTCCGAGGCCCGGCGGCGGTCGACCGGCGCACAGCAGGCCACGCGATCACGCTCGCCCCGGTGATCGGCCTCGCACTCGGGGCCTGCGCGGCCGCTGCCCTCTGGCTGCTGGTCAGCGCGGGTCTGACCACCCTGCTCGCAGGTCTGCTCGTCGTCGGCCTCCTCGCGCTGCTCACCCGAGGCATGCATCTCGACGGCTTGGCCGACACCGTCGACGGCCTCGGCAGCTACGGCCCGCCCCAGCGCGCCCGCGAGATCATGAAGTCCGGCGGTGCCGGCCCGTTCGGCGTCGCCGCTCTCGTTTTCGCCGTCGCCATCCAATCGGTCGCGGTCGCAACGCTGGCCGATCAGCACCGCTGGCTCGCGATCGTCCTCGCCGTCGCCGCAGGCCGGGTCGCCGTCGTCCTCGCCTGCCGCACCGGCATCCCCGCCGCCCCCGACGCGGGTTTCGGCGCATTGGTCGCGGGCACTCAGCCGCGCACCGCGGTGTTGATCTGGTCGGCGCCGGTCGTGATCACCGCTGTCTGGGCGGTACCAGACAACCTCTGGCTCGGCCCGCTTGTGCTGATCGCCGCCCTCGCGCTGACCGTCGCGGTCACCCGCCACTGCGTCCGGCGTTTCGAGGGCCTCTCCGGCGATATTCTCGGCACTGTCGTGGAAATCACGGTTTCGATTGCCGCAGTAGGCTTCTCACTGGAGTTATAGCTGCTCGCACGGTTACAGCAAACTCGGACTGGTCACAAGTCCAAGATATCGGCGATTGTGTGCTCCCACAGACCGTCCGGTCAACGGTACTCGGGTGCGTCGCCAGCACACCGGTGGCAATACAGTGGACCGCATGTCATCCGAGCGCCTCTACTTCCGCCAGCTGCTGTCCGGCCGGGACTACGCCGTCGGCGATCCGATCGCCACGCAGATGCGCAACTTCGCGTATCTGATCGGCGACCGGGAGACCGGCGAGACCCTCCTGGTCGACCCCGCCTACCAGGCAGCCGACCTCGTCGACGTCGCGGAGGCCGACGGCATGCGCGTGTCCGGCGTGCTCGCCACCCATCACCATCCCGACCATGTCGGTGGCACCATGCTCGGTTTCACCCTCGGCGGTGTGGCCGAACTGCTCGAGAAGACCAACGTCCCGGTGCACGTCAACAAGCACGAACTCGAGTGGGTCGCCCAGACCACCGGCATCGCCCCCGGCGACCTGACCGGCCACGACCACGGCGACAAGGTGACGGTCGGCGCGTTCGACATCGAGTTACTCCACACGCCCGGCCACACGCCGGGCAGTCAGTGCTTCCTGTTCGACGGCCGCCTCATCTCCGGCGACACCCTGTTCGTCGACGGCTGCGGCCGCACCGACTTCCCCGGCGGCGACTCCGACGAGATGTTCCGCAGCCTGCGCCGACTCGCCGCCCTCGACGGCAACCCGGTCGTCTACCCCGGCCACTGGTACTCCGAAGCGCCGAGCGGCGCACTGGCCTCCCTGCGTGACAGCAACTACGTCCTGCGCCCGAAGTCCCTGGGCGAGTGGCAAGCACTGATGCCGGGCTAGCCCCGAAGGGGCCCGCCCGAGCGCCAGCGCTCCGGGTCAGAGCGTCCGCATCCATCCGTGGGTGTCGGCGAACGTGCCGCGCTGGATTCCGGTCAACGTGTCGCGCAGCGCCATCGTCACCTCACCGGGTTCCCCACCGCCGATGGTGAATTCACCGTCACCGGACTTCACCCAGCCGACCGGCGTGATCACCGCGGCGGTCCCGCACGCGAAGACCTCACTGATCTCACCGGATTCGGCGCCCTTGCGCCATTCCTCCACCGAGATCTTGCGCTCCTCCACCGGGTAGCCGGAATCGGCGGCCAGGGTGAGCAACGAGTCGCGGGTGATACCGGGCAGCAGCGAACCGGACAGTTCGGGAGTCACCAGGCGTGCTTCGGAGCCGGTGCCGAACACGAAGAACAGGTTGTTGGTGCCCATCTCCTCGACGTAGCGACGCTCGCAGGCATCCAGCCAGACAACCTGGTCACAACCCTGGTCGGTGGCCTGCGCCTGCGCGAGCAGCGACGAGGCGTAGTTGCCCGCCACCTTCGCCTCGCCGGTGCCGCCGGGGGCCGCGCGCACATATTCGGTCGACAGCCACACCCGCACCGGCTTCACACCGCGCGGGAAGTAGGCGCCGGCGGGCGAGGCGAGCAGCAGGTACTTGTACGCCGAGGCAGGCTTCACGCCGAGGCCCGCTTCGGTGGAGAACATGAACGGCCGCAAGTACAGCGAGTCCTCGCCCCCGGCGGCAGGCACCCAGTCGGCGTCGACGTCGAGCAGCTGGCGCACGGATTCGATGAACAGTTCCTCGGGTAGCTCCGCCATCGCCATGCGCGCGGCCGAGCGGCGGAAGCGCGCGGCGTTGGCATCGATGCGGAAGGTCGCGATCTCGCCGTCGGGCTGGCGGTAGGCCTTGAGCCCTTCGAAGATCGCCTGACCGTAGTGGAACACCATCGTCGCCGGGTCCATCGAGAGCGGGCCGTACGGTTCGACGCGCGCGTTGCCCCACTGGCCGTCGGCATAGTCGATCGAGACCATGTGATCGGTGAAGAACCGTCCGAAACCGGGGGCCGCCAGTACCTCTGTCCGCTGCTGCGCCGAAATGGGCGCGGGGTGCGGAATACGGGTGAACTGTGCGGCGACTGTCATGGTGCGATCCTATCCGGGCAGATTCGGTGCTGTCTCGCCCCCACTACGGGGGAGTTACTTGGTCTTGGTGTCGACGAACGGCGGCTTCACGACCGCGGCGCGCAGCTTGCGTCCGCGCACGTCGACCTCCACCTCGTCGCCGGGTTCCAGCTTCGCGTCGGTGTCGAGCAGCGCCAGCGCGATGCCGACCTTCAGCGATGGTGAGAACGTCCCCGAGGTGGTCTCGCCGACCGGCGCGCCATCGCGCAGCACCGTCTGGCCTTGGCGCAGCACGCCGCGATCCAGCGCTCTGAGCCCCATCAGCGTGCGGCGTGGGCCGTCGGCCTTCTCCTGCTCGAGTGCGGCCTTGCCCCAGAATTCCGGCTTCTTCCAGCCGACGGCCCACCCGGTGCGGGCCTGGTTCGGGGTGATGTCGAGGGAGAGTTCGTGCCCGTGCAGCGGGTAGCCCATCTCGGTGCGCAGGGTGTCGCGCGCGCCGAGTCCGGCCGCCTGGCCACCGGCCGCCTCGACCTCGGTGATCAGCGCCCGGAACACCGGCTCCGCGTCCGCCCACTTCGGCAGCAGCTCGTAGCCGTGCTCACCGGTGTAACCGGTGCGGCACACACGCACCGGGCGGCCCTCCCACTCGGCGTCGGCGTAGGCCATGTACTCCATCTCGGTGGGCAGGCCGAGGGCGGTCAGCACCTCGGTGGCCTTCGGGCCCTGCACCGCGAACACCGCGTAGTCGCGATGCTGGTCGGTCACCGTGATCCCCGCGGGCGCCACCTTCCGCAACTCCGCGACGACCGCCGCCGTGTTCGCCGCGTTCGGCACGAGGAACACCTCGTCGTCGCCGACGTAGTAGGCGATCAGGTCATCGATCACGCCGCCGTCTTCGGCACAGCACAGTGTGTACTGGGCCTTTCCCGGCCGGATCCGGCCCAGATCGTTGGTCAATGCCGAGTTCACGAACGCCGCGGCGCCGGGTCCCGACACCGTCGCCTTGCCCAGATGGCTCACATCGAACAGCCCGACCGTGGTGCGGACCGCAGTGTGCTCGCCGACCGTGCCGCCGTACTGCACCGGCATCTCCCACCCGCCGAACGGCGCGAAGGTGGCTCCGAGCTCGACATGTACGGCGTGGATGGGGCCCTCGAGCAGCGCGGTGTCGGTCATGGGCCGAAGTTTATCGGTCGCGCGCGGCCGGTCGAATCGGCACCATGCCCCTGCAATTGGGGGGCGGTCCGCGGGGTTCGATTTCCGCGCTTCGGTGCGAAGATCGACGGCATGACCGTTCGCACAATCACCGCAGGCACCCTGTTGGTCGCCGCTTCCTTGTTCGTCACCACACCCGTCGTGCAGGCCGCCGATACCGGCAGCGGCAATTCGGCGTCCTCCTCGATCAACATCGGTTGCCTCATCCAGGCGCTCCAGGGGATTCCGCCCACCGCCGACTGCAACCCGCCCTCGATCCCGGCGCAGTAAAACCGCGTCCTCCACCGACAGCGCGCCGCGCCTGCCATCGAGGGGTGCAGGGGTGGCGCGGTTCGAGTCCAAAGAGTGTGATGCCCAACGGCTGTAGGGTTCATACTGTGAGTGAGTTGCCCCGAGCTCGGTTCGGCCATGTCGCCCGGATGGACGACACGATGAGCCGCGCGGTATCGCGTATCCCGGAAACCGCAGTCGATCGCGGCATGCTGCGGTTGACCCGATCCGCCAACACCGGTGGCCTATGGCTTGCGGTCGCGGCGGCGCTCGCGGTGAAGCCTGGTCCCCCACGCCGCGCCGCGCTGCGCGGTGTCATCGCGCTGGGTGGCAGCAGCTTCGTCGTGAACCTCGTGCTCAAGACGCTGATCCCGCGTCGGCGGCCACCGGCCGAACTGATGCCGCTGGGCCGCAGGCTGGTCGCGGCACCGGTGTCGTCGTCCTTCCCGTCCGGCCACAGTGCCAATGCCGCCGCCTTCGCCACCGCCGTCGCCCTGGAGAGCCCGCGCGCCGCGCTCACCATCGCACCGGTGGCCGCGGCCGTCGCCTATTCCCGCATCCACACCGGCGCGCACTGGCCGTCCGACGTGCTGGTCGGCGCGGGCGTCGGCACCGCTGTCGCGCTGACCACCCGCCGCTGGTGGCCGATCCGCGAATCCGACGAGGCCGACGCGCACGTCGTGCACGGCGCACCGATCCTCGCCGACGGCAAAGGCCTTCTGCTACTGGTGAATCCGCGCTCGGGCGACTCCAGCTACGACCCCACCGACGACATCGCCGAGGCACTGCCCGCCGCGACGCTGGTGCGCACCGAACCCGGCCGTGACGCCGTCGAACTCCTGCAAGAAGCCCTCGACGACGCTGTCGGCGGCGCGGCCGACGACCGCACCACGGTCCTCGCGGTCGGTGCCGCGGGCGGCGACGGCACGATCGCCGCGGCGGCCGCCGTCGCGGTAGGCAACGACCTGCCCCTGGTCGTCATCCCCGCGGGCACCCTGAATCACTTCGCCCGCGATCTCGGCGTCTACGACCTGCGCGAGGTGGCCGACGCCACCGGCACCGGCGAAGCCGTCGAAGTCGATATCGCCGCAGTCGGATTCGACACCCCCGACGGCCCGTACACCCACCACTTGATCAACACCGCGAGCATCGGCGCCTACCCGGAGCTGGTGCGCCTGCGGGAGAAGTGGGAAGACCGCTGGGGCAAGTGGCCCGCCTTCGCCGCGGCTCTCGTCGTCACCCTGCGCCGCGCGGAGCCGATCCACATCCGGCTCGACGACCGCTGGCACGACATGTGGTTCCTGTTCATCGGCAACGGCCCCTACCACCCGCACGGCGCCGTCCCCGCCTTCCGTTCGCGCCTCGACGAGGGCCTGCTCGACGTCCGCTGGCTCCGCGCCGACGTCCGCTTCTCGCGCACCCGCGCTGTCATCGCCCTGATGCTCGCCGCTATCGGCCACAGCCGCGTCTACGGCGAACGCCAGATGCACGAACTCACCGTCACCTCGAGGACTCCTGTCGCCGTGGCCGCCGACGGCGAAGTGGTCGGCATCGCAACCACTTTCCGATTCTCCGTCGCAGGTCGGATCCCGGTCTACCGCCGCGACGAGGACAACCCCCGCTGGGAAAACCGCCCGCGACCGCACCACCGCCGCCCCCTGGCCTGGCTCACCGACCGCCGACGCTGACTTCTTCACAAACCCGTCTCGTCTCGATCACCATCGCCCACAATAACCTTGCGCCCCGGGCCACCGGTGCCGAGGATGGATGGATGAGCTCGCCGGACGGTGGACGTCCGATCACCGCAACCGAAGCCGATCGTCGCTGGGACCCGTGGACCCCGAGTGTCGTCGCCGCTCGCCTGGCGACCTGTCCCGCGCCGTGGGCCGTCGCGGGCGGCTGGGCCCTCGACCTGTTCGCCGGCGGCATCTCCCGCGCCCACGACGACATCGAAATCACTGTCCCCCGAGCAGATTTCCCCCATATCGCCGCCGAATTTCCCGAATACGAGTGGGACATCGTCGGTGACGGCGAGCTGTGGCCCTATCCCCTGGCCGAGACCCGCCTCGACCTCCACCAGACCTGGCTGCGTGATCCCTTCACCGGCGCCTTCCACCTCGACGTGTTCCGCGAGCCGCACGACGGCCATACCTGGATCTGCCGCCGCGACCCCACCATCACCCTCCCGTACACCGAACTCATCCGCACCACCACCAACGGGATCCCGTATCTGATTCCCGAGGTCGTGCTGCTGTTCAAGGCGAAAGCCAACCGCCCCAAGGACTACAGCGACTTCCACCGCGTCGTCGGGCTGCTTCCGGAGCACCGGCTCGCCCGCCTGAACTCCTGGCTGACCCAGCTCTACCCGGACCACCCGTGGTCGACCGAGATTCAGTCGGCCATCCGACACCAATCTCTTCGATAGTCGGCCCAATCCTGGGGTGTGGCGGCGAAATCCACATACATCGCCACACCGAAGTTCGCCCGGTTCACATCGGCCCGAGTCAGGCCGAGGCGGATCCCCCGCACCGCCGCGGCGACGGTCTCGGCGGCTCCGCGATGTCCTCGATCGTCGGCCCAGAACGCAGGAGCTCCCATCAGCAGGTCGACGCCATCGGGTGTCACCTCGGCGGCCAGCTCGGTCTGCTGCGCCACATACCCGCTGTACAGCGCTCGCGTCGGCATCGCCGTGTCGTAGGACATCACCGCCACCTGATCGGATCGCCGCGCCACCTCGGCGAAATAGGCCTGGCTCCACCATTTTCCGTGATCGGCCGCAGCCAAGCCCAGCGAATGCAGACCGGGAAGTGGATCGATCACCGGCGCCGACACCGACAGCCGCACCCGCGCCGCGGAAGTCACCACCCGAGTAGCGTCGAGCAGCGCGAGAAATCCCCGCGATCCCGATCGAATGGGTTCGAGGTCGTAGTGCACGCCGTCGAACCCGTAGTCGAGTACCCGCCGCACCGACGCCACCACTCGCGCACGCGAGGCCGCCGATTCCACATCCAGCCCGTCGAATTCGGGCCGCACGATGTCGCCCAGCCACGACTGCACCCGAATTCCCGGTAATCGCGCGTGCACCGCCTCGACGAACCATCGCGCACGCGGAGCCAGATCGTCGCGCAGACTCCCGTCGTGCTCCAAAGGACCCGTATGGACATACAGATCCCGAACTCCGGTACCTGCCAGCAACTTCGCGAGCCCGTCGATATCGGCGTCGGTCTTGCGCCCGTCCACCCAGGCATGCCCGAGCCAGACCGCGTCCTTACCCCGGGTCCGCGCTTGGTCGGACTGATCGCCGGTGTTGTGCACCAGCAAGGCCGTCACCACCCCCGCAACCGGCAGCGACATCACGACGACCACCACGAGCGCGATCACCGCACCCCGCGCCCACCACGACCACGCCCGCCATCTCCCCCGCATCACTCCCCCTTGTTCGAGATGCCCCGATACTACTGACACGTACCGACAAGCAAACTTCCGACAAATCCCCCACTCGTGAAACACTGTGCGCCGCTGAACAATTGAATGGAGCACAATGAAATACGTCGCAACCCTCGCTTCCGCCGCCATCGCGGCCTTCGCGTTCGCGATCGCCACGCCGACCGTGGCCGCCGCACAGCCCTCGAAGTGCCACGGCTCGTACACCCCGTGCCTGCCCATCGTCAGTGATGTCGACTGCGAAGGCGGCAGCGGCAACGGACCCGTCTACACCGGCCGCGTCACGGTGATCGGACCCGACGACTACGGCCTCGATCGCGACGGGGACGGCATCGGCTGCGAGTGAACAGCACGAGGGGCGTGCGATGAACGACATCGCACGCCCCTCGGGATCAACTGCTCAGCGGTTGCCTTCAGGTCCCCAGCCCGGGTCACCGGGCTTGCCCAGATCAGGACCATCGGGGTAACCGGGACCACCCGAACCCGGACCACCAGCGCCCGGACCGCCGTAGCCGGGGCCACCCGCGCCCGGACCGCCGTAACCCGGTCCACCCGCGCCCGGACCGCCGTAACCCGGTCCACCCGCGGGTCCGCCGTAACCCGGACCGCCGTAACCCTGTCCACCTTCGGGACCACCGTAACCGGGGCCGCCGTAACCCTGTCCGCCTTCCGGACCGCCGTACCCCGGCTGCCCACCGAATCCACCTGCGGGCCCACCGTACTGCTGCGGGTAGCCCGGCTCAGGAGCCTTCGCCGCGCCGGCGACCGGCCCACCGGTGACGACCCGGTACGCATAGGTCGAGGCGATGATCGTCAACGGGATGGTGACGAGCAGGCCGATGCCGCAGAGCAGCGCACCGACGACGTTGATGCCGAACAGCGCCAGTGCCAGGAGCAGCAGCGGGCCCGCGTTGCTCGAGATCGCCGCGAAGCTCGACTTGATCGCGGTGACACCGTCCTGGTCGCGGTCGATCACGAATTGCATTGTCCACCAGGTGAAGAACGCGATGACCAGGCCGGGAAGAATGCACAGCAGCAGGCCGATGCCGGTCGCCAGACCGACCAGCAGGCCGGCCACGATCACCGCACCCACATTGGTGAACCGGAAGAACGCCCCGAATCCGGGCTTGTTCCCATCCGTTTCGTGCAGCGCGCCACGCACGAATGCCGCCGAGATCAGATATCCGATCACGGTGCTCACGATGGTGCCGATGATCTGCCAGAGCCCGAACCCGAAACTGACACCGCCGTCATAGTCGGTGTCGGTGTTGTTGCCGAGGCCGAACAGGAAGCTGATCACCGCCTGGATCAGGAAGGAGACGACCACCATCCCGATCCAGACGAGCGCGTTTTCTTTGAATTTCGTCCACCCGTACCCGATGGCGTCACCGACACTGAGCGTCGGTCCCGCCGGGGGATAACCGGGTTGCTGCTGTCCATATGTCATCCGAATCGCTTCCCCTCATCGTTCGAGACGGCCGATGCCGCTCATATGAGTACTCCGATCCGACGTCACGGTCACGCCGACACAGCCGATCATGACATATGGAAAACGCTACTTGTCGGTGTTCTCGCGCTTCGGGAGTTTCCAGCCGGGGCGCGGAAAATGGCAGGTGTAGCCATCGGGGTAGCGAATCAGGTAGTCCTGGTGCTCGGGCTCGGCATCCCAGAACGCACTCGCCGGGGTCACCTCGGTGACGACCTTGCCCGGCCACAGGCCGGAGGCGTCCACATCCGCGATGGTGTCGAGCGCGATACGGCGCTGATCGTCGTCGAGATAGAAGATCGCGGAACGGTAACTGTCACCGAGATCGTTGCCCTGCCGATCCTTGGTGGTCGGATCGTGGATCTGGAACAGGAACTCGAGCAGCGCGCGGTAGTCGGTCTGCGCCGGGTCGTATTCGATCTCCACGGCCTCGGCGTGGCCCGGATGATTGCGGTAGGTCGGATTGTCGTTGGTTCCGCCGGTGTAGCCGACCCTGGTGGCCAGCACGCCGGGCTGACGACGGATCAGATCCTGCATGCCCCAGAAGCATCCACCGGCCAGAATCGCCTTACGAGTGTCGCTCACACATCCTCCTTCATAGGGCTCAACGGTCGCACAAATCGGCCACAACCGCCTCTATGGAACACCGGTTTCAGCGTCGGAATTCCCGTCAGTATTGTTCCGCCCAGCGTTACCTCAGCAATGTCCACGTGCACTTTCATGTCAGGCGAAGCAGGAGGAATACGGCGCAATGCCACGGTTTGTCATTTCCCAGTGTTTGGCGATCGGATTGGCGGCAACAGCTCTGATGGGGACGGCGGTGGGCAGCGCGGGGGCGCATCCCGGTACCGACGACACGATCGCGCAGAACGCGGCGCCCTGCGAGGAGTTACGACAGGCACGTCAGAACAACCAGGGAGTCCGCGCGGCGACCCCGGCTGCGGGCCAGATCGACGCGGTGTTGATCACCGCGACGACCCGTACGCCGATCGCGGGCGGAAGGATCGTCCTCACCGGCATCGACGCGTGCGGCGACAACATCCACCGGCACATGTCCACCGGCGCCACCGGCCAGGTGAGTTTCCGCGGACTGCTACCCGGCCGCTACCAGCTCACCGCATACCGCAGCGACTCGTCGGCGAAGTCGATCACCAGGGCTGATGTCGACCTGTCGACGCCCTCGCTCAAAACGATCCAGTTCACCGCGGGCTCCGCCGACTGATCGAGGCGGGCGGGCCGGGCACTCGCTGCCCAGCCCGAAACCCGATGACCCCAGCGCGGTCGCGTGTCCCGTGATACAACTCACCCCAGAATGAAAAGGGGTGGTTTCCGCATGGAACCGACAGCCGAACAGCGGGCCGCGCTGGGCATGATCTGCGATACGTTTCTCCCTGGCGGCGGGCCCGGATTGCCCGCCGCGACCGAGATCGGCGCGGTCGATACGATCTTCCGCATCCTGGGGCGCAATCCCCGCGAAGCCGAGCAGAAGCAGCTGGCAACGCTGTTGGGGCTCTGGGATTCTCGTGCGTTCGGGCTGATCACGGGCAGTGGCCTTCGCCGGTTCTCCACGCTCTCGCAGGAGCGACGCGAGGCCGCCCTGCTTCGCCTGGCCGATTCCGGCCTCGCCCCGGCCCGAGCGATCTTCCAGGCCCTCAAACAAGCGTCTCTGCTCGCCTACAACGTGAGCCCCGGCCCCACCGGGGCCAACCCGCTGTGGAAGGAGATCGGTTACCCGGCGCCGGTGGGCCGCCTCGCGACCGCCCCGAAGCCGCCGCTGTCCCCACTGCGGTTCACCGAAGCCACCGCGCTCGACTGCGACGTCGTCGTGGTCGGCTCCGGCGCCGGTGGTGGCGCCGCGGCGGCGGTACTGGCCGAAGCGGGCCTGGACGTGATCGTGCTCGAACGCGGAAACTACTACGACGACCAGGATTTCGGCAACGGCGAACTCGACGCGCTGACCAGCCTGTACTCACCCGGTCCCGCCGCATCGGCGGAAGGCCAGATCACCCTCGTCGCGGGTAGCTGTCTGGGCGGCGGCACCGTGGTCAACTGGAGCACCTCGCTGCCGACACCCGACTCGGTGCGCGCCGAATGGGCCGAGTCCGGCGTTCCGCAGTTCGCCTCCGACGAGTTCGGCGACGCGCTGGCCGCCGTGCAGAAGCGGATCAGCGTCACCGACGCCAAATCGCCGCTCTCGGCGCGCGACGGCATTCTCGAGCGCGGCGCGCGTGCGCTCGGCTGGGATGTGGATACCCTGCCGCGCAACGTCAGCGATGCCTGCGACGCCGGGATCGAGTGTGGACGTTGCGGTTACGGCTGCCGCGTCGGCGCCAAGCAGTCGGCGACCAAGACCTGGCTCGCCGATGCGGCCGAGCACGGCGCGCGCCTGGTGGTCGACGCCGACGTCCGCGCGATCACCGTGAAAGCGGGCCGGGCCGAATCGGTGTCGGCGGTCACCGCCTCCGGGGTCGAGATCACAGTGCGCGCCAAGGCGGTCGTGGTCGCCGCGGGCGCCATCCAGACGCCGGCGCTGCTGCGACGATCCGGCTTGCGCAACAAGAACATCGGACAGCACCTGCGCCTGCATCCGGCCGCCGCGGTGTTCGGATTGTTCGAAGAGGAGATCCGGCCGTGGGAGGGCGCGCTACAGGCCCGTATCAGCAGGCACCACGCGAACCTCGACGGCAACGGGTACGGCGTCATCTACGAGACCGGCCCCAACCACCCCGGCCTGGCGACCGGGTTCATGAGCTGGCGCGGTGCGGACGAATATCGCACCCGGCTGCTCGATTTCGCGCGAACGAGCTCGGTCGGCGTCATCACCCGCGACCGGGATCCCGGCACCGTTTCGATCGACAGCAGCGGTGAACCGGTCGTGAAGTACAAACTGTCCGACTACGACGCCAAGCATCTGCACACCGGCATCGTCGGCGCGGCCTCGGTGCTCGAAGCCGCGGGCGCGCGACAGATCTACTCGGGACATCAGGCGGGCGTTTCGTTCGAGCCGGGTACGCGCGGCTCGCTGGCGGAGTTCGGCGCCGCCGCCGAGAAAGCGGGCTACGGACCCGGCCAGTGTTCGATGGGCGCCCTGCACATCATGGGCTCGGCCAGGATGGGCGGCACGCCGGAGCTCTCGGCGACCGATCCGGACGGTGCCACCTGGGATGTGCCGAACATCGTGGTGGCCGACGGGTCGAGCTTCCCCACCGCACCCGGCGTGAACCCGATGGTCAGCATCGAGGCGATCGGGTACATGAACGCGAAACGGCTCGCGGCCCGGCTGAGCTGAGACCCGCGCCGCCGACGCCCCCGTGCGTCGGCGGCGCGACCGTGCCGATCACATCGCATCACACGCTGAAAACCGGGTGATGCGGTGCTCCGATGTGTAGTGGACACGTAATGTGGTCGGTACATATGTGGAGGATCCGCCCGTGGCCGGGCAGGTGCGAAATCGCGAAAGGGCTGAGATGGACAAGGCGACCCAGTTGGTCGAGTTCGAGACCATGCTTCTCGGCCGTCACAGTCTGCGGTCGCGCCGTGGGCCCGACGCCATGGACCGCAGCGCCTATATCCTGCTGAGCCGGCTGCGGATGGGTGGACTGATGTCCATCGGGCAGCTCAGTGACGCACTGGGTTTGGACGCCTCGACGCTCAATCGGCAGACCGCCGCCATGATGCGGGCCGGAGTGCTCGAGCGGATTCCGGATCCCGAGGGCGGAATGGCGCGGAAATTTCGGGTCACTTCCAAGGGCGAGCGCCGGTTGAACGCCGAACGGGCCTTGATCGTCGACGCTCTGGATTCGATCCTCGCCGACTGGCCCGCCGAGGATATCGCCGCGTTCGTCGGCTACCTGCGACGATTCAACACCGACATCGAACGCCGGTCGGGCGAGTACTGGCCACGGCCGCTCGCGACTCTGTCTGCGGATCACTAGCGCCACTGCGACCGACATCACGATCCTTCGATCGAGTTCACATCCCCAGAGATATGCACTATACACAACTAATGCAGTATGCATATCTTGTGCTCTGTACATAACTTGCTGGTCGACAGGAGCGGTACGTGGGGATTTCGGAGAAGACGGCCAGGCCCGGAGTGGTCGTGGGCGTACTCGCCTTCGGCGGCACCGTCGCCGCGATTACGCAGACGGCGGTGGTGCCGATCATCGGGCAACTTCCGGGACTGCTCCACACCAGCGCGGCGAACGCGTCCTGGGTGATCACGGTGACGCTGCTCGTCGGAGCGGTGTTCACTCCCGTCGCGGGCAAGCTCGGCGACCTCTACGGAAAACACCGCATGCTGCTGGTCTCCGGCGGATTCCTGATCGTGGGCGCCGCGGTCGCCGCCATGTCCTCCTCGCTGGTCCCCATGTTGATCGGGCGTGGAATCCAGGGCATGGGGGTCGGCTTGATTCCGTTGGGCATCAGCCTGATGCGCGATGTGCTGCCCGCCGAGCGGCTCGGTTCCTCGATCGCGCTCATGAGCGCCTCGCTCGGCGTCGGTGGCGCGTTGGGTCTGCCGGTGTCGGCCGCGGTCGCGCAGTACGCGAGCTGGCGGGTCCTGTTCTGGGCCGCGGCGGCGCTGAGCGCCCTGATCGTGGTGCTCATCGCGACCCTGGTTCCGGCCGAGTCGAAGCGCGGTGACGCGGGCGGACGGTTCGACTTCGTCGGTGCGGTGGGACTCGGCGCGGGACTGGTATTCCTGCTCCTTCCGGTGTCGAAGGGCGCCGGGTGGGGCTGGACCAGCGCCACGACGCTCGGACTGTTCGCCGCCTCGGTGGTGACGCTGGCCGCGTGGGGGTGGTGGGAAATGCGGACTTCCGACCCGCTCGTCGATCTGCGCACCACGGCGCGACCGCAGGTGCTGCTGACCAACGCCGCATCCGTGCTGGTCGGCTTCGCCATGTACGGCCAGGCGCTGATCGTGCCGCAGTTGATGCAGTTGCCCTCGGGCACCGGCCACGGCATGGGACAAACCATGCTGGGTATGGGTCTGTGGATGGCGCCGGGCGGCTTGATGATGATGGCGCTGTCACCGGCGGGCGCGAAACTGTCGGCCGCGCGCGGACCCAAGGTCACCCTCGCGGTCGGGGCGCTGATCATCGCCCTCGGCTATGGCTCGTCGGCCGTGCTGATGGGGTCGACCTGGGGCCTGATGACGATGGTCTGCATCACCAATATCGGTGTCGGCCTGGCCTACGGCGCCATGCCCGCCCTGATCATGGGCGCGGTCCCGCTGTCGGAAACCGCCTCCGCCAACAGCATCAATACGCTGATGCGCTCGCTCGGTACGTCGGTCTCGGCCGCCGTCGTCGGTGTGGTGCTGGCCAATATGACGACCGACTTCGCCGGGCACGCGGTGCCTTCGGAGGCCGGTTTCCATGTCGGCCTGCTGATCGGCGCCGCGGTAGCGCTCGGGGCGGCGGGTATCGCCCTGACCATTCCGCGCCGAGCGGCCGAGCCCACCGATCTCGATACCGAACTCGCGACACTGCCGACGCAGCCGGTGTCGGTGGCGAAAGCCTAGGACCGTTTGATCCCGGCGAGCACCGCCCGTAGGACGTCCAGGTCCGGGGCGGTGGTCAGCTGGTTCCGGGGTGCCCGGGCGCGGAGTCGGCCCTCGTCGATCAGGTCGCCGATGAGGATCTTCGTCGTGGTCAGCGGCAGGTGCAGGTGAGCGGAGACCTCCGCGACCGACAGCGCGGTGCGGCACAACTCGACGATCGCGTCGTATTCGGGCGCGAGCAAGCGTGAGCGCACGCCCGAGCGCGCATCGACGAGCAGGGTGGTGAGCTCGAGGTCGAGGCGCTGCGCCTTCGCGCGCCCGCCGGTGACGGCGTAGAGGCGAACCAGCGGGCTCGCCTCGTCCTCGTACCAGTGTTCGCGATCGTCGCTCATGGTCTCGGCGAGACGGCGGGGAACTGACCCGAGATCGCCGACTCGGGATCGCTCGCTTCGGCCAGCGCCGTCGGGATCAGCACCACCACTCGCACGCCGCCGTACACCGATTCCGACATCCGCACCGAGATGCCGTGTCTGCCCGCCAGCGTGGCGACGACGAACAAGCCCAGCCGTGAAGTGCCGGCCAGCGTGCCGACACTGAAGGCGGGCGGATCGGCCAGCATCGCGTTGCGTTGCGCCAGATCGGCTTCCGGCATGCCGAGACCCTGATCGACGATCTCCACCGCGACACCGCGACCGACCACGATCCCCGACACCGAGACTTGGGTCTCGGGTGGGGAGAAGGCGGTCGCGTTGTCCATCAGCTCGGCGAGCAGGTGGATCACGTCGGCGACGGCATGCCCGGAGATCTTCACCTGCGGCATCTGCTTGGCCGCGATCCTGGTGTAGTCCAAGCTTTCCGCGATCGCGCCACGCACCAGATCGATCAGCGGGACCGGATTGCGCCACCGACGACCCGGCTGTTCACCGCCGAGGATGATGAGGTTCTCGGCGTTGCGCCGGGCGCGGGTGGCGAGATGATCGAGCTGGAACAGCAGATCGAGCTGATCGGCGTTGTTCTCGTCGCGCTCGGCACGGTCGAGCAGGGAGAGCTGGCGGTGCACCACCACCTGGCTGCGGTGCGCGATATCGAGGAAGACCGTGCTGATCCCCGCCTTGGTCTGTGCCTCTGCGACAGCGGCCGACATCGCGGCGACGTGGGCGCGGTTGAACGCCGCGGCGACCTGGCCGAGCTCGTCGGTGCCGAAGTCCAGCTGCGAGCCCTCGGTCGAGGTGTCGACGGTCTCACCGGCCTCGACCTTGCGCATCACCTCGGGCAGACGCTCATCGGCGAGCTCGAGGGTGTCGCGGCGCAAGCGGTGCATCCGGGCGATGAATCGGTTCGCCATCACCAACGCGACGAGGAAGGCGGCCACCGCGGCCAACGCGATCAGCGCACCGCCGAGCAACGCGCTGTCGGAGTCGCGTTCACCCTGCTGCCGGGCGATCACGTGGGCGTCCCCGCTCTGGTCCTCCCACAGTTTCTGCAGAGCCAGGCCGACGAACTTCGACGCGTCCTGCCATTGCGCCAAACTGCTCGGAAGTTCCGTCTCCGGGTCCTTCGCGGACACCGGTCCGCGCAACAGCAGCGCGTCCTGCATCGCGATCACCAGCTGCCACTGCGGACTCGCGGTGATCTCCGACAGTTGCGCCAGGCGGCGGCCTTTCAGCACCCCCGCGGAATAGGCGGCCTCACCACGGAATTCGCCGACCCGACGGCCGAAATCGACCACCTCGGCACTGCTCATCTTCCCCGTGGTCAACGCGACAGAACCGAGAGTGTCGGCCTGCGACAGTGCCTCGGCCGCACGCAGCTGGTCGACGGCGTAGCCCAGTTCGATACCGACCTTCGCCTCCGGGGCGACCCGGGCGGCCAGCATCGAGGCGGCGATGATCGTACTGATCACCCCGGTGTACAACGCGAACACTTCCTCGGGGGGAATCCGCGTAGCTTCGACGCCGTTGCGCACGACCGGCACCATGGCGAAGAGTTTGTTGTAGCCCTCGATATCCTCGCGGGAACCGTCGGGGTTCAGCGCGCGAGCGGCGTCGCCTTTCGCGATCACCGCGGCGAGCGCCTCATCGGAGCGCTGTTTGGCGGTGACCAACGCGGGAGCCGTCGACATGTCACCGGCCAGCCGCAGCAGCGAAAGTCTGCGCTCTTCCTGGAATGCCGACACCATGAGGATCGCGGGAGCGGTGGTACTGCTCGCCAATTCGGCCCATTCGGTGGAATCCCTGGCCGAATTCACCAGATAGACGGCGCCGCCACCACCGACCACCAACAGCATCACGCTGGAGATGAGCACCATCGACAGCAATCGGATACGCACACTGACCCGGCCACGAACACCGGTACGCCTGATATTCAAATCTGAAATCTTTCCACTCCCCGGAACGCCCCCGGCGCGCCGCTACGAGCTGGTGCCGTTGGTGGGCCACCCGCCACGCGTGTCTCGCCGTGAGACTAACCGACTACCCGACCGTGCGCGTGATCTCGCCGGATGTCGAAACATACGATGTATCAGGCAAACCTGTAGCTTCCGACACAATTCCCCCTCCACTCTTTGGAGAAGGACACCCGCCCCGCCACGGCGCTAGTGTGCCGCCGCCGCACGAACACGGTGGCTCGACAGGTGGCTCAACACCGCCTGATTCGCCTCCCAACCGTCGGGGAATTTCACCGGGACCCCGAGATGGACCGGGTCGGCGGAGGGGTGGGCGTCGAGGAGTTCGGGGATTCCCGCGCGGCCGACGAGGATGCAGGCGTGGCGGTGCCGGGAGGCCAGCACGCAGAGCCTGCCCGCCTCCAGATGGAAGGCACTGGCGTCGCGTCGGCCCGAAAGCGGGTGCAGCACAAGGGTGACGTCGTATTCACGGCCCTGGAGGCGGTTGGCGGTGTCGACGGTGACGGGTTCGGCGCAGGTGCCGCGCAGGGCGGTGCGGATCGCGTCGGCCTGGTCGCGGTGCGCGGTGCCGATCGCGACCCGTTCGGTGGTCACGGGGTGGCTGCCGGATTCGGAGTGGGCGTTCGCGCCGCGTTCGATCAACCGGGCCGCGATCGCGGCGATCGCGGCAACGGCTTCACGGTCGGTGCGCAGGGTGTGCCGGGCGGGCAATTCGTACCAGCCCCAGCCCGATTCGGCGGCCTCCTCCAGCACCGCGTCGATCGGGCCGCCCATGCCGCGGGTCGTGAAATCCATGCGCCGGTCGCCGAATCCGGTGCCCGACTGGAATTCGGTGAAGGGGTAGAACGCCTTCGACACCACCGGCGCCGCGGTAGCGGGCAGTCGCCATGACACCGGCAGCCGGTGGGTGGGGATGTTGTCGTTGTTGGCCAGCATCACGCTCACGGCGCTCATCGTCGGATCCCAGGTGAGCCCGGCCCAGCGCGCCGTCTCGACGGTCGCGAACGGATCGAGCTGTCCCGGGTCGCCCACGAACAGCCCACGATCGAAGCGATTCGCGATGCGCAACAGCATGTCCGAGCGCATCTGGTACGCCTCGTCGATGATCGCGTGCGACCAGCTGCCCTCGGTGATGGTGGCCCACTTGGCCGCGGTGCCGATGACGATGGTGCGGTCCTCGAGATCGCCCGGCTGCTTGGCGACCCGGACATTGCCGTGCCGGTCGACCCGGTCGCTCACCACGTAGGCGGCGCTGGAGAGCCGTCCGATCCGCAGCGCGGGGTCGGCGACGGCCAAGCGGTCGATGAGGTCGTCGACCTGTTCGTTGGTCTGGGCGACGATCATCCGCTGATCGCCGTCCTCGGCGAGCTGGCGGGCCGCGCGCACCACCAGCGTCGATTTGCCCGCGCCCGGCGGGGAGTCGACCACGATCGCGCGATGGCTCTCGTCGCGCAGGTCGGTGAGAATTCCCGCGACGGCCTCGTCCGGCGTGGTCACTGGATTTCCTCCCCTTCGTCGTCGGTAGGCGGCGTCCATTCCGGTGGCGGACCACCGTGGGTCCACGGAGTCTCTTCGCGCGCGGGCAGATTCAGCATCCCGTTGAACGGCGTGGGTTTGAAGCGGGCGAAACCGAGGTCCTCGCCCTCCTCCGGCACGCTTCCCGGTTCGGCGACAAGTTTGCGCCCCATCCCACCGGACAGTTCGAGAACCATGCTGTCACCGTCGATGTCGACAACCAGCCCGGTCTGCTTCGGCCGTTCGACGCAGGTCAGTTCCTCGCCGACCACCGCGATGAACGGATCGGTGGTGCGAATATGAATGTGCGGGCGCAGTTTCGGACGCGACCCCGAACGGTCGAGACGCTCCGGTTCACTGTGCACGACGGTGCCACGGAAGGCGGCGCCGCTCACCCGATGTTCGAGCATGCGCAGCGGATCGTCGAAAGCGCACTGGGCCTGTAGCGCTTCCGAGGCCCGTTCACGCTCCAGCAGCCTGCGCACCGCGGGAACGGCGGAATCGCGGCGGGCCTGCGGAACACCTTCCGCGACATCGGCGGCGAAGCGGGAGAACGCACCGCGATCATCGGTCCACCGATTCTCGACGCTGGCGCCTTCCGGCAGCGCGCTCAGCAGCTCGATCGAGCGCCACATCAGCTGCCAGGTGGGTTCGAGCTGTCCGCGCAGGGAACGCTCGAGTCGTTCGGCCGCGACAGCTCTGGCCGACTCGTCGAGTGCGGCGTTGTAGGCGGCGATCAACGGCGCGAGTTCTTCGTTGTCGAATCCGGGATCGGTGGCCGGGCCCGCGGGCGGCGACAGCAGCGGATCCTCCGCCAGGGCAGCGGCTTCCGCACCACTGAGCCCGGCAGGCGGATCGATCCAACCGAGCAGCGCCGCGAGATTGCCGTCTTCGAGGGTGGACTGACCCGACGCCCAATGGGACGACAGCGCCGCCGTCATCGCGGGCAGCACCGCCGAACCGGGATGTTCGGCCCGATCACCGAACCAGGTGAGCCACCGCCCGAGCAGCGGAATCGATGCCGGCACCGGGTTGTCCCCGTCGACCCGGTGAAACCGCACCGAACGTCCCAGCAGCTTCAGGAAATTCACGCCGCCGGGGTTGGGCGTCCACATCTGCGGTGCGTCCAGACACCGGGTGTAGGTCTCGCCCGCCTTGCTGGTGAGCTCCTCCGTCTCGACGAGAAAGGTCGACAGATAGGGCAGCACCACATCGGCCAACTGCTCGATGAACCGCAATCGCAGCACCCGGTCGCGGGGCTGCGGCACCGTCAATACGTTCTGGTCCCCGGGTGAGGTGCCGATCATGATCGCCACCGGCGCCGCCGCCTCCCCCGCCAACCGCAACGGCACCGCGACCAATGGCCGCTCGGCGAGATGGATGTGGCGCACTGCGGCGGTCGCCTGCGCGCGGCCCGCCCGCACGGCCTCGGCCTTGGCCAGGGCCGCCAGCACGCTCATCCGGCGATCTCCCACCGCAGCCGATGGGCGGTCCGCAACATGGCCGTGATGTCGGCGTGCTCGGGGCCGGGTTCCAGGGTGCCGTCGGCCAGGCCGAGGACGGTGTGGATGTTGTCGATGCCACCGACCACATCACACACCCCACGACCGAGCGCGTCCACCGAACCGCAGGTGCGCGCCTCGTCGCGGCAGGCGAACGCGAGCTCACAACTCGACATGCACTCGGGCGCGTAGCGAGCCGGAATGGCGGCGATCGTCTTCTCGAGGTTCTCCCCCGGCGCGAAGGTGGCCTCCGGCGGCAACAGGTCGAGCAGATCGGGAATCGCGGTGAGCCTGGTCAATTGACGCGAGACGACCGCGAGCTGCTTGCGCAGATCGACGAGTTCGGCCGTCGGACGATTCGAGAAGTCCTTCGCGCACACCAGAATCACATTGTGCGACACGAGCTCCGGTGACTCGCCGATCTCGGCCATCAACTCGCGCAGGGCGATCACATACACCGCGGACTGACGCGCGGCCGCCGCCACCTGCGCCGGATCGGCCTGCCCGTCGATAACGGGGAAGGCCTTGACCTCCACCACATGGAACTTGCCGTCCAACTGCACGGCCACCACATCGGGTTCGAGATAGGCGGTGGCGCCGGCGATATCGAGCCGCAGCATGGGGTGATCGAACAGGGTGCCGTCGCCCGTCGCGATCGTGCTCTTCAACAATTGCCTCGTGCGTTGATAGCGCACCGCGTTACCGGTGTTCTCCCCCACCGAATTCAGGTCGTGGTAGGCGACTTCGGGAATCGTGAAACCCAGTTTGTCGCGCAACAACGCGAGCAGTTCCGCGCAACCGTTCGCCTTGACCATCGCCTCGAAAGCATTACCGCGCGTGATGGCGAACTGGGACTGACCGAATTGTGGTGGGAATCCCAGCGATTGGGCGATCACGGTTTTGTCCACCGCGGCCGCGTCGAGCAGGGCGCGGCGGGCACATCCGGGGTTGGCCGTCAGCGCGGCGATGGTGCGGGCATTGTGTCTGGTCGCGGGGGCTTCACCGCGCAACTGGTCCAACTGTGCTGCGAGAGTGTTCATTCCACCTCGATTCGTCGCCGATCGGCTACGCCGAGCCGAACACCGAATAGTTGTGCGGCCGGATCCGCCAGCTGATCCGCCGCCCGTCGCGCGGCCGCGGACCGTTGCCGCGCGTCCTCGTCCTCGTGCACCGCGAGCTCACGCCGTGCGGCCTCGATCACCTTCGCCGGGTCGAGTGAATCCGGGGCACTGGAGATGCCAGGAATCGATACGGCGAGCCGCCACAGTACGCGCAATCCGGACGTTTCCCCCGCAGGCTGCGCCGAAAGGTGTTCAGCCAAGCGAATAGCCGACACCAGCAGCCCCACCCGCGGACTCAACGGACCGACCATCCGCCGTTCCAGTGGCCACGAACTCACCGCCATCAACCCACGGGCGGGGGCGAGCAGATCGGTGGTGAGCGCCGCGCACAGGTAGTACGGGCGCGCGTACGGCGCCGACCGGAAGGAACGTTCCTCGTCGCGCCGCAGACTGGTCAGCCGGGCGGGCAGCAGCTCGCCGGAAAAGAACGCGTCATGCGTGGCGAGCACCAATTTCGGCGAAGACGGCACCGACAGCAAGGTCAACGCGCGATGCACGTGTTCACGCACCGGTACCCCCGGCGCCTCCGACGGCTCTTCCGGAATCGACCCGAGAACCGCCGCGTCCCACGCCGATTCGGCCCGACGCAATTCCGCGCGCAATTGCCGAGCCCCGGCCCGATCCCCACCGGCAGCGGCCCGCCGCACCTCGGCCCGCAAACCGGAGATGCGCACCTCCAGCTCTTCGGCCGAGTCCGTCACGAGTCGGAGCGTATCCACAGCTACCAGTATTGTCCAGTAAATCCCAGTATTTACGGGACGGCTGAACGAACGCACCGCACACCCGCACACCCGGACTCGTGATGCGAGCACCGATAGCGACCGAATAACCTGGGGCAATGACCGCAGTCGCAGATCGTTCACTCGGACCAGAATTGGCGCGCACCGAAACCATCGCCCCCGACACCGACGTGCTGGTGATCGGGTTGACGTCGTCGGAGAACGGCCCCGCCATCGTCCCCGCCGACCTGTTCGGCGACGTGCTCACCGCCGAGGTCCGCGCGGAACTGCTGGACGCACTCGGCGCGGTCGGCGCCAAGGGTAAGCCGGAGGAACTCACCCGGGTGCCCGCGCCGTCTGCCCTGGCCGACGTCACCAGCGTGCTGGCCGTGGGACTCGGCGCGGCCGACAAGGTCGACGCCGAACAGGTGCGCCGCAGCGCCGGCGTCGCCGGGCGCGCGCTCAGTGGCACCGAACTCGTCGCCACCACCCTGTCCGGCATCGATCTCGGTGCCGCGGCCGAAGGTTTCTACCTCGGCGCCTACACCTTCTCCACCTTCAAGTCCAAGAGCGCGCCCAAGCCGGACGAGCGGCCGGTGGTCCGCGTCGAGTTGCTGGTTCCCGAACCGGAATTCGGCACCCTCGAACTGCTGCGCGCCCAGCTGGTCGCCGAGGCCATCGCCACCGCGCGCGATTTCGTGAACACCCCGCCGAGCGCGCTGTACCCCGCCGAGTTCGCCGACCGGGCCCGGGTGCTCGCCGAAGCGGCGGGCCTCGAGGTCGAGGTGCTCGACGAGAACGCCCTCGCCGCAGCCGGTTACGGCGGCATCATCGGCGTCGGCCAAGGTTCCTCGCGACCGCCGCGACTGGTGCGCATCACCTACGCGGGCGGCCCGAAGAAGGTCGCGCTCGTCGGTAAGGGCATCACCTTCGACACCGGCGGCATCTCGATCAAGCCCGCCGCCAACATGGAGAACATGACCTCCGACATGGCGGGCGCCGCGGCGGTCGTCGCGACCGTGCTGCTGGCCGGGCGCCTCGGCCTGCCGGTCACCGTCACCGCGACCGTCCCGATGGCCGAGAACATGCCATCGGCTACCGCACAGCGCCCCGGCGATGTGCTCACCCAGTACGGCGGCACCACCGTCGAGGTCATCAACACCGACGCCGAAGGCCGTCTCATCCTGGCCGACGCCATCGTGCGCGCGGTCGAGGACGAGCCCGACTACCTGATCGACGTCGCCACCCTCACCGGCGCGCAGATGGTCGCGCTCGGCACCCGCACCCCCGGCGTGATGGGCACCGACGAATTCCGCGACCGCGTCGCCGCGATCTCGCGCTCGGTCGGCGAGAACGGCTGGGCCATGCCCCTTCCGGCCGAGCTGCGCGCCGACCTCAACTCCAAGGTCGCCGATCTGGCCAATGTCGCGCCGCACCGCTGGGGCGGCATGCTCTCGGCCGCGCTGTTCCTCAAGGACTTCGTGCCCGAGGGCGTGCAGTGGGCCCACCTCGACGTCGCAGGTCCGGCCTACAACACAGGCGGCCCGTTCGGCTACATCGGCAAGGGCGGCACCGGTGTCCCGGTGCGCACGCTCATCACCGTGATCGAGGAGATCGGCGCGGAGTAGTCACTCCTCCAGCTCGGCTTCGCGAGCCCGCCGCTCCTCGATGCGGCGGCGGGCATCGAAGTCGCGCATGCGTTGCGGGTAGCCGGTGCGGTTGACGTCGTAGACCGGAATCTTCAACGCACCCGCCAACCGGCGCGCACCCTTTTCGCCGACGATGCGGCGGGTCCATTCACCATCCGCGGCCACCAAAACTGCTGTGACATCGGTCACAGTGGTTTTCGGTTCGACGAAGGCTTCGACGCCACGCCGCGTGCGCGCCCAGTCCGCCAGGGCGCTCACCTCCGACGCGCGCTCGCGAGCGCCTGACCTGCTCGCACCGCGCCCACCACGGAAACGATCCAGCAAACCCATCCCGCTCGACCTCCTACATTCCGGCGGAATTCTGCTCACCGCCGTACATTCCATGGTGCCAGCTTCGCCCGGATCGCCGCCCTGCGCTACACCCGCGACGGACGAGTGCAAGGATGGTTGCCGGAACAAGAACCAACGTTTCCCGGGTGCTCCGCCGAGACCGGCGGGGTGGACGAAAGCCGCGACCCGCGACGGATGTCCGCCGGGTACACACTCAGAGGAGTCAGAGGACATGGCCTTCTCCGTCCAGATGCCAGCCCTTGGTGAGAGCGTCACCGAGGGCACGGTGACCAGGTGGCTGAAGCAGGAAGGAGACACGGTCGAGGTCGACGAACCGCTGCTCGAAGTCTCCACCGACAAGGTCGACACCGAGATCCCTTCGCCGACCGCGGGCGTGCTCTCCAAGATCGTCGCCCAGGAAGACGACATCGTCGAGGTCGGCGGTGAACTCGGCGTGATCAGCGATGCCGGCGAAACCCCCGCCACCGCTCCTGCGCCTGCTTCCGCGCCCGCCGCCCCCGAGCCGGCCCCCGAACCCGAGCCCGAGCCC
>NZ_BDBR01000032.1 GCF_001613085.1 Nocardia salmonicida NBRC 13393
GCCGAAGCCGCGGAGGAGGCCAACGAGCCGAGCCCGGCCCCTCGCCCGTCGTTCGACGCGCCGCTGTACGAGGCGGGCATCGACGCGCCGCAGGCATTCATGGGTCGTCCGGGGCAGTCCCGCGGACTGGACGATCTCGCCGATCTCGGCCCGGGTTTCGACAGCCGCTCCGGATCGGGCTTCGACGAGCGTCGGGGCGCCGGATCCTTCGACGGCCGACCCGCGTCGGGGTTCAACGGCCGACCGGGCGAGTCGTTCGACGGCCGACCCGCGTCCGGGTTCAACGGTCGACCGGGCGAGTCGTTCGATCCGCAGCCTGGCGCCGATAGCTGGCCGGGTCCTGAGCCCGCCAGAGGTTTCAACGGGCCGGGCCGCAACGACCCGACGCCGGGTTTCAACGGGCAGCCCCCGGTACCCGGGTTCAACGGGTTTCCGCCGCCGAATGCCGAGGCCACGCAGGCTTACAACCTGGCGCCGGGCGTCGAGGCCCCCCCGGCACGCGGTGCGGATCAGCGCCCGTCGCTGGATCGCAGGCGGGGGGAGCCGAAGTCCGGTGGGCTGCCGTCGTGGTCGGCGCGCAGGCATCGTCCGGACAAGGCGGCGCCCGCCCCGGAGAGCGGTGGTTTCCCGACGGCCGCGTGGTCGCCGGTCAGCCAGGAGCAGCCGCTGGTGTCCGGGCAGTCGGTGGCCGGTGACCTGCTGCGGCAGCGGGCCGATCGTGGCGACGCCGACGCGCACACCGAGATCGTGTATCGGGTCGGCGCGGACCAGGCCGACGACGAGGACACCGACGACTACGCCGAGTCCGATTACGTCGATCGCGACTACGTCGACAACGACTATTCCGAATCCGATTACGACGACGCGCCTTTCGACGATGACGACGACTACGACGACGACTACGAACCGAAGCCGACCAGGGCGAGCAGGCGCGCCGCGACCAAAGCGGCCGCGGCGAAGGTGGCAGACCGGGCCAGGTCGAAGGTCGCGAGCCGAGCCAAATCGAAGACCACGGGCCGCGCCGACTCGCGGACCGCGAGCCGGATGGCGGGCAATCGCGCCGGCGGTGCGGTAGCCAGCCGAGCCGCCCGCGTCTCGGCGATGGCGCGCGGCAACGGCGACGACACCAACCGTCGCCAGTGGATGATCCTCGGCGCGCAGAGCGCGGGCGCGGCGGTCGCCGGAATGTTGCTGTTCAAGGGTTTCGAGACGATGTGGGAAACGCTGCCGTGGGTGGCGCTGGCCCTGGCGATGGTGGTGATCCTCGGTCTCGTGGCGCTGGTTCGTGTCCTGCGTCGCACCGACGACATCTTCAGCACGGTGATCGCCGTTGTCGTAGGCGTCTTCGTGACGCTGGGACCGCTAGCCTTTCTCCTCAGTACCAGCTGAATACAGGGAGTGGGCTGTGGGGAACGCACGAGCGGACATCGCGATCGGCCTGTCGACGGCCTCGGTATATCCGGAGAACACGCAGGCGGCGTTCCGTTATGCCGCCGAATTGGGTTACGACGGTGTGGAATTGATGGTGTGGGCCGAGCCGGCCAGCCAGGACATCGCTACCGTGCAGTCCTACGCCAAGCGCTACGGCGTGCCGGTGCTCGCCGTGCACGCGCCGTGTCTGCTGATCTCCCAACGGGTGTGGGGCGCCGACCCGGTCGCCAAGCTGGAACGCAGCGTGCGCACCGCGGAAGCGCTCGGCGCCGACACCGTGGTGGTGCACCCGCCGTTTCGCTGGCAGCGTCGCTACGCCAGGGGATTCGCCGATCAGGTCGGTGAGCTGGAGGCGCATCACCCGGTCAAGGTCGCGGTGGAGAACATGTTCCCGATGCGGGCCGACACCCTGTTCCGCGACGGCGCGGTGCGCAGGCTGGAACGGCGGGCGGGCCCCGGACGCGCGGTGAGCGCGTTCAGCCCCTCCTACGATCCGACCGATACCGGCTTCGACCACTACACCCTCGACCTCTCGCATACCGCCACCGCGGGCGCGGACGCGCTCGAGCTGGCGCGCCGGATGGGCGACGGCCTGATCCACCTGCACCTGGCCGACGGGCGCGGCGCCGCGCACGACGAACACCTGGTGCCCGGCGACGGCACCCAGCCGTGCGCGCAACTGTGTGAACACCTGATACACACCGGTTTCCGTGGTCACGCGGTCGCCGAGATCAACACCCAGAACGCGCGAACCACCGCCGAACGCTCCGTGCAACTGGCGCGCACTCTCGAGTTCGCCCGCCGTCACCTCACCGGCGCGACGCCGGACCCCCAGCCGCGCCACGCCGACCTGCCGTGATCGTGGTGCGGCGGGGACAACGTCTCACCGCCTGGACGCGGCCGTGATCGCGCGGAGCGGCCCGCCTGTACCGACATCGCCGTGTCCGCGTATGCAGCGCGGAATAGTTGCGGGCGCCGCGTGCTTGTACGCTGTACGAATTGTAGTGCCCCCCGACCAGGAGTGACGATGACGCGAGAACTCGCGACCGACGCGCCGTTCAGCCAGGTTCTCGACCTGACCGAGCTCACCACCACCGATGCCGAGACCGGTCGCTACGCCGGCGTCATCGCACCCACCTGGACCATCGGCCCCAAGGTGCACGGCGGCACCATGGTCGCGGCAACCGCCGCCGCGGCGACCCGTTGGCTGACCGAAGCCGACGAATCACTGGCCCAGATGGCGCCCATCGCGGGCAGCACCGACTTCCTCGGCGCCCCCGATCCCGGCGAGGTCGAATACGCGGTACACATCCGGAAGAAGGGCCGCCAGATCTGCCTGGCCGACGTCGACCTGAGCCAGAACGGCCGCACCCTCGTCCGGACCGCGTTCACCTTCGGCCACCTCGACTCCGCGCAGACTCGCTGGACGGGTCCCGACACCGACATGCCCGCCGAGCCGGGCGATCAGGCCTTCCAGTACACCCCCGATTCGCCGATGGGCAAGATCGTGCACGTGAGCCAGGGCGCCCACATGGTGATCGATCCGACCTGGGGCGAATTCCTGCGCGGCGAGACCGGCCCGCCTCGGTTGCGGCTGTGGATCCGTCCGTTCGACGGCGACGAAGCCGATCCGCGGGCGCGCGCCGCCTTCGCGATGATGGCCGCCGACATCAGCCCGCCCGTCCCGATGAACCTGGGCCACTTCGGCTGGTCGCCGACCGTCCAGATGACCACCTATCTGCGCCGCGTCCCCGCACCCGGTTGGCTGCGCGTCGTCGCGACCGCCCGTGAGGTCGGTGAGCGGATGTTCGACGAGGACCACCTGGTCATCGACTCCACCGGTGCCGTTGTCGCCCAGAGTCGTCAGCTGGCCCTGATCCCGGCGGCACGCTGAGGCCACCGGGCCAACTAACCTTGTTCTCATGACGAGAATTGCGGTGGTCGGTGGCGGTCGGATCGGTGAGGCGCTGGTGGCCGGATTGTTGGAATCCGGCAGGGCGATCAAGGATCTGGTCGTTGTCGAGCCGGTCGCCGCGCGCGCCGCGCAGCTGGCCGAGCGGTTCAAGGTGCGGGTGAGCGGTTCGGTCGCCGACGCCGTCGAGGGCGCCGACATCGTGGTCATCGCGGTGAAGCCCGGCGTGGTCGACTCGGTGCTCACCGACCTGTCCAAGGCCGATCTCGAAAACGGTCGCGATCAGGTGCTCGTCTCGCTGGCCGCCGGTATCTCCACCGCCCGGCTCGAGTCGAAACTGCCCGCCGGTTTCCCGGTGGTGCGGGTGATGTCGAACACCCCGATGCTGGTCGGGCAGGGGATGAGTGTGCAATCGCCCGGTCGCTACGCCAAGCCCGAGCAGCTCGAGCAGGTCGGCGAGATGCTCGAAGCCGTCGGCAAAGTGGTGACGGTGCCCGAGGCGCAGATGGACGCGGTCACCGCGGTATCCGGTTCGGGACCGGCGTATTTCTTCCTCGTCGTCGAGGCGATGATCGATGCCGGGGTCGGCCTCGGTCTCACCCGCGAGGTGTCCAGCGAACTGGTCGTGCAGACCATGATCGGCGCGGCGGCGCTGCTGGACGAAACCGGGCAGAGCGCGGCCGAACTGCGGGCCGCGGTCACCTCACCCGGTGGCACCACCGCCGCGGCGCTGCGCGAGCTGGAGCGTGGTGCCCTGCGCTCGACCTTCACCGAAGCACTGGACGCGGCCAAGCGGCGGTCGGCCGAACAGGGCGCAACGAACGAGTGACGATCGGGTACCCGGTTCGAGAACCGATTTCTCACACCCGTCGCAGTAATCCCACTGGTCCCGCTAAGCTCGTAGAAGCACGTGCGTGTCTGTTCCGCTGGTGGGGAAGCCGGCGGCGCGGGCGTGCCGGAGGTCAATGGTGCCATGATGTCTGCGAACAGAATGTCAAGTAATCCATCGGCGTCGGGCGGTGGTTCGGGTTCGCCCGCTCCACGGGTCGGCGCCACCCCGCAAACGGTGATCGGCGGTGGCACTCAGTTTCTCACCGTCGCCGAAGTCGCCGATCTCATGCGGGTGTCGAAAATGACGGTGTACCGGCTCGTGCACTCGGGTGAACTGCCCGCGGTGCGTGTCGGGCGCTCGTTCCGAGTGCACGCGAAGGCGGTGCACGACTACCTGGAGACGTCGTACTTCGACGCCGGATGACGTAGTTCGGCCAGGTACAAGGGCGGTTTCGTTGCTGCTCGGGTGCCCCGGTAGCATGGACAACTGGTTCGTGTCCGCCTGCCGGTGGCACCGTTCGTGGTGTCCGGTTGCCCCGGCGGCGCGGACGCCAAACGACGCACGTGAACACCGCGTGTGTATGCCGAGTAGAGAGAACGCGAGGAAACCCTATGGGTTCTGTGATCAAGAAGCGCCGCAAGCGTATGTCGAAGAAGAAGCACCGCAAGCTGCTTCGCCGCACGCGTGTTCAGCGGCGCAAACTCGGCAAGTAAGCCTGCGTGCCTGCGACGAGCCCGTCACCCTTCGAAGGTGGCGGGCTCTCGCTGTGAAAAGCCCGGGTTTGTGAATCTCGCTATGCGGGGACGGGTCGTCCTCGTTAAATGCTTGTAGATCGTGACGGTGAGTGGCGCGAATGCGGCTACTCTGGTACGCGAAACACGATGAGCAGGGGGCTTTGAGTGGGGTCAGGTACGAGTTCCGATACACGGGAACGACACGCGCCGAGAGTTGTGCTGGTCACTGGTGCCAGCCGCTTCTTCGGTGGCAATGTCGCGGCACGCCTAGCTGCCGAACCCGGCGTCGAACGTGTCATCGCCGTGGATACCGTCACTCCCAGCCGTGAGCTTCGTCGAAAAATGGGTAGTGCCGAGTTCGTGCGCGCCGATATCAGGAATCCGCTTATTCGCAAGGTCGTCGAGGGCAACGACGTCGACACTGTCGTGCACGCGGCCGTGCTCACTCGTCCGCCCGCCGGTGGCGGTCGCGCGGTGATGAAGGATCTCAATGTCCTCGGCGCGATGCAATTGCTCGCCGTGTGTCAAAAAGCGCCGTCGGTGCGGCGCGTGGTCGTGCGATCGTCCTCGGCGGTATATGGATGCAGTGCCAAGGATCCGGCGAAATTCACCGAGGAAATGGGCGCGCGCACTCCGCCAGCGGGGTGGTTCGCGCGCGACATGATCGATATCGAGGCGCTGGTGCGTGGAATGGCGCGGCGCAGGCCCGATATTTCCGCATCGATTCTGCGTTTCGCGCCGATCGTCGGGCCGCGCCTGGCCGATCGAGGCGTGCAATATCTGCGTTCGCCGATCACGCCGACTGTTCTCGGTCGCGAAGCCCGGCTGCAATTGCTGCACGAGGAAGACGCGGTCGCGGTGCTCGTGCACGCGGCGCAGCGTGCCCACGGTGGCACGGTCAATATCGCCGGTGACGGCGCGTTGGCCATGTCGCAGGCGATCCGGCGGGCCGGGCGCATTGTCGCGCCGGTGCCGTTCTTCGTCTTCCGCACGGTCGGTCGCTCGTTGATGGGCCCGATCATGCGCGGATTCAGTGGCGAACAACCCGACTATTTCTATTTCGGCTGCGGGCTCGACACCACCCGTATGCGAACCGAGCTCGGCTTCACCCCACGCTGGACCACGGTCCAGGCGTTCGATGACTTCATCGCGGGCGCAGCGTTGCGGCCAGTCTTCGATCCGGCATGGATCGACGCCGCGGAACACAAACTGCTCGGCCTCATCGGGGCCGGATCAGGAGCGCATAAATGAACGAGGGAGCGAAAGTCATTCGTCTCGACGTGAATGTCGAGGCCCGACAGCGACCGCAGACCCGGCGATGGCCGGATCAACCGATGCAGGCGATGCCGGTCACCTCTCTCAGCGAGCGTCGGCCGGGAATGCCCGCGCTGCCGCCGAAATCGCTCACCGACATCGTGCGCGATGCCGTCGGCGAGCAGATCGAACGGACCGCGGAATTCGCGCGCCGCAGGCTCACCGGGGACTACCAGGTGGACGAGTTCGGCTACGACAGGCACCTACTCGAATCGGTCATCCTGCCCACACTGCGACCGTTGTCGGAGTACTGGTTCCGCGCCGAGGTCACGGGCATCGAGAACGTTCCCGCCGTCGGTGGCGCGCTGCTGGTCGCCAATCACGCGGGCACTGTGCCGCTCGACGGTCTGATGCTGCAGCTGGCCGTGCACGACAAGCACCCGAATCAGCGGGCGCTGCGGCTGCTGGCCGCCGACCTCATCTTCGAGATGCCGCTGTTGGGTGCGCTCGCGCGCAAGGCCGGGCACACGATGGCCTGCCACCCCGATGCCGAGCGGCTGCTGCGCTCCGGGCACATCGCGGGAGTGTTCCCCGAAGGATTCAAGGGCGTCGGCAAGAAGTACGCCGACCGGTACAAGCTGCAGCGGTTCGGGCGCGGTGGTTTCGTGTCGGCGGCGGTGCGGGCCGGGGTGCCGATCATCCCCGTGTCGATCGTCGGCTCCGAGGAGATCTACCCGAAGCTCGCCGATATCAAGCCGCTGGCCCGCCTGCTCGGGCTGCCGTACTTCCCGGTGACGCCGCTGTTCCCGCATCTGGGGCTGCTCGGCGCGGTGCCGATGCCGTCGAAGTGGTACATCGAGTTCGGTGAGCCGATCGCGACCACGGCGTTCGAGCCGGAAGAGGCCGATGACCCGATGACGATGTTCGAGGTCACCGACCAGGTCCGCGAGACCATCCAGCAGACCCTCTACAAGCTGCTGGCCAAGCGCCGGAACGTGGTGCTGGGTTAGTTGTCGCGGTGGCGGGCTACGACAGCCGCTACCGCTCCGCCCGCCGCGCCGAGTGCCAGCGCGGTGGGCACACCGATCTTCGCCGCCTTGCGGCCGGTGCGGAAGTCGCGGATTTCCCAGCCGCGGTTCTTCGCGACCTCGCGCAGGTCGGAATCGGGGTTGATGGCCACCGCGGTACCGACCAGCGACAGCATGGGGACGTCGTTGTGGCTGTCGGAATAGGCGGTGCAGCGCTTGAGATTGAGACCTTCGCGAATCGCGAGGGTGCGCACCGCGTGTGCCTTGCCGAGGCCGTGCAGGATATCGCCCACCAGGCGGCCCGTGAATTTGCCGTCGACGCTTTCGGCGACCGTGCCGAGGGCGCCGGTCAGGCCGAGGCGTTTGGCGATCACATTCGCCAGCTCCACCGGGGTGGCCGTGACCAGCCAGACCTGCTGGCCGGCGTCGAGGTGCATCTGGGCGAGCGCGCGGGTGCCGGGCCAGATCTTGTCGGCGATGATCTCGTCGTAGATCTCCTCGCCGAGCGCCGCGAGCTCGGCGGTGGGGCGGCCCGCGATGAAGCTGAGCGCCTTCTCCCGGCCCGAGACCATGTCGGAGGAGTTCTCCTTGCCGGTGACCCGGAACTTCACCTGTTTCCAGGCGACGTCGACCAGGTCGGAGGTCTTGAAGTACTTGCGCGCGGCCAACCCTCGGGCGAAGTGGACGATCGAGGCACCCTGGACCAGGGTGTTGTCGACGTCGAAGAACGCCGCGGCGGTGAGGTCGCGAGGGACCTCGGGGCCCGCGTCGTCGCCCTGTTCGGCGAGATCGGCAACGTGTAGCTCGAGCGCCGCGTCGGCGCTTGCCTCACCGGCGAGGTTGGCGCGTAGCTCTTCCTCGCTCGGCCCGAACGGGCTGCGTGGCAGCCGTGCGAACTGTTCCTGTAGCTCCTGACCGAGGCGGCTGGGCTGCCACCGCGCAGGGAACTCCCCGAATCGCCCTGCGACGAATCCGGCCCTAGTCACCTTCGAACGTTCCGGCACCAGTACCCTCCGCTAGTCGCGCGAACCATGTCCACAGTAACCGGCTGCACCGACAACTCGCTGAGGGCTCGAGGATTAAATAGGGCTCATGACTAATCCCACACCGACGGTGACCCTGTTGACCCGCGCTGGTTGCGGCTTGTGCGGCACCGCGCTGGCGCAATTGCAGACGATCTGTGGTGATTTCGGTCTCCCGGTAGCCACCTTGGACGTCGACGAAGCCGCGGTCAAGGATCCGGAGCTGCGTGCTGAATACGGAGATCGCCTGCCAGTGGTCCTGTTGAACGGCCGTGAACACAGCTATTTCGACGTGGACGAGCCCCGTTTGCGGGCCGACCTGAGCCGGATCGCTGGTCGCGACGGAAAATGAGGCCGAATTCACCGACTTTGTGAACGCCTGCACAAGCGGTTACGGTGGTGACACGCAATCCGCACCGCCCCTGGCACGCAGCGGCGGTGGCCGGGTTTGTACCGCCCCTATGGCACCGGTCGCGCTCTCGTAATCGCAGCGACCCACACCGGTGAACGAAACAGAGGAACCGGACCGCGATCAGGCCCGGAACGAGGAGCCGACGACGTGACAGAGCAGCACGAGACGCCGAGTGGCGTCTCCGGCAAGGCTCTTGTGCGGGACATTCCGCAGGCCACGGTGACTCGTCTCGCTACCTATCTCCGGGTTCTCGCTGGGTTGGCCGACGAGGGTGTAGTCATCGTATCGAGTGAGGAACTCGCTGTCGCGGCGGGTGTCAATTCGGCGAAGCTGCGCAAGGATCTTTCCTTCCTCGGACCCAACGGTGTGCGGGGTGTCGGCTATGACGTAGCCAAGTTGCGCACCAGGATCGAAGATGTGCTCGGACTGTCACAGGGACATCGGGTAGTGCTGATCGGCGCGGGCAATCTGGGCCGCGCGCTGGTCGGTTACGGCGGATTCGGGGTACGAGGCTTCACCGTGGTCGGGATCTTCGACAACCACCCTTCGGTGATCGGCCAGTCGTACGCCGGTCTCGTCGTGCGCGATGTCGAGCAGCTGACCGCCCAGATTCCGGCGCTGACGCCGACGATCGCCGTGGTGGCCGTGCCCGACGAGGCCGCCCAGGACGTGTGTGACCGGCTCGTCGCCGCCGGACTGCCGTCGATATTGAGCTTCGCGCCGCTGGAACTGCGCGCGCCCGCCCATGTTCAGGTCCGCCGCGTCGACCTGGCGATGGAACTGCAGATGCTGTCCTTCGATGCCGCGCGCAACGACGCGCCCGCGCTGCCCGAGATCGCCGAGGTCGGCTCCAGCCGCGTCGCGCGCCGGGTAGCGCCGCCGAACCACCTCACACATGCCGCGCCGGTCGAACCGGCTCGCGGCAGGCCGTCGCGTCGCACCGCGCCGCGTTCGGTTACGCCCCACTCGGCAACGGAGCCAAGCACCAAGGGATCGGTGATCACGCCATGAGCGAGCGCCAGCGAGCTAAACAGCGACACGGCGTGGGGACGCGCATGACACGACACAGCGTCGGCGAGGTGCGGTCATGAGTGTTCTGCTGGTCGGGATTTCGCATCGGAGCGCCCCGGTATCGGTGCTGGAGAAAGTCGCCATCAGCGAGTCCGAACGGCCGAAACTGGTGGATCGGCTGCTCTCCTCGAGCCATGTGTCCGAGGCCATGATCGTCTCCACCTGCAACCGGGTCGAGGTCTACGCGGTCGTCGACGCCTTCCACGGCGGGCTCGGTGAGGTGAGTGAGCTGCTCACCAAGCATTCCGGACTGCCGCTGGGCGATCTCACCAAGCACGCCTATGTGCGCTACAGCGAGGCCGCGGCCGAGCATCTGTTCGCGGTCGCCAGCGGCCTCGACTCGATGGTCGTCGGCGAGCAGCAGGTGCTCAGCCAGATTCGCAGCGCCTACGCCAGCGCCGACGGTCAGCAGGCGGTCGGACGCACACTGCACGAGTTGGCCCAGCACGGGTTGCGGGTCGGCAAGCGCGTGCATTCGGAGACCGGGATCGACCGGGCCGGCGCCTCGGTGGTGTCGGTGGCGCTGGATCGGGCACGTGGTGTCGTCGGCGATCTCGCCGGGCGCACCGCGGTGGTGGTCGGTGCGGGCGCGATGGGCGGGCTGGCCGTGGCGCATCTGTCGCGGGCCGGGATAGGGCGCATCATCGTCGTCAACCGGACCCTCGAACGCGCACAGCGTCTCGCCGAGACCGGGCGCACCATGCACGGTGTCGATGCCGAGGCGGTCGAGATGTCACGACTCACCGAGGCCATGGCCGGCGCCGATGTCGTGATCACCTGTACCGGCGCGGTCGGGTCCGTGGTCACCCTGGCCGACACCCACCGCGCACTCGCAGGCCGGGCCCGCACCGACGTCGCCGAGCGGCCGCTGGTCTTCTGCGATCTCGGTCTGCCCCGCGATGTGGAGCACGCGGTGGCCGGCCTGCCCGGCGTCGGCGTCATCGACATCGAATCGCTGCAGCGCGATCCGGCCGCGGGCGCCGCGGCCGACGACACCGCCGCCGCGCGCCTCATCGTCGCCGACGAACTCGCCAAGTACCTTGCCGGGCAACGCATGGCGGAGGTCACCCCCACGGTGGCCGCACTCCGCCAGCGTGCCGCCGATGTGGTGGAGGCCGAACTGCTCCGCCTCGATTCGCGGCTGCCCGACCTGGCCGACCCGGCCCGCGACGAGGTGGCGCGCACGGTGCGCCGCGTCGTCGACAAGCTGCTGCACGCGCCGACCGTGCGGGTGAAGCAGTTGGCATCGACGCCGGGCGGCGACAGCTACGCCGAAGCGTTGCGTGAGCTGTTCGAACTGAAACCCGGTGCGGTACAAGCGGTTGCCGCGCCGATGGAGGTCGCCGCGGGCGAGTCCGCGCTGGCCGACGACTTCACCGCAGGCCACCTCGGCGATGGGCCGTCACGCTTGACCGAGTCAAGACCCGACACAGGCAGCATGCGAAACCACGCAGCGCCGCTCGGGCATGCGCAGGAGGAAACCGCATGACCACGACAGTGCAGGAAGAGGACACCGTGACCGCAGGCAGCGCCAGTGCGCCGTGGCGGATCGGCACGCGCGGCAGCCTGCTCGCGCTGACACAGGCGGGCACCATCCGTGATGCGCTGATCGCGGCGGGGCAGCCCGCCGAACTGGTGGTCATCAAGACGCCGGGCGATCTGTCGTCGGATCCGGTGCAGAAGATCGGTGTCGGGGTGTTCACCTCCGCGCTGCGCGACGAGCTCGCCGCGGGCGGCATCGACATCGCGGTGCATTCCTATAAAGACCTCCCCACCGCGCAGGACCCGCGCTTCACCATCGCCGCGATCCCGCCCCGCGAGGACCCGCGCGACGCGCTGGTGGCTCGCGACGGCATGGTTCTCGGCGAATTGCCCGCCGGTGCCCGCGTGGGGACCTCGGCCCCGCGCCGTGCCGCGCAGCTGCGCGCCCTGGGGCTCGGCCTCGATATCCTCCCGCTGCGCGGCAATATCGACTCCCGCCTGCGCAAGGTGAGCGAGGGTGAGCTCGATGCCATCGTCATCGCCCGCGCCGGCCTGTGCCGGATCGGGCGCACCGACGAGATCACCGAATCGCTCGAACCGGTGCAGATGTTGCCCGCCCCCTCGCAGGGCGCCCTCGCGGTCGAATGCCGCAGTGACGACCCGCAATTGATCGAGGTACTCGCCGGTCTGGACGATGCTGCGACCAGAGCCGCGGTGCTCGCCGAGCGTTCGCTGCTCGGTGAGCTCGAAGCAGGCTGCACCGCACCGATCGGAGCACTCGCCGAGATCGTCGAGTCGATCGACGAGGACGGCCGGATCTTCGACGAACTCTCGCTGCGCGCCTGTGCCGCCGCGATCGACGGCTCCGACGTCTTGCGCGCCTCGATCGTCGGCGCGCCGAAAGACGCGGCCGAACTCGGTCGCACGTTGGCGCGCGAACTGCTGGACCTGGGTGCTCGCGCATTGCTGAGCGTCACAGACGAACCGGCGCCCACCGACTTCACTAATTCCAGCCCGATGGAGAACAACCGATGAGCAGCAGCCGAGCTACCAAGAAGCAACCAGGGCGGATCCTTTTCGTCGGATCCGGCCCCGGCGACCCGGCCCTGCTGACCGTGCGCGCCCGTGAGGTGCTCGAGCGGGCGATGCTGGCGTTCACCGACCCCGATGTCGACAAGGGCGTACTCGCCCTGATCGGCATCGCGCACGAGGTGGGCGAAAACGGCGAGAGCCCGGTCGACGTGCGGCCCGCTCTCGGCGAACCCGCCGAGGTGGCCAAAACGCTGATCGCCGAGGCGCGCAACGGTCACGACGTGGTCCGCATCGTCACCGGCGACCCGCTGACCACCGATTCGGTGATCAACGAGGTCAACGCCGTCACCCGTTCGCACATGGTGTTCGAGGTGCTGCCCGGCCTGCCCAACGGCTCGGCCGTACCCAGCTACGCGGGCATCGCGCTGGGCTCCGGGCACACCGAGGCCGATGTGCGCGGCGAGGTCGACTGGTCGGCGCTGGCCGCCGCCCCCGGCCCGCTGGTCCTGCACGCCACCTCCGGGCACCTGGCCGAGACCGCGAGCGCGCTGGTGGAACACGGTCTGGCGCCGCAGACTCCGGTCGCGGTGACCGTGCGTGGCACCACCCGTCAGCAGCGCACGATCGAGGCCACGCTGGCCTCGCTGAACAACGCCGCTTCCGAGCTGGTCGGCCCGCTGGTCGTGACGGTCGGCAAGGAAGTCGACAAGCGCGCCAAGATGTCGTGGTGGGAATCGCGTGCCCTCTACGGCTGGACCGTGCTGGTGCCGCGCACCAAGGATCAGGCGGGGGAGATGAGCGAGCGGCTCGTCACCCACGGCGCGATCCCGATCGAGGTGCCGACCATCGCGGTGGAGCCGCCGCGTAGCCCCGCCCAGATGGAACGGGCGGTCAAGGGTTTGGTCGATGGGCGCTACCAGTGGGTGGTGTTCACCTCCACCAACGCCGTGCGCGCGGTGTGGGAGAAGTTCGCCGAGTTCGGTCTCGACGCTCGTGCGTTCTCCGGGGTGAAGATCGCCTGCGTCGGTGAGGCCACCGCGGAGAAGGTGCGCTCCTTCGGTATCAACCCCGAACTGGTGCCCAGTGGCGAACAGTCCTCCGAGGGCCTGCTCGCCGACTTCCCGCCCTACGACGACGTGTTCGATCCGGTGAACCGGGTGCTGCTGCCCCGCGCCGACATCGCCACCGAGACCCTGGCCGAGGGCCTGCGTGAGCGCGGCTGGGAGATCGACGACGTCACCGCCTACCGCACGGTGCGCGCCTCGCCGCCGCCCGCGGAGACCCGCGAGATGATCAAGACCGGTGGTTTCGACGCGGTGCTGTTCACCTCGTCCTCCACGGTCCGCAACCTGGTCGGTATCGCGGGCAAGCCGCACGCGCGCACCATCGTGGCGTGCATCGGCCCGAAGACCGCCGAGACCGCGATCGAGTTCGGTCTGCGCGTGGACGTGCAGCCCGAGTCGGCACAGGTCGGCCCACTGGTGGAGGCGCTGGCCGAGCACGCGTCGCGCCTGCGCGCCGAGGGCTTGCTGCCCCCGCCGCGTAAGAAGAGTCGCCGCAGCAGCAGCCGCTGAACTCGGTAGATACGCCGAAAGCCCGCCCGCGACGGCGGGCTTTCGGCGTATCAGGATCATCGGCTGTAGCGCAGCAGCGTGCGCACGAGCCGGCAGGTGGCATCCGACGGCGGGCGGATGTCGATCTTCTCGGCGGTGCGTCGGATGGTCTCGTTGGTGGCCTGATTGGGTAGGTACACACCGGAATCCAGCAGTGCGATCGTCAACCGCATGGCCTTGAGCCGACGATTGTGCGCCACGTACCAGCGGCGCGGACGGCCCGCGGGCAGTCGCTTCTTCTCGAGCGGCACGTACGGCGCGGTGATGAAAGTGGTCTGAGCGGCAATGGCGTTCATTCGGCGTCCTCCCGTTGCGTTTGGGTCCCGCCCCCGATTGTCGGAACCCTCGAACACGCTTTCGATTATAGCGAGGGGCACCGACAGGTTTCGTCGATCTCGCGCGGAAGCCATTGAGCTCCAGTGTCTTTCGATGTTATCCACAGGTTCGCCGGGACAGGTCGGCGACCTCGGCGAAGCACTGCGGGTGGCGATTCGCCGGTAGCTGTCGGACCGCTGTGGTCTAGTAGCGCAACGCAACCCGAGGAGAGGCGATGACGGTGGACGAGATCGACAAGCGGCTCGGCGCGCACGTCGCGGCCGACGAGCTGCTCGGCCTGGCCTGGCTCGTCGCGGTCGGCGACGACGTAACAACCGGCGCCATCGGCCATCTCGACGCCGCGCGCAACGCACCGGTGCGCACCGACACGATCTTCCGGATCTCTTCGATGACCAAACCGCTCACCGCGGTCGCGGCCTCGATCCTGATCGACGACGGTGTCCTCGACCCGACCGAACCGGTCGATCGACTGCTACCCGAACTCGCCGACCTCCGGGTGCTCGCGAACCCCGCCGCCGAACTCGCCGACACGGTCGCGGCGAACCGCCCGATCACCGTCGAGGACCTCCTCACCTTCCGCCTCGGCTGGGGAATGGATTTCGCCGACTTCTCACCCAAACCACTCGACACCGCCTGGAGCGAACTGGGCCTCGGCTGGGGTCCGCCGACGCCCGCGCAGATGTTGCCGCCGGACACCTGGATGCGGCGACTCGGCACCTTGCCGCTGCAATATCAGCCCGGCGAACGCTGGCTCTATCACGTCGGCGCACCCGTCCTCGGCATCCTGATCGCCAGGGCAGCGGACGCGCCGTTCTCGGAATTCCTGGCCGACCGCGTCCTGCGTCCGCTCGGCATGACCGACACCGGCTTCTCCGTCTCGCCGGACGAGCTGGCCCGACTCGGCCCGCACTACGCGGACATCGACGGCGTCCGTACCGTCTTCGACCCTGCCCTCGGCCAATGGAGCACCCCACCCGCCTTCGAAGGCGGCGGCGACGGCCTGGTCTCCACCCTCGCCGACTACCACCGCTTCGCCCGCATGCTGCGCGACGGCGGCGAATTCGACGGCATCCGCATCCTGTCCGAACGAGCCGTCACCGCCATGACCACCAACCACCTCACCGCCGAGCAACTCGACCGTGGCGGGCCCGCCCCCGACGGCAGCGCGGGCTGGGGATACGGCGTCGGCATCCAGCTGCTCGACCAGCCCGACGGTCCCCGCGCAGGTGCCTACGGGTGGGACGGCGGCCTGGGATCCACCTGGTCCAACGACGGTGCGGTGACGGCGATCCTGCTCACCAACCAAGCCTGGAGTTCGGCGGGCCCCTCGCCGGTCTTCGCAACCTTCGAGCAGATTCTGGGCGAACTGGCCCGCGGTTCCGGCCCGCTGTAGGCGCTGCCACGACCGACCGGCGAGAGGCGTATTCTGCGGGCTATGACCGCTTTCGACCGCCCGCGGCGGTTGCGTAGGACACCCGCATTACGTCGACTCGTCGCCGAAACCACGCTGCAGCCGCGTCAGCTGGTGCTGCCGATGTTCGTCGCCGATGGTCTCGACGAGCCGCGGGCGATCAGCTCGATGCCCGGGGTGTACCAGCATTCGCTGGACTCCCTGCGCAAAGCCGCGGCGGAGTCGGTGGCCGCCGGGGTCGGCGGGCTGATGCTGTTCGGTGTGCCGCTGTCCGAGGACAAGGACGCGACCGGTTCACAGGCCAGTGATCCGAACGGAATCCTCAATCGTGGTCTGCGCGCGCTGGCCGAGGAAGTCGGGGACGCGACGGTCATCATGGCCGATACCTGCCTCGACGAATTCACCGATCACGGCCACTGCGGTGTGATCGGCACCGACGGCGCGGTCGACAACGACGCGACCCTGCACCGCTACGTGGAGATGGCGCTGTCGCAGGCCGAAGCCGGCGCCGATCTGCTCGGAACCAGCGGGATGATGGACGGCCAGGTCGGTGCGATCCGGCGCGGACTCGACGCGGTCGGCCGGACCGACACCGCCATCCTGGCCTACGCGGCCAAGTACGCCTCGGCCTTCTACGGCCCGTTCCGTGAGGCCGTCGGCTCGTCGCTGGAAGGCGATCGCCGCACCTACCAGCAGGATCCGGCCAACCGTCGCGAATCGCTGCGCGAACTCGATCTCGACCTCGCCGAGGGCGCCGACATCGTGATGGTGAAGCCCGCGATGTCCTACCTCGATATCCTGCGCGACGTCGCCGACCGCTCGACGGTCCCCGTTGCGGCCTATCAGATCTCCGGTGAGTACGCGATGATCACCGCCGCCGCCGAGCGTGGCTGGATCGACCGAAGGGCCTCGATCTTGGAATCGCTGATCGGCATCCGGCGGGCGGGCGCGGACATCGTGCTCACCTACTGGGCGACCGAGGCAGCACGCTGGCTGTCGTGATCGTTCCGCCGAACAAACCCGAAACCCTTCCCATACCGGAAGACGTCGGCACCGCCCGTCAATTGTGGTGGGCGATCGCCGGCCTCGGTGTGATCTACACCTTCGCCAGCGTCATCACCATGACCGGGGAGCGCGACGAGCTCAGCAAGCAGTTCCTCGACGAGATGCACAAGTCGGATCCGAACTTCCCGGCATCTACCGTCGACGCGATGGTGCTGGTGGCTTTCGCGCTGACCGCGCTGGTCGGCGTGCTGCTGGCCGGGGTCACCGTGGCCATCGCGCATCAGCTCGGCCGCGGCAAGTCCTGGGCGCGCACGGTGCTCACGGTCGTCGCGATCTGGCTCGGACTCGGCGCCGTCGCGACCATGTTCACCTTCTCCGCCGTCGCCAATGCGGCGACGATCGTGGCGGGTGGCTCGGCGATCGTGCAGGGCGTGCTGGCCGCGGGAGCGGCATTCCTCAGCTACCGGCCGGAGTCGACGAAGTACTTCCAGTCCCACCGGAAGTAACACTGCACAGTGTAGGGTGAGGATTATCACACCGGCGTGGCGCCGGGGGAGCGGAGGCAATGATGCGCGTGGTGATCGAGCAACCACACAGCCTGCGGCGCGACCTGTTGGTCATCGGGTTGATGGTTGTCCTCACCTTGGCCGTCATCGCGCTGTTGCTGGTACCGAGCCTGGTCAGCTGATTCGATCTCGCCCCTGGCAGGATCGCAGGAATGAGACGCTGGATCGCGCTGTTCGAACTCGGCTTCGCCGTGCTCTTCCTGGCCTGCGCGGTCGTCAGCTGGCAGGCGGCGCGGCGCACCACCGAGTTCGTTGGCACCGATGAACATCCCGGCTTCGTGGCCGTGCGCTACGTGCCGCCGTTGCTGTTGCTCGCTTGCGCGCTGGTGACGGTGGGTGGGCTGTTGGTGATCGACGGCCTCGCCAGGATCTACGCCAGATCTGTAGCACGTCGCGACGTCGAACCGATGATCTAGGGGAAGCCGAATTCCGATGTGCGCGTGGGTGTTCGGGACACGAGCCCGCACAGCGGGCTCCCTCGAGGAGGAATCGATGACCAGACTGACCGCAGGAATCTGTACCGTCGCCGCCGCTGTGGCGACGATCGCGCTGGCCGCCGCGCCCGCCCAGGCTGCCCCCGGCCTGCCGCTGACCCCGTTGACCGCCGAGCCGGCCGCCGATGGTTTCGCCCCGGAGACCGGCTCGAGCGGGATCTACAACGGCATCATGTGCCAGCTGCACACGATCTCCGCCGAAGTGCCCTGCATGTACACGTAATCAGTCGGTCCACTGCTGGAAGACGTCGACAACGCGCCCGCCCCGTGTGCCGGGCGCGTTCAGGAATACGGAGACGGTGCCGTCGGGATGGGCCGCCGCCTCCGTCACCACCTGGCGCAAGGTGGCACGGATGCCGCCGTCGGCGTCACGGTACAGATCGGTATCGGTGTGGAGACCCGCCCCGATCCGATTGGGGGGTACGAGCATCGCGGTGATCGCTGGAATCGGCCCCGCCCCGAGCGCCACGGTCTCCTCGTGGCTGAGTTGGGCGCCGATCCGATCGGGCTGGACCTGCGGTGCGAAGGCGGTGGCCGAACCCGCGCCCAGAAGCACTCCCGCCGCGACGAACCCTGTGCCAAGGGCAGTGCTGGTGACGCCGAAACGCATGAAATACCCTCTCGCTGATAGCTGATTTCTCTGCGGCTCAGGTGCTGAGCCGCACGGAGCGTAGTCGCAGGCCAATGGGCCTAGATCGAATTCTTTCGCCGATAGGGGCGGCGTGTCGGGCGTGTCGTCGGTGGGTCGCTGCGGTCTGGGTCACTGTGCTGCACCCTGTCGTCCGGCGTGCCGAGGCGAGCTGAGAGACTGGAATCCGTGAGTCCTACGCAGGTACCGGTTTCCGCCCAGCTCTTCGAGCGGGCAGCCTCGGTGATCCCGGGTGGCGTCAATTCCCCGGTTCGTGCGTTCAATTCGGTGGGCGGTACGCCGCGGTTCATCACCTCCGCGAGCGGCTACACGCTCATCGACGCCGACGGCAACGACTACGTCGATCTGGTGTGCTCGTGGGGTCCGATGATTCTCGGGCACGCCCACCCCGCCGTCGTCGAGGCCGTGCAGAAGGCCGCGACCAGCGGACTGTCGTTCGGTGCGCCGACCGAGGCCGAGATCGAGCTCGCCGAGGCCATCGCCGCGCGCGTCGACCCCGTCGAGCGGGTCCGCCTGGTGAACTCCGGGACCGAGGCCACGATGAGCGCGGTCCGCCTGGCCCGCGGCTTCACCGGCCGATCCAAGATCATCAAATTCTCCGGCTGCTACCACGGCCACGTCGACGCGCTGCTGGCCGACGCGGGCTCGGGCGTCGCGACGCTCGGCCTGCCGACCTCGCCCGGCGTCACCGGCGCGCAAGCCGCCGACACCATCGTGCTGCCCTACAACGACCTGGCCGCCGTCGCCGCTGCCTTCGCAGCGCACCCCGGCCTGATCGCCTGCGTCATCACGGAGGCCGCCGCGGGCAATATGGGCGCGGTCGCGCCGCTGCCCGGCTTCAACGAAGGCCTGCGTGCGCTGGCACATGACAACGGCGCGCTGCTGATCATGGACGAGGTGATGACCGGTTTCCGGGTCAGCGCGTCGGGTTGGTACGGGCGCGAAGGCGTCGCCGGTGACCTCTACACCTTCGGCAAGGTGATGAGCGGTGGCCTGCCCGCCGCCGCGTTCGGCGGCCGCGCCGAGATCATGAACAACCTCGCTCCGCTCGGCCCGGTCTATCAGGCGGGCACCCTGTCCGGTAACCCCGTCGCCGTCGCGGCGGGCCTGGCGACGCTGCGCGCGGCCGACGCCGAGGTGTACGCGGCGCTGGACCGCAATGCCGATCGTCTCGGCTCGCTGTTCGCGAAAGCCCTGACAGAGGCCGGTGTCGAGCATCAAGTCCAGTTCGCAGGCAATATGGTGAGCGTGTTCTTCGCCGAGCGCCCGGTGACCGACTACGCCGCCGCCAAAGCGAGCCAGACCTGGCGTTACCCTGCCTTCTTCCACGCCCTGCTCGACGCGGGCGTGTACGCGCCGCCCAGCGCGTTCGAGGCATGGTTCGTCTCCGCGGCACTCGACGAGGACGCGTTCGACCGTATCGCCGCCGCTCTGCCCGCCGCCGCCCTCGCGGCCGCGGCCGCAACCCCCGAAGGATCCCCAGCGTGAGCTCCGACCAGCCCGACGCAGAATTCGCCCCAGTCCCGGCGGATAGCGACGAGGCGCCTCATCCTGTCCCCGCCGCCGCGCCGCCCGCGCTCGACGACGACCCGTCGACCGTCGAAACCATCGTGCATGTGCTGCGCCACGGCGAGGTGCACAACCCGAACGGCATCCTCTACGGCCGCCTGCCCGGCTTCAGCCTCTCGGTGGCCGGTCGCTCGCAGGCCGGTGCCGTCGCGCGCTCGCTAACCGATCACGACATCGCGATGGTGATCGCCTCCCCGCTGCAGCGCGCCCAGGAGACCGCGGCGCCGATCGCGGCCGCCCACGACCTGATCGTGCGCGCCGACGAGAACCTGATCGAAGCGGGCAACACCTTCGAGGGCCTGCGCGTCTCCGTCGGCGACGGCGCCCTGCGCAAGCCGAGGCACTGGTGGAAGCTGCGCGACCCGTTCACTCCGTCCTGGGGCGAGCCGTACCTGCAGATCGCTCATCGCATGCTCGCCGCGGTGAACAAGGCCCGCGTCGAGGCCGCCGGTCACGAGGTGGTGCTGGTCTCGCATCAGCTGCCCGTGTGGACGCTGCGTCGCTTCCTGCAGGGCCAGCGGTTGTGGCATGACCCTCGCAACCGGCAGTGCTCGCTCGCGTCGCTGACCTCGCTGGTCTACCAGGGCGATACGCTCGTCGACATCGTCTATTCCGAGCCTGCAGGCGCGTCGGACCCGTCGGTACACGGCGCATGACACGCTGGTCCTCATCGGGATCCGCCCGTGGCCGTCGGCCGCGGGCGCTGACCGCCGTTCTGTCCGCCCTGCTGGTGATCATCACCGCGGCGGGCTGCTCGACGGGTACCGATGCGGTAGCCACCGGTGGTGGGACCTTCGAATTCGTCTCACCCGGTGGTAGAACGGATATCTACTACGATCCGCCCGCGACGCGCGGGACGATCGGCACGCTCTCGGGGCCCGATCTGATGAACGAGGGAAAGACCGTTTCGGTCGACGATTTCCCGAACCAGATCGTGGTCGTGAATCTGTGGGGACAGTGGTGTGGCCCGTGCCGCGCAGAGTCGCCCGCTCTCGAAAAAGTCTTCGCGGCGACCAGAGATCAAGGCGTCGCGTTCCTGGGGATCAACGTCCGTGATTATCAGCGCGACAAAGCCCAGGACTTCGTAGTGGACAACAAGATCGAATACCCGTCCATCTACGACCCGTCGATGCGGACCTTGCTCGCTCTCGGCGGAAACTTTCCCACCAGTGTTATTCCGACCACGTTGATCCTGGATCGTCAGCACCGGGTCGCCGCGGTCTTCCTTCGCTCGCTACTGGCCGAAGACCTTCAGCCCGTGGTCGAGCGCATCGCCGCCGAGGAGAAGCAGTGACCAGCCGTCGTCGTCCAGGAAATCTGACCGCGTGTCGTCCCCGTCAGGGCGCCCGCCGAATGGGTGCGGGCTGGACGGTCGACGACCGTTGGGCCGGCATCGCGACCGTGCCGCGCAGTGTCGCCGGTGCCGGTCTGTTCGATTTCGGCCCCGCTGAACCGGCCGAGACCGAGCGCACCCTGTCGTTGCCGCGCGACGAGCAGCAGGACATGGATACGGACACCGACGAGTGATACCGCTCGCCGCAGTCGGGGATTCCTTCCAGCAGACGGCGGCATCGGGTCCGCTTCTGCTGGCGCTGGGAGCCTGTCTGCTCGCGGGCCTGGTGTCGTTCGCTTCACCGTGTGTCGTGCCGCTCGTCCCCGGCTATCTGTCGTATCTGGCCGGGTTGGTCGGTGCCGAGGCGCCGCCTGCCACCAACGCGCAGGCGAGCACGCTCACCGCGCAGCGCCGTAGCGCGAAGATGCGGGTGGCCGGTGCCGCCGGGCTGTTCGTCGCCGGGTTCACAGTGGTGTTCGTGCTGGCCACGGCCACTGTTTTCGGCGTGATCCAGACCCTCAATGTGAATCGGGAACTGCTGCAGCGCATCGGCGGTGTGGTGACGATCCTGATGGGTCTGGTGTTCATCGGCTTGGTCCCCGCCCTGCAACGCGACACGCGGATGGAGCCGCGCAGGCTCACCAGCATCCTCGGCGCGCCGCTGCTCGGCGGGGTGTTCGCGCTCGGCTGGACGCCGTGTCTCGGGCCGACGCTGTCGGGTGTGATGGCGGTGTCCGCGGGTACCGAGGGCACCACCGCGGTACGCGGAGTGACGTTGATCGTCGCCTACTGCCTCGGCCTCGGACTGCCGTTCGTGGTGCTGGCCTTCGGGTCGGCCGGTGCATTGCGCGGGGTCGGCTGGCTGCGGCGCAATTCGCGCACCATTCAGGTAATCGGGGGTTTTCTGCTCGTCGCCGTCGGCGTCGCGCTGGTCACGGGGGCATGGGATCAGTTCGTCAGCTGGGTTCGTGACGGGTTCGTCTCCGAGGTGACTCTTCCGATCTGATGACTGACACGCTGACTACTCCGACCACCCCCATCCCGCCCGTCCGGCAATCGCTGCTGGGCCGGGCCTGGGCCCTGGTCCGCAATTCGTGGCGCGGCCTGACGAGCATGCGCACCGCGCTGGTGCTGCTGTTCCTGCTCGCGCTGGCCGCCATCCCCGGCGCACTGCTGCCACAACGCAGTCTCAACGCGCAAAAGGTCGACAAGTACATCGCCGACCGTCCGACGCTGGGTCCGTGGATGGACCGGTTCGAGCTGTTCGACGTGTTCGGCAGCTTCTGGTTCACCGCCATCTACGTGCTGCTGTTCATCTCGCTGGTCGGCTGCATCCTGCCGCGCTGCTGGGACCACTATCGGGCGTTGCGCACCCCGCCGGTGCCCGCGCCGCGCAACCTCAGCCGGTTGCCGCACCACTCCAGTGAGACCGACGACCGGACTCCCGACGAGGTGATCGAGGCCGCCAAGGCTTCCTTGCGCGGGTGGCGGACCGAGGTTCGCCCCGGTCAGCGCGACGGTGAGGTGACGCTGTCCGCGGAGAAGGGCTATCTGCGCGAGTTCGGCAACCTGGTGTTCCACCTGTCGCTGGTGGGGCTGCTCGTCGCGATCGCGCTGGGCAAGCTGCTCGGCTACGAGGGCAATGTCATCGTGATCGCCAACGACGGTCCCGGCTTCTGCACCACCTCGCCCGCGGTCTTCGACTCGTTCCGGGCGGGCAACACCAATGACGGCACCGGCATGACGCCGCTGTGTATCAAGGTGAAGGACTTCAAGGCCGACTACCTGCCCACCGGCCAGGCCGAGATGTTCCACTCGAACATCGAATATCAGGCGGGTGCCGACCTCAGCACCGACACCTGGCGCAGCACCGAGCTCCAGGTGAACCATCCGTTGCGCGTCGCCGGTGATCGGGTCTACCTGCAGGGACACGGCTTCGCGCCGACGTTCACCGTCACCTTCCCCAACGGGCAGACCCGCACCGAGACCATCCAGTGGCGGCCCGACGACGCTCAGACCTTCCTCTCCAGCGGTGTGCTGCGCATCGACCCGCCCGGCGGCATGTACGCCACCGACGAGGAACGCAGGCAGAACCAGATCGCCATCGAGGGCCTGTTCGCGCCGACCGCGATGTTCCACGGCAGCCTGCTCACCTCGTCGTTCCCCCGGATGGATGACCCGGCGGTCGCGGTCGACGTCTATCGCGGCAATACCGGTCTCGACACCGGTCGCTCGCAGTCGTTGTTCTCGCTGGACCCGGAGATGATCAAGCAGGGTCGGTTGACCAAGGAAGCGCGGGTCAACCTGCGTCCCGGCGAGTCGACCACGTTGCCGAGCGGAGCGAAGGTCACCTTCGACGGCGCCGAGGAATTCGTCAACCTGCAGGTCTCGCACGACCCGGCCCAGCAGTGGGTGCTGGTGAGTGCGCTGACGATGATGGCCGGTCTGCTGGTGTCGCTGTTGCTGAAACGGCGACGGATCTGGATCCGGGCGTACCCAGTCGAGGCCGCGGCGGGTACCGTGGGTCAACGACGCGCCGTAGTAGAAATGGGCGGCCTGGCCAGAAGCGATCAAGCGGGCTGGGGCGCCGAGTTCGATCGACTGCGGACACGGCTGCTGGGAGCGGAGAAGTGATCCGCGCACTCGACATGGAGACGGAATCCTGATGCAGATCGACGAAACGCTGGCACGGTACAGCGACTTCGCGTTCATGTCGGCCATGGCCATCTACGCCCTGGCCACGGTCCTGCTGATCGTGCAGTACGCCTCGGCGCGCGCCAAGCAGGTCGCCGCGCGCGAACTCGTCCCCGCGGGCGACCCGGGGTTGCCCGGCCGCATCGAGACCCCGGAGGCCAAACCGCTCGCCGAACGGCTGGGCAACATGGCCTTCTCGGTGCTGGTGGTCGGCGCGGTGCTGCACATCGGTTCGATCGTGCTGCGCGGCTTCGCGACCCACCGCTTCCCCCTGGGCAACATGTACGAGTTCACCACCATGGCCACCGCGGCCGCCGTGGTGATCGGCCTGATCTTCCTGCGCGACCAGCGCTACCGCGCCATGTGGGCGTTCCTGCTGGTCCCCGTGCTGATCCTGATGTTCCTGGCGGGCACGGTCCTCTACGCCGACGCCGCACCCGTGGTCCCCGCTCTTCGCTCGTTCTGGCTGCCGATCCACGTCACCATCGTCAGCATCGGCAGCGGCGTCTTCCTGGTCTCCGGCGTAGCCAGCCTGCTCTACCTGTTCCGCATGCGTCAGCCCGCGGGCGAGGAATCCACCGGCATCCTCGGCACCATCGCCCGCCGCCTCCCCGACGCCCGCACCCTCGACCAGCTCGCCTACAAAACCACCATCATCGGCTTCCCCCTCTTCGGCGCGGGCGTCATCCTCGGCGCCATCTGGGCCGAAGCCGCCTGGGGCCGCTTCTGGGGCTGGGACCCCAAGGAGACCTGTTCCTTCATCGCGTGGGTCCTCTACGCGGCCTACCTGCACGCCCGAGCCACCTCCGGCTGGCGAGACACCAAGGCTGCCTGGATCAACATCGCCGGCTTCGTCGCGATGCTGTTCAACCTCTTCATCATCAACATGGTGATCAGCGGCCTGCACAGCTACGCCGGACTGAACTAGCCGTTCTGTCGCGCCCTATTGCGCACATACATAAGGCCCAGAGGCTCGGAAGAGCTTCTGGGCCTTTGTTGTTCGCGGATCAGCAGTAGTAGCAGATCTTGTTCGCCGGGAGTTCTACGTGGCAGTTCAGGCAGACCGGTTTGCGGACCGGTTCGGGCTTGGGGATGGCTGCTGTGCTGCGGCGGGCGGCGGAGGGGCGTTTGACGGCTGCCTCGGCTGCTTCGGCGGTGGCCAGGTCCGCGGAGGTGGACTGGCGGATGGCGGCCACCTTCGGGGGGAGGGTGGGCAGGCCGCCGTCGGCGGGGAGGTCGGTGGCGAAATGCTGGTAGCACTGCCAGCGGGCCGCGGCGGCGTGCATTTCGAGGTCGTCGGGGATGGGCAGGCCCGCGAGTTCGAGGATGTAGCGGTAGCCGGTGCCTACGGTCTGGTTCTTGCGCACGCACAGCGCGCTCAGCGGCGGCTCGTTGTTCTGGTGACAGTGCTCGGCGACCTTGTCCAGCACGACGGGCAGCCAGTGCTGCCACTTCACGGCGGTGCGGATGCCGGACTCTTCCTGGACCAGCTCGGCCAGCTCGGTGTTGACGATGAAGTTGTTGAACCGGGTGGCGGTATCGGCCAGCACTTCATGTGCGGCGCGAGTCCACTCCAACCGGGCCTCGGTGAACGTCACGGCGCTGCCGTCGGCCGCGCGCCAAGTGGTCGGGACAGAACCTTGCTGCACATCAATCACCGGAATACGTTATCTACCCAGCTCTTTCGACGCGCAACGGGGGTATGTGCGACAGCTCACGGCGACGCACATCGCGAGGTCACTCGGTAGGGCCGGAGTCGTCGCGTGGTTGTTTGCCGAGGCGCCAGAGGAATTCTGGATCGTCGTCAGGACCGAGAACCGGTCTGCGCGGGGGTGGGCCGGAATTAGGGCGCGGCAATTCGGGGCCGAACGCCTTCCAGCACAACACTGCGATGGCAACGATCGCGATGAGTGCCAATAGGAACGTCACGTCGCTCACCTCCTGCTATCGAGGGTAGCCGTGTCCGCGCCGTGTGCACATCCGCAACGGGAGGGAAATTTTTGGCAAACGCGAGCCCGCGGTGGGCTCGCGTCGGCCGGCGAGTCAGCGCGGTGCTGCCTCGGTGGTGAGCGATCTGAGCAACTGCAAGACCTCGGACTCGCGGAAACGGCGATGTCCGCCCGGTGTGCGCAGCGAGCCGAGCCTGCCGGCATGAGCCCACCGGGTGACGGTCTTGGGGTCCACATGGAACATGGCGGCCACTTGGCCTGGTGTCAGCAGAGTGTCCTGAAGGCCGACGGTGATCGCAGTCATAGCTAACCTCTCCGTTTCGACAGTTCCCTCATCAGTGGCGTCATCGTCGCACTGCGACCCCCATGTAGTCGAACCACCTACTGTTGGTAAAGGGGAAGTAATAGACAAAAGCCGCGAACGGGCCGTATCGAAGCGATCCTCGCCGGGGCTATGCGCACCTCCGGCGGTGCGCGGCTGATGAACGGTGCCGCGTCGGCGCCCATTAGGCTGTAGTCGTGAGTGAAGCAACAGGTCAGCAGGGTTCTGGCGCCGGGAAGCGGCTGGTACGCAATCTCGCGCTCTACACGCTGGCTCGTCTCGGGCTGGTGGTGGTGATCGCCGCGCTGATCGTAGGCGTCGCCAAGCTGATCGGCGTCGACGTGCCGGTCATCGTCGCGGCGCTGTTCGCGTTGATCGTCGCGATGCCGCTGTCGCTGACGCTGTTCAAGAAGCTGCGGGTGAAGGTGAACGAGGACATCGCCGTCGTCGACGCGCGCCGCCGCCAGGACAAGGCGCAGCTGCGGGCCCGCTTGCGGGGTGACGACGACGGTACGTCGGCGTGAAGTACCTCGACCGCAGCGCCCCGCGTGACTGGGTCGACAACGCCGTCCGGCTGATCGACGCCGACACCCAGCGCTCCGCCGACACCCACCTGCTGCGGTATCCGCTGCCCGCCGACTGGCCGGTGCAGCTCTACCTCAAGGACGAATCGACCCATATCACCGGCAGTCTCAAGCACCGGCTGGCGCGGTCGCTGTTCCTGTACGCGATCTGCAACGGCTGGGTGACCGAGGGAACGACCGTGGTCGAGGCGTCGTCGGGTTCCACGGCGGTGAGCGAGGCGTATTTCGCCAAGCTGCTCGGTCTCGACTTCGTCGCGGTGATGCCGGCGAGCACCTCGCCGCAGAAGGTCGCGCTCATCGAAGCGCACGGTGGCCGATGTCATTTCGTCGATCGACCGCCGGATATGTACACCGAGGCCAAGCGTCTCGCCGCCGAATCAGGCGGGCACTTCATGGATCAGTTCACCCACGCCGAGCGGGCCACCGACTGGCGCGGCAACAACAACATCGCCGAATCCATCTACGAGCAGCTGGCGCTGGAGAACCACCCGGTGCCGGAGTGGATCGTGGTCGGCGCCGGGACCGGCGGCACCAGCGCGACGATCGGTCGCTACATCCGTTATCGCAGGCACGCGACGCGGCTGGCCGTGGTCGACCCGGAGCACTCGGCGTTCTACGGCGGCTACGAGACCGGCGACGCGGGCTATGAAACCGGAATGCCTTCGCGCATCGAGGGAATCGGCCGTCCCCGCGTGGAACCGTCGTTCGTCGGCCAGGTGGTCGACCGCATGATCGTGGTGCCCGACGCGGCCTCGATCGCCACCGCCCGCCACGCGAGCACCGCGCTCGGCCGTCGCGTCGGCGGTTCGACCGGCACGAACCTGTGGGGCGCCTTCCATCTCGTCGCCGAGCTGGTCGCGGCGGGCCGTAGCGGCAGCGTGGTCACCCTGCTGTGCGACGGTGGCGACCGGTATGCGGGCACCTACTTCAACGACGACTGGGTGGCAGCCCAGCACCTCGATCTGACCGGTCCAGCGGACATCCTCGCCGAGTTCGTGGCCACTGGTCGCTGGAACGGCTGACGCCTCCCGCACCTCTCCTCAGGGCTCTTCTGCGGCCAGTGGTGTCAATTTTGATTGACAAAGTCGGCATCGTCAATCAAAATTGACGCCATGACCGATGCAACAACCCTCGCCTCAGCGGCAGGCAATCCCGACCCGGCGGTCGGGCTGCGCGCCGTGCTTGCACTGCGCAGATTGGCCGACCGCCTCGAAACGATCCAGGTGGCCAACGCCAGAGCCAACGGATGGTCGTGGCAGGCCATCGCGGAGGCACTAGAGGTGAGCAAGCAAGCGGTCCATCAGAAACACAATCGGAAAGGTGGAACCCGCTGATGTTCGAAAAATTCAGTCGCGAGGCCCGAATCGCGGTGGTCAGCGCCCAGGACGACGCCAAAGAGCTGGGCGCGAAGCGGATCGGGCCGGAGCACGTCCTGCTCGGCACCCTGTCGAACGCCGAACCCGGACTCCGGGCGGTGCTCGACGCGCGCGGCATCACCGCCGACGGGGTACGCACCGCTCTCGCCGCCCGCACGGACGAGTCGCCGCTCGGCGCCGATGACGCCCAGGCCCTGCGCTCGATCGGCATCGACCTGGACGCGGTGCAGGCCAGCATCGCCGAGAACTTCGGGCCGCAGGCCTGGGACCGGGCCGAACCGGAGGCCGAACGTGGCATGCTCGGGCGACTGCTCGGCTCCGGGCACATCCCGTTCACCGGCCCGGCCAAGAAGACGCTGGAACTCGCGCTGCGGGAGGCGATCCACCGCGAGGATCGCGAGATCACCTCGGTCTACCTGCTGCTCGGGATTCTGCGCGGGGCGGACCAGACCACTGTCGATCTGCTCGGCGGGCGCGACGCGGTGTCGGGTGTGCGCGCAGATCTCTACGCGATGCTGGACCGCGCCGCGTGAATTCCACGTCGGGTGTGTGTCAGACCCGCCGCAATGTCCGTTTCCCGGCCTAGCATTGCGTGTATGCAACTAGCAATCCGGTTGGTCATCAACGCCATAGCCATCTGGGCTGCGGCCGCGTGGATCGACAAAATCGATATCTACGTGCCGCCCGAGTGGTCAGCGGAGTGGGGCAACTGGGGCAAGGCCCTGGTCCTGCTCATCGTCGCGCTCGTGTTCACGGCGGTCAACGCCGTGATCAAGCCGATCGTGCAACTCCTGTCGCTGCCGTTCGTGATCCTCACGCTCGGCCTGTTCCTGCTGGTGGTCAACGCGGGGATGCTGTGGCTCACCGCCAAGATCACCGAGATCACCGACTACGGCCTTCGCGTCGACGGCTTCTGGGCGGCGCTGTGGGGTGGCTTGATCATCACGTTGGTCAACTGGGTGCTCGGCATTCTGGTACCCGACGGCGACTAGCCGGCGAGCCCGACGGCCAGCGCGCTCAGCGCCGACCACGCCAGCAGGGCCAGCCCTGAATCGCGGAGGGCCGGAATCAGTTCCAGCCCACCCTTGCCGGTCCGCACGGGGGCGTTGGCCCGGATCGCCAGCGGCGACGCGAGCAATCCGACCAGCGCCCACGGCGTGCTCGCGATCAGCGCCAGGCTGATCACGAACGGCGCCGTGAGCAGCACCACGTGCAGGGTGCGGGTGCGCGCGTCGCCGAGTTTCACCGCGAGGGTGACCTTGCCTGCCTCGGTGTCGGTCGGGATGTCACGCAGGTTGTTGGCCACCAGCACCGCGCTGGAGAACGCGCCGACACCGATCGCGAGCAGCAGGCCGACCCAGTCGACCCGCAGCGCCTGCACGTATTGGGTACCGAGCACCGCGATCAACCCGAAGAACACGAACACCGCGATCTCGCCGAAACCGCTGTAGCCGTAGGGCTTGCTGCCGCCGGTGTAGAACCAGGCACCCGCCAGGCACACCGCTCCGATCAGTACCAACCACCATGCGGTGGTGACGGCCAGCACGAGCCCGGCGACCGCGCCGATCGCCAGGCTGAGCACCGCGGCGGTGCGAACGGCCTTCGGGGATGCCAGCTTCGAGCCGACCAGCCGCAGCGGTCCGACTCGCACGTCGTCGGTGCCACGAATGCCATCGGAGTAGTCGTTGGCGTAATTCACCCCGACGATCAGCGCCAGCGAAACCAGCAGCGCCAGAATCGCTTTCCACCAGACGGCCCCGTCGACTGACGCGGCCGCGCCGGTGCCCGCGAGTACCGGCGCGATCGCGTTGGGCAACGTCCGCGGCCGGGCGCCCTCGATCCATTCCGCTGCTGTAGCCATGGATCGAAGCCTAATCCGACATCGGTGGGAGGGCGCGGGTGCGCCTGGTCACGGTGTCAGGCGGGGGTGGATTCGGCGATCGTCTTGAGCCGGGCCAGACCCTTGTCGAAGTCCTTGCCGATGAGGTTGTCGATCGGGAAGACCTTACCGAGCACGCCCATCATGCCGGAGCGGGTGCCGGTCATCTTCCAGGTCACCTCGGTACCACCGGCCACCGGAGCGAGCGTGAAGGTGACGAAATTGGTGGCTTTGAACGGCTTCTCGAAGGTGAGCTCCACCCCGATCTCGCGTTCGGCGTCGGCCTTGATCTCCATCGTGCCCGCACCGGCTTTGCGGTTGCCACGCCACGCGTAGCGGGCGCCGACGCCGGATTCCGGGCCGGTGTAGGTGCGGGCGAGCTGCGGATCGGCGTCCTCCCACGGCGACCACAGCCGCCACTGGTGGAAGTTGTCGATCAGTGCGTGAATCCGTGCTGGTTCGGCGGCGATGGCGGTGCGCCGCGACACCTCGAAGTTGCCCATGCGCGTGAGCCTAAGGCGAGGCGGGGACAAATCGCGGGACACATCGACCTCGGGTGTCGCGGCGAGTGCGAATCGGGAACCCGACGCCGCGCTCGCCTACGATGGCATCGGCATGTCTGTACAGCATCGCGGCCCCGAGGGGTCGCTCTCCGAGGCTCTCTCCCGCGTTGTCGTGGGGGTGCTCGGCGTGATCGCGATCCGCCGCGACGAGGCCATGATCGCGCTACCCGGCGCCCGCGCCAGGCTGCTGCTGGCCGCCCTCGCCGTGCACCCTGGCCGGGCTCGCAGCGCCCAGGCGTTGATCGACGAGGTCTGGGGCGAACAACCACCCCGGGCGCCGATGAACGCGCTGCACACCCAGGTCTCACGACTGCGGGCGATGCTGCCCGACGGCGCGCTCGAGATCGGCCCCGCGGGCTACCGGCTGACCTTGCCCGCCGACAGCGTCGACCTCACCGCGGTCGCCGCGCTGGCCCGGCGAGCCGACGAACACCTGGCCGCGGGCAACACTGCCGACAGCCTCGCCGCGATCGCACTGGCCCGCACCCTATGGCGCGGCGAACCGGGCGCCGATCTTCCTGATTCCACCCCCGCCGACGACCTACGCGCGGCCGCCGTCGACCTGCGCCGCCACCTCGATCACACCGAACTCGCCGCCCACACCGCCCGGCGCGATTTCGCTGCCGCCCTCCCGCTGGCCCGCGCCGCCGCCGCGACCAACCCCTTGGACGAATCCGCCCACACGACCCTGATCCGCCTGCTCGCCGCCGCGGGCCGAACCAACGAAGCCCTCGAAGTCTTCGCCACGTACCGCCTGCGACTGATCGAGGAACTCGGCGCCGATCCGGGCCCCACCCTGCTCGCCCTCAACACCGCCATCCTGCGCGGCGAACCGATCGAGCTCCCTGGAACCCGCACGGCGCGGCGCAACCGAGAAGCCGAGCCGAGTGTCTCGACGTCCGCACACCGATCCGCCGACTCGTCGGCACTCGGTGTGGACAACGGCGCCGGTAGACCGGGCATCGACACCGGACCAGGCCCCACCGACGCGCGCTATTCGGCTGCTGCCGCCCGGTACGAGGGTGCCGAGACAGATCTGGTCGACTCGACCAGCGACGGCGGCTCGCGGCGGACCGGCCCGTCACCTGTGGAGCTGGACGAGCGGGAGCAAACGAGCACATTGCCCGCCGAAGCGGCGAACGGCAGCGCACCTGACCGGTCGAACCGCGCCCCGATGCCACGCACGGCGCTCGGCCTGCGCGCCGCACCCAATGAATTGCTCGGTCGCACCGCCGATCTCGACGCGATCACCGATCTGGCGCACCGCTCCAGGGTGACCACCGTCCTCGGACCCGGTGGCACCGGCAAGACCAGGGTCGCCAACGCGGTGGGTGAACGGCTGGCTCGTTCGGTGCCGGTGGTACTCGTCGAATTGGCCTCGGTGCAGCCCGAATCGGAGGTGGGCGCCGACTCGCGCACCGGTATCGAGATCGTGATCGGGCAGGTGATGGGCCTGGGTGAGGTGATCCGTGACCCCGGCGCCATCCGGCAGGGCAGGCAGATCGATGCGCGCACCCGCCTGCGTGAGGCGCTCGCGGCGCGGCCGATGGTGCTGATTCTGGACAATTGCGAGCACGTGATCGGCGCCGCGGCCGAGGTGGTCGCCGATCTCGTCGGCAGTTGCGCCCAGCTGACGGTGCTCACCACCAGCCGCTCACCGCTGGCGATCACCGCCGAATCCGTCTATCCGCTCGCTCCTTTGGCGATCGACGCGGCAGGTTCACCCGCCACGGAACTGTTCTCGGCACGTGCACGGGCGGTGCGTCCCGATGTGCGCCTCGACCCCGACACCGTGGCCAGGTTGTGTCGCACCCTCGACGGTCTCCCGTTGGCGATCGAACTCGCCGCCGCACGGGTGCGCACGATGAGCGTTGCCGAGATCGAGACCAGGCTCGAACACCGTTTCGCCCTGTTGCGCAGTGGTGATCGGTCCGCGCCGCATCGGCATCGCACGCTGCACGCGGTGATCGCGTGGAGCTGGAACCTCCTCGATCCCGATCAGCAGGTGACCCTGCGCAGGCTGAGCCGGTTCGCGGCCGGATTCACCCTGTCCGCGGCCGAGATCGTCGCCGCGGGCCCGGATGTGGCCGCCGCGGTGGACGGGCTGGTCGGCCAGTCCCTGCTCACCGTCTTGGACGACCCCGACGGCGCGGGCATCCGCTATCGCATGCTCGAAACGGTTCGTGAGTTCGGCGCCGAACAGATCGCCGCCGTCGACGCGGCGACTGACGGCGCCGAATCCGCGCTGGTGCTCGACAGAATGTTTTGCTGGGCGAGGGAATTCGCGCTGGCGTCGTTTCGCGGCTATCGCGGCGGCCATCAGGTGCGGGCGGTGCTCGCGGTGACCGCCGACCTGGACAACCTCGTCGCGGTACTGCGCATTGCCGTCGATCGCGCCGACGCGCACACCGCCTACTCGGTGTTCCCCGTGGTCGCGATTGCCTGGGTGATGCGCGGCGCACACCTGGAATTCACCGGGTGGGCCATGCGATTGGTCGCTCTCGTACCGCCGCCACCGGCCTCGGGCGACGCCGCCGACCTACAGATGATCGCGCATCTGCTGACCTGCCTGCACATGCTGTTCCTCAAGGACGGTGGCGTCCGCGCGACGGCGATCGTGCGCATGCGCGCGCGGCGGTTGGTGACGAACCCCGATCTCGACCCGGCCTTGTCCTTCCTCGGTACGGTGATCACCGTTCGGCCCGAGAAGTTCCGGTTGGGCAGACTGTTCGCCCGTGGCGCGCGTTCACACCATCGGCAAGTTCGGGTTGCCGCGCTGATCGCACGCGCCAACCTCTGGGAGAACGCGGGCAACGTCGCGGGCTCGACCCGCGACTCCTTACGCACGCTCGACGACATGGACCCGGCGGAAGTGTGGGGCATGGCGACGGTGAGCCAGCACCTGGCCCAGCTGTCCGGTCAGTCGGCGCACTACGCCGACGCGGTGAACTATTACCGCCGCGCGCTGGAGTTGATGGGCAAGCTCCGTGTGCACGAAGAGATCATGGAGAGCCGCTGCTACCTGGCGGCTTCCCTGGTCGGCTGCGGTCGACTCGAGCAGGCCCGCGCCGAACTCGACTTCGCCCTACGCCCGGACGATTCCGGCGTGAGCCCGGTCGACGACCCCAGCGTTCGCCGCAATCACCGGCTGGCGAACGCGGCCACCGCCCTCGCCGAACTCGAACTCGCCGAGGGCGATATCGACGCCGGACTGCGCCATTTCCGCCGCGGGCTGGAGCTGCTCGGGTGGCCCGATTTCGAACCGACGCCCGGCCCAGGTTCACTGATGATCGCGGCGGGCACCGTGAGCGCCCATGTGCTGCACGGCCGGGCGTCGGTGGCCGGCCCCCTGGTGGCCGAGATGATCGAGACCGCCGATCAACGGTTGGCGCAGTACATCGACCTGCCGCAGATCGGCGCGGTGGCGTGCGCACTCGGTTCCTACCTGCTCACCACCGAGAACGGGCGTACCGACGGTCTCGAACTGCTCACGCTGGCAGGGACATCGATGGCCAGACAGGACAGCCCGTCGATGGAACTGGCCGCGCACATCGCCTTGCATCGGAGCGTGGTCGGCGATGCCGCGATGGACGCCGCGCTGCATCGGGCGGCGGGTACGCGTCGTCTCGATGCCGCGATGCGCGTCATCGAGATCATCGCCGGACTGCACTGACACGACAACGGCACCCGACCCCATGGATCGGATGCCGTTGCGGGACAGCGGTGTTCAGGCGCGGCGCATGTAGGCCCGGACCGCGAGCGGCGCGAAAATCGCGATCACCACGAGCGAACCGACCAGCGACCAGACGAGGTCGGTGCCGTAACTGTTGGAGTTCATCAGTTCCCGGCAGGTGTTGACCATGTAGTACACCGGGTTGGCGTGGTTGAGTCCCTGCATCCAGCCCGGCATGGTGCTCACCGGGGCGAAGGCGCCGGACATGAACGTCAGTGGGAACATCACCATCATCGAGATGCCCTGCACCGACGCGGCGCTCTTGCCGGTGACGCCGACCAGCGCCCAGATCCAGCTGACCGCGAACGAGCACACCACGACCACCAAGCAGGCCGCGACCACGCCGACCAGACCGCCACCAGGCCGGTAGCCCAGGCACAATCCGACCAGCACGGTCAGCGTCGAGGCGATGGCGTAGCGCACCATATCGGCCAGCAGCGCGCCCGCCAGCGCCGAAACCCGGGCGATGGGTAGGGATTTGAAGCGGTCGAACACGCCCTTGTCCATGTCCTCGCGCAGCTGCGTGCCGGTGACCACCGAGGTCAGTACCACGGTTTGGACGAGGATGCCCGGGATGAGCACCGGCAGATAGCCGGACACGCTGCCTGAGATCGCGCCGCCGAAGATGTAGGTGAACAGCGCGGTGAACAGGATCGGCTGCACCGTCACGTCGAAGAGCTGTTCGGGATTGTGTTTGATCTTGAGCAGGCCGCGATAGGCCATGGTGAACGAGGTGGCGATCGTCTCGCGCAGGGCGATCCGGTCGCTGGCCTCGGGGAGTTTGTCGATGGATTCGGGAGCGGTGAGTACTGCGGTCATGCCGCGCTCCGTTCGGTGTCGTCGGATTCGTCGGCCGGATGGCCGGTGATGGTGAGGAAGACTTCGTCCAGCGTCGGTTTGCTGACGGTGATCTCGTCGACCCCGATCTCCCAGTCGCGCAACCGGATCAGCAGGTCGGCGGTGAGATTGGGGTCGGGTAGTGGCGCGGTGAGCCTGCCCGCTTCGGGGCTGATCTGCACGCTCACGTCGAGGAAGTCGCCGATGATGCGCCGGGCTTCGTCGAGCTGCTCGGAATCGACCAGTGTCAGGTGGACCGAGGCACCGCCGATGGAGGCTTTGAGCTGGTCGGCGGTGCCGTCGGCGATCACCTTGCCGCGGTCGATCACCGCGATCCGGTCGGCCAGTTGATCGGCCTCGTCGAGGTATTGGGTGGTGAGCAGCACCGTCGCGCCTTCGCGAACCAGCCTGCGGATGGTTTCCCACATCTGCGCGCGAGTGCGTGGGTCGAGGCCGGTGGTCGGTTCGTCGAGGAACAGCAGCGGCGGGGTGGAGATGAGGCTGGCGGCGAGATCGAGACGCCTGCGCATGCCGCCGGAGAAGTTCTTCAGCGGCTTGGAGGCGGCCTCGGCGAGGTCGAACTCCTCGAGTAGCTCGACAGCCTTACGCCGGGCATCGGACCTGCTCAGGCCGAGGAGGCGGGCGAAGATGATCAGGTTCTCGGTGGCGGTGAGCTCCTCGTCGACCGAGGCGTACTGGCCGGTGACACCGATCAGCGAGCGCACCGCGTTCGGTTCGGCCACGACGTCGCGGTCGAAGATCCGGGCACTACCGCCGTCGGGGCGGAGCAGAGTCGCCAGCATCTTGATGGTCGTGGTCTTGCCCGCGCCGTTCGGTCCGAGCACGCCGTATACGGCGCCACGTGGCACCGTCAGGCTCACCCCGTCGACCGCGCGCTGCTTGCCGAACACCTTGACCAGCCCGTCCGCCTCGACGGCGAGGGATGAAGTGGGTGTGTAAGTCATGAGCACTACCGTGCCCACCTCGACTTGCACGCCCCTTGCGTCGCGCTGTCGTCAGGCCGCTATTCAGCTTGTAGAAGCTTGCGCAGCGCTGCGCGGTCGGGCTTTCCGGGGCCGCGTAGCGGGATCTCCGACAGCACGGCCAGTTCACGCGGTGCGGCGATCGAGTCGAGCTCGGCCACCACGTGGGCGCGCAGTTCGTCCAGCGTCGGCGCGGCACCCGCTGTCGGCACGATCGCGACCGCCACCCGCTGACCCAGTCGTTCGTCGGGCAGGCCGAGCACGATGCATTCGCTGATGCCGGGGTGGTTGGACAGCACAGCCTCCACCACCTGCGGAATCACCAGCAGCCCACCGGTCATGATGGCCTCGTCGAGGCGCCCCGTGATCGAGAGCACACCGTCTTCGAAGGAGCCCGCGTCTTCGGTCCGGAACCAACCGGGCTCGGCGAAGGCCGGATGGTCGGGCAGATTGCGGTAACCGCGCGCGATCATCGCACCGCCGAGGATGACGCGACCGTCCTCGATGCGCAGTTCGGTGCCGTCGAGCGGCACGCCCTCGTAGACGCACCCACCGCAGGTCTCACTCATCCCGTACGTCCGCACCACGGTGATACCGAGGTCACGCGCCCGGTCGAGGACGGGCGCGGGCGTGGCCGCACCGCCGACCAGGACACCGTCGAGTTCGGCCAGCGCCTTGGCCGCCACCGGCGAATCCAGCGACTTGATCAGCTGCGTGGGTACCAGCGCGGTATAGCGCCGCGGTCCGCGCATCGCGCCGACGGCCCCGGCCAGCGCCTCGGGCAGGAACCCGCCCGACACGTCGAGCACCGTCGGCTCGGTGCCGGCGAGGATGCTGCGCAGCAACACCTGGATACCGGCGATGTGATGGGTCGGCAGCGCCAGCAGCCAGCTACCCGGACCGCCGAGACGGTCGTGCGTGGCGTTGCCGCTGGCACGCAGGGCTTCGGCGCCGAGCAGCGCGCCCTTGGGGATACCGGTGGTGCCCGAGGTCGTCACGACCAGCGCGACATCGTCGTCGATCGGATCGCCGGGCTTGAGCGCGTCGGAAAGCCTGCGCGCCTCCCGACGATCGGTGGTCGGAATCGGTAACCACGCCGGGCCGCTGCCGTCGAGGGCTTGGCGCAGGTGGGGCATCACTTCGCTGACCCCGGAACCGGTCGGCATCTGCAGCGTCCGCAGGGTTCGACTCACCCCACCACCTCCGGAAACAGCTTGCCGCGCGCCCTCACGGCTTCGATCGTGTCATGCGACCGACAAGACCCGGCCAACGGGTCGGTTTGTCGGGAAACGGGTCGGCAAAGCCAGACATAGCGACTGCGATTCAGTAGATGGACAACACCACTCGCACTGCGGTCCGGACGACGTCGGTCGGGCGCTTGCTCGCAGCTATCGTGCGCGGCCGAGCCGTCATCGGCAACTCGGCTCGGCCGCGGGCACGGCCCTCTCACTCCGGCGACCAGCGCTGATCCCGCCGGATCGGATGTTCGGCGGGAACCTGCACCAGCACGATGGCGACGCCGTCCGGATCGCGCACCCACATCTCCCACAGACCCCAGTGTTCGAGCACCGGTGCGCGCTCGATCTCGATTCCCTTCAGCGCCAACTCCGCCGCCGCGTCGTCGACATCGCGCACCTGCAACCAGATCGCACCGTCGAAGCTGCCCGACTGCCCGCTGCCACCGTGCGCGGCGACCTCGAGCAGCGACTGCCCGGCGAAGAACACTGTGCCGCCGGGGTACTCCCGTGCGATCGCCAAGCCGAGGCCGTCGCGGTAGAAAGCCAGCGTGCGACCGTAATCGCTGGGGCGAACGATGATCCGGCTGTTGAGAATCTCCATGGGGTGTCCGTTCTCAGAAGTACCAGGGGTAGGGCGTCCAATCGGGCTTGCGCTTCTCCAGGAACGAGTCTCGGCCCTCGACCGCTTCGTCGGTCATGTACGCCAGGCGAGTCGCCTCACCGGCGAACAGTTGCTGACCGACCAGACCATCGTCGAGCAGGTTGAACGCGTACTTCAGCATGCGCTGCGCCTGCGGCGATTTGCCGTTGATGTCGGCGGTCCACTCCAGCGCGACGTTTTCCAGCTCGTCGTGGTCGACGACCTTGTTCACCGCGCCCATCTGGTGCATCTCCTCGGCCGTGTACGGCCTGCCGAGGAAGAAGATCTCGCGGGCGAACTTCTGGCCGACCATCTTCGCCAGATACGCGCTGCCGTACCCGCCGTCGAACGAGCCGACGTCGGCATCGGTCTGCTTGAACCGCGCGTGCTCGCGTGAGGCGAGCGTCAGATCGCAGACCACGTGCAGGCTGTGCCCACCACCGGCGGCCCAGCCGTTGACGAGCGCGATCACCACCTTGGGCATGAAACGGATCAGGCGCTGCACCTCGAGGATGTGCAGTCGGCCCGCGCGCGCCGCGTCGACCGTGTCGGCGGTCTCGCCGTCGGCGTACTGGTAGCCGTTGCGGCCGCGGATGCGCTGGTCGCCACCGGAACAGAACGCCCAGCCACCGTCCTTCTCGCTCGGACCGTTGCCGGTGAGCAGCACCGCGCCCACGTCAGGGCTCATCCGCGCATGGTCGAGCGCGCGGTACAGCTCGTCGACGGTGTGCGGGCGGAACGCGTTGCGCACCTCGGGCCGGTCGAATGCGACCCGCACCGTGCCCTGCTCGATATGGCGGTGATAGGTGATGTCGGTCAGGTCCTCGAACCCGGGGACGGGCTGCCACAGCTTCGGATCGAAAGTCACGAACACGATTATTGCCCTACCTTCCGACGCCGCGGGACGAGGTCGTAACACCGCAGCTCGAGCGGTCGCCGCATACTCTGAGCACCTGGTGCGTATAGTTGCGCCTGCTCGTACATCGAACCGATCCGGAGGAACCTGAAAGTGGTTGCAGCACTGTCTGAATCCCTGCTCGACGACGCCAAGCGTCCGGCTTTCCTTGCTGACGCCGTCGAGGTGCTCGACGCCGAGGTCTCGGACAAAGGTGGTGCGTCCGGCCTGGCCGTGAAGGGTGGCTACGCGGCGGTCAAGAAGATCAGCCCGACCATCGTTCCCGACGGCCTCGCGTCGCTGGCGCCGAAACTGCTCGATCAGCTCCAGCCGTACTGGGCGGAATTCACCACCTCCGGCACCGGCACCTTCGCCGATCTGCTGGCCGCGAAGTCTGATGAGGTTGCCGAGTCGCTGCTGGCCGTCACCGACGCCCGTGCCGAGTCGTCCACCCGGCCCGCGCTGAAGAAGGTGTACTCGTCGATGCGTGGTTCGGCCAAGAAGCACGTCATCGAGGCACTGCCGCGCGTCGGCGATCTGGTGCAGAAGCACGCAGGCTGAGCGGTATAGCGGGGTAGCCCCCGCTGTGATCGTGAACGAGGCCGGTGCGAGTTCGGGTAACCGAACCGCACCGGCCTTTTCGCGTTCGTGGGTGACCACCCTCACGTAACGGGGGCGTGCGGTGGCCTCGGACACATCGATTCCCGGTCGGCGGTAAATTCCGTGACAGCCGGTGTGAGGAAAATTACCGCCACGGTAAACGTCAGGATAATTGCGGGTTGCCGCTAATTCGACGAGAGCGCGCCAGTCATCGGCGCGATTGACAACCACCCTGCCTTATCGGATACGTTGCCAATCAAGCGATCCGGAAATCGAATTGCTTTTAGATGACTGCATTGCAAAGGTCGAAAGGAAGTTTGCTCACATGATCTCTCGTAAGACCCTCGCCGCCACCGGTGCTGCCGCTGCTGCCGCTGTCATGTTCTTCGGTCCCGCCGTCGCGAGTGCCGACGCCACCGGATCCGCCGAGGCCGCAACGGGCTCGGCTGACGTGCTGACCGGCTCGTCCGCTGGTTCGGGTGTGCTGGAGTCGGGCAGCGCCGCGGTCGACAGCGCTACCTCGGCCGTCCTCAACATCATCGAGTCCGTCACGGGCATCCAGGATCTCACCGCACCCGCGGAGTGAGCTGAATATTCGTTCGACCAACCTTTTGTCGGGTTGGCGGAAATTCCGGCGGCGGGCAGACAGCCCGTCGCCGGATTTCTTTCTTCTGTTGTTCTATTTGCGATTTCATGAATGTCGGTTGCCCCGGTATATGAATTTCGGTTCATCGCGCCCCCGGTATCCCGGCAATCGCTCACCTAGTCGAATACTGGTGCGCTGGTCGCACTCGGTGACGCAGGCAACGCGGGCCGGGGGCAGACGGGTGCGCGCCGGTCTGACAGGCTGTGATTGTGAATCCGTCTACTGCGCAGGCACGAGTGGTCGTCGACGAGCTCGTCCGCGGCGGCGTCGGTGAAGTGGTGCTGTGCCCCGGATCGCGCAACGCGCCACTGGCCTTCGCGCTGCAGGCCGCGGACGCGGCCGGGGAGCTTCGGTTGCATATGCGCGTAGACGAGCGCACCGCGGGCTTTCTGGCGATCGGTCTCGCGGTGTCGTCCGGGCGGCCGGTTCCGGTCGTGATGACCTCCGGCACCGCGGTGGCGAACCTGGGTCCGGCCGTACTCGAGGCCAACTACGCGCGGGTGCCGCTGATCGTCGTCAGCGCGAACCGGCCCTACGAGATGCTCGGTACCGGCGCCAATCAGACGGTGGAGCAGCTCGGCTTGTTCGGGTCGCAGGTGCGCGCCACGATCAGCCTCGGGCTGGCCGAGGCCGAGGTGGGGGAGTCGGCCTACCCGCGACAGAACAGCGTGTGGCGCTCGTCGGTGTGCCGGGTGCTCGCCGCCGCGCGCGGAACCCGTTCCGGTAACGCGGGTCCGGTGCAGTTCGACATCCCGCTGCGTGAACCGCTGGTCCCCGAGCTGTCCGACGATCCGCTCCCCGTGGGTCGCGAGGGGGAACGGCCATGGACGGCAACCCAATACGCCACCCTCGACGTGCCGCTCGACATCGACCTGACGCCCGACACCGTCGTCATCTCCGGCCACGGCGCGCGGTTGCTGCCCGAGCTCGCCGCGCTGCCGACGGTGGCCGAGCCGACCGCGCCGATGCACGGTCCCGCCCTGCACCCGCTCGCGCTGTCGCTGCTGAAGCCGACCCAGGCGATCATCACCGGACGTCCGACCCTGCATCGGCAGGTCTCGCGGGTGCTGGCCGATCCGGACGTCACCGTGTTCGCACTCACCACCGGTCCGCGCTGGCCCGATGTCTCCGGCAATGTCGTCGGCACCGGGACGCGCGCGGTGACCACCGGCACACCCGATCCCGCCTGGTTGGCGCGTTGCTCGGAACTGAACCAGCAGGCCGAGTCGGCGGTGCGGGCCGAGTTGGCCGCGCATCCGAAAGCGACCGGTCTGCACGTGGCGGCTGTGGTCATGGACGGCTTGCGAGAAGGCGATCAACTGCTGCTCGGCGCGTCGAACCCGGTGCGCGACGCCGCCCTGGTGTCGTATCCGCGCCCGGGCATCCGGGTGCTGTCCAACCGCGGTGTCGCCGGTATCGACGGTACGGTCTCCGGCGCCGTGGGTGCTGCCCTGGCGCATCCCGGCCGCACGGTGGCGCTGATGGGTGACCTCACTTTCCTCCACGATGCGTCCGGCCTGCTGATCGGGCGCGGCGAACCGCGCCCGGACAATCTCACGATCGTCGTCGCCAATGACGACGGCGGCGGCATCTTCGAGCTGCTCGAACAGGGCGATCCGCAGTACGCGGGGGTGTTCGAGCGGGTATTCGGCACGCCCCACGGCATGGATCTGGCCGCCCTGTGCGCCGCCTACCGCATCCCGCACCGTCAGGTCGATCCCGCCGAATTGGCTGTGGAACTGGCCGCCGACGCGCACGGCCTGCGGGTGCTCGAGGTCGCGACCGAGCGTTCCAGCCTGCGTGAACTGCACGCGGGTCTGCGGGCCAAGATCGCCGGTTAGGCGCCGGTTAACCCCTCGTCGGCCTCGTCGAAGGGGACGGGGATGGTCTGTTCGATCACGTCCGCCGGATTCGCGGTGTCGGCCTCGCGGGCGATATCGGCCGCCATCTCGGCGTCGGAGTAGGCCGGATCGTCGGGGTCGTCATCGCGGAAGGCGGACTGTTCCTGCTCGATGCGATCGGCCTCGGGGACCTCGTCCAGTGGGCGAGCGGGTTCATCATCGATCATCGGTGCTCCTCGTTCGTCGGCCTGCTCGATCGGTTGAGCCTCGGACGTGATGTGCGCTGATCGGGTCCTGCGCTGTCCAGGGTGCGCCGATCCGGCGCGCACGGCAAGCCGCACCGATGACTTCGGGGCGATGGGTTCGTCTGCATGAGTGCAACCGCGAAGTCATCGACGAGGAGTACTCATGGAACCGCAGTTCGATTTCGAACCCGCCGCTCGATCGCTCGCCGCGGTCGTCGACGGCATCACCGACGACCAGCTCGCCGACCCGACGCCATGTGCCGAGTCGACGGTGCGCGACCTGCTCGCCCACGTGGTCGGGCTCACCGAGGCGTTCCGACAGGCTGCGACCAAGGAATCGGTCGGCCGGTCCGTGCCGCCGCCCGCCGGTTCCGACAGCCCGCTGCCCGATGACTGGCGCACCCGCATCGCCGCGCAGCTCGAGACGCTGACGGCGGTGTGGCGGGTGGCGCAGGCATGGGACGGCGATACCGAAGCCGGTGGGGTCGAGCTGCCTGCCTCGGTGATGGCGATCGTCGCGCTCGACGAGATCACCATCCACGCGTGGGATCTCGCCGTCGCGACAGGGCAGGAGTTGACCGTTGACCCCGTGGATCTGGCGATCCTGCACGAGTTCCTGCGCGAAACCGACCCCGAGGGCACACCCGGCTTGTTCGGCCCGATCGTCGAGATCCCGGCCGACGCACCGGCATTCGATCGACTGCTCGGCCTCACCGGCCGTGATCCCGCGTGGCGCTCCGCCGTCGCATCGTGAAACGAACCCCGATATCTTGCGGCGCTGAACGTGGCCCGTGGGCGAACTTGTCGGGAGTCAGGCGCTGACGTCGTCGGGCGTGATGACGAACGTTCCCGCGGCGGTGGCGATGGTAGCGGCCTTGGCCGACCGGTCGGCGATGTCGTCGTCGATGGGATCGCCACTGGCCAGTAATCGGTAGTAGAGCGGCGCGGAGACGGCGGAAAGCACGGCGCGCGGGTCGGTGCCGACGGGCGCCTCGCCGCGGAGGACGGCGGCTTCGACACACGGCGCCCACTCGTTGAGGCGGGTGTCGTAGAAGGTGTGCAGCGCGGCGGCGGTGGCATCGTCGCAGGTGGCGGCCGCGATTACGGCGCGGAAGAGGTTGCTCTGGCGGCCGTCGGCGAGGGTTTTCGCGACCAGTCGAGCGTTGGCCGTCAGGTCGTCGAGCAGTGAGCCGGTATCGGCGCGAGGCAACGACTGCTCTGCCATCTCGACGAGCAGGTCGGCGACCAAGCCGGCAGGGGTGCGCCAGCGGCGGTAGACGGTGGTTTTGCCGACCCCGGCGCCGGTGGCGACCTCGGTCAGATCGAGATGGGCGAATCCGCGGTCCGCGAGCAGATCGCCGGCCACTTCCAGGACGGACTCGCGCACGCGAGCAGTGCGTCCACCAGGCCGAACAGAGCCCGGCCAAGCGATGTCGTGATCCATAACGGAACTCCTGTTTCATTTAGCGCGCAACGGGTGTACTGTCGGTTCTGTTAACGAAACAATAGACCCTTTAGGAGCTCTCATGGAATACCGGCGGCTCGGCGCATCTGGTCTTCTCGTTCCGGCGCTCGGCTTCGGCGCAGGCACCTTCGGCGGTCGCGGTGCGCTGTTCAGCGCGTGGGGCGATACCGATGCCGCGCAGGCCAGGCGCTTGATCGACATCAGCCTGGAGGCCGGTGTCACCCTGTTCGACACGGCCGATGTGTATTCCGACGGCGCGTCGGAGGAAGTACTCGGTGCGGCGATCAAGGGCAGGCGCGAGCAGGTGCTGCTGTCGACGAAGTCGGCGCTGCCCACCGGTCCCGGTCCACACGAGGCGGGCTCGAGCCGCGCCAGGCTGATCCGTGCCGTCGACGCCTCGCTGCGCCGCCTCGGCACCGATTACCTCGATCTGTTCCAGCTGCACGCCTTCGATGCGGGCACCCCGCTGGCGGAAACCCTCACGGCCCTCAACGATCTCGTGCGCGCGGGCAAGATCCGCTACCTCGGCGTCTCCAACTTCGCCGGCTGGGAGTTGATGAAAACGCTCGCCACCGCGGAGGCGCTCGGCCTGGAAAAGCCGGCGGCGCACCAGGTCTACTACTCGCTGGTGGGTCGCGACTACGAATGGGAACTGATGCCGCTCGGCGCCGACCAGGGCGTCGGCTCCATCATCTGGAGCCCGCTCGGCTGGGGCAGGCTCACCGGCAAAGTCCGTCGTGGACAACCGCTTCCGGCAGGCAGCCGACTGCACGAGACGGCCCAAGCGGGCCCGCCCGTCGACGATGAACGACTCTACGATGTCGTCGATGTGCTCGATCGCATCGCCGCTGAAACAGGTCGCAGCGTCCCGCAGATCTCCCTGAACTGGCTGCTCACCCGGCCCACCGTCGCCTCCGTGTTGATCGGCGCCCGCAACGAGGAACAGTTACGTCAGAACCTCGGTGCGGTCGGCTGGCAGCTCGATCCCGAACACCTGGCCGCCCTCGACGCCGCGAGCGCGACCACGCCGCCGTACCCCTACTACCCGTACCACCGGCTGCCCGACTTCGCCCGGCTCAACCCGCCCGCGATCCGCGCGGCCTGATCGCGCCGCTCAGTACACGTCGCGCACGTACCGCTTCTCGGCCACGAGCTGCTTCTTGAAGGCCAGCGCACCCGCCTCGTCCAACTTTCCGTGGATCTGCGCGATCCGCAGCAGGGTGTCGTCGACATCCTTGGCCATCCGGGCGGCGTCACCGCAGACGTAGAAGTGGCCGCCGTCGCGCAGCCACGACCACAACTCGGCGCCGTGCTCGATCATCCGATGCTGGACATAGACCCGCTCGCGCTGATCGCGAGAGAAGGCCAAGTCGAGGCGGGTGAGGAAGCCGGAGCGGAACATGTCTTCGAGCTCGGCGCGGTAGTAGAAGTTCTGGGCGGCGTGCTGGTCGCCGAAGAACAACCAGTTGCGGCCGGTCGCGCCGATGGCCCGCCGCTCGTGCAGGAATCCGCGGAAAGGAGCGATGCCGGTACCCGGCCCCACCATGATCATCGGGGCATTCGGATCCAGCGGCGGACGGAAATGCGGTGCCCGCTGCAGAAAGATCGGGACCTCCGTGGTGCCCCGGTCGGCCAGGAACGTCGAGCACACCCCACCACGCCGCGCCGAGGTGCCCACCGGATCGCCATAGCGGACCACGCCCACTGTCAGCTGCACCTCGTCTGGGGTGGTCAACGGGCTCGAGGAGATCGAATACTGCCGGGGTTGCAGCTTTTTCAGTGCTCCCAGCCAGTCGACGAGATCGGTCCGCACCGGGAAGTCGCGCAGCACATCGACGGCCTGGCGGTCCCACAGGTAAGAGGCGAGCTCATTGCGGTTGTCGCGGCGCAGCAGCTTGGCCAGCTGCGGGTGTGGGTTGCGCTCGCCGATGAAGCCGAGCAGATCCTGGCTCACCTTGGTGATGTCGTAGTGCGTGCGCAGGGCATCGGTGAGCGTGAGTTCGCGGTCGTCGACTTCGATCGTGCGCCGACCGTCGAGCCCGGTGCAGGCGAGCCATTCGTCGACGAGGTCGGGGCAGTTGGCGGGCAGCACGCCCAGCGAATCGCCTACTTCGTACCCGGCATCGAGGTCGTGGAGGTCGAAACCGAAGCGCCGCACCTCTTTCGGCGAACCGGGCGCGCTCAGGATCTCGTTGCGCATCAGGGTGGCGCGGACCGGGGACTGGCGGGTGAACGGAGCGGCGGTGAGGCGCTGCGTCCGGGAGGGGGCCGGCGCGAGCTGCCGGTCGAGCACGGTCGTGCCACCGCGCCCGGCCGGTGACGGCATCATGTGGGACGAGTTCACTTGCAGGGCAACACCATTGGTGCCGAGCGGGTCTCCGCCATTCGTTGCGCCAACGAGCGAACCCTCGCGCCCTCGTGCGGCGCCGCCTGCCGGACCGCCGCCGTCGGGTGATCCGCTGATGACCGCGACCAGAGCATCATCGAGCCACTGATCGGCGACATCGGCGAAATCGGGTTCGCTGTCGACCCTCGGCAGCAGTCGCTTAGCGCCGCGTTCGGCGAACAGTGTGTCGAGTTTGCGGCCATGGCCACAGAAATCGTCGTAGGAGGAGTCGCCGAGCGCGAATACCGCGTAGCGAACGCCGTTGAGGCGAATGATGCTGTCTTCGAGCCTGGTCCAGAAGTCGGCACCGTTGTCCGGCGGCCCACCGTCACCGAACGTGCTGGTGATGATGAGGACGTCACCGGTGATCGAGGTCAGCTCGCACGAATCCATATCGAGCAACGACGGCGTGAGGCCGGCTTCCGAGAGCCGGGCCGCGACGGTGGCGGCCAGTTCTTCGGCATTGCCGGTCTGGGAGGCCCACAGCACGGTGACCGGGTGGGGCGCTGGGCTGTCGGTCGCTTCGGCGGCGATGGCGCCGACAGTGCGGGAGTACATGCCGGCCAGCAGACCGTCGACCCACAGGCGTGACTGTGTCGACAACGGTGCGCTCACCGGCAGCACCGGTTGCCCGGTCACCGGCAGCGACTGCAGGGCGGCGAGATAACCGCCGAGGTAGATGCGCTCGGTCTCGCTGAGCGTGGGCGAGGTCCCGGCATCGAGGCCGAGAATTCCGGCCAGTGGATGCGCGGCCGGTTGGGCGGGCAGCTGTGCGGGCTGGGCGGGCGCGTGCTCGGGAGTGGCGGCGGGGCCGACCCGGCGCAGTGCCACCGCGCACGCCTTGAACTCCGGCTGCAACGAGGCCGGATCCACCGCGTCATTGGTCACCGCGTTGATCGTCAGATATTCGCCCTGTTCGTCATTCCAGTGGAAGGGAGCAAAACAATCACCAGGTCGCACCCGGTCGCTGATGCGCACCGGCAGCACAGCCCGGCCCCGGCGCGACGCGATCTCGAGCTGATCGCCCGGCTTCAGATCGAGTCGTTCGGCATCGGTGGGATGCACTTCGACGAACGGTTCCCCGGTCAGCTTGGTCAGCTTGGTCACCTTGCCCGTCTTGGTCATGGTGTGCCACTGATGTTGCAGCCGACCGGTATTCAGCAGGAAGGGGTAGTCGTCGTCGGGCAGTTCGGCGGCGGGCAGATGGGGACGAGGAAAGAACACCGCGCGCCTGCTCGGGGTGGCGAACGCGAGCCGCGGGGTGGTGCCGTCATCCGCCACATGCAACGGCTGGTGGGTGCCGTCGTTGACATAGCGGATCGGGTTGCGCGGTGTGTCGGCGTCCTTGCACGGCCACTGCATCGGGCCTTGTGCCAGTCGCTCGTAGCTCATACCGCTGAGGTCGTAGCCGGTGGCCGGATTGGTGAACTGCCGCACCTCGTCGAACACCTCGGCGCTGGAGGTGAAGTCGAAGCCGGGGAAACCCATGGCCGTGGCGACCTGGGCGATCAGCAGCCAGTCCGGTCGCGCGTCGCCGATCGGGTCGACCGACTGTTGCAGCAGGGTGACGTTGCGCTCCGAATTCACCATCACCGCATCGGCTTCGGCCCACAGCGCGGCAGGCAGCAACAGATCGGCGTAGGCATTGGTCGCGGTCTCGGCGTAGGCATCCTGCACGACGACCAACTCGGCCGCTTCGAGACCCGCGATCACGGTTTTGCGATTGGCCACGGTGGCAACGGGATTGGTGCAGATGATCCACGCGGCCTTGATCTCGCCGTCGGCCAGGCCGCGGAACATGTCGATGGTGCCGGGGCCCGACTCGGAGCGCAGGGTGCCCTCGGGCAGGTCCCACGCGGTTTCGACGAAGGTGCGGTCGGCGGGGGAGAGCAGGCTGCGCTGGCCGGGCAGGCCGGGGCCCATATAGCCCATCTCGCGGCCACCCATGGCGTTGGGCTGGCCGGTGAGCGAGAAGGGCCCACTGCCCGGCCTGCAGATGGTGCCGGTCGCCAGGTGCAGGTTGACCAGAGCGTTGGTGTTCCAGGTGCCGTGCGTGGACTGGTTGAGCCCCATCGTCCACAGCGACATCCACTCGCCCGCCTCGGCGATCATCGTGGCCGCGGTGCGGATATCGGCCTCGGCCAGGCCGGTCAACTCGGCGACGCGGGCCGGGGGATAGTCGGCGAGGAACTCGGGCATCGCTTCCCAGCCCTCGGTGTGCTCGGCGATGAACGCGGTGTCGATCGCGCCGTCGGCGACCAGCAGGTGCAGCAGTCCGTTGAGCAGGGCGAGGTCGGTACCCGGTGCGATCTGCAGGAACAGATCGGCGCGGGCGGCGGTATCGGTGCGGCGTGGGTCGACCACGATCAGCTTGGCGCCTGCCTTGAGCCGGTCGGCCATGCGCAGATACAGGATCGGGTGGCAGTCGGCCATGTTCGCGCCGCTGACCAGGAACAGGTCGGCGTGTTCGAAATCGTCGTAGGAACCGGGCGGACCGTCCGCGCCGAGCGACTGCTTGTAGCCGGTGCCCGCGCTGGCCATGCACAGGCGCGAGTTGGCTTCGATGTGCTTGGTCCGCAGGTAGCCCTTGGCCAGTTTGGTGGCCAGGTATTGGGCTTCCAGCGACATCTGTCCGGAGACGTAGAGGGCGATCGCGTCGGGGCCGTGCTCGTCGAGGATCGCGCGCAGGCGGGTGGCCGTTTCGTGCACGGCCTCGTCGACCGGCAGCGGGACCGGGACCTGGCCGCGTTCGGGGCGCCGGTAGGCGGTGTCCATTCGGCCGGGTGCGGCCATCATCTCCGCGTGGGTGGCGCCCTTGGTGCACAGTCTGCCCGCGTTCGCCGGATGCAACTTGTCGCCGCTGACCTTGGCGATCAATCGCGCGCCAGACTGATCGGTCTTTGTCTGGACGTCTATGCCGCAGCCGACGCCGCAATACGAGCACTGTGTACGCACAGTGTCCGTGCCGCGGCCATCCGCTTCGCCTGTCATGACTCGATCATCCGCATCGGTCGTTGCGCTCGATTTACCGAACGTTATGTCCAGGTGACAATCGACCTCACAAGTCGAAATCCCGACTGTGAGGAACCGGCCCGGATATCGCCCCTGATCAGGGCGCATTCCGAGCGGCGGGCAGGTAACCGCGGACGAACCGGGGTGACGGGACTCACCCCGGCTGTCGAGGGCGTTTCAGCTCAATTTGTAGCCACGGTGCAGTGCCACCACGCCACCGGTGAGGTCACGCCACTGCACCGAGTCCCAGCCGGCGTCCGCGATCCGGCGGGCCAGCCTGCGCTGGTTCGGCCACGCGCGGATCGACTCGGCCAGGTATACGTACGCGTCGGGGTTGGAACTCACCGCGCGCGCAACCCGGGGCAGGGCCCTCATCAGGTACTCCATGTACACGGTGCGGAACGGCCCGAACACCGGCGTGGAGAACTCGCAAACCACCACCCGTCCGCCCGGTTTGGTCACCCGCAGCATCTCGCGCAGTGCCACATCGATGTCGGCGACATTGCGCAGCCCGAACGAGATGGTCACCGCGTCGAACGAATCGTCGGCGAACGGCAGGGCCATCGCATCACCCGCCACCATCGGTACCTGCCGGAACCGGCCCGCCGAGAGCATGCCCTGGGAGAAGTCGGCGGCCACGCACCAGGCGCCGGACTTGCCGAGCTCCACCGTCGAGACGCCCGTGCCCGCGGCCAGGTCGAGGACCCGCTCGCCGGGCCGCAGCCCGAGGGCACGTCGCGTCGCCCACCGCCAGTACCGATCCTGGCCACCGGAGATGACCGTGTTGGTGAGGTCGTAGCGCTTCGCCACACCGTCGAACATCGACGCGACCTCGTGGGGTTGCTTGTCCAGCGAAGCCCGAATCGGTTCTCGCTGCTCTGTTGTCGCCACGAACCGAGCTTAGAGTTTTTTCGGCGCGATAGCGCGGGTGGGTTTCACCACTCAGGCCGACCGTGGCAATCGCGCGCGCATCCCGGTGACATCGGCGTAGTGGCCCATCAGCTCGGTGCAGACTGCGGGCCAGGTGCGGTGCAGCACCGACTTGCGTGCCGCCGCCGCGAACAACCCGCGCTGCCCGGCATCACGCAGGGCCGACACCGCGCTCGGCAGCAATTCCGTGAACCGGTCGACCGGCAGCAGGTACCCGTTGCGGCAATGGGAGACGAGGTCCCGTGGCCCACCGGCGTCGGGCCCGATCACCGGCACGCCAGAGGACAGCGCTTCCTGCACGCCCTGGCAGAACGTCTCGTGCTCGCCGGGATGCACCATCACGTCCAGGCTGGCGTAGTGCGTGGCCAACTCGCTTCCACCCAGCTCGCCGGTGAACACCGCGTCCGGCATCAACCTGCGCAGTCGTGCCCGTTCCGGTCCGTCGCCCACCACGACGAGCTGGATCGACGGGTCACCGGCCAGCGCGGCCAGCCGCTCCACGTGCTTTTCCGGCGCGAGCCTGCCCACGAACCCCACGACTAGTCGCTCACTCGACCCCAGCCAGCTCGCCCGCAACTCGGCACTGCGCGCGGCCGGGTTGAACCGGGCGATATCCACGCCACGGCCCCACCGATGCACTCGCGGGATGCCGTGCTCGGCGAGGTCGTGCGCGGCCGCCGACGACGGCGCCAGCGTGCGGGTAGCGCCCTCGTGAATCCGGCGCGTCCATGCCCACGCGGCCCGCGCGGCCAACCCGAGCCCGTAGCTCTTGGCGAACCCCGCCACATCGGTCTGATACACCGCGACGGTCGGCAGATCCAACCGCGTCGCCGCGGCGAGCCCGCCGGCGCCGAGCAGAAACGGCGAGGCCAGGTGCACCACATCGGGATCGAAATCGGCGATGGCCGCGGTGATTCCCGGTTGCGGCAGACCCACCGGCAGCGAACTCACCTTCGGCACCATCATCGCGGGCACGCGGTGCACCGGGAAGCGGCCGTGAAAACGTGGTGCCGGTGGGGCGCCGCGCAGGGTATCGGGCGCCACGATCATCGCGTCGTGCCCGTGCTGGTCCAGGTGGTCCAACACCCGAAGCACGGAGTTGACGACGCCGTTCATGTTCGGCAGGAAAGACTCCGAGACGATGGCTACGCGCACTCTCTCAGGGTGACCGCCACACCGCGCGCCACACCCACACCGACGTGAAGCCGGGACGAACAGCAAGCGAAGTTACAACTCGCGCTGCTTGCGGCGCACGATCCACAGCACCGGCAGAGCCATCGCCCACGCCACGAAGATCACCGACGCCGCCGGGATGATCGCCACCCGCGCATCGCGCCCGGCCACCCGGACCAGGTCGGGATCGCGCGTGCTGTACTCCACGTTGATCCGTTGACCAGCGGTCAGGTTCGTCGGGTACAGGATGCCGACCTTCGGATTATGGGTCACGCTGTCGGGCGTCACGTAGGTCACCGCCGAGCGCAACCGGCCCGCGGAAAGCACTTCGCCGGAGGTCACGCCGCGATGGCGCTCGATCTCGAAATCGTTGCGCCAAGCCGCGAGTACCAGCAGCACCATCAGCACGCTGACCACGGCAGCCGCACCGACCACCCACACCCGAACCCGTCGCAGGCGCTTGTTCCGCCGCTCTGACAGGCTGGTTTCCGACACCCGCCACACAGTACCGGCTGTTATCCCGGCGGCTGGTGCCGCTCCGGAACGAGGCGACCGAGAACAACGGACTGCCGCAGCCTGGCACAGCGAATACGCCTAGCATTTTCGGCATGTCCCGCAAATTCAGCTTCACCGTGCCCTATACCGTCCCGGTCGAAGAGCTTCACCGGGCACTTGTCGACGATGCTGTCTGGCAGGCGCGTTTCGCCGCCGCCGAGACCGCGACCATCGAACTCTCCCATCCCGACGGCCCCGACTCGATCACCATCCATATGACCGAAACGCCAGGTAAAGACAAGGTTCCCGCCCTCGTGCGCAAGGTGCTCAAGAGCGATCTCGTGCTGGTGCGCACCGACAACTGGCAGCCGCTGCAGGGCGAGACCGCCAAGGGCAGTTTCACTGGCAACACCAGCGGCATCACCACCGAGATGTCGGGCACCTACGAACTGCGCCCCACCGCCGAGGGCAGCGAAATCGAGGTCGTCGGCACCGTAAAGGTCAAGGTTCCCCTGGTCGGCGGCGCCATCGAGCCCTTGGCCGAGCAGCTGCATCAGCGCGTCCTGCACAGTGAACGCAAGTTCATCGAGAACTGGTTCGCCAAGCTCTGAGCCGGTGCGACGGGTGCCGCTCCGGCGAGCGGCACCCTCGCCTCAGCCGCGATTCTCGACCAGAACCAGCCAGTTGCCCGAGTTGTCGCGGATGATCGCCTCGGTGCCGTACGGGCGTTCGGACGGTGGCTGAATGAACTCGACCCCCTTGGCCGTGAGTTCTTCGTAGGTCTTCTGGCAGTCGGCGGTGCGCAGCCCGAGGGCGCCGTGGGTGCCGTCGGCCAGTGCCCGCCGGATCGCGTCGGCGAGGTCGTCGGTGAGCGGTGGCCCCGGCACCATCAGCGTCACCTCGAGCTCGCGATGATCGGGGTGGGCGATGGTGACCCAGCGGAACCCGTTGTCGCCCATGCTCACATCCGCGGATTCGACGAAGCCGAGCTTGTCGATGTACCACTGCTTGGCGGCATCCTGATCGGTGACGTACACGGTGACCAGGGAAACGTTCGTGATCGGTGTCATGGTTGCAGGCTATGGCCGCGCGGTGCCGTCCGGCTTCTCCGAAATTGCGGTGTCGCGGCGGACGCGGTCGGAGAGCCCGTGCATGAAGACGTAGCAGCCCGGAATGTGCGGGGCCCCGTCGGCGAATTTCGCCTGATATTCGCTCGGCGAGACCCCGACGAGCTGACGGAACTTGGCGCTGAACGAGCCGAGGCTCGAATAGCCGACCATCATGCACACCTCGGTGACGGTCAGGTTGGTCGACCGCAACAGATCCTGCGCCCGCTCGATCCGCCGTTCGGCCAGATACACCGCCGGTGTGCGCCCGTACACAGCGGCGAACGCGCGCAGGAAGTGATACTTGGAAACACCTGCGGCGCGGGCGAGTTCGTCCAGGTCGAGCGGTTCGGCGTACTGCCGGTCGACTAGGTCGCGAGCCTTGCGCAGGTGCGGCAGCAGGGCGAGCACCGGACGACGCCCCGCCCCGCTCACGACGCTCGCCCGCGCTCGGTCATCAGCTGAACGGCGGGAGTTCGTCGGCGCGGAGCGAGGCTCGTCCCGCGGCACGCCAGGCGCGGGCGGTGAGGTCGAGGTCCTCGTCGGTCACCAGATTGCCCATCACACGAACCGCCGTGCGCTGCAGATACTTCGAGCGCATCACCGGCGGCCCACCGAGCGGGACCATCCTCGGCTGGGTGGCCAGACCGGCGAGCCTGCGCGCCACCGAGAAGGTGCGTCCGTAGTGGTCGCGCAGCAGCTGCGGCCACGCCTGGCTCAGATCGGGCTCGTCGAGCAGGTCGGCGAGCATGTGCCCGCCCTCCAGGCCGTAGTCGATGCCTTCGCCGTTGAGGGGGTTCACGCAGCCGGCGGCGTCACCGACCAGCACCCAGTTCGGGCCCGCCACGTTCGAGACCGCACCACCCATCGGCAGCAGTGCCGAGGCCACCGCGCGCAGTTCGCCCTCGAGTTCCCACTCCTCGCGGCGTAGCCGGGTGTAGTGCTCGAGCAGCGGCTTGAGCGCGACGTGCGAGGGCCGCGCCTCGGTGGCCAGCGAGCCGACGCCGATATTCACCTCGCCGTTGCCGAGCGGGAAGATCCAGCCGTAGCCGGGCACCAGTTCGTCGGCGGCGTTGCGCAGTTCCAGGTGCGAGGAAATCCACTGGTCGTCGCTACGGCCGGACTTGATGTAGGCGCGGGCCGCCGTGCCGTAGGCGTAGCGGCGATGCCAGGTGCGGCCCAACTGCTTTCCGACGGGGGAGCGCACGCCGTCGGCCACCACCAGCACCCGGCAGCGCACCGTGTGGGTGTTCTCGCCGATACGCACCGACACGCCGGTGACCTGTTCGCCTTCGCGCAGGACCTCGGTGACCTTCGCGCCGTCGACCATCCGCGCACCGGATTTGATCGCGGTCTCGCGCAGCTTGTCGTCGAGTTCGGTTCGTGGAACGGCACTTCCGTAGGTGGGGAACGACCCGCCCGGCCACGGCAGCAGCGATTCCTTGCCGAAACCCGCCATCCGCAGGCCGTGGTTCACCGTGTGCGCGCGCAACCATTCGCCCAGACCCAGATGCTCCAGTTCGGCGGTGGCGCGCGGCGTCAGCCCGTCGCCGCAGGTCTTGTCGCGCGGGAAAACCGCCGAATCGAGCAGCAACACATCGCGTCCGGCGCGCGCGGCCCAAGCCGCCGACGCGGAACCGGCGGGCCCTGCCCCGACCACCAGTACCTCGACGGTGGCAGGCAGGGGAGCGCGGTCGGCAGGGGTGAGATCCGGTGAACCCATGGCTCAATACTGGCACTGTCGGCCGCTGTGCGAGAGTGTCGGGTACACCGGGAATTGTCACTGTGTGACGGGGTTCATCGGCCATAGTGCCGGAACACGCTAGGTTGCTACCCGTCGGGGTCGGACGCATCGCTGGGAGAAGATAATGAGCACATCGGCTGTGAGCGACGAGAGCACCGTGGTTGCCGGGGTAGATCTTGTCGATCCCGAACTCGCTGTCATCGTGCGCGACGGACTGGCCGCGGTCGAGAAACTGCTCGTCGACGAACTCTCCGACGGCGCGGAATTCCTGCAGGAAGCCGCGCTGCACCTGGCCAGGGCAGGCGGCAAGCGGTTCCGGCCGCTGTTCACCGTGCTCACCGGCCAGCTCGGCCCCAATCCCACCGATCCGGCGCTGGTCACCGCAGGCACGGTCGTGGAACTGGTGCACCTCGCGACGCTCTATCACGACGACGTCATGGACGAGGCGTCCCAGCGCCGCGGTGCGGAGAGCGTCAACTCGCGGTGGGGCAACAGCATCGCGATCCTGGCGGGCGACTACCTGTTCGCCCACGCCTCGCGCCTGACCTCCACCCTCGGCCCCGACGCGGTGCGCATCATCGCCGAGACCTTCGCCGAGCTGGTCACCGGCCAGATGCGGGAAACCATGGGCGCCAAGCAGACCCAGGATCCGGTCGAGCACTACCTGCGCGTGGTGTGGGAGAAGACCGGCTCGCTCATCGCCGCCGCCGGCCGCTTCGGAGGCACTTTCTCCGGTGCGGGTCTGGAACATGTCGAACGCCTGGCCCGCCTCGGCGACGCCGTCGGCACCGCCTTCCAGATCTCCGACGACATCATCGACATCTCGTCCTCGGCCGAGCAGTCGGGCAAGACGCCGGGCACCGACCTGCGCGAAGGCGTACACACCCTGCCGGTGCTCTACGCCCTGCGCGAGATCAGCGCCGACGGCGACCGCCTGCGCACGCTGCTGGCCCGCCCGCTGGAAACCGATGCCGAGGTCGACGAGGCACTGGAACTGCTGCGCCGCTCACCCGGCATGGCGCTGGCCAAGGAAAAGCTCGCTGAATACGCCGACCTCGCCGACACCGAACTCGCGGCCTTGCCGGCAGGCCCCGCCAACGACGCCCTCACCCGGCTGGTCCGCTACACCATCGAACGCGTGGGCTGAGACGGAAGGTCGAGGCGTCTTCTCCTCGGAACTTTCGGCTCTCGATTCGCGTTGCTCATTCATGCCCAATGGGATCAAAACCTTCGGTTTGATGGTTGGGATGTCGGCGCTGATCGTCGCCATCGGGGCGATGTTCCGCAGCCCGACGATCCTCGTCATCTCGATCGTGCTGGCCGTCGGCATGAACGCCTACGCCTACTTCAACAGCGACAAGCTGGCGTTGAAGGCGATGCACGCGCAACCGGTGAGCGAACTCGAGGCGCCGGTCATGTACCGCATCGTGCGCGAACTCGCCACGACCGCGCGCCAGCCGATGCCCCGGCTCTACATCAGCCCGACCAGCGCCCCCAACGCGTTCGCGACCGGCCGCAACCCGCGGCACGCCGCGGTCTGCTGTACCAGCGGCATTCTGCAACTGCTCGATGAACGGGAACTGCGGGCGGTGCTCGGGCACGAGCTGTCCCACGTCTACAACCGCGACATCCTGATCTCGTCGGTGGCGGGCGCGATGGCCTCGGTTATCACCGGCTTGGCGAACATGGCGTTCTTCGCGAGCTCGTTCGGCAGCAGAGACGGAAACGGCCCGAACATCGTCGGGGTGCTGCTGGTCTCGTTGCTCGGCCCGATCGCGGCGGGCCTGATCAAGATGGCGGTCTCACGATCGCGGGAATACCAGGCCGATCAGTCCGGGGCCGAACTCACCGGCGACCCACTGGCCCTGGCCTCGGCCCTGCGCAAGATCGAACGCGGCGTGCAGGCGGCCCCGCTGCCGCCGGACCCGAAGATCACCAGCGAATCGCACCTGATGATCGCCAACCCGTTCCGCGCGGGCGACCGCGTCGCCCGCTGGTACTCCACCCACCCCCCGATGGACGAACGAATCAAGCGCCTCGAAGACCTGGCCAGGGGCGATACCCATCAGCACTGACCGCCACGGTTCGCGGCCCGCCTCGCGGTCGAGGGCCGAGACGGAACGCCGCAGGCGCAGTATCGGTCCTCGACCGTGAGGCACACGGGGGCCGCGAACCCGCGGCACCAGCCGCTGAATTATCTGTAGTTGACGAACTGCAGGGCGATGCCGAAATCCTCGCCCTTGAGCAGCGAGATCACTTCCTGCAGATCATCACGCTTCTTGCTGCTTACTCGCAGCTCCTCGCCCTGGATCTGCGCCTTCACGCCCTTGGGGCCCTCGTCGCGGATCTTCTTCGAGATCTTCTTGGCCTTCTCGGTGTCGATACCCTGCACCAGCGTGCCGGTGATCTTGAACACCTTGCCCGAGGGCTGCGCCTCGCCGGCGTCGAACGCCTTGAGCGAGATATCGCGACGGATCAGCTTCTCCTTGAAGACGTCGAGCGCCGCCTGCACCCGCTCCTCGGCATTGGCGGTCAGCACAATGGCTTCCTCGCCCGACCACGCGATGGACGCATCGGTGCCTTTGAAGTCATAGCGCGAGTTCAGCTCCTTCTCCGCCTGATGCAGAGCGTTGTCGACCTCCTGGCGATCGACCTTGCTCACGACGTCGAATGACGAATCAGCCACACTGCGCTCCTGTCCTGTGAAGGTCCGGCGAACTCCGGCCGGGGTTCTACCGGCCACCGAGACAGTTGTACCCGCATAGGCGGCCAACCGGTGCTCGCAGGGGGTCTGTGCAGGCGTTTTGATAGTCCGGGTGGGTACGTTGTAAGCTGCTCAGCGCACCGGAAACGGCGCACACGGCAGATTGCCCGAGCGGCCAATGGGAGCGGACTGTAAATCCGTCGGCTTATGCCTACGTAGGTTCGAATCCTACATCTGCCACCTCGAACCCCGTCGATCATGAAGATCGGCGGGGTTCTTTGGTTCGAGGGGGTCGCCCGGCACACAACCGAGGTAGCCTCGTGAGGAACCACGTGCCAGACCGGTTTCGATGCCGTGAAAACGGGCCTTGAGCTGCCGATTTGGTGGTGTCGGGTGCGAGTGTGTAATCTCGTTCAGGACGCCGGAGCACGGGGTCACGCTGATCGGCTTGCCGATACAGACTCTGTGCCACGTTGTCATGCCCCCTTAGCTCAGTCGGTAGAGCGTTTCCATGGTAAGGAAAAGGTCAACGGTTCGATTCCGTTAGGGGGCTCGCCGGATTGCCGGTGGTGAGCGGCTAACCGCGGCATCATCGGGATATTAGTCCGCCGTGGCGGTGTAGCTCAGTTGGTAGAGCAAACGACTCATAATCGTTGTGTCGCCGGTTCAAGTCCGGCCATCGCTACCAATTTCAACTCAGCCCAGACCGGAAAGAAGGCAAATCGTGGCCGCGAAGTCCACCGATGTCCGGCCAAAGATCACCTTGGCCTGCGACGAGTGCAAGCACCGCAACTACATCACCAAGAAGAACCGGCGTAACGACCCGGATCGCCTCGAGCTCAAGAAGTTCTGCCCGAACTGCGGAACCCACCGGGCGCACCGCGAGTCGCGCTAGTTTTCAACAGCATCTGCCGAAGGCCGGACGAGAGTCCGGCCTTTGTGCTTTTCCCGGTAAGTTCATGCGAAGTTCGGGGCCGATACACTACTCGGACAGGTCACGTTTTGCACCGGTCGACTTCGGTGCTGTCTTACAGGTGAGTAAGGTCCACGTTGTGACAGTGAACACCGGAACTCACGAAGCGGTCCCTGCCGCAGCCGCCGAATTCGATCCCGCCGCCCACGCGGCGTCGATGGTCGGCCACCACTATCGCGTCGACGACTACTACGAGGTCGGCCGCGAGAAGGTGCGCGAATACGCCCGTGCGGTGCAGGACTACCACCCGGTGCACTGGGAAGAGGACATCGCGCGCGAGTACGGCCACCAGGGCCTGGTCGCCCCGCTCACCTTCATCTCGCTGGTCGGCATCCTCGCCCAGCGCAAACTGTTCGAACAGATCGTGACCGGGTACGACCTGAGTCAGATCATGCAGACCGACCAGATCCTGGAGTTTCACCGCCCGATCAGGGTCGGCGACCAGTTGACCTGCGATGTGTATCTGCATTCTTTCCGCCAGGCTTTCGGCGGCGACATCATCGTGACCAAGAACATCGTCACCGCCCAGGACGACGAGTTGGTGCTCACCACCTACACCACCCTGATCGGCCGCAGCGGTGGTGACATCGACCCACGGATGTCGGACGCGGTGCGCAATGTGCTCATGCACGGCCTCGGCGAGGAGGAGCCCACCCACCACGCACCGTCCGAGCTTTCCGTCGGCAGCGCCGTCGACCCGGTCACCAAGCAGCCGGAGCCGACGGTCAGCGTGCACGCCCTGTCCTTCGACAGCGTGTCGGTCGGCGACGAACTGCCCGCGCGCGTGGCGCGACTCACCCGTGGCGACCTCGTCAACTACGCGGGCGTGTCCGGCGACGCCAACCCGATCCACTGGAGCGACGAGGTCGTGAAGCTGGTCGGCCTGGACAATGTGGTCGCGCACGGCATGCTCACGATGGGCCTCGGCGGCGGTTTCGTCACCTCGTGGCTGGGCGATCCCGGTGCGGTGAAGGAATACAACGTCCGCTTCACCAGCCCGGTCTATGTCGGTTCCGACGTCCCGGCCGAGGTCGAATACACCGGCAAGGTGAAATCGGTCGACCCGCAGACCCGCACCGCCGTGGTCGCCATCACGGCGAAATCGGCGGGCAAAAAGATCTTCGGTCGCGCCACGGCAACCGTTCAGCTGTCCTGACCTGGTCGAGTGTCCCGGATTGGCGATAACCGCGCGCGGTGACGTATAGTCGGGTCTCTGGGGTCATGAGGTGCTGCGCGCTGATCTTCCCGAGGGGTTAACCCCTCATGGAAGCGGCGCGCGTGTTGTGTGACACTGGAGACAACCGAATATCGAATGTGGTTGGGCACTACAGCTCAGGCTGGTCCAACCGAAGGGGCGTAGCTCAATTGGCAGAGCAGCGGTCTCCAAAACCGCAGGTTGCAGGTTCAAGTCCTGTCGCCCCTGCCCTGAATGCCAGCGACGAGAGAGGATCGACGTGAGCGACGAGCGGGATACTCGCGAAGACGGCGAGGACACCGCCGCTGCCACTCGACCGAGTGGCAAGCGGTCTGCTCGTCGTGTGCGCGCGTCGGATGCTCCGGCAGACAACGGCTCGGTGGCCACGCTCGATCGGCCGTCGGCATCGCGGAAGGCAGACAAGTCTGCCGGCACGGGCAACCCGTTCAAGCGGCTGCTCAAGTTCCTGCGAGAGGTCATCGCGGAACTGCGCAAGGTGATCTGGCCCAACCGGAAGCAGATGGTCACCTATACGACCGTCGTTCTGGTGTTCGTGGTCTTCATGGTCGCGTTCATCGCCGGGATCGACGTAGCGTTCGTCAAGGGTGTCGACTGGCTGTTCGGCTGATCGCCGACACCCACGCCGGTAGCCGATCGCGGGCCGGAACGGCGGAGTGTGCCTCCGCGCGCCCGACCCGGCCCAGAGGATGTACGTGACGACACAGGAAGCGAGTGCCTCAGTGAGCACCCCGGAGAACGACACCAACGACGAGTTCCCGGTTGACGACACTGTCGTGGCGGAAAACGCCACCGACGAGGTCGAGGCCGCCGAGCTCGCCGACACCGACGAAGCCGCTGCCGAAGAGGCTGTCGTCGACGAAACCGTGATCGAAGAAGTCGCCACCGAGGACGACCCCGAGGCCGACCCGATCGAGTCGATGAAGACCAAGCTGCGCCGCGTGCCCGGCGACTGGTACGTCGTGCACTCCTACGCGGGCTACGAGAACAAGGTCAAGACCAATCTCGAGACCCGTGTGCAGAACCTCGGCCTCGAGGACTACATCTTCCAGGTCGAGGTGCCGACCGAAGAGGTCACCGAGATCAAGAACGGCCAGAAGAAGAACGTCAACCGTAAGGTGCTGCCGGGCTACATCCTGGTCCGGATGGAACTGAACAACGAGTCGTGGGGCGCGGTTCGCAACACCCCCGGCGTCACCGGCTTCGTCGGCATGACCGGCGGTGGCCCCGGCGCCAAGCCGACCCCGCTGACCATCAACGAGGTCGTGAAGTTCCTGGTCCCAGCCGGTGCGCAGGCGCAGAAGAAGGCCGCCGCGGCCGCCGCCGGTGGTTCGGATGCCGGTAGCTCGGCTTCGGGCAAGCCCACCATCGAGGTCGACTTCGAGGTCGGCGAGTCGGTCACCGTCATGGACGGCCCGTTCGCGACCCTGCCCGCGTCGATCTCCGAGGTCAACGCCGAGCAGCAGAAGCTCAAGGTGCTCGTGTCGATCTTCGGTCGCGAGACCCCGGTCGAGCTGAACTTCACCCAGGTCTCCAAGATCTGAGTTTCACCGCTTTCGCGAAACGGCACCGCTCACCGGCGGTGCCGTTTCACGTTTGTGCTGGTCGCCACCCGATTGCTAGGTCATGACCTATGTCAAGTAGAGTGTGATGGTTCGTGTTCTGACTTCCCCGCAGTACCTGTCGGGGCCTAGTCGTGCGCGGATACGAGGCTTACGGCAACCGTAAGGAACCGAACCCCAGAAAGCCAAGGAAGAAAGATGCCCCCCAAGAAGAAGAAGCTCGCCGGGATCATCAAGCTGCAGATCCAGGCCGGCGCAGCCAACCCGGCACCGCCGGTCGGCCCCGCGCTCGGTCAGCACGGCGTCAACATCATGGAGTTCTGCAAGGCGTACAACGCCGCGACCGAGTCGCAGCGTGGCAACGTCATTCCGGTCGAGATCTCGGTGTACGAGGACCGGACGTTCGACTTCAAGCTGAAGACCCCGCCTGCCGCTCGTCTGCTGCTCAAGGCCGCCGGTGTGCAGAAGGGCTCCGCTGAGCCGCACAAGACCAAGGTCGCCAAGGTCACCATGGACCAGGTCCGGGAGATCGCCAAGACCAAGGCCGAGGATCTCAACGCCACTGATCTCGATCAGGCCGCGAAGATCATCGCCGGTACCGCGCGTTCGATGGGTATCACCGTCGAAGGCTGAGCGTCAGCGCCGGAGGCGGCAGCGCAGCGTAACCACGCAGGCGTAGCGAAGCCTTCGATCAGGCACTGCAGGCTGAGCGAATCTCGCTCCATGTGGGAGGGCCGGCCAGGCCCGACAACCACATCTGAACTCGAAACTCTAAGGACAGAAAATCATGGCAAAACGAAGCAAGGCGTACCTCGCCGCTGCTGAGAAGGTCGATCGCGACAACCTGTACTCCCCGCTGGCCGCCACGCGCCTGGCGAAGGAGACCGCGACCACCAAGACCGACGCGACCGTCGAGGTCGCCGTCCGTCTCGGCGTGGATCCCCGCAAGGCCGACCAGATGGTCCGTGGCACCGTCAACCTGCCGCACGGCACCGGTAAGACGGCTCGCGTCATCGTGTTCGCCGCGGGCGAGAAGGCTTCCGAGGCCGAGGCCGCGGGCGCCGACGCCGTGGGCGCCGAGGACCTGATCGAGCGGATCCAGGGCGGCTGGCTCGACTTCGACGCCGCGATCGCCACCCCGGATCAGATGGCCAAGGTCGGCCGCATCGCGCGTGTCCTCGGCCCGCGTGGTCTGATGCCGAACCCGAAGACGGGCACCGTCACCAACGATGTGACCAAGGCCGTCAACGAGATCAAGGGCGGCAAGATCAACTTCCGCGTCGACAAGCAGGCCAATCTGCACTTCGTCATCGGCAAGGCGTCCTTCGACGACGCCAAGCTGGTGGAGAACTACGGCGCCGCGCTGGACGAGATCCTGCGTGTGAAGCCGTCGACCGCCAAGGGTCGCTACGTCAAGAAGATCACGGTTTCGACGAACACCGGACCGGGCATCCCGGTGGACCCGAACCGCACCCGCAACCTCCTCGACGAGGATGCGTGAGCTTCGGCTGACCGCTAGCTCCTAGAGCAACCGCGAGGGTGGGAACGCACTGCGTTCCCACCCTCGCGGCGTTTGTCAGGACTGTTCGGGAGTCTTGTCCCGCCAGCCGAGCAGCACCGACTCACCGCTCTGCGGCTTCCACGGCAGGAAGACGGCCACGATCACCGCGCACACCAGCACCGCGCCGGTAGCGACCAGCGAGGCAGTATGCGCGCCCTGCAGCGTCGCGGTCTTCATGGCGACGATCAAGTTCTCGCGTTGTGTCTCGAAGAACGGCGCGAGCTCGCGCTTACGCAGTTCCAGCACGCTGAGTGGACTGGCCTTGACCAGGCTCTTCTCGTTGTCGTTCATGATGCCCATCGGGATCGCGTCGATGCGGGCGCCGATCCGGCTGGTGTAGTACGAGGCCACGATCGACCCGAGCACCGCGACGCCGAGGGTGCCGCCGATCTCGCGGGTCGTGTCGTTGACGGCCGAGCCCGCGCCCGCCTCGTCCAGTGGCAACGAGGACATGATCGACTCGGTGGCCGGTCCCTGCACGATGCCGAGGCCCAACGCCATCAGCACCATCGAGGGCAGCACGCCGATCAGGTAACTGCTGTCGACGGTCACCTGTCCGCCCAGGTAGAGACCCGCGCCGATGAGCAGCAGGCCGAGCACCAGTACCGCGGTGGTGCCGACCCGTTGCGCGAGCAGCGTCGCGACCGGTGCGCCGATCGCGACCGAGACGGCGAACGGCAGTGAGGCGATACCGAATTCGAGTGGGGTGTATTCGCGCACGCCCTGGAAATACTGGGTGATCAGGAACAGGAATCCGAACATCGAGAAGTAGCCGATCGCGATGGCCAAGGCGGGCAACGAGAATCGGCGATTGCGGAACAGTCGCATATCGAGAATCGGTGCGGCGGTGCGCAATTCCCACGTGACGAAGCCGGCGAGCATGGTGGCGCCGAGGGTGGCGGTGCCGAGCGTGGTGAGGGAGAGCCAGCCGTTGTGCGGTGCCTCGATGATCGCCCACACCACCAGCGTGATGCCCGCGATCGAGAGACCGATGCCGACCAGGTCGATCTTGCCGACCTGCGCCGCGCGCGATTCCGGCACCCAGATCAGGGTCGCGATCAGGGCGATCAGTGCCACCGGCACATTGATCCAGAACACCGAGTGCCAGCTGAAGTGTTCGAGTAGCCAGCCGCCGGAGATGGGCCCGATCGCGATGGCGAAGCCCGCCATGGCTGTCCAGGCGGCGATGGCGAGTGCGCGTTCGCGCCGGTCGGTGAAGATGTTGATGATCAGGGCGAGGGTGGCGGGGAAGACGGCCGCGGCGAAGATGCCCATCGCGGCGCGGGCGGCGATGACCTGGGTCATCGAATCGGCGAGTGCGCCGCCGACCGACATCACCGCGATGCCGACGAGGCCGACGATCATGATGCGACGGCGCCCGTAGCGGTCGCCGAGGTTGCCCGCGGCGAGTAGTAGTCCGGCGAAGGTCAGGGTGTAGGCGTCGACGATCCATTGCAGGCCGGAGACGCCGGTGGCGAGTTGGACGCCGATAGACGGCAGCGCCACGTTGACGATGGTGTTGTCGAGTACTACCAGCAGTTCTGCCAGGCAGATGACGACTAGCGCGATGAATCGCTGCGGGCGTCGGCCCAGCAGCACTGGTGGAGCGACTATGGAGGTTGCCATAGCATTGGAGTGAACCAGGTTACTGTCACCGCGCGTAACACCTTTACCCTGGGATTCCGGCCACATTCGACTGTCGAATGTGAGCTGGGACACATGAATTCGGCCCGATTCGAGCGTTTCCGACCCGTTTTGGCAGATGGAGGTAGGTGCAGGTACAGTGGTCAACGGTCATGCGGGATGTGCATACATCCTCGAAGGCCACACCCATTCGTTCTACCGAAGACCGTTGGTCGTTGACACCGAATTTCACGGTGTCGATCGAAGGTCCGGCGACATTGCCGGCGACCCACGCAGGGAGAGCTGAGGCCGAAGTTATTTTGCGCCCCGGTACGCCTTGCGTCCGGGGCGTTCGTTTTGTCGCCGGCCCCTGATTCGGTAGTGCACCAACGAAACCGACATCAGAGAGGAGGCGAAGTATGGCGAAACCTGAAAAGGTCACCGCTGTCGCGGAGATCGCGGAGCAGTTCAAGAACTCCACGGCCACTGTTGTCACGGAATACCGTGGCCTGTCGGTCGGCAAGCTCACCGAGCTGCGTCGTGCGCTCGGCGCCGACGCCACGTACTCCGTCGCCAAGAACACCCTGGTCAAGATCGCTGCCGGCGAAGCCGGTGTGGCGGGTCTCGACGAGCTGTTCGTCGGCCCGACCGCTATCACCTTCATCCAGGGTGAGCCGGTCGATGCCGCCAAGGCGCTCAAGCAGTTCGCCAAGGACAACAAGTCCCTGGTCATCAAGGGCGGATACATGGACGGCCGCGCGCTGTCCGTGTCCGAGGTCGAGCGCATCGCTGACCTCGATTCGCGTGAGGTGCTGCTGGCCAAGCTGGCCGGTGCGTTCAAGGCCAAGCCTTCGCAGGCTGCCGCCCTGTTCGCCGCTCCCGCTTCGCAGGTCGCCCGGCTCGCCCAGGCGCTGCTCGAGAAGCGCACGAGTGCCGAAGGCGCTCCTGCTGCCGAAGAAGCACCCGCGGCTGACGCCGAATAAGACATCTATTACCCGCCTCGGGGTGCGTATGCGCTACGAGGTACACCACGAAAGGAACCACCATGGCAAAGCTGAGCACCGAAGAACTGATTGGCGCCTTCAAGGAGCTGACCCTGCTCGAGCTCGCTGAGTTCGTCAAGGTCTTCGAAGAGACCTTCGACGTCACCGCCGCTGCCCCCGTCGCGGTCGCCGCCGCCGGTGGCGCTGCTGCGCCGGCCGACGCCGCCGAAGAGCAGGACGAGTTCGACGTCATCCTCGAGGGTGCCGGCGACAAGAAGATCCAGGTCATCAAGGTGGTCCGTGAGATCGTCTCGGGCCTGGGCCTGAAGGAAGCCAAGGACCTGGTCGAGGGCGCCCCGAAGCCGATCCTGGAGAAGGTCGCCAAGGATGCCGCCGAGGCCGCCAAGGCGAAGCTCGAAGAGGCCGGCGCCAAGGTTTCCGTCAAGTAATTCGGAACCAGTGCTGTTGTTGTGAACGGGCGGTCCTTTCCGGGCCGCCCGTTTGCTATTTGTCCGGACATGCGAAAGTGATCCGGGTCGTAGGAACCGCGCCAGGTTACTCTTCAGTCATGTAGGGGTGTGCCCCGTCTCACTGATGGGTTACAGTGACCGGACCCACAGAGTCGTAGCGCACCGCCGTGATGTGAGCGCGCGGGAACGCCGGTGGGGTGCTCGCAGGGATCAATGGAGGTAGCAGTGGGCGTCGAGGTCAGGACCGAGGGTGTAACAAAATCCTTCGGTTCACAGCGAATTTGGCAGGACGTGTCGATCACGCTCCCTTCGGGTGAGGTCAGTGCGTTGCTCGGCCCTTCGGGTACGGGTAAGTCGGTGTTCCTGAAGTCGCTCATCGGTCTGCTACGACCCGAGCGCGGGTCCATCTTCATCGATGGCACCGACATCATGACCTGCTCCAACAAGGAGCTCTACGAGATCCGCAAACTGTTCGGCGTCCTTTTCCAGGACGGCGCGCTGTTCGGCTCGATGAATTTGTACGACAACATCGCGTTCCCGCTTCGTGAGCACACGAAGAAGTCGGAATCCGACATCCGCCGTGTCGTCATGGAGAAGCTCGAGCTGACCGGTCTGCTCGGCGCCGAGGGCAAGCTCCCCGGCGAGATCTCCGGCGGTATGCGCAAGCGCGCCGGTCTGGCCCGCGCGCTGGTCCTCGACCCGCAGATCATCCTCGTCGACGAGCCCGACTCGGGTCTGGACCCGGTGCGTACCTCGTACCTGGCGCAGCTGCTGCTCAACATCAACGCGCAGATCGACGCCACGATCCTGATCGTGACCCACAACATCAACCTGGCCCGTACCGTGCCGGACAACATCGGCATGCTCTTCCGCCGCAACCTGGTGATGTTCGGCCCCCGCGAGGTGCTGCTCACCAGCGAGGAGCCGGTGGTCAAGCAGTTCCTCAACGGCCGCATGATCGGTCCGATCGGTATGTCGGAGGAGAAGGACGAGGCGCAGATGGCGCGCGAGCAGGCGCTCGTCGACGCCGGTCACCACCACGGTGGCGCCGAGGAGATCGACGGCATCATCCCGCAGATGAAGGCCGAGCCCGGTATGCCCGCCCGCCAGGCCGTGTTCCGTCGGCAGGCACGCGTACGCGAGATCATCCACACCCTGCCGCACGCGGCACAGGTGGCGATCCGCGAGTCGCTGGATTCCTCCGACGACACTCAGGTGATGGCGGCCTACGGCGGCAACGACCAGCCCACCGAGACGTTCAAGGCCGTTCCGCACGGCCAGATCAACAGCTGAGCGACTTTCACGTCCTGAATGAGCCCCGGCCCACGGCCGGGGCTCATTTGCGTTACGGGCCGGAAAACAGCCGCTGACCGGCCGCCCCGCCGGTTGGCGCACACGGCGTGTCGCGGGTAAAATAGCCGCGGTTCGAGGCCGGGGAAGTCCAGCGGCCCAGGCGATCTCACTTCGCGAACAGACCGTCCCGCGGCACTTGACGAGGCGCGCGGGAACCGTCACCCTATCTACAGCAGTACAAGCTGTTAAGGGGCACCAGCGGCCAGCTGATAGTTGGCCCGGCGCCGAGGGAACCCGACGCGGCCAGCGTTCCGGGGCTTCGGCGCGTTATCCGTGCGAGCGGTCACACGGATGGTATGTTGACACTCCCTTGTCTAGGGGTGTAAGTTTGGACGTTGCGCTGGCTGCCTCCTGTCCACACCTTGATTCGCACTCGAAAGTTCCACCCTTCCGGTGTTACTTCCGCTGCTGCTTGTTCTGGTTTCGTTCGGGCTGTAACCAGCGGAATTCGTAGCAGACAAGCGACGGTCGCGGACCACCACGCGACGCGCGTGAGGTGCTGGAAGGACGCATCTTGGCAGTCTCCACCCAGACCAAGGCTGGTATCCCCGGAGCCCCGTTGAGGGTTTCGTTCGCGAAGATCCGAGAGCCCTTGGAGGTGCCCGGACTTCTCGACCTACAAACGGACTCGTTCGCCTGGTTGGTCGGTACTCCCGACTGGCGCGAGAAGGCAGCCGCTCGCGGCGACGTCGGTCTCGCAGGCGGCCTCGAGGAGGTGCTCGAAGAGCTCTCTCCGATCGAGGACTTCTCCGGGTCCATGTCCCTGTCGTTCTCTGATCCGCGCTTCGAAGAGGTCAAGGCCTCCATCGACGAGTGCAAAGAGAAGGACATGACCTACGCGGCGCCGTTGTTCGTCACCGCGGAGTTCATCAACAACAACACCGGCGAGATCAAGAGCCAGACGGTGTTCATGGGCGATTTCCCCATGATGACCGACAAGGGCACCTTCATCATCAACGGCACCGAGCGTGTCGTCGTCTCGCAGCTGGTCCGTTCCCCGGGCGTCTACTTCGATCACAACATCGACAAGACCACCGAGAAGGACCTGCACAGCGTGCGCGTGATTCCGTCGCGCGGCGCGTGGCTGGAGTTCGACGTCGACAAGCGCGACACCGTCGGTGTCCGTATCGACCGCAAGCGTCGTCAGCCGGTTACCGTGCTGCTCAAGGCGCTGGGTTGGACGACCGAGGAGATCGTCGAGCGTTTCGGCTTCTCCGAGATCATGATGTCCACCCTGGAGAAGGACAGCACGCCCGGCCAGGACGAGGCGCTGCTCGACATCTACCGCAAGCTGCGTCCGGGCGAGCCGCCGACCAAGGAGTCCGCGCAGACTCTGCTGGAGAACCTGTTCTTCAAGGAGAAGCGCTACGACCTGGCCCGCGTCGGTCGTTACAAGATCAACAAGAAGCTCGGCATCCACGTGCACGAGCCGGTGACCTCCTCGGTTCTCACCAAGGAAGACATCGTCGACACCATCGAGTACCTGGTGCGTCTGCACGCCGGTGACCGCACGATGACCGCCCCCGGCGGTGAAGAGGTCCCCGTCGAGATCGACGACATCGACCACTTCGGTAACCGTCGTCTGCGCACCGTCGGTGAGCTCATCCAGAACCAGATCCGCGTGGGCCTGTCCCGCATGGAGCGTGTCGTTCGTGAGCGGATGACGACTCAGGACGTCGAGGCGATCACGCCGCAGACCCTGATCAACATCCGTCCGGTCGTCGCGGCGATCAAGGAGTTCTTCGGAACTTCGCAGCTGTCGCAGTTCATGGACCAGAACAACCCGCTGTCGGGCCTGACCCACAAGCGCCGCCTGTCGGCGCTCGGCCCCGGTGGTCTGTCCCGTGAGCGTGCCGGTCTGGAAGTTCGTGACGTCCACCCGTCGCACTACGGCCGCATGTGCCCGATCGAGACCCCGGAAGGCCCGAACATCGGCCTGATCGGTTCGCTGTCGGTGTACGCGCGGGTCAACCCGTTCGGCTTCATCGAGACGCCGTACCAGAAGGTTGTCGACGGCAAGGTCACCGACGAGGTCAAGTACCTGACCGCCGACGAGGAAGACCGCTACGTTCGCGCGCAGGCCAACTCCCCGGTCGACGCCGAAGGTCGCTTCCTCGAGGAGAAGGTCCTCGTCCGACGTGCGGGCGAAGAGGTCGAGTTCGTGACGCCGGCTCAGGTCGACTTCATGGACATCTCGCCGCGCCAGATGGTGTCGGTCGCGACGGCCATGATCCCGTTCCTCGAGCACGACGATGCCAACCGTGCCCTCATGGGCGCGAACATGCAGCGTCAGGCCGTGCCGCTGATCCGTTCCGAGTCCCCGATCGTGGGTACCGGCATGGAGCTGCGCGCAGCCGTCGACGCCGGTGACGTCGTCGTGAACGAGAAGCCCGGCGTGGTCGAAGAGGTCTCGGCCGATTACGTCACCGTGATGGCCGACGACGGCAGCCGCAAGTCCTACCGGATGCGCAAGTTCAACCGGTCGAACCAGGGCACCTGCTCGAACCAGCGTCCGATCGTGGACGAGGGCGATCGGGTGGAGAAGGGGCAGGTCCTCGCGGACGGCCCCTGCACCGAGAACGGTGAGATGGCGCTGGGCAAGAACTTGCTCGTCGCGATCATGCCGTGGGAAGGCCACAACTACGAGGACGCGATCATCCTGTCGCAGCGCCTCGTGGAAGAGGACGTTCTCACCTCGATCCACATCGAAGAGCACGAGATCGATGCCCGCGACACCAAGCTCGGTGCCGAGGAGATCACTCGGGATATCCCGAACGTCTCCGACGAGGTCCTCGCCGACCTCGACGAGCGCGGCATCATCCGCATCGGTGCCGAGGTTCGCGACGGCGACATCCTGGTCGGCAAGGTCACGCCCAAGGGCGAGACCGAGCTCACCCCGGAAGAGCGTCTGCTGCGTGCCATCTTCGGTGAGAAGGCCCGCGAAGTGCGCGACACCTCGCTGAAGGTGCCCCACGGTGAGTCCGGCAAGGTCATCGGCATTCGCGTGTTCTCACGCGAGGACGACGACGATCTGCCTCCCGGTGTCAACGAGCTGGTCCGCGTCTACGTGGCCCAGAAGCGCAAGATCCAGGACGGCGACAAGCTCGCCGGTCGCCACGGCAACAAGGGCGTCATCGGCAAGATCCTCCCCATCGAGGACATGCCGTTCATGCCCGACGGCACGCCGGTCGACATCATCCTGAACACCCACGGTGTGCCCCGTCGTATGAACATCGGCCAGATCCTGGAAACCCATCTCGGGTGGATCGGTAAGGCCGGCTGGAATATCGACGTGGCCACGGACGGTACTCGTCCCGATTGGGCGGCCACGCTGCCCGAGGAGATGCTGGCCGCGCCTGCCGACTCGAACATCGCCACGCCCGTCTTCGACGGTGCCAAGGATGACGAGCTGACCGGTCTGCTCGCGTCGACGCTGCCCAACCGTGACGGCGAGCGCATGGTCGACGAGAACGGCAAGTCGACCCTGTTCGACGGTCGCTCCGGCGAGCCGTTCCCGTACCCGGTCGCAGTCGGCTACATGTACATCCTGAAGCTGCACCACCTGGTCGACGACAAGATCCACGCCCGTTCGACCGGTCCGTACTCGATGATCACGCAGCAGCCGCTGGGTGGTAAGGCGCAGTTCGGTGGTCAGCGATTCGGTGAGATGGAGTGCTGGGCCATGCAGGCCTACGGCGCGGCGTACACGCTGCAGGAACTCCTGACCATCAAGTCCGACGACGTGGTCGGTCGCGTGAAGGTCTACGAGGCCATCGTCAAGGGCGAGAACATTCCGGAGCCGGGCATTCCGGAGTCGTTCAAGGTGCTCCTCAAGGAACTCCAGTCGCTGTGCCTCAACGTCGAGGTGCTGTCTTCGGACGGCGCCGCGATCGAGATGGGTGGCGGCGAGGACGAGGATCTGGAGCGCGCTGCGGCGAACCTGGGCATCAACCTGTCCAGGAACGAAGCGGCAACCATCGACGATCTGGCGAACTAGGTGGTTAGCGGTGCGGTCGCTGTGGAAGCGACCGCACCGCGCACCGCGCTCGACAACTAGTGAACTTTTGCTCGAATTCGACCCGAATAGGGGAAAGGAAGTTACGTGCTAGACGTCAACTTCTTCGATGAACTCCGGATCGGCCTTGCCTCCGCCGATGACATCCGCCAGTGGTCTTTCGGCGAGGTGAAGAAGCCGGAGACCATCAACTACCGCACGCTCAAGCCGGAGAAGGACGGGCTCTTCTGCGAGAAGATCTTCGGTCCCACCCGGGACTGGGAGTGCTACTGCGGCAAGTACAAGCGTGTCCGCTTCAAGGGCATCATCTGTGAGCGCTGTGGCGTCGAGGTAACTCGCGCCAAGGTGCGTCGTGAGCGGATGGGCCACATCGAGCTGGCTGCTCCCGTTACTCATATCTGGTACTTCAAGGGCGTTCCGTCGCGCTTGGGTTACCTGCTCGACCTGGCGCCGAAGGATCTCGAGAAGATCATCTACTTCGCCGCCTACGTCATCGTCGGTGTCGACGAGGAGCTGCGTCACAACGAGCTCTCCACGCTCGAAGCCGAGATGGAGGTCGAGAAGAAGTCGGTCGCCGATCAGCGCGACGCCGACCTGGAGGCTCGTGCGCAGAAGCTCGAGGCCGACTTGGCCGAGCTGGAAGCCGAGGGTGCCAAGTCCGACGTGCGTCGCAAGGTCAAGGACGGCGGCGAGCGCGAGATGCGTCAGCTGCGCGACCGCTCGCAGCGTGAGCTGGATCGTCTCGACGAGATCTGGACCACCTTCACCAAGCTGTCGGTTCAGCAGCTCATCGTCGACGAGGTGCTCTACCGCGAGCTCGTCGACCGCTACGGCGAGTACTTCACCGGCGCCATGGGTGCGGAGTCCATCCAGAAGCTGATGGAGAACTTCGACATCAACGCCGAGGCCGAGAAGCTGCGCGAGACCATTCGCTCGGGCAAGGGCCAGAAGAAGCTGCGTGCGCTCAAGCGTCTGAAGGTCGTCGCGGCCTTCCAGACCAACGGCAACTCGCCCATGGGCATGGTGCTCGACGCTGTCCCGGTGATCCCGCCGGAGCTGCGTCCGATGGTTCAGCTCGACGGTGGCCGTTTCGCCACCTCCGACCTGAACGACCTGTACCGCCGCGTGATCAACCGCAACAACCGCCTCAAGCGACTGATCGATCTGGGTGCGCCCGAGATCATCGTCAACAACGAGAAGCGGATGCTGCAGGAGTCGGTCGACGCACTGTTCGACAACGGCCGTCGTGGCCGTCCGGTCACCGGACCGGGTAACCGCCCGCTGAAGTCGCTGAGCGATCTGCTCAAGGGCAAGCAGGGTCGTTTCCGTCAGAACCTGCTCGGCAAGCGCGTCGACTACTCGGGCCGTTCGGTCATCGTCGTCGGTCCTCAGCTGAAGCTGCACCAGTGTGGTCTGCCGAAGCTGATGGCGCTCGAGCTGTTCAAGCCGTTCGTCATGAAGCGTCTGGTCGATCTCAACCACGCGCAGAACATCAAGTCCGCCAAGCGGATGGTCGAGCGTCAGCGTGCCCAGGTGTGGGATGTCCTCGAAGAGGTCATCGCCGAGCACCCGGTGATGCTGAACCGCGCGCCCACCCTGCACCGCCTCGGCATCCAGGCCTTCGAGCCCCAGCTGGTCGAAGGCAAGGCCATCCAGCTGCACCCGCTCGTCTGTGAGGCGTTCAACGCCGACTTCGACGGTGACCAGATGGCCGTGCACCTTCCGCTGTCCGCGGAGGCGCAGGCCGAGGCACGCATCCTGATGCTGTCGTCGAACAACATCCTGTCCCCGGCGTCGGGTCGCCCACTGGCGATGCCGCGTCTGGACATGGTGACGGGCCTGTTCTACCTGACCCGTCTCGACGAGGACGGTGCGGGCACCTACCGTGCCGCGGCCACCGACGAGCCGGAGTACGGCGTGTACTCCTCGCCCGCCGAGGCCCAGATGGCCGTCGATCGTGGCGAGCTGACCGTGCGGTCCACCATCAAGGTGCGGCTGACCGAGCAGCGCCCGCCACGCGATGTCGAGACCGAGCTGTTCCCGGACGGCTGGAAGCGCGGCGAGGCCTGGCTGGCCGAGACCACGCTGGGTCGCGTGATCTTCAACGATCTGCTTCCGGCGGACTACGCGTTCATCAACGAGCCGATGCCGAAGAAGCGTCAGGCCACGATCATCAACGATCTGGCCGAGCGCTACCCGATGATCGTCGTCGCGCAGACCGTCGACAAGCTCAAGGACGCCGGCTTCTACTGGGCCACGCGTTCGGGTGTCACCGTCTCCATGTCGGACGTGCTCGTTCCGCCGGAGAAGCCCGAGATCATGGAACGCTATGAGGCCATGGCGGACCTGATCGAGAAGAAGTACCAGCGTGGTGCGCTCGATCACGCCGAGCGCAACAACGCTCTGGTCAAGATCTGGCAGGAAGCCACCGAGGAAGTGGGCGCCGCGCTGCGGACCCACTACCCGCCGGACAACCCGATCATCACGATCGTCGACTCCGGCGCCACGGGTAACTTCACCCAGACTCGTACCCTCGCGGGTATGAAGGGCCTGGTGACGAACCCGAAGGGTGAGTTCATCCCGCGCCCGATCAAGTCCTCGTTCCGTGAGGGCCTGACCGTGCTCGAGTACTTCATCAACACCCACGGTGCTCGTAAGGGTCTGGCCGACACGGCGCTTCGTACCGCCGACTCGGGTTACCTGACCCGTCGTCTGGTCGACGTGTCGCAGGACGTCATCGTCCGCGAAGAGGACTGTGGCACCGAGCGCGGCATCCTGGTGCCGATCGCGGAGAAGCTGGCCGACGGCACGATCATCCGTGACGCGCACGTCGAGACCTCGACCTTCGCTCGGACCCTGGCGTCCGACGCGGTCGATGCCAAGGGCAACGTCATCGTGGCGAAGGGCGCCGACCTCGGCGACCCCGCGCTGGAGGCGCTGCTCGAGGCCGGTATCACCGAGGTGAAGGTCCGCTCCGTGCTGACCTGCACCACCGGCACCGGCGTCTGCGCCACCTGCTACGGCCGTTCGATGGCCACCGGCAAGCTGGTCGATATCGGCGAGGCCGTCGGCATCGTCGCGGCCCAGTCCATCGGTGAGCCCGGTACCCAGCTGACCATGCGTACCTTCCACCAGGGTGGCGTCGCGGGCGACGACATCACCGGTGGTCTGCCGCGTGTTCAGGAGCTCTTCGAGGCCCGTGTCCCCAAGGGCAAGGCGCCGATCGCGGAGGTCTCGGGCCGGGTGCGTCTCGAGGACGACGACCGCTTCTACAAGATCACGATCATCCCTGATGACGGGTCCGAGGAAGTTGTCTACGACAAGCTCTCGAAGCGTCAGCGTCTGCGGGTATTCAAGCACGACGACGGCTCCGAGCGTCTGCTGGCCGACGGTGACCACGTGGAGGTGGGTCAGCAGCTGCTCGAGGGCGCTGCCGATCCGCACGAGGTGCTGCGCGTGATGGGTCCCCGTCAGGTGCAGGTCCACCTGGTCCACGAGGTCCAGGAGGTCTACCGCTCGCAGGGTGTGTCGATCCACGACAAGCACATCGAGGTCATCGTTCGCCAGATGCTGCGTCGTGTGACGATCATCGATTCGGGTGCGACCGAGTTCCTGCCCGGCTCGCTCACCGAGCGCGCCGAGTTCGAGAACTCGAACCGTCGTGTGGTGGCCGAAGGCCGCGAGCCGGCCTCGGGCCGTCCCGTGCTGATGGGTATCACCAAGGCGTCGCTGGCCACCGATTCGTGGCTGTCGGCGGCTTCCTTCCAGGAGACCACCCGAGTGCTGACGGATGCGGCCATCAACTGCCGCTCCGACAAGCTGATCGGCCTGAAGGAGAACGTGATCATCGGTAAGCTCATCCCGGCCGGTACCGGTATCAACCGTTACCGCAACATCCAGGTGCAGCCGACCGAAGAAGCCCGTGCCGCGGCGTACGCGGTGCCGTCCTACGACGACACCTACTACTCCCCGGACAGCTTCGGCTCCTCCACCGGCGCAGCGGTGCCGCTGGACGACTACGGTTTCAGCGACTACCGCTAGCCCGTAGGTAGGCAATAGATTTCGGCCCCCGCCCATCAGGGCGGGGGCCGTTTTCCTGTGTGGTTCCCTCGCAGTCTGCGTACAGTCGCCGTGTGAAGTATCAGATCCACGTCGGCCCCCTTCACCCAACCGTGGCTTGATCTACAGCGTCCCTATCCGGCCCACGACGCGCATGTCACCTGGGCGGCCGATACGGCCCTGCTGACGATCGAGATGCCCGGCACCGCACTCACGATCGAGGCCGCGGAATACATCGACACTCGATAGCTCTGCGGGCAGGAATCGCACAGGCGGTCAGACCTCTGCTTCGGCAGTTTCGGGTCGAGGCCGGGAGGGAGCGGTTCGGGCGTGGGTGGCGTAGAGGGTGAGCCCGACGAACGTGAGCCCGCCTACGAGATTGCCTACGACGGTGGGGATTTCGTTCCAGATCAGGTAGTCGCCGATCGAGAAGTCGCCGCCGAGGAGCAGGCCGGAGGGGAACAGGAACATGTTCACGATGGAGTGTTCGAAGCCCATGTAGAAGAACAGCATGATTGGCATCCACATCGCGATCACCTTGCCCGACACCGAGGTCGACATCATCGCGGCGACCACGCCGGTGGAGACCATCCAGTTGCACAGCACAGCGCGGATGAACAAGGTGAGCATGCCCGCGGCGCCGTGTTCGGCGTAGCCGAGGGTTCTGGATTCGCCGATCTCGCCGAGCTTTTCGCCGACAACGCTGGGGTCGACGGAGAAGCCCATGGTGAGGATGATCGCCATCATCACTGCCACGGTGAACGCGCCGGCGAAGTTGCCGACGAACACCAGCCCCCAGTTTCGCAACATCGAGCCCACGGTGACGCCGCGCCGTTTGTCGATCAACGCCAGCGGTACCAGCGTGAAAACGCCGGTGAGCAAATCGAATCCGAGCAGGTAGAGCATGCAGAACCCGACCGGGAAGAGCACGGCTCCGAGCAGTGGTTCGCCGGTGTTCACGGTGATCGTCACCGCGAAGGCGGCGGCGAGGGCGAGGATCGCGCCCGCCATGTAGGCGCGGATCACGGTGTCGCGGGTGGACATGAACGCTTTGGCTTCGCCGGCGTCGATCATCTTCTCGACGAAGTCCGCCGGTTTGAGATAGGACATGAAAAACCCCTTCGTAGTGGTTCTGGCGCAGGAGTTTTCGCTGTCGACATTGCCTCGTGATCACTCGAGGTTGCGCCCGCGTAAATAGTGGTATTCCACTATGGCGAGTGAGCGGCTCCGAATGGCAGGCTAGCGGCGACCCACCGACCTAGGAGCCCGTATGGAACCGATCCTGAGCAAGTCCGCCGCCGCCGACCTCGTCGTCGCCGCCCGTATTCGCAAAGGCCTCACGTGGGCTGGCATCGCGGAATCGATCGGCGCGCCGCTGGTCTGGACGACAGCGGCGCTGCTCGGCCAGCATCCGATGACCGAGGAGCAGGCCGCCGCCGTCTGCGCCCTGCTCGACCTGGACGACACCGTCGCCGAAAGCCTGCGCCTACAGCCCTCCCGTGGCGCCGACCCGGCACAACTGGCCGACCCCACCGTCTACCGCCTCGTCGAGGCCGTCTCGGTCTACGGCCCCGCCCTCAAAGAACTCATCCACGAGGAATTCGGCGACGGCATCATGAGCGCCATCAACTTCAACATCGACATAGCCCGCCGCCCCCACCCCGACGGCGACCGCGTCGTCATCACCCTGGACGGCAAATTCCTCGACTATCGCTGGTGAGCCACACCCTGTCGTCGGTCAGGATCCTGGCTCGGACCGAGCAGCTGGGATCTCCGTCGGGGTGTCTGCCGGTGTCTCGGGGTCGCCGAGGGCGGAGGCTGTCGGTTCGCCGAGGCGGACGGCGACGACTCCGATGAGGATCAATGCGCCGCCGAGTAATTGGATGGGGCGGGGGGCTTCGCCCAGGAGGGCCCAGGCGAAGATCAGGGCGGCGAGGACCTCGGTGAGGGCTACGAAGGAGGCCAGGCGGGAGCCCAGGCGGCGGGTGGCGGCGATGCCGGTGACGTAGGCGATGGCGGCGGTGACTATGCCGATGAGGAGGATCGGGATCCACCAGGGGGTAGTGAAGTCGGCGAAGACGACCTGGTGGGTGGTGGCGTGCAGGGGGACGATGCCGATGGTGCCCGCCAGGATCAGGATGAGGCCGCCGATCAGGAGACCGCCGCAGGCCAGGACGGTGCCGGGGAGGTCGCCGCCCTGGGCGGAGAGGACGAAATAGGCCGCGGCGCCGACCATCGCGGTCAGCGCCCAGGCGATGCCGATCGGGTCGGTCGACAGGCCGGAGGCCACATCGAGGACGAGCAGTAATCCGGTGATGCCGAGAACCGCGCCGGCGATCGTGGCCGCGCCGGGCTGTTGCCGGTGGCGCACCCACAACCAGCCCACCACCGCGATCGGTGCGGTGTATTCGATCAGCAGTGCGGCACCGACTTCCATGTGCGCGACAGCGTTGAAGTAGGCGAGCTGAGTGCCAGCCACGGCGACCAGCCCGTACGCGCCGATGAGACTCGCGTTGGCGCGCAGTAGCTTCCAGTTTCCGCGCAGGTGGGGCACTGCGAGCGGCAAGAGAACCACTCCGGCCAGCAGAACGCGCGCGGCGACAACGGCGGCGGCACTCCACCCCGCGTTCATCAACCCGCGCGCGAGCGGACCGGACAGCCCGAACGAGGTGGCCGACGCCAGCGCGAACAGCAGCCCGGATCGCATCCGGATCGCACTGTCATGAGTCAAAGTTGCCATGACTAATGACGGTAAGCAGCCTGCGGTAATATGTCAATGTGGTTTTTGCTCATGACACCGAGGCGGCCCTGCTGGCGGCGGTCGAACTGGTCAATTCCGCCGAAGATCCCGACACCTTGACTGAGACGGCCCAGCTCGCCGAGTTCTTCGACCGACACGTCTACACAGGCGTGCACACCGGCGACCTTGCCGAACTGGCCGCCGTCCGGGCCCTGCGCGCGCCGCTACGGGCGATGCTCACCAGCGACCGCGATGCCGCCGTCACGCTCGTGAACGAGACCCTCGCCGAGCATCGCGCCGTGCCACAGTTGGTCCGCCACGGCGACGTCGACTACCACGTGCACGCGGTCCCGCCGCAAGCCCCGCTCCCGGTCCGCATCGCCGTCGAAACCGCGATGGCGATGATCGACCTGATCCGCGCGGACGACCTGAGCCGCCTCTCGATCTGCGCCGACGCGGACTGCGCTGGGCTGGTGCTCGACCTGTCCCGCAATCGTTCCCGCCGCTATTGCAGTACGGCATGCGGTAATCGCAACGCCGTCGCGGCCTATCGCGCGCGTCAACGCTGAGGGTCGGCTGGTCGTTTCAGCCCAGCGTGCGCACCTTCGGGCACTTCTTACCCGCCAGATGGCACTTGTCCTCGAATCCGGCGGGCAGCCAGGTCCCGGTCTTCAGCAGCGGATGATGCGGAAAATGCCGTAGGGCGGCCGTGACGAAAAGCAATGCTGCCCAAGTGGTTTGGACCTGTATCTGCTGTAACTTACCGTCCCGGTCGGGGAATCGGCAGCCGACGCGATCCGGTGCGGTGAGGTCGATGGACTCGAGCGCCGACCAGTACAGCGAGAACGACCGCTCGGGGTTGGTCAGGTGCAGCCGCCGGTCCGAGATCATCACCGACCCTGCCCGTTCCGCCACCCAGCGCGGTTGCGCGGCGGCCGCTGCCTGCGTGCGCCGGGTCCGGTTCACGACGGCATTACCCAGCTGCGCGGCCACGACAACCGGGTTCGGGCCGACGACGGTGCTGCGGCTGCGAGGCAAGCTGCCGTCGCCTGTCGCCCGCCACGTGTACCAGTTGACCGGCCCCTCGGCCAGACCGACCTCACCGGGCTCGATCCGCACCCGCGTCGCGGTGTGCGGGATCAGCGCCACCTCCCCGCGTGCCAGTAGATCGGCCACCCCGCACGTGTACAGCAGGTAGTCGTCGAACCACGTCCACCCGGCCTGTTCGGCCAGGGCGCGTTCGATATCGGCCAGCGGGTCGAACACCACTCTCATCACCACCCACCCGTGCGGACTTACTGCCGTCAACGGTAGCGGAGACCGGCGGCAACGCGCGTCGGGTGATCCGGCGAAAGTCAGCGTTCGCTGTCCAGCATCGCCATCTGCTCGGCCGCGTACCGCTCGCCTGCGACAGCCTCGGCGGGAGCCGCTGCTTCGATCACAGCCGACTCGTCGGGCGTAAGCGAGATCGCAAGCGCCCCGACCGTCTCGTCGAGTCGCGTCCGGGTTCGCGCACCGATCACCGGCACGATGTCCGTGCCACGGCTCAGCGCCCAGGCGATCGCCAGCTGGGCGACCGAAACCTGTTTCGTGGCAGCGATATCGGCCAACGCCTCCACCAAGCGCAAGTTCCGAGTGAGGTTTTCGCCCTGGAAACGGGGGCTGTGGGCGCGGAAGTCGCCTGCCGACGAGGGACCGCCAGTGCGGAAAGTATCGCTGAGAAGCCCTCGCGAGAGCACGCCGTAGGCCGTGATGTCGGTGCCGAGTTGTCTTGCGACCGGGAGAATTTCCTTCTCGATGCCGCGGGAGATGAGCGAGTACTCGATCTGCAGATCGGTGATCGGATGCACGGCAGCGGCCCGTCGCAACGTATCGGCGCCGATCTCGGAGAGTCCGATATGGCGCACGTATCCCGCCTCGACGAGTTCGCCGATGGCGCCGACGGTGTCCTCGATCGGCACCTCGGGATCCAGGCGCGCGGGCCGGTAGATGTCGATGTGGTCGACACCGAGTCGAGTCAGTGTGTAGGTGAGGAAGTTGCGCAGTGCGGCCGGACGCCCATCGAAGCCGCCCCAGGTTCCGCCCGGCCCGCGCAGCGCTCCGAACTTCACGCTGAGCACCACGTCCTCGCGGGCGCGTTCGGCGATGGCCTTGCCGATCAGCATTTCGTTGTGGCCGGCGCCGTAGAAGTCGCCGGTGTCGATGAGATTGATGCCCGCGTCGACAGCGGCGTGGACGGTCGCGATCGATTCACGGTCGTCGGAAGCGCCGTACATCCCGGACATGCCCATGGCGCCGAGGCCGATGCGGCTGACGCGGGGGCCGGTGTCGCCGAGGACGACGGTGGGGATCTGTGAGTTCGTCATACTTCGAGCCTGCGCCGCGAGCGCCGGTCGCGGCAGAGATCGTTCATCGGGGGATCGGCAGTCCCTGGCTGGGCGTCGGCGCGAAGCGCACCATGGAGGAATGGACCGATCCGAGCTGGCCGATTTCCTGCGCCGCCACCGGGAACTGCTCACTCCCGCCGACGTGGGCCTGCCGCCCGGCGTGCGCCGACGCACCCCCGGCCTGCGCCGCGACGAGGTGGCCCTGCTCACCGGCATGTCGACCGACTACTACACCCGCCTCGAGCAGGCGCGCGGTCCGCGCCCGTCCACCCAGGTCCTCGCCGCCCTGGCCCGTGCGCTGCGTCTGAGTGCCGACGAGCGTGACCACCTGTTCCATCTGTGCGGCCACCAATCCCCGGACCGCGGGCTACGCGACAAGCACGTCGGCCCCGGCCTGCTGCACATGCTGGACAAACTCGACGACATCCCCGCGGTCGTGATCACCGACCTCGGCGAGGTCCTCGTCCAGAACCGCATGCACAGCCTGCTGGCCGGCGACCACAGCACCCGCCGCGGCCTCGATCGCTTCTATTCCTGGCGCTGGTTCACCGACCCATCGGCCAGAACGCTTTTCCCCGAATCGGATTGGTCCCGCATGAGCCGCAGCCATGTGGCCGATCTCCGCGCCACCGCGGCGCGCCGAGCCGATGACGCCGAAGTCGTCGACTTCATCAGCCGATTGCGCGCCAGCAGCGCGGAATTCGAACAGCTGTGGAACGAACACGAAGTGGCCGTACGGATCTCCGACACCAAGCAGTTCCTGCATCCGGAGATCGGTCTGATCGACACGATCTGCGAAACCCTGCTCACCCCGAACGCGGCCCAGCGACTGCTCGTCTATCTGCCTCGCCCAGGCACCGACGCGGCGGAGAAGATGGCGCTGCTGCGCGTGATCGGCACCCAACTCCTCAGTCCGACATAGTAATCAGGGTGCCCCGGTGGCATAAGCCAGCGCGGTGTCGATCACGGCCCCGATGACGGCACCTTCGATGATCTTCGGTCGCAGGCGTTGGGTTTCGGCGAAGAAGCGTTCCAGCGCGCTGATGTCGCGCACCGGTGCGGTGGATTCGCTGATCGGCGTGAGCGACTGGAGCGAGAGGGCGGATCAGCGCGTCGCGTTCGACGGCGTGACGCCGGACTGTGGACGTCGCGCGAACTCCGGTGCATGCTCGGGGCGCAGGCCGATGCCGCCGAGATAGGCGGTGAGTCCGGCCAGCGCGGGCACGGCGTCGACGACGCGCAGTGGCAGGGGCGCGGTGTGCAGGGTTCCCCGCAGCGCGGGCGCGATGAGCATGTCGTGCTCGCCACGCTGGGACCGCTGGGTGAAGCTGGCTGGCAGCATCCGCCTGCGCTGCACCTTTCCAGATCGGCGGTCCGCACGGTGCCGTCGAGCAGTGGCTGCGCCAGGATGCGCGCGGCAGCCACGGCGTCCTGCACCGCGAGGTTGACTCCGACCCCGCCGACCGGTGACATCGTGTGCGCGGCATCGCCGATGCACAGCAGGCCGGGCACATACCACCGGTCGAGCATGCCCACCGTGACCTCCAGCAGCTTGACGTCGTCCCAGGTCCGGATCGCCGCCGTGGCCTCGGTGGACCAGCCGAAGAGTTCGGTGACGCGATCGCGGAGCCATCGCACGTCGTGGGTGGCGCGAAGCTCTGCGTCGCAGCCCTTCTCGATGATGTAGCCGGTCTGGTAGTAGTCGCCGCGGTCGATGGCCACCGCGGAATTGCCGCTGGTGAAGCGGGCCTGCACGGCCCCGCCGTCGATGTCGTCGCGCGCTTTGGGGATGCGGAAGAACCACATGTCCATCGGCACGTCCTCCATCCGCTGGCGCAGGCCCGCGGCCTCGCGCGCGACGGAATCGCGTCCGTCGCAAGCGATCACGAGATCGGCGCGCAAGGCATGTTCGACGCCGTCGGCATCGAGGTAGCGCACGCCGGCCACCTGGTCCGCCTCGTGGATCAGCCCGATCGCGGTCGAGCGCATACGCAACGTGAAGGACGGTTCCTCGGCGGCGGCGCTGGTGAGCAGGTCGAGGAAGTCCCATTGCGGCACCATGGCGATGTGCCGGTACCGGCCGGGAATCCGGGTGAGATCGGCGGCGACCACCATGCGGTCGCCCGCGTACATGCACATCCGAGTGAGCTCGGAGCGAGGCAACCTGGCGAACTCGGCGCCGAGCCCCAGTTCGTCGATCAGCCGCACCGTCGACGGGTGCACTGTGTCGCCACGGAAATCCCGGAGGAAGTCGGCATGTTTTTCCAGCACGGTGACTTCGACACCGGCTCTTGCGAGTAGCAGACCGGCCATGGTGCCCGCGGGGCCGCCGCCGACGACGCAACACGTGGTCGTGTCCATGAGTGTTCCCCCTCGATGATTCCCGCCAGGGTTCTACGACAAAGCGTAGTAGTAAATCCGCTGGGCCGTCCAGGGTTTTTCGAAAGGGGTTGACCGGATGGGGGCGGCGCGCAATACTGAACTAGATGGTTCACTATGACTTCCTGGACGCCTCGTTCGGGGCGCTCGCGGACCCCACACGGCGGGGCATCCTCGAGCAACTCGGGCGTGGGCCCGCGAGTATCAGCGAGTTGGCCGAGCGGTTCGAGATGACCTTGACCGGCATCAAGAAGCACATCGGGCTGCTCGAGGAGGCGGGCATGGTGGTCACCGAGAAGCGTGGACGGGTGCGGTACTGCCGGATCTCCGAGCACGTCTTCGATCGTGAGGTGGCCTGGATGCAGGGTTATCGGCAGATGCTCGAAGCCCGGATGGACCGTCTCGGTGAATTCCTGCAACGAACGGAGCCAGAGCAATGAGCACAACCACCAACTCCACCGCCAACGCCGTCATCACCTCGACCTCGGACCGCGAAGTCCACATCGAACGCGATTTCGACGCGCCGCTGGACCGGGTGTGGGACGCCTACAGCCGCATCGAGCAGCTCTCGCGCTGGTGGGGTCGCGGCCACGTGGTCGACGTCGAGCGCTGGGAGTTCCGCAAGGGCGGGCACTGGCGTTTCGTCGAACACGACGGTGACGCGTCGCACGGGTTCGAAGGCCGCTTCCGTGAGATCACCCCGAAGGAACGCATTGTGCAGTCCTTCGAATGGGACGGCATGCCCGCCCACATCTCCATCGACGACACCACTTTCGTCGACCTCGGCGACGGCCGCACCAGGGTCGTCACCGACAGCGTCTTCCATACGGCCGAGGAATGCGCGGGCATGCTGGCCTCTGGTATGGAGGGCGGTCTCAACGACAGCTACCGCGCCCTCGACGCCCTACTCGCCGACGGTCGCTGATCGCGTGCACCCGGTGCGGCGTCGGGAGAGCCGCATCGGGTGCACGCGCGGACTGATCCGGTTCTGCCGATTCGGCTCGCGCGCAGGCTGATTCGGGGCTGCGATTCGACCTCGGTGTCGAGTCAGCGGTGATTGCAGCCGGTCGCTCTTTTGCGTGGCTTCAAGCGCAACGGCGGTAGCGGAGGGGCAGGTATGCGCTCGTCGGGGATGTGACCGACGACCGTGGGAAAGCGGCTGATGTCGCGGGCTTCCCACGCCTCGCGGGCATCGACGATCTCGTCGTGACTGCGGGCGACGAAGTTCCACCACATCACCAGCTCCTCGGCGAAGGGTTCGCCGCCGATCAGCGCGAAATGCGCACCGTCGGTACTGGACAGCCGCAATTCGTCGCGGTCGGTACCCAGGTACAACAGCGGTCCAGGGGCGAGATCGGTGCCGTCGACGGTCACTGTGCCCGCGATCACCAGCACCGCGTGCTCGAACGCGCGCTCCAGCGGCAGCCGCACCTCGGCGCCGGGATCGAGCAGGATGTCGGCCCCGACGATCGGTGTGTACGCCTTCGCCGGTGAGATGACTCCACCCAGCGCGCCGATCAGCACGGTGGCGCGCAGGCCCGGTGCCGCGTAGATCGGCAGTTCACGATGCTGCTCGAAATGCGGATCGACGCCCGTCGCGGTGCCGGGCAACGCGATCCACAGCTGGAGGCCGTTGGCCGACTCGGCGCCGGGCACACCGAACTCCGAGTGCGCGATGCCGCGACCGGAAGTCATCAGGTTCAGCTGACCCGGTTCGATCACCACGTCGGAGCCGACCGAATCGCGATGCCGGATGCGGCCGTCGAGCGGCCAGGTCACCGTCTGCAAGCCGATGTGCGGGTGCGGCAGGATGTCGGGGGAGGCGCCGGCCTCGGTCGCCGACGCCGAACCGAACCGGTCGAGGAAACACCACGCGCCCACGGTCGGCAGATCCCGTTGCGGCAGTGTGCGTTCCACGTACACCCCGCGTACGCCGCCGAGCGGCACCTCCCTGGCTGGGTACGACTCGGTGATCGAACCCGGCCGAGGCGAGGGCTCACACAGCGCCTCGTCCGGGTCGATCTCCAAGTCGCTCATTGCGCGATGCCCTTGCCCACCACATGCGCGTCGTACTCGGGGTGCTTGTCCAGCCAGCCGCGAATGAACGAGCAGTGCGCGGTGACGGTACGTCCGCGCGCGATCACATCCTCGACGGCCTGGCGGGCGAGGACCCCGCCGAGCCCTTTGCCCGCGAACGCGTCGTCGATCTCGGTGTGGATGAAGTCGGTGTCGTTGTCGCGCTCGATGTACTCGGTGAAACCGGCGAGTTCATCGTCGAAGAACACGTCGTAGCGGTTCTTCTCGACATTGCGCACGACACGGCGCTGCGGATCGGCGGTGGCATCGGTCATGGTGGCGATCCTATTCGCGACCGGCCGAGGTGAACGACATATCCGCGTACCGGCTGCCCGCCACCTGCCCGGCGATCGGTTCCAGCGTCGCCAGTTCGTCCGAGGACAGACGCACCGACGCCGCGGCGACGTTATCGGCCAGCCTGGTCCGCTTGCGGGTACCGGGGATCGGCACCACCGACAGATTGTGCACCCCCGCCCTGGCATGCACCCACGCGAGCGCGGCTTGGGCCTGGGTGATGTCGTGCGCCGCGGCGATCGCGGCCAACGGCGCGAGCAATTCGGCGTTGTGCTGGGCATTGTCGCCAGTGAAGCGAGGCTGGAATCGACGGAAGTCCTTGTCGCTCAGATCTTTCGCCGAGGTGAACGCACCGGTGAGGAAACCGCGACCCAGCGGCGAGTACGGCACGAACGCCACCCCGAGTTCGGCCGCGGCGGGCACCGCGGTGTGCTCCACGTCGCGCGAGAACAGCGACCACTCCGACTGCAGCGCCGCGATCGGGTGCACCGCGTGCGCGGCGCGCAACTCGTCGCCGGTCACCTCGGACAGCCCGAGCGCCCGCACCTTGCCCGCCGCGACGAGTTCGGCCATCGTCGCGACGGTCTCCTCGATCGGCACCGCGGGATCACGCCGGTGCATGTAGTACAGGTCGATGGTGTCGACGCCGAGCCTGCGCAGGCTGGCATCGACCGACGCGCGGATGTAGGCGGGGGAGTTGTCGAACCCGCGGAAGGACGGGTCGTCGGCCTTGCGCACGATGCCGAACTTCGTGGCGATCAGCAGGTTCTCGCGGTTGGCCCGGACGAAATCGGCCAGGAATTCCTCGTTGTGGCCGGAGCCGTACACATCGGCGGTGTCGAACAGGGTGACCCCGAGTTCGAGCGCGTGGTCGAGAGTGGCCCGCGATTCGGCCGCGTCGGTGTCGCCGTAGAACTCGCTGATGCCCATGCAGCCGAGGCCCTGGGTGCCGATCAGCGGTCCGTCGGCGCCGAGAGTGGTGGTCGGCAGTGTCGCGGTGGTGCTCATGTGTCGCTTCCTTCGCTCGTGTGCACGGTGATCGTGGCGGGACGCGACACATCGGATCGGCCTTCGTAGACGCCGATCTTGTAGTCGAGAACGGCCACGGTCTGCTGCAGCTCCGCGATCTTGTCGAGCACATCGGATCTGGTCTGCCGGAACATCTCCAGCCGATCGGGGTAGGTCTGTTCACCCGCCCGGACCAGTTCGGCGTAGCGGATCATGTCGGCCACCGGCATGCCGGTGAGCCGCAGCCGCCCGATCAGCGCCAGCCACTCCAGGTCGCGGTCGCTGAACCGGCGGTTGCCGGTGTGATCGCGACCGATGTAGCCCATCAGCCCGATCCGCTCGTACCAGCGCAGCGTGTCGCGGCTCAGGCCCGATCGTTGCGCCACCTGGCCGATCGAATACCTCGGGCGCCCGTGCTCGTCGTCGCCGCTGTCGTCGCGAAGCGCCGCGTCCTGATCCATCGTGCTCGTCCCTTCCCGTGGAACTTCCTAGAAGCTATCCACCTGGAGTGCGCTCCAAGCAAGACTTATTCTCACGGGCGGACGAATTCAGCTGTAGGTCGGCAGCTCCTGGATAGCCCATTTGTTGCCGTCGGGGTCGGCGAAGAAGGTGAACCGGCCCCAGCCCATGTCCTCGACGGGGGTGGCCGCCACGCCTGCTTCGATCAGCTGTTCATAGGCCTTGTCGGCGCTGGCCACGACCATCTGCATGCCCTCGACGCTGCCCGGCGCGGCACTGGTGAGACCGCGCCCGATACAGATCGAACAGCCCGATCCCGGCGGAGTGAGCTGCACGAAACGGATCTCCGGAGTCGGGGTGTGGTCGTGATCGGCGTTGAAGCCGATGCTGGTGTAGAAATCCTTGGCCCGGTCGACATCGGTGACCGGAATCGCAACGAGTTCGATTTTCCAATCCATGTGGTCAAGCATCGTTGCGAGGTCGGACAGAAACAAGATGTGGATCACATGTGGGTGCGTGCGAGCCTGTGTACCGGGGTCCGGCGGAAACGTAGTGTGGATCACATGGCTGGTAAGGACATCGACCGCGTCAGGGCCCGCTCGGCTTGGGAAACGGTCAAGGAGAGCCCGGTGATCACCGCTATCGCGGTGGCGCCGGTGGTACTCGTGCTAGGCGTGGTCTGGGCGCTGACGAACGGATTCGTCGCGTTCGTGCTCCTCGCGCTGCTGGGGGTGGGCATCGTCGTCGGCGGCAAGTTGCTCAAATGAGCCGCACCGAATGATCTCAGCGCGGGACGTGGAACGTCGTGAGCTCGCCCGTGCCGGGGCCGAGTTGTGCCCACGGCAGGTCGAATTCGAGCACCGCCAGGGCCGAGGTGGGGAATTTACGGCTGAGTTCGGTCGCCTGATCGGATTCACGGTTGCTCGCCAGTTCCCACGCGGTCCACGGAATCCCGGGCACATGGCCGACGATGAGCAGTGTCGAGATCGTGTCGTCGGTGAGCCCGATCAGCTCCATGAGAGCGTGCGGGTTCGCGTCGTAGATGTCGTCGGTGTATTCGACCGGCGCCGTGATGCCGGTGGCGGCCAGCGTCTGTCTGGTGCGCTCAGCCGTCGAGCAGCGCACGGCGTCGATGGGCGGCTGGGCGGCGCGCAGCCAGTCACCGGCCAGGGCCGCTTCGCGTTCGCCACGCGGCGCGAGCGGGCGCGCGTGGTCGTCGACATTGTCGGGATAGGCCGATTTTCCGTGCCGCATCAGGATCAGGGTCGCCGCCATGAGACCACCGTAATGCCGGGCAGCGGGGAGGTGGCAGTCACACTCGAGGCACACTGAAAGCTGCGTCACCATCGATGGGTTCGTGGTTCACCCGCCACGGGCCCTGATCGGGGGCGTCTCGAGCCACCGACCACACATTTCGAGGATCTGCACCTATGGCCTACGTCATCACGCAGCGTTGTTGCAACGACGCCAGCTGCGTCACCGAATGCCCGGTCGACTGCATCCGCCCGACTCCGGATCAACCGGAGTTCGCCACGGCGGAGATGCTGTACATCGACCCGGACACCTGCATCGACTGCGGTGCCTGCGTCGACGCGTGCCCGGTGGACGCGATCTTCTCCGAGGACGACCTGCTCGCCTCGCTGGCCAGGTATCGCGATATCAACGCCGCCTACTTCCAGCGCCACCCGCTCGAGTCGAACTTCGACCCGTTGAGCACCCCGGCCCGCCCGCCCAAGACTCTGGGCACGCTGCGCGTCGCGATCGTCGGCGCGGGCCCTGCGGCCTGCTACGCCGCCGACGAACTACTGCGGCGCAGTGATGTCGAGATCGAGATGTTCGACCGGCTGCCGACCCCCTGGGGGCTGGTGCGCGCGGGCGTGGCCCCCGATCACGCGGGCACCAAGGGCGTCGCCGAGATGTTCGAGTCGGCGTTCCGCCGCGACACGCTGCAGTACTACCTCAATGTCGAGGTCGGCGAGCACATCAGTCACCAGGAGCTCCTCGACCACCACCACGCGGTGATCTACGCCGTCGGTGCCTCGAGCGACCGCTCGCTCGACATCCCCGGCGAAGACCTGCCCGGCAGCCACTCGGCCACCGAGTTCGTGGCCTGGTACAACGGCCACCCCGACTTCGCCGACCGCGAGTTCGACCTGTCCGGTGAGCGCGCGGTGATCGTCGGCAACGGCAACGTCGCCCTCGATGTGGCGCGCGTGCTCACCGCCGACCCGGACGAGCTGGCCAAGACCGACATCGCCGATCACACGCTCGACGCCCTGCGTCGCAGCAACATACGCGAGGTCGTGATCCTCGGTCGGCGCGGTCCGCTGCAGGCCGCCTACTCCTCACCGGAGTTCCTGGCGCTCACCCATCGCCACGGCGTCGATGTGATCATCGACCCCGCCGATATCGAACTCGACCCGCACAGCCGCGCGGTGCTCGACGATCCGAACATCGAACCCTCGTTGCGCCTGAAGTACGAACTCGCGCAGGAGTATTCGACGGCGCAGCCGGACCTGTCGAACAAGCGGATCGTCTTCCGCTATCTCGCCACGCCCACCGCCGTGCACGGCACCGACGCGGTCACCGGGATCGAGTTCGCGCACAACGAGTTGACCGAGGAGAACGGGCAATTGGTGGCCACCGCCACCGACCGCACCGAGACCATCGAGACCGGCCTGGTGCTGCGCGCGATCGGCTACCGCGGCGAACCCATCGCCGACCTGCCCTTCGACGAGCGCCGCGGCACCGTGCCGAGTGAGCACGGCCGGGTCATCGACGCCGCCGAGCCCGTCCCCGGCGTCTACGTCTCCGGCTGGATCAAGCGCGGCCCGCGCGGAGTGATCGGCTCCAACCGGGTCGACGCGGAGGAAACCGTCGAAGCGGTGATCGCCGACTTCATCGCGGGCAAACTCACCACGCCGACCGGCGATCGGGCCGCACTGCGCGCGCTGCTCGCACAGCGCCAGCCCGATCTGGTCGACCGCAAGGGCTGGAAGACCATCGACCAGGCCGAGAAGACCGCGGGCAAGGCGGCAGGCAGGCCACGGGTCAAGTTCACCACCCGCGCCGACCTGCTCAAGGCAGCAAAGGGCTAGACGTAGAGCCGGCACGGGGGCCCGCGGCGCCGGGTTCCCGTGTTGGCTGCCATAGGAACGGCCGACGGCCGGTTCTCGGCGCGCCTCCGCCGATGGACTGACCGAAGGGTGCGACGAAGGAGTGCCCGTAGGGAGGGAAGAGGTGGAGTCAAGCGCCGAGAACACGCGGCGCCAGCCGCCGAATTACGGCAGGGGCATGATTCGGACGACGGTGGTGGTGACGCCGCCGACCACGAACCACAGTCGCAGCACCATCTGCCCGGTCCGGTCACCCGGTTCGTGGCGGGCGCGCACGGTGATGTGCTCGCGGGCCAGCACCGGCGCCACGTACTCGATCACGGCGCGGTGCGGTCCGGCGACCAGCTTCGGGAAGTCGACGAGGAACTGTTCGACGGCCTGCCAGTAGCACGCGTTGTTGACGTGGTTGTACTGGTCGATATCGGTCGCCCGCACCGGGAACGGTAGGTCGTTGTCGGACTCGCGCGGCGCCGGATCGGTGAGATAGGGCCGCCAGCGCAGGCGGTGCTCGTCGGTGGATCGGGCCAGGTAGGCGAGGCCGTCGTCGCTGATCCGGGCGGGCAGATTGCTCGATTCGCTGAGGTTGATCCAGAAACCCTCGGTCTCGATCAGCCCGCCGCGCTCACTGGTGATGCGCGTGCGCATATTCGTCCACCGGGTGGACATCGACGAACACCAGCGCTCGAGGTGCACGTGATCGGGCCACACGATCGGGCGGACCACGTCGATGACGGTGCGGCGCACGATCCAGGTGGGATCGGTGAGATGCAGAGCCGTCTGATTCAGCTCGTCCCAGGCGATGTCGGACAGATAGCGCGCCACGGCATCGAGGCGCAGTCGTTGATAAGGATCCACGTCGCCGGCCCGGACGGGCCACGCCGTGGCGAAACCCGTGCCCTCCTCGGGAAGCGGGGCCAGTGGCTGATCGAGTGACACGTGTGCTCCTTGCACGACACACCAGTGCGTCGCGACTTCTTGCGTAGTTCTGTAGACGACTTTACGGGTCGCAGATCACACCCTCACGCCGAGTCGGGACTAGGGGTACCAGGTGTCGGTCACCAAGGGGGTAGCGGCGCGGTTGTCCTACATGACAGACCTATCCGCGCCCAGGTAGCCTGCTGTAATGGCCGGCGGAGCAATGGCGGGCTCGATGTTCGGGCGCTATGAAATTCGCAGACTTCTGGGAGTCGGCGGCATGGGGGAGGTCTACGAGGCCTACGACACCTCCAAGAATCGTGTTGTCGCGCTCAAGATGCTCAATCGCGAACTCGCTACTGATCCCACCTTCGTGCAGCGCTTCCGCCGCGAATCGCACGCGATGGCGAGCGTGCAGGAACCGCACGTCATCCCGGTGCACGACTGGGGCGAGGTCGACGGTGTCCTCTACATCGATATGCGCCTGGTCAAGGGCGTCGATCTCAAGGAGCGGTTGCAGCAGTACGGCAGGCTCACGCCCGTCGAGGCGGTGCAGGTGGTCGAGCAGATCGCGTTCGCGCTCGACGCCGCGCACGAGATCGGCCTGGTCCACCGCGATGTGAAACCGGGCAATATCCTGCTCACCGGCAACCTGTTCGCCTACCTGGTCGACTTCGGCATCGCCCACTCCGCTACCGACCCGCAGCTCACCAGCGCGGGCAGCGCGGTGGGCTCGATGGCCTACATGGCGCCGGAGCGGTTCGAGAGTGTGCCGATGTCGCCGTCGGTGGACACCTACGCGCTCACCTGTGTGCTCTACGAATGCCTGGTCGGCCGGGTGCCGTTCCCGGTGAACAGCCTCGCGGGCGCGATCGGCTCGCATCAGATGGCGCCCGCGCCGCGCCCCAGCGCCGCCGACTCCACGCTGGCTACCTTCGACCCGGTCGTCGAGCGGGGCATGGCCAAGCGCCCCGACCAGCGTTACGCCACCCCCGTCGAGCTGGCCCGCGCGGCCAGGGCTGCGTTGATCCAGGCCGAACGCTCCACTCCCGCGACGGTATCCGGCCCCAGAATCGAGATCACCGGCCCGCAGACGCCGCCGAACCGGTCCGACGACCTTCCTTCCCCGCCGACAACCCGTGGCTCGGCGGTGGTCCCGGCCGACTCGCAAGCCCCACCGACTCGGGACTCCGCGGCCTTCTCGCCCGACGCGCACTCGCCCCCGACTCGGGCTTCCGGGGCGCTGTCGCCCGACCCGCGTTCACCCGCTACTCGGGATTCCGCTGCGCTGTCGCGTGATTCGCAGTCGCCCCCGACGGTCCGCGGCTCGGTCGCCTATCCCGGCGAACCGCATGCGACGCGCCGCGTGACCGGCCCACAATCCGCCGGACCGCAGCCGACGCGCCGCGTGACCGGACCTCAACCCGCTGGCGCGTATCGGGCAGCGGGACACGAGCCCACTGTTCTTCGCGCGTCCCCCAGCGTGGGTGGGCCCGGTCAGGGAAGTGGTTATACCCATCCGTCGGCGCCGATACCGATTCCCCCGCAGCGCAATTCGGCGACTCCGATCCTGGCCGGTGCGCTGGGTTCGCTGATCGTGTTGGCGGCGGTCGGTATCGGGGTGTGGTTCATGATGAACGCCGACGACCGCCGCAATGTGGCCGTCCCGCCGCCGCCCGCGTCCGGTGTCGTCGATCCCACCGTGATCGAGACCGGCAGCCAGACGGGCTACACCACAGCGCCGGCCACGACCACCGTCCCTCCACTGCAATCGAGTGTCTCCGGCGCCGATGGTCGAGGCTTCCTCACCGCGGGCCCTCGGTGCAATGACAACGACGCCGCGATGTCCATCGCCCGCACCACCAGATCGCGCGTCGTCATCTGCCATACCGGCGACCAGCGGTACTACTACAAGGGCGTACGAGCCAGCGACGGAGCCGGGATCGAACTCGACGATCCGGTACCGAACGGTGATGGCGCGTACACCGTGACCAACCCGACCGACGGTACCCAGTACCAGCTCAACGCATCCGGTCTGACGATCATCAAGGCCGGTTCGGTGCTCGCCAGCGAGCCGGTGATCGAGTTCGCCCATCGTTGATCCCGTCGCCGGGTTATGTTCGCTGGCGAATGTCATAGAGAGAGGTGTCGAAAAATGCGCGCAGCCCAGGTCGGCAAGTTGGATGGACCGTCGGCGATCGAGATCGTCGATCTGCCCGAGCCGGTGGCCTATCCGGGCGGCGTGCTGATCGACGTGCACGCCGCGGGCATCGCCTTCCCCGATGTGCTGATGACGCGCGGTCTCTACCAGATGAAGCCGGGTCTGCCCTTCGTCGTCGGCGGCGAGGTGGCCGGGGTGGTGCGCGAGGCGCCGGAGGGTTCGTCGCTGCGCCCCGGCGACCGGGTCGCGGCGCTGACCATGCTCGGCAACGGTGTCGCCGAGGTGGCCGTGTCCCCCGAGCATGCCGTGTTCGTGCTGCCCGACAACGTCTCCCTCGAAGCGGGCGCGGGCGTGCTGTTCAACGACCTCACCGTCCATTTCTGCCTGACCAAGCGCGGCAGGCTGGCCGAGGGTGAGACGGTCCTGGTGCACGGCGCGGCAGGCGGCATCGGCACCTCCACGCTGCGCATGGCCAAGGCGCTCGGCGCGGGCCGGGTGATCGCCGTGGTCAGCACCGACGAGAAAGCCCAAGTGGCCAAGGCCAATGGCGCCACCGATGTGGTGCTCACCGATGGCTGGCTCGCCGCGGTGAAGGACCTGACCGAAGGCCGCGGCGTCGATATCGTCCTCGACCCGGTCGGCGGCGACCGCTTCACCGACAGCGTTCGTTCCCTGGCGGGCGGCGGCCGACTGCTGGTCGTCGGCTTCACGGCGGGTGAGATCCCGACGGTGAAGGTGAACCGCCTGCTGCTCAAGAACGTCGAGGTCATCGGCGCGGCCTGGGGCGAATGGGTGATGTCGCACCCCACCTACCTCGCCGAACAGTGGGCCGAGATCGCGCCGCTGCTGGCCTCCGGTGCGATCTCCGCTCCCGATCCGGTGCTCTACCCGCTCGACAAGACCGCCGATGCCGTTGCGGCACTGGATAACCGGACCGCCACCGGCAAGGTGGTCGTGCAGCTGCGCTGACCGCGCCGACTGTCACAGGTCGGCGGTAATGTCGGCGGATCATCGCGGGTCGACAAAGGAAGCCGAATGCAGCTGTCGAACAGAACGCTCAACCGGACGTTGCTGGCCCGCCAGCATCTACTGGAGCGCTCGACGCTGACCACCGACCAGATGTGTGAGCACCTGGTCGGCTTGCAGGCCCAGGACGTACCGCCGCCGTTCATCGGCTTGTGGAGTCGGATAGCCGATTTCGATCCCGCGACGGTATCGAAGGGTCTCGACGACCGGTCGCTCGTGCGGATCACTCTGATGCGCGGCACGATTCATCTCGTCACGCCGCCGGATGCGTTGCGGATCGCGCCGCACATTCAGCCCGAGCTCGAGAAAGCCCCGTTCCGTCAGGGTTTCAACTACGGCGCGATGGTCGGGCTCGACCCCGACGAGGTGCGCGCGCACGGGGAGGCGGCGCTCGGTGACGAGCCGAAGTCGGCGGCTGACCTGCGCGCCGAAGCCGCCCGTCGCTACCCCGACCGCGACGCCGGTGCGGTCCTGCAGACGTGGCTGTATCAGCTCCCCGTCCTGCAGACGCCGCCGCGTGGTCGCTGGGGCGACAACAGCCGCCCGGTCTGGTCGAGGGTTCAGCCATGGCTCGGCGCACCACTCGACCCGACCTACCCGGTGGCGGAGTTGATCCTGCGCTATCTGCGGGCGTTCGGTCCGGCGAGCACGATGGACATGCAGGCATGGTCACGCCTACCCGCCATGAAGAAGGCCGTAGCCGAACTCGGCGACCGGGTGCGCACCTACACCGACGCCCGGGGCCGCACCCTCTACGACGCGGCCGACCTCGAACTCGCCGATCCCGACCTGCCCGCCCCGGTCCGGCTGCTCGGCTGGTACGACAACGCGCTGCTGTCGCATCAAGACCGCGCGCGGATCACCGGCGACGACAACCCGCCGACCCTGCGCGCGTTCGCTACCAATGTCTCGCCGATCCTGATCGACGGCTTCGCGGCCGGGGTGTACAAGATCTTCGTCAAATCCGGGACCGCTCGCCTGCGGATCAGTCCGGCCCGTCCGTGGACGAAAACCGAAGCGGCGCAGGTGGAAGCGGAAGCGGGGGCCTTGCTCGCCTTCCTCGAGGCCGAATCCGAACCCGTCGTCGAGATCCTCGAGCCCGGCGCCGACCTTCGCCTGTGACATCGCTTTAACGTCGGGGCAACAACCGCTTCCTAGGGTCGTCCCCACGACGTTCATGGCTGCAACGGACGACGTGCTCCGCTGAATCCGGCGAGCGAACCAGCCGCATCCCGAAAGAGGTGCGCGCATGGAATCCGTCGCGTCCGTAGTCATCACCGATGTCACCGTCTACACCGAGCAGGGCTGGACGCCCGGCGAGGTCGTGGTCGAAGACGGCATGGTCATCGCCATGGGAGCCGCGGCCGAGCACGCGGACCTGCCCCGTTTCGACGGCGGTGGCGGCTACCTGCTCCCCGGCTTCGTCAACACGCACACTCACCTGCAGCAGGCGGTCCTGCGGGGAGTCGGCGAGGGCCTGCCGCTGCTGGAATGGCTGCGCTGCGTCGGCGAACACACCGTGGCCGCCACCCCGGAACAGACCTACCTCTCGGCGCTGGCGGGTGGCCTGGAACTGCTGCGCAGCGGCGTCACGACGGTCGTCGAACACATGTGGCCCAGCCCGTCCGACGAGGTCCATCAGGCGATGATCCGCGCGCTGCGGGAACTCGGCATCCGCGTGGTCCTCGGGCGCGGCATCGCCGACCGTGCCGACATCACCCGTAAATGGGGCCTCGACCCGCGCCTGATGCAACCACTCGGCGAGGCCCTTGCCCACGTCGACGAACTCGACAAGCAACTGGTCGGCACCCGCATCACCACCGCGCTCGCCGTGCCCAACCCGCGCTGCCTCACCCCCGACGGCATGGCGACCACGCGCGAGTACGCGCAGGCCACCGGCAAAACGGTGTCGATACATGTTCTCGAGACCACCACCGACGACGATATGTGCCGATTGCATGCAGGCGTCGCGGCCGTCGACTACCTCGACGCGAGCGGTTTCCTCTGGGACCGCACCCTCGCCGTGCACTGCGTCAACCTCGACGACCACGGCCGCAAGGTCTTCGCCGAGCGCGGTGTCGCCGTGTCCTACAACCCGGTCTCGAACATGCGGCTCGGCAGCGGCGTCGCCCCCGTTCCGCAGATGCTGGCCGCGGGCATCGATGTCACCCTCGGGGTCGACGGCGCCGCGAGCAACGACACCCAGGACATGTTGCTGGCCCTGCGTATCGGCGCGTATCTGCAGCGTGCGGCCCACAAGAAGGCCGACCTGCTCGGTTTCGACCAGATGGTGCGGATGGCGACCGGCGCCGCGGGCCGTGTACTCGGCCGCCCGTCGCACACCGGCATCGCGATCGGCGACCGCGCCGACCTCACGCTCGTGCGCTTCGACCGCGACTTCGCCTGCCTGCCGGTGCTCGACCCCGGCGCCACCCTGCTCACCGCCGCGTCGCCGCGCGTGATCGACACCGTGTGGGTCGACGGCGAGGCCGTGATCCGCGACGGCGCCAGCACCCGTGTCGATCATCGGGATCTCGCGCGTCGCCTGATCCGCATGCGATGACTGTTAATAAGTCCGAAACGAACAACGCATTGCATGTAATCCAGTTAGTTCAAACTGGATCCACCCACAAGTTGCACGCAACACCGATATACCGCAGGAGAAGGTGATCACGGTGACGCTCTACGACACGGTGAACGACGCCGACGCGAGGACGCTGCTGTCGGGCATGGAGGTTTCCTTCGCCGACGTGAGCAAGCGCTTCGGCGGCGACGAGGGCACGCTCGCCCTGACCGACATCGACCTCGACATCCGCGAAGGCGAATTCGTGGCGGTGGTCGGCCCGTCCGGCTGCGGCAAGTCCACGCTGCTGCGCCTGGCCGCCGGTCTGGAGCCGGTGAGCTCGGGAGCCGTTGCGGTGCGCACGAATTCGATCGGCTTCATCTTCCAGGAAGCCACGCTGCTGCCGTGGCGCAAGGTGCGCCGCAATGTCGAACTCTCGGCCGAACTGGCCGGTGTCGACCGCAAGACGCGCCGCGAACGGGTCGAGCGGGCGATCGAAGCCGTCGGCCTCGCGGAGTTCGCGAACAAGCTGCCCAGTCAACTCTCCGGCGGCATGCGCATGCGCGTCTCGCTGGCCAGGGCGCTGACGCTGGAACCGCGCCTGATGCTGCTGGACGAACCGTTCGGCGCGCTCGACGAGATGACCAGGCTGAACATGCAGGAGGAGCTGCTGCGCCTCTACCGCGACAACGCCTTCACCGCCCTGTTCATCACGCACTCGGTCTCCGAAGCCGTGTTCCTCGCTTCGCGCGTGGTGGTGATGTCGGCCAGACCGGGCCGCATCCACGAGGTGATCGACGTCGACCTGCCCTACCCGCGGGACCGCGAACTGCGCTTCGAACCCGCCTTCACCGAACTCGTTTCGCGCATCTCGCGCTCGTTGAAAGAGGCTGCCTGATGGTGAGTATCGCGGCCCGTGTCCCTGCCACGGCGAAGGTGCAACTGCCGACTACGCAATTGCGCAAATTCGGCAGTGCCCTGGTGGCGCCTGTTGTTTCGATCACCCTGGCACTGGCCACCTGGTACGCGGTGTCGATGCTGATTCTCAGTGAGGGCCGCCGCTTCCTGCTGCCCGCGCCGCATGTGGTGTTCAGTGAATCGCTCGCCGACCCGAAGAAGCTCGAGGTGATGCTCGAGGCGCTGGCCGTTACCGCCAGGGTCGCGATCACCGGCCTGCTGATCTCGGCGGTGCTCGGGGTGGCGATCGCGGTGCTGATGAGCCAGGCCAAGCCGATCGAGAACGTCGTCTACCCGTACGCGGTGGTCTTGCAGGCGATTCCGGTGCTCGCCGTGGTCCCGCTGATCGGCTTGTGGCTCGGCTACGGCTTCGCCGCCCGCACCACCGTGTGCGTGCTCATCGCGATCCACCCGATCATCGCGATGACCCTGTTCGGCATCAAATCCGTCGACGGCAATCTCCAGGAACTGTTCACCCTCGGCCGAGCGGGCCGACTGCGCCGCCTCTGGTCGCTGCAACTGCCCGCCGCTCTGCCCTCGACGCTGACCGGATTACGCACCGCGGCAGGTCTTTCGGTCACCGGCGCGATCATCGGCGACATGTTCTTCGCCCAGGGCAAACCCGGCATCGGCACCCTGCTCGACACCTACCGCGCCCGTCTGCAATCCGAGGACCTGATCGGTGCGCTGCTGCTGGCCGCCCTGTTCGGCGTGCTCGTGTTCACCGTGTTCACGGTCATCCAGAAGGTCAGCGTCGGCCGCTGGCACAACTCCGCCCAATAGCTTGTAAGGACAACCATGAAGACACTTCCGCTGCGCCGCATAGGTTTCGCCGCGCTGGCCGTGCTGCTGGCCGGTACCGCGTCCGCCTGTTCCGACGACACCACCGACGCACCCGCCGTCGCGCTCGAACCCGCCCCGGCCGAGCAGCAACTCGCCGGTACTTGCCCCGCCACCGTGGTCGTCCAGCTCCAGTGGGCGCCCGAGACCGACTCCGGCCCGATCTTCGGCCTGCTCGGGCCCGGCTACACCGTCGACGCCGACAACAACAAGATCACCGGCCCGCTGGTCGCCGACGGCAAGGACACCGGCGTGAAGCTGGAGATCCGCGCGGGCGGTCCGGCCATCGGCTTCCAGACCGTGCCGTCGCAGATGTATGTCGACCAGAGCATCACCCTCGGCCTCGCCCACTCCGAGCACGCCATCGCCGCCGCCGGTCAGCAGCCGATCGTCGCCGTCACCACCCTGCTGCGCAACAGCCCACAGATGCTGATGTGGGACCCGAAGACCAATCCCGACTGGCAGGGCATCGCCGATATCGGCAGGTCCGGCAAGCCGGTCGTGGTGTCCAAGGGCCAGCTCTACCCGGACTGGCTCGTCGCCCGTGGACTGGTGAACAAGGATCAGATCGACGCCTCCTACGACAATTCGCCCTCGCGCTTCGTCACCGATCCGTCCTTCGCCCAGCAGGGCTTCGCCAACGCCGAACCCTTCACCTACGAGCACGAAGTGCGGGCCTGGAACAAGCCGGTGGGCTACCAGCTGCTCAAAGACGTCGGCTATGAGGGCTATGCCCGCACTGTGAATGTGCGCGCCGACAAGCTCGCCGAGCTGCGCCCGTGCCTGCGAAAGCTGGTGCCGATGATCCAGCAGGCCACCGCGTCGTTCAAAGCTGATCCCGGTCACGTCAACGATGTCGTCGTCGACGTGGTCGAACAGAACCCCAAGCTCAGCCCCTACAGCGCCGAACTGGCCGAATTCGGATCCAAGGCCCTCATCGACGGCGGCTTGATCGGCAACGACACCGACGGCGTGCTCGGCAGTTTCGACGAGGCCCGCGTGCAGCGCATCATCGACGAATTCGGACCCATCCTGCGAGCCGGCGGCGCGAACGTGCCCACCGGCCTGACCGCGAAGGACCTGGTCACCAAGGAATTCCTCGACCCCGCCATTTCCGTCACCGGCTAAGGAGACACCCCCATGACCACCAGCTACGACCTGTCCGAAGTCTCGCGCGAGAAGCAGATGGGCGGCCTCGGCAAGGAGACCGCCGACCGCGAGATCCGCGTCATCGACCTCGCCGACTTCGAGAACCGTCGCGCCGAGATCACCGAGGAACTGTGGGCCGCCGCCACCGAGATCGGCTTCTTCCAGCTCTCCGGCCACGGCATCCCGCAGGATCTGATCGACGAAATGTTCGGCGCCACCGCCGATTTCTTCGCCCTTCCCGAAGAGGTCAAGGGTCAGTACCCCTTGGTCAAGAAGAACAACGCGGGCTGGGAGAGCCTGAGTCAGGTGCGCCCGTCCATCGGCGTGCCCGATCAGAAGGAGTCTTACCAGATCACTCGTCCGCACATGGACGAGCTGTGGCCCAGTGAGACCGAACTGGCCGGATTCCGTTCCCGCGTGCTCGATTTCGAGCGCCGGGCCTGGGAAGTGGCGATGCGGGTGCTGTCGTGCTTCGCCGACCGTCTCGGCTTCGAACGTGAACACTTCACCGCCGCACACGATCCCAGCTCCGAGAGCTACCAGAGCGCCCTGCGGTTGCTGCACTACTTCGCCGTCCCCGAGGAACTGCGCGGCGTTCCCGGGCGCTGGCGGGCCGGCGCCCATACCGACTTCGACTGCCTCACACTGCTTTTCCAGCGTGACGGTCAGGGTGGGTTGCAGGTGTGTCCCGGCAAGGAGATGGCGGAACAGGAGTGGACCTCCATCACCGCGTCGTCGAGCCTGATCACCTGCAATATCGGCGACATGCTCACCCGCTGGAGCGACGACCTGCTGCCGTCGAACTTCCACCGCGTGCGCAGCCCCGGCGAGGGCGAGTACCAGGGCGAGCGCTACAGCATCGCCTACTTCGCCCAGGCCGACCGCGACGCCGTCATCCAGGGGCCCGCGGGCAAGTACCCGCCCGTCACCGCGGCGGACTTCCTGACTCAGCGGGTGCAGGCGAACTACCGGCCGCAGGGATAATTGCCGCAATCAACGGAAAGGGCACTGCGATGACCGAAGCCTCGCTGCTCGGCCAGTCTGTCCATCGGCAGATCCGGCAGATGGTCCTCTCCGGCGAGCTGACCCCGGGTCAATCGCTCAGCGTGCCGGCGCTGGCGACCGAACTCGGGGTCAGCCGCAGCCCGGTTCGCGAAGCGGTGCAGCAGCTGATCTACGAGGGTCTCGCCGTGAGCGCACCGCACGCGGGCGCGAAGGTGGCCGCCGTCGACGACGACCGCATCCGCGACGTGCTCGCGGTCCGCGCCGCCCTCGACGGCCTCGCCGCCGCCGCGGCCGCTACCCGACTCACCGAGGCCGACCTCGACAAGCTCACCGGCATCATCAGTGCCCAGCAAGCGCACCTCGACGATCCGACCGACCCCGCGCGCGACGCCCAGCTCGACCTGGAATTCCACACCTTCATCCGCGACGCCTCCGGCAACGCGTGCGTCGTCGACGAACTGGCCCGCCTGGAAGCCCAGGCTCACCTCTACCGCGGCGACCTGTGGTGCTCGGCCCGCAACCGCCGCGTCGCCCTGCGCGAACACCGCCGCATCGTCGAAGCCCTCGAGTCCGGTCACCCCGAGTCCGCCCGCGCCGCCGCGGAGGCGCACGTACAGGGGCTGCTGACCCGCCTCGCCAGGCAATAACGCCTCCGGCAGGAATCCTCAGCGTTGATCCCGGTACGCGGGCGCCTTCGCGGTGCCCGCCGGGGTCAGCGTGTGCAGCAGCGGCATCGTGCGGTGCGCGACCACCGTCGACAACACGACCACGCTGTGCGACCGCACCACCGAACCCGTCCGGTCGATGCTCAACAACACCGCTTGCAATCCCGCGTGTGAATCGGCCCCGATCCGGCACAACACATCGGCGGAGCCCGTCGTCGCGTACGCCTCGATCACCCCCGGAATCGCGGTGAGCTCCGAACTCACCTGATCGAGCGCCCCCTGCGCGATCTCCAAGGTCACGAACGCCTGCACATCGAAACCCGCTGCGGTGACATCGATCTGCGGATCGTAGGACGCGATCACACCGGATTCCTCCATCCGGTTGATCCGCGCCTGCACCGTCGCCCGCGCGACTTTCGTCCGCCTCGACAGCTCGAGAATTCCGGCCCGCTGGAATTCGTGCATCGCGGTGAGGATCGCCAGATCGAGCTCATCCAATTTCGCGGGCGTGCGCATACGAAGACCTCCCTGTGCGGTTGCTATTCAAATTGTCCACCATTTGCGCGCATTCGGTGGCTTCTCGAGCCAGCCTGTTCAGGCAAATATGGAGTAGTTGCCCACCTGCGGCACGACGCGATTTCCTAAGGTCATGACCATTGAGCAGCAGCTCGTCGGGCTGATCGAGCACGACGACAGTGTCGATCCGTTTCCGGTGATCGGGTGGGACGCCCTCGTCTGGGCTGTCGGCAATGCGACCCAGAGCGCCCACTTCCTGCAGTCCGCGTTCGGCATGCGACTGGAGGCGTACTCGGGCCCCGAGACCGGCAATCGCGACCACAAGTCGTTCGTGCTGCGCAGTGGGGGAGCGCGGTTCGTGATTACCGGCGCGGTCGACCCCGACAGCCCCCTCGTCGCCCACCACGACCGCCACGGCGACGGCATCGTCGACATCGCCCTCGAGGTCGCCGATGTGGATCGCTGCGTCGCCAGGGCCCGCGAACACGGCGCGACGATCCTCACCGAACCCCATGACGAGACCGACGAATTCGGTACCGTCAGGTCCGCCGCACTGGCCACCTACGGCGATACCCGACACACTCTCGTCGATCGCTCCGGCTACGTCGGCCCCTATCTCCCCGGCTATATCGCCCGCACCTCCACCCGCGCGCCGGGCAAGCGCGTGTTCCAGGCGATCGACCACGTAGTGGGCAATGTCGAGCTGGGCATGATGGACCGCTGGGTCGACTTCTACCGCGGCGTCATGGGATTCACGAACATGGCCGAATTCGTCGGCGACGACATCGCCACCGAGTACTCCGCGCTGATGAGCAAGGTCGTCGCCAACGGCAACCACCGCGTGAAGTTTCCCCTCAACGAACCGGCACTGGGCCGCAAGCGTTCTCAGATCGACGAGTACCTCGAGTTCTATCGCGGCCCCGGCGTACAACACATCGCGCTGGCCACCGGCGACATCCTCGACACCGTCGATGCCCTACGCGCCGAGGGCGTCGAGTTCCTCGCCACCCCCGACGCCTATTACGAGGACCCGGAATTGCGCGCCCGCATCGGGGCTGTGCGCGTACCGGTCGACGAACTCCAGCGCCGAGGCATCCTGGTCGACCGCGACGAAGACGGCTACCTCCTGCAGATCTTCACCCGTCCCCTCACCGATCGCCCCACCGTCTTCTTCGAACTCATCGAGCGACACGGCTCACTCGGTTTCGGAAAGGGCAACTTCAAGGCCCTTTTTCAGGCCATCGAACGAGAGCAGGAGGCTCGCGGCAACCTGTGACCGGGTCCGCGGACCTACTACAGTTCATGCCATGCGGATCCCCTCGGCGATCATCACCGGCATGACCTTGGTAGTCATGCTGACGTCGTGCGGATCGGGGGGCGACTCCGATACGCCGACAGGGCCCAACCGACCACCACCGAAGGTCGCCTCACTCGGCCCCTTCGTGGGCGAATGCGGCCATGTCACCGACGACGAAGTGCGTACTCTCGCGGGCCTCGGCCAGATCGCTCGGGTCTACAAGAACGCGACCGGCTGCAATTGGCAATCTGCCGGATTGTCCTCGCCCAGCGTCACTTTCGCCTCGTACCGGGGCAGTCCGATCGAACGTGAGAAGGCGTGGGTGTCCAACGTGGGCCGTGCACCGGAGACCATCGACGTGGGCGGGCATTCCGGCTTCATGGCGCTCGACCCGCAGGGCACTGTCTGTGACCTCGCCGTGCAACTCGACGACGACTTCTTCGAGTGGTCGATGTCCACCGGCATCTTCGCCACCGGCGGCAACCCGTGCGACCGCACCAGGAAACTGGCCGAGCTGACCGTGGGACGGCTGCGGTGAGCGCCGGCAAGGTCGCCGCCGCGGCACTGATGCTCACCCTCGTGTTGGCAGGCTGTGGCCAGAAGATCGAGGGCAGTGCCCAGCCGCTGGGAAAGGGTGGCGGCGGTGAGTCGATCAACACCGACTTCGACAAGCTGCTGCGCGAGTGCGAGGTGGTGGCCGCGGACAAGATCGGCGAGATCATCGGCAAGGCCAAGAGCGTGAGCGCCTCGTTCAGCGGTGCCGTCTGCATGTGGGACATCGAGGACGCACCCGGTGGGGGAGCCATGGCCAGCCTCAACTGGTACGAGATGGGTACGCTGAACAACGAGAAGGCCACCAACGACAAGTTGGGCTACCTCTCCGGCGACATCACCGTGCAGGGCCGCAGGGCGCTGCAGGTGCGCCGACCGGGCGACAACGACTCCTGCGGCGTCACCGCGCCGGCCGCCGATGTCGGCGTCGTCGGCTGGTGGATCAACTACCGGCCCGGCTCGGCTCATCCCGATCCGTGCGCGGGCGCCCAGAAATTGGTCGAGCTCACCTTGGATCTCGCCCGGTAGAAGGCTTGACGCGGCCCCCCGCTTTGACCCCCCATCAGGCACGCGGGTATCGTAGATCCCTGTGCCCGGATTGCTACGGGCAAGTTCGTGTGTGAACGTAGGCCAGCGAAAGCGGCCGATACGTTCCAGCGTGCCTTGAAAAGGGCACTGAGCGCCACGGCGACACGCCCGACCACGGGTTAACGGAAACGTGGTCTGACGTGCGAGTGAAAGCTCGATGAACTGCAAGACACTGCACACCAAGCGAATTACCAATAAGGAAAGCCGGTCTATGCCAACCATCAACCAGCTGGTCCGCAAGGGTCGCCGCGACAAGGTCACCAAGACCAAGACTGCGGCCCTGAAGGGGAGCCCGCAGCGTCGTGGCGTGTGCACTCGCGTGTACACCACCACCCCCAAGAAGCCGAACTCCGCGCTCCGTAAGGTCGCGCGTGTTCGCCTGACCAGCGCGATCGAGGTCACGGCGTACATCCCCGGTGAAGGCCACAACCTGCAGGAGCACTCGATGGTGCTCGTCCGCGGCGGTCGTGTGAAGGACCTTCCCGGTGTCCGTTACAAGATCATCCGTGGCTCGCTCGACACCCAGGGCGTGAAGAACCGCAAGCAGGCGCGCAGCCGCTACGGCGCCAAGAAGGAGAAGAGCTGATATGCCACGCAAGGGCCCCGCACCCAAGCGTCCGCTGATCAACGACCCGGTCTACGGGTCCCCGCTGGTCACTCAGCTGGTCAACAAGATCCTCATGGACGGCAAGAAGTCCACCGCCGAGCGCATCGTCTACGGCGCACTCGAGCAGGCGCGTGAGAAGACCGGCACCGATCCGGTCGTCACCCTCAAGCGCGCGCTGGACAACGTCAAGCCCGCCCTCGAGGTGAAGCCCCGTCGTGTCGGTGGCGCCACCTACCAGGTGCCGGTCGAGGTCCGTCCGGGCCGCGCCAACACCCTCGCGCTGCGCTGGCTGGTCAGCTACTCCCGCGCCCGTCGCGAGAAGACCATGGTCGAGCGTCTCGCCAACGAGCTCCTCGATGCCAGCAACGGCCTCGGTGCCGCCGTGAAGCGTCGCGAGGACACCCACAAGATGGCCGAGTCGAACCGGGCCTTCGCGCACTACCGCTGGTGATTGCCCGGCCCGTCACTTAAAAGGGAGAATTTCGTGGCACAGGACGTGCTCACCGACCTGAACAAGGTCCGCAACATCGGCATCATGGCCCACATCGATGCGGGCAAGACCACCACGACCGAACGCATCCTGTTCTACACCGGTATCACGTACAAGATCGGTGAAGTTCACGATGGCGCGGCCACGATGGACTGGATGGAGCAGGAGCAGGAGCGTGGTATCACCATCACCTCCGCGGCTACCACTTGCTTCTGGAAAGACAACCAGATCAACATCATCGACACCCCCGGGCACGTCGACTTCACCGTCGAGGTGGAGCGTTCGCTCCGCGTGCTCGATGGTGCGGTCGCGGTGTTCGACGGCAAAGAGGGTGTCGAGCCCCAGTCCGAGCAGGTGTGGCGTCAGGCCGACAAGTACGACGTGCCGCGTATCTGCTTCGTGAACAAGATGGACAAGCTCGGTGCGGATTTCTACTTCACCGTGCAGACCATCAAGGACCGTCTCGGCGCTCGCCCGCTCGTGATCCAGCTGCCGATCGGCGCTGAGAACGACTTCGAGGGCATCGTCGACCTGGTCGAGAACAATGCCAAGGTCTGGAAGGGCGAGACCAAGCTCGGCGAAGAGTACGAAGTCGTCGAGATCCCGGCCGACCTCAAGGAGAAGGCCGAGCAGTACCGTCAGGAACTGCTCGAGACCGTCGCCGAGTCCGACGAGGCACTGCTCGAGAAGTTCTTCGGTGGCGAGGATCTCACCATCGAGGAGATCAAGGGCGCCATCCGCAAGATGACGGTCAACTCCGAGCTGTACCCGGTGCTGTGTGGTTCCGCGTTCAAGAACAAGGGCGTTCAGCCCATGCTCGACGCGGTCATCGATTACCTCCCTTCCCCGCTGGACGTCGAGGCCACCACCGGCCACGTGCCCAACAAAGAAGAAGAGCTGATCACCCGCAAGCCCAACGTCGACGAGCCGTTCGCGGCCCTGGCGTTCAAGATCGCGGTGCACCCGTTCTTCGGTGAGCTCACCTACGTGCGCGTGTACTCGGGTCAGGTCGCCTCCGGCGCCCAGGTCGTGAACTCGACCAAGGGCAAGAAGGAGCGTCTGGGCAAGCTGTTCCAGATGCACTCCAACAAGGAGATGCCGGTCGCGACGGCTTCGGCCGGCCACATCTACGCGGTCATCGGCCTGAAGGACACCACCACCGGTGACACCCTGTCCGACGCGCAGAACCAGGTCGTCCTCGAGTCGATGACCTTCCCGGATCCGGTCATCGAGGTCTCGATCGAGCCCAAGACCAAGTCCGACCAGGAGAAGCTCGGCACCGCGATCCAGAAGCTGGCGCGCGAAGACCCGACGTTCTCGGTCAAGCTCGACCAGGAGACCGGCCAGACCGTCATCGGCGGCATGGGCGAGCTCCACCTCGACATCCTCGTCGACCGTATGCGTCGCGAGTTCAAGGTCGAGGCCAACGTCGGCAAGCCGCAGGTGGCCTACCGCGAGACCATCACCAAGAAGGTCGAAAAGCACGAGTTCACCCACAAGAAGCAGACGGGTGGCTCCGGCCAGTTCGCGAAGGTCATCATCGCCCTCGAGCCGTTCGTCGGCGAAGACGGCGCGACCTACGAGTTCGAGAACAAGGTCTCCGGCGGTCGCGTGCCCCGTGAGTACATCCCGTCGGTCGACGCGGGCGCCCAGGATGCCATGCAGTACGGCGTGCTCGCCGGCTACCCGCTGGTGAACCTGAAGGTCAGCCTGCTCGACGGCGCGTACCACGACGTCGACTCCTCGGAAATGGCGTTCAAGATCGCGGGTTCGCAGGCCCTCAAGGAAGCGGCCCGTAAGGCCGGTCCGGTGATCCTCGAGCCGCTCATGGCGGTCGAGGTCATCACGCCCGAGGAATACATGGGCGACGTGATCGGCGACCTCAACTCCCGCCGTGGCCAGATTCAGGCCATGGAGGAACGCAGTGGTGCCCGTGTCGTCAAGGCGCTGGTTCCGCTCTCGGAGATGTTCGGTTACATCGGTGACCTGCGGTCCAAGACCCAGGGTCGCGCGAACTACTCCATGGTGTTCGCCCAGTACGCAGAGGTTCCGGCCAATGTGTCCAAGGAGATCATCGCCAAGGCGACCGGCGAATAAAACCCTCTTGCGGTCCAGTGGCACACTGGACCGCAAGTGCCGGGCGTCAAGTAATACCCCCGATCCCCGCCTCCAGCGGGGATGACACACGCACTGCTGCAAATGCACGCACCAACAAGTCCAGGAGGACCCAAAAGTGGCGAAGGCGAAGTTCGAGCGGACGAAGCCGCACGTCAACATCGGCACCATCGGTCACGTCGACCACGGCAAGACCACGCTGACTGCAGCGATCACCAAGGTGCTGGCTGACAAGTTCCCGACCCTGAACGACGCGTTTGCGTTCGATCAGATCGACAAGGCGCCGGAGGAGAAGGCTCGTGGTATCACGATCAACATCTCCCACGTCGAGTACCAGACCGAGAAGCGCCACTACGCGCACGTCGACGCCCCGGGTCACGCGGACTACATCAAGAACATGATCACCGGTGCGGCGCAGATGGACGGCGCCATCCTGGTGGTCGCGGCCACCGATGGCCCGATGCCGCAGACTCGCGAGCACGTGCTGCTCGCCCGTCAGGTCGGCGTGCCTTACATCCTGGTCGCGCTGAACAAGTCGGACATGGTCGATGACGAGGAAATCCTCGAGCTCGTCGAGATGGAGGTCCGCGAACTGCTGGCCTCGCAGGAATTCGACGAGGACGCGCCGGTCGTGCGCGTCTCCGGCCTGAAGGCCCTCGAGGGCGACGAGAAGTGGGCCGAGGCCATCGTCGAGCTCATGCAGGCTGTCGACGACTCGATCCCGGACCCGGTCCGCGAGACCGAGCTCCCGTTCCTGATGCCCGTTGAGGACGTCTTCACGATCACCGGTCGTGGCACCGTCGTCACCGGTCGTGTCGAGCGCGGCATCGTCAACGTGAACGAGGAGGTGGAAATCGTCGGCATCAAGGAGAAGTCGACCAAGACCACCGTCACCGGCATCGAGATGTTCCGCAAGCTGCTCGACCAGGGCCAGGCGGGCGACAACGTCGGTCTGCTGGTTCGTGGCATCAAGCGCGAAGATGTCGAGCGTGGCCAGGTTGTCGTCAAGCCGGGCACCACGACTCCCCACACGGAGTTCGAGGGCCAGGCGTACATCCTGTCGAAGGACGAGGGCGGCCGCCACACCCCGTTCTTCAACAACTACCGCCCGCAGTTCTACTTCCGTACCACGGACGTGACCGGCGTCGTTACCCTCCCCGAGGGCACCGAGATGGTCATGCCCGGCGACAACACCGAGATGCTGGTCAAGCTGATCCAGCCGGTCGCCATGGACGAAGGCCTGCGCTTCGCGATCCGCGAAGGTGGCCGCACCGTTGGTGCCGGTCGCGTCACGAAGATCATCAAGTGAGTCTGTAGACCCACTGACACCGCAACGGCGTCACCCCTTCCGGGGTGGCGCCGTTCGGCGTTTCCGGGCTGCGAGTGATGGGTGTCAGGCGGAGGCGTCGAGGTGTACGCGGACCGTGACCCGACCCTTGGGATCGCGTTGGGCGACGGCGTGGCCGGAGCGGTCGACGCCATCGATGCGGAGGCTGACAGGGCCGCCCGCACCGAGAAAGTTGCGCCACCACTGCTTCTTGTCGGGCATCGCCACGCCGATGAGGTATTCGTCGCCGGAGCGGCGGTAGTTGACGGGGGTGCTGAATGTGCGGCCGGAGCGGCGGCCGGTGTAGGTGATCTGGGTGAAGGCTTTGCCGAGTAACTTGCCGATGACGGGGGCATTGGTCAGTGCGACCACGCCGGTGTTGAATGCGCCGACACCGCGACGCAACAGCGATTCTTGTCCCATCGGATTCTCCTGTAGTCGACGAACCGCCAGCCTACCGACGTCGGATGAAGCACGCGGTAGCCCTGCAACTCGCCGCCGACCATCCCACGGCCGTGCGACAGGATGACTCAGCGAATCTTGGCCCCGTAAACGTGCTCGACGGACAACGCCATGAGTACCCGCCGGTCCGAGACCATGACTTCGCGGTACTCGTTCCAGTCGGGGTGCTCGCCCGCGGCCGCACGGTAGTAGTCGACCAATGCCTCGACTGCCGGTCCGTTCGGGTCGGTTCCGGGACCGGTCAATGTCGCGGTGCCCTCGGCGGTGGCCCACGACCAGCCGTCGGCGCTGGTGACCTCGAGGGCGGCCCGGGGATCGCGTCGGAGGTTGACCGTTTTGGCGCGGCCCTCGGTCATCGAGACGTAGATGATGCCCGCCGCGCGGTCGTAGTACGGGGTGACGGGGGAGAGCTGGGGGCGGCCGTCGGACTTGATGGTGGCCAGGATGCCGATGCGGGAGTCAGCGATGAGAGCGTGCAGGTCGAGTGGGGTTTCGGGCATCGTTCGGCTCCTAGGGGTGGCGGGGCTGGTCGTTGTGACGAACCGCCGTGCTCGGCTGTTTATGCCCGGGCGGCGGAAATCCCGTCGACAGCGCGCGATCGGGCGCGTAGAACTTGTCGCATGGTTACAGCACGTCCGCAGTCGCGGTTCTAGCTCGCATCGGGTCCTTCGGCGCCGGTGTGGCGCCGCGTGATCCGACGCCCGTGCCGTCCCAGGAACGCACAACTGGCGAGCGTCGATTCATCGACCGAACCAGCCTGGGGGATTCTCATGACCAGATTCGATCTCGCCCGAATACGCAATATCGGCATCGCCGCCCACATCGACGCGGGTAAGACCACGACCACCGAGCGGGTGCTGTTCTACACCGGCGTCACCCGGACTCTCGGCGAGGTGCACGACGGGACCGCGGTGATGGATCGCATGGTCCAGGAGCGCGAGCACGGCATCACGATCGCGGCGGCGGCGACCACCTGCTGGTGGAACGAGCACCAGATCACCATCCTCGACACCCCCGGCCACGTCGACTTCACCGTCGAGGTGGAGCGTTCGCTGCGGGTACTCGACGGTGCGATCGCGGTGTTCGATGCCAAGGAGGGCGTGGAACCGCAGTCCGAGCAGGTGTGGCGCCAAGCCGACAAGTACGGCGTTCCACGGATCTGCTTCGTGAACAAGATGGACAAGCTCGGCGCCGATTTCGCGTTCACCGTGCGGACCATCGCGGAGCGACTCGGCGTGCGTCCGCTGGTGATCCAGCTGCCGATCGGCGCGGAGCGCGAGTTCGACGGCATCATCGACCTGGTCGAGATGACCGCGAAGGTGTGGCGTGGCGACACCGATCGCGGCACCCATTTCGAGACGATCGAGATCCCGGAAGACCTGCGCGCCAAAGCCTTCCAGCATCGTGACGCACTGGAGGCGGCGGTCGCCGAAGCCGATGAGGAAGTGCTCGAGCGCTACCTCGCCGGTCGGCCGATCACCGTCGAGATCATGAAAGCCGCCATCCGGCGGATGACGATCGACGCACAGGCCTACCCGGTCCTGTGTGGTTCGGCGTTGGCGAACATCGGTGTGCAACCGCTGTTGGACGCCGTCGTCGACTACCTGCCGTCGCCGCTGGATGTTGTCGCTGTGCACGGATTCTCGCCGGAGGGCGAGCACATCCACCGCGCGCCCGATGTCGCCGAGCCGTTCGCGGCCCTGGCGTTCAAGGTCGCGCTGCACCCGTTCTTCGGCAAGCTCGTGTACCTGCGGGTGTACTCCGGTACCGCCGAACCCGGTGCGACCGTACTGAATTCGACCACTGGGCGAAAGGAGCGCCTCGGCAAACTGTTCCAGATGCACTCGAGCACCGAGATCGCCGTCGAGCGGGTGCGGGCCGGTCAGATCTGTGCCGTGATCGGCCTGAAGGCAACGGGAACCGGCGACACCCTGTGTGATCGGGAAGCCCCGGTCGTCCTGGAGTCGATGACCTTCCCCGACCCGGTACTCGCCGTCTCGATCGAACCGAGGACCCGCGCCGACCAGGACAAGCTGGGCACCGCCCTGGCTCGCCTGGCCGACGAGGACCCGACGTTCACCGTGCACGTCGACGCCGAAACCGGCCAGACGGTCATCGGCGGCATGGGCGAACTGCACCTGGAGATCCTGGTCGACCGGATGAAGCGGGAGTTCCGCGTCGACGCCGACATCGGCGCCCCCCGCGTGGCCTACCGCGAAACCATCACCGCCGCGGTCGATCTGTTCGAATACACCCACCGCAAGCAACAGGGTGGGCACGGACAGTTCGCCAAGGTGGTGATCGCGCTGGAACCACACGTGGCCGATGACGACGCGATCTACGAATTCGAGAGCCGGGTCACCGGCGGGCGGGTACCGCGGGAGTACATCCCCGCGGTCGACGCGGGCGCGCAGGACGCGCTGCGCGTCGGCACACTCGCCGGCTTTCCCCTGGTGAACGTGAAAGTGACGCTGCTCGACGGCGCCGCTCACGTGCAGGATTCCTCGGAGCCGGCGTTCCGTCTCGCGGGCGCGGCCGCGGTGCGTGCCGCGATCGCGAGGGCGAAGCCGATACTGCTCGAACCGATGATGGCCGTCGAGGTCGTGACTCCGGAGGAGTACGTCGGCGAGGTGATCGGTGATCTCAACGCCCGCCGTGGCCGGGTCACCGAACTCACGGAACGGGGCGGCGCGCACGTGGTGCGGGCCCTGACCCCGCTCCAGGAGATGTTCGGCTACATCGGGGACCTACGCTCGAAAACCCGTGGCCGAGCGAACTACTCGATGGTGTTCGACTCCTACGCCCCGGTCCCACCGGGCGTGGCGGCGTCGATCATCGCGGGCGGCTGATCGACACCGGTGGCGTCGCAGTGCGTGCGGCGTCACCGGTTCGTCGTCGACGCCTCAGGTAGGGGTGCCGTCGGATGTCTCGGAGTCGACCATCGCCGGAAGCTGTTGTCTCCCAGCAGATCCGGCAGTCAGCAGGCGCAGCGCATCGGCTGAACTCTCATCGCGCGCAGTGTAGATCTCGAGCCGGTGGTCGGGACTGTCGGGCTGCAACCACACCTGGTAGTCGACATCGACGCGCCCGATCGTCGGATGACGCAGATCCATCGGTCCCACGGTGCAATCGGCGACTTCCGACGCGGCCCACAGCGTCGCGAAAGTCGTACTGCGCATGGCGAGTTCGCCGATCAGTTCGGCCAGGCGCGCGTCGGTGGGATAGCGTCCCGCGGTCAACCGCAGATAGCCGACGTGGATGCGGGCGAGTTCGTCCCAGTTTCGGTACAGGTCCCTGGCGAGGGGATCGAGGAAGAACAGCCGCGGAATCGACGGGCGTCGCGCGGGGTCGTCGGGGGCGGTGACATCGAGGTGCTCGCCGACGAGCGCGTGCCCGGCGCGATTCCAGGCGAGTACATCGCCTCGGCGCCCGAGAACGATGGCGGGCATGGTGTCACCGAGCGAGGTGAGCAGCGCGAGCACCCGAGGGTGAGGTTGCTCCGGTTCGTCTCTGACCAGGCGCGGGACGGCCGGTTGGCCTGCGAGATTGTGCAGGTGGGCCGTTTCGGCGGGGTCGAGCTGGAGCACCCGGGCGATGGCGTCGATGACCTGCGCGGAGACGGTTCCCGCCTGGTCCTGTTCGAGGCGGGTGTAGTACCCGGCACTGACCCCAGCTGACGTGTTATTAGTGCATACTATCTGACCTGCGGGAACGCTGTAATCCGGTTGTTTCGGATTCGGCTGGACGCGTCCCCGATTGTGACGCACGTGGAGAGGCACCAGTTGGCCTCCGCTCGGCACTCCGCCTCCCGGGTAGTCCGGGCTATGTGCGGCGTACCCAGTCCACTGTGTCGAGTATGCGTTCCGGTCGCTCGCTGCTCTGCTCCGGCTGTTGCTCTTTTTAGAGGGGACTTTCTACTCTATTTGCTTTGCATTAGCCGTGTTGGGATTGTGGCTCCCATCAAACGCTCCACAGCGCAGGATATGAGGTGGTCAGATGATCAATACCACGCATGATCCAGATGTTTGCCAAACAAACGAATCCGTAGTGGATGGCCAGTCCGTTCGGATGAGGTCGAGGACTCCGAGCCGATCTCGCGCGCAGCGCAATCTTGGAAGCAAGTGTCTACATTCTTGCTGTTCAGACGATCCCGGTGCAGCGTGCTCGGTCATGGGTAGTCGGTCCGGGACTGTAGCCCCTGCTCCTTCCGGCGGGCCGCGCAGCGAATTCCATGTCATCGCCCGTCTCGATGCCGGTGACAGTGTCGCCGATGTCTTCAGCAGCGATATCGTCGATGTGGCGAGCGGCATTCGCCACACCGCTGCTTGGCCGCAATCGTTGCCGGTGCGGCCAAGCAAGGCGTTCGGTCTGGACGAGCTCGATCACGCGCTGGCCGCCGCCGGGTATCAGCGCTCCAGTAGCTGGCGCAAGCGGGTCACCAACGGCGGTGTCGTGCGCTACTTCGCCCATGCGACCACCCCGTCCTGCGCTCGTGGGCGGACTCGATAGCCCCGCGCAAAGGCACCCGCCTTGCGCGATTTCTCGGTCGCCCTCTCACCGTTGCTGTGCGCGCGCATGGCACAAGACCAAAGGCAAGAGACCTGATGGACGTGCAGATCTCGGATTCGGCAGGTGCGCAGTGGTTCACTCGTGCCGCAGCATGCGCCGGGTTCGCCCGTCGACTTCGACACGTGGCCGCTAGCACGGCCATCGGCTATGTGCGTACCGGCTTGCCCGGTCCTGGCCAGTCGCAGTGTGAATCGCTGATCCGCACCGCCGCTGCCGATCTTGGCTATGACCTGCTCGGGACCCTGGTGTTCGCGGCGACACCGCTGAATCGGCTGCAGGTCTTGGTCACAGAGTTCGCCGTCGATGCGGTGTTGTGTCCCTCATTCGCCCACCTCGATGGACAGGTGCCCACCGAACTGCTGACGGTCACCGACGTGATCGTTGTCGACCCGCACATCACCTACTGCCGCTGGGATCCCCAGTTCCTGGACTGAGCATCTTCCGAGGCGATCACGGTGGATGTCGGAAACGCTCCTGGGGCTTCGTCAACCAGGCTGGCCGCAGCCCGATGACATGCTGGACCGGATCTAGCTGTGATGTTCAGGATGGACTTGTCGTTGTTGCGGTTGTATGTCCTTGCTGCGCGTCCGATCCGGCGTCGCTTTCCCAAGTCGATGCACGACGAAGGCCCCGGACGCTCGCTCACGCTGTGATGAGCGAACGGGGCCTTCTGGGGTCGGGGCGTTCGGTGACCTCCATCCGGCTGCCCGATACCAACCCCGCTCCGTTGAGACCTTCAGCGACAGTAGAGAATTCGACAACGGCGCTCAATGCCAGCGAGGCTGCGGCGAGCGCGTTGGTCAGGTGATGTTCACCGACCACGCCGAGGGTGACCGGTGCGGCGTCGTCGCTGTGGCGCAGGGTGAACTGTGCGCGGGCGCGGGCGTGATGGTCGAAATCCCATCTCGTGCAGCCGGGCTGGCCGGTGGCCAGGGGCCACGGCGACCTTGAATGGCGGTGAGTTCGCGGCTGGAAGAGACCAGTGTCATCGAGCCTGTGGACACAGGGCTCCAGCACAGGTCGCGCAGGGATCGGAAGCCTGAGGGAGAGAGGCAGCCGCCACGGGTCGACGTACCGGTGCATCGACCCGTCGGCCGTCTCGGCCCTTCTGCTGATCCGGGCGCGGTATCACCCGTATCGGGTGATGCATTCGAATCCGCGGGTGCTGAGGCTGAAAGGCGGAAATCCTCGACGGTGACGACTCGAGCGGCGCAGTCGGCACGGATGTCGCGCACGGCCCGAATGCTTCGACTGCGAGCGGCCCCGGCCAGGGCATCGACTCGCCCGGATCTCACCGATCCATCTGCGTCAACCCAACTCATCGGAGGAACTCATGGCTATGGATACATTCGCCCTACTGGCTGCGGTCTATGGCTCACAGGAGGATGCACTCGCGGACTACGACGCCTTGCGCAGGCTCTATGTCGAGGCAGATCTGGTCGATACCTACGATGCGGCCGTTATCAGCAAAACCGACAAGGGCAAGGTCGAGATCGTCAAGAAGCACGAGCAGCCGACCCGGCAGGGCGCGTGGGGCGGTCTCGGCATCGGACTGGTCGGCGGCGCGTTGGTAGCACTGTTCCCGGCCGTGGGAATCGGGGCCGGACTGTTGGTGGGTGGTCTGGGAGGTGCCGGGCTGGGAGCGCTGGGCGGGCACGTCGTGGCAGGGATGAGCCGATCGGATCTCAAAGAGGTGGGCGAACTGCTCGACGAGGGGGACAGCGGGCTCGTCGTCATCGCCGCGATGGACCTCGAGGCGCGAGTCGAGAAGACGCTGGATCGCGCGTCGAAGGTGACCAAGAAGCAACTACGGGCAGACACCGAGCAAGTCAGCAAGGAGATCGAAGCGGCGGCCAAGCTCTGAGCGATTCGCCGAGGGACGCGCCACCGCTGATATCGTGACCTGAATGCAGACGGCTTCTACACGGTGTCCGGGATGCGCCTCAAACGGAATGAGTTGAACAACCCGATGAGACCGACCCACAACGGAACTGGCAGTGCCACTTGCAGAGCGAAGGGCCGAGTACGAATCCCCACCCGATAATGTTGCTCGTCGGCCGGTCGCCTGTGTATCTGCCCTGAGTACGCTGCGGCGGACATGCTCAACAACAGGGGGCGATGGACGAGCGTGCTTGCATCGCGTTGTACTCGAGTACCACCTGTAGGTAGATCGGTGGAGCGATCATGGTGCCGCCGAAGGCGATTTGCTGGAGCATCTGTCATGAGGGTGGGGAATCCACTACTGGGCCGTAGCCATTGCCTCGGCGCTGTGTAGGTCCTTGCCGGTGACCTCGATCGGGTAGACGCCGACAGCTTGCCGAGCGGCCTTCTCGACGAGCAGCGGAACGAAATCGCGGACACGGGCATCGGCGAATCGCTCATGAATACGGCGAACCAGGAGCTCGATCGCCGCCGGTGATTCCGCCGGGAAACGGGCGATCAGGCGTTCGATCACCTGATCGATCTGCACAGATTCATTGTCGTCGCGCATCATCCACCGCCTGCTCGCTCAGTACTCACCGGTCTGGTCATATCGCCCGCTGGGAATCGTCGGCTTCGCGCCCTTCGGCGGTCAGTCGTGAGAGCACATCGATGACGTTCGCCGGGCCGCCTGCCAGCAGGGCGCGGCGTTGCCGGACAGCGCCATTGCCGTTGGTGAGAACTGTTGCCAACGCATCGCGGGTGAATTCGTAGTCACCGGATTCCTCCAGGCGGGGACGGACGTGGCCGAGCAGTTGGCTGAGGGCCGTGCGGAATCGAGGGCTGGACAGCCCGTCGCGGGCGGCGTAGTTGCACGCTGAGCGCAGGCGCGTGCGGGGGATCGGAACGGCGAGGTGCCCACGGTCGATGGCGGCGACCGAGGTGATGGCGAGGGCTCGCACCAGACTCGCCAACAGTGCGGTTTCCATCGCGGTGGCGGGGACGTCGCTGATCCGGACCTCGATGGTGGGCAGGTGAGCGGACAATCGAACATCCCAATAGACCATCGCGGGGTCGAGGATCTGTCCATCTCGAGCGAGTCGGGCGACGATGTCGTCGTAGTGGGCTGCTGACCGGAAATACGGTGGTGGTCCCGCGCTCGGCCACCGTGTCCACATGATGTGGCGCCAGCTGGCGTGCCCGGTGTCGATGCCCTCGGCGATCGGTGAATTCGCGGCCAACGCCAACAGCGCGGGCAGCCAGCGACGCAGGTGATTGCTGACCTGCACCGCGAGGTCGCGGTCGGGGACGCAGACATGGACATGGCAACCGCAGGTCACCTGGTCGGCGGGCGACCCGAAATATCGGGCTATGCGTTGGTATCTCGGCGTGCCGGTGATGGAACCGGCCGGCGGGCCCCAGATCGGCACCCCCACAGCCAGCGGGAACGAACCCGACCGAGCCGCGGCATCGATGACGGCGATTCTGGCCCGCCGAACCTCGCGATGCACCGCCTCGATACTCGCGCACACAGGTGTGGAGGTTTCGATCTGGCATTGCGAGAGTTCCAGCTGCAATGCGGTGTCGGTCTCGGCTGCGGCGACGGTGGTGTTGGTCAAGGAAGGGCGTCCGGTTGCCGGGTCGATCAGCACGAACTCTTCCTCGACGCCGACGGTGAACGCGCGGACGTCATCGCGGTGGCACCGGTCGCGTCGGTCGATCGACAGGGACGTCATCGTTCCTCCTGGTCGGTGCCTCGTCCACCGGTGGACGAGCTATCGGGGAGACATCCGAGGAGGACTCAGCGTTCGGGTCGCCAGGTGGAGACAGCCCAGATGATCACGACGCTGAGCGCGATGATCACGATGGACCATGCCGGGTAGTACGGCAGGGACATGAAGTTCGCGACGATGACCAGCGCGGCTATCGCCATCGCGGCGTAGCGAGCCCACGTCGATCCGATCGCGAGGCCCACACCGCACAGCAGGGCGAGAGCGCCCAGTACGACATGAACCCAGCCCCACGTCGTGGTGTCGAATTCGTAGACGTATTCGATGCCGGCCACATACAGCTGGTCGTCCGCGATCGCGGAGATCCCCTGCAGAATGGAGACCGCCGCCAAAATGACGAGCATGAACGCGGCCGAGAGGGATATCCCCTCGGCGATGGCCTGCCGTTGGAAGGGCTCTGCCTCGGGGGTGACGTTGCGCACCGCAGATGTGTTGCTGGTCATGTCGACTCCTCGGTGATGCTGAGGACCGCCCACTCGACACCAAGCGATCCGCCGTTTGAATGGATGCAGGTCCTGTCGGAAACTTCTACATGTTCGAATCCATTGTCAGTGGACCACCGGTGGTGGTTGTAGTGGCGACGAGGGTGATGCTCCCTCTTTTCGCGCGCGAGTGTTAGCTCGGTGTCGTGGTCCATCATCGAGAATCGCATGCCCAACGAAATTGTCTGCGGGGGGTTCGGCATCCGCATTCGAGGGGTTGCTATGAGTTTACCGGAACAAGTTCCTTCAAACAAGCTGCCGCTCGACACGCTGCGGCGTACGCGCGAGATAGATGTGATCGGGCAGCCCACCTTGGCTGACGCAGATCAGCGGCCTCCAGGTGCCATAGCCCACCCAGCTCTCAGTGTCGCTATCAGTTTGATAACCAGGCCACGGGATGGATTGTTCGGGAGAAGTCGGTCGATTAATATCCGAGCTGGCTCGATCCGTCATCCGAATTTCGCTGAGATCGCCAAGGATACGGTTCGAGCAGGGACCGACATCGCTGTCGATGGCGTCGGATATTCGACTGCGCAGGCGCACGTCACGGGCCGGACTCGGATTCATATTCGTCGACAACGGAACTTCGAGGTCGACGAACCGCACAAACACTGCTGAACAATCCCGATCGTGGCACCGGATTCTCTCACCGGTACCGCCGATCCCGTTCTGAGGTGATGGCGATGAGTGATACCGCAGTTCCTTCCACCGAGCCCCCTGATACGACCCGCACCGGCGGCCGCAGACCTGCGTCGGCGTGGATCTCGTGGATCGCGTTGGCGCTGATGACCACCAGCTCCGTCGCCAGTCTGCGCCCCTCGCCGACGATGGCCGTCTACGGGCTCGCGTGCGTATTCCTGTACTTGATCCCGGCGCTCGTGTTCCTGCTGCCGACCTCGCTGGTCTCCGCCGAACTGGCCTCTGGGTGGAACGGCGGCGTCTACAACTAGGTATCGCTCGGCATTTCCAAGCCCATGGGGTTCCTGGCGGTGTGTGTCAGTTCGCGATGACGATCTTCTACTACCCCAGCCTGCTCGGCTATGTCGCCAGCACCCTGGCCTACGTGATCAATCCGCCTGGCCAGCAACGGCGTCTGGACTGCCGCGGTCATCATGGTCGCCTACTGGGCGGGGGTCTTCATCTCCTCGCGCGGCACCCAGGGCGTCGCGGGATTGGCCAGTGGCGGTTTGATCATCGGCACCCTGGTCCCCGGTGCGTTGCTGGTGATCCTCGGCGTCGTCTTCCTCGGCCAAGGCAACTCCTCGGCTGCCCCGATGTCGGCCGATCACCTGCTGCCCGCCTGGGCCGGAATCGCCAGCCTGGTGCTGATCGTGAACAACTTCCTGTCGTACTCGGGGATGGAGATGAACGCCGTCCACGTCTCCTCCTTGCGCAAACCGGCCAAAGAATTCCCGAAGGCGATGTTCCTGTCGATGGGATTGGTGCTACTGATCTTCATCCTGCCCGCCCTGGCGATCAGCTGGGTGGTGCCCGCCGAACAACTGTCCTTGACCGCCGGGGTGATGCAGGCATTCGACGCCGTGTTCGCCCAATTCGGTTGGCAGTGGCTGACTCCGGTGATCGGAATCATGCTGGTGATCGCGTCGCTCGGTGGCATGCTCACCTGGCTCGCAGGCCCGTCGAAGGGCTTGTTGCTGATATCTCGGCAAGAGGGCTACCTGCCGCCGTTCCTGCAGCGGGTCAACAAGCGCGGTGTGCAACAGAACATTCTCGTCGCCCAAGGTTTGGTGACCACGGTGATCGCGCTGCTGTACGCGTTCATCCCGGACGTTTCGAGCACGTACTGGATCTTCTCGGTGATCACCACGCAGGTGTATCTGATCATGTATCTGCTGATGTTCGTCGCCGCGGTCCGGCTGCGCCGCAAGTTCCCCGATCACCCTCGCGGTTACCGGGCGCCGATGCTCGTCGGGCTCTGCGGTGTCGGCTTCGCCGCCTCCTTGGCAGCACTGCTGATCGGCTTCGTCCCTCCGTCTCAATTCGGCGGCGGTAACGCCGGGACCTACTTCGTGATCGTCGCGGCAGGCGCTCTCGGCCTCGGGCTGCTCGTCCCATTCCTGTTCTACCGCTTACGCAAACCCTCCTGGAAGCAACCCGAACCATCGCAGCAGGCAGAGGGGAGTGCGTCATGACCACCGACACCGAATCCGTCGGCAACAGTCGCGAGCGCACGATCATCTACAGCGTCGTCGCGATCACCTTCGCAATCCTGCTGATCGTTGCCCTGATCGCCTATTCGGCGGCGGCGTCCAACTCCCGAGCCGAGGCGAAAGCCGACCAGCTCATCGTGGCGCTCGAACAAGCCGGGGTAGCGCATCCGCCGGCTCAGGAGCGCATCGTCCGTGTCCTGGGGGAGGACGGTGGGGCGATCTGCGCTGATCCGAACTCCGCGCTGACCCGCGCCACCCTGCTGTCGCAGCTGGCCAACGGAGCGGGTGGGCCCGGCACCCGCCCAGTGATCGTCGACGAGCGAGTCATCGAAGGTCAGCGGCTGATCCTGCAGATCTACTGCCCCGAGCATCTAGCCGATTTCCAGCAATTCGCCGATGATCTCCACACCAGCGACGTGGCAAGGTGATCGACGAGCAGGTCAGGCGCTCTGTTCTGAGCTCGCGATTCGTGCACGGCGCGCCCGTATACGGGACCAGATCAGTTCGAGCCCGACAGCTATGCCCAGTGTCGCGACCATCGCGGCGAACGTCTGTGGGGCGGTCCGCAGAGTCTGGACCGCGAATACGGCGAGCACGATCGCGGTCGAGGCGATCCCGGCGACGAGAAGCGGTGTAGCCGCCGCGATGTCCTTGCGGAGCCGGAAGGCGCCGATGGATGTGACGAGGAAGATCGCCAAGGCCACCACGCTTCCGAGTGAGGCGATCGCGCTCAGATCCACACACAACGCCAGCAGAAGGACGAGCATCGCCGAGATTGTCAGTCCGCGGGTGCCGCCGAGCCGAGCGGGTCGACCGAACACCGGCGGAAACGTTCCGGATTCAGCGAGTTTCGCGGTCGAGCCGACCGCGGCGTAGATGTTGGCGTTCACCGAGGACGAGGTGGCCAGCAGAGCGGCCAGAGCCATGATCGCGAAACCGGCCTCGCCGAGCGCGGGTTTGGCTGCCACCGCGAGGGCGGTTTCGCCGTTGGCGACGACCTCGTCGACTGTCAGCGTCCCGAAGACGCCGAGGGAGATGAGGACGTACAGGCTTACGGTGATGCCCAACGACAGGTACATCGCCCGGGGCAGGTTGCGCTGCGGATCGGGAAGATCACCGCCGGTGAAGCTGACGACCGTGAACCCCAGATACGCGAAGAAGGTCAGCGCCACACTCGAGACGATGTCGACCGTCGGCGGGTACGTGGACGGCGCCAAAAGGGCGGGCTCGATCTGGGCGAGGGTGACCACGACGAAGACCGCGAACACAGCCAGCAGGATCAGCACGATGACGGTCTGAACCCGGCCGATGACACTGGACCCGGCGATATTGACCGCGGCCACGAGCACGATCACCGCCGCGGTGAGGACCTTGGCCCACACGTCGGAATCGCCGAAGAACAGGGCGGCACCGTAACTGCCGAACGACACGGCGACCATCGCGGTGACGATGACAGCCGCGAAATACAGCAGCCAGGAGGCGACGGCAGTGATGTGCCCACGGCCGTAGGCCTGCAACAAGAAGGTGACGATGCCACCCGAGGACGGGTATCGCGCACCGAGTTTAGCCACCGCGTACCCCTGCAAGGTGGCGATGATCCCCGCCAGCAAGAACGACAGCCACACTGCCGACCCGGCCACCGCGCCCGCCTCGCCGAGCAGAGCGAAGATGCCTGCCCCTACCATCGAACCGACACCGAGGAATGCGGCACCGCGCACGGTCATCGACCGGCCCCGCGCCTCGTCAGAAGTCTCGCCGCGATTTCCCGGCGATCGGGGAGCACTGTCGGCCATATCTTTATGGTCCGCCGGTGCGGCTACCGGCCGGTCTCGGTGCGGTCACCGAACAAGCTCACTACTACGGTAGGGGCTTCGATTGGCGCCGCGGTTTTGGCGTCCCGGTCGCGGGCACTTTGCCGGGTATCACCACGGCCGAGGACTCCGAGTACACAGGACCGTTCCACGCGTCGCCGAAGTACATAGTGCACCCTGACCATTTGAGGAAGGGCATCGGTTGCACGCTGGTGTCCGCCGTGCTGGCGTATTCCGAGCTTGCCGAGGTCAGGTGTTCGTCGCAGGGGTCGACAGCGAGAACACCGGTACCTGCGCCGTGTCCGAGGGTGCGGAGTGCATCGCCGAACGGGATGCGCCGACCACTGGTCTGGGCACGGATGTACCGGTACACCCGCGATGTGGGGCCGCGCAGATAGGCGGGTGGGCGGCCGAGGAATTGCCCGCGCGGGCGTACGCCATGAGCGACCGCGAGGCCGCTCCGGCTCGTCTCGGTCATCCTCAAGTTGACGGCGAGCACACTATTGCCGAGACGGTAGCTGCTTCAGTTTTGGCCGACGATCCGCGTGCCAGTCGCCGCTTTCCGGTAGTCCCGCAGCCCATGCCGTAGTGCTTGTCCGATGGTTTGGGCCGTGTCGCGCTGTCCATCCACCAGATGGGTGTAGACGTCGAGGGTGGTCGTGTTGTTTTTTGTGTCGCATGCGCCGGGTCGCGTCCGCCAAACTGTAGGCGTCGTCCGCCAACAGCGACCCGGGCAAGTGGCGCAGCGAGTGAAAGCCCATCTGCTGGCGCATCTTTCCGTCGGGCCCGACGGCACCAACTTCCGCTGGCTCTCCGCCCATTTCCGGCACTGCTGCGTAAACACGGCCCCGCAAAGCCATTTGGGACACGCGCCCGCCTGAACGACTCGCTCCGATCTCGACGAACTTGCCGGTTGTCCGTCTTTCGAGCTGACCTACCAGCCAGTCCACGACCCAGGGATCGACCGGGATCTGTCTGATCGCCGGGATCGGCTCAGGTCCGGCACCGTTGGCCGATCGCTGCGTAAGCGCTCAGATCCCACGCCGCGCGATGGCGGGGCGCGGTAGCCGACACCTGCCGAACTACATCCCCGTCACCGCCGTCGTTGTCGTCGTTGGTGGTGGGTGCCCACCGATGCGGGGCGATCAGACCGGGTTCGAGGAGTTGGTACCCGGCGAGCATGGCCGTGATCTCGTCTCGCCCGCGTGGGTGATACGGGATGCCCGCACGGCGCAGGGTTTCGGCGGCGGCCTGGATGTGCTGGGGGTAGAACTCGTCGGTGATGTGGGTGAGCACGAGCCATGTCCCGACCGGGAGTCGGTCGGTCAACGCCGCGAGTACGGCTGGGGCGTCGGGAATCCATTCCGCGGTGCCCGACACACACACCGCCAACGGTGCCGACATGTCCATCACCGTGGTGATATCGCCCAGGATCATGTCGGTGTCGGTGAAGTCGGTGTCGGTGAAGAAACGGGTAGGCGGTTCGTGCAACATCGCGCGACCATGAGTAGCCGCGACGATGTCGGAGTCGACATACAACGTCCGCGCGGTATCGCTGCGTCGTTCGGCGATGTCGTGGATGTTCGGGACGTGAGGCACGCCGCACCCGAGTTCGACGAACTGAGACACCACGTGATGGTCGGACAGGTATTCGACCGCGCGTCGGGTGAAGCGGCGGGATTCGGTGAGCGCGGACCTGATCGTGCTGCTCGACAGGGCCTCGGCTAGCGCCTCGTCGGGTTCGTAGTGGTCTTTCCCGCCGAGGAACGCGCTGTGCAGGCGTGCGGGGGTGGGCTGGTACGGGTCGATCAGGTTCGGTGGGCGGGTGGTCATAGTCGGGGGCTCCTGCCGCATCTGCGACGGAAGGTCCCCGACCAACTCGAGGGCCCGTGGCGAGGGGCGCACGGTGTGGGCGTTGGTCGGGGACCTTCCAGTGATACCAGTCATGTGGGTGGTGTGGGTGCTCCCGGAGGCCGGTTGACCGGCCTCCGGGAGCGTTCCCCACTCTCGAACCGGCGCGGCTCGGGGGTCGCTGGTGTGGTTCGAGGTATTCAGGTGGTCTTGCGGGTCGCGACCGCGCTCGTAGCGGATGGCGTAACACATTGTGGTGCAACGGGATTAGTGGTCTAGTAGTTCGTATCCGGCGTCGAGGTTGTTTGCGGCTTCGCGGCCTTTATCGGTGAGTACGTGTTTGCGGTTGGTGCGGTTGGTGCGGTTGGTGCCGAGGATGACGTAGCCGGTCTCGCTGCGGTCCTGGGTGAGGTAGCCGTGTCGGAGGAACCAGGCGAAGGCTTGCGAGCCGCTGTTACGGCGTGGCATTTCGAGCTGTTGGTAGAGGCGTTCTGCCCATTGGGGTTCGCCGTCGCGCACCGCTTCGAGGATCGCTCGTTGGATAGCGGTCCAGGGTTTGCGGGCATGGGTGCTCACGGTGCGGCTGTCTCCGTTTCTCCGGTTGGTCGCGAAGGAAGTTGGATGGCCCCGGAAATCGCGACATAGTCGGGGATTCGATTCCGGGGCCGCCCTCTCGCGGCGGGACCGGTGAGGCACTGGGAGGCTGACCGGGCGCGTCGAGAGCATTCGGTTGGTCGGGGAATATGCGGCGTTCACACGGTCAGGGCAGCAGGAAAAGCCGCTCGTTTGGGAGCCTCGGGAGCCCGGCACAGTGACGGGAATCGACAGCGACGGTGCAGGGGCGGCGGGCGGCCACGTCTTGTACGAACACCAGTGCCGCAGTTAAGCAAGCGGCGAAATCAATACGCACACCGGCAATTTGGATCGTGAGATGGATATCGGGCTCGTCGGGACAGGGTGACTGGCCACCGGGGTTAATCGCGGGTGCTGCCCAGGCAAGCAAGCCCGTGGGTATCGGACCGCCACGACCAGAGCTTGCGGCAAATCGCGCCGCGTCGGCGAATCTGCGGTGACCTCGAGCGGGGTCGTGTGCAAGCAGATCGGTATTCGGGTGTGGCACGCGGTCGGCGTCCTTCCGGGCGAGGTCAGTAGGGGCCGTGGGAGCGCGGCTTGGCCGCGTCGAGGACGTGGCGGACGCAGGCCAGGACCGTGGACCCGGACGGCCGGAAAGGGGTGGTCGCGGGGACTATCCAGGTTCGGTGGGCGTGGTGGTCTGGGCTCGGGGTCGGCAACACGATGTTGCCGTCGCGGATCACGACCACGTGCGCGCGCCAGAGTTCGGCGAGCGCGGCGGGGTCGCCGATCGGGCGCATGTCGGCAGTGCGGACGAGGTAGGACCATGCTCGTGCGCGGGGGTGGCCGATGGTCGGGCATGGTCCGACGTTGCGGCGGTGCAACTCGACTTTGACTCGTTGGGCGAGGTCGGTCGGCATCATGACCGCGCCGGTCGATCCGGCCGTTATCATGATCTGCCCTGTGACGGTGTCGACGAAGGTCGGCAGGCTACAGATTCGCCGGTAGAACATGCTGCGGGTCAATGGCGAATCTTGTAGGGAGGCAGAGGGTTTCGCGTATGTCATCGCTCACCCCTCGGGTGAGGTGGAAGGGGTCGCGGTGGCGATAGCGACGATGCGGTGGATGTCGGTGACTTCGCATCCGAAACCGGCGGCCTCGAGTAGGTCGGTGAGTTCACCGACTGTGAGCGGCCATTCGCCGTAGGTGGAGAGCAGCCCGACCGCCTCGGTGTGGGGCAGGTGCGGGTAGAACGTGTCGGCCACTGCCGCGCGCATCGCTTCGACCGATAGAGGCGGGTCGGGTTGGATCTGGTCGGCCAAAATCAACATGCCGTCGTCGCCGAGCACGCGCCGCAACTCCGTCAGCACCGCCAACTGTTGGGTGGGCGGTACGTGATGGAGGGTGAACGTCGACACGACCAGATCGAACCCGCCGTCATCGAACGGCAAAGCACACAGGTCGGCGTAGACGAACGACAACGATCCCCGCGCTTTGTGGGGTGCGTGGACTCTGGCTTGGTGCAGCATCGCCGGTGACAGGTCGCAACCGACGATGTCGGACTCGGGGTGTAGACCCTGGATCAGTCGCGCCATGGTCCGGCCGCTGCCGGTCCCCGCGTCCAGAGCGGTACATGGCCCGGTGGGCAACTGCCGTGAGATCTGGTCCAACACCTGTTCGCGCACGGGGGCTTGGGTGAAGTCGGTGTCGAACCCGTTCGCGCGGCGGTCCCAGTGGGCCTCGCGCGCTTCGATTCCCGGATCGGTGGTCGGGGTGGTGTCGTATTCGGTACTCATGGCTGGGCCTCGAGATCGATCGGTGGCTGTGCGCCGAGGTGTTGGGCCAGCAGGGCCGCGAGTCGGTCTCTGGCGGTGGTGAGGTCGGCGCTGTCGCGGCCGGGGCCTGCGTGGATGATGAACAGGGCGTCGCTGGTCTGCGGGGTGGCTTTGGACTTCTCGCACTGGCGGACTTCCAGTCGACACAGCACGTCGTCGTGATCGAGGTAGGCGTATTCCCCGGCGGGCACCGGTACCGGGTCGGTGGCACCGAGGGGAATGAATCGTTCATGTCCGGTCGTCATCGCCAACCGCACACCACCGGCGATCGATGCCAGATCGTGCGCGCCGAAAGCGAACCGGGTTTCCGCCGAGACCAGGTTGTAGATATCGACAAGCGGATTGATACGGGGCAACCGTCCGGCGCGGTGCAGCAACCGCAACAGTGTTTCCGGTGCGGCGATTTCGCTTTTGGCGGCCTTGCCGACCTGGGCGTGTACTGCGCGGAAGGCTTTGAATTCGGGTTCGGTCTTGAGGGTCTTCGGGTCGGTCGCAGTGAGTATGGACTTTTCCGAGGTCTCGATTTCGTGGTTGAGTGCCGGGCTGGTCTCTGCTGGCACGGTGATACCGGGAACGATGAACGCGATGGCTTGGATGCCGAGATCGCTGACTTGTTGATCGATGCTGAACGACTTCATCTTGTCTCCTCGTTGGTTGGGTGAAATGCGTTGCGGGGGTTGACCAATCGCTGGTCGCGTGGCCCTGATGCATCGTCTGTGGGTGTGGCGGGCGCTGTTGTGAGCCATCCGGCTTCGCGCATCGCGTCGAGCGTTCCGAGTAGTTCAGGCACTGACGGGGACGTGGGCGAGGCAGGAATGTAGCTCATCGCGCGGCCTGCCTTATCGAACGGTTTGGGCGTTGCCGCGTCGACTGTGGCGGCGGTGTCGGAATGGAGCACGGTCTGTTCGCGTGCCAGGTCTTCGTCGTTCATCAGATCCCGCCCGGTTCGAGCTGCCCGGTCGATTGGCTTGGGGACATGATCCCGCGCTCCACCAACAGCGCGAACGCACACCGTTTCGCCGGGCACCCTTCTCGGTTGCAGACCCGATGTTGCCGCATCAGAATGCGGGCATAGTCGACCGTGATCGGTCCGCGTGGTGCCGCATGGTCCAGGACCGGCGACGGGCGGCCCTCGTCTTCGTGCTCACTATTGATACGGTCCATGATTTCCTGCACCGTGACCGCGTTCGCGGCGGTGCGCGGCTCCGGCATACGCTGCCGCTCCAGCTCCTGAATTTCGCGCTGTAACCACATGGTGACCTCCCGAGTCCTGTGGTGCTCGTAAGCCCCTACGGCGGCGCAATGTGTGATGAAAGCAGCCCGCCGTGGAGGTAAAACCATGATGTCTCAGCGCAAAAGCCTGAAGGGACAAGAAATTTGCTCCTTGTAGCCATACGTTTGGCCCCTCGTGCACACTTGACGTGTGGTAGCACCCCAGGTTGACAGGACCGCATTTGCTGCGCGGCTCAAAGAGGCTCGGAGGCTGGGCGGATACACCCAAAAGGCGTTAGCCCCGGTCGCTCACGTGTCGCTCTCGCTGCTGAAAAAGGTGGAGCGTGGAACCGCGAACCCGACACCGGCGTTTATTTCGGCCGTTGCGGGCGCGCTCCGCGTCGCACCCACTCACCTCACCGGGCAGCCCTACGCGCCTGTCGAACCCGAAGACGCCGAAGCGCATTCGGCTGTGGCCGTGCTGCGCATCGAGCTAGCCGCCTACGATCTCGACAACGAACGTGTGATCGAACCTCGCCCGGTCGCCGAATTGGAACCCGTTGTCGCTCAGGTGTGCAAATGGCGGCGCGCGGCCAGCTTTCATAAGCTCGGCGATGCGCTACCCGCCCTCCTCGGCGAACTCCGCGCTGCGGTGCATCGTTGGTCGGGCTCGGACCGAGACCGGGCGTTGGTGATGTTGTGCGAGTGCTTCTACTCGGCGCATTCGCTCGCCTACAAGCTGGGGTACAGCGACCTGTCCGCCCTCGCCGTCGACCGGATTGGTTGGGCGGCAGGCGAAGCAGGCGACCCGCTGTGGTTGGCGGTGGCGCAGTTCCAGCGTGGCGCGATGCTCACCAGCGGCGGCGACTGGAACGCTGCTCTCCAATTCCTCGAACGATCCCGCGCCCAGATCGAACCCCGGTTGGGTGTCGGCCACCGTAGCGACCTCATCGCTTGGGGTGGCTTGCACCTGCAATCGGGTTTAGCCGCTGCACGGTCAGGGCGTCGTGACCTCGCTGACGACCACCTCAGCGAAGCGACCGCGACCGCGCTGCGGCTAGGCGACGACCGGGACCATATCCTGTCGTTCGGTCCGACGAACACTGGCATCTGGGGAGTGGCGCTCGCTGTGGAGGCGATGGAAAGCGCAACAGCTTTGGACCGTGCACGGTCGCTGGTGATTCCAGCGGGGTCGCCGTCGGAGAGGGTGGGGCACCACTACATCGACTTGGGGCGGGCGTTCCTGTTGCATGGTGATCAGCGGCGGGCGTTCGATGCGTTGCAGACGGCGCGGAGGATCGCACCGGCGCAGACCCGTTATAACCCGATGGTGCGGGAGACGACGCGGCAGATCGCGCGGGCCGATGCGCGCACGGTAGACAGCGTGCATGGGTTCGCGGTGTGGTTGGGGATCGCGGACCGGATCTAGGCAGGTAGACCTTTTGCGGGGCTGTCGTTGAGGAACTCGACGCGGGCTGACGCAACGTATTCGTTGCGGTTGTCGAGGAATGCGCGGGTGTGTGGCTGGCGTTCGTGTTCCTCGAACGCTTCACGGTCGCGGTAGACCTCGTAGAACAGGCGCGACAGCGGGGCGTCGGCTACGCGGTGTGTGGAGTAGACGAGGGTGCCGGGCTCATGTTTGACGATCTGGGCGACGAGCTCGGAAACGGTGACGTCGAAGGCGTCGGCGGCGGCCTGGTCGTGGAGGTCGAATCGGACGACGAGTGCGAACATGTCCCGACGGTAACGCAATCGAGTTGGTGACATGCATCTTTGGATGTGGGCCCTGGTCCACTGAGGGGCGGAACTCCGACTAAACGCCAGCAAGTTCGAGCATCTCGCGGTGGATTACAAGTCGACTTCGTAGCCGGTGTCGGGTTCCCAACCGGTGGGTTCGAACTCGTCGGCGGTGCTATCGGCCTCGGGCCATTCGGCATATGTGCTGCCGAGCGCGGCGTCTACGGCGTTGGTAATGGTTCGCGCTTGTGGGTCGGTTTCGTGGGCGTGTTCGGTCGGGTCGGTTCCGGCGTGGGTGGTGTCGTCATCGGGTGCGACGGCAGCAAGGTCGGTGTCGGCGATTTCCAGGCGCGCCCAGAGTGCGGCGGCGGGCATCTCGTCGGGTAGTGGGCGGGCGCCGGCGGCATCGGTGAGTTGGTGTTCTATGTCGAGGCCGGCTCGGGCGGCGGCGTCGATGTTGGTGGCGATGATCGGCCAGGTGGGGTCGGTGCTGATGCGGGGGTCGATGCGGTCGACTGTGGCGGCCCATCGGTGCTGCGGTAGGCGGGTATTGCCGTCTACTTCGAGGATGCGGCGGTGCAATTGTTGTTGGTGCGCGCGTTCGATCGCGATGTATCGGGCGGGTCCGGTCGGGCGGGGGTCGGACTCCGGGACGTGCAACCCGGCACGCCAAATGGCAAGGTCGGCAACGAGTTCGGGATCGGTACCGAGTAGCGGTCGCGCCCATTTCGGGGCGGTTGCGGTGGTCCAGGCGCGGGCGGTGTCGCTGATCTGTCGGGCGAGTTCGGCCACGATCCGTTCGCGCGCCTGCACGGGGGCGGTCTCTGCGTCGACGGCAGGGGCCTCGGTAGGTAGTCGTGGTGTCCACGCCAACGGTCCGGGTCCGGCGGAATGGTTGCCGCTCGGGTCCAGTCGCCAGTCCAGTACGGCGGCGGGATCTGTCACGGTGTCGAGTTCGCGGGCGGCGATCGCGGTGCGGAGTTCGGTGACCGGGTCGGCACCGGACAGGGCGAGCATCGCCAGGTGTTGGCGTAGGACCGAGTAGGCGGGGCTGTCGGTCAGTCCCGGTACGAGTCGTTCGGCTACGCGGTCGATGGTGTCGAGTCGTGTTGTGCCGATAGCGTTTTCGGCGGTCATGCCGAGTGTGTCGAGATAGATATCGACCGCTCGCCCGATCCGGCGTGCGGGGTCGAGCGCGTCACGGAGTTCGGTGTGAGCGGAGGTGCGCGCGCCGTCGCGGTCCAACACGTGGTGCAAGTGCTCGACTGCGGAACGTGGATAGTGGGCGGGTACGGTGTAGATATCGCCTTCGTCGCCGTCCAGCGCGGTA
>NZ_BDBR01000033.1 GCF_001613085.1 Nocardia salmonicida NBRC 13393
CGGGCGGCAGCAGCGGCGGCAGCGGTGAAGGCGGCTCCGGCTCCAACGGATCAGGTTCCGGCGGCGGCGGCCAAGGATCAGGCGGCGGCAACAGCGGCAGCAATAGAAGCGTGCCGAGCGGTGGACCGAGCAGTACGCAGCCGACGAACAAATCCGCGATCAACCCGAACCTGTCCGAGGGCAGCACACCGAAAACCACCGAACGCATCGATCCGACCGCCGAGACCTCCAGCCTCGACACGACAACCCCCAACGGCGCGACCGGGCCCCTTTCCACCCTGTCGAACATGCTCAGCCAACTCACCGGCGGGTCAGGTTCCTCCGGCGCGTCGGGCGCCTCCGGCGCGAGCGGCCCACTCGGCCTGCTCGATCAGCTCGGCGCGTCGGGCGCCCTCGATGACATCAGACCCGCTGGTCTCGGAAGCGGTGGAGGCGGAGGTGGTCTACCGAGCGGCATCGGCGGCGGCGTCGACGACAAGCTCTTCCCCCGAGCGAGTCCCGTCACCACCTCCACCGAACAGACCCGCGCCGGCATCGCGACGGGCACTGGCATGACCAACGCGGGCATGCCGATGGGCATGGGCGGTTACCCGATGGGCGGCGGCATGGGTGGTGGCATGGGCGGCCAGGGTCAGCAACAGCAGCAAGAGCGCAAACGCGCCGCCTATCTCGACAGCACCGAACACCTCGATGAGGCGATCGGCGAGGACCCGCTCTCGATCCGCCCGATCATCGACCGCTGATTCCACTACTACTTTCTGCGAGCGTCCCATGCGTTTTCATGTCGTCAGCCTGCCCCACACGCAGACAACCATCGCCTATCAGCCCTGCGCGTACACCCAGAAGGCGCGCCGGTTCGCCACCATGATGACCGAGCACGGCCACGACGTCATCCTCTACGGCGGCGAGGAGAACGACGCGCTCTGCGCGGAGTTCGTGCCGCTGGTAACCAAGGCCGAGCAGGCCGAGTGGTTCGGCGGCAACGACCCGACCAAGGAGATCAGCAATCTCACCTGGGACCCGCACGATCACCATTGGCGCGTCGCGAACGCGCGCGCGATCAGCGAGATCGCCGAGCGAAAGCGGGAACGCGACTTCATCGGCGTGCTCGGCGGCTGCTGCCAGCAGGCCATCGCCGACACCCTGCCCGAACTCATGACGGTCGAATTCGGTATCGGCTACAGCGGCGTATTCGCCAAGTATCGAGTGTTCGAGAGCTACGCGTGGATGCATTCGGTCTACGGCGCGCGGACCACTGTGTCCGACGTGATGAGCGCCCGAGGCGAGTTCTATGACGCGGTGATCCCGAATTACTACGCGGTGGAGGAGTTTCCGTACTCGGCCGACAAAGACGACTACTTCCTTTTCATCGGCCGGCTGATCGAGGCCAAGGGCATTCAGGTCGCGATCGACACCTGCACGCGCCTCGGCGTGAAGCTCATTGTCGCCGGCGCGAGCGCGGGCGAGGTGCCGACCGCCGATTGTGTCGAGTACGTCGGCGTCGTCGACAGCGTCCGACGTGGCGAGCTCATGAGCCGCGCCCGCGCGGTTTTCGTGCCCACGCTGTATCTGGAACCCTTCGGTGGCGTGCACGCCGAAGCCATGCTGTGCGGTACGCCCGTCATCACCACCGACTGGGGCGTATTCACCGAAACCGTGCAGCAGGGGGTACAGGGTTTCCGCTGCCGCACCCTGCGCGAATTCTGTACGGCCGCGGAAACAGTGGACAAACTCGACTACCGCGCGATCCGCGAGTACGCGATAGGCAAGTTCTCCACCGATGCCGTCGCACCCCAGTACGAAACCTATTTCGAACGGCTACTCGACCTCTGGGACGACGGCTGGTACGCCCGCTAGCAGCCGGTTTACCGTGGTTAACATCGGGAGGGACGCGAGGTTAACAGCAGGCGTCGGGTTACCGGCAGTTGTCTTCTTGGCGCAGTTGCATATGAATGCCGTTGCCCGAGAAGCTTTTTGACGGATCGGAACTATCTTTCTCGGCATGACCGACGATGCCGCTCCCGCATCCGCCGCTGTGCCGATGATCTCGATGCGCAACGTGGACAAACACTTCGGTGAACTCCACGTCCTGCGCGATATCCACCTCGACGTGCCCCGTGGGCAGGTCGTGATCGTTCTCGGCCCCTCGGGTTCGGGGAAATCGACCCTGTGCCGCACCATAAATCGCCTCGAACCGATCGACTCCGGCGACATCGCCATCGACGGCGTCACCCTGCCCGACGAGGGCAAAGCACTGGCCGCCCTGCGCGCCGAGGTGGGCATGGTGTTCCAGTCGTTCAACCTGTTCGCGCACAAGACCATCCTCGAGAACGTCATGCTCGCCCCCACCAAGGTGCGGGGAAAGAGGAAGGACGAGGCCCGCACACAGGCCCTCGCACTGCTCGAGCGCGTCGGCATCGCCAACCAGGCCGACAAATACCCGGCTCAACTCTCCGGCGGCCAACAACAGCGCGTCGCGATCGCCCGCTCGCTGGCGATGGACCCCAAGGTGATGCTGTTCGACGAGCCGACCTCCGCGCTCGACCCCGAGATGGTCAACGAGGTCCTCGACGTGATGGTCTCCCTCGCCAAAGAGGGCATGACCATGCTCGTGGTCACCCACGAGATGGGCTTCGCGCGCCGAGCGGGCGATCGCGTGCTGTTCATGGCCGACGGCGAGATCATCGAGGACACCGCACCCGAAACCTTCTTCACCGCACCGACTTCCGAACGCGCGAGGGACTTCCTCGCCAAGATTCTCACCCACTGAAACACCCTGTCCCGAAGAGCTGAGGAACCCCATGAGGATCAATCGTGCGATGCGCATCGGCATCGGCGCCACGGCACTGGCATTGGCGGCAACCGTCACCGCGGCCTGCGGCGGCGGTGACAACAAGTCGGCCCTGGACAACGCCGAGGACGGCAAACTCACCATCGGCATCAAGTTCGACCAACCCGGCCTCGGCCTGCGCAACACCGACGGCACCTACACCGGCTTCGATGTCGACGTCGCCAAGTACGTCGCCGACAAGCTCGGCGTGAAACCCGAGAACCTCACCTTCAAGGAATCGCCGTCGGCGCAGCGCGAGACCCTGATCGAGAACGGCCAGGTCGACCTCGTCGTCGCCACCTACTCGATCAACGACAAGCGCAAGGACAAGGTCGACTTCGCCGGCCCGTACTACCTGGCCGGTCAGGACCTGCTGGTCAAGGCCGACAACACCACGATCGCCGGCCCCGACTCCCTCGCGGGCAAGAAGGTCTGCTCGGTGAAGGGCTCCACCCCCGCCCAGAACATCGAGAAGAACTACCCCCAGGCCCAGCTGCAGACCTACGACACCTACTCGCTGTGCATCGAGGCGATGCGAAGCGGCGCGATCGACGCGGTCACCACCGACAACGTGATCCTCGCCGGTTACGCCGCCCAATCGCCCGGCACGTTCAAGCTGGTGAACAAGCCGTTCACCACCGAGAAGTACGGCATCGGGGTGAAGAAGGGCCAGACCGATCTGCGGACCAAGGTCAACGACGCCATCGCGTCGATGATCACCGACGGGTCGTGGAAGGCCGCGCAGGAGAAGAACTTCGCCGGTACCGGCTTCGCCGTGCCCGCCCCGCCGACCATCGACCGCTACTAGTACCGATCGGAGGACGCGCGTCCGTGTTCGACCTGATCTCGAGATATCACTCCGAATTCCTCACCGCGTTCGGAGTAACCATCCAACTCACCGTCTTCTCCGCGATCGGCGCTCTCGTCATCGGGACCGTCGTCGCCGGCATGTGCGTATCCCCGATTCCGGTAGCGCGCTGGGTCGGCACGGCGTACGTCGCCATCTTCCGCAATACCCCGCTCACCCTGATCATCGTGTTCACCTCACTGGGCCTCTACACCACGCTCGGCTGGAAGCTGGCCGGTGATTCGTTGCGCGAGAACAATTTTCGCTGGGCGATCGTCGGCCTGAGTGTCTACACCGCGGCGTTCGTCTGCGAATCACTTCGCGCGGGCATCAACACCGTCGCGCTCGGCCAGTCCGAGGCGGGTCGTTCCCTCGGCTTCGGGTTCGCGCAGAACCTGCGGTTGATCGTGCTCCCGCAGGCCTTCCGCGCGGTTATCGCTCCGCTCGGTAGTGTGCTGATCGCGCTCACCAAGAACTCGACGGTCGCCTCGGTTGTCGGCGTCGGCGAGGCGGCGTTGCTGATGAGTTCGATGAACGAGAACGAGGCAGCCGTCCTGGCCGTCGGCGCGATCTTCGGCCTCGGCTTCATTGTGCTGACCCTGCCGACCGGCCTGTTGTTCGGCTGGCTCGCCAACCGATACGAGGTGGTTCGATGAGCACCGCATCGGTCCTGTTCGACGCGCCGGGCCCACGCACGCGGCTGCGCCACCACGCGTACTCGGTGGCCGTTGTGCTCGCCCTGCTCGCCGCCGGCTGGTCGCTCTACTCGGCGTTCGCCGAGAAGGGCCAGTTCACAGCGGCGAAATGGCGGCCCTTCCTCGACTCCGATGTGTGGGAGACCTACCTGCTGCCCGGTTTGCATGGCACGCTGACGGCGGCGGCGATCTCGATTGTCGGATCGGTGGTCTTCGGCATGATCTTCGGCGTGCTTCGCCTATCGGATCACCGCTCGGTGCGCGCGGCCGCGGGCACTGCCGTCGAGCTGGCCCGGGCGATTCCCGTATTGATCCTGATGATCTTCCTGTTCGCAGTTTTCGGCGACTACAACCTGTTCCCGTCCGAACAGCTTGCCCTGGCCGCTGTGGTGATCGCGCTGATCATCTACAACTCGGCGGTCATCGCCGAAATCGTGCGCGCCGGAATCAAGTCGCTGCCCAAGGGACAGACCGAGGCGGCTGCGGCGCTCGGGTTGCGCAAGAACCAGCTGATGCGGCTGATCCTGCTCCCCCAGGCCGTCACCGTGATGCTGCCCGCGCTCGTGTCACAGATGGTGGTCGTGCTCAAAGACACCGCGCTCGGCTACCAGATCACCTACGTGGAACTCGTGCGCTCCGGTCAGCAGGAAGGCGCCGCGCTCCAGAACACGATCTCGGCCCTGATCGTTGTCGCGTTGATCATGATCTCGCTCAACATGGCCCTGAGCTTCCTGGCGACCAGCCTGGAGAAACGGTTGCGCGCCCGCAACAAGAGCGCCGGCGCGGTGTTCGCGCCCGATCCGATCGTCACCAAGAAATAGTCACCCACCGACGCGGGGCCCGATCCGATCAGATCGGGCCCCGTCTTTCTTGCGTAACCGGTGTGAGGTTCCCTCGCTGAGCCGGAGAGCGAATTATCTGGTTCCGGCTGGAACCGGCCATGGTATCTGGCTTCGTACTCGTCTGGCGATAACCAACCCAGCCTCTTCTCGACAGGCTGGGCGTTGTACCAGCCATCGATGTAGGCGAAGAGCGCGTTCTCGGCGTCTTCCCTTGTGCGCCAACTTTTTCGATACACAAGTTCGGTCTTCGAAGTGGAGAAGAAGTTCTCCATGAGGGCGTTGTCTCTACTGTCGCCGACTGAACCCATCGATTGAGCGATCCCGTCGTCTGTCAACCGATTAGCGAAGCGGATAGCCGTGCAGGTCGACCCACGATCGGAGTTCGAGAACGCGCCCCGCACGGCGGCCAGCCAGAACACACCTTCTCCGCATACGATGCGGGTGGCGTCGGCCACCCACAATCAGCCCGGCTCGCCGACAGAGAAGTCACGGTTCACCAGGTCCGGCGCCGGCGTTGCCCGCAGATTCTGCCGGGTCGAACCGAGTCGCCACTTCCTGCGCAGGAACGCGCCCGGAATCAACCGCTCGACCCGTTTACAGCCGACCGAGATACCGCGCCGACCCAGCATCGCGTGGACTCGCGGTGACCCATAGGTGCCGCCGGACGAGCCGGCAAGGTGTACGAGAAATGGGATACGCCTTGTTGGACAACGATCCTTTACCAATGCGTTTTCCAACACAGCGCGGGGCGGATGCAGCCTGGTGATGCATTTACCCCTTGAGCCCGAGAAGTTTTACGACACGTATTTCCAGTGGTTTGTGCTCTATACTTTTGCCTTCGAAAGCATCGTCCAGGACGAGAGGCTGCACTGTCTCGTCGAATCTGATTGTCAATGCCTTCGCCACCACTCTGGCAGAAGCGAATAATGCCCTCTGCCAACTTTTTTGCGGCTACCAGTTCCGTCATCCACTCGTCAACCAGCCCGACCGTCCTGATCCATCCCGACCCTTTCACCTAGTGCATGTTTCATGCATCCAACCCAATATAGACCTCAAAGATGCTGGCATGGGGCTATTTTCAGGAAGTTCTGACGCGGCACTAGAACAGACGGGATGGTCTCGCACGATGCACACCGAAATTAGTTGGGGGCACTGTGAATTGACCCAGAGTACTCATGACGTTGGCCTGATCCGCTCTCGCCCGATGATAAAAAGATATGGCACTTGCCTCTGCGTATCACTGCAGCGGCTGTCACTGCAATTACTGAGGACGTGAGTCGATGGACAACCTGAACAGACGTGACGCATTGAAGGCCGGCGGGTTGCTGGCGGGGATTGGGGCGCTGTCCCTGTCGTTGTTCACCGCCCCGCCACGAGCGCAGGCGTGGAGCTGGTCGGCCAGCGGCTCGATCGCCGGCTCCGGCGACGGGGTCGATCCGATGACCGTGTGGGATCCAGCAGCCGACCAGGTCATAGCCGAGATACTCGAGAGCGGCCAGGTGCCCGCGATCAACAAGATCCTGGCTACCTGGACCACCAACAACCAGCCCACGCCGTCGGGCCTGCCCCCGAATCTGACCGCCTTCATCGAGCAGGCGCGCCAGCTGCCGGCCTGGACCGATCAGTCGAAACTGACTGCGGCGGACGACTTCAACTCCAAGCAGGGGCCGTTCATCGGCACCGCTTACGGGTTCGGGGCCGGCCTGTTGGCGACCGTGATCCCGCACGAGTCACGCGCCGTGTACTACTCCAAGGGCGGCGCTGATCTCCAGGATCGCATCGCCAAGACCGCCAAGCTCGGCTACGACCTCATGGCCCAGCAGCCGTTCGGACCCAACGGTAATCTGATCGTGACCTGCGTCAAGACGCGCATGGTGCACGCGGCGGTGCGGCACCTGCTGCCCACATCGGCGCCGTGGCTGCAGGTGGCAACCGAGTCTCCCAAGATTCCGATCAGTCAGAACGACATCCTGGTCACCTGGCACAGCCTACCGACCACCATCATGCAGAAGCTGAAGGCCTGGAAGGTACCCATAACCGACGCCCAGTCGGCCGGCTTGCTGCACTCGTGGCAGGTGACCGCGCACCTGCTCGGCGTACAGGACCAGTACATCCCCGCGACGTGGGACTCCGCGAACGCTCAGTCCAAGCAGGTGCTGGACCCGGTTCTTGGCCCCACGCCCGAGGGCACCAAGATCGCCGACCACCTTCTCACCATCGGGCCGGTACTCGCTGCTACCAGTTTTATCACCAAGCCGATGCTCGCCTCGTTCACCAAGTTCGTGCTCGGTGACCAGGTCGCCAAATGGCTCAATCTGAAGACCGACGGGATCTGGGACGGCATCTTCGCGACGTTGTGGGGGCCGTTCGTCCAGCTCTACCAACTCGGCAAGATCGTCCCTGGTGTCGACGCGATCTACTTCCAATTGACCGAGTTCATCAAGGTAGCCGCGCTGTTGTACCTCAATAGCGGCGGTCTCAAACTGGAGCTCCCGATCCCCACCACCAACAACCCGTCGATCACCGGCACACCGCCCGTCACCACCACCCCATACGTTACGACGACTACGACACCGCCCACTACGGCAGCACCCGCGACGACGACGCCTCACAGCTAGCCTCACCCAGGCACGCCAATTGAGCTGTTGTTGTCCTCGAATGGCGAAAGGCGCTCTGAACTGGGATGATTCGGCTTGTCTAACGTTGAATCAGCAGTTGGAGGAGCGCCTTTCTGGTGAGAGAGTCTACGTGGTGGTTCCCGTCGCTGAAAGTTGATGGGAACCGATCGCAGGTAGTGGCCCACGCTGACACGGTCGCGCTGCTGCGGACGCGGGAAACGGCCTCTCCGCCACCTCCGCATGATCCACTGGTCCATGCGGATAATATTCAGGGGCTACTGCGGGTTCGTGACGGCGGGTTCCTGCCCCGTATCTCCGTGAGCAGAAGGCGATCATCTGGACGTGGCCCTGCCGGTCGATCAGTCCCCGGAGGTCACTGGATTCAGCATCGGAACGAGAAATTGTCGAGCGATCGTGGCAAGTTGAGCATCGTTGTCGAGGTCGACGACATGGCTGGGGATCGCCACGAAGGAGGCGCAGACCCTGACCATCAGGTCGGCTACCAGATCGGCGTCTACTCGGCTGTGAACATTGCCGACAGCTTGCTCACGACGAAGCTGACCGGCGACGAATTTCTGGACTGCGGCGATGTTTCGACCTCCGTCACCGATCATCGAGCTCGCAAGTCGGTCTGGCTCGACGGCGAGCATGCCATCGATGAGGGGGTTATGCCGAATGGCGCGTAGCGAGCTCACGAACCCGAGTACGAGCCGATCAGCGACTGTCTCCGCGTGCTCGATATCGAGAAGAAACTGGCTGAAATATCGCCTGTACTCCCGCAATAGCACCTGCTCGACCAGTACGTCCTTTGTGGCGAACCGTCGGTAAACCGTGATACGCGAGAGATGGGCCCGCCTGGCCACGTCCTCCATCGTGGAACGTTGGATACCCATCCGGCAAAACTGTTCGTAGGCAGAATCCAGGAGTCGTGTGCGGATTTCGTCTACATCGGCAATATCGTCGACCGCCTCGAGGTACGCGCGTTCGAGAAGAGACGTCTGTTCCGAGGTCCTCGATCCGGTCGGCAGCACAATTTTCCTCCTGGCGCGGTTGCTCCTTCGTCACAGTGGCCTCTGTGTGGAGTCACATCCTCCTTTTATAGCAGACTCGGGCCACCGTGTGTTCCTATTGAGATACGCAGTCACGCAATCGGTTTCAGTACATCTCGAGATGCATTTCAGTCTCGAGGAGGAACATAATATGGACAAACTCAGTGGGCGAGATGCCTTCGAGGTGGCGGGCGTTGGGGGCTGCAGGAGCACTGGCCGTGGCGTCGCCGACTCGCGCGGAGCCTTGGGCGTGGTCACCCGAGGGGTCGACTTACCTGCGCGCCGGGAGCATACGAATCTCGGGCCGGAATCAAATTGATTCCGGGCCCGAACCCTGCAAGTTACGGAGGCAATCATGGGTCAGTTCAGCGTGTGGCATTGGGCGATCGTCGCAGCGGTCTTCCTACTGTTCTTCGGTGCCAAGCGGATGCCGGACGCGGCTCGTGGCCTGGGGCGTTCGCTACGCATCTTCAAAAGCGAGGTCAGCCAGATGCAGTCCGAGACAGACAGTTCCACTCACGACACCCCAGCTCAGCAAACCGCGAAAGTGTTGCCGCCGACCCAGTCGTCGGCACCCGCGGGCAGCGAACGAGTGTTCCTGTCCAAATCGCACTGAGCGTCGTTCCGGTACCGAAGTGAGCCGGCGCTCACTTCGGTACCGCGATATCGCCCGCCGGGTGACACCTTTGAGGTCTGACATATCATGCGAAATCTATTCCATCGCGGCCGCAGCGCACGTCGGGCGAATCCAGACGGCACCATGTCGATCGTTCAACACCTGCAGGAGTTGCGCACTCGACTGTTGATCTCGGTAGCCGCGATCCTGGTCACGACGGCGTTCGGGGTCTATTGGTATGCGTATTCGGTCCTCGGACTCCAGAGCCTGGGTGATGTGCTGCTCGGACCGTATTGCTCACTCGATCCGTCTGCACGGGCAACGCTGACCCCGGACGGATCCTGTCGGCTACTCGCGACCGGTCCGTTCGAACAATTTATGCTCCGCCTGAAAGTTGGATTCACCGCAGGGGTGGTGCTCGCCGCGCCGATGTGGCTGTACCAGTTGTGGATGTTCATCACGCCGGGCATGCATTCGAAGGAGCGTAAGTATGCGGTCGGATTCGTCGCTGCTGGCTCCGTGTTGTTCGCTATGGGCGCGGTGCTGGCGTACCTCGTCGTCGCCCGTGCTCTGAGTTTCTTGCTCGAGATCGGAAACAACGCACAGATCACGGCTTTGAGCGGTTCGGAATATTTCAGCTTCATCATCCAGTTGCTGATCATCTTCGGAGTCAGTTTTGAAACGCCGGTAATCATCGTCGGATTGAACGCTATCGGGGTGCTCACCTACAAGCAACTGAAGGCGTGGCGACGCGGAATCATCTTCGGTCTGTTCGTCTTCGCCGCAGTGGCAACCCCGCAGGATCCGATCTCGATGCTCGTGCTCGCCGCCGCATTGACCGTGTTGTTCGAAGCAGCGGTACAGTTCGCTCGAATCAAGGACAGCAGACGCGCGCGGCGCGAGATCAACGAGGGTTACGCTGCGCTCGATGATGAAGAAGCTTCGGCCCTCGGTGCCGCCGATCCGATCGACCCTGCCGAATCATCGGTGAAGTCACCGGAGAAGGTCACGCGATCGGTGCGGGATATTTCGATCCGCTCCGATGACCGATGATTCCGCTGAAATCGGCTGGCCGATCACCGGCGGTTCCCTTGCCGGGGCACCAGCCGGAAATCAGTGGCGGCGGCGGGCGAGTTGGTGATGGCGGCAACGGGTGGGCCGTGCCGATCCTGATGGGCACCGACGCAGCGAGCGTGGGGATATTCGGTACCGCCCACGGTGTCAGCGTGCACGGCGAACTCGGTTTGCTGGTCCGCGCCGGTCTGACCCCGATCGAGGCGTTGCGTGCGGCAACATCGCTACCGGCCAAGCACTTCGGCCTCGGCGATCGCGGCGCGATCGCAGCCGGGCTGCAAGCCGACCTACTCTTGGTCGACGGCGACCCGACCACCGATATCAGTGACACGCTGTCGATCACACCCGCCACGGTCCATGTGTGACCGCACTCTTCGAAGCCCGTGATGAGAGCGAGGACCACAACGTGGCCCAATGCGCGCGCTGGTGACCACACCGATGTGTGTGGGTGACGTGAAAACGTCAACCAAGCAAGCTTGGGTCGAACTTGCGGGAATGGTCGACCATCCATTGCGGACGCCCTGAGCTCGACGAGTACAGGACGTCCGCGCTCGTCCACGCTGTGAGCATCACAGGCTGTTCCCCCACCCCCTTTGCAGCACGGCGCAAAACAGCGATCTGCCCGGGCGCAGTTACCCCAAGGCCGCGACTCAAAGCTGACGGGGCCCTCGACCACCTCGTACCGGGCGGCGAAGACTCGTGCCCGCACCACAGTGGCTGGGTCGTCCTGCCAGGCCCACAGCTGGGTGGCGTCTTGCTCGGGGCGACGCCGGCCCCTGGCAGCGCTTCGACTTGTTGAGCGTTGTCGAGGCGTCCGTGCCACCACGGCGGTGTCGAGGCCAGCAGTCCACGGATCCAGACAACGCCGTCGTCGTTCCACGTGCGGATCCGGCCTCCCGCGGTCTGCACGAATTCGGGATGGGCGCCCAGCTCACGGGCCAGGATCCACGCCGCCACCACCGGGCCTGGCCGAGCTCCGAGGCGAAATACGCACTCACATCACGAAATACGGAGTTCACTCGCTCCAGCTCCGCGACCCGCTTCTTCGAAGCCCGGTTCTCGGCCAACATGTCGGTCGTCGACATGTCAACACGTTCGCCGGCATCGGCCTCTGCCTGGCGGATCCACAACCCAACGCCTCGTGATGCACCCGAGCTAGGCGCCCAGCGTGCGGATTGTCGGCTTCGGGTCCGACTTCCGATACAGCCGCACTGCCCGCGCCTACTACTCGTCCGGGTACTTCTTCAGTGCTGCCACGAATGATGCCTTTCGGTCCTCTCGGACCACAGTCAGAGCCCTCCGAGAAAGCGAGGCGAGTTGTCAGGCTCGGGGCAGAATCACGGCGCGGCCCCGCACCTCTCCCTGGCGAAGATGCTCGTAAGCGGTGGGAGCGTCGTCGATGAGATAGGTCTCGGTGTCCACGGAGATGTGGCCCGAGCCAACTCGAACCGACGACGCGGGCATGCGCTGACTGCCGTCGCTCGCCCTGTCGTGGGTAGTCAGCGCGGCGGTTTGATGCCGAAGTCCAAGGCCGCGTCGAGCCAGCCCGCGGTCACGATCCGATCGACCACCGCATCATCGGTCACCTTGATCTGGTGAGTCCACTTGCCCGGGTAGGTCTCCTCGACACTGCCGATCAGCGGATCCGACAGTGGACCGCGGGTGTCGAGGGTCAGCATGAGCAGATCCTGCACACTGCTCTTCGACCGCAGGACCGGCCACAACCACGCGAACTTCCGGTCGGCGGCAAAGGACACCTGGGATTTGGTGATCACCATCGTGATATCGCCGAGCCCCTCGATCCGCGGCGCGAGACTGTGAAACAGTCGCAGCGCACCCGGGCGCTCGGCGAAAAGCCGCTCGACGGTGTGCTGTTCGGTGCTCACGTGCCTCCAACCGACCGACTATCCCGGCACCTCAGGCGGGTAGATATAGTGACAAGGCGGTCGGAGTTCCAGCTATCAGCTGGCGAGCAGCGCGCCCAACGACCGTTCGGCAATCGCCGTCGCAGCAGGCCGCGTGCTCGACATGGTTCAGCGTCGCGAGCAGCCAGACACCCATCACCGCCTGAACGACCGGATAGGGCAAGATACCGGGCCGGAACGTCACGACCCGCCCGCCGAACAACCCCAGCGTCATCGCCCACGACTGCAGAGTATCGCTCCGCGGGTCCCACCACGAGCTCGCCGCGCAGCCGAACCGTCACATCGCCGAAACGCGGTCGTCGCCGAATCGTCAGCCGAGAGATGCCGCGCTTCCCCCCTCGAGGTAGTGGGTCAGCCTGAGCCGCTGCGTGTGGTGCATGTCGCGGCTATCCAGCTCGGAGGGGGCTACGAACCGCAGCTCTGTGGGCCTCATCGGAGATGGCGAGGTCGCCCGCTAATGATGCGAGCCAGAAAGCACACGTTGAACTGGCGCCGGACCCCACCGTCGCTGTGGACGATCACGTGACGCGGATCGGTGTAAGTTCCGACGAGACCGGCGATTTCGATGTCGAGTCCCGTCTCTTCCTTGACCTCTCGCACCGCGCAGCCGGGCAGACTGTCGGTCATTTCCATCCCGCCGCCAGGCAACGCCCATAGACCGCTGTCGGTTCGGCGTTGCAGCAGGATGCGGCCGACATCGTCGCACACCACTGCGGACGCCGCGACCACAAGGCTGTTCGGCTCCGGTGCGGCTGGGTCGTCGTAGTATTCGGTACGCGCCATCGGCTCAGCTTTTCACCGGTCGGCCGGTTTGCCAGATCGCGTTGAAACTGTCGGTGTAGATGTCGAACAGGCCCGCGACAGCCACGTCCGACCGACCACATCGACCGCCTCTCCGGCGACCCCGATCAAGCGGCACCACGAGACACTGGACAGTCGTTCAGATTCAAAAACGTGGGGTTTCTGTGGGATCTGGCCAAACCACGTCAAATCCCGGGACACAAGAAAACCCCCTCCGACCGAGGTCAGAGGGGGTTTTCACTGTCGGGCTGACAGGATTTGAACCTGCGACCACCTGGCGGGGGTTCCAGTTGTCCAGACACTACCCATCAGTGCCCAATAGTGCTCAGCACCAGGCATTTTCGTAAAAGGACTTTTCCCAACGATTCCCATTGATTCGCGTTGATTCCGATCAAAAGTGTGGGGTTTCTGTGGGGCGGTTCTAGATCGCTCCGCGATCCTCCGCGGCACCGGAACCATCAATGCGGTGGGTAGCTACCCGCTCACGCGGAGAATAACTTCGTGCAGCAGACCCGAATGTGTATGTGACCGACTTGGAACGAGGCACGGTTTTAGTGCTCGCGGGCGGCGGTAACTGCGTCTTCAGCGAGCAATGTTTGGGAGGTGGGCGTCTAACGGGGCCAAGCCATGGTCGACATACACCAGCGTCAGGTTCCCTATTCCATCCCACACCGGAGCCAATCGGATCAACCGTCGAATATCGTCATTCGCTCGGCTCACTGTGGGCGACGCTCGCGATCCGCGCGTATGAAGCGAAGTCTCTCGTCGCGACGGGCGTCGCTCTGGCAAATGACCTTGTCGAGCAGTACCGTTAACCACGCCGACCCAGGTGGTCGGACAAGTCGACCCTAGAGGGGTCGGCAGATTGGCGTGGGACCTGGCTAGATGCCACGACCTGCGCACCCACGGCTCGGGTGGGGTTCGAGCATCGTCCGACCCCCATCCGGATCTATCCCGTGGCGCGGCCATCGGCCGTCTTCAGGACCACTGGAAGCTGGGCAAGTTTACGTCGAGCGCGTTCGAGTCGAACCAGCATCTCCTCTAGGTCGACCTTCCCTGCAGGGGCACGGGTCGTTCCGATTCGGTCGAGCAGCTTGGTCAGGGACCGGAGCTCGGGTTCGGTCAGAATCGGCAACCAGTCACAGAGCTCGTCGAATGACACGAATGCGCCGGTTCCGCTACCCAATCCGGTCGGTGCCGCATTTTCGCCAGCGCGCGCAAGCAAGATCGTCCCGGCTCGCCGCGCCTCGGCCGCGTAGTCGGCTTCTTGATTTCCGTAGCTGCGGTGTCGCACAGGCTCGGCATCGAAGATGTGTCGGCGGGTCAGCACCACAGCGTGGCGTCGATGGTCGAGCTTACGCAGCCGCGCAGAGACTGTCGTGCCGACCGCAGGTGTGGCATCGGTGTTGTGCAGTTGCGAGTGTGCCCATGGAATGAATCCGCGCAGATGCTCATCAATAGCTAGATGGACCCCGTTGTTGCTGTGGTACAGCACTCGCCCCTGAACTAGCGCCCGATTCTGTTGTTTGGCAACCATTTTGGGCCATTTCTGCTCGCCAGCGTGTCGGCGCAACGAAAGCCTGGCGGTCTGCCTGTCATCGTCCAGGGTCAGCAGACGTCCCGTCACGGCGGTGCCCGGAATGAATCGCTGATAGTCACCGTGACGCGTTGCATCGATTTCCCACGAAGGGATGTATCCCTCAATTCCCACGTCGCAGCGCACGGCAATACCGTGCGGGTCTGCGGTGATGACCGTCGCCTCGACTTCACTGTCAAAGCTAAGCCCCTCGTCCTCGTCGGCGGGGGCTTCGCTGGCGCCATTGTCGGCGCGCAGGGCAGCGAGGTTGCTTCGCGCGCCAGCGTGGCCCTTGTCGGCACCTCGCTGAAACCATTTCTGTGCTGCGAGCATATCGCCCTGCTCGCGCATCTCAATGCCGAGATTGTTCATCGCAGTGGCATCGCCAAGGTCCGCTGCGCGCTGAAAGAGTGCCTGTGCGCTCCGACCTCGTGATCGGAGGAGCTCGCCCAACTCGTTCATCGCATCTGTGTCGCCATCGATCGACAATCTGCGTAGATGTAGTTCATCGCGTTGAGTGGGACCTTCTCGCAGCGACCCGTCATTTTCGGGCGCTGGTTCAGCAGTGTTGGGGATGGATGTTGCGTGTTCGGCAGGGCTCGGTGGTGGGGCCGGTGTCGGCGTGGGAACCGCGGCGGTTTGTGTGATCGCGCGTAGGGCTTCTGCGGCGAACTCAGCGCAATTGGAGTATCGGTCGGCAGGGTCCCTGGCCAACGCGGTGATAAACACATGGTCGAGATGGCCCGGAAGGTCTGGTCGGCGTGCGCTGATCCTTGGGCGTTCGGCGTTGAGGTGCGCCGCGATTGCGGCCGCGGTGTCTCTAACCGGGTAGGGCTGTTCCCCGGTGAGCAGTTCAAACAGCGTGGCGGCTAGGGAATACATGTCGGCGCGTCCGGTCAACGGCTCGCGGCCGAACCGTTCCGGTGCGGTGTACGCCCACGACGCGGCAATGCGGGAGGCTGTGATCGTGGCATCAAGAGCATGGGCGATACCGAAGTCGGTCAGGATCGCGCGGTTTCCGTCGAGGAGGATGTTGGCTGGTTTGACGTCTTGATGCATGATCTGCCTGTCGTGGGCATGGTCGAGAGCATCCGCCACATCGGCGACAAGCCGAATCGCACGGTCAGGATCAAGACCGCCGGGCTGCTTGGCGATCACGCTGGCCAAGTCTCCGCCGCCGACGTAGCGCATCGACAGCCATACATGCTCGGCCTCAGCGCGGCTGCAATCGTAGATGTCAACGATGTTGACGTGGCTGAGCTGCGACATCAGTTGAGCTTCGCGGGCAAATGCCTTGCGCGTCTTGGGTTGTTCGGCATGGAAGTCGTGCAGCACCTTGAGAGCAACCTCCCGCGGCAGCCGTGGGTGGTGGGCAAGATACACCATTCCGGCGCCGCCCGACCCGAGCGGTCGAATGATGCGATGGCCACCTACGATCGCGCCAGCAGGGAACGCCACCCTGATTCCTCCTCAAGACCCTTGCATCTCTTGCAATCATCGGCGCCCAACTCGCGGAGAGAAACGCGGGGACCGCATCCCATCGCCACGCCACCTTGTCTCGCAGCTGACGTCCGAGACCGATGCGGACTCGAGCGTCCCTCATTCTAAGTCAGCTCAGCCGGGCTCGCTCACACAACCAGCCACGCACCCAAGTGCCGCATTCCTCTCCCGGACAGGAAATAGGTTGTGATCCAATATATTTGGCATGTCGTGATGGTTCGTAAGACACACATACTCCGACCCACCGCCCGTCCGCAATTTTCACCATCTCCGATGGTTCTCGTCGCCTCTCAGTTCGCCAACTCCGGCAAGGATGGCATCGCCGCCCGGGCGGCGCAAAGGATCTTTGTCGAGCATCTGCTCGACAAGCGCGGCGAGCCCGGGATCGACCGTTGTGGGCAACGGTGGCACCGGCCAACGGGTGTGCTGGATATTGAATTCGGCGATGGATGGCCCTGGAAACGGCCGAGTCCCGCTGACTGCCTCGTACAAGATCACGCCGACGGAGTAGATGTCGCCAGCTCGGGTGAATTCGGCGTCGTACCATCGCTCGGGTGCGGCATAGGCGTTGAGCGCCGCACGCTTCCACGTATAGGTAGCCGTGCTTGCACCGACGATTCGTGCGATCCCGAAGTCGGACAAGCACCACCGATCGCGATAGCGAAGTACGTTCTCCGGCTTGATATCGCGGTGCAACAGATCACCGAGTTCGCCGACCCCACTTACCAGGTCGACCAATAGCGCCGACGCTTGGCTGGTCGACATCACCGCGCGACCATCGCGCAAATGTGCTCGCAAGCTGCACTCTGCGCGCGGCATCCGCATCAACAAGCTGCCCGATCGCTCGACATGTTCAACGACTGGTATGACGTTGCGCGCCTGTGCGGGGAAACGCGCTAACAACTCGCGCTCGGCACCGGGGATAAGCATGACCTCCTTGATCGCTGCAGGTTCGCCGGTCTCAGCGTTGATCGCGCCGTACACGACTCCGATGCTTCCCTCGCCGAGTTGCTCGACAACCAGCCACCGCTGCGTCATCTCAATGACTCGTAAGTTTGTCCTTCCCTGCACTGTTCAAGTGTGCCAGCGATCGGCGATCTGTTCACCAGCAAGACCCAGTCGCCGCGCTTGCACCGAGAACCGACGCCGACGTTTGGACAATGCAGGACAGATCGCAGTCGCGAGGAACCACGCATAGCGTGGGCGCTCACCCAAGAACGTCCGGTTCGCAAGTCAACAAGGTGCACCTTGGGCGCGATCGCGGCTGTCTTGTGCCCGGTCAATAGCGCGACCGCACTCGTGCTCAACATCGCCGCCGACAGTTCGACCGCCGGTGCCAGCGCGGGCGCAGCCAACCTGCCCGCCGAGATCCTCGTCTCGGATGGGCATCCCAGGAAGTCAGTTACGCCGCTGCGGGACGAATAGACTCTCGGTGCGCCCCCCACTAGGTGGCCGAAAGCTGCTTGCCGCACTGTCCAGTGCACCACGGACTCGTCCGGACCTTTGTCACGACGAGAACCGGATGCATCGCCACGGTAGTAGCTAAGGGATGTCCCGTAAGTCGTTGAGCAGCAACAGGTATCGTCTCCCCGGTGGTGATCTCGGCAGCTTACCCGGTGATGGTGGAGTTGTTCTCCGGGCTGCGGCCGACCACGTCCGCTCGACTGATCACGCAGTTGCGGCGCGAGGGCGCTGACCGACCGTTACGCGGCCGACCGTCGTGAGGAGGCGGGCAGGTCGCAGTAGGGGCCGATCAGCAAGCCGCCGAGAGAGGGCAGTCCGAACAGTGAGTGGGCGTACCAGAGGAACCCGAGGACTGTGGCCAGCCCGATCGCGGCGACCGAGATCAGCAGCCGGTAGCGCAGTTCCCGGAGGTGCTCGACCACCGGCATGGTGCCGGTGGGATTGCGCCGACGCCTAACGCGCCGCAGCCCGTATGAGACCCCCATGATGTCCGCCCCTCCGCATCGGTGCCTCGCGCAAGCATTCGTCCCGCGCCGGTACACCTTGACAGGAGCCAGTTCTGGCGACTCAAGCGTTAGCAGTTGTCCGAGAACCGATTGTTCATCGACGCCGCGAAGGTCAGCAGCTACCGATGACCGTGGGCGAAAAGATCGCCAAGCTCAAGCGGTTAGTCTCAAGCGGTTCGTTGGGCATCGTCGTGTCGAATTTGCCGTTCTCGGAATCGTGGTAGCTGCTGCCGCGGCGGGGGTGTGTGCGGGCTTCCGTGATCGGGGGCGGCCGATCTGTCGGGGCGTGTCATGGTCGCTGATGATCCTCGGTCTGAAGAGTGCGGGGGCTGCTCGGTCACGGTCGGCGGGCACCCACGCGAGGCTGACGCCAGCCTGGCTTGTACACGTTGGTGGACAGCGAGACTGTCGGGAACCGGGTCGCGGGTACCCCAGCCATGCCCGATTCTTCAGGTGTCAGACCGCGGCGTTATCGACCAGTTCAGCGCTTCCTCGACATCGGACCCGTCTAACAACCTGTGCCGGTACACAGCCGAAATTCCGCCATGTACAGCATGGCAGCAGCGCCAGGTCAGATCTCGATGCAACTGCCCCCAACGAGCAGAGGAGGCGTCGATCCGATACGCTCGCCGCGATTGTTGTTCGCTAAGGGGGATGCTTTCTGTCGCAATCGTGGGATGGGCAATTCGATGTCGCTCCAGCTGATGTCACCGATGCGGGTCGCTACGTCCAGCTGACGGCGCAGGAACTCGCTACCGGTCTCCGCGCGATCGACTCCGATGTCAACAAGCTGCTGCAGTCCTGGACCGGCAACTCGGCTACCTCGTATCGCTCTGGCTGGGATGAAGCACGTAAGGGCGCGGAAACCGTTTTGGAAGCGTTGGCAACCTTGGCGGAGCTCTTAGGCGTGGTAGCCGATACTCATACCGATCTCGACACACAGCGCGCTGCGAACACCAGCTCGCTGGATCTGCCGTAAGTCATTGCGGGGAGGAAGAATTCATGACTGACGCATACAGGGTGGACCTGGACGACCTCGACGAGATCTCTACCCAACTCAAGGGCTTCGTTGGTTTCCTTACCGATAGCATCGCCGGTATCCAGCAACGCACCACCGGGCTACAAGGCGCGTGGAGCGGCACCTCTGCCGACGCCGCCAACGCCGCGTTCTCGAAGTGGATCACCGGCGCACAGGATGTCGCCGAGGGCATCGACACCATGCGTACCGCAGCTCTGGCCGCACGAGACCGCTACAACACTGCCGTAGCAACGAATCTACAGATGCTCGGCCGTACGACAGGCAGCCAATCATGACAGTTCTCGATGTCTCCGCGCAGACCTACTACGACGCGGCCGACATCTGCGCGAAAGCATCCTCAGGGTACTTCGAGGCGTTCAAAACCGCGATGCGGTCTTTCGGCGACACCACCAACATGGCCGGTAGCGTCGGCGACGGTAAGCAATGGGCTCAGTCCTACGACCAGCAGTGCACAGACATCTACGGCATGTCGATCGACATGGTGGTCGCCCTCGACGGATACGCCCAAGTCCTCAAACAGGCTGGCTACAACCATGCCCTCGCCGATCACGACCCGAGCAGCGGGCAACCGGAACCCGATGCTCCCGACCTGACCCCCTCGTTCACCCTCTCGCCGCAGGAACTCGTCGACCTGCTGGTGCCCCCTTCGGCGGGAGGGCCTGGCCGTGGACTCGTGGACGACGGCCTCGACCTGGCAGCGAAAGTCGGCATCCCGATTCCCGACGGAGATACGACCAAGCTGTCGCACTCCGGCGATGTCTGGCACAACCTGGCCAACAACGCCTCTGTCACCCTTGCACCCGGCGAACTCGAGCAAGCAGCCGCTCTGTTCGGTCACGTAACCTCCCCGGATGCGAACTTCATCGATGAAGATCTACGCGAACTCAAGACAGCCGCAAGTGATCTCGGGGCCGCTTATGGCGAACTGGCGCAAGCCTGCCGCGATCAGAAGCAAGCCCATGATGATCTCCGGGTCCAGCTGCGACAATTATGCGAAGACCTCGCCAACGAAATCGCCGTCGAAGTTGCCGTCAGCCTCGCGCTCACCGTCGTCGCATCCGCTGTCAGCTTCGGGGTGGGTGCAGCGGCGGTGGCAGCCAAGACGGCTGTCGCCGTCGCAAGAATCATCGACAAGTTTGCAGACTTGATCAAGATCGCCGTCAGAGCGGCAAAGCTACGAACAGTCGTCGCGGTCGAGCGTGCCACTGCGAAAACCAAAGAAAGCATCAAAGACCTCACCACTACCCTGGTCAAGAAGCTGAAAGACCACACCGACGCCATCAAGAAATTCGCTACCGATGAAGTAGTACTCTGCACCCAGGGTGCTCTGGCAGGTGCCGGAGTTGACATCCTCAAGGATGTATCCAACGGTGGAGATCCGCCCGCCTACGTAGAGGACGCCGTTTTTGGGTGTGTTTCCGGGGCTGTTGTCGGAGGTGGCTGGTCAGCATTGTCACCGAAGGCAAGAAATGCGGTGATCGCCTCTGTTGTCGGCGGGGTGATCGTGTTGAGAAATCAGGGTGGAGAAGACGAGTAAGTGCAATTACTGCGGCCGCCTTGCTTGCGCCTCGAAATCTCCGCGCTCGAATCATAGAAGGTGAACTATTCTAGACAATAAAGAATCCTTTCTGCTTTGGCTTCTACTATTCGCCATGATCGCCTATGCAACCAAGTCTATAAAGCATTTCTGGGCATTGCACACTCTCAAAAGTGTCACGAGCAACTCAGCCCCAGGCGAGCCGCCGAGCGATCTGGTTCGGGAAAATAAGGCGCACCGACTTACCGCGATATGTTCCGCTGCAATTTGCATTCTTTACCTCCCCTGGGTGGCGTATATTGCATCCATTGTGAGCGAAACCGGTCGCCGAGTTCCGCTACTGGCCTTAATTTTGATGGCTATCTACGCGATCGGTCTAAATGTGGCCGGACGGCTTGGATTCAAGATCATCGACGAGATGTAGCGCCGAGGAACTCGCCTCGGACACCACAGCAGGTACTCAACGAACATTCCTACGGCTGCATGTTATACGGCCGACATCTCTCGGATCGCACCGATCCTCGAATCCGTCGAGTCTATGCGAATTTCGAATGTAGAAATTCGTCGAGAGCAGGCCGCGCACGGTCACGATGCCATGTTAGGTCGCTGCCAATTCCGGTGCCAGATGCGCCTTGAAGGTGGGCGGCATGCCTTCTAATCTATGCACTGCGCGACGGCCCTTTTGACCCTACCCGCAGCGTCTCGAAATGCACGTCCACCATCGGGCTGATCGCCTTGTCTGCAAAATGCGGGGACCCGACTCATCGAGGCGGCCGAGGACTAGCAAAATTGACCCAAGCCTACCCGCATGTTTACTCTCGATTCGGCCATGGCACAGGGCACGGCACGCAGGTATCAGGGGGCGAAGTTGCGCAGGTTGGCTACTGCTGGAGTTGTCGTTGCGGCATTGAGCATTTCAGCATGTGCGAGCGCCTCGGAGCAGCGGGACTATCCCAGCCCCGTCCCCACATCATCATCATCGCCGCCTACTACGACCACCACGACGGTGAACCGGCCTGCCGCGTGGTCGATAGAATTCGATGTCGGCGCAGCAGAGGTCGCCGTGCTGGGAGACGTGGTCATCACCCCCCGCGAGACCTCGTTCATCGCGGTCGACCGTGCCTCCGGCCGTGAGCGTTGGCGCCGAGATCAGAAAGTCACCGGCGGAGCGGGATTCGAGTATCGGATCAGCGGCGAGCTGGTCGTGCTCTCCGAGCGTCGAGCCGCATCCAGTGACCCGACCTTGTTCGAAGTGATCGAGGCGGCGACCGGCCGCACCAGGTGGCAGGCGAGTACGAATTACCTGAACGTCTATGGTGACGCGGTGTACCGGACCGACTGCACGGCGATGGGTACTCGCGACGTGCAGTGCACCACGATGCGACACGATATCGGCGATGGAAAGGCGTCGTGGCCGCGCCCGGCGAGCGGCACACTCGGCCACGACGTGATCGGAACCTGGCACCAGCAAGCTCCACCGGAATCGGAGTACCTGCCTATCTGGGTGGGACCATCGACCGCCGGTCCCACAGATAGGCCATGGGCTTCGGTAGCGACCGCCACCGGTGACGTTCTCCCCGGACGCGGCGCCAGTCATGCTTGGTACACCTTCAGCGTTGGTGAACTGCTCGTCAGCACTGACCACGACAGGAATGAGTACCTCTGCGAAGTTGCCCTGGAGGCAATCAGCGGCTCGACCGGAACGCGACAGTGGTCGGCATCTGTACACGGTGGCCGACGCAAGGAGAACGACGATTGCCAGAAGAGGCTGAGCGGGTCGGAGCTCGGCCAAATGATCGGCAGTGGCTCGAGGATTGCGGCCGTCACCGCCGACGGAACTCCTCAACTGTTCGATCTGGCAACGGGTTCCACGGTCTGGGCGGCCACCGATCGCGGCACTCCCCTCGACGGTGACGACCGATCGCTGCTGGTCAGCGAATTCGCTGACCAGGGCACCTTGTCACTACTGGACCTCGAGACCGGAAAGAAGAAGTGGTCGGTACCCGATCCTGGCTTCGACCCCTACCCGAGCCGACGTACGACGTTTCTGGTCGGTGATCGAGTTGTCGTGGGCGGCCGAATTCAAATCGGCGAATTCGCCGGCCGACCGACCACGATCATCTACGACCGCGAAACGGGTCGGGAAATCGATCGATATGTCGGCTGGGTCCAAGGCGCGGGTGCTGACTGGCTAGCACTGCTGGTGAGTGAAGGCAGCGGGTCCGACAAACTCCAGTTCCATCGTTGATCGCGGAAAAGCGCGGGGCAGATCAGGGTGAGTCTGCGATCCGGCCGACAGGCATCGCACCGATCAGATGACGGACGCTCCGAAGCGAAATACCCCCTCGTATCACGCAATACCGCATTGACTCGCTCGAGTTCAGTGCCCTGACCGCAGCCGGATCCGACTGCGCCGCCGCGATCGATGCGGGATCGCGGGCCGGTCGGTGGCCCGTCATCAATGGTTAGTCGTGCAAATCACGGTGGGCGTAGCCGAGCAAGCCGAGCACTGTTGTCGCGACGGCGAGGGCAGTGAGAACGACGCTGGCGAGCACGTTCGGTCCGGTGTTCGGTACGCCGGCCAGGTGCGCGAATGGGGAAAGTTTGTGCACCCAGGTCGGTGCGTCGGTGCTGGCAGCGACGACGTCGAGCAGGAATCCCCCGACGACAGGGACCGCCCCGATCGCGCCGACGGCGTGTGGATACCAGCCCAAGGCCAGTGTCGCCGCGCCGAGCGCGAGCAACACCACTGGCACCAGGTTGAACGCGCCGGCGAAGGCAACGCTCAACCCCAGCGGAGCACCGGTGCTTACCGCCCCGACCCACATGGCCAGCGCCGCAGTCGTCAGCAAAACCATCACACCCAGTGTGGTGACGGCGATTTCGGCTCCCGCGAGTTGGTATCGGGACAGCGGTAGCGCGTGTAAGGGTGTCCAGCGGCGGGCCTTCTCATCCGCGGCCATGGCGGCGATGCGGGTGGCGGCATAGAGCCCGGTGGGGATGGCGAGTAGCGCGAATATCGCGGCAGCGAACCCGGTCGCCGAGCCGAGGCTGCCGAAACCGGCGGTGGCCGCGAGGTCAGCGAAGCGTGGGTTCTGCTCGAGAAAGCGCACGATCGTCGAAGCCAAGGCGCCGATCAGCACGAAATACGCGGCTATGCCGGCAGCCCATCCCGCAGTGGGCGCGAGCGCGCGCCGAACCGCGAAGGCGGGAACTGAACCCAGCAGACGAGTTCGCGCCGCGCGGGAATCCGACCGGACGAACACCGCCCCACCGAGATCACGGCGATGGGCAACGACCAGCGCGGCGATGGCGGGTGTGATCGCCAGGCCAACCAGCACCAGCAACGGTGCGATCCGGTTCTCGGCGTAGGGCGCAGCGCGGGCAGCCAAGCCGAACGGGGTGAACCAGGCCATCCATGCCAACGCGGACACGCCATCGGCGAGCATCCGCACCAATAGGCTCGCCCCGAGGACCGCGCAGGCCGCTCCGGTGGCTGCCGAGCGGGAACCGAGCAGTTGCGCGGCGAGCACACCCACGCCCGCGAACGTCGCCGTCGAACCCAGTACACACACACCATGGATGACAGCGCCGCTGGGGTCGGTGCCTGTGGCGATCAAGGCGGCGCCGATGCCCACCGCACTCACTATGGCCGCCAGTGTGAGAACGGTGGTGCACCACGCGACCAGGTCCACCATGCGGACGCGCCCGCCGAGAACCAGGTCCCAGCGACCGCTCTCCTCCTCGCCGCGAGTGAGCCTGGTGGCACTCAACAACGCCCACACCCCGCACAACACCAGCACAGGTGTGCCGGTGCGCCAGACGGTGAACCCGCCGGGATCATCGAGCGCGCGCGGCTCGCCGAACAGGACTCTGATGGCGGGGTTCTCGGCGAGCGCGCGCAACGCGCCGGAGTCGAGGGCGTCGGCGAAAGTCGTCTGATATTGCACGGCGACCACGGCGGACAGCCCGGTCACGGTGACAGCTATCAGTGCCGCGCCGCGCCACACCTGACGGTAGGTCAGCCAGGCCAAAGCGGGCCCAGTGGGCGGGACGGTCGCGCGGTGCGGGTACACTGTCGCAGCACTCATCGCTGCGTCCCGTAGTAGTCGAGAAAGATCTCCTCGAGGGTGGGCTCGCGCAGCGACAACGCCGTCACCTGAGCCTCGGCGAGAGCGCGCAACGCGGGCGCGGGTGGCCCGGTCAGGGTGAACCGCACCTGATGCTGGTCGAGAACTTCAACGGCCAACACCCCCGCCACATCGTCCAGGCGCGGGGGCTCCCCTTCGTAGGAGGCCTCCACGATGGTGCGCTGGAGTCGACGTAGATCGGCCAGGGTCGCGATGTCGACCAGGCGGCCCTCACGCAGGATCGCGACCCGATCACACAGGGCCTCGACTTCTCCGAGATGGTGCGAGCTCAAGAACGCTGTTTGTCCACGCTGGCGGGCCTCGGCGACGCATCGCCGAAATTCGTGTTCCATCAACGGATCCAGTCCGCTGGTCGGCTCGTCGAGGACGAGCAGTGGCGCGCGGGTGGCGAACGCCGCCACCAGGGCGACCTTCTGTCGATTGCCGGTCGAATAGGTTTTGGCGGATTTGTTGAGATCGAGCGCGAAACGCTCGACCAATGCGGCGCGGTACGCCACGTCGATGCCTGGTCCGACCCGAGCGACCAGTTCGAGAATCTCGGCGCCGGTCAGCATGGGCCACAACGCCACATCGGCGGGGACGTAGGCGAGGTGGTGGTGCGAGCGGCGGGCATCGCGTGCGTCGTGGCCGAACACTCGTACGACACCGGTGGTCGGTCGGATCAGGCCGAGAAGTAGCCGGATCGTGGTCGACTTTCCCGCACCGTTGGGTCCGAGGAATCCGAAGACCTCCCCCGCTTCGACGGACAAGGTGAGGTCCTCAATAGCGAGGGTACGACCGAACCGTTTCGATAGATGATCGAAGGCGATGGCGATATCAGATGTGGTGTGTGTGGGCAACGCAGCAGGTGCGGGCATCGGAGCCCTTTCCGGGTCAGCGAATATAATTGCCGACCAGACTTCCCGGCGCACCTGCGAGCAATGCTACTCGGACCGAGCTGTCCGTGACCCATGCGGAGCTCTACATCGCCTCGGCCGCGATGACCGACACCGCCCGCGCCGAGCCCCCGTTCCAACTCCAAGGCTCCTACCGCGACATGAACGGCCTCACCGGCCGCATCGTAACGGTGATGAATGGACGAAGAACTCGAAACCCTGATCGATGACACCACTACCGTGGCGAAGCCCAAACCCTTGCCGCGAACGCAGAAGCGCCCCTCAAACTGGCCGAACCCCGGGGCCGACTCACCCCCGACCCAAGCCACCCGATGGGGCCAGATCAAATCCGCCTACGTCTGAGACCTGGCGCTCGGAGGCAGCGAAGACGATCCCTTGGTCCGCGCGATCGGCGGTCTCGGCCTACTCGCGGATCGTCTCGACGCTGTCGAAGCCGCCATCCGTGGGGTAGCCGAAGCAACCCACCGGCCACCACGCTGCCCACCGAGTTCTTCGGCAGCAATGACCCTCCACGCGTAGGCACGGGAGGCCGCCGTGATCGACTGTCGCCCTGGTTTTCCGGATTCGATGGAACCGATCGGACCGCTGGCGCGTCCAAGACAGTGAACAGCAAAAAAGTAGCCAGTGCACGAACGCACTACCCCGATGAGACAGGCGCGACGGTGACCGAGGAACTGAAAGTCGAACCCGACCAGTTGGATACGTTCGCCAACAAACTCAAACAACTGGCGACCGACCACACGCAGGCCACCCCCTACGTCCAACAATGGTTGAAGGTCGACGACGGCGCGGGTGGGGTCTTCCTCACCGGTGTCGTCGACACCCTGAGCCAGATCCTGACCGACCTCGAATCGAACTTCGCCACCCTGACCTCGGTCACCGAAGGCTCGGCCGCCGAGCTGGTCAAGTCCGCGCAGATGTATCGCAGCACCGACCACGCGACCGCCGCCGCACTCGACAAGACCTACGTCGGGAGAAGCAAATGACCACCACCACCACCACCACCACACCGGTGACATCGCTGACCGAGCCGCAACCCAACGACCCGATCCCGGATCTGGTGGAACTGGTCATCAACGGCAACATCGTCTCACCCAGCTACTGGATCAACTATGTACTCAACAAGACGATCGGCGTCGACCCGCTGACCTACACCACCAACAAGATCGCCGGTGACTGGCAGTCGCTGCAACTGGCCGGAACCGCGCTGGGCAACGTGTCCGACTACCTGCGCGACTACGCCCACACGGTCTCCGCCGACAATCGCGAAGTACACACCAGCTGGGAAGGCAACGCCGCCGACGCCGCCGACGCCTACTTCGACAAACTCACCCAGGCCCTGACCACCCAAGCCAGCACCCTCAAAGACATCAGCACAACGGTCGACGAGTACTCCCTGGCGTCTTACTACATGGCACAGTTTATTTGCGGGCGGATCCAGGACATCTACGACGCCGCGATCATCCTCGCGATCAAAGAAGCTGCCGCTGCGGCGATGGCAACCACAGGAGTCGGTGCCGTCGGTTCGGTGTTCACCACCGCCTCCGCGGTCTATGAGATCGTGCAAATCGTCGAGGGCTGGGGAAAAGTGTTGGGCCAGTTCACCAAATGGGTGTTCCTGGCCGAGGCCGCGGTAGGCACCATCCTCGGCGGAGTCGCGACGATAAGCTCCACCACGATCCCCGCATTGGGCGCCGAAACCTACGACCATCAGGGAGTCTAGTGAACAATCCCGAACCGATGCTCGATGTCGCGCGCGGCGACATCGCGGTATCCAGACAAGTCAGCGCCGCTCTGCGCGTCATCGCTACCAGCACCCACGACGACGCGTTGAAACGACAGATCGGGGAGATTCTGGCCGGACGCGCCAGCGTGCGCGACCTCGCCGGCGCTGAGTCGTTCAACCGGGTTCTCGACGGTGTCCTGCCCGCAGCGATGCAGAAGATCGCCGAGCTGTCGGAAGAGGAACGCGATCGTCTGGCAGAGCAGGGCCGCGCCGAACTCGAGCAGTTCCGCGAATCCCCGAACCCGGCGCCGACTACGTCCGCCCCGGCGAACGAGACCGCCCCTTCGCTCGACCGATCGAGCGGACCCACCCCTACCCCACCACAGGCAACAGACACCTCACAGCCTGGGGTGATCCCCGGGACCCGCAAGCCCAACCGCGAGCAGATCGTGACCCCCGATGAACCCGATGACGACGACCTCTACTACCAGGACCGTCAGCAACGTGGCTGGCTCCAATAGCCGAGGTCGGCGCGACCTGATCGACAGTCGGGAGGACAACCGGTGACACGACGCGGGATCGAGGTGAGCTTGCGCATCGAATACGATCCGGCACATATCAATCCGACCGATCAACGCGGCGTACTGCACTACACACTGGTTGATCCCCTGCCCCGGGTCTGTGTCGAACACGGCCGGACCGCGATCGACACCTACGAAGCAGCTGTCCAATTCGACGACACCCAACGATTCACGCTCTCGGACCGGCTGGGCTCCTACCTGGCGCCCGCACCGGACGGCTTCGGGATCGCCCGGCAATCCAGTGAAGCCGACTCGGTCGTCCACGCTCACTGGCCGATCTGCCGCCTGTGCCGGATGCGCGTCCGCGCCCGCGAATACCTGTTCCTGTTCCTCGTTTTCGCCGCAATGTGCACCGTCATCGGCGCGTTCGCCGCTGTCCAAACCGGACAACGAGACATCGCGGTCGCCCTCGCATTCGTCATCGGCCTCGGCACGCCCGTGATCCTGCTCGCGATCACCGCCGCCTTCACCAGTGTGAGTTCGAGCCCTGCGCGCCACCTTCGCCGCAGCCCGGACCGCAAACATCTGATCACCCGAGCCCACCGACGATTCGCCGAACAAGCCGCACCACAGACCGATGCCGACTAACACGTCACCCCGAGCACACGCCGGGCATACAGACGGTGCCACCGGGCGAGCCGCCACAGTCGACCGGCAGTAGGTGAGGCCGCGGTAGAGCGGCTCGAGGCCGAGCTAGAAGAGGCCCGCGCGGCGCTCGACCGGCTCGACCGGCTCGACCGGCTCGAGCTGCAACTCGACGACATACTTCGCCCAAAGGAATAGAACCGATCAGTGCCCCCACGGTGAAGATCCCGGTCAGTTGATTTCAGGCAGCATTCCGACCTCCGTCATAGAGCGCGGCATAGCGCCGCCAGCTGTACAGGGTGAGCGCCATGCTGGCAGCTACGCCGAGCACGGTCGGAACCTTGCGGCGGTGCCGAGCCGCGAGCATCGACCCTGCCAGGACGCCAGCGCCTACCGCATTGAGTACGGTCATCGTCGGGTCCAGCTCGGGTCGTGCCAGCCAGCGCTCCTCACCGAGAATGGCCCGGGTGGCAAACGATCGCCGATCGACAGGTTCTGGGGTGATGATCGGGTTGATCGCGAACCAGACCAGAACTCCAGCGGTCACGTCCGCCCGCCTGGTCCAGAACGGTGCGACAACCAGCGGTGTGGTGAGCAGCCGGGTCCAGGCACTGACCGGGTGGGAGTGCCGGGCAAACACCCGATGACGCAGATACCGCGAGCGATTCATGACCATTCCTCGCCGCCGCTCACGTCCGGGGGCACAAACGCACGAAGGGCAGTTGACGTCCGACCTCGCGGTAGTCCTCTGGCGTACCGTCGACGGCGAAGCCCATGAACCGCACCAGTTTTCGTGCCGCTCGAGGGTGACGGGGCGCGTAGCGGGCCATGAACTCCCCGCCTTCGTTGGTATCGAGCGGCACTGCGGTCACCTGGATTGTGCGCAGGCCGACTCGAATACTGGTGTCCGGTGTCGCGAGGATGTTCTGGTACCACGCGGCGGTGGGGCCGAACCCGGAGCAGACGACGTAGCTGCCATCAGCGCTGTCGTGTTCGACGACTTCGACGACCGCCTGGCGAGGCTTCCCCGACACCCGCCCCGTGTGATCGAGCAGGAGCAGCCTGCCACCGAACAACCAGCCCAGCCGTAGTCGGTAGAGGTGAATGGGGGCCCGGAACATCAGGCGGCGAATGCCGGTCGGCGGCGCAGGGCGCTTCACTATCTCCATCGTGTGGCCTTTCCCATGGTCAGTTGTCGATTCGCTCGCGCCAACGTTCGATCAGGGCGGGCATCTCGTGTTCCATGTACCCATAGAAGTCCTGCATCTCGTGTAGCCGCGCGGCGGTGGGGGTGCCGTCTCCGATGGCGTCGAGGCCCTCCTGGGCGGCGTCCTTCATGATCTTCAACATCATGTTCTGTTGCGAGAACAGCTGAGCCCACACACCTTTGGGGAAACGGTAGTGCTCGCGGCGACTGCCGGGGGCGGGCACGCGCTCCACCATGCCGGTCTGGGTCAGCTGTTTGATCGCGGTCGAGACCGCCCCGGTGCTGATGGACAGCCGCTCGCACAGATCGGCGGCGGTCATCGTCTCCTGCTCGGTGTAGAGCAGTGCGGTCATCACCCGCGCCGTCATCTTCTGCATGCCGCCCTGCGACAGGGTCAAGGCAAGGCGCTCGGCGGCGTCGCGCAGTCGCTGATCGGAATCCATGCGTCAATCGTACCCACGCCTCCCAAATTTCTGAATCTTCACAGATCTCTGAAATCTTGATATTGTTTGAGACATGAACAACGCCATAGAGATCCGCGATCTCACCAAGACCTACGGCACCCGTCGAGGACTCACCGGGCTGACCCTCGACGTCCGGGCCGGTGAGGTATTCGGCTACCTCGGACCCAACGGTGCGGGGAAATCGACCACCATCCGACTCCTGCTCGACCTGATCCGCCCCACGACGGGAACTGCTTCGGTGCTCGGACTGGATCCACGCGCAGATGGTGTCGACATGCGTCGCCGGATCGGTTATCTGGCGGGCGATTTCATCGTCGACAGCCGCCAGCGAGTGCGCGAGTGCCTACGGTTTCTCGCGGATCTGCGCGGTGGCGTGCCGCAGCCGCGGATCGATGAGCTGTCCGAGCGGCTCGGGCTGGACCCGACCGCCACGATCAAGAGCCTGTCCAAGGGCAACCGGCAGAAGGTCGGACTGGTGCAGGCCTTCATGCACGCCCCTGAACTACTGATCCTCGACGAACCGACGTCCGGGCTCGACCCACTGGTGCAGCAGACCTTCCTCGAGCTGGTCACCGAGGCCGCCGACAACGGTCAGACGGTCTTCATGTCCAGCCACATCATGGACGAAGTCGAGGCTGTCGCCGACCGGGTCGCCATCCTGCGCGACGGCGCACTGGTCGCACTCGACACCGTGGCCGACCTACGGGCAGCAGCGGTCCGTCGCATCGAGATCGGCTTCGCCGACCCGGTGACGATCGACGAGTTCCGCGTGCTGCCCGGCCTGATCGACCCGCGACTCGACCCAGGCGGCACCACGTTGCGCGCCGGGCTGTCGGGGTCGCCCGATGCCGTCGTCAAAGCCGCCGCCCGGCACACCGTGCGCACGCTGACCACCACCGAGCCGCACCTCGACGAGATCTTCCACCGCCACTACGCCGACGCCGACGCCGCGCCGCAACCTGCTTCCTGACAGTTCGCCCCGAATTCTCTTCGTTCACAGAGGGATACAGATATGACCGTCACTGCCGCGATCGGCCCGATGATCGAGCCCGCAGCCGCCACCGTCCGCACCGTCATCTTCACCAAAACCCTGCGCGATTCGCGCCGCAGCCTGCTCGGCTGGACCGCGGGCATCACCGTCGCCGCGGTCGCCTACGCCAGTTTCTACCCACAGATGGCAGCCAACGGCGCCGCCCAAACCGAAAACCTGCCCGAAGGCCTGCGCGAGGCGTTGAACATGGACGACATCGCCTCCGCCGCTGGTTATCTCGGTTCCACCGTGTTCGGAATGATCGTGCCGCTACTGGCCATGTTCTTCGGCGCCGCCGTCGGTGCCAGAGTCTCCGCCGCCGACGAAGAATCCGGCACCCTCGACCTGCTGCTGGCCCACCCCATCACCCGCACTTCCTTCCTCGCACAACGCTTCGCCGCACTCGTCGCCGCCGCGACCGGAATCAGCGCGCTCGTGTGGCTGGGAATGCTCGCCATCCGCGGCAGCGCCGACCTCACCACGATCAGCGTCGGCCAGCTCGCGGCGCAATGCGTTCACCTGGTCCTGCTCATCGTGTGTTTCGGGGCAGTAGCCACCGCCATCGGAGCCTTCACCGGTCACCGCGGCACCGTGTTCGCGCTCACCGCGGTCATCGGCGTCGCCGCCTGGGCCGCACACACTTTCGCCGACCAGATCGGCATCGGCTGGGCCGCCTACCTGTCACCGTTCCACTACTACATCGACAGCGAACCGCTCCGAAACGGCATCAGCGTCAGCAGTATCGCCGTGCTCGCGGCCACCTCGCTGGTCATGGTCACCGTGGGCATCTACCGGTTCAACCACCGAGACCTCGACTGAGAACTGCCCGCTCACCCGATCCCCACGAGAGACTGAGCACCATCAACCGATCCGATGGACGAACCCGTTCCTGCACAAACCCATCTCGCCACAGCACACGACCTTCTCTCCTGGCGGCAAGAACCAGCGGAGAGCATCGGGCCAACAGGCGCCCGCATTCGCGGTGGCGTGCCAGCCGTTCTCTGACGACGACCTGGGGCCGGCTGCTGAGAAACCTGGCAACTCTGCTCGGAAGACTCGGATCGGCGACCGCACACCCGAGCATCACCCCGGACAGCCGACTGACGTTGACCGCCTGGTCAGCACCGAGATACACCGCAACCGGCTCCCAGCCGATCTCGTGGATCGCGGTACACACGGTCGCGGTTCGGTTCAGTCCACGCACGAGCGAGGTGACCCGCACCGCTGCCTCGTCGTCACCCACCGCAACGATGACGCTGTCCGCGTCCACGATGCCCATTCGCTGGAGCAGATCTGCGTCGAGACCACTGCCCACCTCAGCCGCATTGCCTTCGCGCGCGGCCAGCACAACGCGGTCCCGCGCGATATCGATGACGGTCACCCCAATATTCGCATCGGCAGCGAGAAACTCGACCGCACTGCGGCCGGTCGCTCCGTATCCGATCACGACAACGTGTTCAGTCAACGCCGGGCTCCTGATCATGGTGGGGACACAACCCATCACTCGCCGACCAGGCTTCCCGGCACACCAACAAATAACGCTAGCAAGCACTCAGCCGCGACCACGAAACAGCGAGCGGGCAGATCACGTTCTTTACGAGATCCATACGGTCCGGCGCAGCCCTGCTCGAGCACGATGACCTTAGGCTGGCTCATCGCGCATTCGCGTCCTGACTCCGAGCCCGCGCCGAGCCGGCGCGATGACTGGGTCACCTTCGCCACAGGCCTGGCCACTCGACTGCTCCCCAACCCCCGTCACCCCGCGCGGCTGGTCGTCCTCGGCTTCGGTGCCGCGACAGTGATCGGGACGTTGTTGCTGATGCTGCCGGTGGCCGCCGAGTCACGCACGGTGACCGAGCCCGTGACGGCCCTGTTCACGGCGGTGTCGGCGGTATGCGTCACCGGGCTGGTCGTGGTGGACACCGAAAGCCATTGGTCGATGTTCGGCGAAGTGGTGATCCTCGGACTGATCCAGATCGGCGGCCTCGGGATCATGACCCTGGCCTCACTGCTCGGCCTGCTGGTCGCCCGGCGGATGGGACTGCGGATGCAGCTGATCGCCCAGTCGGAGACGAAAACGCTGCGGTTGGGCGAAAGTCGTCGCGTGGTCATCGGGGTCATCCGGATGAGCCTGGCCGTCGAGGCGGCGGTCGCCGCCGTGCTGACGGTCCGATTCGTCTTCGGCTACGACGAAACCGGTTGGCGCGGACTCTATCTGGGGGTGTTCCACGCGATCTCGGCCTACAACAACGCCGGGTTCGGACTCTATGCCGACAGCCTCGTCGGATTCGCCGCCGACCCGCTGATCATGATCCCCATCGCGGTCGCGTTCATCATCGGCGGACTCGGGTTCCCGGTGGTATACGAGGTGAGCAAGTCGCTGCGCAGGCAGGGACACCGGCGACGATGGTCGCTGCATACCAGGATCACCGTGCTCACCTACTTCGCGTTGGCTCTGCTCGGCATCGTCTTGGTCATCGGGCTGGAGTGGTCCAACCCCGGCACCCTCGGACCGCTGAGCACGCTGCAGAAGCTGCTGGTCGGCGGGTTCAGCGGCCTCACACCACGCACAGCGGGCTTCAACAATGTCGATGTGGGGGCGATGAACTCCTCGACGCTGCTGGTCACCGATGTGCTGATGTTCATCGGCGGTGGCAGCGCGGGTACCGCGGGCGGCATCAAGGTGACCACCTTCGCCCTGCTCGCCTTCGTCATCGCCGCCGAAGTGCGCGGCGAACCGACCGTGCACGTGCTCGACCGCAAGCTCGCGGCACCGGTGCAACGCCAAGCCGTCACCGTCGTGCTCCTCTCCGTCGGCGCGGTGGTGCTCGGCACGATCACCTTGTTGACGATCACCCGGATGGACCTCGACGACGTGCTGTTCGAGGTGGTGTCGGCCTTCGGCACGGTCGGGCTGTCCACCGGAATCACCGCCGATATCCCCGACCCAGGCCTTCTCGTGCTCGTCGCCTTGATGTTCCTCGGTCGTTTGGGACCGATCACCTTGGCCACCGCGCTCGCCTTGCGTACCCGGGGCCGCCGCTACGAACTCCCCGAGGAGCGTCCCATTGTTGGGTAGGACACCACGCAAACACGGCACCCGCGTCGTCGTGATCGGTCTCGGCCGATTCGGCGGCGCCCTGGCCCGGGAATTGGTCACGCACGGCTCCGAGGTGCTCGCCATCGACTCGAACCCGGCACTGGTACAGAAGTATTCCGAGGACCTCACCCACGTGGCGTGCGCGGACACCACGAACATGGAGGCACTGCAGCAGTTGGGTGTGCCCGCGTTTCCGCACGCGGTCGTCAGCATCGGCTCGAACATGGAAGCCAGCGTCCTCACCACGTCGCTCCTCGCCGACTGCGCGATCCCGAAGATCTGGGCCAAGGCCACCAGCCGCCAACACGGCCAGATCCTCGAACGAGTCGGCGCCCACCACGTGGTGCTGCCCGAACACGACATGGGCGAACGCGTCGCGCACCTGGTCACCGGCCGCATGATCGACTACATCGAGTTCGACACCGACTATGCGATGGCCAAAACCACCGCGCCCCACAGCGCGGTCGGAAAATCCCTCACTGCCAGCGGGCTACGCCAACATTTTGAGATCACGGTGGTGGCGATCAAGCATCCTGGCGCCGAATTCACCTACGCCACAGCCGATACCGTCGTCGGCGCGGGAGATCAGCTGATCGTTTCGGGCCGCATCGAGGAAGTCGAACGTTTCGCCGAACTGACCTGAGCACACCGAAGATGAAGTATGGAAGCCATTCACCCGTGTTCGCAGCACGGCCTTCGCCAGGCGTTCGAATCCATGAAGCGCGTTGTCGCGCGCTAGGCGACGGCACCCGCGGTCTGGGTCCGGTGCGGAGTGAAGTTGGCCGCACGCGGCCGTGGTCAGCGCGGAGTTCGTCACGATCGTGCGTCAACGGCAAACCGACCCGCCGGAAAGCCTCGCTACACCAGTCTTGGACGCAATCTCGGGATCCCATGTTCTCGAAATCGACGGTCACGGAACAACAGTCGCACTCCTTGATCTGCCACCTGCGACGCTGTCCGGACCGCAGACATCTGACCACCCGAGCCCCTCGATGATTCGTAGGTCAGGCCGCAACACACCGATGCCGATTGACAGGTCGCATCGGATGGCTATGGTCGCTATTCGGATCTCGCCCTACAACACACCAGAGGAAGCCCGTGGCGCGCTGTGCAGCTTTCAGGCTAGGAACAACTATCCAGAGTCTGGCCATCATCGGCGGTGCGTTGATCTCGGTATCCTCCTGCGCGGATCAGGAAACCGCTGTGGCACAACCGCGATTCGACCACGTTCCGGCCAGTTGCACGGTTGCGCTCACCCCCGCTCGCACAGACATCGATCTCTTCTCGGATGGCCTGCGACCAGAAGGAGACCGGATCAGCACCGATCCCGATCCCGATTTTGACGAGCGGTCGGTCGGTGTGCGGTGCGCCAGTATCTTTACCCGCTTCGATGCTTGGGTTCCGTTCGACGAGACATCGCTGCGTCCGACCAGTCGCCACCTGTTCGTCTCCTTCGCGGTCGTCCTCGCCGACAGCATCGTCACCGATCCAGTAAGACATACCAGACGTCTCTTCGACAGACGTCGACCTCCGAACGGAATCGACGTGACCGGAATCGGAGACTCCGCTTACGCGGTCACCACCAGCTCCCGATACCCCGGCGGTACTAGCGGGACAATCGCCGCTGCGGTGGAAATACATTTCCGAACCAGCAATCTCATCGTCAGCGTCGATGCCGGCGGCATCAACGTGCACGACACCAGCGACCCCGCGCAGCTGCCAGCCGACCTGTCAGCGGACGCCAACGCAATCGCGACCTCCCTCGCCGCCAACATCGACACCGTCATGACCTGAGAATCCGAACCCATTGCGCAATGGCCTGACCATCCGGTCACACGGCTTCCGAACACCTGCCCAACCGAAGTCTGTAGAGGTACGGGAGTCTGGAACATCAGGCGGCGCATGCCGGTGGGCGACGGAGGGCGCGACGATCTCCATCGTCTGGCCTTTCCCGGTGTACGGCGTCTGTGAGTAAAACTGCGCGCGGATCGCCGGCCGACTGCGGGTTCGGTTTGCGGTCGGGGTGGTCTTTGCGGCATCTTTACGGGTAGGTGCGCCGGGAAGTCTGGTCGGCAACCTCGCTCGGGCTCCGTCGAGTGGGGTTCGATTGGTGACGGGTACTCACTCTTGCTGCTTCTACGCGTCTCAGACCTCGCTGTTCGCCTCTTCCAGGCGGCAGTTCGATGACGCCACCGGACCGGCGCAGGGTCCTCACTCGCGGCAGTTGGCCGGAATCACGGCGAATCGCCGAGGTGCTCCGCCGCGAAACCGTGGGCGGCGTGCTGCTCATCGTCGCGGCAGTAGTCGCGCTGATCTGGGCGAACACACCGTGGGCCGAGACGTACACAGCGCTACGCGACTTCCACATCGGGCCATCAGCGCTTCACCTGAACCTGTCGCTGAGCGAGTGGGCAGCCGACGGATTGCTGGCGATCTTCTTCTTCGTCGTCGGTCTCGAACTCAAACGCGAATTCGTCGCCGGCGATCTACGCGATCCACGCCGCGCTGCGCTGCCCGTCGTCGCGGCGGTCGGCGGGATGGCCATCCCAGCTCTGATCTATGTGCTGGTCAACCGCACCGGCCCGCCTGGCACACTCGACGGCTGGGCCATTCCCACCGCGACCGACATCGCGTTCGCACTGGCCGTCCTCGCGGTGATCAACACCCACCTGCCTACCGCGCTGCGCACCTTCCTGCTCACCCTCGCCGTGGTCGACGACCTCTTGGCGGTCACGGTGATCGCGATCTTCTACACCAGCGAACTGAACCTGCCCTATCTGGCGGCCGCGATCGTGCCCATCGCCCTATTCGCACTCGCCGTGCAGCGCCGCATCAGTTCCCCCTGGTTACTGGTACCGCTCGCACTGGCCGCATGGTGGTTGGTCCATCTTTCCGGCGTCCACGCCACCGTCGCAGGGGTACTGCTCGGCTTCACCGTCCCGGTACTGGCACGCGGCACAACCGACGAACACGGCCTCGCCGAACGATTCGAGCACCGCATACGCCCGCTCTCGACCGGATTCGCGGTGCCGGTGTTCGCGTTCTTCGCCGCAGGAGTCACCGTAGGCGGTCTCAGCGGCCTCACCGATTCCCTCGGCGATCGGGTAACGCTCGGCATCATCGCGGGCCTGGTCGCAGGCAAACTGATCGGCATCACCGCAACGACCTACCTCACCGCCAAACTCACCCGTGCCGAACTCGATTCGGAACTGTCCTGGATCGACGTCGCCGGTGTGGCGCTACTCGGCGGCATCGGATTCACGGTCTCGCTGCTCGTCGGCGAACTCGCCTTCGCCGGTGACCACACACGTGCCGACCACGTCCGCATCGGCGTTCTCTTCGGCACCGTCACCGCGGCAATCCTGGCCACCATCGTGCTACGTGCCCGCAACCGGGTCTACCGCGTACTGGCCGAAGCCGAATCCCGCGATGACGACGGTGACGACGGTGACGGAATCCCCGACGTCTATCAGCCTCCGCAGACTCCGCGCTGATGCAATCGCGTGCGCACCCCGACCCACGACCGCTCGACGAGGAGCACCCGATGACCCGAGCAGTCCCCCACTACGGCCGCGACGCCCTCACCCACGTGACCATGGGCTTGGGCTGGGATCCTGTCCGTCCCGGCATGTTCGGACGGCCAGGCAAGGACGTCGATCTCAACGCCGCCGCCCTGTCGTTCGCCGGAACCCGGTTCGTCGACGTCGCCTACCACGAACAGCTCACCTCCCGCGACGGTGCGATCCGCCACCTCGGCGACAGCGTCACCGGTGACGGCGATGGTGACAACGAGGTCATCGCGGTGGATCTGACCCGGCTGCACCCCGATGTCACCTCTGTCGTGTTCATCGTGACTTGCTACACCGGGCAACGCTTCGATCAGATCGAGAACGGTTTCTGCCGCGTCACCGACAATGTCACCGGCACCGAAATGGTCCGCATCGATCTGGCCAGTGCCCGATCCCATACCGGCATCGTGCTCGGCAAACTGCGCCGCCCCCACCAAGATTGGGGCTTCGTTGCGATCGGTGAGCCGATCTGGGCTCAGCACATCGTCCACGCGATCCCCCAGCTCGCCGGCTACCTCGGCTGAGCAACGATGATCCGCCAACTCTTCGCACCCCGAAATCCCACGCCCGCCCAAGTCGTCAAGATGGTCATGTGGCCGCTGGCTCTCGTCACCGCTGCGGACATGCTCTTCTACAAGGCGATTCCGGGCCACCACACCAACGACTTCACACCCGTTCACAACGCGATCAGGGCATTTCTGCGCCACGAGCCGGTCTACACCGCGAATCTGTCCTCGGTCGATCCGCACTACCTCTACCCACCGGGTGGCACCCTGCTCTTAGCTCCGATCGGGTTACTCGACGAGGCGAACGGGCGGATCGTCTTCCTGTTTCTCAACCTGCTCGCCGCGGTGCTCGCCACCCATTTGCTCCTACGGATGTTCGGCTACACCTGGCGGGCTCCCCTCGCGCCGGTGGCGTATTTCTTCCTGTTCTTGTCCGAAGCGCTCGTCAACACCTTGACCTTCGGCAATGTCAACGGGTTGTTCTTTCTCGCCGAAGTCGTCTTTCTGACGCTGCTGCTCGGACGGCGCGACATCGCGGCGGGTGTAGTGCTCGGACTGACCATTGCGATCAAACCGATCCTCGCGCCGCTGTTGCTGCTGGCATTGCTGCGCAAACAATGGTCGACGGTCGTTATCGCGGTGGCGATGCCGGTGCTCACCACGGCGATCGCGTGGCCGCTGGCCGCCGACCCCGGCCGGTACTTCGTCCACAATCTGCCCTACAGCCTGCAGGTTCGTGACTACTTCAACTCCTCCATCTCAGGGATCGGCGCCTACTACGGTGTCTCGCCGGTCGTGACGCTGCTGGCGCGCGCAGTTCTCGCCGCCATGGTCGTGGTCAGCCTGTGGCTGCTGTACCGGTACTACCGCCACCAGGAACTCTTCTTCGTCACCACCGCGACCGGTGTCCTGCTCACCGCCGAGTTCGCGTTGAGTTCCCTGGGCCAGCAGTACTACTCGATGTTTCTGTTCCCGTTCCTGCTCACTGTCGTCGTCAAGAGTTCGCTGCTGCGAAACTGGCCTGCCTGGTTGGCGATCTTCGGGTTCGCCAGCTACGAAACCTGGTTGTTGTTCCGCTGGCCCGCCTTCGGCCGCGATCTGGAGTATTCCCGGACGGCTTTCGGCTGGGCTTTGCTGTTGGTCGTCGTGTGCTGTGTCTTGAGCGACCGTTATCTTGCGGCCAGGCGGCAGGGCAGGCTCGCCGACGGAATCGACCCGCCCCTTCTTGCACCCGACTTCCCTCCGCAGGATCGCTACGTTCCCTCCTCCGACACCGAAATGAGGACGAGCGTTCAAGCACGCTGACGATTGGATCCCCACACGGCGGGCCAACAGATTCTCGCCCTGCTCGACAATTCTTGTAATCCGGAGGCACCAGCATGAACGCGCAGTTGTTGATCGTCGAAGACGACACCCGGGTTCGGGAGTCGTTGCGCCTGGCGATGGAGGACGAGGGCTACACCGTCGCCGAGGCCGACTGTGCCGAAAATGCCCTCGACCAGGTGCACAGTCTCGGTGCTCCTGACGTGATGCTCGTCGACCTCATGCTCGGCGGGATGGACGGCTACACCTACATCCGGGAGGTGCGTCGCGAGCACGATGTGCCGATCATCGTGGTCAGCGCCCGCGACGACACCCATGATGTGGTCGCCGCGCTCGAGGCAGGCGCGGACGACTTCGTCACCAAACCGTTCGAGGTCAAGGAACTGTCCGCGCGGATCAGGGCACTGCGCAGGCGCACCAGGAACAACCCCGACCGCGAGGTCAGCGAGATCGTGCTCGATGCGGCGGCGCATCGCAGGTTGATCCTGTGTCCGGAGCGTGGCGCGCTGCGACTGGCAGGCGAGGACGTGCATCTCACCCTCACCGAATTCCGGTTGCTGTGCGAGTTGGCTCAGAACGACAGCCTGGTGATGAGCAGGCAGGTGCTACTCGACAAGATCTGGGATCGCGGGTTCTTCGGCGATGAACGCATCGTCGACGTGCACGTACGCAGACTGCGTACGAAGATCGAACGCGATCCCGCCGACCCGCGGCTGATCGTCACCGTCCGCGGGCTCGGCTACCGGCTCGATGTCCAATCCTGAACGCGGGCAACGGTTTCGGTCACGGTTTCGGGGACTGCGTGGCCGGGTCACCGCCGTGTTCGTGCTGGGCGCGAGCCTGGTCGCTGTGGTCCTGTCCGGATCGGTCTACGGCATCAGCACCGGTTACATGGAGTCGCAACGGGCACGCACTGTCGAACGAGCGGTGGGGGTGCACGCAGAACTCCTGCACCTGCGGCTCGACAACACGGATGTCACCGGCGACCAAGCCCTGGAGACGCTGGATCTGCCGAGCGGAACCATGGCGATGTTGCACCGCGACTCCAGATGGTCACTGGCGGGCGCGGACGTGGATGTTCCGCCCGTGTCGGCGCCCCCGATCCCCGTCCCTGACCAGGAAATGACCGGCACCGCCACCCGAGTTCGGATCGGCGACCAGCCCTACCTTCGGGCAGGTGCGGTCGTCGACGACCGCACCGTTCTCTACGAATTCGCACCGCTACTCGAACTCGAGTCCACCCTGCGGATGCTGCGGACGATCCTGCTCGCCTGCTCGGTACTAGCCGTGGCGATCGCCGCCGCGATCGGCGCCTGGGCGGCTCATCGCGCGCTGAGCCCGTTACGTCAGGTCGCCGCCACGGCGTCCAGGATCGCGTTCGGCGAACACGAACTGCGGCTACCACGGACCGACGACGACGAACTGTCCGCCACAGTCGACGCTTTCAACTCGATGGTCGACTCGTTGCAGCAGCGGATCGAACGCGAACGGCGCCTGGTCTCCGATCTCAGCCACGAACTGCGCACCCCGCTGACCACCCTCACCACCACGGCGACAGTCCTCACCGGACATCGCGACGAACTGTCCGAACGCCCACGCGCCGCGCTCGGACTCCTCGTCGAGGAAACCGCCTATCTGCGGGGCCTACTCGATGACATGCTGGCCCTTGCCCGCGTGGAAGCAGGCATCCACCGCTCCGACCAGACCCCACTCGACTTGGCGGAACTGCTCACCCACCTGCTCGCCGGCCGTGGCGCGGCGTCGGACGTGCTCGACATCCGCGATGTGGGAACCGTCCGCGGGCGCCGCACGGAACTCGAACGCGCGCTGGTCAATCTGCTCATCAACGCCGAACGGCACGGCGGCGGCGCCACCGGTGTCCGCGTCGACCGGGACGGACCCGACATCGTGGTCACGGTCGACGACGCGGGCCCCGGCGTGGCACCCAAGGACCGCGAACGAATCTTCGAACGTTTCGTCACCGCCTCCCGCGCGACCGCGGGCACCGGTATCGGCCTCGCATTGGTCAGCGAAACGGTACTCGGTCACCACGGCACGCTCCGCTGCACGGAAAGCCCCAGTGGCGGCGCCCGATTCGTACTGACCATCCCTGCCCTTCGCGAGATCGCAATGAAACGACCGGAACCCCTGCAATGATCAGCTGCGATTCTCTGTTCGTGTCGCAGCCGAGCGCCACGTGGTGCTCTCGGCCCTACCGGACCGCCCGCCACGCGGAACAACGATGAGGGTCACGTTCGGCGTGCCAGGAACGGCGATCCATCGGGGCCAGGTCGCGCACAGAGGTCACCGGAATCGGCGCTGTCACGCGATGACGCCGGTACGGAGGAGGACAGCCATCAGGGGACTTCGGCATTCCCCAGATGGCCGACGTTCGGTTGTTGTCAGCGACCGACGCCCGATTCCGGTGACTTGATACCTGATGAACACAGCGAGGCCCGACGCACCACGCGCCGGGCCTCGCTGGGGAATCAGCAGATCAGCCGATGCTGAACGGCTGACCCCACAGCGTGACGACCGAGGTCACATTGTCGGTCTCGACCTTCACCTTCACGAAGGCACGCGCCTGGGCGTAGCCACCGCAGCCGGACAGGCCGATCGTGGTGTCGGCCCATGTCACCGAGCCGTTCTTACCCTTGAACTTGTTGTCCTTGCTGTGCGCCTCGTCGCCGTATTCGTCGGCCTTCTCCAAGTCCAGAATGTAGAACGATTCGGCCTGGCCCGGTCCGAGACTCAGCTCGGCGCCGGTGTCGGCTCCGACACCGGGCTTCTTGCCCGCCCAGTCGCTCTCGCCCTCGATGCCACCTTCCACGCCGCCGCCGTCGATGTTGACCTGGCAGCCGACGACGTAGCCGGGACGGATCTTGCCGCCCTTGGCATTACCCGATACCTTGACCTGCGCACTGCCCGACACCCACGCGTTGCGGTGCACCGGAGTCGAACCCATCGACGGGTTGATGTTGGCCGACTCCCCGACCAAGCGGACCGTGACGGTGGTCCCGTCCGACAGCGTCTTGACGATCTCCCCGCCAGGCAGCGGAATGAAGGTGTCGGCGTTGGCCGCACCGGTCGACAGCATCCCGACGGTGACGGCGGCGGCGCCGACGACACCGGCCAGCCGCGCCGCGTTCTTACGGTGGAACATATTCTTCGTCCTCTGATCTATGTCTGGTTGGGGTAGGTCAGCCGATGCTGAACGGCGCACCGTAGAGGGTGGTCTTGGAGTAGTGGTCGCCGATGATCTCGACCACGGTGTACGAGCGGGCCTGCGCGTACCCGGCACATCCCTGCACCTCGATCTCGACGTCCTGGTACTCGATCGAGTAGACGCCCGCCTTCTCGATATCCTTCTTCTCGAGCTGGACGAACTTCACCTCACCCGGACCGAGCTCGACGCCCGCCGAACCACCGACGCTGAACCCGGACAGGTCGATTCCGCCGGACAGTCCCGCGGAGATCGCGTCGTCACCGATCGACACCTGGCAGCCGATGATGTAGCCGGTGTTGAGCTGCGAGGCACCGTGGGTGGAAGAGTTGTTGGTGCCGTTCGCACCGGACGGACCGTTGTTCGGACCCGCCTCACCCTCAGGCGTGATCGTCACGTCAGCCGTCACATTGGCCGAGACCCACGCGACCCGGCCCGCACCGTTGGCGGCCATCGACGGAGAAACCACGGCGTGCTCACCGGTGCGCTTCACCGTGACGCCGTGACCGGCTCGTTCGCCGTCGGGCAGTGGAACGTAGGCGTCGGCACCGGCGGTGCCTGCCACGAGCGCACCCAGTGCCAGCACTACAACGCCGGTGCCGACAGCGCCCAGGCCACCACGGATTCGGTTGTTTTTCATACTTCCCCTCATCAGGTTCGAGCAGTCATCCCACGACACCGCACCAAGGCGTGTCGGGGCCCGACCGAGCTTGTCCGCAGACCGTGGCGCGCCGAGGACCACGCGACAGCTCACTGATGAAAGTCGCGCTACGGGAACATTTCCTGCTCTTTGCAGTGGCGTAACAGTGGCCGTCAGGAGATCGCAACATTTCGCGGCGGTGCCATTTTGTACGGATCTGATGTCAGAGCCAGAACTCGAACGGAGTGCGGTGATGTGAACACCTTCTGCACCGATCGGATCGAAACCGCCCGCGCTTCAGGGGCGGCCGTGGGCATCACGCGTAGATATGTTGATCGCCGAAAGCGACGAATGCGCCGGTTCGGCCACTTCTCAACGGTGGGTGCCAGACAGCTCGCGATATTTTACGAACCTAAGATCCCGGGTTGATATCACCACGCCGCTAATCGCAATTTCCGGCGGCGTAAGCATGCCACGCCCTGCCCGACTCGCCGACCGCTTCGCCGAACAGCCCACTTACCACGAGATCATCGCCTCGTGCAGCGGCGACTTCTGCACCATCGCCCGAAACCATCCCGCTTCGGTTTCTGGGAGAACTCCCACTCCTGATCCTGCGGTCCCTCGGAGCGCACCTGGTTGAACAGGTTGGAGGCCATCACATTACCGGTGAGGTCTTTCCAGGTACCGAGGAAGCCCGCGCGATCGAGCGAACCCAGCGCGGTGAGGTTATCGACCATGTCAGTGGGTCCTTCCAGGTCCCGAGACGCCTTTGACGTCGGCCTGCCCGCCCCAACCTGCTCCTCGGTGCCGACCTCACGGGACACAAGTGTGACCTCGTCTGCGAACGAGGAGACGCAGCGGTGTGTTAAGGATTCGGAGGACCACCCGCTCGAAGACTTTTCGCTGCGACCGTTCGGCGTGAAACCCGACTGTCCGGGATTGAAATTGAGCCCGCCACGGGCTTATCGACGATAAGCGAGGCAGATTCTGATTCACACGTCGAGATAGAAGCGGATCGTCGTGCCGTCCTCAGTGGTGTGTATGCGCACCAGATCTGCCAGGTAGTGCACCAGCAGCAGGCCCCTACCGCCGAACTGTCCCTGTTCAGGTGGCCTGCGCCCGGCCAGTGGATCGCTCAGGCACCCGCCGTCGCGAACCTCGAACACGAGCTGTCCCGGCTCGGACCACATCGCGAAAAGACCCCGGCCGCCGCCGTGCACCACGCTGTTGGTCGTCAGTTCCGCGACCGCCAGCTTGGCGTCTTCGACCCGTACGGCGTCGAGTCCCCATTTGCTCGCGTGGTCGACAGCGAAGTGCCGGACCGATCGAAGCTCAGCTTCGCCGAAGGGGAAAACGGCGGCATCGGGCGCCGACACCAGTGGCTCGTTGTAGCGAGCCACGATCGCCTGCCAGTCGTAGTCGTTGCTGGCCTGCTCACGCCCCTGACTGATGAGGGTGGGGTGGGTGAGCCGCGCATCGGCCAGGGCCGCCGCGTCCAGGCGGGTTTCGTCGTAGGGACACAGGATGGTCACCGCGCGGCCGTCGAAGGCGGCATTGATCAGCGCTTCGTGCTGCGCGCACGCGGGGTATTCCACGGTGCTACGCCCAGCCCAGATCGGCTCGCCGATGATGCGCACCCGCCCCAACGGATGCGCGTCGGCGAACCCCCTGAGCACCTTCGCAATGATCCGCCCCGGGTTGCGGCCGACTTCGGTCATGTCGAGAAACGAGATGTCGCGAGCATCGACGCCGAGCTCGTCCTTGATCAGCTCGAGGTTGGGACCCGGTACCGCGACGGCCATCGGCTCACCCGCCGCCAAACCCTCGCGCAGGAATGCCACCGTCTGCTGCGTGTATTCCTGCTCGTTCGCATAGAACAGGGCAGGGTGTTCGAACGCCTCGTTGGCGGTCGCTGTGCTCATCGGGGCATTACCGTCGATTCGGTTCGGGCGGACAACGTTGATTGACGCGGCCACCAGAAGGGCGTATTCACGCGACTCCTTCGTCACCGTCGGCCGACTCTCAGGCCGGAATCGGCAGAAGGTAAGAGCCTTCCGGGCGCACAGTCTAGCCCGCCGCGTCGAGCACCGACAATCGGACACAGAAAGCCGAGCCTGCTCGATGCGGGGAACACGCGAACATATGAACGAATCGTCGAAGCCGAAGCCAGGGGCGACCATACAATTGGCAGGTACTTCCGCGTCTGCGCGAGTGGCCTGGCTGGGATTTGCTGCGAGTTTATGGTGACCGGCCTTTACGTCATATCCACCGCCTCATCGGCAGCGAGATCGGCGCCAACTTGGTGAGCTGGCGTGGGCTTTAGAGTGCAACGACTAGGATCGTCAGCAGCGCAGCAGTTTCGCCGGCCGCGAACCTACGATCGGCCTCGCCGGCATCAGCTAACGCACTCGCTAGGTGGATGCTGCCGGCGGCACGACTACGTACTTACGTCAAATCGAATCTACTCGAGGTTGTCGCCGCGCTCTCGATGCTGACCGGCGAATCCGCTACCCGCTCATCGACACAGCAAGCGAGCTAGCCGTTGACCCCCAGCATCTGCAATTTCGATCCGCCGATCCCTCTGTCCGCGCCTTCCAGCCGCGCAACGCCGAACGCCCCGAGCTCGCTGGTAATGAGCTCGGGGCGTTCGTGATTGGGTAATCGGCCACACACAGACTTGATGCAAGCTAATGGTTGGCGTATTACAGTGTAGAAGCCGCGAACAAGTACGGGGATCGGACGGTCACGGATCAGTACCTGACGACGATGGTTCACCGGCGGCCGACATCAATTCGGATGTAACGCCAGAGCCGGAACCGGACTCGGGGCCATGCCACAACCCGACGAAACCGAGTGAGGCGATGTGACGTGCAGACCTTTCGCGCCGATCGGATCGAGGGAACCCGCGCTCCCGGGTCGGCCGTGCGCATCGCACGTAGATATGCTGACGAGGGGGTTGGCGCAGGTCGGCAGCGTCCAGCGAGAACCCCGGAGAGGCTGCGCGCAATGGACTGTGACGAATTCGTCGAGCTGGTTACCGCGTTTCTCGACGACGCGCTCGACGAGGTCACCGAACAGCGATTCGTTGCCCATATCGCCGAATGCCACGGATGCGACACCTACCTCGTTCAGATCCGGCAGACCATCAGCGTGATCGGTGAGTTACGTTCGGGGGATCTGTCCGAATCCGCCCGCACGACCCTGCTCGCCGCCTTCCGTGATTGGAACGCGCCGACGTAACGATCCGCGCACCTGTCGCCACTGCACATCATCGCGACAGGCTCCGCCGATCAGCAGCCCGCCGCGTGGCGCGGACCCACCGCGTGCACCGAGGAACGGATCCGATGAACGACTACACCGCTACCCGCCACAGCCTGCACGCTGTCGCCGAACGCCTGCTGGCCGGACCGCAATACCACGAGGCCGGCACGATCAGGCTGACCACTGTGAGCGGTGGTTTCGCCACGACTGTCGCCCCTGCCGTGACGGTGGACGGCAATCGGCTGCGCGTCGGCGACGGCACCAGCCACCTACTGCACGACCGAACAATCGTCGAGCTCGCGACGTTGACCGGCATCGTCGCGGGCGCGCCGCAAGGGGTGTACCGCGATACCGCAGACTGGGATAACGAGACGCCACTGATCGTCGATAGTGTTGCCGCACAGATGATTTCCGATGCTTTCGGTCACGGTGACGCTGCGCTGCGCACATTGCCGGGCGCGCCCGAACCGGTGCTGTGGCCCGAGCATTTCGATCTCGCGATCTCACTGGACGAGGCGAACTACGGTGTGTCCCCGGGTGACTCCACGATTCCTGAGCCCTATGCCTATGTCGGGCCGTGGGTTCGGCAGACCGGCGAATTCTGGAACCAGCCGTTCGGTGCGGCCCGGCCTCTCAGCGAGCTCGACGGCGCAAAGGCCATCGCCACGTTCTTCGCCGAGGGCAGACGGCGCGCGGCGTTATGAGCGACTGAGCGGGGATGCGTTCGAGGCGGGCGGAACCGGTCCGAACGTGTTCGCCACCGCGTCGCAGGCGGCGACGACCCGGTCGACATCGGTGTCGGTGAGCGCCGCATTCAACGACAAGCGGATCAGCGTGCCGCCGCCGGGTACCGCCGGAGGAAAGAACATCGAGCCGAGCACCCCGCGCTCGTGTAGCAGGTCGCGTACTGCGATCGCGTGCCTGCCGGGTCCGGTCGGTAGCGACACGATGTGGCCGGGCTCATCCGCGACCGCGAATCCCGACCGCGACAACGCCGTTCGGATCTGTGACCCGACCGCACGCAGCCGCGACCGACGAGATTCCGCGGTTCTGATCACCGCGAGTGCGGCCCGCAGCGCGGCGATATCGCGTGCGGACACCGCGGAGGAGAACACCGCGGGGTAGGAGGTCAGGCGAAAGTAGTCGGCGATGTCAGGATCGCAGGCGAGGATTCCCCCGCGTCCGGCGAAAGCCTTCGCCAGGCTCGCGGTGCGAAAGAGCACCCGATCCGCGAGACCGAGCGACACCACTGTGCCCGCGCCGTGCGGTCCCTCGACGCCGAGCGTGTGGGATTCGTCGACGACGAGCACGCACCCGGTGTCCTCGGCGAGCTCGCACAGCCGCTCGATCCGGGCGCGACTGCCCGCTGTGCTGTCCATCGCGTCGACCGCGATGACACCCGGTCCGTGCGCGGTGATCCGACATCGCAGTGCGTTCACGTCATTGTGGGGAAACGAATACAACGCGGCTCCGGCCGCGCGGGCGCCGAACGCCACCGACATATGCGCACGATCGTCGGTGTAGACCGGGGTGTGCGCGTCGGTGATCGTTTGCATCAAGCCGACATTGGCTTCCCAGCCGGATTGGCACAACACCGTCGCCGGTGCGTGCAGATGCGCGGCGAACTCTGCCTCCAGCGCCACCATAGACCCGGGATCGGCGCCGGGTCTCGCGCCGTTCACGGCCGCCGCGATGCGCGGGTCAGCACCGATTGCCAGATAATCGGTGCCGGTCAGCACGATATCGCCGGGCACGGGTCGTCTACTCACCAGCGGATGGTCGCCGCCCCATTCCAGCACGCGCGCACGGTGGACATGCTCGACACGCGACCGAATGCGTTCGGCAACAGTGGCCGCCACAGCCATCCTCCCGGTGAATTCTCCTCGATTTCGCATACCTACTCAGCATTGCGCACAGTGGCCTCGCCGAGCCCCGCGCAATTCTGACGAAACGCTGACATCGGGCCCTACTCCGCGTAAATGTGACGGAACCCTTACCGATCTCCGGGGCGGCGCGAAATCCTGTGGGATCACACCAGAATCAATGGCATGCGCGTTCTACTCACCGGCGCCGCCGGTTTCATCGGGTCCCACGTTCGCCGCACGCTCGAGAGCTCCGGGCACGAGGTGATCGCGATCGATCTCATGCTCGCCGCGGCCCACGGATCGGAGGCACCGACGCCGGCGGGGCTCGAACGCGTCGACGTGCGCGATCCCGAGGCCCTCGACACCCACTTGAGTGGCGTCGAGGTGGTGTGTCACCAGGCCGCCGTGGTCGGGGCGGGCGTCAGCGCACAGGACGCGCCCGCCTACGCCAGCCACAACGACTTCGGCACCGCGGTGCTGCTGGCCGCGATGGCGCGCGCACAGTGCCGCAGGTTGGTGCTCGCGTCCTCGATGGTGGTCTACGGCGAGGGCCGCTACCGCACCGCCGACGCCGACCTGTTCGTCCCGCCACCACGCGCGGTCACTGACCTCGAGTGCGGCAGGTTCGATCACCGAGATCCGCGCTCGGGTGAGCCGCTGGGCTGGCTGCCGGTCGGCGAGGACACCGCGCTGCGCCCCCGCAGTCTGTACGCGGCGAGCAAGGTGGCTCAGGAGCATTACGCCGCAGCATGGGCGACGGCGACGAACTCGACGGTCACCGCGCTGCGCTATCACAACGTATACGGTCCCGATATGCCCAGGGATACACCGTATTCCGGAGTAGCGGCCATCTTCCGCTCATCGCTGGAAGCGGGCGAGGCGCCGCGCGTCTTCGAAGACGGCAGACAGGTCCGGGATTTCGTACATGTCCACGACATCGCCGCCGCGAACCTGGCCGCGGTGGAAACGCAGCTGGGCGGGTTCGTCGCGCTCAATATCGCCTCCGGACAACCGATTACGATCGGTGAGGTCGCACAGGTCCTGGCTGCGGCACACGACGGTCGCACGCCCGTCGTCACCGGGCAGTATCGCCCCGGCGATGTCCGCCATATCGTCGCCAGCCCCGATCGCGCCCGCCTGCTGCTCGATTTCACCGCCACGATCACACCCGAGCAGGGACTCGCCGAGTTCGCACTGTCCCCGCTCCGCGCGGTAGCGAGCGCCGGAGCCCCGACCTGGTGAACGATGCGAGCGAAAAAGCTACTCGCGGAACGCGGTACCCGACAGCAGTGGCAATCGGATCTCGAAGACGATGCCTCGCTCCAGGTTTCGCGCGGTGATGGTGCCCTGATGCACCGACAGCAACCCGGCGGCGATGGCCAACCCCATGCCACTGCCGCCGTCGTCGCTCGGCGAGCGGGCCGCTTTGCCGCGATATCCGGCCTCGAAAATGCGCGGAAGATCGGTGTCGGCGACACCGGGACCGGTATCGCGCACCCGCGCCCATGCCTGTCCCGCGTCTGCGCCGACGGTGATCTCGACCAACCCACCCGGCGGAGTGTGCGCGATCGCGTTCGCGACGAGATTAGTGAGAACCCTGGTCAGAGCCTGATCGCTGCCCGCCACCATGATCCGGGTCGGCGGTTGGCGGGCGGTGACTCCGATCTGCGCGCGGGTCGCCGCCGGTTCCGCGGCGGCCAGTACCTCGTCGATGAGCTCACGCAGGTCGACAGGTTCCATCGACAGCCGCAGCGCGCCCGCGGCTATCTTCGACATCTCGAATAGGTCATCGACCATGGCCGACAGCCGTGAGGTGTCGCGCACGATCTGTCGGCCGTAACGCTCGATGTCGTTGTCCTCGCGCACCACCCCGTCAGCCAGTGCCTCCCCCATGGCGCAGATGCCCGCCAGCGGTGTCCGAAGGTCGTGGCTGACCCAGGCGACCAGCTCCCGCCGCGAGCGCTCGGCCTCGCGTTCCTGGTCGAGCATCTGTTTCTCCCACACCAGCTGCCGTGCCTGGGCTCGGCCGAGCAGTACCGCGGCGGGCACGGTTACCGCGGTGACGACCGCGAGCACCACTGCGACGCGTTCCAGCTCGTCGGTGAACATCATCCGGCTCACCGCGACGAAACCGGTCAGCGTCGCCACGGTGGGGATCAGGACCAGGATCACCATGCTCGCACCGAGCAGGCGATCACGGACCACGCGCAGCGCGAGGGCACCAACCGCGACCACCGGGATCGTCCCGATCAACGCGAGACCGATCAAGCCGGTGAAGTCAGTCGGCATCGTGGGTGCCGCCGTTCTCGCGACCCCAGGCGTAGCCGCGACCCCACACGGTGTCGATGCGATGCGCCGCACCGAGTTTGGCGCGCAATCGCTTGATGTGGACAGTGACTGTCGACTGATCGCCGAAGGTCCAGCCCCAGACGTCGGCCAAGAGTTCGGTGCGGGTGAAAACCCGTTGCTGGTTGGCCAGCAGGAATGCGAGCAGGTCGAATTCCCGGCCGGTCAGCTCGACCGGAGCTCCTGCGACAGTGACGGTCCTCGACGCGGACCGCAATTCGACTGTGCCGCTGCATAAGACAGGGTCGCCCACCGGCTCGTGGATCCTGGCCCTGCGCAGTACCGAGGCCACACGCAGTGCCAATTCGCGTGGGCTGAACGGCTTGGTCAGATAGTCGTCGGCGCCAGCGCGTAGTCCGACCACTCGGTCGTCCTCCTCACCGAGGGCCGTCAACATGATGATCGGGATGTCGGGTCGCGGACCGGCGCGGACCTCGCGGCACAGCTCGATCCCGTCCGGGGGTGGCATCATCACATCGAGGATCGCCAGGTCGATCGCCGAACCGTGCAACGCAGCGGCGGCCGAAGCGCCGTCGGCCGCCTCCACGACCTGCAGTCCGTCGCGTTCGAGGTAGCGCCGGACCACCTCGCGGACCACTGGGTCGTCGTCGGCAATCAGGATGCGCGTCATATCGTGTCGATTCACCAGTTCGTCAGGACGAGATGGACTACGAGCAGTGTGCCGAGCGCTTGCACCGCGAGCCACACCCGGGCCGTCCGGGTGGGTAGCAGGGCCGTCGCGGCGAGTATCCAGATCTCGAACGGCAGCCAGATCCGCTCGGTCTCGGCCTTACTCAGGAGACTGGCATCGGCGAGCAGGATCGCGGCGAGCCCCGCGACGGCGAGCAGCGCGGCCGGGTCGATGGTGGCGCGCCAGGTGCCGAGTGCGCCGATCGGATCGGTGCGGACGTCGGCCGGTGCGGGGAGCGCGAGTGCGGCGGGAATGCGGCTCAACGCGGCGGCGGACGCCAGGCCGACAGCGCAGACCGTCGCCGCCAGGTTCGCCCAGACCCAGTACGACACGGGCCGATCGGTGGCGATCCCCTGGTAGTAGCGCTCGACCACGAGCTGATAGCCGTCCCACCACCAGAATCCGGCGGCCGTGAAAGTCGCGACGACAACCACCACGCCCAGCACGACAGGCCAGACCCCACGCAGTCCGCGCACAGCGACCACCACGACCGCGACTACGGACATCAGGATCAACCCGTAGTTGAGGAACAAGCCGTACCCGAACAGCAGACCGGAGCTGAAAGCGAGCAGCGGCCTGCGCTCACCTGGTGCGAGCGCGAGCGCGAACAGCGCCACCGCCCACGCGGTCACCCCGGCGAATAGGGCGTCAGCAGAGACCGCCAGCCAGATCGCGGCGGGCGCCAGCGCGAGAAACGGTGCGGCGGCACGCGCCCGCTCGGCTGCCCCGAGTGCGCGCAGCGTCACCACCACCGCCACGGCCGCACTACATCCGACGGCTGTACACAACACACTGGCCCAGACGCCGCCGCCGAGGCCGAGGCGGTCCGCCAGCACGAACGTCAACAGCGCGCCGGGCGGGTGCCCGGAGACGTGCGTTGTCCAGGAGTCGGGCTGAAAGTCCAGGATCCGGCCCGCGAAGCCACGCACCATCGCCGCGATATCGTCCACGCCGCCCACCTCGTGCAGGTATTCGTGATCGGAGGTGAGGCGATCGGCGAAGCCGCGTTGCCAGCCATCGACCATCGCCAGCGAGAAGGCCCAGGCCAGCGCTGCCAGCCAGGTGGTGATCAGCAGCTGCCCCCACGGCAGGCGAGCGGCGAGCGACGGACCGTAGACGACCACCACGACCGCGATCACGATCGCCGGGCCGCTGCCCCACCCGACATGCGGCAGCCAACTGCCGAACAGCGGAGCCGCACCGGCGAACAGGCTTTCGCGCCACCGCCCGCCGATCAGCAGCGGCACCGCCACAGCGAGCGCGAGCAGCACCGCCGCGGCCGCCGCGCAGGACAGGTCGGCACGTTGGGCAGTGACCTTGCGCCGGGTGGAGACAGACGTATTCCGCACTGTCTCACCGTAGGAGGGCGCACCGGCGGGCCGATACCAGCGCGGACGTGCCGTCACACTTTCGTAAGCGGTTTCAGCAGGTCTTTTCCGTCCGGCCGACCCTACGGTCGAAACTGTGAGCATTGACGATGACACCCAGCGGGTGACCGTGGTGATCCCGTGCCGGAACGAGGCCGGTGCCCTACCCGGCGTGCTGGCCGCGGTCCCCGCCGAGTACGCCGTGATCGTGGTGGACAACGGCTCCACCGACCACACCTCGACCGTCGCCCGGGAACTGGGCGCCCGCGTCGTCGTGGAGAACCGGCCGGGCTACGGCTCCGCTGTGCAGGCCGGAGTCGAGGCGGCGAAAACAGAGCTGATCGCGGTGCTCGACGGCGACGGGTCCATGAACCCGGCTGAGCTGCCCGATCTGGTCGAGATCCTCGTGCCCGGAGTGACAATGGTCGCGGGCAGGCGCAGGCCGGTACCCGGTGCGTGGCCATGGCATGCGCGGCTGGGCAATTGGCTGCTCGCCTCGTGGCTGCGCCGACGATACGACCTGGACGTGCACGACCTCGCCGCCATGCGAGTCGTCCGCCGCGCCGAACTTCTCGCACTCGGACCGCTGCACCCGCGTTCGGGCTATCCGCTCGCGCTGCTCGCACGTGCTGCCACATCCGGCTGGCAGGTGGTCGAGCACGACGTCATCTACCAGCCGAGAAGCCATGGCGTGTCGAAGGTTTCGGGCTCGGTACGCGGAACCTTCGGTGCCGCGCGGGATTTCTGGAGCGTGCGATGACCGGCATCGACGCGACACTGCTCGTGGTCGCCAAGGCACCGATCCCGGGTTTCGCCAAGACCCGGCTCACCCCGCCGCTGAGCCCCATCGACGCCGCCGAACTGGCCGCCGCCGCCCTGCTCGACACGCTGACCGCGGTTCGAGACAGCGGCGCCCGCCATGCCGTGGTGGCGTGGACCGGCGAGCTGCCCCGGGCCCGGCGAGCGAACGAGATCGCCTCGGCTCTGCTCGATTTCGAGGTCGTCCCGCAGCGCGGGCACACCTTCGGCGCGCGACTCGCCGCCGCACACGCCGATGCCGCGCACCCGGGTATGCCCGTCCTACAGATCGGGATGGACACCCCGCAGGCCGGTCCTGGGTTGCTCGCCGCAGCGGCCACCGAACTGGTAGCCAGCGCCGACACGGTGCTCGGACCCGCCACTGACGGGGGCTGGTGGGCGCTGGGCTTGACCGACTCTCGTGCTGCCCGCGTCCTCACCGATGTCCCGATGTCGACCGGGCGGACCGGCGAGCTGACACGAACGGCCTTGCTCCGCTATGGCTGTCGCGTCACCGAGCTGCCGGAACTGACCGACGTCGACCATGTCGAGGACATCGCCGCGGTCGCCGCGGCATCGAACGGACTCTTCGCCGCGACAGCCGCCCGTCTCGGCCCAGTGTTGGCAGGAACCCGGCGATGAACGACGACCGCGAAACATCGACCGGTGATCTATTGCTGCCCGAGGCGCTCAGCGAGCAGTTCTCGCCCGCACGATCCACCGCTGTCGCGGCCCGAGTGGGCATCCTGCTCGGCATCGCGGTCACGATCTGTTTCCTCACCGGCCTGGTCAGTCATTGGATCCAGCACCCACCCGCCTGGTTCTGGTGGCCCGCCCACCCGGTGTGGCTGTACCAGGTGACTCAGGGCGCACACGTGATCTCCGGCGTGGTCGCCATACCGCTACTGATCGTGAAGCTGTGGTCGGTGTTCCCCCGACTGTTCGCCCGACCGCTGCTGGGCAACCCCCTGCGCATACTCGAACGCGGATCCGTCGCGGTGCTCGTCGGATCGACGATCTTCCAGCTGGTCACCGGGCTGTTCAACACCGCGCAGTACTACCCGTGGCGATTCTTCTTCACCACTACGCATTACGCGATGGCCTTCGTCGCCATCGGTGCGCTGGCAGTCCATCTCGCGATCAAGCTGCCTGTTATCCGCACCGCACTCGTCCGACCGGAAAAGAGCACCGAAGACGGTGAGCTGCTGAAGGACCGAGCCGCGCTCTCACGCCGGGTCGTGCTCGGATCCGCGTTCGCCGCCGCGACGGTCGCGGGAATCGCCGTGGCCGGCCAAACCGTCCCGTTGCTGCGACGAATCTCAGTCCTCGCCCCTCGCAGTGGTGAAGGACCGCAAGGGGTTCCGATCAACCGAACAGCAGCCCAGGCCGGGGTCGAGGAGCGGGCCCGCGACACCGCCTACCGGCTCACCGTCACCCTCGGCGAGAAGACGCGCGCGTTCTCCGTCGACGACCTCGCGGCGCTACCGCAAACCACCGCCGAGCTGCCGATCGCGTGTGTCGAGGGATGGAGCGCCGACGCCGAGTGGTCCGGTGTCGCGGTGCGTGACCTACTCGCCGCCGTCGGCGATTACAGCGGCGGCGATGTGGTGTTCCGATCCCTCGAACAAAGCGGCCTGTTCAACCAATCACTGTTGCCACAGCCACACGTCGAGGCGGCCGATTCCTTGATCGCATTGCGTCTCAACGGCGAGCAACTCGACCTCGATCACGGGTACCCGTGCCGCTTGATCGCCCCGAATCGACCGGGCGTCCGGCAAACCAAGTGGCTCTCGACCATCGAAGTACAGCGATGACGACCATTCGAATAATCCTCGGCCTCATCGGTATCTGGCTCACCTGGTTCGGTGTCAGTCTCGTGCTCGAGCAGAGCCCCACCGATCTGACATCGATCGCCCTCTGGTTCGCCGGCGCGATCGTGCTCCACGACGGCGTGTTCGCACCACTGTGTGCCGCAGCGGGTTTCGCGGGCAAGCGGATCCTGCCGCCGTCGTGGTGGGGGCCGGTGACGATCGGTGCGGTGTGCACGGTGACGCTCGCGCTGATCGCCGTTCCGGTCTTCGGGCGCGAGTTCGCCGTCGCGGGCAATCCCACCGTCCTCGACCGTGATTACCATGTCGGCTTCGTCGTCGCGGTCGCGGTGGTCTGGTCGCTGGTCCTCGCCGCGGCCCTGATACGGGCAATGACGCGCCGACGTTCCGGCTGACACTGATTGTGGTTGTGCCGACCCGAGCCCGCCCGCCTCGCTGACGCTAGAGTTGGCCACCAGCCGTGACCAGCGTCGAAAGCGAGGTGAATCCGTGGGCGGCGAGACCTCACTGCCAGCCGACGATCTGCTGGTCCAGCGGCTGCGCGCGGGCGACGAAACGACCTTCACCGTGATTCTCGCCGCCTGGTCGGGATCCATGCTGCGCCTGGCCATGTCGTTCGTCTCGACTCTCGCGTCCGCCGAAGAAGTCGTCCAAGAAACCTGGATCGCGGTGATCCGTGGCATCGACGGATTCGAGGGTCGATCCGCACTGAAAACCTGGGTGTTCCGCATCCTCGTCAACACCGCGAAAAAGCGCGGCATCAAAGAGCACAGGACCGTGCCCTTCGGGAGCTTGTTGCCCGAAGACACCGAACCGACCGTCGATCCCGACCGGTTTCGCCCGGCAGCAGACCCATATCCCGGGCATTGGCGCCCCGCGCAGACACCGCAGCGGTGGTCCGAACCCGAGGACGCCGCCGAGCGCGTCGAGATGGGTGCGGTCCTCGCCGCGGCGATCGCGGAGCTGTCGGACCGTAGCCGGATCGTATTGACCCTGCGCGACGCGGAAGGCTATTCCTCGCAGGAGATCTGCGCGATGCTCGGTATCACCGCAGGCAATCAGCGGGTGATTCTGCATCGCGCCCGTGCTGCGGTCCGTGCCCGGCTCGAGGTGTATTTCCGGACGACCGACGAGAGCGGTTCGCGCTCGGGCAATTGACTGACTTGTCCTCGACGCATCACTACTGACCGATCGACGACTTGGCCAGCACCAACGCGTAGTCGCCCCGCGGAGCGGTCCACCATCGATCAATCGCGAGATCAACTGCCGACAGCTCGGATTCGAGCTGCTCACGCCGAAATGTCGCGACGGTCTCGGTGCGGATCTGGCTGCCCCGCTCGACCTCGAGCTCCAGCCCCAACCCCGGGATCGGCACGTGTTGGTCGCACCGCGCGCGCAACCGCAGCTCCACCCGCGACGCAGCCTCGTCCCAGACAGCGTGGTGCTCGAACTGGTCCTGCGGAAACTGTGCGCCCAGTTCACGATTGAGCACACACAGGATGTTCCTGTTGAACGTCGCGTTCACGCCGAACCGGTCGGTGCGCGCCGCGATCAGCCGTTGCGGTGTGGAGGTCACGTCGACGCCGATCAGCACGGTGTCGTCCCACTCCATGGTGGTCCGAATCCGGCGCAGCATCTTGGCGCGTTCGCCCGGCAGACAGCCGCCGAAAACCCCTCCCAACAACGTGATCAGCCTGCCGCCGCGGGCCGGCAACCGATGCGGTTCGCGCACGAAGTCAGCCACTATCGCACGGACTGAAAGCCGGGGATACGCGCGCGCGATCACGGTCGCGGTCTCGGCGAGCGCGTCATCGCGAAAGTCGACCGGGATATAGGTCTGCATTGTCGCCGCGAGTCCGTTGATGAGCAGTCGCGTCGCATTCGGTCTGCGGGCGCCCAACTCGAGCAGCGTGCACGCTCCGGTCGCGCCGGCGATCGTTCCCGCGTTGGCGGCCAGGATGGCGAGTTCACTACGCACGGCGTGGAACTGCGGAAGCCGAACGATATCGTCACGCAACCGAATTCCGCGCTCATCGAACAGCAGCCGCGATGGCAGCCATTTGGACTGCGCGGAGAGCCCGGCGGCAATCTCACTCCCGATCAGGTCGTGTTCCCCGGTAGGCTGAAGTCGATCTATCGACAACATGTCGGCTCCCTGAGTTCGTCGTGGCCGCGCCGATTATTCGCCGCCCTGATCTCGGTTCCCTGGGACGCCAATCCGTTACATCTGCCAGGTCACGGGAAATCCACGCGGTCATCGCGAGCACCCGATGTCCCAGTCGCCCTACCCGGCATTATTGGAATACATCACGCTCGGCACTTCGCACGACGGCCGCCGCACTGCCGACTGGTGGGTCGAGCGGCCAGAATAGGCAGCGAGCCCTACGACAAAGGGGGGCTGCTGCAGGGCTAGGTGTATGAGACGTTGGTGACGCCGACACGGAGGAAACTTGCTGGTGGTCGGTCCCCGCCAGCGGAATGTGGTCGAGCCAGGCCGACCTCGTCGACGAATGCAGCGCAGCCGTTCCGCTGTCGGTGCGGCGCCGCGACGACCCGACGCAAGCGAGGGCGGTCTATAGGCCTGTCTCGCTGGCACGACTCGCGTCTTCGCGCTGGGTCGCGGCCCAGTCGCGGATCGCGGCGACGAACTCCTCAGGCGCGTCAGACTCCACGTAGGTGCCTGCGCCCTCGACGATCACGGTCGTGTGGTCGGTGAACGTCGCTTCCAGACGCTGGCGCTCTTGGGGACGGAAGGCGATGTCGGCGTCACCCCACACGATCAGTGTCGGCAGGTGCGCGATGTCGCCAAGACCAGCCTCGACCTCGGCGAAGAAGTCTCGGCTGGCGAGGACCCGGCCGGGAAGCACGGCGCAAGCCTGGCGCCGTTCGGGGGTGTTCAGCGCCTGGCTGTAGTGGGCCATTTCGGCCGCGGTCGGCTTCCGCCGTCGGTGGCCGGTGGGGATGAACGCCTTGACCAGGAGGTTGAACTGCCGGACCAGAAAGCGGAACGGGAGTCCGCCGATGACGCGACCGAACCACTCGAAGTGGAATGTCCCGTTGACGGGCCAGGCCCAGGTGTTGGCGAGTGCCAGCCGATCGAAGACTTCGGGCCGTCGTTGCACGACCGCCAGGCCGATCATGCCGCCCCAGTCCTGCCCGACCAGAGTGACCCCCTCGAGGCCGAGCGCGTCGACGAACCCGGTGACCACGTCGGCGTGTTCCTCGGGCAGGTAGCGGTAGTCGGGCTTGGCTGTCGACAGCCCGAAGCCTGGGTAGTCGAGGGCGATGCACCGGAAGTCATCGCGCAGTGCGGCGATCACGTCGCGCCAGAGGAACGACCAGGTCGGGTTGCCGTGCAGGAGTAGCAGTGTGGGACCCGAACCCTCGTCGACGTAATGCACTGTGTGGCCGTCGATGTCGACGAATCGGCTCTCGAATGGGAACAGTTCGTCGTCGACCCAACCGGGCCGCACGCTGTGGGTGGTATCGGCCATGGTGGCCCCCTCTGGGCTAGGCATCAGGGTATGATTGAGGATGTCACGCGCACTTGATAAGTTCAAGCGATTGTAGGAATTGATGCGTAGCTACGGCCAGTACTGCGGGCTTGCCCGTTCCCTCGAAGTTGTCGGTGACCGGTGGAACCTGCTCATCGTCCGGGAGCTACTCATCGCCCCCGCTCGCTACCGGGACCTGATCGAGGGACTCCCCGGCATTGCCACCAACCTGCTCGCCGACCGGCTTCGCGACCTCGAGGCCGCGGGTGTTGTCGAGCGGCGACTCACGGGCGTGGGCAGCGTGGTCGAATACGCCCTGACGCCGTGGGGTGCCGAACTACGCCAGCCCGTCGAGAGCCTGATTCGCTGGTCCACCCCGTTGATGGTCCGCGGCCCCGCCGACGATGATTCCTTCCGCCCCGGGTGGCTCGCCCTCGCACTTCCCGCCTTACTCGACACCCGTGTCGAGGTTCGCCTCTCGGCAACGGTCGGCCTCGAGATCGGGGACTCACCTCTACAGCTCCGCACGACGAGTTCGGGTTTCGAGGTCGGCCCGCACGACGGCCGCGAGCTTGACGCCACCGTCCGCGCGGACCCCGCTTACATCCTCGGCCTCGCCGCCGGCGCCTTCACTCTCAGCGATGCCCGCGCCTTCGGTCTGGTCGAGATCGACGGTGACGAGTCTGTCGTCCGCACCGTCTTCGCCGCCTGACTGCGCCGGTCCGCCATTTGACCTGGGAACTATCGGTCAATCTCGACGTCACCCGGGGGCAGTCGCTCTGGCTTGGGCGGTGCGGGCAAGCCGGTAGGAGTCGGTGCCGGTTTCGATGATGTGCCCGCCGAAGGTGAGTCGGTCTACGATCGCGGCGCAAAGCCTTGGGTCGGTGAAGGTTTTGGTCCAGCCGGAGAACAACTCGTTCGACGCGATCGCGACGGAGTTCTTCTCTTCGCGTTCGGTCAGGACTTGAACAGCAGTTCCGCGCCGCGGCGGTCGAGTTGTGTAGCCGAGCTCGTCGACGCAGAGCAGGTCGACACGACCGCAGCGGGCGATCGTCTTCATGAGTTGTTTGTCGTCGGCGGCTCTCATCAGCAGCAGTTCCCCGATCGCTTCAACGCGGTGCAACGCAGCATCATCCCTGGCGTCCAGTTGATCTGGCCGATGCAGAGAACACCGGGCCGACAGATCCACGATTTTGAGACGAAGTCGGACCCGTACTTCGCGCCGCGAGATGCCCGGCCGCGCCCGCGCGCAGGGCAGGATCTTTCTGATGGCGAACTCCGTCAAGGTGAGCATCTCCGGCGCGAGCAGGCTCAGACCCACTGCCACGAGTCCACGTCCGGGGCCGGTGATCGCGGTCCATCAAGATATCGGCCGGATCGATGGCGAGCGAGGTGAACGACGACGTGAGTCCGGTGACGAGCGCAGCGTTCGCCGCGATCCGGCGGGTGCGATTCGTGCGACCCCGCGCCCGTGTCGGACTCGCGTCTGCGATCGGGCTGCGGGAAGCGATCTCGCGACTGGCGATCCAGGCGGCGGCGATACTGGCGCCGAGCATCAGGGCCGCTCCGAGCAGCGGTAGGTCCGAGCCCGGAGATGTCCGGTCGCGTCGTCGACCAGGCCGGTGCCGTGGATGCCCGCCAGCAGACCCACGATGCGGCCTACCGTGCGACACCACCGACGGACTGAGGCAGGTGTACCACGGTGGTATCTCCCATTGACCGACCCCGCGGATATCGAGGCGGCAGTGCCCGTAGCCAGGATACTCTGAGATCTCGAATTGTTCTGCGCTGCAGTGATTTTCGCGTTCAGGGCACTTGCCGAACGAAAACCCGCCCCGAGGCCAAAGACCGTGTGCGCCCAGGCCGTCTGTGCTGAACTGGGTCCATCCCACAGGCATCGACCGAAATATCTTGCAGCAGAGCAGGTTTCGCTCATGACCAGGGATGCACCTGCATGGAAGAGGGCCCATCATGGCATTGTCAGTAGCCGACCTCGCAGTCCTGGGGGACACACCGGTCACCATCCGGTCGACGGCGTTTTCGAATGTGTACCTACGAATGGACGCCAACGGGGTGACCGCCCCGGCCGACTACGGCGGCGGTACGGTCAACTGCCAATACGGGGCGGCCCTCTACGAGCGGTTCCGGGTCCGACCCCAAGCCGATGGCTCTTTTGCCTTCGAGTCGGTGGCTTTTCCGAAGGTCTACCTGCGCATGGACGGCAGGGCGGTGAGCACCCAGACCGAATCCGGCGGCGGCACGGTCAACGCCCAGTACAGCGCCACCGGCCCCGGCCCCTGGGAGAAGTACAACACCAGGCCACAGACGGACGGATCAGTCTCCTTCGAGTCCGCCGCCTTCCCGAAGGTCTACCTGCGCTTGAACGGTAGCGGAGTGACCACCACCAGCGGCGCCGGCGGCACGGTCAACGCCCAGTTCGGTGCCGAGGGCGGCATCCACGAGAAGTTCTTTCTCGCCATGGACGACCAGCGTCTGGACTTCCGGATGCAGCACCAAGAGCAAACCATGTGGTGCTGGAACGCGGCCACAGTCAGCACCGCGGCGTACTACGACCCGGCATCGACCTGGACCCAGGGCAAACTGGCCAACGCGGAGTTGGGCCGCAACGACTGCGCCGTCGGGGCGGGCGCGGTATCGCCGTGTAACCAGGGCCGGTGGCCCGATACCGCGCTCACCCGGATCGGGCGGCTCAACGCGCGCTCGAACAACGCCTTGACCAACGTCCAACTCGGCGCCGAGATGACCAAATCCGCACCGGTCGTCGTGAACATCTCCTGGCAGGGCGGAGGCGGCCACATCGTCGCTGTGCGAGGGCGTTCGGTGATCAACGGTGTCGACTACGTCAGCGTCGCCGATCCGTGGGAGGGCGACTCCGATGTCACCTACGACGTCTTCCGCAACAGGTACCAGGGCAGCGGAACCTGGACCGTCAGCTACAAGACCCAGCCCTGAGGAGAACCGCTCATGCCGCTCCATCTGCCCGACCCGCCCTCCGAAGTCCCCGACAAGGTCAAAGGGAAACTTCGCGCGTTCGCCGACGGCGCGAAATTCTCGACCAAGGCGCTGCGCGGGGCCCGCAAGGACCAACTCGACCTGTCCACACCCCACCAGATCTTCACCCTCGGTCTCGATGACATCACCGCCGGCGCGGGTCTGGACGCGGCCCGTCCGGTGGGCTGGCGCTACCTCGTCGTAGACGGCGCCCAGATCATCGCCAGCGCCGAAACCACGCTGGCTCCCGACGGCACCCAAGAGATGGCGCAGTTCACCGAAGGACCGTTCGTCCTGGCCACCGACAAAGCCCTGAAGATTGTTCGAAAACTGCCCCAACTCGCGGCTGCCGGGTTCGAGCTTCGGCTGCTGCGCATCCCCGCCCTGTATGTGATGGCACTGTGGTTGCACTCTCCGTTTGTCGAGCTTCTCGTTCCGCTGGACCCCTCACCGATCGGCAAGGAAGGCAAGCCCGTCCCCGCGGGCCAGTTCCTCGCCGAGCTTTCCGAACTCGCCCGCACGATGAGCCCACCCGCGTAAGGACCCGGTCGGGAACCCGGTTCGTCTCGGCGGCCGACCATTTCCGCCTCGGAGCCCCGAATACGGCGCTGATGTCAGCGACATACGGCGCGTTGCACGAAAGGGGATGGTCATCGCAATACTTGCGATGACCAGCCCTGACACCGAGCGATGGCAGTCTGCAGATAGCTGAGGTGGAGGGCGGGCGAGGCGTGGCGATCGTCGGGTCGGGCCGTCCCATTCCGTCGCTCACGCCACCGCAGTTCCTTAGCTGCGTCGAAAATCTCGCAATCCGGCCACAGAACTGGGGGCACGTCGGCGGCAGCGCTGTGACGCCGATTGCTGGAAAGATCAACGCTATGCGCTCTACCGTGCCCACCCTCGGGTTGCTGATGACGGCCGTCCTGCTGACCGGATGCGGCTACTTCGATCGAGGACGCGACCAGGCCGAACATGACAGCTGGTCACGCAAGATCGAGACGGCCATCCAGGCCCTCCCGGGGGTGACCGACGCATCACACCGCTTCGAGCACTACAAGGGCAGGCATTTCACCGCCGAACTCGACGTGCAGCTCCGCGACGACGCCACACCGGCCGAGGCCGCGTCTGTGGTCAGTGCCATGGGCGCTCAACCGCTTCCGCGCCGTTTCAAAGGCGACCCGATAACGGTCACCATCGACCGGATGGCGGACTCCTATTCCGCGTACTGGATGTTCGGCCGTGACGTGAGCACGGAAGCGAACGCCGCAAACAACTGGGCGCGACTATGGGCTGCGGGCACCGAAGTGCACTGGGACTCGAGCGGCGGCTTCGCGGACCGCATCACCAACGCCATCGACATCCGGGCGGGCTCCGAGACCGAACCCCACCGCGCCATCGCGGCGATGCGCCGAATCATCCAGGACTTCCCCGAACTGGCGTCCAACCAGTGGACCGTATCCACCGTTCATGAGCGGGAGCGCGGGTTCACCAATCATTCGGAACGGAGCCCCGGATCGTATCCATGGCCCCACGATCGCGTCACCCCCCACCAAGAGCCCACCCCTCGCTTCCCGTCCAATGACGAACTCGACCTGTGGCAGTGGTTCCTGACCGATCAACCCATCCCGTTCTTCGCTCAGGTGTCGGTCTACGACCCGCCTCTTGAAGGCCGCACACTGGGCGTCACCGTATTCCCTCCCGTAGGGACGGAATTCAGCGCAGCGCAGACCACACAACTCGCCGATCTGCATCTTCCCTACCTGGCAGGCTCCGGCGCGGCGGTCGCCTACACGATCCACACACCCAACGGCCCCGCCTACTCCATGGGCCCCTTTTTCGAGGTCGTGGTCGGCGGCTGCCAGACACCCGGATACACCGTCCTACCGGAGTCGCAGCCCTATCGACGTCAATACGAACACTGCTGATCCGCGTTCCACAACCCCCGGAATCCGCAGGTTCGTCAGCACCGTTTCTGCACGTATATTGCACAAAAAGGCTGGCCGACACGAAACCAATGCCTGAACAGCCACTACGTGCGGTCCCAGCTGGTTTCAAGCCAGCAGACCCCACGACGGCTTGCGGCCAGCACGTTGAGGCGGCTCGCCGACGCCTGACGCAGGATTCCGAGAACAGATCCGCATAGCAATCGAAGACATCAACGCAGCGATCTGGCAGATCCGACAGAGTATGTTGGGACACAACACATTTCGTCACTCAGTCGCGCTGAGCTGCGCCGTTCGAGCAAGCTCGAAGGTCGCAAGTGCCCCAGGTGACTTCGCCCCTCAGTTTAGACACAAGCCGATATAACGCCAGTTCAAGGTGCATGCCCATCGGCATGATGGTGCGTTGCCGAGACTGAGATGACCTCGGCCCGTTGATCTTCAGGCGTGACGGGTGGCCGCTTTCGAACCGAGGACGAGCGACATGAGAGGACGCCGCCGCCCGACGTCGATATGACTGCTTCGGAGAACGTACGAGCGCCGTCAGCCGACCGCGAAAGTTCTTGGGCCGTGCAAGGTTTGCGACCAGGTCGGAAGTAACCGTTCAGCCTTGTATCCTCCCTCAGTGACCCTTCTGGTAACCGCCGTGACTCGGAATCATGCGTTTCACGCGAGCGATCAACTCGTGACCTATGGACATGCTGGCCTGATCGTCGAGCACGACAGGAGGGCGAACAAGACGATCGTCATCGTTGGGTCAGATTGTTGGCTCGTCCTGGGGTACACGGGAGTGGCATATATCGATGCTCGCCCGACTGATCAGTTTATCGCCGAGGCTGTATCCGGTGTGGCCGACCTTTCAAAGGGCGGGATTCTCATGCGAGGGCACGGCCAGCCGCTTCGGATCCACTTCGAAAAGATCGGCCGACGGATCGTAGAGAGCGTAGACGCTGCATTCCGACGGCTCCCGTCGGCTGCCCAGAAGCATAAACTGATCCTGATCGGCTCCGGGCTGCAGTTCACCAAACCAGCGTGGCGGCACATTATCTTCAAGGTTGAGTTCGACGAGAAAAAGTGGGATAGCGTAGGCGATTCTGGTCGGTGGCCATCGTGGAATTCGTTCGCGCTGAACGCTGCCGGGGACGTCCGCGAGCCCATCATCAAACGGGCTCGCGAGCGGGTCAAGGCAGAAGGATCTGAGTCGCCAGAACGGATACGGTCGATCATGGTCGACGCGGTGCGGGAAACGGGCGCAGCATCGAAACTAGTAGGTGAAAACGTGATTTCAGTGATTCTCGCACCTGAGCAGTCAGAGATCGGAGTTTACCTTGACCTATCGGATGCTGGGCCGACGATCGAGTCGCCGAGCACCGATCCTGATCGAATCTTGCCGCCGCCCGCGGTCTACACGCCTTTTGTGCTCCTGCCGTCTGCAGTGCACTGTCCATCAATCGCAAGCGCTGGAGTGTGCCGAGTAGACGGGTTGGCGCTCAAATTTTATGGTCCCGCTTCCACCGTCGGAGGCGGTTTCTTGCACGGCTATGACCGTGAGCCTCCGCCAGGAGTACGGCGAGGCCGACCGAACTGAGCGGGGTCGCGTGACATCCCCACAGATGCCAGCTGAAGCCCCGGTCCCACCAGCGCAGCGACCTGAATCGGGAGGTACAGGAAGGCACACCACCGGTAAGACCCCCATTATCAGCGGTCAGGCCGCCGTCGACCCCCGCGTATGGATCGATTTGCCGATCTCTCTGGTCGGCCCCTCCCACCCGCGTAACGCCGAAGGCCCCGAGCTCGCAAGTAATGAGCTCGGGGCCTTCGTGATTGGGTAATCGGCCGCACACAGGCTTGATGCAAGCTAATGGTTGGCGTTTCACAGTGTAGACGTGGCGGGCGGGTATCGGACAGTCACGGGTCAGTTCCCGACGACGATGCGCGTCACCGACCGACTGGCATGTCGTGTCGCCCAGTTCCACACCAACCCGACATACGTCGTTCTCGTCGTTCTCTTCCCCGTCTATACTGAGGTCGGAAGAGCCATTGATCACCGACGAAAAATTGGTGTGTCATGTCTTCTTCCGATTCCTCACCGTCGGCTCGACGCGACGGTTCGAGCAGCTCTCGTCCTCACCTGGCTCCTGGCGACGAAACATGGCTCAGCACTGCTGAACTCGCCGCCCGCCTGAAAATTCCCGTCAAGACCCTCGCGGCATGGGCCGGCTCCGGTCGCGGGCCTCGTTATGCCCGGATGGGGCGCTACCGGCGCTACCGACTCGGTGACGTCCGCGCCTGGGAAGACCAACGGTTCGCCGACGGCGGCGGCAGTCAGTAGCCCCGGTCAGTCGCGCCGACTTCCGTGCATCCCTCGAATACGTATCCGCCTCCTCACCGCTTCGGCGGACCTGTCACGCGCATATGCCTGCATCCAGCCGCCGCTTCGCGTGCGGTTCGCGCTGCCCCGAATCACTGCGTCCGAGTTCAAGGAAGGTAATCATGGCCGGGCGAGTCCCCCATCCGGTCGGCACCTTCGGCCGACCCACGCCGCCACGAAAACAACGGAACGGCACCTGGCGCACCACCGCCCGCTACTACGGCGCCTGGGGTATCCAGTACATCGAACGCACCGGCCCCACAGCAGGTGAAGCACGCAACCGCCTCGCTGAAGCGATACGCGACTTCCGCGAGGACACCGGTGAACAGCGCATCACACGCACTACCACCCTGCTCACTCTGGCCGAGGAACTACTCGCCGAGATGGAGGCCGACGAAGCCTGCAGTCCCGGCCTGGTCGAGGACTACCGCCGCGAGATCCTCGTTTCCCGAGACAAACGAGCGAACCCGAAAACCATCAAGATCGAGAACACCCTGGGCCGTCTACAGATCTGGCAAGCGACCGCCGGCGAGCTCGATCGACACCTCAAACGGCTACTGGCCCAGGGGTTTCGCCGTAAGGCCAAACAGCACAAGATCATCCTGCGGGCAATGATGCAGATCGCCGTCCGCCATGGTGCCGCGACGACCAATCCCGTCGCCGGCGTCTCCTCGTTTCGCAAAGCCAAACGGGCCGCACGCGGAAAAGTCGCAGACATGGCAGCGCTGCCTGCCTTTCGCGCCCAAGTGCGCGCATGGGCACGCGGCGAGGAGATCCCCGGCACCCCTGCCTATGTCAGCGGACCACCCCGCGACTGGACCATGGTGTGGGTCGTCGACGTCATCACCGGCACCGGGATCCGCCCCCACGAAGTCTTCGCCCTCCTCCTCGAGGACATCGACCTCGAGGCAGACGAACCCTATCTCGATATCACCGGGACGCTCATCGAAGTCAAAGGAGAAGGCACCGGCGGCTGGGTCCGTAAGCCCGTGCCGAAATCCGAAAACGGCTGGCGCAGGATACTTCTGCCCGCGCACACCGTCGAAGCAATCGAAGAAGCGATCCTGGACCTGAAGGTCAGCGACCGCCCCAACCCGCTCGGCATGCTGTTTCCCGCACGCAACGGATCAGTCCGAAACCCCAACGGATCTCGTCACGAAATCGCAATATTGCGTTCAAACCACGCAATCTGTGACGTCCACCACAAACTCCCGGGGGGGGAGACAATTGAACGAACGAATTGCACGGCCCCACAAGGGACGCCAACGCCGACGTGCCCCCAAACGACCACAGGTCTCGATCCCAGACCTCGGCACCACCATCGCGTGGATTCGAGACGATCTCGGACTCACCCAGAACCAAGCCGCCACAGCGGTCAACTTCAGCGCCGTCCATCTGGGACGTTTCGAACGCGGCGAGTCCAAGCCGCCCCCTGACACTCTCGAGAAAATCATCAGCGGATACCGCCTCGACAAGGCGATGGCCTCCCACCTGCGTGAGCTCGCAGGGCCCGCGATCATGCTGGCACCACCCGATGCCTTGCGCTCCTACGTCCAAGCAGAGAAATCCCTGAGGATCAACCTCGAGCGGTTCCAAGCCCGCGCCATCCCCGCCGCCTTCATCGATCCATTCTGGAACGTGCTGGCGCACAACGACTTGTTCGCTACCGCCCTTCCTGCCATCGAAGACAGCCGTTCGATATCGGTATGGATGTTGAGCGATCACAGCAAGACCGTGGTCGTCGACCCCGAAAGCGAAGGTTCCTGGACAGTCGCGATGCTGAAATCAGCCCTGGGAAGGCACCGGAGTTCAGCGCAGGCAAAAGAGCTCGTTTCCGCCTTGGCGCCGATCAGCGATGCTCGGCGACTGTGGGCAGCCAGCGTGAACGTCGCCCGTGGGCGCGACTCGCGGTGCCTGTTGCACGCCTACGACACCAACCACAGCCCGGTCTCCTACCAGCTGGCGCTGGCCGACGGCATACTCGCTCACCACATCCAGCTCATCACGGCGACACCAGAGGCGTACTCCGGTCCTGAAATCGACTAGCGACCAAGGACATCCGGCCGGTGCAGTGACGACAGATCTGCTTGCGCCGGTCGGAGGTTTGTGACCACTCACAGGGCGAGGGCTTGTCGTACTGTGCCTGAATCGCCACCAATTTCTCGGTGCCAGCAGAAAACTGGTGGCGAACATCGCCGAATTTGTGTTTTCCTGTATACGGGAAGAGCCACTGATCGGGCCGAAAGGTGCCCGATGCAATTTCATACGACTGCTATCCCGCTCCCGGGGCGCGAGGATTCTTCAGCGCTGCCGCCGCGAGCTGTCTTCGCTTATCTGCTGTGGCATTTCCGGTGCCGCACCGGCTCGAACAGTTGCCGTGTCTTGAGCGCTGCCCCGCCACGTGATCACAATTCGTGCGCTGTGGCCTCCGCCGACACCGCACGAATAGCCGTAATTCTCTGGGCGATTGCCGCCCTCCTCAGACGCGGCGCGTACACCACTGCGCATCCGTGCTCCACGTCGACCACGACCGGAGGCACGTCGGTGAACGATGAAGTCTCGACCCCGCCTCCACCGCCGCTTCGCCGATGGGTCAACACCCGATCCGCGGCCGCCCACATCGGCATCCATCCAGAAGTGCTGCGCCGCTGGGCCCGCCAACCAGGCAAGCACACCTGGCTACCCAAACCCATCCGAGTCGGAAAGGAATTCCGTTGGGACATCGACGCACTCGAAACCGCCTTGGCGGACCTGGACGACCGATGACAGGAGGACGACGATGAGGCGCGGTAGACCGCCACGGCCCCTCGGCGTCCCCGGCAAACCCCTGACCTTCTCGGTGCGGGGTTTCAGTTGTATCAGCTGCACGCTGTGGAGGCGCCGGGCGTTCCCAGTCCGCGTCACCGTCCACCTACCGCTTCGTCGGCGGGCGATGGGCCGACGGAGTTCGTCAGTAGTTCCGCGATGGTGAGCGCCTCGGGCAGGCTCCAAGTCGCCGCTTCATCGGCGAGCAGCTCTCCCCACGACGGTGCTCCGGTTTCTGCACGGGCCGCGGCGTCGGAGCGGACCTTCAAAGCGAGCATCCCGATCCGCATGAGTACCGGAATGTTGAGATGTCGAGCGGCGACGGCGGTTTCACCAGCAATCGCGGCTGCGGTGGTCTTCGACACGCTGATCGCTCCGGCTGCGGCGTGCGCGGCGAGCAGCATCTCTGTGTGTTTGGCCGCTGCAGAAGTCGCCAGCCGTGGCGTGCCCGTGCAACGGTAGGCCCCGAGGTGGGTGTGGGTTCGGATGACGACCTCGGTCGCGAGCATCCCTAGACCCGGGGTCAACATTCCGGAGCGAAGGTTCAACCCGTCGCCGGAGTTCGTTCCGGCGTAAGCGTCATTGGCGAACTTCCGCAAGTCGGGGTTCGGCATCTCGGCGAGAAATGTCCAGCCCGGCAGCGGAAGGTTCATCGGGGTGACAAAGTCGGCGGCCCAGTGTTTCAACAGAAGCGCGACTGCGAGATGCCGCTCAGGCGCTTGCGCGAACGGCAGACCGGAGCGAGTTGTCGCAACCTTTTCGACCATCCGCTGTCCGTCTTCCCACCACGTGCCTTCGAAGGTTCCCGTGCGGATCTGATGGAGGGCGGCGAAGAACCGGCCGATGTCGTGGCCGGCCGACCGAACGCGATGTGCCGGACCGCCGAATTTCGGGCCGGTGTAATCGATGGGCAGTCGGGCGGTCTCTCGCTCCCACCGGCGCAGCAGGTCGGTCTTCTTCAACAAGGACAGACCACTGAGCACTGCAGCGTCTACCTGGTTGTCGTAGAGGTTTCCGAGTGCGCCGATGAGCCCGGAGACACCCACGACGACCAAGTCGCCACGTTCCCACGGAACCCGTTGGGCCGCCCGCCACCCATCGAGTTGCCGCAGCGCGATCGGGTCGAGGATGTCGGCAATGTCGGCCTCGCCCCACCCCTCGACTTCGCGACGCTGCCGATGATGGTCCGTGAGTTCGGCATAGGTGAGGCCAGTCGAGGCGCCCACGATGCGCTCTGCGGCCGCGTGTTCGATCGGCTTGTCCGAAAGCGCTGATGCGGCAATCGATTCGATGTCGTCGAGGTCGCGCGTGAGTGCATCCAAGTTGGCGATGTAGTCGTCATCGATCGGCGAGATCCGCTCGTTGGAGTTGCTGTCAGCGGCGCTCACGCTGCTTCCTCGAGGTCGTCAGCGAGGACAGATACCCCCTCGGCAAGGGTCTCCACGGTCTTCTTCTCACCCTCCAGATCCTCGAGTTCGGCGAGCAAGGCCTGAAGTTCATCATTCTCTGGTCCGGTGACACGCTCCTTGAGCCGGTCGGCGACGATCCGGAAGCGAGCGACGCGATCTTCGGCCGCCTGGCGTTGATCGCGCTCAGCGTTCAGCTCTGCTTGCTTGGTCTCGAGTTGCGCACGAAGGATTTCGATTCGCTCGGCGAGAGTCACGACGGTCTTGCCCAGGCTTGTCACGCGCTCGCGGAGACTGACGATGACAGCCTTGGCTGCCTCTTCGTTGCCGTCGACATCGCGCAGCACGAGCTGGGTCACGACGTGGAGTCGGATGGCGTCGGCGGCGATACGAGCGGCCGTGAACCCGGCAGCCTTACCCGCGAGCGTGACTGCCCCGACTCCTGCTGCGCCGCTGAAGCCGGTAATCAGCGCGGCACCACCGGCCATGCCGAGACCACCGGCCGCGATGGAACCACCCCCGATCGCCGCCAGGCCCGCCGATGTAGCCACCGCGCCCGAATAGCCAAGAACAAGCGCTCCGTAGGCGCCGGCGATTGCTGGTGCGGCGAGGCCGCCGGTCAGGACACCGAGTCCGAGGCCGGCACCCGCCAGGAGCGCGTATTTGGTCCAGTTGCTCGCCTTGGACAGCTTTTTGATCGCGTCCTTGTATGCGTTTTCCACAGCCGGGAGGTCTTCGGGATGGAGTTGATCCATCGACCGATGGGCGGCGGCGAGAGCTTCGGCGCGGACGGCCTTGTCCCACTTGCCTTCTACCCACGGCTCGAACCCGTACAGGTCGATCAGCAGAAGCAAGGCCCGTGACCGTCTCGCCACGACCGAGGAGATCTGTGGCCCAGCGGACTCGAGCGCCTCGAGATTCGGAGACTCACCATCCGCGGCGATCTGGTGAACGACTTCGGCGACAGCGGGCGACCAGTCGTCCTGGTCGCGCGCCACGATGGCCGCAACGGCGTTGTCGCGGAAGGAGTTACGGATTTCGCGTTTGGACGGAAGGTGCTTGCCCTTCGACGCGGCGATGTCGCGCTGCATCATCTGGTACTGCCACGCGGTGAGGATGAAGTCCTCATCGGGAGAGAGCTCGAGCTTCTTCTGTACCTGCACCGCGTCCATGCGCGTGACATTAGCGAGACAGCCCGACAAGTGCTGGCGGATCCGAACGAACGCAGGACGAGACACGGGCGACGGTGCTCGCGGGGCCACGGAACGAACGGTGCCTACCTCACGCATCACTCCACAAGGAGTTCGACAAGGTCGGAATACTCTGCAGAACGGTACTATTCGTCGACCAGGGCACCGTTCAGAAGACCGGGTCATGCTAGGAGAACAGTTGTGAGGCGCGTAGCTGTTGCTGGATGCATCGCAGCATTGGTCGCTGGGTTGGGCGCATGCAGTGGCGACGGTCAAGACGGCGTGTTCGTAACTCCTTCGGTGGTGGTATCCACTGGGGCATCAGCGACGTCTGTGGTGAGATCCTCGCTCCCGCCCGCAGCCACTACCGCTGCTGCTGTGGTCGATGCGATGGAGGCTGCGGGCCTTCCCGCCACGGGGCGCGCGGACCGCACCAAGGTAGCCGGGTGCGCTGACCTGGGGTGTTCACAGATGATCGCGATTGATCCGGTATCGGTGTACCAGTTCGATGGCGAAGCGGCCGCGGAGAAGTACGCAACCATCATGTCGAAATCGTCGCTGATTTACAGGAACGGCTCGATCGTGCTGCGCTTCAAGCGTGATGGGCCGAGCCCGATCGACAAGACCTTGATTCCGCAATACCAAGCCGCGCTCGACGGGCTTCTTCCGTAGTCTGCGCATCCCGTTGCTGCCCAGAGCCATGAGAACCCCACTCGCTGCCGTTGGTCTCACGGTGCGGCGTGGTCTCGCGCATGTCCTGCTCCGATCGAGCAGTCCGGCATCCTCAGTCCGTGGGTACTTGTCGCATGAAACGGGTCGCACCTTCACGCCACGGTAGAGCACGCGTATCGCCGTCTGTTCCTCGTCGGCGGGCAGGATCATCAACCATCGCTCAGGAGGCCCTGCGTTCCTGAGTTCGACTGCTGAATTAGCGCGGCGGGCCCGTTGACCGAGTTGTGCCACATCCGCCCCAGGAAGGCGTTGTGCGTAACGGAATTCGCTGCGAGAGCGGTGTGCACGGCGTGAAGCTCTCCAGAGGTGAAAATGCTGCGGTCACCGCATCGACGGTGGCGGTGACCCTGACGTGGGGATCGCAGTGCGATGTCGATCCGCAAGCGCTTCTCCTGGCCGAGAACGGAAAGATCCGGACGAACGACGATTTCGTGTTCTACAACGCGGCCGACCACCCGTCAGGGGCGGTCTCGCTGACCGAATCCGGCGCTGGCCGTGCCGTTCTCACGGTCTCGCTCGCCAGTGTTGAAACAGCGGTTTCCCGCATCGTCGTCTCGGCATCGGTTGACGAGGGATCGTTCCGCGACGTCCGGGACCTCACACTGACGGTCCAGGACGGGAGCGACGCACTGATCTCGTTCGAGGTCGACCAGCCCGAGGCTGTCACCGCGATCGTGCTGGGCGAGTTCTATCGACGAAACGGCACGTGGAAATTCCGGGCGGTCGGCCAGGGTTGGGCGAGCGGGTTGCGTGGGCTTGCCGAAGAATTCGGTGTGGAAGTCGACGACCCGCCCGCGAACCCGCCGCCAGCAGGATCGCCGGTTCCCGCACCTAACGGCGCGGCACCCCAGCCATCCCCGGCGCGGATGGAACCGGGCTGGTATCCGGAGCTTGTGGGCTCAGGTCAGCTGCGCTGGTGGAACGGCACCGGTTGGACAGACGACACCCGACAACTGATTCCATCGGATCCGGCGTTGTGTGAGCGCTGCGGCAGAGAACGGCGGATCCCGCGGTTCGGTAGCCCGCCACCGTGCCGGTGGTGTGAGTCCGACGTCAACAGATTCATGGAAACGTGGCGATCCCAGGCTTGGCGGGTGCTGACAGAGTCCGGACCGCGCGGCAGCGGATGGGAAGAGCTGTGGGTCGCACTGCGTTTCGAACGGATCCATGAAGCCAGCGGCCGAGAAGCTCTGCGCCCCCTCGCCATCGCCTACTTGGAACGTGTAGTCGCTTTCGCCTTCGCCGACGACGAAATCGAAGCCAATGAGCTCGGTGACTTCGAGCGTGCCGTCGTCGATCTTCAGGCGGCGGTTGATTTGGGGGCCGCCCAACGACGGGTCGACGAGCTCCGTCAGCGCATGCTCAGAGGCCGATCGCTGACACAGGTCCGCACCGGCGAGCTCCCTCGCATACAGCGATCGAACCTGCACTTGGAAGCGGATGAGACGCTGTACGTCGATGTCAACGCGTCACAGATCAAGTACTTGGCCAGCGGACCACGCCACAACAGCGGCAGATTGATCGGTAGCAGCAAGAAGCTCCGCTTCATCGGCGCCGGAGCTGGTACCGAGCTGCCGTGGTCGAAAATCGTCTCGATCACCAGTGAGTACGGGAACGTCATCGTCTCCGCGACCACCGCTCGAGGTGGTGGAACCTACGGGGTCCCCGATCCCGAATACGTTGCAGCGGTGTTGGAGGGAGCGCTGCGGATCGCGAAGCGATTAGTTCTCGCTCCTGGACAACGCGATACCCGATCAATACCGCCGGACGTGAAATCCGAGGTGTGGCAACGAGATGGCGGTCGGTGTTGCCAGTGCGGCGATGCCCACTACCTCGAATTCGATCACGTCATCCCACTGAGTCGAGGTGGCGCTACGAGCGTCGGAAACCTCCAAATCCTGTGCCGTCGGTGCAATCTCGAGAAGGGCGCACGGATCTGACCAGATCTGGTTCTCGTCGGCATGGAGGGCTAGCTTCCACTATCCCTTCGCCAATCGGTGGCTAGAAGCGAAGTGAATCGAATCAGGGTAGGTTGCTCGGAACCTGCAGCTGAATAGGTGTCGGCCCCGCACCCTCGGGGATGGCCCGATGCATACGCCGCACGGTTCGTCCACACCGAAGTCGGCCCCCGCACCTGCGGGCATGGTCCGACGCGCAAGTACAGGCGCACGGGCGAGGTCGAGTCATCCCCCACTGGTCAGAAGTACCCAAGGGCGAGTCGGTAGCCTTGATCTCGACGGCGACGTACGTGGCACGGCCGCAGCTGAGTTACGGGCAGTAGGTCGATCAAGCCGAAGATCCCGGTGTTCCCGCGCCGACCCGCTGCAGTGAGCCGGACCGACGGTCAGCGCTACAGGCGGGGGCAGCGCTTCAGGAGCTGCGGATCATGTATCGCGGTTTCCTCGCCTACGGCGTGCGGTGGGACCGGAGCAGCAGGCTGAGCAAACTTTCGGCAGCACTCAGATGCTGGCCGGTCCGGATCTACTGAACCCGACTGCGCGTTCTAGAATGCGCGGTTCGCCTCGGCCGGGCCAGCCGATCGAGGCGAAACCTTCCCCGTGCACCCACACGCCGCCGCCACATCGCGGGGCACGCTCGACCTTAGTCGAGTCAGCAGCTCGATCATGCGAGCTGCGCCCGCCCCGACGGGGCGCACGCAGCGTCGGTTCCAGACCAACAAGCCCTGGGTGTGAGGGGCGGAAAGGTGATCCGCTGAACTCGCCGACAGGCGCCGCGAGACAGGCTACTCGCGGGTTCTCGACAAGCCTCGGAGTTCAAAAACGTGGGGTTTCTGTGGGAATTGGCCGAAAAACGTCAAATCTCCGAAAATGCGAAACCCCCTCCGACCCAGCTTGGGTTCTAGGGATCGTCGCAACACCCCAGTTCAGGGGATATTGCGATGGACTTCCAGATCCGGGCGGACCGGAAACCTCAGGGCCGTAAGAAGTTGCGGGCCGAACGGGCGGAGTATCTCCGTCTTGTGGAACAAGGCTACGGAAACAAAGCGGCATCAAGGATGGTCGGTGTCCACGAACGCACCGGGCGCGAGTGGCTCAACGGCCGTGACGATCCCAAACGGCGAGTGCTGCCCGCTCGAAACGAGCGGGCAGCACTCGCCGGGTCGAAGTCGCGGTATCTGACCGAGGACGAACGCATCCACATCGCCGACCGACGGCGGGAGAACGCAGGTGTCCGCCAGATCGCGACCGAGCTGAGCCGCAGTCCCTCCACGATCAGCCGTGAGATCGCGCGCAACGCCACGGTGAGCCCGTCCGGACAGGCGACCTACCGCCCACACGCGGCCCAGTCCCGCGCCGACGCACGACGCCACCGACCCAAGCCGAGCAAGGTCAGCCGGTATCCCGAACTACGGCGATTCATCCAGCGTCACCTCGACAAACGATGGAGCCCCGAACAGATCTGCCAGGCTGTGCGCACGCACTTTCCCGACCGTCCGGAGCTGCACGTGGTCCACGAAACTGTCTATCAAGCCTTGTATTTGCAGGGCCGCGGCGAGCTGCGCCGTGAGCTGGCCCGAGCGCTGCGCACCGGACGCGCTCGGCGCGTCCCGCATCGGCAGGCCGGCTGCCGACGGACTCGTTTCACCCATCCGATGGTCATGATCAGCGACCGGCCCGCCGAGGTCGAAGACCGAGCCGTGTCCGGGCATTGGGAGGGTGATCTGATCGTGGGCAAGGACAACGGTTCGGCGATAGGCACTCTTGTCGAACGCTCCACCCGCTATCTGATGCTCATGCATCTACCCCATGGCCGAAGCGCTGAGGTGGTACGAGATGCCTTACAACGCACTGTCGCTCGAATTCCTGCACATGTGATGCGGTCGTTGACCTGGGACCAGGGCAGCGAGTTGGGTGAGCACCACTTGTTCACCGTCGCTACCGACATTCCGGTCTACTTCTGCGATCCAGGCAGTCCCTGGCAGCGCGGCTCGAACGAGAACACGAACGGTCTGCTGCGGCAATACTTCCCCAAGGGCACCGACTTGTCGCTGCACTCCCGTGAGCATCTCGACGCCGTTGCCGCCGAGCTCAACGGCCGCCCACGCAAAACGCTCGACTGGGATACCCCAGCCGAGCGTTTAGCTAAGCTACTCGCGGCCTAACCACCACCACGAGTGTTGCGACGACTCCTAGAATCCGCCCAGGTCAGAGGGGGTTTTCACTGTCGGGCTGACAGGATTTGAACCTGCGACCACTTGGCGCGCGTTCCAGTTGGCCGAACCCTACCCATCGAGACCCAATAGTGCTCAGCATCAAGCATTTTCGCGAAGCGACTGTTCTCAACGTTTCGCATCATTTCGCATTGATTCCGGTCAAAAGTGTGGGGTTTCTGTGGGGCGCCTTCCGCGCCCGCCCGCTCTCCTGCATGTCCGCACGCAACACCCCAGACGCTGCTGACCGAAGAGACCTGCTCTGTAGTTCCGACGGCTGTGGCCACGCAGACCGCGACTTCGGCGAAACCATTGAGACCACGGACAGCACGCCAAACTCTGTACCCGTCCAATTGGTCACAGTGGCCGTCCGGGCGAACGAGCAGACAGACGTCATCGCCGACGCCGCGGATCAGCTTCCACCAACTTATCGGGTCGCGGTAGTTTCCGGCTCTGTCGATCGCTCAGACGGCGACCGGCAACCGGTAGCCGGCGCGGATACGGTCGACGCCGGCCAGCCACTCTCGCCCCAGCGGCCCATCGATGAGCGTGAATGCCTCAGAGCCGACCGTCGACCACCGATGGCGGCTGCGCTCAACCAACGCATACGAGAGAAGTACACGACGGTCATTGCCCCTGCCTCTACATCTTGATCAACGGCACCCCAGCCTTTTCCACGGCCGCGAAGGCGTTCAGCGACTGAGGCATCAGCCACGCGTTCGGCCGTTTCACCAACTCGCGACCGACCCGAAGACCGTAAGGAACACGCCGTCCAAGTTGAACCTGTTCCGCATCGGCGCCGACCATACAAGGCCAACTTCTCATTTTGAGTAGTCCGAGGGGGCCAGCCGATTGCCGGGCAGAATACCTACGACCACCCTCCGGTCGACTGTTGCTCCTGCTGGACGGTGGCTGGCGACCCAGATGAGTTCGTCAAGTCTGAGAGTGCCGCCGCTGGAGGTCTTCGGCGTCAGGTCGAGGACAAGAAGCAGACCGAACGGGACGTTGGTATTGCTGTATTCCGCCGTTTGGGTCAGGTAAGCGGCCTCGATATGCTTTCGACTGTTGTCGACGTCGTCCTTCTTGATCTCGGCTAGGTAGTGCAGCGCGTCGAATCGCACAATGATGTCGCCGCGTCCCATGGCCAGGTCGACTGGCTCGGCACTCACCGCATGATGGAGTGGCCCTGAGTCCAGCCATCCGCGGAAGTCCAGCTGGAGGTCCTCTTCGAGCGGCTGGGGCTGATCCTTTTCGGGGCGTTGGCGGTAGTCGTAGACCGGTTCGCCGTTCCGGCGTCTCTTTCCCAAGAGACTGGTCTTGTTCAGGTCCAAGCGCGACTTGAGGAATAGGACAGTCTGGTACACCAACGCGGAGAAGGTAACCGGTACACGCCCGGTGTAGTAGGGGTGTCCGGCAAGCTGGCCGAGGATGTTGTTCAGGATCGGAAGTACCACTGGGTCGTTGGCGTCGAAGCGGCTCTGGTCTGCCTGCTCGGCGAGTCCACCGAGGAAAGCAACCTTGTCGTCGGTCAGTCCTGCGATGAGGTCTAATGCCGCCTCCTCGCCCATGGTGCGGACCAGCAGGGGCGCCATTCGGTACAGCCGTTGTGTGGCTCGAGGGTCTTCGTCTTCAGTGTTGTCCGGGCCAGTAATCGCGTTGGATTCAGCGGCGCTCGGAGTGCGGGCCTGTCTGGAACGGATCTTGGCCAGCAGGATCTCGCCTGACGGGTGGTCGAACTTGGTGTGTCCGATGTGCTGTTCGGGCTGCGCTACAGCGCGTTCGAGGATTTGCAGGAAATTCTGCTCGCGCAAGAAGACGTCCTCGATCGCGGGCTTGACGAGCAGGGCGACGCCCGTGTTGGCGTCCGAGCCCAGTGGTTGGACGGTACGGATAAAGCTGTAGGCGGAGAGGACCGCGTCGAGTGCATTCCATGGGGCCATCCAGACCGGATCGGCGAGAGTGCCTGAAGTTGTGTCGAGTAGCAGCAGGAGCTGATGCCATCCGAGCAGCGCTGAGCGACGGGGATGAGTCCAGGCGGGTTGGTGGGTTCGCAGCTGCCACGCGGTGAGTTGCTCGAGTGCCTGGGTAAGCCGCGTGGCGGCGTCTGCGACAGCGGCGGTGTCGTGGCGGCTGAAGGCGAGCACTGCGTCGCAGGCTGCGACAAGGCAGTCGGCGTCGCGCCGTGCCTCATCGGCGGTGCTGGCAGCGAGCTCCCGGCGGGCATCGATGAGGTGCTGGGTGACCTGGGTCAGGTCGGTGCTCGACAGGGCGATACGGAGCCGGTCACACCCGAGCTCGTAGACCGCGTCCGAGTCGGAGGCGTCCAGTTGTGCCAGCTCACTGAGGAGGCGACGCAGGATGGTAGCTGCAGCCGCCTCGTCCGCCCAGCTATCGAGCGCCGCGCCGAGCGTGCGGGGCAGCAGCTCGATGAACTCTTCCGGGGCATCCCGCACGGAGAGCTGGTCGAGGAAATCCCACACGCGAAAGGGACTCACCGCCTTGCCGACGGCCAAACGCACAGCGGCGTCAAGTCGGGTACCGGCTAATATCGGGGCTTCATGCACTGCCTGGGGAAGCTGGTCGAGGAGTGCGCCGAGCAGCGCTGTGCCGTGGGAACCAAGCGCCGCCGGACGTCCTAGGAGAACTTCCAGGGCGCTGGACAAGGCCAGCACGCTTCTCTGCTGCGCCAGACCGCCGATGAATAGTGGGGTAACTTCTGTCCACCGCCCGTCGGCGTCATCTGCGGTGATGGCCTCGGCCAACAACGGTGCCATCGGCCCCGCAGCAAGCTCGCGAGCTCCGTCGAGGACGTCGGCGACCGACATGGCGATCGCTGTGAAGGACACCGGCTGCCCGGCTTCGACGAGCTCGCTCAAGCGGTCGGCCAATTCAGCCATGATGCGCTCCTGTCCTGTTCACCACAGCGGCTCGTTCTCGATGGCCTCGATGGTGTGCCTGGCGTCGAGAACGGCGTGGACAAGCTCGTAGTCGCGGGTTGTGATCACGACCTGGATGCCCTGTTCCTCAGCGACCGCCGCGAGTTCGCGGAATAGGACCGTTGCGTCGAGGTCCTGAACCTCCTCCGCCTTGGGACTGTCGATCATCACCAGTCCTGGGTGGGTCGAGACGCCATGGGCAGCCCCGACGCGTAGCAGAGCGATAACCAACGCGATACGCAGTCGCAGGCGGGCTCCTGGATTGCATGCGCTGAACCAGTCCTGACCGCCTCCATCCTGGGTGACCCGGAGCCGCGCAGAACGGTCGATTCGCACGTTCTCGAGCGACAGCATGCCGAACCGGCGGGACAGGTCGGCGACCTCTTGCTCAAGGTCAGCGAACAGCGCGACGGCGGCATTTTTGTTGTCGTCTTCAAGGACTTTCACTGCCGCGTCGAGCACCCGCAGGGTGACCGTCTCGTTGTCGGCGTCGTCCCCTTCCTGTTGGGGAAGGGTCGGCAGAACTTCCAAAGCGCCTTCGAGCCGCCAGACTGCCTGCTGGGCCTGCACCACTTTGGGCAGCGTGACGGCGGCCTGGGCAGCCCGGAGAACTTCATCCGCAGCGATCAACTCGCCGGTGAGGGAGTTGAGACGATCGCGTGCGGAATCGGCGTGGGACGCTACCTGGTCCGCAGCTTCCACAGCCGCGGTCCACCGCTCCTTTGCCTCTTCAATGACATCCGCAGACTCAGCGTCGTCGGTGGCGACGGGGCGGTCGCACACAGCGCAGGCATGGGAGTCGTGCTCCCTGTGCTTACGGTCGGTCGTAATGGCCTGGTCGCACCGGGGGCACGCGTCAGGGTCCAATCCTTGGAAGAGCGCCCTGGCGATCTTGCTCTCACGGACGTCGGCCAAGCGTTTGGCCGCCCGCTGGCGGTCGGCCTTCGCGTTCTTGTCAGCGCGCTGTGCATCGTCGTCGACCACTCGGGCGTCAGCGACCTCACCGGCCAGACGCGCGGCGTCTCCAGCGAGGTCAGTAAGGGAAGCGCTATGCCCAGCTGCGGCGGTGAGTTCGTCCAGGCGCGCGCGTGCGGTCGCCAGCTCACCCTCGACGCGCGCGCGCTCGTCGGAGCGCTGGGCTGCTTCGTGTTCCCGCTCTGTCTGTCGGGCTCGGGCCTCGTTGCGGCGGACATCGCGGGCGGTTTTGACGCGGGTGAGCGCTGCAGCTGCGGGGAGATCCAAGAACACCTGTAGCAACCTGCCCGGCAAACCGGACATCACCTGGTCGCCCATCAGAATCTTCGTGCTGGCCGAGCCCAGGTACAGCGCTGCGAAGTAGGCTGGCCAGCCGTGGGTCTGCGTGCTGGTCTCATTTAAAGTGCTGACCATCTGGGACAGGTCGAGCCGGTCCAGCATCAGGTTGGCAACCTGTTCTGCGTAGTTCTGTTCGCCGCTGGTCTGGAGCAGGACGGTCACCTTTTGGGTGGAATCAGGTTCCCGGGTGTGGGCAAGGTCGGACGCGGCAGGTGCGGTAAGGACGGTCGCCAACGAGATCGCGCCGTCGATGATGTCCAGACGGAAGCCGAGCGGCTGTCCGGCGACAGTGACGTCGAGGTCGAGATGGTTTAGCCAGCCCCGGACGCCGCTCTGCAGTTCTCGTGGTGTTCCGCGCAGGCACCATGTAACCAACTCCAGCACACTGGTCTTGCCCCGGAAGTTGGACGCGACGAGGGCGGTAAGGCCCGTCGTGAAATCCAATGTCGTGTCGAACGTGCCGGGTGCAACCTTTCCCGCGCGGACCCCAGCCATTCGCATGCGCACCAGGCGCAGTGGACGCGGGCGGGCCGGGGTGAAAACCACAGGCCACCCGTAGGTAGCGAACACATCCCGTACCTGATCTGCAGTGACCTTCGCCCGGACTGCGATTCGCTTGTCCAGCAGGGCTTCACCGGACGCAGACACGTTCTGCACGGCCCCTTCTGCCGGGGCATCTGCATCGACAGAAGGGGCGTGCTGGTCGTCGGCCACTGGCTCATTCATCGTCGCTCCCCTTGCGGTGTGGCCATGGCTCTCGCCGAATCGACCAGCTCGGCTTGCAGCGCCGCTAAGCGGGCACGTGCCCGCGGCGCCACGGTCGAAATATGCTCGTGCAGCGGCGTATCCGCATACTCCCGCTGAAGGTACTGACGCTTCTTCAATTGCGTGCCGCCGAGACCATCCGCCAGCCTCACCACCAAGTCGACCCGATCGACGTAGTACTGGAAGACCGAGTCGGTGGCGACGATGTCGCGGGCGACCCGCCTGCCCTCGTCGAGGAGGTAGTAGTCACTCTGGCGGACCCGCTCGATCGTGCCGCGGCGCTTGCGGACGGCAAGCCCCGCGCCGCGTAGAACCGCCATGGCGTTGTCGATGTTCTCCCAGGCACCGAACCTGTTGCGCAGCATGGGGTATCGGCGCACCTCGGGTTCTTCGGAGTCCAATATCGATGCGGCCATGGCGAGCAACGGCTCCTCACGGCTGGTCTCGTAGTCGTTGAGCAGCTCGTCTGCAAGGTAATCAGGGTTGCGTAGCCAGAAGTCGAGCTTCTGCAACCGCACTGTCGTACGGACAACCACCACCGCTCTAGCTAAGCCTGGAAGCGCCAGCTCGGTGTCGTCCACCTGTTCGCCAGCGCTGTCGAGCAGCATCAGAATCCGCACGGCGTCCTGCTCCCGACTGGTCACCGGGTCTTCTGAACTCAGCGGATCGGTCGTATGCTCCACGGACTCAACGTATCAGCGAGATGGAACTGGATTTCGCGATCTAGAACCGATGGGGCCGAATCTCTAGACCGATGGCACGGTCATGCCTACGCCCCACTGCTGGCTTCGACACTCAGTGCCCAGCCTCGGTCCGACGCGCTCGCAGGGTCGTGGCGACAGAGTGTCCATCTCCGCGGCCGGCCGGATGCGCCTGCCGGACCAGTATCCGTGATCAGACTGGAGATGATCGCGGGCCGAACCGGGGCCAGTGGAGGCACACCACTGATGCCAGGCGAAGGCAGGTGGTTGATCATGGTGTCGTCGGTAAGTTGCCGGTGCTGAAGAGGGAGATCGTTCGTTGTACGGAGAGCAGTTCGCCGGTGCGTACATCACCAGCCCGCAGCAGGCCGAGCACAACGCCGCGGTGCAGATGCGGGCGATGGGATTCAGCGATGCGACGGTCACGGCCAACGGCGCCGACGGCGGAATCGACGTTCGATCCGGTACCGCGCTGGCACAGGTGAAGTGGCGGGGTGGTGCGGTGTCACGCCCGGACGTGCAGCAGCTTTTCGGGGCCCGCGGGAGCGACTTCGGCAAAGCCCTGTTGTTCTTCGCGGCCTCGGACTACTCCCAGCCCGCGGTCGAGTACGCCGACCAACACCGCATCGCCCTGTTCGTCTATCACCCCACCGGCCAGGTCGAGCCCCGCAACCTCTACGCGGCCAGCCTGCTCGGTTCGGGCGGCGGATGGGCAGGCACCTTTGGCGCGCCGGTGAATCCTTCGAATTTCAGCCAGCACCGTGCTGCGATGGTGCAGCAGCGGCCCGCCGCCCCGCAGGGGTTCTTCCGTCGGCACTGGCGCTTGCTCGGTTTGGTGGTGTTCGCTCTCGGCACGACGGGCGGCCTCATTGGCACCTTCGATCCGGATGAGACTCGCGGTGAAACCCACGCCGGAAACTTCGGAGCCTTCGTGCTGTGCGCCGCGCTGACAATCCTGTTCTGGTATCTCTACCGCAACCACCGCGACCGCCGCACACAATGACCCGAACGAGTAGCCGTTCGTGATAGCGATGACCACGCCGTGCAGGCTGTCAGATACCGGTGCTGGTGCGCTGCAGGAGAAATGCAGCGAGAGCTTCGGGTCCATGACGACTTTGCCGTCGAGCGCGTCACCGAGGAAGGTTCCGTCGACGGTGTCCCACACTGACACTCGGGCCAGCCGCAGCGTCGGTGACGGGTCGCGGTGAGGTCTTTGACGGCGTCGTAGAGGGGCGCGCTGTTTCCACCGGGGCCCACCGGGCCCGTCGAGAACACCGTCAGGCCCGCCGAGGCGAACATCTTCTCGCACGACCGGGTCGTCCACCGTTTACCCCACCTGGCCGCGGCCAAGCATTGCTGTTCATGCCGGACACAGTGGTCGAGGTAGCCCCGGCTGCCAGGGCAGCGCCGCGGCCCAGTTCGCGTGCAGGGTCTGGCTCGATACCGTTGAAGTACAGTTCTTCGTCGAGCTCGACGACCATCTCGCCTGTGTAGGCCAGGTCCCAGGCGCCGGGACGAACCGGTGGCATCGGCTGGTTGCCGCCCAACGCGGTGTAATCGGTGTCGAGGTCACCGATTACGGCAGCTGGCAGATCCGTGAGCCGCGGCACCGACGGCACGGGGGCCGGACGCAGCCCTGCCTGTATCAGCAGCGCTTGCAGCGCCGCGGCGCGTCTGCCTGTGCGGACCATCTGCCCAGTCTCCACCCGCCGCGGGCCTCCAGCGGGTACTGGTCCTGAAAGGGCACTTACCCGCCACCGGCGGCGTGTCACGGAGTCGTTCGGCCGCAGTGCCCGCCTCGAAGACATCGTGGCGCGGGGAGGCGGACTAATACTTTGCTGGGGCAAGTCAACGCGGGCCGACCGGATCGCTTCGAAATGGTTGGCGAGGTCGCGCACCGATCGGTCTCAACAACCCTCAATCGACGCCTTGATAAGAGGATGGCTCCATCGCACAGTCGCACTCCGGTCCTGGTGTAGGTCGAGCGTTTTCGTATTGCTCACGCGAGATCTATTATGGCCAAGCCGATCCGCGCCTTCGGTAGCTCACGTCCCCTGGCGTCCGCCTCGATCAGATACGACGCGTCCACTCCTACCGACCCTGGCCTCGCTTGAAAGGCCACGACAAGCGAGGTTGACCGCCCGATGATTCCGACGTTCGAAGCATTCACGGGTGGACTGTCCGGTGATGCAGCCGATCTGCCCCGCGAGGTGCTGTGGCACGACTACCAGCTGCTCGTCGAGTACCAAGTCCATGAAGTCGAGGCCCAATTCCGGGAGATGCTTCCCGACCTTCCGCAAGAGGCTATCCAGCAGCTAACCGCAACCGCTGCCTCTGACGCCGTCATCCGGTCGCACTTCGGCGACGACTGGTTCGACCGCATGTACGCCGCAGTCAAGACACCTCGGCAGGCGCGCGGGTTCTTCTACTTGGACGCCGACAACGAGCACCTGGACGCGCTCACCCGCCATCGCAAACTGGAGCTTGCCCGCCGGATTCACCAATGCCAGTTCGCGGACTGGTTCGGTTTGGTCCGCGCGGCCGTCGAGACTTGCGACCTGTCTGGTATCGCTTTCGAACTCGATGTCGCGGTTTACCTGATGAACTTTCCGATCAACATCGAGCGCCGTGACGCGTCGAAGGCATCAGGGCGCGACTTCGATCTGAACTTCTGGATCGCAGCCCCGCCGAAACCCGTGGAAGTGAAGGCCAAGGTCGACGACACCGTTTTCAGCGCGAAAACCCTGTCCAAGACGATCAAGGATGCATCCGGGCAAATACCGCAGGGGCAGATCGGGTTTCTGTTCCTGCGCATCCCGCCGAGGTGGGTCGGCCCCGAGTTGGAGGCCAACTTCCACGACTACATGGCGGATGCCTTGACCAGCCGTGATGAGAGCTCGACTCGACACCGCATTTCTGTTGTGTTCTCCGCCGTCGACAAGGTGTACGGCTCGCCCCAAGAAGTCACCGTAAGTCGCCACTGGGACCTGGTTAAAGCCGAACATTGCCCACCTCATGACTGGGAAGTTGCGCTGCAGCTCAAGCAGTTCGACGAAAGCGGGTTGACGCACATGGCGCCTGCAGCGCCCTTCTGACCGGTCGCAGCCGGGCAGGAAGCAGCGGTCATGCTGGCGGCCTAAGGGATGTCCCGTAAGTCTGAATTAGCGACGGCGAGCGATCCACCCGCCATGAATCAGTAGGGGTGGGCGAGGTTGGCCAGCCTCGCTACCCCAGCCATCGCGACACCCACCCCGCGACCACGTAAGCGGCAGTCCCGCAGGAGTTTCCGCGTCTTCATCCGAGCGAAAGCATGCTCGATACGGGCACGGACCTTGCGGTGTAACTTGTTGTGGACCTGTTTCCATTCCGGCAGCTCGACACCCCGGTGATCGGCGGTGCGGGATAATCAGACCGGTGCGCTGGTAGCCGCCGTCAGCGATCACTACCGCGTTGCGGCAGGCGTGGGCGGCACCGGACTCGGTCCAAGCTCGGCAGTCGTTGCGGTTGCCCGGTAACTGTTTTCCCAGTGCGACGACCAGTTCGGTGTCGGCGTCGATGACGACCTGGTGGTTGGTCGAGTGCCGGTAGTTCTTGCTCTGGGCAGCGACCTTGTGATCTCGGGTCGGGACCAGGGTCCCGTCGACGATCAGCGCGGCACCACGTGGGAACGGGGTGCGGGGCCGTAGCGCCAACGCTGGTCCGAGGTCTTCGATCACCTGCGCCGCGGCCGATTTCGAGACGCCGAACACGGCCGCGAGTTGCCGCATTGTGAGGTTGGTTCGCCAGTAGGTGGCCACCAGCAGCACCCGGTCTTCGAAGCACAAGCCCCACGGTCGACCCCGTAGCGGTCGGTCAGCGCCCTCGCGCCGTAACTGTGTGATCAGGCGAGCAAACATGGGGGCCGCAGCCCGGAGAACAACTCCACCATCACCGGGTCAGCCGCCGAGATCACCACCGTTGAGACGATACCTGTTGCTGCTCAACGGCTTACGGGACATCCTTTAGCGAAGTTGTTGATCGAGCGGCTCCGACCCACTTGTAGGAGAGGCAGCAAGGACACGGTAGCTATGATGTTCTCGTGTCGATGCGGAAAGAGTTCGCGCGCGGAGTGCTGACATGTGGCCGGGTCGCCGATTCATGAGGCGAAAACCGGCCGGAGGGGACGCGGGGTCGAATGACGGCTCCCCGCGCCAAGCGCAGTCTGTCAGGGACTCGACTATCCACGGAGATCTCCGTCAGACGATCATCGAGCGTCAGTACAACATCCACCCGACGTCGGCGCCGAACCAGGTCGTCGTAGGCGAAATCCCAGCGATGCCGGCAGCCTTCGTGGAGCGGGCTCTCCTGGAACGTCTGACGCGCGCGCTCGATCGGAACATCGTCGCGGTGGTCTGCGCGCTGACCGGAATGCGTGGCGTAGGTAAGACCCAGCTCGCTGCTGCCTACGCTCGATCGAAGATCGCCGACGGCTGCCGTCTCGTCGGCTGGGTCAACGCCGAGACCACGGGCGATCTGATCGCCGGACTGGCACGCATCGCCGATCGATTGGAAATCGCCGATCCGAGTGGCGATTCAGCCGAGTCCGCGCGGCGGCTGACCGAGCATCTGGCGACAATGCGCGGTGATGCCGTGCTCGTTCTCGACAACGCCACCGATCCCGACGAAGTGCACAGGTTCGTCCCGGCATCGGGCGCTCGGGTGATCATCACCAGCACCAGTCGGTCCTTCACCGACCTCGGCGCGGTGATCGACGTCAGCACCTATACCCGACCGGAGTCTGTCGGCTATCTGACCGAGCGCACCGGACGTAACAAGGACACGGACGCCGGCACCATCGCGGACGAACTCGGCGACCTGCCACTGGCACTCGCCTCGGCCGCGGCGACCATCAGAGCACGTGGCCTTGACTACACGGCGTACCACGCGCTGCTGCGCGAACAGCAGGTCACGGAGGTCATGCCGCGCCGCAAAGGGGACATGTACCCCCGGTCGACGGCCGCGGCCCTCCTCCTGAATGTGGACACGGTTTCGGAGGGGGACGCCACCGGGTTCTGTGCGTCGCTGATCGGCATCATCGCGCTGCTGTCGCCCGAGGGCGTGTCTCGCGAACTCCTGCATACCGTCACGAAATCGCGGGATATCACGACTGAGACCGTCGAGCGCGCGCTGGAGCGATGCGTCGATGGATCGGTGCTGTCGTGGTCGTTCAGCGGCGACGCGGTGATCATGCACCGGCTCATGGCCCGAGTGCTCTGGGAGCGCTACCGGGTGACTGGTGAGTTCGCGACGATCGCTGCCGAAGTGCTCGACCTGATCGAACCCCGCATGTTCGAGTCGGCACAGGCATGGGAACGGCGAGCGGAGGGCTCCGGGTTGATCGCGCATGCCGAAGCGATCTGGGAGGCGCTGACGGAAGAGGGCTTCACGTGACCGCGATCGTCGAGCGAGTCCTCGCCGTCCGGCAATGGTCGTTGCGTCAGCTGATCGGATCCGTGGATCTGGCCCGGGCGGCGGAACTCGGCGAGAAGCTGGTCGCCGACGCCGCGCGCATCCTGGGACCTGAACAACCGGATACCCTCGCCACCCGGATGGATCTCGCGCGCGCCTACGAAGCCACCGGACAGCTCGATGCCGCGATCGCCGGGTACCAGGCGGTCATCTCCGACTATCAACGGACGCTGGGCGAAGACCATGGGGACACACTCGCTGCCCGGGATAACCTCGCCGGCGCGCTGGAGTCGGCAGGGCGGGTCGAGGAGGCCATCGCGGCGTACGAAGCCGTCCTCGCGGAACGCCACCACATCCTCGGCGCCGACCATGCCGACACCATGAACTCGCGAAACAATCTCGCCGATGCCCTGGAGTCGGCAGGGCGGGTCGAGGAGGCCATTGCAGGCTACGGCGTCGTTTTGGCACAGCGGCTTCGCATTCTGGGTGCCGATCATCCCGATACCCTGATCTCGCGGAACAATCTCGCCAGCGCGCACGACACGGCAGGGCACCTCGGCGAGGCGATCACTCAATTCGAGGCGGTCCTCGGCGACCAGCAGCGAGTTCTGGGAAGCGACCACCCCGACACCCTCGCCACCCGCAACAATGTCGCCTACGTCTACGAATCGGCCGAGCGCTTCGACGAAGCTGTCGCGCTATACGAGGACGTTCTCGCCGACCGTGTCCGCGTACTCGGTGCAGACCATCCCGACACGTTGATCACTCGAAACAATCTGGCCTTCGCCTACCGGTCGGTCGGGCGGCTACCCGAGGCGATCGCCGCGCACGACGCCCTGCTGGAGGACCGCCTCCGCATTCTCGGGCCGCTGCATCCCGACACCCTGACCTCACGCAACAATGTTGCCATCGCCTACGAATCGGCGGGACGAGTCGATGAGGCGATCGCGATCCTGGAAGCCCTTGTCCCAGTACGCGCTCAGGTCCTCGGCGAGGATCACCCACATACTCTGCGCACCAGAAACAATGTCGCGAACGCTTACAGGTCGGCGGGACGTACCACTGAGGCCGTCGCGTCCTTTCGGGCGGTTCTAGCGGACGCGGAACACGCACTGGGCACCAATCACCCCCTGGCCGTCGAAATCCGCGAGAACCTCGCCGCAGCCGAGCGAAACGCCTGACGATCCACGGAGGTGCGCGTGGCAGTCCGCGCTATTGTTGAGCGGGCACTCGCGCTGCGGCGGTGGGCGATGCGGCACGCGCTCGAGATCGAGGACTGGAGCCGCGCCGTCGAGCTCGGCGAACGGATCGTCATCGACGCCGAGCGAATACTGGGTCCCGCCCATCCGGACACTCTCACCTCCCGCAACAGTCTCGCCTACGCCTACGAATCGGCGGGACGCATCGACGAGGCGATAACGCTGTTCGAAGCGAATGTCGCCGACCATTCGAACACCCTTGGCCGGGATCATCCCCGGACCTTCACGGTCCGCAGCAATCTGGCCTACACCTATCAATCAGCCGGTCGATTCGATGCTGCCATCGACCTGTTCGAGTCCGTGATCGCTGACCGCACGCGGACCCTCGGCGCCGATCATCCATCGACGCTGCGCAGTCGCAACAATCTCGCTGGCGCCTACTTGAAGGCCGGTCGAACCGCGGAGGCGGCTGCGCTGCTCGCTGAAGTCGTCGCCGATCGGACCCGCGTGCTCGGCGCCACGCACCAGTCCACCCTGCGCAGTCGCAACAATCTCGCCGGGGCCCTGCGCGAGCTCGGACGATTCGACGACGCGCTGGAGCTGATCACCTCCGTCGTTGACGATACCGAGCGACAGCAGGGTGCCGATCATCCCGACGTCTTCACCGCCCGCAGCAATCTAGCGGCCGTGCATCGCGCGGCGGGCCGAGACGCCGCCGCCGTACCGTGTTTCGAATCGGTTCTGGCAGACCGCACTCGTGTGCTCGGCGCCGACCACCCGGACACCCTGGCCACCCGGCTGAACCTTGCCGAGGCGATCTGCTCCGCGGATGGGGTCGACAAGGCCATCGAGCTGCTCACGGCCCTTCTCGCCGACTGCGTTCGCGTCCTCGGCACCCACCACCCGGACACCGCCGACGTCCGCGAGAGCCTAGCGGCTGCGGCGGCACTGGCGGCTGCCACTCGAGGAGGCGAAGATACGGAGCGGCCGACACAGAGCTCTGGATAAGCTGAGCAGCGAGTTCGGCAACCGGCTGTCGAAGATCATCTCCACTAGCGAAAGGCACTGCGGTAGTTCAGTGAATCCAACTATGCAGAGAGCACTCGGCGCGGCGGGAACGATCGCCGTCGGCGCCGCTGTCAACATCGGCACAAGCCTGCTCACCGACCACCGGGAAGCGGCTTGGTTGGTGACGGGGATCGTGGTGCTGCTCCTCGGTGCGGTTGTCCAGTGGTGGTTGCCTGTTTCCCCCGGCACTCCGCCTGGGACAGGCACTCCGCGAATGGACGCCTCGAACAACATCGTGGGCGGATCGCTACGCCAGGAGTCGAACCGCGAGGCGGAGCAGACGGCGGACGACAACACGGTGGACAACGACTTCCGGCAGCAGCAGAAAGGCGCCGGCCGCATGTCGGCGTCGCGGAACGACGTAAAAGGTGACTTCGACCAGAAGCGTACTTAGAGCTCCTAACAGGTTCGATTGCTGAGTCGTCGCCAGCAGATGAGCGCAGCGGCGAGATCGAGAAATCCCTGATGGATGTCGGTGCGGCGTTCCCGACGGACGGCCAAACGCCGGAATTGATGCAGCAAGGCCAGTGTTTGCTCGACGATCCAGCGGCCAGCGGTCACCTTGTCGCGAGTTCCTCGGCGTGGAATGTAGCCGGTGATCCGTCGTTGTTCGAGTTCGTCGTAGACGCGGGGGTAGTCGTAGCCTTTGTCCGCGATCAGGGTCGTGATCTTCTCGCGTGGTCGGCCGGGGCGTCCTCGCAAAGGTCGTACTCGGTCGAGTAGCTCGGGCAGCACGAGATGGTCGTTGACGTTGGCCGCTGATTGCACGATTGCGAGTGGGAGGCCGTTGCCACAGGTCAGGATGTGGTGCTTGGCTCCGGTCTTGCGGCGGTCGGCCGGACTGGGACCGGTATCGGAGCCCCTAATGAGATGTAGCGGGCCTGCCGATACGGCAGACTCGCTGCTGGTAGCGGCTGGCGGGTGAGCACTCTGCGCCCCCGGGACATCGAGTCCTGAAAAAAGATCGTGCCCCCGCCGGTCGACCAGGAGAACGGATCGCTGCTGGGATGTCGTGCCCGCCCAAGGCGTGAGCACTTTTCATTAGGTCGCCGGGTGTTCTCCTGAACGCTACCGATATCGAAAGCTGTTGATAGACAGGAGGACTGCTGGTGCTATTCGTCGGAGACGACTGGGCCCAAGACCATCACGACGTGGAATTGATGAACCAGGCAGGCAAGAGACTGGCCCGAGCCCGGCTATCCGAAGGCGTCGAATCACGCGATTGCACGCACTGATCGGCGAACACCTCGATGTCGGCGCCGCAGAAGATGCCGTAGTCATCGGCATCGAGACCGACCGCGGCCCATGGGTCGCGGCCCTGGTCGCCGCCGGCTACTCGGTGTATGCAGTCAACCCCTTGCAAGCTGCACGGTACCGAGACAGGCACACGGTCTCCGGCGCCAAGAGCGATCCCGCCGATGCTCACGTGCTGGCCGATATGGTGCGCACCGACTCCCACCAGCTACGGCTCGTCGCCGCGGACAGCCCGCAAGCCGAGGCGGTGAAAGTAGTTGCCCGAGCGCACAAGACGCTGATCTGGGAACGTACTCGAACCACGCAGCGGCTTCGGCACTCATTGCGCGAATACTTCCCCGCCGCGCTCGAGGCATTCGATGACCTCACCGCATCCGACGCCCTGGAACTGCTGGCCAAAGCGCCCGAACCTGTTGCGGCAGCGCGGCTATCGCGCAACCAGATCCGTGCCGCACTCACCCGGGCCCGCCGCCGCGATATCGACACCAAAGTCACTCGCGTCCAAGCGGCACTGCGAGCCGACCATCTACGTCGTGACCAGGTGATCGATGCCGCCTATGCGGCCACCACACGCGCCTCGATCCAAATCCTGATTACGCTCCAAGAACAGATCGCCGAACTGGCCGCGCAGGTGGAAGCCTATTTTGGTCGGCACCCGGATGCTGAGATCGTCCTGTCTCAACCTGGGATAGGCGTCATCCTCGGTGCCCGGGTGCTCGCCGAATTCGGAGATGCCCGCGGCCGCTACGCCTCGGCCAAAGCCCGCAAAAACTATGCGGGCACCAGCCCGATCACCCGCGCCTCCGGCAAGAAGAAGATCGTCGCCGCCCGGTTCGTCCACAACGACCGGCTCATCGATTCACTGGCCCAGCAAGCGTTCTGCGCCCTGACCGCCTCACCCGGTGCCCGCGCCTACTACGACCGGCATCGCGCCCGCGGCATGGAACACCGCGCCGCGCTACGCCAACTCGCCAACCGGCTCGTCGGCATCCTCCACGGCTGCCTCAAGACCCGCACACCCTACAACGAGGCCACCGCCTGGACCCCCGGCGTCGCCGACCAAGCCACTACTGCTTGACAATCTAAGCCCTGGGATGTCTTTTTTCGCTCGCACGTGCGAGCCGTCGGGTATGACGCGATCGAAATCGATCAATCCCGCGCGGTGGCAGTGCGCGAGCATCGTGGTGTGTATGGCCTCGAATACTCCGGCGGTCTGCCAGTCTCGTAGCCGCCGCCAGCAGGTCATGCCGGACCCGAATCCCAGTTCCTGGGGCAGGGCAGGTCTTCCCACCCGATACCGGTGATCAGTACGAACAGGATCCCTTGCAGGACAAACCGATCGCTCATCCGCGCTGGTCCCGGCGTTCCTGCCACCTTGACCGGCAGTAGCGGTTCGATCACTGCCCACAGCTGGTCGTCCACGACCCACGGCGCTGCCACGACGAAACATCCTGCACTACAACAGGACTCGTCGCTACCCGTCAGATCCTGTTAGGAGCTCTTAGCGACGTGGGGTGAACACCGGCAGCAACGGCTCGACCAGCTCCCAGAGCTCATCGGGCACCAAACGTAACGACATTTTGTCGGTCACGACCGAACATCATGCACGACAGCCGATTCCGGCCATGCCGCGACTGCTGCGTCAAAACCCGCCACGCCGACCGGCGCTGGTCAACTCCTGAAGCCGGTCTTCAACCCGTGACGGTTCACCTGTTTGCGAGGTTCCCCAACGCGGCTACTCCCTTGTTTGCCGCGCAGAACAACACTCGAAAATCCGTACCGGCAATATTGAGAAGCGCCGATTTCCACGGATTCATCATGACTCTAAAACGTAGGTATCGCCCAGGATGCTTTCAGCTCGTTCCACCGCGCGGCAATTCCCACGAGCTCATGTCCACCCTCACGGGGAGCGCCATGAGCGGAGAATACCATCGAGAAATCGACGAGCTGGCCTCTCGCGCCAGATTAGCCTGTGCCACTATGGCATTCGTCACACTCAGGCCCGTTCGTCGGCCATGCCACCCTACCTCGCCAGCGTAGATCGCATCCACTAGGCGAACGCGAGAACTAGAACGTGTTCTTGCCTAGGCGAGATGCTCTGTGTACGTTCAAGATCGGAGTCGGCAACGACGATGCCGAAGGAAGGCGGGGGCCGCCGTGGACACGGAGATCGCAGACCAAGAAGTTAGACCTAAATTGGTGTTTCCTGCCATTTTGGAATCGAGTAATCCTCCTAATAATATTGAAGGATCCGTGCAAGTTGACCCCTGGAACGACTGGGATATCGAGCTGCAGCGAAGGTTGAAATCCGTCCGCCGGGAGGTCGTTCTCGCGGTCTCAGATCCGATCCGGACAGCGCCTCGATATCCGGCAGGAGAGCGGCTGGTGCGGGATATGCTGACCGCGGGTAAGCGGGTACGGATATTGATGTCATCGAAATACGCCGACAGTCGAGACCCAGAGAAACTGCACGCCGCGCGCTCGCTGAACGATCACATCCGTGTCACATACACCGACTTCTATAATACGATGATTGTCGATCGCCACGAGGCGATCGTGTGGACATGCGTGGACGGGGTCCCGCGGGCGTATCTTTTCACCGGCAGCACGCTGTCGAGTTCGATCGAGCAGGTCGTCAGCCGGTCGTGGTCGGCGGGCCTTCCCCTGCGCAACCATGCGGACATGCGGCGCAAGGACTTCGACTCCACCGCGATCGCGGTGATGCGCCATCTTAACGCCGGGGTGACGGATGAGGTTGCGGCACGGGAGCTTTCGATATCGCCGCGTACCTACCGCCGGCACGTCGCTGACATCATGACTCGGCTCGACACTGCTACGCGATTCCAACTCGGCGCCCGGGCAGCCGAACTGGGCCTGCTGCGCTGAGGCTCGGCTGAGACGGCGCACGGCCGCCATCGAAAATTGGCAATTTGTGGCCACGTAACGCTCTAGCGCGCACCGTACGAGCTGACCTACGGTGGATGACAGACCGAAGATGTTGCACAGATCCGAATCAATATTCGGACGACAGGCCCTTCGATCGCTGTGCCGGTATCGGCCAGTCGGCATGTGGGGTTCGAATACCAGCTAGGCCGAGATGTGGCTCAATTCTGCTCGGAGTAACGGGGACAAGAATGTTTGACGTGCAAGAAATAGCTGAACAGGTGACTGTCTCGGCGTCGAATTGGCGTGGGGAAATCCAGGATAGGCTCAAAAGATTCGGCATTGCAATTATCGAGCCGATCGATACCAGCGAGCACAGCATCCAGCTGGAGGACGTCATGTTACCGCTGGGTTCTCCAGTCGAGTACGGGTTCGGCACTACGTTAGCGCTCGAACCGCAAGAGGGTTCGGATAACTTGCAATTCACCACCAAGGGCATGCGGCTGCACGCGGATTCCACATTTAACTCGGGCCCGTCGGTGAAGTACATCGGCATGCAGTGCGAGAAGGCACCCGAGGTCGGCGGGGAAACGCTGGTCGCGCGATCGGCCGCCTTCTTCGACAATGCTCCGAGGGACCTGCTCGACACGATGCGAAACATCGTCATCGAATACCGAAATCGAATCGGAGGCTATTACAAAGACCGCGCCGAGGGCGACCATCCGCGCCTGGCGCCGATTCAAGTCGACCCCGATACGGGCGAACAGAAGGTCGTCGTCGGATTCACTGATCCAAGCGATCCAATGCGCACTCACGACGCTGCCGTCGTCGGCTACAACACCGACGAAAGCGCCGCGCTACTGTGCAGAATCGAAGAGACACTGCATCTTCCGAGCGTTCTCTATACGCACAGGTGGCGGGTCGGCGAGATTGTGGTGCTTGACAATCGGCGAGTTCTGCACGGTCGCGCGGCATTTCCGAATCAACCCCGAAAACTGATTCGACTGTCGGTTGCCTGATGTCGGAGGTTGAAATGACAAACTACCCCTCGGTGGCCCTGGAAGTCAGGAGCACCCAGTTCGGACTCGAGATCACCGATGACAAAGGCTCTGCGGCTGCGGAGACTGGGATTCTAACGGTCGAGAAGTTCGGCCGAAATTGGCCGTTGCCCGCAGGCGGTATCGATAGCTGCAGCACGATCGAGTGGGACAACCACGCGGTCGTAGTCCGCACGAGTCGGCTGAATCCTACGACGCTCTACTACTGGGGAAGTCCCGGTTCTGACCGCTTTCTCGTCGGAACCGATCGGGTAGGTCTGCTCGCGCGCATCGCTAAGTCAACCCGTTCGCGCGCCGATCACACCCTCCACCCCATTGGTGCGGGGAGGACTTTGACGTTCTCCCCGGCCGCGACCCACGACCACCTCATCGTCGACGACACGGTGACAGAGCGCTGGACGCCCTCACTGATCGTCGGCGAGACCGCACACGAGGCCGGAGCCCGACAGATCGCCGCTTTGCGCCGCGAGATCACGGCAGTCGGTCGACCGCGTCCGACCACAGTCGTGGTTTCCGGAGGGGTGGATTCCGGTCTGGTCGCCGTCCTGGCACAGGAGGCGGGAATGGTCGACCACATGGCTAGTCTCGGCACACCATGGGGAGACGAGTACGCGGGGGCGGACGAACTAGGCGCGCATCTGGATATTCCAGTGCAGAGGATCGCGTTGTCCGAGGACGACATTCTGCGTGCCCTGCCTGAAACGATTCGGATGCTCGGGACGACTGACCGCGAGGCCATTGCGGCGGGTGTAAATCTCGTGGCGGTCTATCGGCAGGGCACGATCCCCGCCGGCACCATCCTGACCGGCGTGGGCGCGGACCTCATCAATTCGGGCCACCGCGTCGGATCGGGCCCGGTGGCAGATATGCAAAAGGCGGTCGCCGAAAGGCTATCGGAAGCGGCATCGAGTTCTGAACTCACCGGCGTCGGGGCTGCTGCCCACGGATATTCGCTGCGGCACATGTACTGGAACGCCTCGGTCATTCAGGCCGCCCTGGATACCGCGCCCGAGGTCATGCGGTATCGGGACAGGGAGAAAGGACACATGCGCCTGGCAGCCGAGCAGCTACTCCCCGACAGCGTCGCATGGCGCCCCAAGCAGGCACTGCATCACGGCAGCGGTGTCGAACGGAACCTCGATGGGGCCGTAGCACGCCTGATTGGTGCCGAGCAGGTCGACACCGAACGGTTCTACGGGCTGATCGAGTCCCGACTGGTGGAAGCGCTCCTCGAATCCCCGACCGGGCCGATTCACTCTGACGACTGTCTCGAGGCAGCGATCGCCGCCTACCGAGCCGAAGCAATTGACACTTTAGGGGTTTCGTTGTGAAGCGAATCGAGATCGCTGATGTAGCGGGCGTGCGCGTACTGACGTTGGCGCACGAGAAATATACAAATCCGATCGGTAAACAGACCGCTGCGGACTTGATGAGTGCCCTCGCCGACGCCGATCGTGACGACGAGGTTACCGCGGTCGTCGTCACCGGTGGGCGCGATCGCTGCTTCAGCGCCGGGGGCGACTTCAACGAAGCTCAAATGCTGTTGAACGACGACGTTGTCAATGAAACCATCGGCTGGTGCACCGACCTCTATCTGGCGGTGCTGAACTGCGGAAAACCGGCAGTCGCTGCAGTGGACCACCACGCCATCGGCCTCGGATTCCAGCTGGCGATGATGTTCGACTGGAAGATCATGTCCTCCCGTGCCGACTTCATCATGCCTGAACTGGAGCACGGAATCGGTGCCTCAGTCGGCGGGACCGTTCTGGCGACTGCCTGCGGCTACGACGTATCGCGCCATGTGATCATGTCGTGTCAGCCCATCGGTCCCGAGGCCGCGCTACGGTATGCAATGGTCGACGAGGTATGCGAGCCGGAGTTCCTGAGCGCCCGGGCCGTGGCCCGAGCCCAGCGGCTCGGCAGGTATCCGCGCGTTGCGTTCTCCGGAACTAAGAGAGTTCTCACCGAGCCCATGCGGACCGCCTTGCAGCGCACCCTTCCGCGCTCGCAGGCAGTCCATCGCGAGGCGTTTCGGGAGAAAGCCATGCACAAGCATTTCAGCCGCATTCTCGGTGCTTCCGACGAGAAAGCGGTCGGCGCGAATTGATGTCGTTGTATTCCAACCTACGTCATATCGCCGTGCAGCAGCCCGACGCGCCGGCGCTCGTCGGTTTCGACGGTGCCGTCACCTCCTACAGTCGACTACTCGAGACGGTGGACACTATTGCCGAATCCCTCGATATGGCCGCGTACTCCGGTCGGGTATTTGGGCTGGCAGTAGACGATCCACTCGGATTCGTCGCCACATATTTCGCGGCGGCCGATCGCGATCTGGTGATCGTGCTGCTCGACGGCCGGTCGATCCCGACCGATCTGGAGCGCTCGACCGCAAAATTCGATGTGGATTTCCTCCTCCGCGACGGTGACACCGGATCCGGGTCAATTCGGGTCGAGGAGGTTGGCGCCGAGGGGCGCAGAGCACACGCCTACCATTCGAGCGACTTCGTCGTGCACTGCACTTCGGGATCGACCGGTGAGCCTAAAGGCATCGTGATGACCCAGGCGGCGGTCGCCGCCCGCGTGCAGTCCTGGCGCCATGAGAGCGCGTTGCGGCCGACGGACGTCGTGCTGTGCGCCCTCCCCCTGTGGCACGGGCACGGGATCGACGTCCTGACCCTGCCCACCCTTCTATCCGGTGCGACGGTCGTGTTCACCCGTGGGTCGCACTTGACGGCCCGCGGATTGGCGCGGGCGATCCACGACCATGCGGTGACGATCGTCAGCGGGCTGCCTGTGATGTATCAGATGCTCGTCGGGGCGCAAGGTGTGGGTGCTTCGATGCTGTCGTCGCTGCGCCTGGCCCTGACAGGCAGCGCGCCCATTTCCGCCGATACGCAGGCGCGGTTCATCGAGCGATTCGACCTGCCACTGCGGCAGGGGTACGGTCTCGGCGAGATCGGCATCATCGCCTGGGACGCCGACTACGCTGGACCCGGCATGATCGGACTTCCGTTGCCGGACATCGAGATTCGGCTGGAGCCAGACGAATGTGACAGCACGCCAGCGTTCGAACTCCTCGTGCGTGGCCCGTCACTCGCCCGCGGGTACTACCGCGATCCTGACGCTGAGCAGGCAACATTTGCCGACGGTTGGCTGCGTACTCATGACTTGGTCGGGGTGGAGCCGCGCGGTTGGTCGGTGCGAGGCCGAAAATCCACCTTCATCAATGTGACCGGAAACAAGGTCGCGCCAATCGAGGTCGAGAACGCACTGCGTGCTTGCGAGGGAGTCGCTGACTGCGCGGTGGTCGGGGTAGACGACGGCACCGGCGGTGAGCAGGTCGCAGCATTGATCGTCGCGGACGGCCCCCGAGAAGCCGAGGCGATTCGCCGACGGGTCGCACGACAACTGCGCCCGTATCAACTGCCGCAGCTATATCTGTTTGCCGACGCTGTGCCTCGGACCGCGGTCGGCAAAACCGACTACAAAACGGTCCGACGAGTTGTCGGAGGATCCAGGGCGGACCGGGACTTCATCAGCGGATCTCCCGCCGATATCGCCGTCGAATGGGGTGATCACCGCCTGACCTATGCCGATCTCGAAAACACCGTCGCAGCCCTGGCCCATCGACTCACCGCACTCGTGCCTCCGCGCGCAGGCGTTCTCGTCATGGGACCCCTGTGTCCGGCCTACCTCGTAGGGTTGCTGGCGGCATGGCGAGTAGGAGCCGTGCCAGTGCCGGTCGACGCCGGATCGACCGCCGATCGGTACTCCTGGCTGGAGCAGCGAATGGCCCCGGCGGTGGTAATCAGCACCGACGTGACCACAGTCGACCAATACATTGGAGCGGCACCGGGTGCAGTCGAGATCGTCATCGAATCGGGCACCGGCGCGATCGTGGTCGACTCCGCACTCGAACCCGCGAAGGCCGCACGCACTTTCACTGATCCCGATGCGAGCTATGTGATCCCGACCTCGGGGTCTACCGGCGAACCCAAGGCCATTGTCGGCAGCCAGCGCGGACTGCGCGACTTCCTCATGTGGTTCGGTAAGGAGTTCGGCCTCACCCACACCGACCGTTGCGCAGCCTTGACCAGAGTAAACTTCGATCCCTCATTGCGTGAGCTGCTCGGCGTACTCGGCGTCGGCGGCACGCTGGCGCTACCCCCCGTAGACGCACAGTCAGATCTGTCGAGCCTCGCTGACCACCTGATCGACACAAGGCCGACGGTAGTGTTTCTGGTGCCGTCCGTAGCAACAAGGCTGGCCGCCGAACCGAGGTTGGCGAGAACCGTACTCACCGGCCTCCGCCTGATTTTCTGTGCAGGCGAGGTGTTGAGCAGACGGGTCGTGCAGCAATTGTCGACGCTGGCACCGAACGCCGAAATCGTGAACCTGTACGGACAGACCGAAGCCACACTCGCCCAGCTGTACCGCAGAAACGCACAAGACTCTCAACACCAACCCGTACCGGTGGGTGTTCCACGGCCGGGGATCGAGGTGGCGGTGGCCGACGACGGCTCCGGGGTCGGTGAGGTGTTTCTGACTGTTGAGTCGCCCGCGCTCGGCTTGCTGGGCGCCGAATCTAGTGGACCTCACAGGATCGTGTCGATTCCGAATCCGCTGCCGACCGGCGACCTCGGATACCTCACCGATGACGGCGAGCTGGTCGTTGTGGGCCGTGTGGGCAACGACATCAAGTACGGTGGCCGGCGAATATCATTCCACCAGTTTGTTGATGCCGTCGAGGATCTGCAGGACGCCCTGCAGTGCGTGGTGGACGACCAGGATGGCCCGCAAGTCTTCGTTGCCATAGACCGCGCCGACGATGACAACGACCTCCATGACACCATCCATGCGCTCGGCAGGCGTTTCGGCCTGCCGCGATTCGCCCTTCACCTCCTGTCGGCTCTTCCCGTGCTACGCAATGGCAAGGTCGACCGCCGCGCCTTGCTGGCCTCTCTGCGCCACAATGTCACTCAGACCCCGCTGACCGAAACGACAACGACTACGCACAGCCGACCCGAGATCGAGCAGCAGCTGTGCGCCATGCTGCGGCTGGATGACGTCGACACCAGCTTCGTCGAGGCCGGAGTGACCTCCCTCGACATGCTCGATATCGTCGCGAGGATCAACCGCGCATACGGGATCCGGCTCACGGCACACGTAGGATTTGGCCTGCGCAACACTCGTGGACTGGCCGACGAAATCTATCTGCGGCGAAGCGACTGCGCGACGACTCCAGTAGAACGGACCGTCGAAGTTGAGGCCGAACCCACCAATGACTACCCGCTGGCGACCCGCCAGGTCGCGTATATGCGGATCTGCATGGCGCGCGGTAATGCAAACTGGTGCAACCTATCTCGGGAGATACGGTTCAGTCAACCGTTGACCGGCGAGTCGATCGAAGGCGCGCTGCGCATGCTCTTCGAGCGGCACGACGTCCTCGGACTTGCACTCGACGACAACTGGCAGCGCCAAACCTACACTCCAGCAGCGAATTTGATGGCCTCAGTCGGCGTGATTGATCTGGCGGCAAAGACGTCCACATCGGAGTTTCACGATGGTGTCGAGTCCGCCCGTGCCACGCTGGTGGCCGAGCTGATCGATCCCACCTCGCCCCCACCACTACGGGTTGTCCTGGTGCGAGGGACTGATGGATGCTCGGCGATCGTTGCTGCGCACCACCTGTTCGTGGACGGCCCGGGGATGGATGTACTGGCGGCCGATCTGCACGCGGCCGTCTCCGGAGGGCCGCGCAATACGGTCACCGGTTCGGGCTCTTACCGCGCGTACTGCTTGGCGACTGCGCGATCGGACCGCCGCGGTGCGGCCGCAGCCTATTGGCAGCACCTCCTTGCCGGTGTCGACCAGATACACCTGCCCGAGTCGGAGGACAGGGACGGAGCATCCGGTGAATTGCTGTCCTTGCCGTTTGGGGTGCTCCACACCCGCGGAATCCACCGAGTCGCGAAAGCACTGGGTGTGTCCGCATTCACAGTGGTACTCGCCGCCTTCGAGGCCGCTGTCGGCACCGCCTTCGGCATCGAGCAGGTACCGATCATCGTCGCCAGTCAGCATCGGGCCGGCTTGGATTCGTCTGTGGTTGGCATGTTCACCGGCACCCTCGTCGTGCGGGGAACCGGTTCAGCGGCATTTCCTGAGGCGGTCACTGCTTTGGCCGACCAGCTGGCTGCTGGGACCGACCACGGGGACTGGGAGTTCGACCAGCGCATTGCCGACCTCGATCTGCCCGCCACGGACGACTTCCCGCTGTCTACTGTCCTGTTCAATCAGCGCCCCGTGCCGCGTGGTGGGCGGATTCGCGACCTCGGATCCTGGCGGCCGCGGTCGTTGGGACGGTCGCTGCGCTACCAGCTCCAGGGAGAACTCCAGATGTCCGGCCCGGACATGGTTATGACGTACTACTACCGCCGGGGGATCGGCGGGGCCGAGATCATCCACAACGTGCACCGCATCCTTCTGCGAGTGATCGATGCGGGACAGGAGACTATCCATGTCTGAATTCGCAGGGGTCACTTCGCCCTCCGATATCGTTCTCGGTCCGATTCAGCGCGCGTACCTGGTCGGCGACCAGGATGGACTCGAACTACGCAGTCCAGCCCGGTACTACCTGGCCTGCGATTTGGACGTCGGCCTCGTTGAGAGTCTGCAGCAGCGTGCCGATCGTCTGATCGGCGCCCATCCGATCTTGCGCACCCGTATCGGCGATGACCTGACCCCGAGCCCGGTGGCCGAGAATGCCACGCTCACTGTCTCGGTCCTCGACACCACCGCGGACACCTTCGACACCGTCGACGCCACGGTTGCCGCCGAATTCCGCGACCACAGTCTGGAGTTTGAGGACTGGCCGCAGATGCGGATCACCGTGGTCCGCGCCACCGACCGGGCCAGGCTGCACATCGTCTATGCCATGTGGTTGATGGATGGGGTTGGGCTGGCACGCTTTCTGGCCAACCTGGTATCAGACGACCTGTGCGACGAATCCGAGACCATCGCCCCTGCACCAACCGATGTCCCACGCGCACGCGACGAAAAATATTGGCGCGCAGTCGCACCGACTCTTCCAGAGGCAGCCGAGTTGCCATTGCGGCCGGGGTGGCGGCACGCCGGCTACACCGTGATGCACCGTATCGTGCGGATCGACTCCCATACAGGAAAGGCGTTGGCCACAAAGGCACGTGGCCACGGGCTCACCCTGCCGATGATGTTCCTCGCCGTGTACGGGATGCTGCTCGGTTCGATGAGTGGGGGCCGGGCCCACACCATCACACTGGTCCAGCCCCAACGCCAGCCTCAAAACGGCGGCTCGGCGATCGGGAACTTCGGAAGTACTGTGCCACTGCTGATTCCGGCGATCGATGGCCGTGATTTCGTAACCGTCGCCCGCGACGTGCAGTCCTGCTATCTGGAGCATTCACTACACTCGTCGCTCAGCGGGATCGACATCGCGCGGCTTACAGACCCCTCCGCCGATCAGCGGCGCCTAGCCCACCCTTTCGCATTCACCGCAGTAGAACTCGACAGCGAGCGGGAACGGGCGCTGGGGTTGCGGCGGGACTGGGACAGCATCCAGATGCGTGTGCCGCAGGTACTGCTCGACCATCAAGTCGGTGTTGACTCCGACAGCTCGATACTTCTTGGTTTCGACTGGCGCACAGAAGCATTCGATTCCGAATTCGTCGACGACGTCATCGAGCAGTACATTCGGGTTACGCGGCGACTGGCGACCGATGACCATTTCTGGGTTCGTCCGGCGCGACGGACAGTGTCCGGGGCACACGACACACTGAGTCGCCGGGTGCTATCCATCGCCGAGCGCATGCCCAACGTGTCTGCGGTGCGCGACGCCGACGGTGTTCTCAGCTACGCCGAACTGACCCAAGCCGCTGCGGACGTCGCGAACCGGCTCGTAACCGCAGGGGCCGCTATCGGCGACCATGTCGGAATCCACCTGACGCGCGGGCGCGGCCAGGTGGTGGCGGTACTCGGAGCACTACTGGCGGGTTGCGTGTTTGTGCCACTCGACGCCGCGCTACCCGGGGGTCGACTCGACCGCATAACCCGCCAGCTGGGTCTGCGCTTCGTCGTGACCGACGGCGACGACGGCGCGGTCGACGAGTGGCGGCGGCGCGGTGTCAAAACGATGACCGTGCATGGCGGGATGCCTCCGCAGTCGAACCATCCTGTGCGGCAGCGTGGCTCGACAGAAGTGGCATACGTGATCTTCACCTCCGGTTCAACCGGCGAGCCGAAGGGTGTCGTGATCCGGCACGCGGCAGTGCTGAACACGATCGAGGCGGTCAACGATCTGGTCGGGTTGAAACGTTCGGATTCTGTTGTTGCGGTGTCGTCCATTGGATTCGACCTGTCGATCTACGACATTTTCGGCCCTCTACTAGTCGGCGCGACCGTCGTGACACTGTCGGAAGACACCGCCCGAGCTCCCGCGTCATGGACCCGAATTCTGACTGAACACGATGTAACGGTGTGGAATTCGGCCCCCGCGCTGGCCGCGCTGCTCTCAGAGGAAGGCGTGGCGCTCCCATCAGTGCGCCTCTACATGCTCAGCGGGGATTGGATTCCCCTGCAGTTGCCCGGCGACCTGAAGCGGATCTCACCCAACTCTGATGTGATCAGTCTCGGCGGTGCGACGGAGGGTTCGATCTGGTCGATCTACCACCGCATCGCCCCGGGCGACTGCCTCGGCCGCTCGATTCCGTACGGAACGTCGCTGCCCGGGCAGGACATTCTGGTGTTGGACGACCAGCGTCGAGTGTGCGCAAACTGGCAGGTGGGCGACATCTATATCGCAGGCCGCGGTGTAGCCGACGGCTACTTCGACGATCCCGAGCGGACCGCAGATGCGTTCAGCGACGATCCCGAGTACGGGTGGATCTACCGGACCGGTGACCGCGGTCGGCGCGACCGCAACGGCGTTATCGAATTCCTGGGCCGCGTGGACAGTCAGGTGAAGGTCAACGGGCACCGCATCGAGCTGGGCGAGATCGAATTCGCACTCAACGCCATTGAGTACATCCGGCGCAGCGCGGTCTGCGTCAGCGACGACGGTGGCGGTGTCGCCGCATATGTCGTCGTGTCTGAGCACGCTCCGCCTACCTGGATGACGCAGGCCATGGCCCTCCTGCGGGACGAATTACCCAGCTATATGGTTCCCTATGCTCTCGTCTCAGTAGATGAACTACCGCTAACAGATAATGGAAAAGTTGATCACCGGCGGCTGCGTGACGCCGCACCCCCGACCACCGGTATAGGCGAACCGACCGACACCAGCCTGCACGCGCAGGAGGTGGCTGCGTGCTGGACCGAGGTTCTGGGCCATGCGCCAGGGCGGAGCGGCTTCTTCGAATCCGGCGGCGGCTCGCTGGATGCCATTCGGCTGCTGTCGTTGCTGCGGACGAAACTGGGTCACGACATTCCCTTCGGGCGGTTTATTAGCGATCCCACGCTGCCAGGATTGGCCGCGCTGTGTGCGGATACCCGCCCTCCGGGTGAATCGGCGGTGTGGAGTTTCGCGCCCCGGAAGGTGACGCGTCCACGTGGGCGGGTGATCTTCTTTCCACCCGTCGGTGGCGGCGTCTCGTGCTATTCCCAGCTAATCCGCACTTTGGCAAGCGATCTGGATGTGCGCGTGGTCGGGTTCGATCATCCCCTCGACGATCACCCTTCGATGGTCGATCTTGCCGCCGCCTGCCTGCGCGAACTCGAATCGGATGACGCCGGCTCGAAAGTTCCCACCGTTTTTGCAGGGTGGTCGTTCGGCGGAGCGCTCGCCGTCGAGACCGCGTGTGCAGCTCCGCACCCGGTGCGAGGAATCGTGGTGATCGACACCCCCGTGTCGATGGCCGCGCGAGGGTGCGACATTCGCGAGTCGGCCTTGCTGGCGGGATTTGTGGATGATGTGCGCCAGGCGGGCGGTGTGGCCGCCCACGAGGCGGATGTGGCCACCGACCCTGGCCTGCGAAGCAGGTTCGAGGTCTATCAACAAAACATGTTGTCACTGCGCGATTGGCAGCCCCACGCGATCATGCCCCCGGTGGTCGAACTGCGAGCCGCGGAGCATCCAGCAGAGCTGGACCCACAGGCGTGGAGTCGGGCCGCGGACCTGCGACGAAGCATTGTGCTGAGTGGCGGGCATTTCGACGTGTTCGGCGAGGGAAATGCCCAGCGCATCCGGAATGAGATCGAGGTACTTTTCGATGAATGAAGCTGATATCAAACAGGTGATCGCCGACGAGCTCAGCGCGAGCGGCTACCGGATCTCTCCCGAAGAATTCGCCGCAGATCTGATCACCGCCGGGGTCAACTCGGTGAATCTGGTTCGGGTACTGAGCGCACTCGAGGAGCGATACGACATCGAATTCGATGCCGCCGGATTCTTTCGGGAACCGGTGACCGTCGTTCGTCTCACTGAGGAAATCGTCGGATGCGTGACGCGGAGGGTGGGCATATGACGACACTCGAAGAAGACCACGACGCGAGACTGACCGCGCGCGCCACTGACGTCGCAGAACTGGCCGCCGACAAGGCCGAACTGGCCGAGGCGGCACGGACCCTGGACCCTGCCGTGATCAGCGCTGTGGTCGACGCGGGCTTCGCACGCCATTTCGCGCCGCCCGAATTCGGGGGCGCCGGCGGATCGTTCACCGCACTGGCCAGAGCAGCCGCCGCCATCGGCACCCAGTGCCCGGCCACAGCGTGGTGTGCTGCCCTGGCCGCACTCATGGCACGGGCGGCCTGTTCGCTACCGGTCGAAGGACAACGACGCCTGTGGGGCGACGGACCCGATGTGCTCATAGCCGGTGGCGTACTTCCCAAGGGTATCGCAACCCCTGTCGACGACGGCTGGCTGCTGTCGGGAGTGTGGCCGACCGTGTCGGCCTCCGAATGCGCGGACTGGGTACTTCTGGCCGCTATCGCCGATACCAACGCCGAGCGTCCCGGACGGATATTCCTGGTGCCCCAGTCGGATATCCATGTCGAACGAACATGGCACAACGCCGGCATGCGGGCGACGGGCAGCCATACCGTAGTCGCCGAGCGACTGTTCGTTCCGACGGCGCTGACCTTCTCCTCGAGCGCGCTTACCGAGATCCTCTCTCCACCAATGGGTCCAGATGGGCGGGCGGTCCCCATACTGGCCGTCAACTCCTTGGCGTTCTGTGTGCCGATACTGGGTGCGGCCCGCGGCGCCCTACAGCTCTGGCGACAACTGCCCGCGGCGCGGGATCTCACCTACGCCGCGCCGTTGTTCACCCGCGCGGCGAGTGAGATCGACGCGGCGGCTCTGATTCTCGGTCGAGTCGCGTGCGTGGCCGACTCAGCGCCGACCGTCGGCTGGGCGGAGGTTGCGCGTAACCGACGCGACTGTGCCTACGCCGCAGAGCTTTTAGTCGATGCCGTCGATCGGCTCTTCCGCGCATCGGGCTCGGACGGGCACAGTGCGAGTGCCCCGTTACAGCGTTTGTGGCGCGATGTCCACACTGCGGGGTCGCATGCAGCGCTCCAATTTGGGCCCGTTGCAACGGCTTACGCCGAATACACCGTAGGTATCGCTCACCGGGCCGAGTGACACGTTTCTCCATTCGACAAAGGACATTGCTGTGGAGCCGACTACCGACATGAGAACCCTGGCCGATCGCGCACGCTGCGACCGTCGGCCACAATCCCCATACCGTGACAAGCTGGAAAAGTACGGATTCGTAGTGCTCGAACCTGACGGCGAGGTGCGCCTGTCCCTGGAGGACGTTATGGCTCCGCTCGGTAAGCCGGTTGAGTATCGCTACGGCAACAAGTTGATCCAGGAGCAGCGACCGGAGACCAACAATTCACAGTTTCGGACCGGAGCGATCCCGATGCATGTTGACGGTTTCCTCAATGCCAATAGTGTCCGTTACGTCGGGCTGGAATGCTTGGAAGCTCCGCCGACTGGAGGCGAGACACTGATCGCCAGCAGCTGCGCCTTCTTCGCCGCGGCCCCGAGCGACCTCATCGCCACGTTGCGCGATATCGAGATCGAGTACCAGTCGAATGTCTCCGGGTTCTATGTAGAACGGCCGGAAGGCAATCCTGTGGTCGTCGCTCCAGTTCAAGTGGACCCGGTTACAGGCGGTGATTCGCTCTGCGTGGGCGTGGACTATCCGGAAGACCCGACACGAAATTTCCACGCAGCGGTGATCGGCTGCTCCAGAGAACAGAGCCTCGCCTTGTTCGAACGACTCGATGCTGTGTTCCGCCGACCGGAAGTCACCTACCTTCACCGATGGAAGGTTGGCCAGATCTTGATCATGGACAATCTGCGCGTAGTTCACGGTAGGGCCGCCTACTCCCCCGAGGCGCCTAGGAAAATGCTACGCATTTCCGTCTCCTGAGCGAACGTTCGGAGTTGTCTTGTCTAATTCCATTGCACTCCAGGCTAATTCATCTGCAAATCGCCGAGAATTTCTGACCCTGGCGGGCCTGCTCGTGTGCCAGTTGATGATCATCGTCGATGTGACCGTTATGAACGTCGCACTCCCGCAGATCAAATCCGATCTGAATTTCAGCCCGACCGGACTGTCGTGGGTGATTGATGCATACACGCTGGTATTCGGCGGGCTGCTCCTGCTAGGTGGACGGGCCGGCGACCTGCTTGGGCGACATCGGGTATTCATCGTCGGCGTCTCGCTGTTCACAATAGCTTCGCTGGTCGGCGGACTGGCGCAGGAACCCGTCTGCCTGATCGTTGCCCGGGTAACACAGGGCGTCGGCGCGGCACTCGCAGGGCCGAACGCACTTGCCCTGCTGGCGACTCTCTTCACCGAGCGCAAGGCCCGAATGAAGGCATTGGCTCTGTATTCGGGAATGGCGGGTGCAGGGTTCACACTCGGGTTGGTCGTCGGTGGCCTGCTCACCGAATGGCTGACCTGGCGGTCGGTGCTCTTCATCAACGGCCCGCTCGGTGGGTTCGCGCTCGTCGCAACGCTACGACGATTGCCGTTCGTACCAAGGAACCCAGGGCGGTTGGATCTTCCCGGGGCGATGACCGCTACGGCCGGGGTCGCCATGCTGGTGTACGGATTCATCCGTGCCGGCTCGCACGGCTGGAACGATCCCGCGGCCGGTGGCGCATTGTCACTCGGCGCGATTCTGGCCGTGATATTCCTTGTCATAGAACACAATTCGGCACAGCCAATGTTGCCGCTGCGACTGTTCGCCGATCGCAACCGCGCGGCCGCATACAGCACGGCATTCGTCGGCTATATGGGCAGCATGTCGATGTTCTTCTTCATGACCCTGTATCTGCAGGAAGCCCTCGACATGGGCCCCCTCGCCACGGGAATCGCATTTCTTCCCACGGCCTTGCTGATGTTAGCGATCATGCGAATCAACCCGTACGTGCTGGAGCGTTTCGGACCCCGACGAGTCACTATGGTCGGTGCGCTCCTACTGATCGCCGGGCTGATACTTCCGACCCAATTGTCGACCGAAACCTCGTATTTCCCGCTGGTGCTCCTGACGGTGACGTTGATGGGATGCGGCACCGGGCTCACCCTTATGCCGCTCAGCATCATCGTCATGACCGATATCCCGTCGGATCTGGCCGGAGTGGCGGGCGGGGCGCTGCAAACGGTTCAGCAAACCGGCGCGTCAGTCGGATTGGCCGTTCTGATCACTGTATTCGGAGGCTCGACCAGACACGTGGCTGCGTCTCCTGAGCAGGTTCTCGTCGACGGCGTGACATCGGCCTTCGAGGTGGCCGCTGTCATGGGAGTTCTGACCTTCCTGGGGACGCTGATGTTTCGGCGGTCCCGAACGGACAATTTACGCAAGGACGAACGATGACCACCGATTCGATTCATCAGCTGACCGCTGATTTCTACCAAGACCCGCAGGCCACCTACCGCGTTCTGAACGAACGCGGCCGAGTACACAACGTCCAGCTGCCCAATGGGCTGCGGGCGTGGATGGTAACCGGATATGACCAAGCCAAGCAAGTTCTCAGCGACCCGACCATTAGCAAGGATCTGTACGGACCTGCCGGCGAGTTGGCCCAGGAAGCCGCGAATATCCCTCTTCGACTGGACCCACCAGTGAACAACAACCTCGTGTATTCCGACCCACCTCGTCATACGCGCCTGCGCAAAATAGCAATGAAGGCGCTCGCTGGACGCGCGATCCGCGAGTTCGATTCGAGGATCCCTGCTATCGCGGGATCCATTATCGAATCGATAGGTGCGGCGACCGAGTTCGACATTCTTCGAGACTATGCCTATCCTTTCACTGTTACCGTCGTGTGCGAATTGATCGGCATCGACCCCTCTGACCGCGGGAAGTTCCAGGGCTGGCTGCGGACCCAGCTGTCGGCCGCCGACGTTGTCGAGAAGTACGCCGCCGCGGCCAGTTTCGAGGCGTACGTCTACCGACTGATGGACCTTCGCGATGGACGACCCGCCACCGACTTCCTCTCCGAACTGATGAGCCCGTCCGACGACGGCGAGCGTCTCGACCGGCAGGAGCTGGTCGCCATGGTGAACGCGCTGCTTCTCGGTGGGCAGGAGACGACCGCAGCACTCATCGGAAATTCCGTACTGACGCTGTTGCGTCGGCCGTTATTGATAAAAGAACTACGTACGAGCCCCGACCTCGTTCCAGCATTCATCGAAGAGATGCTGCGCCACGAGAGCTCCGGAAATGTCTCGCCACCGCGCTTTACGACTGCGCCGATCCAGATCGGCGGGCAGAGGATCGAGGCAGGGCAGGTGATCGTGGTGTCCCTGTCCAGCGCCAACCGTGACCCAAGCAAATTCGAGCGACCGGACGAGCTGGACCCGAACCGGCCCGACAATCGGCATCTCGCATTCGGGTACGGAATTCACCGCTGCGCAGGTGCGGCACTTGCACGCCGCGAGGCCCAGGTTGCAGTGTCCAGTCTGCTCGCCCACTACTCCGATATTTCCGCCGCTGCGGATCTCGACACGCTCCAGTGGCAGTCCAGCTCGATTACCCACGGATTGATATCCCTTCCCGTACGTGTAAAGAACTGAAACAAAGGTTGTTGGAAATGCAGCTGACCGATCAACATGTCCACAGTTATAAAACCGATGGATTTCTCGTGCTGGAGTCCGTGTTCAGCGAGTATGAAGTCGCTCTCCTTCTCGATGCCATGGACTCCGACGACACCGACGGCCCGCATAGAATCCTCGACGAGGAGTCCAACGCACTGGCGGCTCTGTACGCCTCGAACCAGCGCGTCGACGAATTCGCCGAACTCATTCGTTCACCACGGATGCTGCACCCGGCACGTACGCTCGTGGGAGGGCAGGTCTACATCTACCAGTTCAAGATCAATGTAAAGCCCGCCTTCGGCAGGGACCGCGTGTCGTGGCATCAGGACTACACCGCGTGGAAGATTGCCGACCGACTGCCTGCCCCCCGACTCGTCAACGCTGCGCTCCTCCTGGACGAGGCCACCGAGTTCAACGGCCCGTTGACCTTCATACCCGGCTCGCACCGGGCTGGCATTCTCCGTGACAACCGTGACGATTCGTCGGCCGACGAGCTGCACCTCGACCCGGAGAATATCGCCCTCCGGCCACAGCACATTGCCAATTCGGTGGATAAATTCGGCATGCGAAGCGTGCAGGCTCCGGCCGGTTCGCTGATCCTGTTCTCCCCGGAGGTTGTCCACGGCTCGGCGCCCAACATGTCGCCGCTACCGCGACGCCTGCTCATCGCAACCTACAACGAGTGTTCCAATCTTCCTCGGACCCCACAGCCGCGCGCCAGCTATCTGGTCGGCGACGATGTGCGCCCGCTGGAATCGCCTGTGGGGAGCGAGAAGTGAGGGCGCGGGCCGTCGTTCTCGAGACCTTCGGTGTCGAGCCATCGCTGCGGGAGTTTACCGTCCCTGAACCCGACGCCGGCGAACTGCTGATCGCCTGCACCTACGGTGGAGTGTGCGGCACGGATCTACATCTGCAGCAAGGGCATCTACCGATTCCGCTGCCGATGATCCTCGGGCACGAGGGGCTGGGAATCGTCAACAAAGTCGGCGGCAGCGTGAAAGACGCGCTGGGCGAACCGCTCTCTGCAGGTGACCGAGTCATGTGGGCCTCATCGATCGCTTGTGGCACCTGCGTACCGTGCCGACAGTACCGGGAACCCACGCTATGCGAGATTCGTCGCACATACGGCGTCAATCGTGCTGCGCTAGAGGAGGACTCCCTTGTCGGTGCCTGGGCCGAGTACATTCGGCTACATTCCGGGGCCGTCGTGGTCAAGGTGCCGGATACGATCGACGACCTCACCGCCATGTCGTTCGCCTGCGCAGGACCAACCATGGTCCACGCCCTATTCGAACGACGACCTGTCCGTTTGGGCGAGACCGTGGTCGTGCAGGGCAGTGGGCCCGTCGGCCTTGCCGCCGCAGCCTTCGCCCAACTCGCCGGTGCTCGACAGGTGATCGTCGTCGGTGGGCCGGCCGGGCGGCTCGAAAAGGCGAAACAGTGCGGTATCGGTGACCATCACATCGACATCATCGACCAAGGTCCCGAGGCAACTGCTCGGCAGGTGGGTGAACTGGCGCCCGAGGGAGCGGATCTCGTCATCGAGTGCACGGGAGTGCCCGAAGCGATCGCGCAGGGCATCGGGTTCGCCCGCCGTGGGGGCGCGTATCTGATCGTCGGTCAGTACACCGATGCCGGACCCACCACCATCAACCCGCATCATATCGTGCGCCAGCAGCTCGATGTCATGGGTTCGTGGGCCTTCTCCGGAGCACATCTGGTCGAGTATGTCCGGATCCTGCCCGCGCTGGCGTCCCGCTTCGATCTATCGGCGCTCGTCACTACCTACCCACTCAACGAGTACACCGACGCGATGACAGCGGTCGGACAAGGACGGGTACTCAAAGCAGTGCTGACCACAGGTTGGTCCGCGGGACTGAGGGCGCGATGACCATGTTCACCCGACTCGACCATGTCGGCATCGCCTGCCGTGACCTGGATCAGGCGGTGCTCCTCTATCGCAATGCCTTCGATCTCGAGGTGTGTCACCGCGAGCGCAACGACGACCAAGGTGTCGTCGAGGCGATGCTCCGGCTGAACGGCGCCGACGATGGTGGAGCAACCTACATCCAATTGCTCGCACCGACCCGGACGGATTCACCGGTCGGAAAGTTTCTGCAGGTGCGCGGCGAAGGTGTGCACCACATCGCGTTCGGTTGCGCTGATGTTGATCGGACATCGGCGATGCTCACTGTCGGCGGTATGTCCGTGCTCTTCGATCCGCCGCGGACGGCCTCGATGGGATCGCGTGCCACCTTTCTCCATCCCCGCGACTGCGGCGGGGTTTTGGTTGAAATAGTCACCGCCGCCGCCCGCGAATCGCACTGATAGACACCGGCTGACGCCGCCAACGTAAGGATCTAAAATGGACGATTTGTCTGCTGCTGTCGTGTCGGGCGCATCTCCCGATGAGCTCGAGCGTATTGCGGTTCCCGCCCGATACACTGCCGCGCATGTGCGTGCCGAGGACATTGAGATGTTCTCCGGCATGACTGATAAGGACGTGCGGAAATCCATTCATGTAGGGCCGGTGGAAATGCCGGAGCTAGCCCCAGACGAGGTCCTGATCGCCGTCATGGCGGCGGCGATGAACTACAACACGGTTTGGTCGGCCACCTTCGAACCACTTCCTACGTTCAACTTTCTGCAGCACTACGGGAAGCAGGGTGGATGGGCCTCACGACACGATCGACCGTTCCACGTACTTGGCTCGGATGCGTCGGGTGTCGTGGTCCGCGTCGGCTCTGGTGTCCGCAACTGGAAGGTGGGCGACAATGTGGTGGTCGCTACCGCGCACGTCGACGACCAAGAGCCACTGACTCACCACGACGGCATGATGGGAACCGAGCAGCGGGCGTGGGGCTTCGAAACCAACTTCGGAGGCTTGGCGCACTACGCCGTCGCCCGGGCAAGTCAGCTGCTACGCAAGGCCGACCACCTGAGCTGGGAAGAGGCGGCCTGCAACCCGCTGTGCGCGGGGACGGCCTACCGCATGCTGGTCGGTGATCACGGCGCACGTATGCGGCAGGGTGACGTAGTCCTCATCTGGGGCGCGGCCGGTGGTCTGGGCGGATATGCCGTGCAATTCGTTCGCAACGGCGGAGGAATACCGGTCGGCGTGGTCAGTTCGGAGAAAAAGGCAGCGATCGCCCGCCGACTCGGCTGCGAAATGGTAATCGACAGACGCGAAATCGGGGAGATCTCGGCCGATCCCGATGCCACAGTCCGGGCCGGACGCAAATTGGGAAAGATGATCCGGCAGGAGATCGGAGAGGATCCCAGAATCGTTTTCGAGCATGTTGGTCGGGAGACATTCGGCATTTCGGTCTTCGTCGCGGCACGCGGCGGCACGATCGTCACGTGCGGTTCGAGCACTGGATACGAGCACAACTTCGACAACCGCTATCTATGGATGCGAATGAAGAAGATTATCGGAAGCCACGGTGCCAATCTCTATGAGCAGTGGCAGGTCAACCGGCTGATTCAGCAGGGTCGCATCTCACCGATGCTGTCTGAGGTTTACCCTCTCGACGAAGTCGGACAAGCTGCGAGAGGAATCCAGGAGAACGCGCATATCGGCAAGGTCGGGGTGCTGTGCCTGGCGCCTTCGGAGGGCCTAGGTGTCACCGATTCCGGCCTACGCGACCAGATCGGCGAGAATCGCCTCTCCCCTCTGCGAGCCGTGTAGCAGGGAAAGGAATTCGGAATGGGGCATTACAGAAGCAATGTTCGCGACCTGGAGTTCAACCTCTTCGAGATTATGGGTCTGGGTTCGGTTCTAGATACAGATGCGTTCGGCGATCTCGATATCGACACCGTCAAGGAGATGATCAACGAGGTTCGCCGTCTTGCGGAAGGCCCGCTGGGTGAATCGTTCGCCGATGCCGATCGCAATCCGCCGGTTTTCGACCCAACGACTCACACTGTGACGCTGCCTGAGTCGTTCAAGAGCGCCTACCGCAGCTTGGCCGACAGCGGCTGCGAAAAGCTCGGTATCGCATCTGAACTGGGTGGGATCGATGTGCCGTCGGCGGTGCTGTGGGCGCTGTCGGAACTCATTCTGGGCGCCCAGCCTGCAGCGTACTTTTACGGCATGGCAGGGGCACAGTTCGCCAATATCTTCTTCAACAACGCGACCGACGAACAGAAGAAGTGGGCACAGATCGCAGTCGAGCACGGCTGGGGCGCGACGATGGTGTTGACAGAGCCCGATGCGGGTTCGGATGTGGGCGCCGGCCGCACCAGGGCCGTACAGCAGGGAGACGGCTCCTGGCACGTTGAGGGCATCAAGCGGTTCATCACCTCGGCTGATGCCGACGATCTGTTTCCGAACATCATGCATCTCGTGCTGGCCCGCCCCCAGGGCGCCGGGCCTGGCACCAAGGGCCTGTCGCTATTCTTCGTGCCGAAGTTCCACTTCGACCGCGAAACCGGTGAACTAGGCGAGCGCAACGGCGTGTTCGTCACCAACGTCGAGCGCAAGATGGGTTTAAAGGCTTCCGCCACCTGTGAGGTTACATTCGGTGGCCACGGCGTTCCGGCCAAGGGCTGGCTCGTCGGAGAGGTACACAAGGGCATCACGCAGATGTTCGAGGTTATCGAGCACGCTCGAATGATGGTGGGCACCAAGGCAATCGCCACGTTGTCTACCGGCTATTTGCACGCCCTGGACTACGCCAAGACCCGTGTCCAGGGTGCCGATCTTACTCAGATGAGCGACAAGGCGGCGGCGCGCGTCACCATCACCCACCACCCGGAGGTTCGTCGCAGCCTGGCACTGCAAAAGGCCTACGCCGAGGGCTTGCGCGCGCTGTATATGTACACAGCAGCGCATCAGGATGCGGTTGTGGCCGAGCAGGTTTCCGGTGCTGACGCCCATCTGGCAGCGCGCGTGAACGATCTGTTGCTCCCGATCGTCAAGGGTGTCGGCTCCGAGCGCGCCTACCAGTACCTGACCGATTCGCTGCAGACCTTCGGTGGCTCCGGCTTCCTGCAGGACTACCCGATCGAGCAGTACATCCGCGACGCGAAGATCGACTCCCTCTACGAGGGCACCACCGCCATCCAGGCGCAGGACTTCTTCTTCCGCAAGATCGCGCGTGACCGCGG